>NZ_JBBOWY010000005.1:0-1122 GCF_038007325.1 Paenibacillus sp. FSL P4-0127 | reverse complement strand
TCAATCAGGAAGAAACTGGTCGAAATGTGGCAAGGATTGTAATTCATTTATGTTACATTATAGGACAAAAGAGCGAAATTTGCATTAAAATTAGTCCGAAAATAGAGAAAAAGAACTATTGTTTTTGTTCTATAAACTCCATCAGGCAGTCCTGAACGAAGTCAGGCGCCGCTTTTTTCATCTGCTCCACGGTGTGAAGATAGCGCTGTGTCGTGTTTATATGCGCATGTCCGAGCGTTTCTTGCACTTGCTGCAGCGACGCGCCCTGAAGCAGCGCCAGCGTTGCATTCGTATGACGCAGCCAGTGCGGTGTCGGTTCTTTACTGATGTTGCTCCGCTGAGCTGCCCGTTTAATGATGCGTTCGATTTGCCTTGGCGTAATCGGAAAAAGCCGCAACTCCGCTTCTGGTTCGTCACAATTCGACAAATTTTGAGCGTGTTGCTGATACAATCTCCATAACTGCGGGGGAATTTTGACCTCTCTGCTTTTTCCCCTTTTGGCGTGGGAAATCGTTAACCAGATCGAGGTCTCCATCGGATCGGTATGAAAGTCTCCCCACTTGATCCCGGTGAGTTCCGAAACGCGCAGGCCAAGCAGCACAAGGGACAGGCCGATGAGGTAATTCCGTAGGCTCTCTTTTCGCAAACTGTTCAGCAGCCTGCCTACTTCGTTCCGCGTCAAATAATGCTTCCGGCTCGTTACCACCGTCGTCGGGATGCGGATGTTTAGAGTCGGATTATGATCAAAAATTCCTATGCCCCGGTCGCTTCCCCATTTATAAAAAGACTTCAAAGGCGCTATGAATGCGGCGACGCTTGCGGGGGCCAACGGTTTTCCGGACTCGCGGTAAATGCCGTGCGTCAAATAAATTTTGTAAGCTTCGATTTCCCTCCAGGTCACATCCTTAAACGGCATGCCCGATAAAAAACGCCTGAATTGTTCCAACGCACGATAGTAATTCCTACGTGTATTCGGGGCGTTTGAGCAAGCGGTCAAAAACATTTGGATGATCTGCTCGTCGTGATAGTCTTGATTTGAAAAATGGAACGGATATTGTTCAGTAACTGCCGTCAAAAAATTCTGTTGCATTATCTTGTGTACCTCCTGTTGGCAATGTATAG
>NZ_JBBOWY010000004.1:0-53358 GCF_038007325.1 Paenibacillus sp. FSL P4-0127 | reverse complement strand
TTTGATTCACAATTAACTAAATAGTTTAATCCTGTACTCAATATCGATATGATTGTTCTCAAGATCGATTTTTTTAATTAATTCATGAAGGAGGGTTCTTAATCTCCCTATATCGGATGTGTCGAGTTCCAAGAATTCCGTAATTATTTTGTAAATGTTGGCCGTTTCATTCGCCACAGCCTGTATAGCTGAAATTTGATTATTAATTATATTTACCTCTTCCTCGATACCCTCAGCTTTCGTCTTTATTTCAATCATCTGCTCCTTATACATAGCCTCTGGGAACAAATCCCTTTGATCAAAAAGATCCCGTTGGTCTCTGTACAGCCTGTCGAGAAGTTTCATTCTGGATTTCTTATCTTCCTCAAGACGAGCGATATCGCTATTCCTATTATTGAATGCAGCTAGTTTGTTTTTATCTAACGTTCTTACCCGATTTCGAACAATTTCAATTACATCCGACTCCAACTCATCAGCGTTAACATTTGCTTGAGGGCATGCATCTCTACCGTATTTGTGGTAAGTTTTGCAAATATAGTACCGATATTCTTTATCTTTGAAAGAACGTTTTTGACATACCATGCCTTGGCCGCACTTTTTACAAAACAGGATCCCAGTTAATGGGTGATACGCTCGCCGTGGCTCTCTGTGATGTGTGCGTTCGTTTAGAATGGCTTGTGCTCTATAAAATACTTCTTCGCTTATCAAAGGCTCATGCGTGTTTTTTACTATCGTCCAATCAGAAGGTTTTATTTTTTGTACAACTTTCTTTTTTGTCATCCTGCCGGTATCATCATAATTTCTTTGAAGAACGTTTCTCCTTTTTCCGTAAACAGTATGGCCAATATAAGCTTGGTTCTTCAGAATTCGATTAATTGAAGTCCTGCTGAATAAGTTTCCGTCACGCGTACGTTCCCCCTTGTCATTCAAAGTTTTTGCTATTGAAAAAGTCCCCATGCCTTGCTCCGTGTACAAATTAAAAATCGTTCGCACTACATGACTCGAATCAGGATCAACTTCCAGTTTTTTTGTTTCGCTATTCAGCTTATAACCTATGGGGGCATCCGTATTCCATTGTCCACGACGTGCTTTTTGTTTTTTAGCGCTACTAACCCGAACCGATATTTTTTTGCTTTCTTGCTCGGAAAGGACAGACAGAATATCAAAGGTAATATTGTCTTTGTTATTACTGTCATAATTATCGTTAATCGCTATAACCCGTACCCCATATTGTTCAAACATCCCGATGATCGCCGGATTTTCCTGCTTATCTCTGCCAACACGACTCACTTCTTTGAATACTAAGACTTTACACTGACCACTCTTTGCTTTTTCGATAGCGTTTTTCATGGCCTCTCTATCAAAAACGCTCGTATAGTATCCTGAAACAGCATTATCTACAAAAATGCACTCTTCATCGAGGTAATATGTATCTCCGAGCCGGCTGATAAACTCCTCACCTTGGCTTAATTGATTTTCAACCGAATCGCCTTGCTTGTCCGTACTTACCCGGGCATAGATTCCACATGGGATCTTATTCGTTGTTTCCAATCCGCTTCTCACCCCTAAGGTTTTTTAGTTAATTCTAACAACACCCATTAATTTTTTCAATGTATCATTAACTAAAAAGGAGACCTCTTATGCAGAGGTCTCCTCATCGTTATTTGATTTTTCTACTTCTCTATCAGGCAATACGACTATGTCTAATTCCATACCATACTTAGATTTTGCATATTCTTTAACTTTTACTGCTAACCATTCATATGCAGGTTGGTCTCCGTCTTTTTCGGTATAAGTAAATTTCATTCGACCTCCCTCCCTTGAAACATTTTATTCACTGTTGCTCGTCCTCTATGTGCTTTACCAAGGTTTGAATATTGAGGATACGGAAATCCGAAAGCGTAAAAGCGAGCCGATAAAATGCCCTTAACCTCAAGTTTGTATATTTTGTTTTAGACATGGGCATTTCCGTGTCATAAATTTGGTAATCCCGCTTATAGTCGTCCTCCATATACCTTTTTGAGATGAGTAACCTTTCTTGGACAGGAAGTTTGGACACAGCTCGCTCGATCTTTTGTATGAAAATTCTCCGTCTCGCTGGCTCATCCACATTAAAGACCGCTACATTGGCCGTTTGGTCGCTGGTAACATTAGTTGGTCCACTTGGCCGATCCTCATAACTCGCTGTCATGGTTGGCTCCCGCTCATCAAAAGTGATCGATTTATAAAAACGGTATTTTTCAAATACTGCCTCAATCGCCTTCTGAGTTTTGGACCCGTCCAAATCATCTAATCTAGGAATTTTAAAATCAAATTCTTCCTGCATCCGTAATCACCTCGCCTCCAAGGTAACGAATTCCCCGGCCGAAGCCGGGGCCGGCATCAAAACGGCAGGTCATCGTCGCTTTTGGAGCCTACGCCGGCCATCGGATCATCTTCTTCGTCGAAATTAAGCTTTCCTTGGTTTGGATCGTCCGCCTCAACCGTTCCGTCTTGGTTGATTTTCCCTTTCAGCCCTTCGCGGTATTTTTTCTGATGCTCCCGGAACTCCTCAACCGATTGGTTGGTCTTAGATATGGTGAGGGCAACGTCCGTGCCGGATCGGCTGTAAAAGGCGCTGCTGCTCTCTTCGGATGTGCCGCCCTTGACCTCAAATTCCAGCACAGTTTTCTTGTCATCACGGTTTAGCTTCTTGAATTCCGCCTCGACTTTAACATCTCCCAAGCCCTCAATTTCCAGCGTAACCACGCTGCGTGAAAGTGCCCGAAGCTCCTCTTTTTCCTCGTCCTCACCCTTGACCCAGAAGGTCATAGATTCCTTTTTGCTGTCGCGAGTTTGCTTGTTAAATAAGGCTTTGATTGTAGTAGTCATGTATAATTTCCCCTCTCTATGAATTAATCGTAATAATTGCGATTGCTACGATAGCCGCGCAGCAGATGTATGCCAGAAGCTGCGAAAGCTTTTTGTCATCCCCACTCTCCGCGATGGTGCCTGCGAATGATAGGCCAGCAACGATATCTATTTGTATCAGGATCGTACTTTCCAGCAGCCTTACACGCCATCCTTATCACCTTCCCTCGGGAACTCATCCCACGTTCTACCGTCCAGAATACGGCCGGCGGCTTTCTTCCCGACTTTCCAAACCATCTCATCGTCAGGCGAACGAGTCCCAAAATCATAAGCAACACTCGCGGGTATATGTTCGTCGAAGTTACCTCCCGGCGCCCACTCTCCCCACTGCTTGAAGAAGAATGAGACTTCTGCCGTCTGGCATTGGTCCCGCAGGCTTCTCGCCCAATCCGGATTCATCGGGCGGGCGGCATGGCCGCTCTCTCCGCCGACGATGACCCAATTAATAAACTCGTTTGTCGGTTCCGCATTCGGGTATCCGTGAATGTTGTCGGGGTCGTAATATGACGGCTTCCACCCAGGAGTGAGCAGCCATTTCGACATGTCAACCGGTCCCAACAACGGCTCACAGGAGAGGAACCGTACCGCCGCCGGCGTTTGGAGCAGCAGCGGAATACGCTCGCCTGCCGCCTTCTGGTTCTCCACGCTGACGCCGAGCCAGACGTTGGGGAGGGGCCAAGCCATTCCTTCAGCACGTCGTTCATTTCCCACTTGTGCCTGGTATACTCCACCCGTTCCGGTCCATGCTGCAATCTTTTCTTTCCGGTTTGAGAGCCTGAAATATTCAGCCATCCGCTCCGGCCGTTTCGTCAGGACTTGGAAAGTATGCTCCGGGCACGACGCCATAACCGCAAAAACCTGATCGATGTAGTCGTCCGGAACGTCCGGGTGAAACAAATCGCTCATGCTGTTGACGAATATTCGCCGCGGGCGCCGCCACCGCAGCGGCTGGTCCAGCTTCTCCGGCCGAAGAGTAACCTTAAATCCTGTTTCGAAGTAATGCCCCGGCGTGCCCTGAAACCTTTCCGTGAACATTTTAGCGTAGCAGTTGCGGCAGCCCTCCGATACCTTCGTGCAGCCGGTGACCGGGTTCCAAGTAGCATCAGCCCATTCAATTCCTGTTTTGTCGCTCATGGCCGGCCCTCCCAATTCCAAAGCCGCTGCATGCCCTTGGCCGGGATCGGCTCGGGCAGTCGGCGAACGTCAGTAATCTCCCAGGCATAGCGCCCCTTTTCATACCACCCAAAATGATATTCATTATCCAAAGTGCTGAAATGAGTCTTCCGATTCTCGGATTCCAACACAACCACGCCGCCCAATACATCCCGATATACCTGAAAGCATTCATTCAATTTTGCTACGGCCACCACCGCCCCGGTTGGCAAATTATCCGCCGTGTACCCATGCCGAGCGAGTACCGCCTTGATTTCCGGTTGCTCGCAGGCAGAGCGGTCCACCTTCTTGCCGGCGTGAATCCCGAGCGGGCCCCGGTGCTTCGTGGCCCATCCTCTGGTTTCAAATCGTTTCTCGCCGAGGGCGATCAGCGTCGCCCAGGGCTGGAGTATCGTTATGGCTTTCATTTAGGCACATCCTCCCCTAAACTAATTTCGTTGTTCTTCCAGCGGAGATACTCTTCCAACTCTCGCCGTAGCGCCTCGTTTTCCTGGCGCAAGGTGCGGCTCCCCTTACAAGTGGAATGCCGCATATGGTCGCCAGTCCGAGCTATCTCGTCCTCATAAACCCCATAGCCGCAAATATAGCAATCGCCAAGGATGCAGCCGCTGGCCATCAGTCCGCCTTACGAAAGGGAAATACTTCCCAGCCTCTATTTCTCAGCTCATCACACATAACAGTTACAGCCATTGCCCGCTTGTTTCCCTGGCCCCCGCTTGTCGGGGGAATCATGTATCCGGGGCCAATCCATTCGCGCTTGGCTCGGCAATATAATCCGGCATCAATGATGGCTAGTAGTACCTTTGCCTCACGCTGCCGGGGGAGCCGTAGGAAAACCGAATCCAGGTTCGCCGTGCCGCCATCGTCTACCGCGTCAGCCGCAGCTTTTGCCGCGGCGTTAGCCTCTCGTAAATCGGTTACGAGCTTGTTCCAGTCCATGCTCAGCCCTCCACTTTTCTGAGGAATTCCGTGGCAAAACCGCCGCTGTAACCCTTAAGCCTCACCACTTCCGACCCACATAAATCCCAAGGTTCTGAATCTACTGTCCACACCGTCCCGGCGTATTTTTCCTTCCTCGCTTCGTAGCAAGAGTGCATTACTACCTGGTCGCCCTCTTTTAATCCAGACTTTTTATATTTTGGTTTCTTCATATTGATTAGCTCCCCTCAAAATAGAGTTAATTGTTCAACTACAGTCGGTTTTATCACTCTCGGCACCGCAAACCTGTCCCAGTTCGGCCCCGGCCAGGCCCCTGCGCCGTCCTCTGTGCGGAAGTAAACAAACTCTTGACCGTCTGGTAACAGCAGTCGCTCCACAAACCTGGCCGGGCCGACGTGGATGATGTACAAGTCATGCGTCCAATCGCCGGGCTGTGATTGTCTTATGCCGGCCAGAAGCGACATGCATTCTTCGTGGGTCAGCTGCCGTATCATGCCAATCCCTCGATGTCGAATAGCGTAGGCATTTCAACCTCGGCTTCCGCAGCCTGCAGGTAGCCAATCCCGTCTCGGTAATAGTCGGTGTTGAGTTCTACCCCGTAGCCGCGGCGCCCCATTTTGACCGCCATGTAGGGAACCGTCATCAGGCCGCCAAACGGGTCAAATACCAGGTCACCGGGGTTGCTGTAGCGGTTGATGATCCGCTCCACGATGTCGAGTTGGAGCGGGCAAACGTGCATTTGCTGGCGCCGCTGGCTTTTCGTGGTGTTGAGCGTCCGCATGCGGTTGATGTCGTCCCACACCTCATCCGTCCAGGATCCGGGAGCAACTACCATAAAGGTAGCCGGCAGTTTTCCGTCCCGGTCCAGCTTCTTCGCAAACTCCACGTGTTCGGCATAGCTATAGACGTTGCCCCTCGAGTATTTGCGGTATGCATCCTGCAGCTTATCCACCGGAACCGCGGCGAGCTCATCTTTGGTCAGCAGCCGGTCCCCGCTGGATCGCCAATACCCATGCGCGTCGATCTGCCATTGCGCCCGGGTGTACTCCTCTTTGGTTTTGGTGACCGGTTCGTCGGCATATGCTCGGCTGGTGTCGCTTGGCAGCCGGCGGAATAACAGAATGTATTCCGGGCAGCCGACGCCCATTTTGCTACCGTCTTTGCATTGCTCCGACCACCCGAGGCGGTAAGTCTGGTTGTTTTCCCGGACCACATCCGTTACAACCGTGATCATCCCAAAATAGCGGAAACCGTGCTTTTTGTAATGCTTGATGCAGTCCGCGTGGAAGTCCTCCATGGTCGGCATGCCGTCGCCGGTTGCATTTCCAAATAGGACCCGGTCTTTGACGTGGATTGCCGCTACCCGGCCAGGCTTCAAGATCCGGAGCAGCTGCGGCGTCAGGTGGTCCATCTGCTCAAAAAACCGCTCTGTGTCCTCGTTGTGGCCGAAATCGTTGTATGACGGCGTATATTCGTAATGATTGCTGAATGGGATGGACGTATGAATCAGATCGACGCTGCAGGCTGGCATGCTCTCCGCCTCCAGTACGCAATCGTTATTCACGGCCGTCCAGCGTTCGCCTTGTAATTTCACTCTCTCAACTCCAATCGTGCGGGCCAGCTTGTCGAGGACTGATGTTCCCGATAGCCCGTATTTCTTGATGATTTCCACCATCTTACCGACCAGATAATCATGCTGCCGCCATTTCTCCAGGAGAGTCTTCATGATCTCCGATTCGCTATCCATGTGGATGAAATGGACCTCACATGGGTGCTTTTGGCCAAATCTATAAATCCGGTGGACGGCTTGAATTGTGTCATTGAATGAATAATCGATGCCGGCAAAGACTTCGATATGGCTTTGCTGCAGGTTGGCCCCGGATCCTAATATCTCCGCTTTAGACAGGAGCACGATGTATTTCCGGGCCTTCCAATCCAGAATTCGCTGCTCTTTCTCGTCATGGGGCAGGCTTCCGTAAACGGAGGCAACGCTGATCCCCTCGGCGGCCAGCGCCCGCTCAATGGCGTCCTGCTCGTCGTTGAGATGGCACCATACAACGATCTGCTCCGGCAGGTTGGATTTGACGATCTCCACCACCCGGGCGACCCGCTGACAGATGCTTTCCCGCTTCTCCCGAGCCGCATCCTTAAGTCCCATGGCCGCATCCCGTAGTAAAAGCAGTTGTCCGTCCCGCTCTGCTCCGGCCTCGCTGTGGTCCACTGGCAGCTCATGGTACTGGATATCGAGCGGCGGCAGGTCATACCCCTCGTCGGAATACCCCAAATCGCTCGGCTTGGTGATGAACAGCGCCCAGGTTGATACCCAAAGCCAAAATTCCGTTTCCTTATGCGGGTACAGCGTCAGGTTGTTGGCCTTGGTCGAGTCCCGCTGAAAGAACCGCGTCAGCGCCTGGCCAGTGTCCATGACTTCTAAAAAGCCGGCGTAATGGATCAGCTCCTTGTATTTGTTCGGGCTCGGCGTGGCCGTGCAGACCAGTTTGAAGGGGACGCCTTTGAACTTGTCGAGGAACGTTTGATAGGTCTTGGTGCCGTATCCACGCAGCACGCTCGCCTCGTCCAATACACAGGCCGTGAAGTAAGTCGGATCGATGTCCCCGTCCCGAACCCGCTCGTAATTCGTGAGAAGGATGGAGCCGACGGCGCCCTCTACCTCCGCCATGGTCCGGACGTATTCCGGTTTCTCCATCCCCAGCAGGTTCACGGCGTCATTCTCAAACTCCAGCTTCACCCCGAGCGGGAGGATGATCAGCGCCTTGCCGCCTTTGTGCTTCATAACCAGCCGGCAGAACTCCAGCTCCTGAACTGTCTTTCCTAGCCCGAAGGCTTCGAACAACGCCCGGCAGCCGCCGCGGAGTGCCCAAGCGACCCCGCCCCGCTGATGTGGCTTGAGTACGGGATGTATTTCATCCGGGGAGACCATGAACCCCGTCTCCCTGGCTATCTCGATTTTGGTTTTTAAGAAATCAATGTAATTCAAAGATCAGGCCCTCCTTTCGTCTAAAATAAGAACGTTTGTTCCGTCACATGGGTGTGACCGTCCGCCGCCGCAGTCTTCCCGCGCCGTTTGGTCGTTTTTGGTTTTGGCTTTGGCTTTGGCTTTTGCTTCTTAACCGAGCCTGGATCGATGATCGCCATAATGACTTCTCGCTGGTATTTCGGATAAGCATCCAATTCTTCGCCGCGCTTGACGTTGTATACAGCTTCGGCGATCCGGGCAAGTACATAGGCATCAGCGATGTTGTCTGTTCGTGGCTTATCGCCCCAGTGGGATTCAACTGCAGCCATTACTCGGCGTTTAACTTCTTTGCCGTCCAGCTTCACCTTGCTTCCTGGCTCGCCTTCCCACTCGGCAACATTCACGAATTTTTTCAATTGATTAGGAGTTGCCGAGATAAAACCGCCGACTTTACGATCTGTTGCCAACCTGGCCCCCCAATTGAATCCGCTCGAAACCTTATTCGTATCGTATTGGGCCTCCATCGCGAAACCCTCTATGCAGACGTCATCGTCTGGCTTCAGGTGTCGATAGACCTCATTGAGGATCATATTTATGCGGGCCGGCGGCGAAGCTCCTTTTGCGACAAACTCAGTCCAACCGATCAGTCTGCCGTCAGGCCCGATGGCAACGAATCCCGTATGGGTGGCCGGGTCGATTCCGACGTGCCTCATACCGGAACACGATACGGCAGGATCAGATATAGGCTATCGCTGCCGCCTCCCGGCCGGATGATGATCGGGCTCATCGGTCCTGTGAATCCGATGTGTATTTGCTCGCTCTCAACCACCTTCAGCACATCCAGCATGTATTTGGAGTTGAACGCGATCCGCAGCGGTTCGCCCGTAAATTTGTCGGCCTCCAATTCCTCAAGTACCTTGCCGACCCCGGAGGATGTAGATTCAATTCGTACCGCCCCGTCATCCGCAGCGTTCATTCGGACGATGTTCGTTTTCTCCTCTCGGGCCAACAGGTACGCCCGGTCAAGAGCCGACTCGAACGCTTTGGAGCTCACATCCAGCTCCGATTTAAACGCGGTCGGGATGATCTTCGATGTGTCCGGGAAAGTGCCGTCCAGCAGGCGGGTGTAAAAGTGAGCTGCTCCGACATTGAATAGCACTTGGCTATTGCCTACCGAGATTTCGACATCGCCCTGATCCGGAATGATCTTGACCAGTTCATTAAGCGTCTTTGCGGCAATGACGGTGTTATGAAAGCTCATGTCCTCTGGTGCATCAATAGCGGCAATTACGCTGGCCAGACGATGCCGATCGGTTGCTAAGAGCTTTAGCCGCCCGCCGTCGAGGTTCCATAGCACCCCGGTAAGAATCGGGGAAGCTTCGTTGGTAGAAACCGCGAACACCGTAGACCGAATCAGCTCCTTGAGCTTACTCCCCGCTATCGCAAAGGTCAGATCATCGTCTACCGCCGGCGCCTTCGGGAACTCCTCCGGTTCCATTCCAACCAGCTCGATATCTGTCCGGCCCGACTTAATCCTGGTGCTAAATCCGTCCCCCACCTCGATCTCGACGGAGTCTTTCGGCAGCTTCTTTATGATATCGATGAAGAACTTGGCCGGGAGCACCACACTGCCTGTTTGCTCCACTGTGACGATCTCCGAACCGCTGGCCGCCTCTATCGGAATGAATGCCTGAATCGTCGTATCGATGTCGCTCGCCGTGAGCGTAACCTGATCTGATTCAACTTCCAACTTGATGCCAGTCAGGATCTGGATCGTCGTCTTGTTGCTGATTGCTTTGGAGACATGCTGGACGGCCTCGTTCAGTTCTTGCTTTGAAATACGGATTTTCATGCCCGTTTCATCCTCCTTTGTTGGCTTTTTGCCTTGCGATAGGACAATTTTCTATTTTTCTTACAACGCTTCTTGTAGGCTGTAGCTGCCAACAACCATTCCGCTCTAAGTCTTTCAACTTCATCGTTAGGCGTCTTGTGGTTATAACTCGCCTCAAAATTCCCGGCGATCAAGTCGGTATATCCATAGGAAAAATGGTCTTTAAAGTGTGTGTCCTCAGAGCTACGGCCGCATAGTGTTATCGTTTCGACCACGCCCCAGTGTTCTTCACTCCATGATCTGTTGTAAAGCTCCTCTCCACAGATTGGGCATTTGTTGAATCCATATTTGCGCTCGCATTTCATAGAGATCAGCTCTTCTTCCAGCTCATACCTGTCATATTCAAAGAGAACTGGCAGTTTCAAAAGCTTGCGGATAGATACGTCTCTCATTCCGTTCACCTTCCTTTCAGTCATCATCCAGCCAGGCCCCAATATCGATTTTTTTGCCCGTGTCCGGCGGAGCTGCTACTGGTTTGCTCGCCGGCGGCTTTGCGGCCGCGGGTGCGGTTTCAGGCGGCGGAGTGACGGCGCCCGGGTAAAAACTCACTCCCCGATCCCGGAGCCGGTATTCTTCGGCCACTTTCCACATCCGATCGTAGGCGGCTTTATATGCGGCCACTTCCCTCGGAGTGCTCAGTGGGTCCTCGATCAATTCTGCGCACTTAACCATCCGGCCGCATAGCTCGTTAAACTCCTCGTCGCTATCAATTCGTTCAGGAATTTTTGCCATTTCGGTCACCCAGCCTTCTTAACAGGCTCTTCATCAGAAAACTTCGAGAACTGGCGAAGGAACCACATTTCAACGGTTCCGGTGCCGATATTCCGCCCTTTGGCGATAATCACCTCGGCTATGCCCTTTTTCTCAGAATCCTTGTTGTAGTAGTCGTCCCGGTAAAGGAAGATGATAATATCGCCATCTTGTTCCAGCGAACCGGATTCGCGCAGGTCCGAAAGCATTGGCCGTTTATCGGGGCGTTGCTCGACGTTCCGGCTAAGCTGGGCTAATGCAACGACCGTTATGCCGTATTGCCGGGCCATTAGTTTTAGGCTGCGGCTGACATAAGAAACCTCCTCGCTTCGGTTCGGGAACTTCATCCCGGACGGAATCAGCTGAAGGTAATCGATGTAGATCACGATCCGTTTTCCCGGATTCTCTTTAACCAGGCGTTTGACCTCGCTGCGAATATGCTGCAGCGTCATTCCAGGCGTTTCGTCAATATAGATCGGGAGCCGGTCGAGTTCATCCCTCGCGTAGCTGTATTTCTCCCAATCGGTATCCGAGAAGCCACCGGACCGCATTTTATGGCTGTCGAGATTGCCCAGCGAGCAGATGAATCGTTCCGTAACGGTGATCGCCTTCATCTCCGCCGAGAATATCCCGGCGATTGCTCCCGAGCGAGCAACGGATATGGCATCATTCCCCATGTAAGCCGTTTTCCCCATACTCGGCCGCGCTGCGACGATCACGAAATCACCTTTCTGGTGGCCACCTGTCATTTTGTCGAGCTTCTTGGACAGCGTAGATGGCCCGGTCATACCCTTCTTTTTAGCCCGCTCCTGGATATCCTCGATGTGTCCATCCAGCACGTCCGCCATTTTGATCAACCCGGCACCTTTCTGCTTGGGGGCGAGCTCGGCCAGTTCTTCCAACTTCGCCCGGGCATCGGCAAGATGCTTTTGAACGTCTATTCCGTCCTGCTGCCCTTTTACGGCCATGGCCTCCATTACCGCGGCGGATTCGCGCTGAATGTATGCATTTCGAATGATTGCTTGGTATTGCTCGAATCGCGCCGCCGTCGGAACGGAGGAAGACAATTGACTAAGGTATGAAATGCCGCCCATGCGCATCATTTTGGACCCGGAGCGCGCGGCCATGAGTGTAAGGTCGATCGTCCCATCCTGCTCGTAGACAAATTTCATGTACCGGAAAATCAGGGAATGCCGTTCATCTGCACCGAAATCGTCGGCCGTCAGGTAGCAATCATCTATCAAATCCGGCTGGAGAAGGAAACTCCCCAGGACTGCCGTTTCCGCTTCGTAAAGTCCGTTCATCGCCGCGCACCCCATTTCTTTAAGATGTTCTCAGGTGGTGGAGTGGCATTTTCCCACCAATTCTCCTTTTGTTCAAGGAGCAGAGTGGTTTCGAGCTTCTGTTGCTCATAGTCGGTTTGCTCCTCCAGATCGGCCCGTACGATATCAGAGATTTCCGGGAAAAAGTGCTTCGTTTGGATGTAATGATTCAGGTTCCGAAGCGCCCTTTCCCCGTCGATATCGGCAAGCATTTCGCACCACAGGCGGAATATGCCAGGGTTCTTGCTAAGATTCGGGGCGCTGTTCGGGAAGGCCGCAGTAGCCTTCGCCAGAATTAAGCTGACCTCGTTCTCCGTCAACGCCGGCACCCCCCATCTGTTTTTTTAAGAAGTCCAGATTTTCGGATAGCGTATCGTTATTGCTCGAAGCCAATCCTTCAGGATCAACGGTAGGATAGTCCTTCCATCTCTCTTGGTTTAAATAGGTGGCTGGGTATGGAATGAACTTGGTTTCGGTCTCGAGCAGCTTGCAGGTTTCTACGAAGTTATTTGTAAAGGCGATCGCTTCGTCCGGATTAAATGAGTTGTGCTTACATAATCTCTTCCAAGACTCTCGGGCCTTTTTTCTACTCACCTTTCTTGGATAGATTTTGTAAAACTCATCGAAGAGAGCTTCTTTATCTTTAAAACTTATATTTAAAGAACTTATATCTTTATCTGGGGGTCTCTTTTGATACCCCAAAACCGGCTCTTGAGGGTTCAAATCTGATACCCCAGGGGGTTCAAATCTGATACCCCTATCCCCATCATTAGGGGGGTTCAAATCTGATACCCCGGGAATCGAGAACAGATCAAGTTGTTCATCCATCGAATCACCGCTTTTTTGAATTTCCCATTCATCATAATTTTTGTTAAAGGACAGCCTCCGCGGTTTAACACTCGTTTCTTTTTGAGTGACGACCAAGACGTTATAGCGTATAAGGTTTGAAGTCTCTCTTTTGATCGAGCTCTCCGGGAGGCCTGTGTTCTCCTGCAAAAAGGAGAGTGAGAAATCATGGTCTTTCCGGTGGAAACCGTATGTGTAACGCCATACAATCAATATGATCCTGAACTGAGTGGCGTTGAATTTGAACTTAGCCGCTGCTTCAATCAGTTCATGAGCCACCGGGGTAAACCCGTTTTCCTTCTGGACGTCCGCCATGCCTCCTCACCAACGTTCAGGTTTGTATTGATTTCAGATGATCCACGATTCTCTGAGTAAGTACAGATACTTCCCCACGCGGAGCCTCATGCCAATCGAGAATGATTTCTTCGATCTCGTTGCTCAGCCGCTCCTCCGGCGTTTTCTCGGCGGTGTAGCCGTAGGCGAGAGCGCAGATGAATTCATACCCGTGTGCAACGGCATACTCTCTTATTGACTCAAGCCGAGGAAAACCGTCCCCAGGTGATATTCGCAGCAAGCACTTAACAATATGGTCAATATCATAACCGTCATCGAAAAAACTCTGGAGTGCATCAACCACTTCCCGCGGCAGCTCCATCAACGGTTGCTCCCCGGCTGCCTTTTCAATCGTTTCAAGCAATATTCGTTTCTCTTCCTTGAGTCCGGCCAACTCCTTCGCATGCTTGGCCAGATCGTCGATTGCTTTGTCGTGCTGCCGGCGCAGCTTATTGCATTCATTTATTTTTTGATTGGCCACGGACTCGGCAAAACGCTTATGTTCTATCGCCTGGTCGAGCTTCTTCTGGATCCCGTTGTACTCGGCTTCGGTGTAAAGGAGCTCGCCGTCCTCTACACGGACGCCCTTAAGATGGTTACCTTTGATCAGATACGTCGAGGAACTGATATCATCAACCTCAAAAACGCTCCCTTGCTGGCCGAAATACCATGTCTCCTCATCGGAACCATTTGCGATCAAAACCTTTGGCATCAGACTCCGCCTCCAATCAGGAGCAGCGCCCGCTCGGCTTCTTTGCGATCATCCTCCGACAGATTGCCGAAGCGGAGCTGGTGAATCAGCTGCTTTTCCCGGTGCTTCTGGTCCTTCTCGACCAGATTTTGAAGCTGAGTGAAATGAAATTTATCCATTTATAAGACCTCCAAGAAATAATCTCGTTTATTGATAAGTCCTTTTTCAAAGAGCGCCATCCGAACCGCCTGCGAAGCGAGATTCGGCGAATTGTTTTTGGTGCTCAAGTGTGTTAGATAAATCCGCTCGCCGCGGCCTTGGACCAGCTTTTGAAGCGCCTCGGCTGTCTGGTCGTTGCTCAGATGGCCGCGATGCGGGTCGGCAATCCGGTCTTTGAGGTAATCATCATAGGGCCCGGTTTGCAGCATCTCCAGGTCGTGGTTGGCCTCTATGATGTAAATGTTGCTGCCCTCCATCATCTGAAGCATCTCTGCATCGATCTGGCCGGTGTCGAATACCACGCAGGCGCGGTTTCCAATGTCGTCCTCTACGGCGTATCCGACAGGCTCCAGGGTGTTGTGATGGGTTTGGAATGGATACACGTGCAGGCCGCCAAGTTCGACCGTGTCATACTTGCTGTATGTGGTTTCAAGGACCCGCTGCAGTTCCTCATCTACACCGCTGATCTTCTGCCATTCCCCGTGCGTCGCATATACCGGGATGCGATACTTTCCGGCCAGAGTCAAACCGCGCACATGATCACTGTGACTGTGTGTAATGAATACCGCTTGAATGTCCGTCGCGGCATTGATGCCCCTGGCCAGCAGCCGCTTTTCCAGGTCCCGCTTCCATTTGCCGGCATCGATCAGGATTCCGGTGGAGCCGCTTTGGAGAAAAATGCAGTTTCCGTCGCTCCCTGTCGCGAGAATCTCGACTTTCATGGCTTGAAATCCTCAAACAGCACAGAATTGAATGGTTTTCCGGGAAACTCTTGCAGGTAGACATCTGTATGAAAACCGCCCACTTCCGTCTTTTCGACCGTATAAACGACGCCTTCAACCAGACCGGATTCGCGAGCCTTTTCAGGCTCCCAATCATGCCCGTTCTTGTTTAAAAACCTAACCTTATCGCCTTTTTGGGCGTAGATGTTCATGGTTGGCGATGGTTCAATAAAGTTAAAGCTCATATCGATCGCTCCCTTTTGATTCGATCCTGCCAGCTTCGTTCAAATGTGCAGCCCTTTGCCGGCCATTCTTTATAGCGGCGGCCCCGGGAGAAGGAAACGAACATATCCGTCTCCTTCTCGTAGTACACGCCGTTCAGGGGCTTTTCGCCGCCAAGGTCAGCGCCGCCGAATAGGTCCAGTTGCTCAATATCAGAGCGGGAGGACATCTTGTTCCGCCTGCCGCTCGGCAATGTGGAGGTCCATCACCTTCAGGAGCGCCTTGTATTCGGTTGCTGTCGGCTTTTCACCCTTGATCTTGGCATTCTTCTTGATGTAATCCTCCATGCCTTCCGGTGTGGTGATGCCGAGCTTTTCAAAGTTTTCTTTCATTTTCTCGCGGTACTTTTTCAACTCGGCTGCATCGTTGGTTTGCGGCGCAGGCTCTGTTTTCGGCGCTTCTGCCGGCTGCTTGGTCTCGGCAGCGGCGGCGTTTACTTCGGCGGTGATGTCGCGGCGGATCGGTTCGCTTGTTTCCCCCGAAACCACAAACTCGCCTGATTCATCAATCGCGGCTGCGATATTAAATTGAGCCTTTACAGCGCGGGTACCGACATGCTTCTTGAACATATCAGGGTCGATGCTTCCGTCTTCAAGCTTCCAAAAGTTCGGGTTTTTCTTGACGTACTTCATGACCTCCGAAGTTTCCATGAGCACAATTACGTCCCGGGCTCCCTTCCGTTTAGCTATGGAGTACGCGCCGACAACCTTTCCGCGTGGAAAGCGAATCTTATGAGAGATTTTTGTTATGACACCTTCATCGTCTGTTTCAGCGAGAAAGCTATCAGTCTCGTTTTCGCAAATAACTTGGTTGAAAACCCCTTCGTAATCCTCGCATTCCTTGGCTTTCGATAGGAATCCCTCGTAGGAAACGCGGATATCGAGCTTTCCTCCATATACAATGGGGAAGGCGTGTTTCAGGAAAGGGTCCAGTCCCATCCGATTTACTTGGTACATAAAGAGATTAAATTGAGGGACGGAGCAATCTTTGCCTATCGTTTCCTTTAGGGTCTGAACTTCAGCGAGTCCCCATTGGCCGATGGCCTGAATTTGAGTAATATCGATTGCTTGAATCTGTGTATTTGAATTTGCCATATGAATGAGTGCCTCCTAAAAGAAAATGATTTTGACTTTGCCGGTATAGCGCTGAATCAAATGCCATCTGTCCGGCTCCTGCTTGCTGATCAACCAGTCCGACGGGGTAGCTACATGGGCGGCCAACATCTTAAGCTGGCGGCGTGTGGGGTTCTTGCCCTGTTTCATGGCGTCAACCCTGCGAATAGTATTTTTGGAATTTCACATCGAAGACTCTGGCGTGCTGTTTGCGACCGCGGCGCGAAACGATCCGCCCGTAATCATCATTGATCGCCTTAGCTACAGCCGACGGCCCCAGTTTCCCGCGCTGGTACGGCTTCTTTTCGGATGCCGGCCGCTTGAACTGGCGGCGAGCTTTGGCGGTTGCGTAGTCATAGGCGGCGCCGGATTGGATCGCGGCGATCAGTGCGTACTTTTTATCCTTGATGCGGCTGGTATATTTCATTTGGATAAGTCCTCCGTTTCGATTTTGAGTTTTTGACCTTTTACGGCCCGCCCGGTAATCAGTTGGCCGTAAACCGCGACCTCGCCCGTATACTCCCCGATGCCGTCGATAAATGTCGGGACAATCAGGCCGGATTGCTTATGCAGTACCTCTGTGAGCTCCAAGCCTGCGGTGATCTTCTCTCCTACGGAGAGGGGAGCATAGTCCTTGCCGTCCATCTGGATGCTGAAATCTGGATCGTATTCATTGCGTTCCTTAACGTATTTGTGCAGCCGAATCTTAAGCCGGGTGAACAGAGACTGGACCTTTTCTGCTTGCAGCTCGGCCTCTTTGGCGCGGTACGCCTTGATCGCGTCCAAAATGAAGACGGACTCTTTTAAGCTGGCGAGCGTGTCGGCCTCGGCCTTTTTGGCTGCGTCTACGTCCGCCTGCAACTGCTGCCGTCCCTCTTGGGCTTTGATCGAATCCTCCAACTCGTCCCGCTTCCGCTCCAGCTCCCGCATGTCGCCCCAGAACTCGGAAACGTCGATCAAATCAATGCCGGCAAGCAGTCTCTCCAACTCCTTGCGCTTGGTGACCAGGGCGGCATGATCCGTGCGCAGTTCCTCTTTCCGTTTTTCTTTGGTGTCAGTAACTACTTTGACCGCTTCCTCATCCAGCGGCCGCTTGCAACTCGGGCAGGTGTCCTCGATCGGCTCGTCGTAAACTTGCATGTACCGGTCTCTAGCTGCTTCAACTTGCTGCCGCGCCGCAACGAGTTCCGCCTGTAATGCGGCCCGCCTATCGTTGACCGTCTTGGCCGCCTCAATCTGCCCCTCAATTGCTTTGATCTGTTCCAGCAGCGCAGCCGACTCGGCTTTTGCCGCCTCGATGTCTGCAGGCCCATCCGGCAGGCGGTCCAGTTGTTCCTGTAGCGTTTTGGTGCGGCTCTGCGCGGCGATGTGCTGCTTCTCAAGCTTCGATTTCTGCCCGCCAGTCCCGCCGTGAATCTTCTGGAGATCGTCGAGCGAATGCTTCTTGGTCAACTCGTCGAGCTTCGCCGCGGCCGGGTTAAGCGGAATGTCCTTCGGCTTTTGCCCTGGATCAGTCCGGCTCATTTCGGCCAGGACTTCGGACTTCGCCGGCGGAACGGTATACTTGAGGATCTGTTCCCGCTGCTTAGTCCAGTGTTGGGTGAAGAAGAACCCCGGGTTATAAAGGGATAGGAAGTCCTCTTTGTTGAATAGGTCGGCCACAGCAGCCGCGTATTCCTTTGCTTTGACCGGAACATCGTTGATCAGATAAACCGTGTCCCCGCCGTCAATCCCCCGCTCGAAGGTCATTTCCTCGCCATCTACGCTAAAGGTGAGCCGGGCCCGCACGACGTCGAAATCATAGGTGGTTGGCGAAGGGTTATAGGTCTTCCCGAACAGGTCTGTGCCGAAGAAAATCCATGCCGGCGATTCACCGATCGTCGTTTTCCCTTCGCCGTTCTGGCCGGATAATTTCGTGATGTCGCCATAATTGACATCCACTTTACGGGTCCCGGCGAAGTTTTGAAGCTCCAGCCGGATGAATTCAATTCGCTTTGCCAATTCACGTCCCTCGCTTTCTTGTGTTATATTGAGGTTGGAATATTTCTTATTGGCCGCTCTCTTTTGGGCGGCTTTTTTATTGCTCTTCCAATTTGCCTAACCAAAGCTCCGCCGTTTCAATGTGCGTGATAGCTACGCTGCGCTCGCGGCTGTTATCCAGCTTTTGCACCTCTTGCAGCGCCTCGGATAAGGCGATCAGCGCTTTTTGCAGTTGGTCCATGCGGTTCACCTCCCTTCCTGAATCTAAAGCTCGGCGAGTTCTTGCTTGAGTAGTTCGATTTCTTGTACTACTTGGTTCAGGACAGCGACCTTGGCGCTGGCTGCAAGGCGTTTGAACCTGTATTTCTGAATCTCGACGCTCCTGTTTCCGGAAGTAAGTTCAACATTTTCACAAGGCTCGCTGTACTTGATAAAATCCTCCAAGATCTCGATGTTCTTTTTGATTTCACGAGCTTTATCAACCCGTTCGCCCATGTATTGCAGCGTTTGATCGTCCATGCCTTTCCCTCGCTTTCGCTTGATTTTTGGGCTCAGAAGCCCGATTTTGGCAAAAAAATAAATAGGCTTAGCGAAAATCAGTCGTTTTCGCAGTCCTCGCAGAGTCGCGGATAACCCGGCTCCTCGCCGTCGATCAGCGTGCTGCAACACTCGCACAGCAACCCTTCCAGGGCCATTTCAGCAGCTTCTCCCATCGTCTTCCTCACCTCCTTCCAGGGCTTCCTCCAACTGCTCGTCACGCTCCCGCTTGTATGCGGCTATCTCGTCTTCCTGGGGCTGCCGGGCCTGTTGCTCGCCCCAAAGCGGCCGGGAGAAGCGGTCGAGGTTCAAGGCGTCCACGCCCCGGACTGGACCTGCCGGACAAATTCCTCAAATGTGATGCCGCGCTGCAGCCGGACCCGAAGCGTTCGGAAATATGCTCCCAGTCGGTCAATGTCGTCGCGGCGATCCGGCTGCGGCTTGCGTAAAAGGCTGAGTATCATCCGGTATTTCCGGTATTGCCGCCGGGCCCAATCTGCCATTTTGCTGCGCCCCTCCGCCTCCAACTTGCCCCGCAAGAACAGGAAGAAAGCCATTTTCATTCGAATCATTCTCATAAGCTCTGCGCCTCCATTTCATACAGTTTGTCGCAAAAGTAACGGACCAGGTCCTTATTCTTGATACACTCGGCTGCGTATGCTGCTTCTTTCAATCCGTCGATCTTTTGCACCAACTCCGCGTTGTCACGCAAGGCTTTAACCAGCTCCGGCCCCTGTAGTGGGCTTAGAGTGCCCGCCGCAAATTGTCGGTACAGATGGGCCAGAACGCGATGAGTTGAGTGGATAAAGATCGCCACGTTATCACAATCCTTTCGTTTGGTTTCAATTCGCTTCATTCAGTTGTCAAAGAGCGGATGATGATTCTAGCTAAAGGCTATTTGAGAGTTCGCCTGCTCTATATCCCGCAGTAACTTCCCATGTGGCCGCCAGCCGCCAACATATTCCTTCGCCTTGTCGAAATCCTTAACCAAGGTGTTTTTATAGGAATGTGTGTTGAAGTAGCCTTTGAAGTCCTTCCAGAGCGAAGAATAGATTTCCCCGCGGATCGTCTTGTCCTGATATGCAGGACTCTCTTTCCCGCCGAGTGCTGCAAGCACGGTTTTATTCGCGATCAGCTGCAGGTCGTTCTGCTGCCCATAATCAATGGTCGTGTTGTTCTCCAGCCGAGCCACCCGGACCTCAAATGCCTGAGTGCGCTGGTCGAGCAAGAAGATCGCCTGAAGCTCTTGGCTGAGTTGCTCGTAGGGGTTCGACTTAACCCGGTAATAATCGTCCACCAGCATTTCATAAGCTTCCCATGCCTGATCCGTGTTGAGTGACTTGGCGTGCATCCAGGCGCCCTTTTCGGTCCAGAGGTAGAGGATGGGAGCGAATTTAAGGTTGTCGTCATTTTGACGAGAAGATTTGAATGCCTTCAGTTCCTCGCCTTTTAATGAATAAAAGTGCTTTCCTTCCGTGTAACGCGATTCATTCCTTTCAAAATTCTTGCTGATGATCTTTGTTTCAGTCCCAAACGCCTCCGCCAACTGCGCCGTCGTCAGCACGCGCTGGCCTTCGTGATCAATTACTTGCAATTTGCTCATGTTCTACCTCCTTTTCGTCACTGGAAATGCTCGTGATCTCGATTTTGATTTCGAGAGCTTCACAAACTTCATTGATGATTAGTTCATGCCAACGACGCTCACCTTTAAGCAAATCGCTGATATATTGATAACTTCGCCCAGTTGCTCTTGCTAAATCAGCTCTGCTCATTCCTTTTGCGTCCATGGCTTCCTTGACTGCTGCTGTGAAGTTCATCTTGTGCTCACCTCCATGACCCAATAATAAGCATTGTGCTTACATCTGTAAAACAGCAAAATTAAGCATTATGTTTAAATAATTAGCATTATGCTGATAATACAAGCATAATGCTTTAAAATGCTCAATATTTCAACAAAATGCTGATTGTTTAATTTCTGCTGTAATGTTATGATCTATTTCAGCAAAATGCTGAAATTTAAAGAGGTATTTTTCATATAAGGAGTTGTTTATCGGTGGCAGAAGTCAATAATCGCTTGAAAGAACTAAGGAAGGATCGGGGTTTAAGTGGAATTGCAATAGCAAGGCAACTCGATATTACTCCGCAATATTATTACGACATAGAAAAAGGAGAGCGACGCCTTACGACTGAAATAGCTGCTAAGCTTGTTCCGGTACTAAAAGCAACGGTGGATTACATCATTGGTGTGACCGATGTAAATCAATATGGAGAAGAATCAGAAGTAAAAAACCCCGACCCTCACGAAGAGTCGGAGTTAGCTGATATTCCTATCGAACGATTGAATCAGTACAAGCTGTCATACAAGGGGCATACTTTAAGCAAGGACGAGGCTGACGACATCATTGAGCTTTTGGAAGCAGCTTTGAAGCGTTGGAAGAAATAAGGCACTCTAAATACAGTGTCGCTTCTGAGACATCTACACCTTGGCAATCCAGCAGCTTTATATAGTCTTCCAAATCAATCTCTCTGTTTCGAATAGGTCATCACTCCTGGTAGAAAATTTTTCCGTGGCGAGACGTTGATATGATGATAGCATAAAACCGAACAAAAAACGAGAACAAATGTTCTGAAAATGAAATGAAAATGGAAAGGAGTTTCCAATGGCGTTCCTGCTCGGGGAATGCCTGTTGTTGGACCGATTGAATGAGAAAGAGATTTCGTCGGCTGAATTCGCAAGACACATGAAATGTTCCCGCTCCTTCGTAAGCCAGTTGATTTCTGGCAAGTCTAAAATGTCTCTTGAATTTGCGATCAACGCCGCCCACTTTCTCAATTGCCGCGTGACTGATTTGTATGTACTTGAATGGTCCAACGACAGGAAAGAGTAGATTTTCTACTCTCCCCCGAGTATGTGGTTAAGCAACGCTTAACAATCCATTTTCACCCTTATTTTAAGCTCTTTTCGACACCATGTCCCACGAATAAAGTCGATTAAAATTTACCGTTCACCCCCTGCGAACGGTTATCATCACCACATTTCCTTTGCTTTCCTCCGCGACACTTTCACGCCCTTCCCCAGACCCGCTTTGTCGAAATATGCAATTTTGACAACATTGTCATACTTTTTTACTAGGTTAATATTCACAAGAGCCCGCCTAGACGCCCTTACGTAGCCTTCTTTGGCTAGTATAACTTCCCATTCGCCTAACGTTTGCGGCAGCCTGTAGGCACTATCAGGCGTATGAAAACGCAGGTCTCCATTCACAACCTCAACGTACAAAATGTCCGCGATACGTTGTTTTTGCAGCCTTCCGTTTTCGTCAATAAGTATGATTATCATGTCGTCACCTCAGTTGTAAGTTTCCTATCAATCACTTAAATTATGTACTGATATAGCAAATATTGAATGGTTCTGATAGACTAAATTAAAATCCAGATTTTAGGGGGAATAGAGTTGAAAAAGCCGTTTTATAAGCAGGTTTGGTTCTGGGTTGTGGTCGTCGTCCTCGGAGGAATAATCGGATTATTTACGGAGGATAAAACGCCTGAGGAGCCGGCCATAGCCGAACCGCAAAAAGAACAAGCTAAGCCAACGGAGCCTGAAAAAAAAGAAGAGGCAAAAGAACCTACAGAAGAGGAATGGCAGAAGAGTTATAGGGAAATTGCTTTGGGTGAAGCTCAAGCCTACATAGAATTGACGGTTAAAGGGACCATAACCCCTGAAAACCACGAATCAAGAACCGGAGTGCTTTTGCAATATTCGGAAAAGATAACCGGCGAGGATAAAGAGGACTTCAAGAAGCTCGCTGAAGCTGTGAAATCTGATAATCTTGCTGAAGCAAAGCGGCTGTACACGACGCTTGGTGGCGAAGATTTTGAAGAATTGAACAAGGAGCCCGGGCCTAAGAAAACTGAGTCAAAAAAAGAACCTGAGCAGAATTCGAAGCCTGGAGACATTGGGATGGACGTCGAAGGTTTCCGCAA
The DNA here is from genome assembly GCF_038007325.1 of Paenibacillus sp. FSL P4-0127. Taxonomy (NCBI): domain Bacteria; kingdom Bacillati; phylum Bacillota; class Bacilli; order Caryophanales; family Paenibacillaceae; genus Paenibacillus; species Paenibacillus sp. FSL P4-0127. Next base: position 30,690 of record NZ_JBBOWY010000004.1, on the reverse strand, counting down.
AGCGTTCAATTCTGCTGCCAAGAGTTCGAACATTGATATGAAACTTGGGGAAATAAAGGTTGAAGAGGGAGCCGTACAGGATGTATTCACACACAAAATTAGTGACTATGTTGCTCTAACAGGCAGTGTGAACAAATCAGATAAAAGTATGCGAGAAGTGACGATGGTCGGGGCCGGGGATGGAAGCATTGAGTCTGGAACAGACATGCTTCTTACCGTCGGTTTATTAATCGCAGCAACGAATCCAGATTTATCTCCTGATGAGCGTGGCAGTGTATTGGAAGATGTCGGATTACTGGACGAAAATGTGGACCTTAAAAAAATCAATAAATCCACTGAAAGAAATGGTATCAAGTACACATTGAAGGGCACGGAAGAATTGGGAGTTTGGTTCATCGTTTCGGATGCAAATGAAAAGTAAGAAAACAAGCAGCTCCCTGCAAATTAGGGGCTGCTTTTGTAATGGCCTTATATCAACGGCCGATATAATCCCGCTCAGCTCGGTGTCTTCAAACTCGCCCCAACCCCCGCAATGTAAGCTCCTAGCCGGATACTGATTTCCGAACGCATCACATCGCGAGTCATCCCAAAACGCTCCTCATATCCTCGACACAGGAAACGGTGATACACGACCAAATCTGCATGTTCGTCACTGACAATCTTTATGTTACGTTTCGTTAATTCGCGTTTTATATCACGCATGTCTTTGCTTATTTTGTTCATGACCGCTTGGCCAACTGCCAGATAAAGCTGCTTTAAAAGGTTAGAACTGCGCTCAATGTCATCTACGCTCTTTTGCACCATCGTAAGCATGTAAGGTAGTAAGATGTAGTCGCGGATCATAGTGAACTCCTCTATCGTGGGTCGAGACGTCTTTTTGGGGTCATTTCGACTTTCATATTGCTCTTGATGCTCGGTGAGCAGCATCTTTGATTTCCACCGCTCGTTACCGTCCAGTTTGCCCAATTATTATGACCTCCTATCTGTTCCGCTCGTTATCGCACTAAAACGCGAACATTCGTTTGTATTATAAACCAATCAAATTTAAATGAAAAGCCCCCTCGGAGTTATTCCAAGATGGGCTTTTCATTATGTGTACAGTTAAAAAAGTACAGAAATCGAAACAAAATGTTTTACATTACGTACATAAAGTGATATAATAAATACAGGAAGTGAAACATGAGCTTCCGAAAGGAGGGAAAAGAAACGATGGACAAACTGGTGTACGAAGCTTTTAAAAAGCTCCAAAAACAGGAACACCTCCTGAAAGTGATTCGCGAACAGCGCGGGCTGGGACGAATCACTCAGAAGGAGTTCCGGGAACGCGAGGCGGAGATACTTGACCGGTATCGCCTCACAGTGCAGGAGCAACGCGCATACGACCTATACGTCATCATGACGCAGGGCCGCAAGCGCCGGAAGTAAGATAGGGAGAGGGGCCGAGCAGTTAGGCCCCTCTCTTCCTTTTCCCACGCCGCACCTGCTTATAATTTATCACAAACCACTCGTAGTGATCCATAAAACTATCGAAGTCAACGTAGACAAACGGTATTAACAAGTTCCCCTCTACTTTGTACTCGATTTCCCTGGGCAACATTATGCCTCCTCCTTTATGTGCTCCATAATATCGTTGGGTTGGCAATCAAAATACGTGCATAGCTTATCAATCACGTCCAGGGAGACATTTTCCCCTTTGTCAAATTTAGCTACCGTTGCTGGCCCAAAGCCCAAAGTTGATTTCAAATCCGTTCTTTTCATATCTTTTTCTAGCAGTAGTCGAAAAAGAGGTTTATACGAGAATGGCATATCATTCACCTTCCGAAACTTTATAATCTAAATATAATACACAAAATACAGAAAAGCAAACTTTTTGTTTGACATCATGTATCGTATATGATACATTAAGTACAGGAAATAAAACTTATCAAAAAAAACGGAGGGAATCGAAATGAAAAACGTAATGGTAAGAGCTTGGGAGATCGCACAGACGGCTGTAGTAAAGTTTGGCGGTAAGGTAAAAGAATACTTTGCCCAGGCTCTTGCCATGGCGTGGAAGGAGGTGAAGGCCAGAGTGGAAAAGTTCGAAATCACACTTAATGCGGACACAAAAAAGTGCCGTACTTGGCTGGCGCAAATCGTAGGAACGCATCCGGTCTACAAGTTGGATCGCAAATTCCTGGTGAAAGACTGGGACGATGAGTACGGAAACAAAGTATTCTGCCTCAACGACGGATATTATGAGTCGTTTAACGGCAAACGGAAACAGTTCTTTAAAGTAGTCGGTGGGGAGTGTGTCGAGATGTCTTTACTCGACATGCAAGTGGCGGTGACGGAGTCGGGATTCTAAAAGCCGCTTGATGCTCGAACATCAAGCGGCCGGGCGGGAAAACTTTCGACGGCCTTCCCGCCCTCCATTATAACAAAATTGGAGGAATTGCAAATGAGAACGTGGGAAAGAAGCGGTTACTCTGTAAAGGAAATGCCATTTGATTACTCGCTGCATGAATTTGCGGTTGTTAAGGATAACGAAACGGTGGCAGTTATTACTCCTGGATCGATCGACGACATGGAGGCCATCATCTCCGATCTGGATGCCGGCCATGACGTAAACGGCTGGGAGGACGGCATGGGGAACACGATCAGCATTTAATGTAGTCTGCGGTCGCGGATACCCGCAGCGTATAGTTTAATATAAAATACTCAACTGCCAACAGATTTGGAGAGATGGTATGAATTTAATTGAATTGAAAGACGATTTTGATATGTGGCTTAGATCAGAAGGGATTAAGACGCAAAGCATCCGCAATATCATTTCTCCATTCCAGGAGTTCGCCGCCTTTTGTGCGGCGAACGGAATACATCAAGCTGAGAGACTGGACCTAAGTTTATGCCGGGAATATATGGTTTGGCTGACAGATCGACCAAACCACCACACAGGCAAACCTCTATCCGCTGCTACCCGAGCTAAACATTACGATGCTTTGCGACGGCTGGATCAGTTTCTGCGGGAGCGCGGTGTAATACCCTCGTCAATAACTGATGGTATTCAACGACCGCTGTCCCGCAAAACGATAATCCAAAGCTTTACTCCCGATCAACTACAAGCCATCATCGATGCCGTGAGGGAGACTCGCACAGAGCAAAGATACAAAGATCGTATGGCATTGTTACTGTACATGCTGGCCAGTAGCGGATTAAGGATTAACGAAGCGTTGCATTTGCGTGTCTCCGCTATTGATCATAACAAGCGGATGATGGTCGTGCTAGGCAAAGGTGACAAGGAGCGAGAGGTGCCGGTGTCGTATGAGCTCTCCCGGCTGATGCAGGAATATATACAAAAGTATGCCATCGATCACGATGACTATCTATTTGCCTCTCGTTACGGCAAGCCTTTACAGACATCCTCAATACGGGATGCGCTCCGGAGGGCAAAAAAATTATTGGGAACGCACTTGGGCATAGATCAACTTAGGGTTAGCCCTCATACATTCCGTCATACTTTTGCTAGGTTGTGGGTAGTAAATGGCGGCAATACAATCGCCCTATCTCGCATTATGGGACATACATCAACACAGATGACCGACAAATACGTGCGTCTGTGGGGCGTTGATTTAAACAAGGCTTATGACACCTGCAACCCATGCAGGGACATAACGCCCCCTAAAATATAGTCAAAAACCCGGGCTTCGGCCCCTCTAAGGAGGATACAAATGGATAAAGATGAATTAAACGTATTAGGTACATGCCGAGCATGCGAGGAAGCGGAGCTACTGAACAGCGAACGATATTGCAGAAGTTGCGCGGAAGAAATATACAACGAGGAGAATAACGCATTGAAACAGTAACGCTGATTGTCAGTATGGCGGCGCTGGTGCTGTCGGTTGTAGCGCTGGTGCTGTCGGTTGTAGCGCTGGTGCTGTCGGTTGTAGCGCTGGTTCGGACGATCAAACGAATATAAGCGCGTAAGCCCTCACCTACAGGGAGGCGGTGCGAAAGGGGAAATGAAGGATGAAAAGACTAATGCGTGTAGTGACAAAGGATTCGTTATCTTCACACGAGTTTGCGGTGGAGAGAGGATTTTTCCCTCCTGAAATTGACGTGATTGGGGTGGAAGTCCCTACCTTTGACACCCATTTGCTGACTAGGATTCATCGCCCCTTTTTGTTTGACAAGGGTGTGAAAATCCCGGAACAAGGGGTATTGTTTGTCGCTGAAACATCAGGTGACAAAATAGTATCTTGGAGCGACGATTTTAAAATTAAGGTGGTTCCTTACTTTTACAGAGGGACATTTACCAGCTTACAGTTGGTAAGAACTTTAGAAAGTTTCGATATTCGGGAAGCTATTTTTAATGAATCTGATGTTGAAAGGGGAGGCGAACCTTTTGCTCGATTTGGGTATGACAAGGCAACCCTGTTGTCCGCACTTAATTCTCTTAATAGGGAATTAGAGGAATGTGGACTAGAAGAAATGAAAAGTCGTACAGAAATTATATTCGGATGACAAAAGGCCCCGTTATGGGGCCTCCGTCGTAAGTGTAGCTCGATATCTTTCAATCCGTGCCCGCGCAAGGCAGGCAAAAACTACACTGTCATTTTATACCTATGCTCCAATATCGTCAAGTAATAAAAAGCCCACTAACCTATGTGGTCGGTGGGCTTTGTCGTGGTCAGGAAAATTTTCCTTGGGTGAAAAGAAAAAAGCCCCACCCGCAGGACGCGGACAGGGCTTCTTCTACCGATTCTTTCGGATTTTATTAAATCATATCCTATTTTTGGGATGCTCGCAACCCTATGGCTAAAGTTCTCCATCCCTCCGCTGTAAGTTCCGGATCTCTGATCAGTCCGCCCAGGTCTGCCGAACCAAATTCATCTACAAACCATTTCGGTGCCGTCACCTTTTTATTCTCTTCCTCCAGATCTGTCACCCGGGATACCAATTTATCAAATGCTTTCTTTTCTTCTGGCGTCATTGCTTCTTCACTCTCCTGTTTTTTAGAAATGGCTGAAAAAATCCAATATTGCTTTGCCTCAGACTTAAACACCGATTCTTTGGCTGTTACTTTGCCGTCGTCCTTAACACCTTGATTAATCAAGCCGTCGGACCCATATTTTCGGTTGTCATGGTTCGGGTCAAAAACGTCGATCGATCCGTCCGAATTGATACCAACGAGCAAAATAAAATGACCGCCGGACGTAAAATGCCCGCGGCCCATCGAGGCGATCACTAATTTGCCTTCCCGCAGCGCAGCCTTGGCGGCGTCCAGGCTACCAGTCTGGACACAGGATAAACCGTAATGCTTCGCAGCGCTGGCGAAAAACCCCCACGCAGTGCCGTTATTCGCGGTCCTGTACCCGTTTTTTATGGCGTACTGACAAGTTTCAGTCGGCAGGATCTCTTTACCCAGGAATGTGCTCGCCACCATTGCGAACGATGTGGGGCCACAACCAGAAGCGCCTATCGTCTCGCCAGCGTCCCCGTCAATGGTGTACGGAGTGTTCTTCCATTTCTGGTCCTCTTGGCTATAATATACAAGCTTCATTTTCCTTCACCTTCTTTTCCAGTCTCGCCCGCTACTCCGCCTTTACCTTGCAGGATAGCAATAGCCTTTTGCAGTCCCGGAGGGATAGGCGCCCCGAGCCGCCCGGCGTTTTCAAGCAGGCTCAAAAGCTCGTTAGCAAGGTAAAAAAAGATTGCCGCATCCCTAAATAGGTGTGCGTCTCCCAACGCGGTATCTACCAAGTGAGCCACAGCCACGATGGCAAAGATCGATACTTTTTTGGCGATCCCCCAGCCGCCGATCCGGCTACTCAATTTCCCCTCCTGGGCTGCTGCGGCTACCCCGGAAATATAGTCGATAACCACAAAAGCCAGTAGGATATTTAACAACGACGACCAACCCCCAAATAAAAATGATGCTGCCGATCCGCCGACAGCGATAAGCCCTTTGATTACGGTATCCACTTTGATCATCCCCTCTTATCTTTAATAACCCCGGATCGGCTCCGAGGGCATAAAAAATACGCCTATTTGGCGTCAGTATCAAGCAGCTCTTTCACCTGTTCTTTCCAGCGCAGCGGCACATCATCGACGGTCCGTAACTGCTTCCGGATTAAATCACAGTAGATTTCAGCCATTTGTTTTCTCACCTCCTTGACCGGCGGCGATCATCTCAGCCAATTCCGCTAGGGCAAGCTGCGTTTTGGTCTTGTCTACTTCCGCCGCTTCGGCCAGCTCGGCGAGTGCCACTTTCAGCTTTGTGTTTTCTTCTTGCAGGCGCTCCAGCTCTGTCTGTTCCGCTGGCGGATGAAGCGCAGCGATCTCTTCCGGCGTCAGGCCTTCGGACCAGTACGCCACCGGGTCCCGGTTGTTGTCAGCATTCCACGCCTTCAAATCAAAACGCGGCAGGTACAGCCCAGTTGGAACCGGCACGCCGACGATAAACCCGGCTGGCTGCGGCTCCTCTTCCGACCGCTCCAGTTCAGCGGCGGTATCGGTTTCAGGCGGCATCTCCATGGCCGCCGCAGGTGGATCGGCATAAAAAGGGACGACGCCGGAAAAGGCATCGTCCACATGTTTGACACCAACATAATAGCCCTCAAGGTCTATTTTTATCGCTTCTTTCACAGGTGCTACCTCCAATCTAAAGATACGGAAACAGAATTAAATATAATCACGGAACGGGCGTCAGAGGCCAGTCTCACTGATCCGTCCGGGTAAAAATCAACCACGACGCTTCGGAGCTCCGCGCCGGAATCATATGTGGCAAGCACTAACGTCGTGACTGTTTTCGGCGTGTAATCATCCGGCAGCCTAAATAGTACGGTTCCCGCAATTTTAGCACCCGTAAACAGCGTTCCACCGACGTACAAAGTCAAGCCAATCTTTCGGTATTTTACGCTTCCAGTAGCACCATTAAGCAAGGTTGCGCCTATCCACCCCGGCACATCCTTCTCTTCCTTCTTCTGCTCAACAACGGACACACGCTGCAGCGCCTCGGCCACGCCAGCCGTCAGGTCGCTAATCTGCGCCTTTTCGTTCGCGGCCAGCGTGCCGATTATCGGCTGAATCGGGGATTTGTCGAGTTTAATATAAGTGGCAGAGTAAGTTGTTAAGGGATCATAACTAAAGGTTACACGGCGCTCATTCCCATAAGCGTTATTTGTCCTTAACTCCCAAGTGCTATCTTTTCGACTATTTCTATAAACGGAAATAAATCGATCTACCATATTAGTAAGCCGTGACGATGAATAATTTATGTCGTTGATAACAAAAGCAACACCTGATTGAACCGGGTTAGCCCGCTCTCGCAGCACAATCCCCGTACCGACTTCTACCATGTTATCGCCTTCGGTCAGCAACAGGCTACCTTCAGAAACAATTGGTTCAACGCTTTCTTTGGCTAGGCGGTACAGGAGTTGGCATGGAGTCCATTGGCTGTACGTGCCTGTTGGTAATATCTGCGTATCGGCAGGACCTTCCGGAGCTGAAATATCAACAATCGCTACCCATGCCTTAACCCCTGTACCATTGTAGGTACTGGTATGTCCTTGACCGACCGTAAACATCTTGTATCCGTTAAAATACGCCTTAACCTCGTCTTGAGTTGGCTCGTAGTCATCGCCCCAACCACTGTCAGCGCTAGGAATTGAGAGGATAGCACTTTTAATAGCCCCGTTCAAATACCATGAATCATTGATGTTAAAAGCATCATTTTTGGTAAGTAATTTCCCATCATACTTTGTCATCTCCCCTATTGTATCTGTGACAGTTGAGGGGTACACAGCGCCAGGAACAGGGGTTGAAATCGTCCTAAATCCGTCTTTACTTCCGTAAACGGTATAATTAAGCGATCCATCCAGCACAACCTTTTTCCACTTAGCCAACTTAAAATACTGCCCATTTTGTTCAAACAGTATATCCGGATCGCTCCCGTCCGTCGGGTTCGCGTGCAACTCCGTTTGAAAAGCAAGCACGGACTTGCGCTGCGGCTCAAACGGTTTGGGTTCGGCGCCTATGGTGAGCATCGGGTTTTTAAAGGTATAGGCGCCTGCCACTCCTGTACTGCCATTATAATTCCCAAAGAATATATATATGATGGAGTCATTTGGATTGATGGTCACTTCTTGCGAATTTGTCCATGGCACGATTTGAGTGGTACCATCCCGTGTCGTGACTGCCATATATCCATTATGTTCACAGGATAGGGTGTACTCCATATCTGGTTCTACATCTATCTGGAATTTAATGTAATGTCCTTCCGTGGACGTTGTCTTCTGAACCGCTTCATAATCGGAATTAAAACTCCATTCAGACGAAGGATTTGTAATTCTTTCATACTCATACAGCGGCGGAATCAGATTGTCAAACGTACTGATCGCATAGGGGCCGTCTACGCCATGAATGCCCGATGAACACATCGGAAATTCATCCGATATTTCTGCATGGGGCTTGCCGCTCAGCTCGTTATATTTTTCATCGGTAATCTGATATACGCGGACGCCGTCAACGTTAAAGGCGTCTTCTGAAGTGCCGCCTTTCGCTTCGAATCTTATTCTTACTCTTGTTACGGCCCCAAGTTGTGTTGGGGAAAGAAGGACGGTTACGGGCATCCATGTTAATCTTTGAATTGAGTTAAGCGTGGTAGAACTTAGCTTGCCCGCTGCACCCGATCCCTCAAAATACATAGTTAATTCGGTGAATCCCGTTGCCGGGAATCTTAAAAACGCTACCGCAACATAGTACCCACTAGAATCAACGTTAAAATATGGCGAACTTACCCCAGTATCCCCGGAACCACGTTGCTGTACCTTTATAGAACTTGGAACATCCTCATATGTTGAAGAATCTACGGATAAAAGAGGAGAATTAAATCCCGTCCATCCTACAATAGAGTCGCAACTTCCGGCATTCCCCAAAAGATTAATCAGCGTCCGGCCACGCATCTCCCCGAGACGGAACCGCGCGTCCTTCGGCGAATTGACCACCGTCAGCCCGGGCTGCAGCGCGACCGAATCAACCTCAGCGGTGTTAAAACGATCGGTAAATTCATCGTATTCGGCCACGTGGCTGTTGAATTCCTGCCTCGTAACCAAAGAGACCGATGGATCAATAGTAAATGTGACCGCTGATGTGTTACTGACGGCCAGAATCATTCGGAGGTAGAGATCCTTGGCGCTACCTTCTGACGGCGCAGGCTTATACGTTGCAGGATATTTGCCGATTGCAATTAGATCGCCGTCAGCATCGATTATACCCGCCTCTCTGATCGTAAACCCGCCAATCTCCGTCGGGATCGTGGTGTCGACAACAACCCAATTATTATGAGTGCTGTCAATAGACACATCAGATACGTTGCCACGCCATTTTTCGGCCCTGAGAGTTGTCTGAGATGGTGAAGGATCATAATAAGCACCTCCACCATCACCGACGGCCATTTGCGTGAGATTGACCAGTGGGCCGCCAGCTGCCGCAGTTGCAATCTTGTTTTGCCCGACGGTTGTCAGTATAGAATAAAACTCTGCCACAATTACGCCTCCTTGGGGTAAACTGTTATGACTTCTCCGGATTGCATACCCCATATGCCGTATGCTGTGCCGGTGGTCGATAAATAAATATTAAAATCCCTCATGTGACTTCGGGTGTTTTTGTATTGCATGATCAAGTCATCAAGTTGTGCTAACATCTCCTGCGTGATAGGCCTGGTCACTTCCAAAATCTCAATTCTAAATGTGTACGGATCACCGCCGTATTCAAACCATTCCTCAACGGCCCCCCGCATGCCGAGTAGCTCAAGAATCCGCTTGAGCGCTGCTTTTGTCCCCTTTTTTCGGTGTACATTGATCGAATTGAGGACAAGATTTTCCTCCTCCCCCCGAGTGATCGCCAAATCTACGCCCTCGACGTGATACTCCCAAAGCAATTCATCTATCCACTCGTCCGGCAGGCTGCTGATGTTATCCAAAAGTGTCAACCGGTCCGCTGCAAGTGATATGTCTTGGAGCTCACGGTCGAGAGCGCGGGCCGCAGCCTTGATACGGTTGTCTCGTAGCAGGTTTGCGGGCAGGATATCTACAAGGCTGACCGTTTGGATATTAGTCATCTGCAAGCCCTCCATACGTTACTGTGACTGTTTGCGCTATAGCTACTGTGTCATAATCAATCTCATAATAACTAAGCCCTCCAGTGTCAACTCGATACGCCCCGGCCTGCATAACTCTCCTGATTAGCTCTGATGGATTAATATCCCGTCCAAGGCGCGATTTTTGCCATAATACATAAGCCTGCACTGCCGCCTCTACCGTAGTTTGTATGGATGATACCGCCGCTGCATCATCTTTGTTAATCCAGTAGGTCAACTTAATGTCATAGTTGTATACCTCTGGCGCCCTGACAGTCACATTGTCCGTTAATGGTCGTATCTCTTCATCGTTGCATTTCTCCGCAACGGCATTTAAGATTTCCTCCCCGGGAATCTCCCCGCCCTGCAGTAACGGAATGATTTCGACCACTCCGGGCGTAGGGCTTTTGACTTCAACGTCAACGATCAATTGATTTGCGGATGCCGCCCAAAATCGATATGCACCGTCTGGACCGGCCACCGAAAAAGACTCCGGTGCAATATGGATTCGCTCGCGATATGCGTCGTCCGTCTCCTCGTCAGCCCCCCCTTCCGTAACGGTTGTATTGCTGGCTGACTGCACAAATGGCAGGGGATCAATAATGACGTTGATCTGTCCGATTGTAAACCCGTTGCCGATAGCTCCAGCCGTCGTACACTCTGCTGTAACAGTTCCGGTTGTTGATCCAGCCGGAATTTCAAGCACCTCAGTTGTTGCAAAATACAAGTCACTCCCATCATTAAGCCCCACCCTGATGCCTGCCGGGATATTTACCGCAGAGGTCAAAGATGCAGATAACTGAAACGAGAGTGTTGTACGAGCTGGAGTAGCTGGCAGGCGCGTAACATTGCTCCTTGCACCGATGTTGTCAAGTATCCCCCCGGCAGCATACCGCAAGAGATTTTGCTTTGCGCTATAGTTGATCGCCACCCTTTGCTGCACGATGATTTGCGCCAGGGCCGTCAAAAAAAGCCTTACCGGATCGCCTGGATAAAGTGTGCGACCAGCTAAGGCTTCGTAAATCGAGATAATATTGTTTTGCGTCTCACTTGCATCGACGCTTATAAATTCGATATCCGGCAAATCGGTTAGCACCATCAAGCTCCCTCCTCTACAACAAATTTGATAACCGGCAGCAGTTTGTTGGGCTCATCTACATTTGGATTGCTAAACGTAACCTCTGTCACCGTTGCCCGCGGCTCCTGCTCAAGTATCGCTGATATAATTAAGCCAGACAGACGGGCCTGCGCAACGGGTACTGGATCGTCAATCAGACTCCAATCGATGCCAATTCCGCGCGATCCGGGTGCCGAACCAAGGGCAGTTGTAACGATTGTTCGTATGTTCTGCGCCACTTCCTCATGGAGTGTGCTTGGAGCAAAGTTCACCCATTGAGTTTGAGATAAATCAACGCTATACGACATGGACATACTCCTGTAGCGTTATGGATACCTCTGCCGTCAGAACATTACCCCGATTATCTACAGTGCTCCAAGTCTGTTCGTATTGGGTAATGACCCACAGGGCCGTGCCGACACCTTTGCCGCCGATGGTGAGCGGCATTGCCTTACCGTCGCGCTCCAAGGCGACAATGTTGTCCATCTCCTTTCGCGGATTCACACCGTATTTCGCATCGAATCGCATCACAAAGCTTACGGTATCCAGTCCCGGCCCGATCCGTTGGGTAATGGGCTTTTTCCCAAGCACCTCATGCACGGCATAGCGGCCGCCGCCGGTCCGCCGGAAATCCCGGAAAGTCCGCAGTGTCTTTTCAGTTGCGATGAATACTATTGGTCCGAGAGAGCCGAGCATCATTCACCCTCCTCGGTAGGTATTTTCCCGAGGCAGTAACCATCTCCCGCGGAAGTAAATACGCACAACACTACATCTTCTACTTTCGGAGGAACAACTACAGCTTCAGTAAAGGGCAAAACGATAGGTAACTCATCAGATACCATATCATCCTGGTCTTCGAACAGTACCCTCACTGACAGGGCCTCTTCATCAACGGTTGAAACTGTACCTACCCTGACCGTGTTAATCATAATTACCACCCCAATACTGGCCTTATAGTTAAGTCGGTTACATAACCGCCGCTGCCTATTTTATGCGAAGCACTCTCAACTAAATATTTGCCGTTGAAGGTCCCCACTCCGCCGATTTCAATGACTACCCCAGCAGCCATCCGGATGTCACCGACGATCGACAGACTTGAGCGCCCCATATCCTTATTCTTTTCCCGCAGCGCATTACGGGCCTTTCTCAATGCTTCGGCTTTGCCGGTTACTTTCTCATTTATCTTCAAAACAGGCCCAATGGTCGGAGCGCCTGGCGGAACATACCTGACCCTATAGGTCTTGGTAGTCTTGCTGCTCCCTTTTGCTGCTGCTACCAATGCAGTCGCTGTACTGGAGGTCTTTGCGGTCTTCTTTTTCTTTGTTTGTGGTTGCGTGTAGCTGATCTCGCAGGCCACATATGCCGCATAGGACAGGGAAAAACCGAAGGTGTAGGAGAGAACTTTGTCCTTGCCAATGGTGTACGTAGCCACCGGCGCCTTTTTCTCGTACTCAAATTCGTCGAAAAGCACCAACTGCTTGTCGGTTACTTTTAGCGCGATCCCCTCTGATTTTGTCTGTTGCAGCAAAAATTCGAGGTCAGACTGTTCCGTCTGATCCAGCCGGTCATATGTCGGGTTAACTGGCGCAGAATACACAAGCTTATATCCCGCTCTTTTGGCTATCTCCCCAGCAATGGAGCGAAGCGTCACCTTTTCCCAGGCTTTGCTGCGCTTTTCCTGCCGGATGTTCGAGCGAACCCCCAGGCTCACGCCTTTGATTTGGACGACACTCGGCGGACCAGACACTTCCACGCTATCCACCTCGAAATCGCCCAAGGTAAGCTTCTGGGCCGTCCCAGGCTTATCCCAATGCCGGATCCGGATAGCTGCCTTGAGGCTGTCGCCGGGCAGCGGCATCCACTCCGGGGTTTGCCACTTGTTATCCCGGTCCTGAATGGTGATCTGCAGGTCGTCAAGCTCGCCGCTTGGCGCATCGTTATATGAAAAATCAGTCAGATACTTTGCGATATCAATAGACAGGTCGTATCCGTTGTAAGACAACTCCAGTTCGGCCCTGCGCGCGTCCACAGTCTTCATCCTGCACCTCTTTTCCACGGTGGCAGCGTGGCTGATTCCTCATCCGGGATCGCAGGGACGTTAAGGACCTCTCCCCCGCCAAAGATCACGGTATTCCTATGCTCAAGGTTGGCCATTATCAATTCAGGCACATATCGCTCTGTCCCAAAAAGCTTAAAGGAGATACCGTCCCAGGCATCTCCTTGTGTAGTGGTATAAGTCACGAAAAACTCACCCTCTTGCGTTGATTTGCCAACTGCTGCAGCATGCGCTCCAGTTCCGGCAGTGTCATAGCGACGCCCTGCCGTACCTGCTCTTTAATGCTGGAGTCACCGCCGCCTTGGATAGTAATTTGAGGCGCGAAATCCACGTAGATATCACCGCCGCCGCTACCTCCAGATCCTGCGCCTCCCGCAAAACCCAAAAGGCTCTCCAGCTTCGACAGCGGCAAGACCGCCTCTTGTTCTGCCCCTTCGCCGATCATTGCCAACGTCGGGCCGGTAGTCACCCCGCCGGCTGCCAATAGGGGAATCTGCGGCAGCTCGAATCCAAGCGTCTTGCCACCAAATCCCGGCACCCAATCGGGGATATCAATGCTGACCGTTCCGATTTTTTCAAAAACCTGATTAATCAGGCCAATGACCGCATTAATAGGAACCTTCAGAATTGAGACCAAGGCGGAGAATATGCCGTCGAAGACATCGACAACCCCCTGCCATGCCTTTCCCCAGTCCCCCGTGAAAACCCCTGTTATGAAGTCTAAAACGCCGCCGATGGTAGTCATCAGCCCGTTAAATATGCCGGAAACGGAATGTATTACAGAGAGAACCACAGCCTTAATCGTTGGGAATGCGAAATTAAACGCTCCGACCAAAGCGTCGATCACTGGCTTGACGAAGTTAAATAATGCCATAAAGGTGCTGCCTACCTTGGAGGATACGGAAACGATTGTTGGAAGCATTGCGTCAAACGCCCGACTCACTGCCGGCGCAATGTCATCGGCAATGAACCCGAAGACTTTTGAAATGATGGGCCACAACTTAGAACTGATGTACTGAACAGCTGGCATAATACCCTTGAGGATATTTGTTCCGACTTTGTACAACGTAGCCCCTACCTTGAGAGCAATGGGCAGTATCTGTTTAAATATGTCCCCTATACTGCCGAAAATGCTCTGAAATGTCGGGGCCATCGATTTGAACGAGCCCATAAGTTCGCCACTAATTCCCTTGAGGTCCGCAAAAACTGAGCCGATGGTGTCCTGTACAGATGCGGCGTCACTATCAGATAGTCCAAACATTTTTGCGATATCAAGTCCAGCGCCCACGAAGTCTCCGCTTAACGCCTTTTCAAAAGCTGGCTGGAGTTTTCCGCCGATCTTCCCGGCGGTTGCTGATATAAAGCCTCCCATCTTGGAGAAGAACCCCTGAATCACAGGAATTTTAACCTGAAACCAGTTACTGAATTTTTGTAGCAAGGGGAGGGCTGCCTGCGACAACGGCAGAAGGAACGTCGTCTGCAATTGTCTACCGATGCCCGAAAATGCTTTGCCGATGGTACTGTATTTTATTTCCGTGATCTCTTCCATCGTCGCCTTGGTCATGTCGAATTGTTTTTGTACATTTCCGTAAGCCTTGATTACACGTTCTTCGAGATCTTCGGCCTGCGTGCCGAACAGTTGCACTGAAACAGCGTTTTTCTTTTCGGCATCACTTATGGAATTGATCGCTTTAACCGTGGCCAGGAAAGCCTTCTGGGCAGTTACCCCGCCCTCAGCGAACTGTTTTGTCATTTCCTGACCATTAAGACCGATAGCTTTGTATGCTTCAAGGGATGCCTTCGACCCGTCTTTTGTCCGGATTCCAAACTCCTTGATACCATCCCCAACCTTGTCGAGATTAAAGGCCCCTGCCTCTAATCCAGCTGCGAATATATCAAACATTTGATCCGCCGAGAAGCCCAATTTAGCAAAATACGGAGCGTACTCATTCGCTGTATCAATCAGCTCGTCGGACTTGTTCAGCCCTTTCTGAGCCCCTTGAGCTAAAAGGTTGTACGCCTGTTCGCTCGTGATACCGAAGTTCTTGACCATCGTGTCCGCTGCCTTGATTGACTGGGTTATGTCCTCGCCAAATGTATCGGCATATGCAATAGCATACTTTGTGGAATCTTCCAACTCGGCGCCTGTTTGCTTAGTCACCTGCCGGACTATACTGATCGACTGAGCGAGGTCGTAGAACCCCTCTCCCAGGCCTTGGTTATACAGAGATTGGGCAACCTTGCCGAAGTTGTCCATTTCCCCCGCGGAAGCACCCGTAGCCGCTTTAATTTGGGCCATGGCACTGGAATATTCGTCGGCAAAGTTGTATGTTGCCACTCCAGCCGCTCCAAATGCAGCTGCTCCAGCTAAGGCCGCGCCGCCAACAAGGCCAACTGCTCCTATAGCCCCTGCAGCACCGCCGATTCCACCTCCACCATCAGGACCACCGCCGCCACTGCCCGGACCACCAGCATTTTGCAGGTCCCGCATTCGCCGCTCCAACTCTTCCACATCTCGCAAATATCGGCGCATGTCATTACCGAACATGTTACCCGGCATGCGTATGCCGCGTATTTGCTGCAGATTGGTGAGCAGTTGCCTGGACTCTCTGGCCGCTTCCTTCAGTTCTTGATTAAGGTTTGTAAAAATCCCTGTTGGCTTTGGAGCGGTGCGGATTTCTTGAAAATCCCGCTCCAGATGGCGCAAACCGTCCCTCAACGGCCGGACCATATCATCCGATATCCGGATAGAGTTGAGCCGCCGGGCCTTTTCCTCAAGGTCATTCAGGTCGCCCAGGGCCCGAGTCATGGACGTGGTGTATGATCCGGCGAGTTTTGCCGCCAGTTCAAAGGCTATTTTGTACGTTTTTCCGGCCAATGTTTACTCACCTCCTGCGACCTTTCCGCCCCCGAGGGGCTGTGTTTGCGTCTGCCTTTGCCCTTCGTTTATTGACAGATTCAACAGCCGCGGCCCATTTTGAGAGCTCGTCAATGCTCTGATTGAGCCAATACTCAAACGTAGAGCCGGGGACAGAGGCCAGCATAACGATGGCTTCCCTCAGCCCGCGCTCTATGTCGTCTCCTAGCCCTGTAAGAGCAAAAAATTAGCCGCTTTCTGGGTGACTTGAGAAAAGTCAGATCCCTTAAGCGACTGGATAAGTTCAGGTACAACATTTGCAGCTTTTGCAGCTACTGTGACCTGATAACTGATGGTAGTAGCTCGGACTGGAGCCACAATCCCTTCTTCCGGATCGATCCGCCGAGCCTGCTTTACACAGGCCAGCAAATCGTTGCCGTCCAAACTCTCGAAATCGAGCGTCAGTTCCGTGATTTCTTTGCCGTCGAAAACAATAGGCCGCATAAGCTTATAAACGCGCTCATCGGCCAGGGCTTGTACTTCGGTATTCTTTTTTTCGGTTGACATATATATTTGCTCCTCTCTTACATACCCAGATTAGCCCGTACTTGAGCAAGAAAGTCTACGCCGTCGATTACACAGATCATATTAAATTTGTCGATCTCTACCACGGTGGAGCCATCGTAATCCACCTTAAGATAAGTGACTTCCATCTCGTTGCTGTTATCCATGGTAGCTCCTACGGCCAGTGTACCCAACGGCGTATTTTTGGGCATGGCCCTCATAGCCACCCTAACCCCGACCTGCTTGTAAGTTGATGTGGCAGTGTCATATTCCTGAATCGACCCACGAAAATCGAGCTGGTGGGACTCCTGCCGAGCCAAAACGAAATTCGGCTTGGCGAGAGTGCGCCAGTTAAGCGTCGTCGTCATCGATCCAAAATGACCCAGGTTAGGGGAGTCGATTTCCCCACCAATGCCCGCTCCGCTCACCGTTTCTGACATAGATTCAAGGCTGGGTAGTTCTACGTCCACCACCCCAAGGTACTCTGTTCCGTTTCTGTACGCATTGAAATTGTTTAATTTCTCCTGAATTTGCTTCATAGTTCATCCCCCCCCTTAAGCTGCCAGTACAGACAGGTAGCTTGTGTCGTACTCAAGATCCATTACCAGCTCTTGCGCCGGTCCCGGCGGAGTTAAGAAGATTTTAAACCGTACGACCCCAGCCATAAGGCTTGTTGTCGGGTTGTCCTCTGCCCGGAACTCAACTCGCCCGCCGAGCAGGTTTCCGCTGGAAGTGAGCCCGTTGAGCCAGATGTTGATGCTATCGACCACCGTCTGGGTCAATCTCTTGTTCATCGGATCGTCTACCTTTTGCCAGTACGTTAAAACGAGTGAATTCCCCACCCAATTGAACATGCGGCGAATCGGAATAAAGCAGTCTTTCGGATCCGTTACTGCCGGATAAGCAGCAGTGTAGTTCCCCCACGCCTTCAGGCCGCCGATAAAATTGAGCCCGGTCACAATGCCCTGGCTGTTAAGGTAGTTGGATTGGTCAAGCCCCAACAGCACGTCTGTACCGTCAGCCAAAACCAAGCCGTTAGCCTTAAACGACTTATTGGACGGAGACACGGAGGGAATTCCGGCATTTGCTGCATCCGTCGCTCCGATCACACCCGCCAGTTGAGTGGACATGTGGTATTTGTATTCCCCCAGCTTGATCATAGGCCAGAGCGGCACCTGCATATCCGATGTGTAATTGTTGCTGTTTTTCCAGAGCGGCACATCCGTATAGCGTTTGGCCTCCGTGGTGTCAATGTCCGTGAGGGCCAAGGCTTTAAACACACTGTTTATGTTTGATGCCTTCGCCGTCATCACCGAAGCGACAACGGGGTCGCTGGAATAGCCAGGGGCCAGAATAAGACCCGGGACCAGCCCAAAGCGCGGAAAGACCTCCTGAATAAGCTCCAGGCCCGTCACCTTGCCTTCCGGGCTCACTCCGCCGATGATATCCGTAGAGTCGACAGCCCCCGGATCAAGCTTGGAATATGCCACGCTGAGCTCTTTAGTATCAGCGGGCACCGTAGACTTAAGCGAAATTACCACGTAGCCATCAGAATTAAATGCCAGCGTGTAATCCGTGTCCTTTTTGTATGTGGTTGTGCCACCAGAGTCCTTAACGACCACGGTGTTAAGCAGGATGCCTTCCTCCGCCAGCGTCACCATGCGGTTAACCACTGCTTTAGAGGCAGAAGGAACAGCAGTGAAGTGTTCAGCCGGGTTAAGGACGTTGATAAATACAACCGGCTTGAGCGCGTATTGCCGGAAATGACTATCCATGAACTCGCATAGAGTGTATTTCTGCCAGTCGCTTGAGTAACCAAACGCCCCGACTGCCTCCGCGAAGCTGTAGCAAAGGATAGGTACATTAACTGGTATCGTCGTCTCTTTGGACTGGTTGACTGGAGCCGTACCCACCACAATCGGCAGTCCGGCCGTGGCCTCGACAGGGCTTAACAACGATGTGGCCGTTTCATTAATCGTGATACCGTGGTTAGCCAACTACTCCGCCTCCATTCTTGATAGATTCAAATGCCACTTGCTCGAATGTTCCCGGCGTGGCGATGCGTTTTTGTGTGTATGCCAGCTCGGATACCGGCACAATTAAATCGGTGAGCTGCGGATACTTCTCTTTGAGATCATCCAGCGTCACTGGCAGGCCGCCGGAAAATACCGTGTATTGATTCAGGCGTCCCCTCTCCAAACTGGGGCCGACATAAATCATTGGCACCGGCTTAGTGGTCATGGTTTTCGCCTGTTTTGGTGATTTTTTGACCTCTACAGGATCGCTTTTGACATTTTCATCACTCATTCCATCTTGCCTCCCTTCTAATAGTCAAAAGGGACCTCTTCCAGCACCGCCGGAAGGGTCCACTTTGTCTTTGCCATCCCAACCCATTCCGGCTGCGGCTGGCCCTCGAAGAGCTCCCACGAGTACGGAAGCTCCATCCTAAACCGTTTTTCAATAACCCTTTGCTTGAGCAGGGCTATGCGTACATGCTCCATAACGTTCAAAACGTCCTTGAAACCTTCGTCATCATCGGATTTCGTACCAAAATAGAGCAGTACATTTACCACATGCCCGCTGTCCTGTGCGTCTCCAGTGTGCAGCCGAACGATGACATAAGGATAATCCGGTGTATTGATGTTTTCGGCTGTCTTTGACGGGAGATATCCCTCATGGACCTGCACCTGCTCCGAAACATAATCCGACAGCACGTCCTCAATAAACCGTTTAATAGCTCCGCTAAGCAGTATCGGCGTGGACAACGCCTTTCACCTCATTTCAGTATTCGTCCTACTTCGTGCTCCAACCGTTTAAGCATACGGTTCTCGGCCTCATCCTCGATGTGCTTGATCACCTGCGGCTCATTGAGCATGACAGGGATTGCAGGGCCGTGCAGCTCGGTAATTGGCAGCTCGGGATAATCCTTTTTGGCATTTCTTGCACGTTTTCTGCCGCTCTGGCCGTGCGGGTGCTTCCTCTTCAAAACACGTATTCCGCCTGAGCCAGCATGGATAAAGGCTGAACCAATCTTTTTTGTATTTCCCCGCTTCACCGCAACCTTTACGGGCTTAGGCTTCGCTGGGTTAGCCTGTTTCGGCGTCAATTTGAAAGCTCTGAGCGGCAGATTAGGCCCCTTGGCTTTAATGATAACCTCGCCTGCATCGGCCGCAGAGAGCACGATCCGCATGGACGCCTTCACATCTTGCGCCTTGACGTTGTACGTCTCCCGCAGCTTGCGGCTGGCTTCCGTCATAACGCCCTGGCCTACCCGGTTCAGGGCCTTAGAAGCCGCCTCCTGCATCCTGTGACGTAGCGCCTTGGTGCTTTTGACAGCCTCCCTCAAGCCCTCCGTTTTCAATCCAGATTCGCCTCCAGTGTGATAACGAACATGCCTGCAGCATCGTTTACCAGCGCAACAGTGAATCGATCCCCGTCAAAATTAATGACCTGTCCTTTCCTCGGCGTATATCCGAGTGTCGCTGACTCAACGTGAATGATTTTGCGCAGCACAGAAACCCCCTCAGCGTAATCAAGGGGGCTTAGATTGTCGCTCGCATCCACTATGACGGGCATTGTTCGACCATCGATCGTGTGCTCATTTGCAAATTCTTCGAGGTTCATGAACACATTTTCAACGTCCCTTGCGAGCTGGTCTTTAAAGCTGGACATTCAGATCACCATCCAGCGGCAGTTGGTTGGCGTACCACTCCTCGTATTGGGCAATACGGTCCTCTTCCTTGCCGGCCGGCTCAATCGTCAAGGCTTTAAGATGGGCCTTTTGCTCATCGGCTTTCAACTCGGCGAATTCCTCGACGGAGAGGACCAGGCCAACGAGCGGGAGCTGACCTCCAACAGCTAGACCAGGCGGATTGACCATCGAGTCCTCGTCATTTGCAAGCCCCGTTTGCGCCGGCCGAATATCAGGTGCTAGTTCACAAACGCCGAGTTCCAGCAAGCGCTGTTCTTCCGTTTCATCCAAAGGAGGGATGATCTCCCCCGCCTTATACATCCGGTCACCAGCCAAAACCTTGTTATATTTTTTTACTTTCAAACTCATAGGGCGCCTCCTATACCTGAGCGACGAACCAGCCGTCAATATCATCTGGGATTGGTATCGGGCGAGTGCTTAAGCGAATCATACGGGCATCGCTGTTTTGGTCCGCCCAAGACTTAGGAATACGCGTGCCCTCATAAGTATGAAACTGACCATCTGCCTCCATTTGGGTTACAGCGCCATAAGAAAAGCCGCCCAGATTCGGCCGGCAAAGGATAACATAATCGTCAGGGATATATGGCTGCTCAGTGTTATTATCATCGATAAACCAGTCATTGTAGGTGTACATTTCCATGCCAAGTTCAGGAAGACGTCCTACAAATGTCAAAGCTTCGTTGATAACGCTCGGATTCATCAGTGCAAGGGTGGCGTTTTGTTGGTCAACCAACTTTTGAATTTCAGGATCTTGCCTAAAATCCTCCCATGCCCCTTGTCCAAATATAACCATCGTCGGGGCGCTTCCGGATTTTTTAATAACCTCAAGCCGCCAATCCTTCAGGTTCTTCAGCTTTTTACCGGCGGAACCAGCATCTTTCCATCTATTGGTGCCGGCCAAAGTCACCTTATTGTCAAAACCGTAGTTGATTTCGTCCTCAACATACTCGGAATCCAGTCTATCGATGTAACCTTTCACAACGATCGAATGACCCAAGAACAACTCTCTAGCCATCCATTCGATCCGACGAGCGTTCATATCCTCAAGTTCTGAGAGGTCTTTGGCAAGCATTTCGGCTTGACGTTGCGCCGGCGTGCGCTGGCTGAATACATTTTCACCCATACCACGGGTCATTAGGTCGTCAATCGTCAAAATCCGCTGTGGCGCGATCTTCGGCGCCTTGTATTCCTTGGTTTGGTAACCATCACGGGCCACTGTGATACCACCAACACGCGGTGCCACGAATGGCGCCATCGGGCGCTTGCCCTTCTTGTAATCGAAAATCACGTTTTCAGTAACAAACGTCGTAACTCTCGGGAAAAATGTGCTGCTGAAAAACTTCCGCAGCGGCATTGTCTTATTAATAGCCTGCAGCATTGTCGTAGTTCTGTACAAATCCAAATTCATAGCCATTATATGGTTTCCCCCTTAACCTTCATAAGCTTGAACATCTTTGATAAAGATGCCCAGCGTGCGCAAGCGCTCTTCGTGCTTATCGGCCGTATCAGTGCCGCCAAAAATGAGGGCCTGGCGATTGAACGAGCCGGAGCTGTAAGCAGTTGTGACGACATTATCGGTCGCCCCTGCGGCCCCGGTGTCGATCGTATCCGTCAGGATGGAGTCGGCCAGCTGGCTGCCGTCAGTCTTGGAACTATCAACAGGTACGGCCAGGCTGTCTGCCGTTACGATCCCGACGACCGTACCCCTTTTAAGCACGCCTTGGCCTGCTTTAAGCGTCACGGCTTTAATATCCGTCGGGTGTTTCGTGTCGTAAAACAGATTATCCGGCGTTGTCGAGCCAAAGTTATCATTCCAAAGGTTTGCCATTAATTTTTCGCCTCCATTCCGCCTCTTTGGGCATTCATCGCGTTTGCAATAGCATCGATTTGAGCAGCTTCCTGGACCTTCTTCTGGTCGCCGTCCAATGGTGTTTGTGATTGGATGCCGCCATTGTTTTGCAACTCTTGCTGGCGAGCATTGATAAATGCCTCGCCGCGGCCGGCATCCTGTTTCAGAGCTAAGAAAGCCAGCTTTTCAGCATTCATAGGCTCCTCATATTTAGCCTTATTGACCAGTTCCGGGGAGACGGTGTTGGCGATTTCTTCGATCTCCTTAATCCGGTTCCGCTCTGCAGTTACTGCATCTTTCGTAACCTGATCGACAAGTTGGTTATACAGTTGCGGGTACTCGTTTTTCAGTTCTTCAATATTTGTGATAGGCACGTCGTCACTCTCCTTTGCGTTTTTGTTTTGCGGCGCCGATTCAGCACCGCCGGCAGCTGGATTTACCTTTTGCCATTGCTCGAAAAAGCGTCTCATCGCCGAATCAGTGCTATTTTGAATGGCCTTCATGCTAAACGAGAACGAATTTTGAACGGGGTCGGTACCGCCTTCCTGGTACAGGATCCCGTCTGCAAACTTTTCGTTTACGGCTTTTTGAGCACTCATCCAAGTCGTTTCATCCATCAACTGTGATAAATGCTCTCGACTTGACTTGGTTCTTCCCTCGTAGATATTCAGGATCGCTTCCTTGACCTCATTCAGGACCTCGGCAGCTTTAATCATGTCTTTGTATTCCCCTTGTGCTTGAGTCCAAGGGTTATGAGCCATCATAATCCCGCCAGGGCTGATAAGAATCTCGTCTGCCGCCATCGGAATAATGGAGCCAGCCGAAACGCCTTTTGTGATCTTCGCAACAACGTGTCCCGATTGCTTTTTATGCTCCTGGAGGGCGTTATAAATCCCCATAGCCGCGAAAACATCACCACCCCAACTGTCCACCCAAACCGTGATGTTCTTTCCCTTAAATTCAGCGAGCTGCGTTTTAAACGTGTTTGGGCTGGCCGCTGGGATACCAAGCCATTCGTAAAACCAAGCGTCGTCGTCGCTGATAATCTCGCCCTCAATACGCAGTTCGGCTTCTTCATCGCTGAGATTTTTAAAGCTCCAAAATTTACTCATCTTCTTTGTTCACCTCCTTTCCTGGATTGGATGGTGCGGCCGGCTTCGCGATCGATGTGGACAGCCCAGCCTTCTGCAAAGCTTCGTTTTCAATTTGCTGCCGCTGGATGTTCGTCCAAAAGTCACTTCCGTTCGCCTCAATCGCTTCCCTCTCCCTTGTGCTTAGGCCGAGAGCAATCCTGCGTTCAGCTGCTTCGACTTCCTTGACTGGATCGAGTTGCCCCGGCGCAGGTCCATTCCATTCCGCCTGACACCATGCGCGCCGAATTCTTGGATCGCCAAAAAACCCGGGCGCACGAATGCGACCGAGTGCTATAGCTTCAGCAAGCCATTCTTCATAAATTGGCTGGCAAAACTCTTTCGCCGTCCATTGGCGGCGCATGCGGAACATTTTCCAAGCTTCTAACAGCGCTGCTCTGGACGCTGAATAGGACGACTGGAAGTTTTTAAGCAGCAGTTCATACGGGATTTCAAGCGCCGCCCCCACGTAAAGGCACAGCGAGCGGACGAACGGATCAAAGCTGGAATTAGGGCGTTTAGGATCGGCAATCTGGATCTCCTCACCCTGCCCCAGGACGTTGATCGCCCCCGCCCCCATTTCATAGTTGTTGGGATCGTCTGGAGCTACCTTCTGGCTTTGCGCAAGCATATCGCTCATAGGGTTTTCCGAAGTTGGCCCAGTAGTCTTGATAAAAATGGTGAACATTGCGGATATGACCGCTGCCATCAACTCGGCCTCTGTGTACCTTGTGATCTGCTTCAACGTTTCGATCACCGGCGCCAGCAGCGGCACGCCGCGGCGTTGTTCCGCCCGCTCCGTGTCCATCAGGTGCAGTATGTTAGGCCGGCCTGTGTTACGGCCGTAGGCTTCCACTCTGACCCACTCGCGGATTTTCCCGCTGGTGTAGTCGGTAGCATAGGTATTGGCGATATGATAAGCCACAAGCGCCCCATCATCGTCAATTTCGACGCCGGAATAGATGCGATTGCCGTTCTCTGCCCTACCTTCCACGGAGTCACCCAGCACTCCATTTCCTTGCGGCGTACATATTCGATCCGCCTCGATAAGATGGATTCGTAAACTATACGGCATCCATGGCATTCGCTTCGCTTGTTTAAAAACGGCGAATGAGTCGCCGTTCATCAGCATCCCCAGGAACGCTATACCCTGCTGGTCATAAAAGTCGTTCATCCGGATCGCGTCGGAATGCTTCGACTCCGCCCAGAGGTTGAATTCATCCTCAACCTGGCCGCACCAAGCATCCGCTTGTTCCGTCGTAAGCCCCAGCAGTTCGGCGTTGATCCTTGCTTTTAACCGCAGGCCAGGTCCGATTACGTTCGTTCGGGTGGTCCTTAACGCCGACGTACCTATCGGACCGTTCATGTACAGGTCCCTGGACCGGCTGCGCAGCGTGTCGAGATTGCGGTCAATGTCATCCTTCGGATTTTGGGCCGAAGTAAGCCAGCCGCGCATGCTCTTCTTTTGGTGACTGGCCCCTCCCTGCTCGTACCCATTGATTACTCGCGTAACTTGCCGAGCTGCTACTCGCCGCATGCCCGCCTCCGGATTAAAAAATGAGACAAATCGATCTGTAATATTGATCTGGATCACCCCCTCTCATGTACGGAAATTAAAAATCCCGGGGAATAATGCCGAACACTTTGTTCCGGCCCTTCCCGCGGGATTTTGCTTCCTCTGCTGCTATTTCTTTCTCCAGGTACCTGATCATTTCAGCGATTTCAGATAAATTCGCTCGTGTCAGGCTTCTGCCTGCGATTGAATACGTCTGCGCGCCGCTCAAAATCGCGGATTCACATGCAATATACTGCGTTAATCGGAGCCGCAGTTCTTCTAATCTGGTCACGGTGCCCACTCCTTATATTTGAATTCCTTTGTTAGCTACGCCTTTTTTTCTCGTATTGACCGGGGCTACGCCGGCAGCGCTGGATATCCCCCCCATACAAAACGGTCGCATATTCTCTAAATCAGGCTGCAGAATCTCGATAGCCGCCCGGTTGTACACCGCCAAGTCAAGCTGTTCATTCCGCGCCCGCACCTTCACCCATACTTGATACGGCACGCCCATTTTCATACGGGTATGTAGCGCCTCGGCAGTCAAGCCTTCGAAATATTGCCGTTCATACCCACGGTTTCGCTCCGGCGTGGACAACGGAAAATGACAATACCCCTGCATCCTGAACCCGTCCTCGTCCACCATCGGCGTTTTCAGGGCGCTCATAACCTTTGACTTCCCTTCATCGACCCCGAGGCGAACAACCGTCGCCTTGTATCGGTTATTCGTGGACGTGCCAATGATCAACGGCAGGCGCGTGCCATCGCCAGTTCCTTCACCTTTGATCGCGAATATTCGACGATCTGCCCGCAATTTGCAGAAACGATACACCTCATTTGTGAAGTGGCCGCCGGAGTCCATGCAGGTGAATGCGATCGGGAACTTCCTGCCCTCGGCATCCTCCCATGTGCGTTTCAAATATTCGTCGAGGTCGGCCCATACCCGCGGTTGCTTTAGATCGCCGTAAATCACATGGTACTGGATATGCCAATTCTCATGGCCGGCTCCCCAGCCCTGGACTTCAACCTCAAAACGGTCGTCCTGGGTATCGACGGCTGCCGTCAGGACCTTCACGCCGTCAGGCACGTCCGCTTGATACATCTCCCGGCGATTCAGTAAAATATCTTCGTCCAGCTGCTCGCCCTTTTCTTCCCACGATTCTGCAAGAACTGTGTTTAAGAATGTCTTGAGCTTCTCGGGGCCGCCCCGGTTTGCCTCGTACCAATCGTTAACGATATCCTTCCATGTAACGTTGATTGTTGCGTACAAGGAACTTAACTTGAACCCGCGAACGGAAGCGTGTTTCTTCTGCGGAATCCATACCGCATTTTTCGCGTAGTCCTTTTTCCAT
Organism: Paenibacillus sp. FSL P4-0127; assembly: GCF_038007325.1. Classification (NCBI taxonomy): domain Bacteria; kingdom Bacillati; phylum Bacillota; class Bacilli; order Caryophanales; family Paenibacillaceae; genus Paenibacillus; species Paenibacillus sp. FSL P4-0127. Next base: position 4,378 of record NZ_JBBOWY010000004.1, on the reverse strand, counting down.
TCGTGTTCGGGAAATTTAAACCCGCAATACTTACATTCATGCTCAACCTTGATACATTGATTTGACTCTTTGTCGTATTCAAATCTCAGTCGCCCGAATTCAAGTGGTTGCAGTTCCTTGCAATTAGGGCACGGCAAATGCAATTCTTCCATCGTGCTGTCTTCGTACAATTCCTCGATCCGCGACGCACCTTTGATTGTGGGAGTTGATACCAGCACCAGCTTTTTATTGTAAAACGTCTTGGTTCTGGCCGTGACCAGCGAAACAGGGTCGCCTTCCTTGCCCGCAGATACGGGGAAACGGTCGATTTCGTCAGCAATTACAACCCGGATCGGTTTCGATGCCAGCGACGCCGGCGAGTTGGCCCCGGCAATGTTGATTCTTCCGCCCGGAAACGACTTATAAAGGATAGTGTTCCGGCTGTCCCGGCTCTTATCTTTGACGACAAGCTTCGACAACTGCGGCGAATCCCGGTACATCGGGGTCAAACGGTCGTTAGAAAAGTCCCTCGCAACCGTCAAATCAGGCTGTACAACCATGATTGGGGCCGGGTCATGACCAGTAAAATAGCCAATTGTGTTGAGTTGGAGGTCCGTTTTCCCGAGTTGTGCGGCCCACATAAGCACAACCTTTTCAACGTTAGGGTCAGAAATAGCTCGCATCGGTTCCCGTTGGTATGGAGCGCGGTCTGTTCTCCATGGACCAGGCTCCGCAGAAGCTTCAGGTGATAATACCCGGTGTTCATCTGCCCATTCATCGATACCTAGCGGCGGCGGCGGAGCAACCAGTTTAACGGTATCGCGGAGCAGCATGAGCGTACGCCGCTTTTGCTCTTTCATCATGAATCATCACGTGCCAGAGGATCATATTTCGCCAGTTCCCGGAGTGCAACACTGATTCTATCCTCCAGCAATATCCGAATCTTCTTCGGGTCGGTCATATGTGACAATTCGTTAGCCAGTTTCGGCGGCAAACTCGACAACCTCCCACGGAAATCAACCAGCAACTCCCCCCAAGCATCCTGCACGTCAGCCGTAGTATGGAGATTGTTCCGCTTTTCTTCCAGTTCCAGCATTGCAATTTCCTTTTTGACCCGCTCATGCTCTGCCTTCTCGTCTCGGAAGCTGATTTTTCCGTCAGACGATTCGCCTTCAATATGTTTTATGTAGGCTTGGATTGCATCAGCCAGGACGTATTTCCCCCGTCCCACTTTTTCCAAAATGCCATCGCGGGTTAATTGGCTGATCCATTGCGGCGTTTTCCCGATGATTCCGGCCAATTCAGACGTGGAAACTTCCCTATTCTGCAATGATTCGGTTTTCGCTTTTGGTTTCACCAATTTCACCCACCTACTTTCATTTTTTCTATGAAAATTGCCTGATTGGAATTTTCAGACTTAATTCGAAGCGAAAATTAAAAACGCCCTCTCTTAGGCGTTAGCAAAGAGAAAGCGCAAGTGAATTTCAAAATCAAAATCTAGCGGGATTTCGGGCTCACGCGCACCCGCACCTATTTGGCCCTCCAAAAAGGACCCGTGACCGCCAGAATCGCCCGAATTTCCTCGTTCCAGATATTCCGCTTGTGTTCGTCCGCGTTTTCAGTCAAGCGCTCAGAGGGGCCATTCTGTGCGTTTGGTGACGCATGCTATTCAATACCCTTCACAATGTCTATCGACCGTGGCAAGACACGATCAATCATAGCCTTTGGTATCATAGTTTCAAGCGCGGGCCTAAGGGCTAACTCTCGGAAGAACTCAGCCGCCTTTGTCATATCCTCCGTCTTTCCCACGGCGCTGCTCTTAACAATAACTAACTCGCCTGCAGTCTCATCCCATTCCATAATCATCACCTCACTGCCTATTGTTCGATATCATTGCCGCCTGCCATCCAATTACTATCTGCATCGCTTCCTGTGCCGTAAAACCTTGTTCAAGCAGTTTGTTTCGATATTCCATCAAAGCAACAGCAATGTCCTTAAATGATGTGACTAACTGATCTCTTTCTCCAATATTCATAAAGCTCACCCTTTCTATGTTTTGTTCAAAATAAAAAGGCCACCCGTTTGGATGTCCTTGAATTGCCGTATTAATTAAATTGATCATATACCCCTACCTCGAAGTATCTATGTGAAGCCTTGAGAAAAGGTAGAATGCTGCCGTTATTATTCTTCGGTAAATTGTTCAGGTGATATTTTACCTGCTCTTCCCATACTGCCTCATCAATATCGAAAGAGACCAAATGATCTATCTGATTTTCTATAAATGCATAGTTTGCTGCTGATATTCTTGGGTGCTTTTTCTTCATCATTTTCTCGAAGTGTTTAAGATAAATCTTTATGAAAATATGAGCGTCACTTGTCAAAGTGATGTAATGTTTTTCTTTAACTTCTTTCTTTAATTCTTTCTTTATTTGTATGTCTGATGAGTCATACCTTCCTATGTCTGATGAGTCATGGTCAGGTGTGTCTAATGAGTCATAGGAATTTTCGTCTTGAGGCGTCTGATTGTGCACCTCATTTGCTAAAGCAGGGTTAATACAAAGATGCCTTTTCCCGTCTTTGTAGAACTGCAGCAATATCCTTCTTTGCACCAGGTCTTTTAATTCTCTCGCGATCTGGCGCTGATTACATGTCGTCCTCTTCGCAAGAAAGGATTGAGAAAACGGCGCCGATTTTTGATGGAATCCAAACGTTTGTCGGAGCACAACCTGAAAGATTCTGTTTTGCGTCATGTTCATATCCGCGGTTTCAAGGAAATCACTTACCCAATGGGGCACTTTTACGAACGGTTCGTTCATGGTCGGGCACTCGGATAGTATAGAGTGTAAGAGTTCATTGCGTTCCCACCAAAATCAGGCTTTTTCTTTTCAATAGAAACCAGCCTGAGTTCGGCCAGCTCTTTCACCACGCTTTTCACCTTCGGTAAGGATATCCCTGTTTGCTCGGCTATTGTGGAGTAACTCAGCATTGCTTTATTAGATTCGCCGTGACCTCCAATGTGACCATACAAACATAAATACACTCTGAATTGATACACGTTCAGATGTGGTTCCAATAACATTTCAGAAGGAACTCCGATAAAGTTTTCGCGGCAGGACTTTTTAAAAAGCTTCGGCACATCTATTGAATCAACTGTTTTCATTGGCTAAACTCCTTGCAATGTGATTTACAAGGTTAGTATATGATATTTACCAAGTTGATTCAATATCATCCCACACGGCAAAAGAAAAAGCACCGGTTAGGGTGCTTTGTAACCTACAAATCAACGTGAATGTTGTTTGCCCTTGCTATTTTTTTCAATGCAGCTTTTAGTTTCTCATTTTGGGCGCCAATGTTGTAGAAGTCCATAACACCAACAACTCCCCCGCAAGATGCGCACTGAACAAACATTAATCTATACGCTGAGCTGGAAGGGGAATTCTCTACCATTTCAAACCTTGTGCTTCCACAACCCAGGCATTTAGACAATGCCATATCGATCACCTCCCAGCATCACATTTCGACGCCAGGAGCCCACTTCCTGCATTTCCCAAAAGAAAAAGCCGCTCGTTTGAGCGACTTAATCAGCACGGCCGTTGTTCATTCAGAGCTGCGTTTCTCCAGTTTAAGAAAACTGGACGTATCCCAGTCGATATCGGGGCTCCCCGTAGATCATTTAACAGGTACGGTATCTACCTGCACCGTACTTGATTTAAATATAACGTCGTTTTGTGACAACTGGTTGTCAGCGAACGAATGTTTGTAAGAAATTACGCATACCGCCGAACAGCTGAGCCATTGCCAGTATGCGTATGTTGCTGATGTGGGCAAGGATTTGCACCTTGCATACAAACTTTGCTTTTTGGCTTTCGCCCGCCCCCTTTGTTTGCGTAACGGGTTTATCCGCGTCTACCTATTCCGCCACCACATCATGTTTCGCTCCCTGCCGGCCAGCTCGCGCGCTGCTGGCAGCAAGTCGCTTGTACACCAATATGTTGTTTTGTATGGATCATCGGATCGGAGCTTTCACAGCATCATTTTTTGCCTTCCGCCGTCAGGCATTTCGTTGGGATGTTCACGCCCCTCGGTGTCCTCTCTCGATTGTCCACGATATCAATATACCACGCCCATAAGCAAATTGCGGACTTTTACGGGATGAGTTTCAAACGACTTTCGGTCGTTCTTTTTCTGATTCCGAAATATTTAATTTACGCGCAGAGAGAATGTCGGCTCCGGACCAAGGATCGTTGCATTTCCTCCCTTTCAATTTGCAGAATTTCCTTTTAGCTTCAGTGCTATTTTTGGCCTCTACGTTGATTCTTTCCGCTTCCCAGCGTATACCTACCTCATAGATCATTATTCGAATCCTCCTTTAGTTATTTATGATACTATCATAAGTATG
>NZ_JBBOWY010000003.1:0-70124 GCF_038007325.1 Paenibacillus sp. FSL P4-0127 | reverse complement strand
TGTCGCATAATTGTTATTGTACGACATGAATAATCTTGTCATAAGAAAATATGTGAGATCACGGTAAAATCCGGCCGGCAAGGTAGTTTTCATGGATTGCAAAGCGGTGCTCCGCGCTGACACATGCCTACATAAAGAGGTATAATTAGGGGCATATACCACCGCTTGAAAGAAGGAGATAAAATGTCCTCCAAACTGCCGGGTTTACCGCTGGAAGCGCAGTGGCCGAAAATTGATGCTCACGTTCATATAGATTTGTATGACGAGGCAGACCGGGAGAAGCTGCTGCAGGAGATGCCTGAAGACAGGGTGGAGGCCGTGATCGCCGTATCGATGAACCTGGCTTCCTCCCGGCTCAATTTGTCTTTCGCCGAGCGATATCCCGGCCTCGTCTATCCGGCGTTCGGTTATCATCCCGAACAGCCCGTGCCGACCGAAGACGAAGCCGACCGGCTCTTGAACTGGATGGAGGAGCATGCCCGCGAAATGATCGCCGTCGGCGAAATCGGGCTCCCCTACTATCTGCGCAAGGAAGCTTTAGAAGAAGGCAGGCCTTTCGATCTTGAACCTTATCTTGAGCTGCTGGAGAGGCTGATGCTTGCGGCAAAACGCTGGAATAAACCCGTTGTGCTGCACGCCGTTTACGAAGACGCCGAGCTCGTCTGCGACATGCTGGAACGCCATGGGCTGACTCGGGCCCACTTCCATTGGTTTAAAGGGGCGGAGCATACGGTCCGCCGCATGGCGGATCGCGGCTACTACATCTCGTTTACGCCGGATATTCTGTATGAGCGGGACATTCAGGAATTGGCCGGCGTCTATCCGGCAGACCTGGTCATGGCCGAAACCGATGGCCCTTGGCCTTTTGAAGGGCCTTTCTCCGGCCGGCTCACCCGGCCGGCGATGGTGGGGCACGTCGCCGCCGCCTGGGCCGGCATTCACGGGATCGCCCCGGAGGAAGCCGCCGCAGCATTTTACCGGAATACCCGCCGTTTTTACGGGATATGACTATGACGTTTCCGCGGCGACGTTCTTCCGGCGCCGTTTAGCGTTGGCCCAGGGGCCATGGACGGGCGGGCTCCCGCCTCGCTGCAGTTAGGCGCACTTTTGTCTCGCAACGGACCGGAAAGCCGCTATTCGCAAAATCCCACTAGCGTCGCACCCCATCTGATTTGACGTTTTCCAGCTGCACTAATATTCTAACGGTTGCCACAAGCGCTATTTGCTCCAACATCGCCGTTTTCAAATTCTAACGGTTGCCATAGCGCTTATTTAGCTAAAACCCGGCTATTTGGGCTCAGATTTGAGCAAATAACAGCGCTCACAACCGTTAAAATTTAGAAAGGGTCTTCTTTGGCAAAATAGCGACTAATACAACCGTTAGATTCCCGTGCGCATTTTCGCCACACCACAGCAATGCCTTCGGCAAATCGCTAGTAAAACACGAAAAAACCTGCAAACACTCTGCAGGTTTTTTCATGGAAAACTATTTTAATTCAAATCCCCGCTCCCGTAAAAACTCACGCATGTGGAGACGTGACGGTTGCGCGAGTTTTTCCGCCATCAGCACGGACCAAGGCGTATCTTTGGCTCCGCCTGTCCGCTCGCGCAAATACTTGGACATGGTTTCGTCATAGGCGGCAACGAGCTCTTCTTCCCGGGCGGCGTCATAACCGTTCCAATGCAATACGGCTTCCTGAGGAAGCCGCGGGCGCCTTCCCGGCTCCTGGTCCGGAACCCCAAGGCACATCCCGAATAAGGGGTAAACCAAATCCGGCAATCCGAGCAACTCGGCCACTTCGGCGCTCCGGTTGCGGATTCCGCCGATATACACGATGCCCAGACCGAGCGATTCCGCGGCTACGGCGGCATTTTGCGCCGCCAGCGCGGCGTCTACCGTGGCGACGATGAAGTTTTCCACCGAACCTTCATACGTTTCCTGTGAGGGAAGATGGCGGTCCGCCGCGTTTTTCAATCGCGACAAATCCCCGCACCAGACCAAAAATACGGGACACTGCTCCACGTAAGCCTGGTTGCCGCACAATGCGGCAAGCGTTTTTTTTCGCTCCGGGTCGTTCACCGCGATGACGCTGTATGCTTGCACGTTGCTCGAACTGGAGGCCATTTGCGCCGCGGCGACGATCGTTTCGACCTGCTCCCGGCTCACCGGCTGCCCGCTGAACTTCCGGATCGAACGGTGGGCCATAAGCAGCGATATCGTCTCGTTCGACTTATTCATGCTTTTTCACTCCCCATCCTGTTTTAATAAACTGAACCGCCTGCATCTATTTTCCAGTCCCATTATGAAACTTTCATGACCGATAAGCAAGCCGGAGGAGCCTCGTCCCGGGACGCATGTCGAAAGACAAGCCGTGCCAAAAGATTGAACTAGCGGCAGCATCTAATTAAGACCATCGAGCGGTATTTACAGAAACATCGAGACCGTGCTATACAGCAAATACACCGCCATTCCCCACACAATCAGCGCGGAGATCCGGTTAATGACCGCTTGAATCCGCCCGCCGCGATCGAGGCCCCCGAGCATCCTCCCCGCCATAGCCAGGCCGAAAAACCAGATCCAGGACACCAGAATCGTCGCCAGCGTAAACGACCATTTGGCGCTTCCTGCGTATCCGAGCGAACTCGTTCCGATCACACCGACCGTATCGAGGATCGCATGCGGATTCAGCAGCGATACCGACATGGCGAACATCGCCTGCTTTCGGGCAGGCAAGCCGGAACCTTTGTCATAAGTCTGACGCGGCGCGGTCCGCCAGATCGACCAGCCCATGTAGACCATAAAACAGGCGCCTGCCGCAAACAGCGCCGTTTTCAGCCAAACGGCCGACAGAACGATCACCGACACGCCCAGCACTGCCAGCAGAATCAGCGCCGTATCGCATAAGGCCGCCGTCAAAACAGCCGGAAAAGCCCGGACCAGCTTGCGCCCCGAAGCTCCTTGGTTAAACACGAACACATTTTGGGCGCCCAGCGGCAAAATCAGTCCCAACGCCAGCACCAGGCCGTGCAAAGCAGCTCCCACCATAAGGCGCACCCCCTTCCTATCTTCTCAGACTTGACCGACGAAACTTATTGTACCTTGTAACCCGCCATATGGCTCCATCCATTTGGTTGGTTATACAACCAACCAAAGAGTATAATGGAGAGTAAGAAACAACGAGGAGGACAAGCGATTCTAATCGGATAGGAGGACCAAAACGCGATGGAGCAACCTTTATGGCAGCCGGACCGCCATTCGCCCGTTCCGCTGCACCGGCAGATCATGGAGCATTTCCGCGATAAAATCGCCGGCGGGGAATGGCCGGTAGGCACCCGCATCCCTTCCCAGCGCGAGCTCGCCAAAAGCCTCGGCGTCAACCGCAGCACCGTGGTCGCCGCATTGGACGAACTGGCGGCCGCGGGGATGATTCAGGGCGGCAAAGGCGGCGGAACCCGCGTCATCAACCAAACCTGGGGCGTGCTGGCCGCGGCCCCTCCCCCGGATTGGAACAGCTACGTAAGCGCCGGGACGCAGCGCCCGAATCTTCCCGCCGTGCAGGAGATCAACCGGGCCGAGTTCCAGCCCGGCATCATCCGGCTCGGGACGGGGGAGCTGTCGCCCGAACTGCTGCCGCAAGCGGAGATGAGCGAGCTGCTGCGGCGCATGGCGGACCGTATGCCCGGCCTGGGCTACGGGGAGCCCGCCGGGGATCTGCGGCTGCGCGAAGTCATCGCCGCCAGGCTGAAAAAGCTCGGAATCGCCGCCTCCCCCTCATCGCTGCTCATCGTATCCGGCGCGCTGCAGGCGCTCCAGCTCATTTCGGTAGGGCTGCTGCCGCGGGGGGCCACCGTTTTGCTGGAGCGGCCGTCCTACCTGTATTCGGTTCCCGTTTTCCAATCGGCCGGCATGAAGCTCCGGGGCATCCCGATGGACGCGGAGGGGCTGCGGACCGATCTGGTCGCCGCCTATGCCAAACAGTATAATGGAGCCCTGCTGTACACAATCCCGACGTTCCACAACCCGACCGGCACGGTCATGAGCGAAAAACGGCGCCGGCTGCTGCTGGAAAGCTGCGAGGCCGCCCGGCTGCCGATCGTCGAGGACGACGTGTACCGGGACCTGTGGCTGGATGCGCCGCCCCCGCTTCCGCTCAAGGCGCGGGACCAAAGCGGCGGCGTATTGTACGTCGGCAGCCTGTCCAAAACGCTGAGCCCCGGGCTGCGCATCGGCTGGGTCGCCGGCCCCCCGCCCGTCGTCGAGCGGCTCGCCGACATCAAGATGCAGAGCGATTACGGCTCCAGCGCCCTGTCGCAGCAGGCCGCCGCGGAATGGCTGCAAAGCGGGATGTACGACGCCAGGCTGGAGCGGCTCCGCTCCGCGCTGCGGACCAGAAGGGATCAAGCCTTGTCCGCGCTGGAGAAACACTTCGGCGGCCTGGCCACCTGGGAAGCACCGCGCGGCGGCTTCTACATTTGGCTGAAGCTGAATGCTTCCCTGGCGCCGCGTAGGCTGTTCGACGCCGCGCTGCAAGCGGGCCTCCTGATCAACCCCGGGCATCTTTACGACCGGGAAGCCAACGACCGGCTGCGCTTTTCTTACGCCTACGCTGCGCCGGGCCAGCTTGAGGAGGGCATCTCACGTTTAGCGAGGATCGTCAGATCGCTGTTGCGCTGATGAGCAGGACGCGGCTTGAATTTAGCAAGGAATAGAATGGAATGGACAAAACCAGGCTGCCGAGAAACCTCGGCGAAAAAGATAAGAACAAAAAATGCCCCTATTTCGGCGATATCACCCATTTTGAGTACAATAGAGGAATTTTATGTCGCTATTTTCTCGAATCGCAAGGAAATACCTGCGGTCTGGACCATTCGCAGGTATATAAGGACAAAAATTTCCGTTAATGGCGATGAACATTTCTGGCTCCAGAAAATAAGAACATAAAGTTCCGCTATTTTGAAGGCCGACAGTTGGTAGTCATCGTCGTTCCAGCGGCCGGCAGCGGATCATCAAATGCCTGTATTCCCGCAGAAATTTCAACACTTACCAAGGCCGGCAGCAAAGCAAACAGGCCCTTCCCTGAATGGGAAGAGCCTGCCGCCCTAATCGGTCCTACTCCGTCCGGGTCAGCCGAACGGCCATATACGGTCTGCCGGGCAGGTCCACGCGGAACGTGCCTTCAAACGAACCGGGAACTTCGGTAATCGTCATATTCCACGTATCGATAATGTCCACTTTATACCGGACGCCCGGCCGCAATTGGAATATTCTGAACTTCGGCCGATTGAAGCCGAAATAATACATATAGTACTCATCGCGGATTCCCGCGCAAGGCAGGTCCCAATCGGACTTCACCGGCTCCCAGCGCTGCCCCGGCGCCTCCTCCACCAGCCGGCGCAAAAAGCCGATGCGCGCCGGGCTGTCGCCGACCAGCTTCCCGCCTTTGGACCACCATAATATCTCTTCATCGTTCAGGTACGTTTCACCATGACCGACATATCCGCCGCGGATCATCCCTTCCCAGCAGCGGCGCACCATTTCCTCGCCGGTGATATTGCCCCAGCCCTGGTCGATATCGCCTTCGTAGGCGCATTCGTCGATGACGACGGCCTTGCCCCAGCGCTCCCGCCATTCCAGGGTCGCTTCCGACGTTTTGTACACATCGATACGCTGCAGGCTGGAATGGGTCACCCAAGGCTTGCTGTGGTCATAGAAGGTTAGGCAGTTGTGATTGGACAGCAAATGTCCGTAGGGATCGTTCTCCTGGATAATTTGGGCGTAACGTTCCCAATCCTCCGCGCTTTTCGCCCACATCAGGTCGTATTCGTTGGCCAGCGACCACCAGACGTTCCGGTACGCCGCCAGGCGGGCCACAATGTAGCGCAGATAAAGATCGTCCGCCTCCCGGTCCATTTCCGAAAATCCCCAGCGGTCGTACGGATGGAACAGAATTAGATCGGCCTCGATCCCCAGCCGCCCCAAATCGGCGATCCGCTGCTCCAGATGCTCGAAAAAGGCCGGGTTGAACACGCTGAAATTCCAGCCCTTCTCCAAAGAACCTTCATACGCATACAGCTGGGGTTCATTGCGGTTGTATAAATATGACTTGGGGAACACGCACATGCGCATTTTGTTGAAAGGCGATCCGGCCAGCGATTTCAGCGTCTCCTGTTCCAGCTCTTCTCCCTGGTGCGTCCAAGCATAACAGGTCGTGCCGAACGGCAAATACGCCGTACCGTCTTCATAAGCAAAATGGAACGTATCCTGCACGCGCACCGGACCGTGATTGCCGGCGGCAGGGGGGTCGCAAACAAACGTCCCTTCCAGCCCGTCCAGCGCCTTGACCGTGCTCTCGGTCCGGTACGTCCACACCCCTTCCCGGTCGGGCATCAGGCGGATTTTATAGCTTCCGTCCCCGTTGTAAAACCCCGGAACCCGCACAAAGCGGCTCCCACCGTCCCAACTGAACACTGCGGCCAACTCCTCATCGGTATAGGGGTTGCCCTGCGACGGCCCTTTAAGCTCCAGCTCAAACACGTCCCACTTGGCCGCGCGCTCCGGCGAGCTGACCACGCCGCCCCCTTCGACCCGCACGTCCGCAAGCCGGTCCTTCCCGCTCCCCGACTCGCGACTCGGCGCGGCGGCTTCGCCGGAAGGCACCCCAGCCAGTTCCCGCAGCAGCGCATCCCGTTCCCCGGCCGGAAATCCGAACTCCATCCGCCGTTCCAGAAACTGCCCCAGCGTCATCATTTTATAAGTAAACGCGATATGCTCCTCTTCGGCAAGAAACGGAAAATACTTGAACAAGACCGATTTGGCGGGCTTGTCGGACCATATCCGTCCCATGCTGGTTTGCTCCATAATCTTCATATGCAACCTCCTAAAAGTTTTGTGAGCGTTACTTCTTTGAATAAGCTTCGAGCAAAACTTGCTGCGGAAACATAGGCTCTGGTTTTACGGGGCTCGGCGGGCAGCTCAGTTTGACCATCCCATCCCGCCGTCCCATTCCGATCCGTTTCGATCGTGCAATTCCGTTTCGATCCGTTTCGATCCGTTCAGATCCAATCCGTTCCGATCCGGTCGCTCGCTTGCTTTCTTACCTCCGCCCCGCTTTCTAACCCTTCACCGCTCCGGCCATCCCCGACACAAAGTATTTTTGGAAAAATAAATACACGGCCAAAATCGGCACGATCGAAATCAGCACCGCCGCGCTAAGCAGCGTATAGTTCGTGGAATGCTGCCCCTGGAACGTAAGCAAGCCCGCAGTAACCGGCTGCATCGAATCTTTCGTGATAAATATTTGCGCCAGCAAAAATTCATTCCAGGTGGACAGAAAGTCGAGAATCACCAGTGTAGCAATAGCCGGCATGGCCATCGGCAGAATAATGCGGAAAAATTTGCCCAGTTCCCCGCACCCGTCAATGTATGCCGCCTCGTCCAGCTCCTTGGGAATGGAGCGGAGAAAGCCCCGCAGCACCATGATGCCAAAGGGAATACCGAAACCGATATACACGATAAAAATGCCGGGATACGTATTTGCCAGGCCAAAGTGGTTCAGCATCATGTTCAGCGGCACCAGCGTAGCCTGGAACGGGATCATCATCCCGATCAGAAACATGGCAAACAGCGCGTCCGCCCATTTAAAACCCATCCGGGTCAACGCATACGCGGCCAGCGCCTCGACGAGAATGCCCAGCGGCACCTTCACAACCGAAATGAACAAGCTGTTGCCGATATAAGGCTTCATTTTATCCCAGGCCTCGGCAAAATTGCTCCACGCCAGCGTCTCCGGCAGAGCGTATACGGGATTTCGCATCAAATCGGCGTTGGACTTCATCGCTGTCATGGCGATGAAAACAATCGGAACCAGAAATATCACCGCCAGGCCAAACAGCAATATATAGGAAACCGCCCGCGAAGCGGCGGATTTTTGCGTTTCTTCCATCGGAGGCCCCCCTTTCCGTGAAAATCATACGTGAGATTTCCGGTTTGTGTAATATACGTAAGGAATGATCACGACCATCGCGACAAATACAAGGATCCAAGAAATGGCCGAGCCCACGCCGATGTTGTTGAATTTGAAGGTCTGATAATACATCCAGGACGACAGCACCTGCGTGCTTTGGGCCGGTCCTCCCGCCGTCATGCCGTAGATGATGTCATATACTTTCATGGCATTAACCATCGTGGTCGCAAAAACGATCACAAAGGTTTCGCTAAGCAGTGGAATCGTGATAAAGCGGAAAGATTGGAACGGCTTCGCCCCGTCGATGAGCGCCGCTTCATAGCAGTCCTTCGGGATACTCTGCAGCCCGGCGAGAAACAGCACCATCGGCAGTCCCACGCCCTGCCACACCGCGGCGACAAACACGGCGTACAGCGCCGTTTTAGGATCGGCCAGCCAAGGATGGGCCAGACTGCCAAGCCCGATCCCTTCGAGCACCGTGTTGATGAACCCCCGCGTCGGATGATAAAGCCAAGTCCACATGAGCGCAACGATGATGCCCGACAATACATAGGGAAAATAAAATACACTGCGGAAAATCGATCTGCCCTTCAAACTCCTGTTGAGCAGCAGCGCCAGCAGCAGGCCGAGGCCGATGATGATCGTCAGCGACCCGGCCAGCCATAGCACATTATTTTTTAACGCGGTTCCGAATACCGTATCCTCCGTTAATAGATAAATATAGTTTTGCAGCCCGACAAACGTTTTCTTGGGAGAAATTCCGTTCCAGCTGTACAAGCTAAGCTGCAGCGTGTATAGAGAAGGTATGACAATAACGACAAGATAAATGAGCAGCGCCGGCAGCAAAAATGTCCACGGCTTCCAAGCCTTCAGTTTCATAAGCGCCTCCCTCCAAATCCGGTAAACGGCTTTCAGGGCGCGGCCGGCAGGCCGCTTCCCTGAAAGCTAAGCACCAAACGCCTATCGTTCTAGTTGTTTTTATACGACTCGGCGGCTTTCTGAATTTCCTTGGCCGCCTGCTCAGGCGTCCATTCGTTCAGCACGACGGCATCCTGGGCTTCGAACAGCTTCTGCACCACCGTCTGCGGCAAAGCCTGGTCCGCGATCAGGAAGTTGCCTTCCCCGATCATTCCGGCCATCTCGGAGGTGTGCGGCGACTGCGCGGAAGTTTTGAACTGCTTCAGGGCCGGCGAACCGTACTGGTCGATATACTGATCCACAACCTCTTGACCGGTAATATATTCACCCAGTTTTACGGCAGCTTCCTGCACCTTCGGATCGGAGCTTCCGTTGATTTGGAACATTTCCGCAAAGCTGGACATCCGCACCGGCTGCTGATCGTTCGGGAATTTAAAGATGCCGAACTGATTCGGATCGGCCCCCGCCTGGGCAAAGCTCAGATCAACCCATGCCCCCTCCAGCGCAAAACCTTGCTGCGCACTGTAAAGCGGCGTCTCCGCTTCCTGCGGGTCCAGTGTAATGAAGCCTTTTTCGAAATAACCTTTATCGGACCATTCCTTCAGCTTGGCAAAAGTTTGCACCACGGCCGGGTCGTCCCAAGAAGCTTCCAAGGCGTTCAGCTTGTCATGGAGTTCCGCGCCGCCGTAAAGTTCGATCAGCTGCTCAACCCAACGCATCAGCATCCAGCCGCCCTTGCCGCCGACGGCAAAAGGTGTAATCCCACCCTCCTTCATCGTTTGCAGTTGGCCTTCAAACTCGGCGAACGTGGTTGGTGGAGTCAGGTTTAATTTGGTATACAGCTCTTTCGGATAAAATACCCCCAGCGAAGCAAGATGGAACGGTACGCCCGTGATTTTCCCGTCGAATTTGACCAGGTCGAGCGCCGCGGGGTTGTAGATTTCGTCCCATTTATGCTCGGCCGCGATTTGGGTCAAATCCATGGTGAGACCGTTTTCAGGATAAAATGAACCAAGCGACCCGCCCCAAGTAAACCACATGTCCGGCAGCGTCTTTGAAGCGGCGGCCACCTTCAACGATTCCTTCAGCGGATCGGTGCCGTAGAAGGTGGGCTCCACCTTGATGTCCGGATTTTTGCTCTCGAACTCTTTGATGATCGGTTCCAAATAAGCCTGTTGATCATTCAGCACCCAGATGGTCACGGCCGTCTGGGGCTTCTCGCCTCCCGCCCCGTTTCCCGCGGCGGCATTCTTCGATCCGGCGCCTCCTCCGCAGGCCGATAACATCAATACGATCGCCGTCATCGCCGCCAGTACCGCAGTTAAGCGTTTTTTTTGCATAAGCGTCCCCCCGTTATATGTGATGTAAGTTTCAAGAGGTTGTTCAAAAAGTCATCTTTTGATCACGAAGTAGACTCATGGAGCTTAATCGACATCGAATCTTGAATTCAGCCGAGCCAAGCGAATGCTTCCGAAGCATGTTTCCTACGGAAACATTTCAGTTGCTCACGTACCCAAAACGTACGCTCCGCTCCTTACGTCCCTAGCTTCATCCAACCTTCTCGGTGCTGAAAACCTGACTTTTTGAACTCGCACTCTAAGTAAACCAGCACTCCGCTTGTTTACCTGCTTTAAGTCTACTATCCGAGGGCCGCAGCCGGGTATAAGCGGCGTTTGTCATTTCGTACACTTCGCGTACGCATTATGGCCGTCCGCCGCCTTTCAATGACGGTCCGATAGACGAATCCTGTTTTTTGGTATCTTTTTTTGCACTAACTAACGGTTCCGGTATTCCAACGGGGTCATCCCCACCCGCTCTTTAAACAGCTTGCTGAAATAATGCGGATTCGTGTAGCTGAGGATTTCGGCGATTTCATACACCTTTTTGTTCGTTTCCCGCAGCAGCTTCTGGGCGTAGATGATTTTGTTGCGGATCACGTATTCGCTGAAGCTTTCGCCCACTTCCCTCAGAAAAATGCGGCTTAAATAACCCGGGCTGATCGGAATGGAGTCCGCCACCTTCTGCAGCGTAATATCCTCCAGCAGGTGGCCATCCACATATTCCTTCGCCAGGCGGATATGCAAACTGTCGCTCTGCTGGTTCACCGGAAACTTCAATTCGGCTTCCAGGTAAGCCTCGGGAATATGCTGCGGGTCCCCGTAAACGGAGCTAAAGGAATAGACGATCGAGGCGTTGAGCAGCTCGAAGATTTTGCTCCGCAGCCGCTCCAGGTACTGCTCCCTGCCGCAGCGGCCGCCCGCCCCCGACTTCGGCACGGCCGGCGCCAGCCAGATGATTTCCCGGCGGCCCCGGTGAAAGACGAGTCCGCCAAAGTCCCGGCCCACGTATTCTTCGATCAGATATCGGATCGAGATGAATTTCAGATGATCCTTGGCTTCCCCCGCAGCGATTTGATCCGCGGCATCGCCCCGCAGGCGGATAGCGGCAAGCCACAGCCCTTGGGACAGCGATCCTTCCGGCGCAAGCTCCGGCACCAGCATTTCCCGCGGATAAGTGTACGTATCAAGCAGGGAAATCAGCCAAGCGTTGCGCTCCTCCTCCGGCCATGCCGGGAGCGTCCTGGACGTGTTTTGCTCCAGCAGCTTGACCGCTTTTTGCAGCGCCCCTTTCACTTCCTCCTCGTCCATGGTGGGCTTGTGGAGATAATCGAGCGCGTTTAGGCGAATCGCTTCCTTGACATAAGGGAAATCGTCATAACTGCTCAAATAGATCATTTGGATATGCTGCGGCCAATGGCTGCGGATATAGCGCCCCAGCTCGATCCCGTCCATGCCCGGCATGCGGATATCGGTCATCACGATATGGATCTCCTCCGACTCCAGCACTTTCACCGCCTCCTCGCCGTTGGCGGCTTCAGCTTTCCAGCACACGCCCTGCGCCTCCCAATCCACCATATACCGCAGCCCCATTCTGACGATGGGTTCGTCCTCCACAACTAGCAGATTCCACATTTCTAATCCCCCTTTTCAAGTCCCCCATTTTAGCTACTCAGTCCCCGGCTTCATCCAGCCTTCCCGGTCCTGAAAACCCGGCTTTTTGAACTCGCGCTTCAACGGTTTATAGGGTATTGTCATGATCACGGCGGTCCCCGGCTCCAAGCGTTGAACGGCAAGGCCGTATTCTCTGCCGAACCACAGCCGGATGCGGTCGTTGACGTTGTTGATGCCGATATGGGAGGCTTCGTCCCCGGACCGCTCCTCCAGCAGGCGCGCGATCTGCTCCTCCGCGATCCCGACTCCGTCATCTTTGATTTCAAGGCAAAGCTTGCGGCGGTCACGCTCCAGCAGCGAAACCGTTACGCGGATCGCCAGCTTGCGGTCCAGTCCCCGGGAACCGTGAAAAATGGCATTCTCCAATATCGGCTGAAGCAGCATCGCCGGTACCCCCGCGTCCAGCAATTCTTCAGGCACGTCCCACTCGACGGCAAACGTATTGGTGTAGCGCAGATCCATTAATTGCTCGTAATCCCGCAGCAGTTCGATCTCCTTGGACAAGGGCATGAGCTCATCGTTCAGCTTTAGATAGGATTGGAGCAAACGGTTCAGGGCATGGATCAGCTTGGCGATTTGCGGGGACTGCTGCAACATGGCCAGCATCCGGATCGAATTGAGCGTGTTGTACAAAAAATGCGGCTGAATCCTCACCCGCAGCGCGTACAGCTCGGCCTTTCGCTTCTGCCGCTCCTTCTCCGCGATCGATTGGACCAGCTCGTCCAGCCGCCTGACCATACGCGCGTAACTCAAGTGCAGCTGCCCGATTTCGTCATACCGGGTCGGCGCTTCCAGAACCTCGAATTTCCCGGTCTCGACGCTCCGCATGGAGCGGATCAGCCGGTTGATCGGGCGCGAAAGATTGCCGGCAAGCAGCCAGGATACGAGCGCCGAGGCCACCGTCAAAAGGGCGGCGATCACAAGCGTATATTTGCGTATGGTGTTGCTGCCCTGCAGGATCACCTGCTGGTTTTTGCCCACGTAGATCGTCCAGCCCAAATAATTGTTTTTTCTCACCACACCGCTGTATTTTACCCTCCGGTTATCGACCTTGCTCTCCGCCGTCCAGACGCCGCCGCTCGCGCCTGCGTCAAGCGGACGTTCCAGCAGACGCGCGGCAACTTGTTCATCCGAAGCGTAGATCAGCCGATGATTCGCGTCGACGACGGTCACAGCGGTATCCTGCAGCCCGGAGGAATCGATGATATTTTCGATGAAATCGGGAGAAATATGAATGGCGATCACCGCGAGCGGACGCATTTCCTCGTCCAGCAGCATTCTCGATACGGTGACGGCCTCGAACGATCCCCCTTCGAATTGCCCCACCTCATGCAAGCCCGAAACGACGAAGCCGCCTTTCTTCTCCAACGCCTCTTGATACCAGTCTTCCTGCTTCACGTCGTAGGCCCGGTTGATCGAGGAACTTCCACTGAGCTGATACCCGCTGATCCGGCCGTTGTTGCCGTACAGAACCATCGCTTTAATCGATTTGTTAATCGAAGGATACGCGCTCATTAAACGAATCAGCTGCCGCTGCGCGTTCAGCTCGGCCGACCCCCAGTCCTCTTCGGGAACGTAAGGCCGATTAAAAATTGTAAACGCTTCCGGCATATAGTAAGGCAAAATGCTGAAACGGTCGAAATCGCTGACTTGTTTCTGAATCGCCGAAATCAACTGTCCGGCAATAACCTGCAGATCCTGCTCCGTCCGCATCATCAAGGTTTCCGAAGACTTCCGGTAGGCGATCGTTCCCACCAGAAGCACCGGCAGGCTGCTGACGACGATAAGCACGAGCAACAATTTTCTTTGATAAGATAAGCGCTTCCAAAACATGACTTCAACCCCCAGCTGTCAAAAGATATCCCGATCTTATCATAGAAAAGGAACAACGATACTCCCGAGCCGATCCCTCCAGCATGTTATCCCCCATGCTGAGGGCTAAAAAGCTAAACCAAACAGCCCATTCAACACTAAACAAAACCACATATTTTAGTTCAAAACATAATTACGACCTAAAAATACAATTAATACGACGATTAGTCAATCATTATTCCTTAATTTAAGTATATATACAAGGATAAACAACTAAATAGTTTAGCGGCCCAACTTTTACGGCATGAGATTGACAAGCAGGCGTTGATAAAACTAGCGATTCTAACGGTTGCCATAACCACTATTTGTTCCAGAAGCATTGATTTCAAATTGTAACGGATGCCATAGCGTTTATTTCACTGAAATCCGGCTATTTTTGCTTAGAATCAGGCAAATACCGGCGATCACAACCGTTAGAATTTAGAAAAGGTCTTTTTTCGGCAAATAGCCGCTGTACAACCCTTAGATTTTCGGCGGGCGATAGTATCGCTCGAAAACCAGAACTTTTCGGGAATTCTGGAAATTATCAGGGATACTTGTTGTTATCAGCCCTTTTTTAAAATGCGCAATTTACATTTTATTGCAAAAGTGATATCATAACAATATCGATACAATATGACTCTATTATTTTGAAGGAGTGTTCCCGTATGTATAAGGAAAAAGAAATGTCTTATTTGAACGGTTTTGCCGCCTTGCTGTTTATCCTGGCACTCGCGGCCGCCGGCGTCTATTTGATCTCGCTTTCCGGCGCGCTGCCCGTGATTGGCGGAATCGCCGCCTGCGCCATCGCCTTCGTGCTGCTCACCGGCCTTACGATTGTACAGCCGAACCAGGCGGCCGTCGTGACTTTTTTCGGACGTTATCTCGGCGTCATTCGCAAAAGCGGATTATACCTGGCCGTCCCGCTCTCAAGCCGCCGGAAGGTTTCGCTGCGCGTACGCAATTTCAATAGCGCGAAGCTGAAGGTCAACGACGTGAACGGCAACCCGATCGAAATCGCAACCGTCGTTGTTTTTGCGGTCGTCGATTCGGCGAAAGCCTTGTTTGAGGTCGATGAATACGAAACGTTCGTGGAAATTCAGAGCGAAGCGGCCCTGCGCCACGTCGCCAGCAAGTACCCTTACGACCAGCCGGACACGGCAAGCTTCTCCCTGCGCGGCAATACCGAAGAAATCGCGGTGGAGCTGACCGATGAACTGCAAAACCGGCTGGCGATCGCCGGCGTTAAAGTGATTGAAACGCGCCTCACCCATTTGGCGTATTCGACCGAAATCGCCAGCGCCATGCTGCAGCGGCAGCAGGCCGAAGCCATCATCGCCGCGCGCGAGAAAATCGTCGACGGCGCCGTCACGATGGTGCAGATGGCGATCGAACGCCTGCAGGCGGGCCAGGTCGTGGAGCTGGACGATGAGCGCAAAGCCGCGATGATCAA
This sequence comes from Paenibacillus sp. FSL P4-0127, assembly GCF_038007325.1. NCBI lineage: Bacteria > Bacillati > Bacillota > Bacilli > Caryophanales > Paenibacillaceae > Paenibacillus > Paenibacillus sp. FSL P4-0127. Next base: position 54,927 of record NZ_JBBOWY010000003.1, on the reverse strand, counting down.
CAACCTGCTCGTTGCCGTCGTTTCCGACCGTTCCGCCCAGCCGGTCATCAACACAAGCACGCTTTACTAAAAGGGCGCCAATCATAATGGCCAGCAAAAAAAGCTTCCCTCTTCGCCTTGACCCGATCCTGTATCAAGCTTTGGAACGCTGGGCAGCGGACGAATTCCGAAGCGTAAACGGTCATATCGAATACCTGCTGCGGGAAGCGTTGCGCCGTGAAGGCAGGCTGCCCTCAAACCGGGCGCCGGGCAAAGAGGAGGAGAAGCATGACGCAGACTAAACAGATTCGCAAACCGTGGTGGGAGTCCAAATCGGCAGCGCTTTTGAAGGAATTTGCCAAAACCGGCGGAGGCACGTACGCGGCCGCGAAACTTCATGGGCTGAAATATACGAGACAGCATGTGCGCGTTAGACTTCCCCACGAGCTTGGGCAATGCATCGTCACCTTGGCCGCCCCCAGCTCCAGTTCCTCCGGCCAAGCGCATGTTATCGGCATAAAATACAGCTACCGGCCCCGCCGCAAGCTGGAGTTCGATCTTTGCTCCGCCAAACGCCCGGCGCCCGGCTTGCTTTCCGGGCGTTTGCGGCCTGCCGCGCTGCCCGATTCCGCCTTGAACAAGCGGTTCCGCGCGCGGGCGTCGCACCCCGGCCTGCTGCGCCCCGTCCTCAAGCAGGACGGCCTGGCCGAGGCGCTGGAACTGCATCCGGGTACGCACATCAAGCTCCGGCTCAAAGCGCACGAAGCGTCGCTAAGTTTTTCGGAAAGTGTCAAACACCCCGATGTGCCTGCGCTCGCCAGCAGTGTGCAGCTCATGAAACTGCTTATCCAAGGGCTTTATGAGCAAGGGGTCATTTATGAAAAACCATAACCTGATTACCATAGAAAATAACGCCGGCGGCGCCTCCGCTCCCCCGGTTGCATGTCTTCATGTTTTATAGCAGCTTGTTCACCGTATTCGCTAGATTCCAGCGATCTAAGCGGCATAAGCTTATTACCCGCGCCCCTCTCATTGGAGAAATTCCAATAGATTGGCGGATACTGAACAACAAGCCCCAGGCGAAGCCGATATGGAACGGCTATCGCTTGGGGCTTGTTAATACCAATCTCCTTCAGTTTCCTGCTTTGGCCCAGCCAACTGCCCAGGCTTACAGCTTCACTCTTTGCAGGCGCAGCGCGTTCAGCACCACGGAGACCGAGCTGAGGGCCATCGCCGCGCCGGCGAGCCAAGGAGCGAGGAAGCCCGCGGCCGCCACCGGGATGCCGATCGTGTTGTAAGCGAGCGCCCAGAACAGGTTCTGCTTGATATTGCCCATCGTGCGCTTGCTCATCGCGATCGCGTCCGGCACGCCCTCAAGGTCGCCGCGCATCAGCGTCACGTCGGCCGCCTCCATGGCCACATCGGTGCCCGTGCCGATGGCGATACCGACATCGGCCACGGCCAGCGCCGGAGCGTCGTTGATGCCGTCGCCGACCATCGCCACCTTCAGGCCGCGCTCCTGCAGCTTTTTGACTTCGGCGGCTTTGCCTTCCGGCAGCACCTCGGCGAGCACCTCGTCGATGCCGACCTCGGCGGCGATCGCCTTCGCCGTGCGTTCATTGTCGCCGGTGATCATGACCACGTGAAGCCCCATCGCCTTCAGCCGCGCCACCGCGGCTTTGGACGTGTCCTTCACGGTATCGCTCACGGCGACCATGCCGGCGTAGACGCCGTCCGCCGCGATGAGCAGCACGGTGTTGCCGGCGGCTTCGAGCGCCGCCATCTCCGGCAGCGCGGCGGAGACATCGACGCCTTCCCGCGCCATCAGACGGCGCGTGCCGGCGAGCACCCGGCGGCCAAGTACGGCCGCCGTAATGCCATGCCCCGGCACCGCCTCAAAGGCGGTCGCCTCGGGCAGATCCAGGCCGCGCGCCCGCGCCCCGGCAACGACCGCATCCGCGAGCGGATGCTCGGAGCTGCGCTCGGCGGCGCCCACGAGCCGGAGCAGTTCCGCCTCGTCCCAGCCCCCGGCCGGGACGATTTGCCGCAGCTCCGGCTGCCCCCGCGTGATCGTGCCGGTCTTATCCAGCACGATCGCGTCGAGCCCTTGGGCGGTCTCGAGATGCTCGCCGCCCTTGAACAGGATGCCGTACTCCGCGGCCCGCCCGGAACCGGCCATAATCGACGTCGGCGTCGCCAGTCCGAGCGCGCAAGGGCAGGCGATCACGAGCACGGCGATCGCTTTTTCCAGCGCTTCCGCAAAGCTGCCCGGCGCCACCAGGAAGAACCACACCAAAAACGTTACCACGGCGATCCCGACGACGATCGGCACGAAAATCCCGGAGATCACGTCCGCCACCCGCTGGATCGGCGCCTTCGACCCTTGGGCCTCTTCGACGACGCGGATGATTTGCGCCAGCGCCGTATCCCTGCCGACCTTGGAGGCCTCAACACGCAGCACGCCGTGTTTGTTCACGGTTGCCCCGATAACCGGATCGCCTGCTTTTTTCTCGACCGGAATGCTCTCCCCCGTCAGCATCGATTCGTCCACCGCGGACGAGCCGCCGGCCACGATACCGTCTACGGGTATTTTTTCGCCCGGCTTTACGATCAGCAGGTCGCCCGGAACAACCGCCTCGATCGGCACGACCGTCTCCACGCCGTCTTTGACGACAAGCGCTGTCTTGGCCTGCAGCCCCATCAGCGTTTTGATCGCCTGCGAGGAACGCCCTTTAGCCAGCGCTTCGAACCATTTGCCGAGCAAGATCAGCGTGATCAGGATCGAACTCGTCTCATAATACAGCTGGGGGGTATGCCCGTGCGGCATACTCAAGGCGTCCAGGCTCAAATATAGACTGTAAAAATACGCCGCCGACGTGCCGAGCGCGACCAGCACATCCATGTTGGCGCTGCGGCTGCGCAGCGCCTTGTACGCGCCGACGTAAAAACCTCGCCCAATAATGAACTGTACCGGAGTTGCCAGCGCCAGCTGGAACCAGGGGTTCATGAACAGCTCCGGCGTCCAGATCCACGAGGTGAAGGAAAAATGCCCGGCCATCGCCCACAGCAGCGGTAAGGCCAGCACTGCCGACACGATCAGCTTGTTTCTCTGCTTGCGGATCTCCCGGGCCCGGATGTCCTCCGACTCCTGCTCCGAAGGTTTGGGAATGGCTCCGTATCCGAGTTTGCTAACTTTATCGATGATTTGCTCCAGCGATACTTCCCCCGGCTCATATGTCACCTGGGCCGTCTCCAGCGCCAGGTTCACGTTCGCCTGCTCCACGCCGGGAAGCCGGTTTAGCCCTTTTTCGATCCGGGCCGCGCAGGCGGCGCAGGTCATGCCGGTGATTTGCAGCGTCGCTTGATCGTTTGGGGCCGACAGTGCTTTTTCCATAGCGATTCCTCCATGTTTGTTTGCATTTTCGCCTTCGAAATACCCCCATGGGGTATATTCCGGACGACAGAAAAGTGTCCCGCCCATTCCGAGCCTGATCGTACGGGTTTTCCGCATCAGACTCGCAGCGGTTTGCTTCAACTTAGACTTTTGAATTAAACAACGTCGTATCCCTGTTCTTCAATCGCTTCCTTGATTTGATCCACCGTCACTTTGCTTTCATCAAAAGAAACTTCGACTTTTTTGCCCGCCAGATCGACCTTGCCTGTGGCGCCCAATCCCGCAACGGCTCCTTCCACCGACTTGACGCAATGATTGCACGACATGCCTTCCACGTTCAACGTAATATTTTGCATGATTCCTGCCTCCTAAATTTTTGATAATTTACTTCATTAACTTATTGACCGTCACCAGCAGCTCATCCACCACTTCCGTCTCGCCGGCTTGAATCCGTTCGATGACGCAGCTTCTCATATGTCCCTCGAGCAACAGCCGGCCGACGCTGTTGAGCGCGGACTGGACGGCGGCAATCTGATTCAGAACATCGTCACAGTAAGTATCTCTTTCGATCAGCCCTTTGATTCCGCGAATTTGCCCTTCGATCCGGTTCAATCGGCTGGTCAGGTTGCTTTTCAAGGCTTCGGAATGGTGGCTTCGCCGAACCGTTTTGCCCGCGGTTTTGCCCTCAGCTTTGCCCTCGTTCTGCACTCCGTGGTCTTCACAATGGTGTGTATGTTCCTGAACATTGTCCGCCATACGTCTTCTCCTTTCAAACCAGCATAACTTGTTGTGGCAAACTCATTATAATATACCCCCACGGGGTATGTAAAGAGGTGGTTGCAAATTTTCCGGCTTGCCCTGTTCCGCTGCACTTCACGCTCATTTCCTAGTTTGTTCATAATTCAAGCCTGCTACCGGCAAAAAGGGGACGTTCGATCAAAGCTTCACGAAATGCAAAAGTGCAGGCGAATTTCGTCGAAACTCCACGAAACAGGCGGCTCAAATGTAAAAGTGCAGTTCATCCCCAGCTATACAACCATATTTTACCATATTCACTTTAACCAACTGCATTTTTGCATCTCATGCGCCTTGGTAGCAAGATCATGCGCAATATGAAGTGCACTTTTGCACTTGAACCTCGTAACGCGACTCTTGTCACGGCAAAGACTTCTTATCATCATTAGCGTTTCTCACCATCACTAAGCGCTCCTTATCATCGCCAACCGCTTGACGACGCCCCGGCTAAACCCGTCCCGCGTTTTCGCCTGCGCTTACTATTCCCGCAATAACAAGCAAAAAACCCGCCGCCACTTGTAAAGCGGCAAACGGGTTTTTCTTCATTCATCTTTTTATTGATAACCCCAAATCATCGCAAACAAGGTGCCGAAAACGGTGACCAGGCCGACGAACAGGGCGTAACCGATGTTGGTGAACAGCGCGGTTTTTGTGCCGCCCTCGCTGATATGCATGAACAGGAACAGCTGCAGTGACATTTGGATCGCCGCGCAAATGAGCAGGATCGTGAGTCCCACCGCCATCGGCATATCCCAGAAAACTACCGACAACGCCACAACGGACAGAATCAGCGAAAATACATATCCCATGACGTGCTGAACAGGAAAGAGCTTTTTCATGTCACATCATTCCTTTCAAATAAACGAAGCTGAAGATGAAGATCCAGACGACGTCGAGGAAGTGCCAATACAGCGAGAAAATAAACGATTTGTTCGCAGTATCCAGCGTAAAGCCTTCGCGTTTCACCTGAATCATCAACCCGGTGCCCCACAAGAGGCCCAGCGTCACGTGGGCGCCGTGCGTGCCGAGCAGAACGAACAAGCTGGACAGGAAGGCGCTCGTTTGCAGCGTCGCCCCTTCACCAACGTACGTCACGAACTCGGTAATTTCCACGCCGAGGAAGCCGAGGCCTAGCAGCAGCGTGATGATGAAGAAGGACATAAACGCCTTTTTCATCCCGAGCCGCATGCTGTGTACCGCCAGCCCGCAGGTGAAGCTGCTGGTCAGCAGCAGGAACGTTTCGGCGAGCACCGGCCCAATTTCGAAAATTTCTTTCCCGTCCGGGCCGCTGCCCGTACGGTTCCACAGCGTGAGGTAAACGGCAAACAACGTACAGAACAGCACGATTTCCGCGCCCAGGAACAGCCAGAAGCCGAAGATCCGATTGCTGTTCTCTTCCGTCTGGTATTCAAGCGGCAAAGAATGATCTATTTTCATGCGTGTTCACCCCGCAATCCTGCTTCCGATTCTTTTCGCATCAAGGCTTCTTCGGTTTTTTTGATTTCCTTGACCGGAATGTGGCGTCCATGATCGCGCTCGAACGAACGCACCGCCAGCATGACGATTACGCCAAGGCCGGCAATGATCGCCGGAATCCACCAGCTGAATACCATGAAAAATCCGAAGAAGAAGAAGATAATCCCCAAAATAATCGGCTGCCCGCTGTTGTTCGGCATATGAATCTCTTCAATTTTACCGTTGTACAGCGGCTTGCCGGTTTTCTTCGCTTTCCAGAACGGATCAAGATCGTCCACTTCAGGCACCACCGCAAAGTTGTACTCCGGCACCGGACTGTGCGTGCTCCATTCCAAAGTGCGCGCGTTCCAAGGGTCGCCGGTTTTGTCTCTTTCGGCGTACCGGAAGCTCCAGTAAATGTTGTAGACCAGCACGATGAAGCCAATCGCCAAACCGACGGCGCCGATCGAGGCGATCAAGTTCAGCGGACCGAAGCCGGTGCTTTCCGAATACGTGTACATCCGCCGCGTCATGCCTTTGAGTCCCAGGAAGAACAGCGGCATAAAAGTGACGTTGAAGCTGATCGCGATAATCCAGAAGGCCAGCTTGCCCTGGCGTTCGTTCAGCCGGAACCCGAACAATTTCGGGAACCAGTAGTAGAAGCCCGCGATCACGGCAAACACGGTACCCGGAATCAGCACGTAGTGGAAGTGGGCCACCAGGAACATCGTGTTATGGTATTGATAGTCGGCGCTCGCCATCGCCAGCATGACGCCGGTGACGCCGCCGATCGTAAAGATCGGAATAAAGGCGAGCGAATACAGCATCGGCGTCGTAAATTCGATCCGCCCTTTGCGGAGCGTAAACAGCCAGTTGAAGATTTTGACCCCGGTCGGAACCGCAATCGCCATTGTCGTAATCGAAAACACGCCGTTGACCATCACGCCATGGCCCATCGTATAGAAGTGGTGCGCCCATACGATAAACGACAGCAGCGAAATGACGACCATACTGAAGACCATCGATTTGTAGCCGTACAGGTTTTTACGCGAAAACGTCGAAATGATTTCACTATAAATCCCGAATGCGGGCAGAATAACGATATATACTTCCGGATGGCCCCAGACCCAGAACAGGTTGGCCCAGAGCATATCCATCCCGCCGTTGGCCATCGTAAAGAACTGCGAGCCGAACAGCCGGTCGAACATCATGAGCGCCAGCGCCACGGTCAGCACCGGGAAAGCGAACATAATAATGACGCAGGTAACCAGAACCGACCAGGTAAACATCGGCATTTTCATCAGCGTCATGCCTGGGGCGCGCATTTTCAAAATCGTGGCGACAAAATTGACACCGGTTGCCAGCGTACCGATACCGGCAATCTGCAAGGCGATCGCGTAGTAGTTATTCCCTACCGTCGGGCTGAACTCGATGCTGGCCAGCGGGAAATAAGCGGTCCAGCCGGCATCCGGGGAGCCCCCGATGACGAAGGAGATGTTAAACAGCATCGCTCCGGCGAAAAACAGCCAAAAACTGACGGCGTTCAGCCGCGGGAACGCGACGTCGCGGGCGCCGATTTGCAGCGGTATCACGACGTTCATCAGCCCGATGACAAACGGCATCGCCATAAACAGGATCATGATAACCCCGTGCGTCGTAAAAATTTCATTGTAGTGCTGCGCGTCAAGAAGTCCGTTTTCCGGGACTGCCAGCTGCCCCCGCATCAGGAGCGCGTCCACGCCGCCGCGGAACAGCATCAGCAGGGCGCAGATGATATACATGATCCCGATGCGCTTGTGGTCCACGGTCGTCAACCATTCGCGCCACAGGTAGCCCCACTTTTTAAAATAGGTTAACCCGATGAGAATTGCCAGCGACGCGACAACGATGCTGACCATGGCGCCGTAAATCATCGGTTCCCCAGTGACGAAAAATTCGTCCCATTTCATGATAAGCTACTCCCTTCCCGTTGATTAGTTATGCGTCGAATGATCCATCGAAGAGTCGTTCATGTCCGACATGTCCATGCCGGGCATATCCATCCCGGAGTGGTCCATTTCTTCGGAACCCGTCGCACCTTCCTCCGAGCCGCCGTGATGATGCCCGGCGTTTTCGCCCTCCGGAGCCGGTTTGAACGACAGATGCGTGGACGAATACGATTTGCGGCCGACAAATTCCGTGTTCAGCAAGGAATCAAATTCCTGTTCCGTCAGCGCAGGTGCCGTCGTTTTTACTTCCTCCACCCATTTGTCGTACTCGGAAGGAGACATCGCCAATGCTTCAAATTCCATATGGGCGAAGCCTTCGCCGGAGAAGTTGGAGTTTTTGCCCATATAAGAGCCCTCATGCTCGGCAACGAGGTTAAGCTTGTTGACCATGTCGCTCATCGCGTATTTCTGGCCGCCCAGCTGCGGAACCCAGAAGCTTGTAATCGGCCCGTAAGAATACAGGCGGAATTCCACCGGACGGTGCGTCGGGATATTCACGTAGTTTACCGTTTCAATGCCTTCCTCCGGATAACTGAAATGCCATTTCCAGTTGGAGGACGCCGCGTAGATCACCAGCGGTTTCTGATCCTCATAGCCTGCCGGCACCTTTTCCACGGCGGCCGTACTGCGGACCGTCACGACCGACAACACCGCAACGATGATGATCGGGATGGTGATCCAGGTGATTTCCAGCCATTTGCTGCCTTCCTCATGCGGCGGCTCATAATCCGCAGGCAATTTGGAAGCACGGTATTTCGACAGCATGTAGATGTACAGAACATAAACAACAAGCAAAATAAACGCCATCGTAATAATAGAGAAAATAATGACGTCAGATTGGGTCTTGGCCACCGGCCCTTTCGGATTCAAAACCGTTAACGAATCGCATCCGGTCAGCAGCGCAAGAAGGGCTGAAAATACTACGAGCAGCAACCCTTTCCTTTTCATAGGACACCGATACCCCTTTCTTCATTGTGAACCTTCGTTATGAACGTTTTGAACGTTGTGAACGCCATCACGAACAAACCGTGACAGCTATCGTCTTTCAGCTAATTTAATGTTAGGGAAGGGAACAGCGAATAACAATTCATAGAGATAGTCAATTATGTAAAATATTTCTATTTTTGAGTGTGATAATAGTCCTTTACACCTCTAGCAATCCCAATTAAAGCTAGTTTTCGGCTAAATTCCGGCAAAAAACGCGATTTTGATAAATGTTCACAATGGGGGCTTGTTCTCGAATAGTTCGCAAAATTGTCATAATAGTTTTGATTATTCGTGATTTTATTCACATTATTCTCGCTTTTGCCTTCTTTGCTAACGCCGCAAAAAAAGGCCGCCCTCAGGATCTTTCAAGATCCGCAAGGACAGCCTGTTCTTATTTTTCGTACTTTTTTTGTTTAACGCACTACAGCAATTCTTTGCGAAGCTGCTCCGGCGATTTCGGCGACAGCAGACCGAACGGGATATCGAATACGGTTTTCGCTCCCGACTCCCCGGCTTGCGACAGCTTGTACACCGCGCGGGCATATGCTACGAGCACGCTGGCCGTAAACTCCGGGTTGCTGTCCAGCTTCAGACCGAACTCAATCAGCTGGGTGCTGTCCTTGCCCGTCCGTCCGCTTCTCAGCACCATACCTCCATGCGGCATCGTGGAATGGTTTGCTTTAAGCTCTTCTTCGCTGATGAAATGAACGGTAGTGTCATAATCCGAAAAATAGTTCGGCATCGTTTTGATCTCATGCTCGATTTTGGCCAGGTCGGCCCCTGCTTCGGCAACGACATAGCATTCGCGCAAATGCTTCTCGCGCGTGGTCAGTTCCGGATTCTCGCCTTTGCGGACACGTTCGACCGCCGCTTCTACCGGGATCGTGTATTGCTTGCCATCTTTGACGCCCGCAACGCGCCGGATCGCATCGGAGTGGCCTTGGCTAACCCCTTTGCCCCAGAACGTGTACTCTTTGCCTTCCGGCAGCACGGCTTCGGCAAGCAGCCGGTTCAAGGAGAACAAGCCCGGATCCCATCCCGTGGAAATCACGCTGACCGTTCCGGCCTTCGTCGCCGCTTCGTTGACTTTTTCGAAATATTCAGGGATTTTGGCATGCGTGTCAAAGCTGTCGACCGTATTGAACAAGGCCGCCAGTTCCGGTCCTTGCTCCGGCAAATCCGTGGCCGAACCGCCGCAAAGAATGAGCACGTCAATGTCGCCTTTATATTTTTCGATTTCGGAAATGTGCACGACGCCGCCGGCCGCCGACACCTCATCCGGTTTTCTTCTTGAAAAAATAGCCTGCAGTTGGAAATCGGGATTCTGCTTTAGCGCCAGTTCCACACCCCGTCCCAAATTTCCGTATCCTACGATACCCGCTTTGATCTTCGTTGCCACTTGCCTTCCTCCTCCAAATGTAGACTCTTACCCATTGTAGCTTACCCTTGGCCTATTTTAAATAGTTAACACGTAAAGTTAGCATGTAATTTATTGTTCCGGCTCAAAACTAAAACGGCGCTTCACAAAACAATCGGGCGTAATTCCTCGCCCTTGATCCGTTCAGCCTTACGGCACGGGTGAAACTTGGACCGAACTTCCACAGGCCAGCGGGCCGCCGCCGAACACCAAAACAAGAGTCCGCCGATCAGCCGGCGGTGCTCTTGTTTTGCGCCGTATTTTGCCGTATTGCAAAGTATTACGTGGCATTACGCAAGAGTATCCGCAACAACCAGGTTGCCAGAAAGTAACTCCAACAAAAAAATAAGGACATTAAGTGTCTTTATTTCGGCGATCCCGTCCATTTGAGAGAAATAGAGGCATTTTATGTCGCTATTTTCTTAAGATCGCAAGGAATGCCCGCATTATGGACCATGTATAGGAAAATAAGTACATAAAATTCCGCTAATGGGGATACACATGCTAGGTTTCGGATAATAAGCACATAAAGTGTCGCTATTTTAAGTGCCCCTATTTTGCAGGGGGACGGTTAGCCGTTCCAATTAGCAGGCAGTCAGGCTGGTAAACGCTGATTTGGAGCTTGACCCATCGTTTAGACTGGAGAACAGGCCCACTTGAACCTTCACACAATCGACAAAAAATCAGGTCAGGGTTAGTCCCATATAGCCCGTTATAGTCATATTCAAGTTTTGACAACTATTGTAAAATAGTATTTATTGTGAAATTTATCATTGACTTTTTTTGATAAAGGCAGGGGGATGAAGTTGAAATCACGATGGTGCAAATGGGCCTTGCTTATGGGGTTGGCGTGTTTCGTTGTGCTGGGCATCCGCCCTTCCGCCGTGCTGGCCCATGCCTACGTCGTTTCCTCGGCGCCTGCGGCGGATGAGACGCTGGACGAGGCGCCAAGCTCCGTCCGGATCGAGTTTAACGAGCCGATCGAAGCAAGCTTTTACGAGTTGGACGTGATCGGGCCGTCCGGCATTAGCGAGGCGGCGGGCGAGCCTGTGTTCGATCCGGAGCAGCCGACTCGGCTAAGCGTTGAGCTGAAGCCGGATCTGCCGGAGGGAGTGTACGCGGCCAAATGGAGAGTCGTTTCCGGCGATGGACACCCCGTCTCCGGGACGATTTCTTTTCAAATCGGGCAAGGGGCTGCAAACAGCGTACCCCAGCACAGCGCAGCCGATCAGCGCAGCTTTCCCGGCTGGAGCCTGCTGGCGGTCCGTTGGCTGTTTTACGGCGGCATGGCCTTGTATTTGGGAACTCTTGCGTTCCACTTATGGCTGCTGCCAGCCGGAAAACGAACAAGTGTGGTGCCGGAACGGCTAAAACGGCGCAGCCGTATGGCACTGCTGCTCGGATACGCCGCGGCCGCGGCCGGCGTTCTGCTTAGCCTGCCGCAGCAAACCGCCAGCGATGCCGGTGGCGGCTGGAGCAATGCGTTCGATCCCGACAGACTGCGGGAGGCGCTGACTTACACGAGCTTTGGCGAGATCTGGGAGTACCAGGCCGTGCTGCTCGCCGTATTGCTTGCGGCAACTATACTCCTCCTGCGCACCTTCAGCAACAAGGCCTGCCCGGGCAGGCTGCTCCTTGCCCTCGCTTTCGCGGCCGGCCTTGGCCTGCTGCTCGCCAAGGCTTTTATCGGCCATGCGGCCACGGCCTCGGTGAAGTCCGCCGCCGTCACGGCGGACTTTCTGCACTTGGCCGCCGGGCTGATCTGGCTCGGCGGCGTGGGCGCGCTGGCGTTTTTGCTGCCGGCCGCTGCCGCCCGGCCGAAGCCGCTGCCGGCGGAGGCCCTCGCCGGAACGGCACGCGAACCTGCGCCAGCGCCGGACCCGGGCGCGGCAACCGGCGGCTTGTTCGGCAGGTCGGACGCCCCGCCCTCGGCTACCGCCGCGGATTCGCCGCAACAACCGCTTTATTGGCGCGCGGTCCGGCGCTTCTCAATGCTGGCCGCCGGCTGCGTCGCCGTCCTGATAGTTACCGCCGTATACGGAAGCCTGCTTCATGTGCCTACCTGGTACGCGCTTTTTCATACGGACTACGGCAAGGTGCTGCTGGCGAAAATACTGCTGACCCTGGTTTGCCTGGCGCTGGGGCTGTCGGCCTTTCTGCGCGGACGCAAGCCCTCCCGGCCGCTGGGAGCCGGGGTTTGGACGGAATTCGCCCTCGGCTTGGCCGTTCTCGTGCTGGCGGCGCTGCTGGCCAATCTGCCGACCGCCGCGGCCAACCCCGGACCGGCCAAGCTGACGAACCAGTTCCCGGACGGGTCGCGCGTGACGATCAACATTACGCCCAATCTTGTGGGAGCCAATACGTTCCGTGCGGAAATCGTCGGGTCTGACGGCCAGCCCCGCCGGGATATTGAACAAGTTACGCTGACGTTAACCTCCAAAGAAATGGATATGGGCGCCCGGGAAATCAGATTCTCCGGCCAGCAGCTTGGCAGCGATCCGCCCCAAGCTCAGGCTGACGGGATCATTACGATGGGCGGCCGCTGGAATGTCCGCGTCCATATCCTGCTGAAATCGCTGGACACCCTGGATTACGATACGGAGCTGCGGGTCGGTAGTAAATAATCCACTAAATCATTAATGCAATGAACAAAAGGAGAGGATCAACATGTTTAGAGCCATTCCATTACGTATAAACCGTCTATGGTTCGCTGTCGCTTCAGCGGCCGCGGCCACCCTGCTTTTCGGCGGCGTCGCCAGCGCGCATGTGACCGTCAGTCCCGGAGCATCCGCCCCCGGGGCCTGGCAAACCTACACCATCAAGGTCCCCGTCGAAAAGGACATCCCCACGGTCAAGGTTGCGCTAAAAATACCGGACGGCGTTGAGTTCAAGCAATACCGGCCAATTCCGGATTGGGACGTTGAACTGACCAAAAACGATGCCGGCGCCGTGACGGCGGTCACCTGGTCCGCCGAGGACGGCGGAATCGGGCCCGGTGAATTCCAGCAATTCGACTTCGTGGCCAAAAACCCCGACAAGGCGGCCGAAGTGGCTTGGGACGCCTTCCAGTATTATAGCGACGGCAGCGTGGTGGAATGGACCGGCGGCGAAGGCGCCGATTATCCGCATTCGCTGACGGTAATCAGCGCGGAAGCTAGAGGCGCGGCGAACGCCGATGCCGGTCACGGCCACGACAGCAACGCGGGCAGCGCGAGCGGCGCGCCTGAAGGCGCAGGCACTGGGGCAAGCGGCGACGGTGCAAACGGTGCCGGGAACGCGAACGCCGGGAAAGCTGGCGCCCAAAGCGGCAGCACCAACGCGGACGCAGCCGCCGCCAACTCCGCCGCGGCGCAAAACTCCGGCACGTCCGGGCTTGAAACGGCAACTCTGGTGGTCTCCATCGCCGCCCTGCTCGTATCGCTGGCCGCATTGTGGCTCACCCTCCGCTCTAAGCGGAAACCGGCTTGACCGTTGGCGCTGCGCCATGAACCTTTGCTGCTTCACGGCCAGATAATTTAGTTGTATTCTCATGAAGCAGTCACTATAATTTTGTATTAACAATATGGAGAGGAGGCGAAAAGCGATGAGAACGGTATTTGCACCTGCTTATACGGAATTATCTGTAAAAAAATCCGGCAAATCGGGCTTTAACGGGACCCGTCTGCCCATTTTCCAGCAGCGTTTTTACGTCCAACCTTATACCAAGCCCGGGCCAGGATCGCTTTTTGCCGCCTTGCTGTAAATCCGAATAAACGCGGAAGCAAAACCAGGCGCCGGCTTACGGCGCCTTTTTGTATGCATATTAACATATTGGAGTGAGAGACCTGAGCAAAAAAAGCGCTAATACTGGCGATCGGAGTGCCATTTTACGGGCGAATGTCGGATTACTTCGAGCTCAAGAAGCTGTTTGCTTTCGCCGTATCGGTCCTGTCGTTGGGAAGTTTGCTTTGCGCTCTCGCCCCGAACCTGCCCCTCCTCGTTTTGGGGCGGATGGTTCAAGGCACCGGGATGTCGGCTATCCCGGTTCTGTCCGCCATCACCATTTCAAAAGTGTTTTCACCGGCAAAACGAGGGGCGGCGCTTGGCGTCATAGCCGGATCCATTGGGGTCGGCACCGCGGGAGGCCCGATTTTCGGCGGCGTCGTCGGTCAATGGCTAGGCTGGCAGTCGCTGTTCTGGTTTACGTTTCTGCTATCCGCAATGATCGTGATCGGTACGCTCCGCGTATTCCCGGCGATCCAACCGGAGACGGAAGCCGCACCGCGGCGAAATTTTGACCTGATCGGAGGAATATGGCTTGGACTTTCGGCCGGATTGCTTCTTTTTGGCGTGACCCAAGGTGAAGCTGCCGGTTTTGCTTCGTTTTCTTCCTTCGGCAGCCTGGGGGGGGATCGCTTCTGGCTTTAGCGGGATTTATCCGGCGCATTGCCGCCGCAGAGCATCCATTTGTACCGCCGGCCTTGTTTAAAAACAGGTTTTATGTCAGCGCGGTAATTGTGATTTTCTTTGCGATGTTCGCTTATTTTGCCGTACTGGTTTTCGTTCCGCTGTTGGTTGTGGAGGTAAACGGACTTTCTCCGGGACAAGCGGGGATGATCCTATTGCCTGGAGGGGCGGCCGTGGCGGTTCTATCGCCGTTAGCGGGCCGTCTTTCAGCTATCTGGGGCAACAAACGGGTGATTATTTCCGGGGTGACGGTGATGGGGATTTCAACCTTTTACTTGTCCGCCTTTGCCGCAGGTGCTTCTTCCGTTTGGGTTTGTCTCGGCGTTATGGGCGTGGGAATCGCCTTTGCGCTTACGAATTCCCCCGCCAATGACACGGTCCTATCCGCGCTGGCCAAAGAACAGGCCGGTGTGGGCATGGGCATATTCCAGGGGGCTGTATACCTTGGGGCAGGTGTGGGAGCCGGCATGATCGGGGCTTTTATTTCCGCCCGCCGGGAAGCCGTGTATGCTCTGAATCCCCTGTACCTGCTGGACACCGTCTCTTATTCGGACGCCTTTTTGGCGGCGACCGCCAGCCTGTTTATTGCCTGGATAGCCGCCCTCGGCTTGCATCACGGTAAATAAAGCAAAAACTGCGGTATTCCAAGACTTCATGCCCGAAGCCTGGATGCCGCTGTTCTTTGGTGGCAAAGGGCGATAATCCGGCAAACCACCGCGTTACTTCACGCCAAGCGGCCTCTTGTCCACCGGCCCGCCTCCGGCGGATTTTCGTTCCGGCGCCACACCCAGCAGACAGAGCAACGCAAGCAGCATCCCCAGCGAAGCGCTGACGAACAGCGCCGGGTAACCAAACGCGTCGATCAGCCAGCCGAGCAGCGGCGGCGAGGTGATGGCGGCCAGCGATGATACGAAATAATAAATCCCCGTGCGGGTGCCGATGCTCTCCTCCGAGCCGGTCGCCACCACCCACGGATACGAGTTGATGTTAATGCACGCCCAAAAAATCCCCCCGACGATCAGCAGTATCCGCAGCCAAAACACGGACTCCACGAAAACGACCGCACCGAAAACGACGAACAGCCCGGCCACCCCCAGCGAAATGACCGGCTTCTTACCGAACCTGGCGCCCAGCCAGCCGCTCGGCAGCGCAAACGCCAGGAACGCCAGCGAGAAAAACGTAAGCGAAAACGACGCTTCGCTGTCGCTCATGCCGAGCTGCTTGGTGCCGTACAGCGTAAACAGCGCTTCCACGCCTTGATACGCCACAAACCAGAAAAAAATCGCCGCCAGGATCAGGACGGTCGTTTTGTCCAGCTGGTCCTTGATCCGCACAGGGCGTTTTGAGTCGGCGGATACGGCAGATATGGCCCCATCCCCAGCCCCGGTCCCCAAGCCATAAACCGCCGGCTCCCGAATCACCCCTTTCAGCACCGCCAGGCAGATGAGCATCACGATCCCGGCAAACAAAAAGGGCACGTAAGAGCCGATTCCGTACAACTTGGAGCCGAGGCCAAAAGCGAGCACCGAACCGATGCCGCCCATCAAGTTGATGATCCCGTTCGCTTTCGTCCGCAAATGCTCCGGCGTGATGTCCGGCATCAAAGCGACCGTCGGGGCTCGAAACAAGCTCATCGACAAGTTCATCAGCACCATAAACAAAACGAGCGTAACAAAGCCGGTATGCAGCGGTATCAAAGCCGCAAATACGGCGCCGAGCGGCATGCCGATCAACAGATAAGGCATTCTGCGCCCGAACCTGGTAATCGTTTTGTCGCTGCGGTGTCCAATCCATGGCTGCAGCACGATGGCGAAATAGTTGTCGATCGTCATCATGAACCCGATCAAAGCGGCGCTTTTCGCATAATCGTCCAAAAACAGCGGCACAAATGCGTTATACAGCGCCCAGGTCAAGCTGATGCTGAAGAAGCCCAGTCCCAGCAGCCATGTTTTTTTCATCCGCTCACACTCCTAGTTTGGCAGCAGTTCGGCCAGGACATCGGGATAGTCCGTAATGATGCCCGCCACCCCGGCCTGAATCAGCGCGCGCATCACTTTGGGATCGTTCACCGTAAACGGGTGATAAGCGACCCCGGCTTCTTTGGCCGCCGCAACCAGCTCCGGCGTGAGCGCATACTGGTACGCATGCAGCGCGTCCGCCCCGATCCGCTTCGCGTAATCCCAAGGCTCGTACAACCCTTCCATATACAAAATGCCGGTGCGGATGTCCGGAGCGATTTTTTTGCACTCGACCAAAGAATAATGATTGAAGCTGGAAATGATCGTCCGCTCGGCAAGGCCAAAACGCCGCACGGCGTCGATGACTTTTTGTTCGATGCCGGGATACAGCACAACGCCTGTTTTCAATTCCAGATTGATGATCGTATCCGTACCGCGCACCAGTTCCAGCAGCTCCTCCAGCGTCGGGATGCTTTCCCCCGCGTAGTTCTTGTGGAACCAGGAGCCCACCTCGCATTGCCTCGCTTCCTCCAGCGTGATGTCCTTGATCCACTCCGGCGTCCCCGCCGTCCGCTGCAGCGATTCGTCGTGAATGAGCACGAGCTTCCCGTCCCGGGTCATTTGCACATCCGTTTCGATTCCGGTAGCCCCCAGTTCAAGCGCCCGGGCAAAAGACGCCATCGTGTTCTCCGGGCAATGCCCCGCCGCCCCGCGGTGCGCAAAGTTGATGATCTCGGCCAATGGTGATTCCTCCTTGGGATATTAACTTAAAATTATTATAATCCATCCTCCCAATATAATCCTGCATTGTTATACCTATATTAAAATGGGCGCCACCCATGGCGATCCGATTGGAAATATCCAACTAAAGTTGAAAATTTGGCATAGATGCGCGGCCTGATTGGGTATATCCAATAGAATGGAGATTCAATGGCAACTGCAGCGGTTTGATTGGATATTTCCAATAGATACGGCTCAGCAGGATACAAAATGGGCAGCTTGAGCGAAATCTATTGGATTTTTCCAATGAGAGTGCCAAATTGCGTTTGATATCCGGCGATCTATTGGATTTTTCCAATGACGATGCGAAACAAAGGGTACCGGCGCCAACACCAGCGACGAAAAAACCGGAGAACCCCGCCGCCTTCCAATCAACAGCCCTTCTCCGGTTTTCGTTCCGGGCATGATATGCCCTCGCCCGCATGTTCTATTGCCCGTTCACCCACGCCCGCAATTCGGCGTTCAGCGCCTCGGCGTCGCGGAGCGCCCGCTGATCGTTCAGTATGTCTCCCGGCTTGCTGCCTTGGCCGATGATGTACCCCACAAACGGCATGCCGACGAAGTCGAACGTATACTGCAGCTGTTGGATGACCGGCAGCGCCTTGATTCGCGGGTTATCCCCGCCGACCACGACGGCGTAAGCCGTTTTGCCCGCGAGGGCCGCTTTGAAATCGTAGCGCGGATCGCGCAGGCTTTGCGACCAGCGGTCGATGAAGTTTTTCAAAATGCCGGAAACGCCGTACCAATACACCGGGCTGGCAAACACAAGCACGTCGTGTTCCAGCGCTTCTCGGATCACCTCTTCATAATCATCGTCGACCGGATCGAACCCGCCCTCCGTATGCCGTTGATCGTGAATCGGTTTGATCTGTTTGGCGCGCAAAACGATATTCGTATAGGGAATCCCCTCTAATACCTTGTTCGTTAATTGCTCCGTATTGCCCCCACTCCTGGTGCTGCCCTGCAAAACAGCGATGCGCATGCCCACACTTCCTTTCCCTATCTACTTTTCAGCCTATCCGCTCATTTTCCGAATAAACGCCCACCCTATTTTTATACGATGTTTTACATCTTTATGACATTGAGTTGCAATTGCTGGCGCTTTTTCACGAATTCTGAATGAAGGATGTCCGCCCCGTTCCGCAATATAATCCCCGACCTTGCGCCGAGGAGCCAACCCGACCAAGGTCCAGTTCACAAACCGTCTCAGGCCCGTTATGTCCGGCCGCAAATCCCGCTAGAATAAAAGCATGAACAGCGGAAGCAACACGAACCGCCAACCCGATTTTAAAATTAATGTTCAAAAAGCCGGCTTGCAGCCTTACTGCTTTCGTGATCCAAAGCCGACTTTTTGAATCCCCTCAAATAAAAGAA
This sequence comes from Paenibacillus sp. FSL P4-0127, assembly GCF_038007325.1. NCBI lineage: Bacteria > Bacillati > Bacillota > Bacilli > Caryophanales > Paenibacillaceae > Paenibacillus > Paenibacillus sp. FSL P4-0127. The sequence goes on along the minus strand of NZ_JBBOWY010000003.1, from coordinate 36,354 downwards.
AGCGAGTGGTTATTTATGAGAAAACTTTACCGTTCCTCCACGGACAGACAAATTAGCGGCTTGTGCGGCGGCATCGCCCAATGGCTGGGGGTCGACGCAACGGTCGTGCGGCTCGTCGCCCTGATCACGGTCTTTTTCAGCGCCGGAACCGTCGTCGCCCTGTACCTGATCGCCAGCCTAATCGTGCCGCGAGAACCGTTTGCCGGACTAGGATACGACGAACCGTTCACCAACTACTAAACGACAACTAATCAAAAGGAGAGATGATCATGAGCAGCATTTTTGACAGAATCGCCAACTTAGCCAAAGCATCCATACACGAAGTGTTAAACAAAATGGAAGACCCGGTGGTCATGACCGGACAGTACCTGCGCAACCTGGAAGACGACCTGAACAATATGGAAAAAATGATCAAGGAGCAGCAAATGAACGCTGCCGTGCAGGAAAGAAAAAGCGCGGACATCGCCCATTTGGCCAAGCAAAGTGAAATCCGCGCGCTGACCGCGCTGGAGAGCGGCGACGAAGCTACGGCGCAGCACGCCGCGGCGGAGAAGCTGCGCTACGAGGAGCAGGCGCAGCAATACGCCGCCGCCGCCAGCGAAGCCCGCGAGCGCGTGAAGGAACTGGAGTTTCGCCTGGAGGAAGGCAAGGCGGAATACGCCCGCCTGAAGGAGAAGCGCAACGAGTTGGCCGCACGGGCCCGCAAAGCGCAGGAGCGGAAAGCGGAGCAGCAGCCCAGCAGCAGCCGCGGCATCGAAAGCGGCACAGCGGCCCGCGGCTTCGAACGCATGGAAGAGAAGATCCTGGAATGGGAAGCAAGCGGCCAGCTTTCCGGTTCCGGTTCCGGAACCTCCCCTGCCGCCGGCACGGACGCCGGCATTCCTTCCCCCGCCGTCAACGCGGAGCTGGAACGTCTCAAGCAGCAGCTATCGGCCCGGCACTCCTGAGCCGTTCATATAGAAAACCGCCCGGTGAAATCACCCGGGCGGTTTTTGCGCGTTGGACAAGCCAACTCCCGCGAAATGCAAAAAGGCATGCGAATTTCGTCGAACTCCCCCGAAAATGGTTCGCCAAATGCAAAACTGCAGTTCATTTCCGGCCAAAAGATGCTTTTATATCCCACGGCCCGAAAACAGATGCACTTTTGCATCTCAACCGCTCCAAAATGGCGTATGTCGGGAAAATCAACTGCACTTTTGCGGTTGATCCCGTATTGATCCAGTAAAGCAGCGTTACCGCCAAAGAAACAAGCGGGAGGCAAAACGCGCTGCCTTAAAAGAAAAAAAACGGCAAGGCTTGAATGCCTGCCAGTTTTTTTTCGATTCGGCGCCTGCAAGATTATTTCCCTTCTTTGCCGGACTTGAACACTTCGCCGATCGCGCCCAGACTGCCAAGCGTTTCGATCGCGTTGGACGGGATGAACACTTTGTTCGCCGGTCCTTTGGCCACTTCCTTCAAAGCGTCGAAGGACTGGTAAGCCAGCACCTCTTCCGTCAATGCGGCGTCGCGGAGCATTTCGATCCGCGCTTTTTCGGCTTCCGCAACCGCCTGAATCGCCTTCGCTTCCCCCAGCGCTTCCAGTTCCTGCGCCTGCCGCAAGCCTTCGGCTTCGCGAATGCGCGCTTCCTTGTCGCCTTCCGCCTTGAGAATCTTGCTCTGCTTGTCGCCTTCGGCGCGCAAAATCATGTCCTGCTTGGCAGCCTCGGCTTCGAGCACGATCGCCCGTTTGTTCCGCTCCGCCTTCATTTGTTTGTCCATCGCTTCCTGAATGTCGATCGGCGGCTTGATGTCGATCACTTCGACGCGCTCGATCCGCACGCCCCACTTTTCCGTCGCTTCATCCAGCGCAATGCGGATTTCCGTCGAAATTTTTTCCCGGCCGGACAACGTTTCATCGAGCTCCAACTTACCGATAATTTGCCGCATCGTGGCGGTGGTGATGTTCCGAACCCCGTATACGTAGTCGGAAATTCCGTACGTAGCTTGTTCCGGATCGACCACCTGATAGAAAATGATCGTATCGATTTCCACCTGAACGTTGTCCTTCGTAATCACGGTTTGCGGCGGCACATTCGTCTGTTGAATCCGCAAATCATGATACAGGCGAACCTGGTCGATCACCGGAATCAGGATGTTCAACCCCGGCGTCAACAGCCGGTGGAATTTACCGAGCCGTTCGACGACGCCCACCCGCTGCTGCGGCACAATTTTGATCGTTAGCGAAATAAAAACGACCACGACGACAACAATAATTACAAGAATAACCCACGGCATTAAGAAATTTCCTCCCATCGTTCTACCTCGATAATCGTACTGCTGCGCTTCAGCACCCGCACCCGCTCATCCCTGCCGATCGGCACGGCAGACTTGGCGCTCCACGTGTCTCCTCCAACCTTGACGATGCCGTATTGCCCCTCTTCAATCGGTTCCACGACGATGCCTTGTTTGCCTACCAGCTCGGTGCCGACATCTTTAAACCCTTTCGATGCGCGAAACTTTCGCGACAGCGGCTTGGTAAATATGGTCAACCCTAAAGCGACCAGACAGCCGGCCACCACCTGCAAAACATAAGCCTCGGGGGCTATCCAAGCCACAATCTCCGCCACCAGCGCCCCGATGCATAACCACAGCAAATAAAACGTCAGCGTCATCATCTCGAACACCAGCAAAGCTCCGGCGGCGATCAGCCAAATGGCCCACATTTCCATCCCCCTGTTGCACCACCTTTCCGCATTATAATTATATATACGGCGACCATACCAAAAAGTATCAAGAAATGGAATGGTTATTTAGCAATTTTGCGCATAATCGAGGAAATTTCCGGTTTTTTGGAGGAAATTGTTGCTTTTTTGTCATAATACGCCGTGCCGCTTCCTAAGTCTAATTCCCGTCAGGTGCTGTGGAGGTTCTGAGATACTGTCCGGTTAAAGATTCGCCGCAAGCCGCAATATCCCTGGGCACGCCTTCAAACAATACCCTGCCTCCCTCCGCTCCCGCGCCGGGGCCCAGGTCGATGATCCAATCGGCCTGGCAGATCACTTCCGGGTGATGTTCGATGACGATCAGCGTGTTGCCCTGGTCGGCAAGGCGATTCATCACGCGGATAAGCCGGTCGACGTCCGCCAGATGCAGCCCGGTGGTCGGTTCATCCAATACGTAAATATTGCCCCGTTCCTCCAGTTCAGCCGCCAACTTGACCCGCTGCAGTTCTCCGCCCGACAAAGTGCTGAGGGGTTGTCCCAGCGCAACGTAATCGATCCCGGTTTCCCGCAGCCTTTCCAGCGCCGGCAAGATCTCTTTTTCTTGAAAAAAAGACAGCGCCTCGGCGACGGTCATAGCCAAGATGTCGCCGATATTCCGGCCGCGCAGCAGGTAGGACAGCACTTCCTCGCTGAAGCGTCTCCCCCCGCAAGCTTCGCACACGGTCGCCACCGTATCCATAAAAGCGAAATCGGTGTAAATGGTTCCGAGCCCCTTGCAGGCCGGGCAGGCCCCTTGCGAATTAAAGCTGAAAAGCGAGGGACTGACCCGATTCGCTTTGGCGAACCGCTCCCGGATCGCATCGAATATGCCCGTAAAGGTGGCGATATTGGACCTGTTCGAAGCGCCGATCGCCCCTTGATCGACAACGATCGCTTCGGGATAAGCCTGCGCAAACGCACGGCGGATCAATGTGCTTTTGCCCGATCCGGCCACTCCGGTAACGGCGGTCATCACCCCTGCGGGGACCCGGACGCTTACCTCTTTCAAATTGTTGAGGCTCGTGCGCGGAATTTCCAGCCATCCGGCAGGCTGCCGGACCTCGCTTTTGAATGAAAGCCGGCGCTTCAGCAACCGGGAGGTCAGCGTATCCGCCGACATCAGCCCGCCGAGTTCTCCCTCGTAGACGATCCTTCCCCCGCCCGTTCCGGCGCCCGGCCCCATTTCCACGATATGATCGGCGATCCGGATCACGTCCGGGTCATGCTCCACGATCAGCACCGTGTTGCCTTTATCCCTTAATTGCCGCAGCAGCCGGTTGATCCGGCCGACATCGCGGGGATGCAGACCGCTGCTCGGCTCATCCAAAATATAAAGCAAATCGCTCAGGCTGTTGCCGAGTTGGCGTACCAGCTTGATCCGCTGCGATTCCCCGCCCGACAGGCTGGACGTTTCCCGGTTCAAACTCAAATACCCGAGCCCGATTTCGATCATGTCGGCCAGCCGTTTGACGATCGCCTCGGTCACCGTGCGGACCAGCGGTTCGCGGACAGTACGCACAAAATCAATCAGCTCGCTGACCGGCATGTTCGCGCAGTCCGCAATGTTTTTGCCGTTGATTCGGCATGTCAGCACATCGGGCTTAAGTCGGCCCCCGCGGCACGCCGGGCATATCCCCTCGGACGCGATCCGTTTGATCGCATCCTTGTAAAGGGCGTTATCCCGGCCATCCTTGTCCAGGAAAGACCGTTTGATACGGGGGACGACGCCCTCGTACAGCGAAGTCGGCGGCCACTCTTTCGTCGGATTCGCCGGTTTGAACCCCGTTTTGTACAGCAGCGTATCCATTTCTTCCTCGGTGTAATCCTTTAACTTTTTGTCGTTGTCGAACAGGCCGGTGGCGGTATATCTTTTCCAGCGGAAATCGCCGGGCTGAAAGGTGGGAAACAGGATCGCTCCCTCGTTCAGCGATTTTTCCTTGTCGATCAAGCGGTCGATTAGAATCGTTTTCGCTTTGCCCAGCCCTTCGCATTCGGGGCACATCCCCTGCGGATTATTGAAGGAAAAAACGTCGGAATAGCCGACGAAAGGCTCTCCCTGCCGGGAAAACAGCAAACGCAGCAGCGCATAGATGTCCGTGGCCGTGCCGACGGTCGATCTGGCGTTGCCGCCGAGCCGCTTCTGATTGATCACAATCGATACCGGCAAATTGGTGATGCTCTCCACCTTGGGCTGCCCGTAATGGGGCAGCCGGTTGCGGATGAAGCTGGAGTAAGTTTCGTTCAGCTGCCGCTGCGATTCGGCCGCAATCGTATCGAACACGAGCGCCGACTTGCCCGAACCGGATACGCCGGCAAACACCGTTATCCGCTTTTTGGGAATGGAGACGCAAACGTCCCGCAAATTTTTTTCTCTGGCTCCGATGACATGAATGAAATCGTCCTTGTGCATATTTCCTTTCCCTCCTCTGAATGATTCGCTTAAAATAGAATAAATTAAAACCATGACAAAAACTGTCATGGTTTTGCAAATGGAGGAGATTGGATGTCCAAGACAAGGCTGTTGTTCGACCTGATCATGTATGTGAACGCCAAGCGCAGCTTTACGGCGCAGGAGGTCGCCGACGAATTCCGGGTTTCCGTGCGGACGGCGCACCGGTATTTGAGCGAACTGAGCGAGATGGGCGTCCCGCTCTACACCGAGCCGGGCCGAACCGGAGGGTACCGACTGCTCCGCGGCAGAATGCTGCCGCCCGTGATGTTCGACGAAGACGAAGCGTTTGCCGTTTTTTTCGCATTCCAAACGTTGAAGTATTACCCATCGCTGCCGTTCGACATCAATGTGAAATCCGTTTCCCGCAAACTGTACGCGAACCTGGCCGATGACATGAAGCGCAAAGTGGACCGCCTGGAGGCGGTGACCGCGATTTGGAACCATAGGCGCAGCGTCGCTTCGCCGTTTTTGAAGGAAATCATCGAGGCGGCCGCGGACCGGCATGTGCTGAAAATCGGGTATGCTTCGAAGAAGGGGGACACGGAGCGAGAGGTTGAGCCGTTAGGGATTTACGCCCACGACGGCTTCTGGTACATGCCCGCCGTCGACCGGAGCACCGCCGATATCCGCCAGTTTCGGACAGATCGCCTTTTGTTTGCCGAAGTGCTGCCGGAAACGTTCGACCCGCCGGTTAGTCTGGCCGACTGGTTGGAGCAGCTCTCCGGCCAGCCTTTGAAAACGCCGGTGCGGCTATACGTCGAGCTGACCCGGGAAGGCATGCGGCAGTGCCGCAGCCAGCCTTGGCTGGAACCGTATATCACGGCGGCCGCTCCGGACCACGGCTATATCTATGCTGTGATCGACGAGAGCGAAGTGGAGTTCACCGCCGCGTATTTTTTCCAGTTGGGCCCTGAGGCCAAAGTGCTGGAGCCGCGCGAAATCGTCGAGCGAATCCGCGAGCGGGCGGGGGCGCTGGTCCGTCATTACGGATAAGGACGGCTAAAAGCAGATAATGAGGATGAAGATGGATAAGGATGGATAAGGATGGATAAGGATGGATAAGGATGGATATCGATGGATATGGATGGATATCGATGGATGAAGACGGTGAAGTCGGTAAGGCCGGTAATGGCGGGTAAAGCACTAGCGCTGCTTCAAATCTGACATCTGATATCTGACATGATAACATTTCCAACCACAAATCGAATTTTAACGGTTGCCACAACCGCTATTTGTGCCAAAAAGGTTGATTTCAACTTTTAACGGTTGCCATAGCTTATTTCACTTAAAACCGGCTATTTCCACCTATATTAAGGCAAATAGCGGCGTTCACAACCGTTAGAATTTGGAAAAGGCCTTTTTTCGCAAAATAGCGGCTGCCACAACCGTTAGATTTCCAGCGGGCCCAAATGCCAACTCGATACCTGAGCTTTTGCGGAAAATCTGGAGTTTCAGGGCTACAAGCTGTCTTGTTCGAAAGTTAATGCAGCGCTAGTGCTGTTAAAGACAGATAAAGGTAAATAAAGGCCGGCTCCCTGACGGGAAAACCAGCCTCTTCGCGGTGAAGCTCGCCCTCCCGTCTACCCGGAAAAAACGGCGTTGGCGGCATACCAATGGATGATCTCGTTGCCATACAAGTACACGAGCAAGGTACCGAAGGCCAGATAGGGGCCAAATGCCAACGTCTGCCCGCGCTGCCTGCGGCCCAAGGCCTGCTGCAGCAGAATCGCCACGGCGCCGGTGACAGCCGCCGCCAATAAAGCGAGGAGCACGCCGGGGAAACCGACGGCCCAGCCGAACACGGCCAGCAGCTTGACGTCGCCCATCCCCATCCCCCGGCCGGGGGTGAGGGCACCGACAAGCAGCAGCAGGCCGCTGCCGCCAAGCGCGCCCAGCGCATGGCTCCACAGCGGGCCGCCGCCGGCCAGCGGCACGGCGGCGAGCAGAGCGGCGCCAAAGCACAGCAGGGCGCCGTTGGGGATGATTCTCGCGGTCAGGTCGGTGACCGCGATCAGCACGGCCAGGGCGGTCAGCAGCAGGCCGACCGCCCATGCGCCCGACGCACCGAAACGCAGGTGCATCAGGGCGAACATCGCCGCCGTGGCGAGGGCGGCGGCGATGTCTCCGGCCCGGCGCAGCCGGCCGGAGGGGGTGGCGCCGCCGCCGGCCACTGCCGCAGCGCTCACGCGTGCGCTTCCGCTTTCACGCACGCTGCCTCCGCTCACGCTGCCTCCGCTCGCGACGCTTCCACCCGCGACGCCTCCGCTCGCGCTGCCTCCACCCGCGACGCCTCCGCTCACGCTGCCTCCGCTCGCGCTGCTTCCGCTCGCGACGCCTCCGCTCACGCTGCCTCCACCCGCGACGCCTCCGCTCACGCTGCCTCCGCTCGCGCTGCTTCCGCTCGCGCCACTTCCGCCCGCGACGCCTCCGCTCGCGCTGCTTCCGCTCGCGCCACTTCCGCTCGCGACGCCTCCGCTCGCGCTGCCTCCACCCGCGACGCTTCCACCCGCGACGCCTCCGCTCGCGCTGCCTCCACCCGCGACGCCTCCGCTCGCGCTGCCTCCACCCGCGACGCCTCCGCTCACGCTGCCTCCGCTCGCGCTGCTTCCGCTCGCGACGCCTCCGCTCACGCTGCCTCCACTCGCGCCGCCTCCGCTCGCGCTGCTTCCGCTCGCGACGATTCCGCCAGCGATGCCTCCGCCGGCGGGCAGCAAGCCCCGCCGCGCCACCAAGCGGCGCCCGAGCCGCGCCAGTCCAACGCCCGCGGCCAGCCCGGCGATAAAGTTAAGCGCCGCCAATATTATCGTTTCCATAACCTCTCCCAAAACAGTGCCGTATGCGCCATGGCTGCCAGCATATTTTACTAACCCCCTAAAATAGGCTCAAACCAAAAAACGTAGCTCGTCCACACCATCATTAAATCCTCCAGTGAAAAATATAAGGACAAAAAATGTCTTTATTCCGGCGATATCCATCCTCTTGAGAAAAATAGAGGTAATTTATGTCGCTATTTTCTCCAATCGCTAAGAAATGCCCGCGTTCCAAACAATTCCTAGGAATATAGGGACAAAAAATGCCGCTATTGGGGATGAACATGGCTGGCTTTGGATTATAAGTACATAAAGTGCCGCTATTTTGGAAGGCCGACGCTTTGTTCGCACCAGTAGCCGCCTATCAAGCACCGATTTCTAGGTTCAGCAATTAGGCCACCACATTCGCCTGGTGTTAACGGTTCGACGGTTCGACGGTTCGACGGTTTGCCTCCCCCCCGCGGCTGCGCCTTCCTGATCGTCAAGCACCGTTGGTGGTTTTGAGCCGAAATTCCCTATAAGTTAAACATCGGTATAAACAGTATGATCATACAGCAGCACGGCAAACGAAGGCAACAAGTCAAGTCAAGTCAAGTCAAGTTAAGTTAAGTTAAGTCAGGTCGAGTCAAGTCAAGTCGAGTCACAACCAATTCACTCTCCGCCTCAATCGGCCCATTGTCATCTCTCTTCTTCCGCTTCGCGGATAATTTCCTGAAGGGTGGTGTGTCCCTTCAGCACTTTTCCAATACCGTCCGCCAACAAGGTGGTCATGCCCGTTTCCCGCGCCAGCCTCCGCAGTTCCTTTGCGGATTGTCCGCTTGCGATCCCGGAGCGCAGCTCGTCGCCGACAAACAGCACTTCATGCACTGCCATCCGGCCCCGGTAACCGCTTTTTCCGCAAGCGGCGCAGCCCGTTCCGCGATACAGCTTGTCCGCTTTGAAGCCCAAACGCTCAAGGTATAGAAGCTCCTGCATATCCGGCGCGTATCCGGTTTTGCAATCGGGGCAAACGCAGCGGACCAGCCGTTGGGCGACGACTCCGATCAGCGAGGAGGCGATCAAGTGCGGCTCGATCCCCATCTCCCGCAGCCGGACGACCGCGCCGACCGTATCGCTTGTATGCAGCGCCGATAACACGAGCTGGCCGGTTAATGAAGCGCGGATGGCGATTTCCGCGGTTTCCGGATCGGGGATCTCCCCAACCATGATAACGTTCGGATCCTGCCGCAAAATCGAGCGAAGGCCTTTGGCGAACGTTAATCCGGCCGCGGGATAAACCTGCATCTGATTAACGCCGTCAAGTATGTATTCCACAGGGTCTTCGAGCGTGATCACGCTCGTCTCTTCGCGGTTCAGATGCTGCAACACGGAGTAAAGGGTCGCCGTTTTCCCGCTCCCCGCCGGCCCCGCCAGCAAAATCATGCCACGCCGCTTTCCGGCCATGCGCCGGAACAATTCGAGATTTTCCCCGGTCATGCCCAGCTTGTCCAGACTTTGTATCCCTCCGGATGGGTCAAACAGCCGCATCACGATTTGTTCCCCGTGTACCGTCGGCAGCGATGACAGGCGGACATCGATCGGTTTGCCGCCGACCGACAGCTTGATGCGTCCGCTTTGAGGCAACCTGTGTTCTTCAATGTTCAAATGGGCCAAAATTTTCAGCCGGGCGGTGATGACGCTCTGCATCGATTTCGGAATGGAGCGCCCTTTGCGCAGTTGTCCGTCCACGCGGTAGCGGACCGTCAGTTGGGCGTCCATCGGATCGACATGGATATCGCTGGCGCCAAGGCGCACCGCCTGTTCGATCATTTGCTGAACGAGGCGGACTACCGGGGAGTCTTCGTCCAGTATCATCGAGTCTTCCACCTCGATCTGGCTGCTCCCCGCCCCTTCGTGCCCGGAATCCTGCTGCCCGTACAGCCGGGCGATCCCCCGCTGCAGTTCCCCCCTTGAAATAATAGCCGGTTCGATCGTAAAACCAGTGCTTATCCGCAAGTCTTCAATAACGAATAAATCCAGGGGATCGGCCATGGCGACCATTAGCTTCCGGCCGTCCACGCGAATCGGCAGCACCTGGTGCCGCTTGGCCATCTGCTCCGAAACGACCTCGGTCAATTTGGGGTCGGTCTCAAGCCTTGCCAAGGTGGCGTGCGGGATGCCAAGCTGAAATTCCAGCGCCTCGATGAGCTGATGCTCGGTCAGGACCCCCTGCTCCAGCAGCACATCGCCGAGCTTTTTGCGGGAACGCCGCTGCTCTTCCAGCGCGGTTTGCAGCTGCGCTTCCGTAATCATGCCGGATTCCAGAAGAAGTTCACCCAATCTTTTTTTGATTGTGTACATGGCTTACCCCATCTCCATGGAAAATTTATTATGTTTTTTCTTTATGAGCTGCATGCACGAAATTCCGCAGCAAAACCAGTCCTTAAGTCCTAATAGTTACGATTATAAACCTTTCAATTATCGGGCGCTATCATTCGATAGTATATTATACCTATTTCCGATGGCATCGTTCCTAGTAAACAAGGGCATATTGCAACGTACGGCAGTGGCTTAAAAAAAGCCGCCCCCGGAATGGAACCGCCCCATCAAAAGGGGCCTGTTCACAAACCGGGAGCGGCTTTTATCAGCGCTATATTACGCCTGCACGGCATCCAGATCAACCGAGCGCTTGAACGCTTCGGGGTCGTTTTCGCCAAGAATTTTGCCGGTGATGACGCCGGCGGCGATGGAGTCGTTGACGTTCAGCGCCGTCCGTCCCATATCGATGAGCGGTTCGACGGAGATCAGCAGACCCGCCAGGGCGACCGGCAAGTTCATCGTCGATAGCACGATGAGCGAAGCGAAGGTCGCGCCCCCGCCGACGCCGGCAACGCCGAACGAACTGATGACGACGACCAGGATCAGCGTCAGGATGAAATCCCAGCTCGCCGGATTAATCCCGACGGTCGGGGCGATCATGACGGCCAGCATCGCCGGATAAATTCCGGCGCAGCCGTTTTGCCCGATCGTCGCTCCGAAAGAGGCCGACAGGTTGGCCACCCCTTCCGGTACGCCCAGGCGCTTCGTTTGCGTCTCGACGTTAAGCGGAATCGTGGCGGCGCTGGAGCGCGACGTGAAGGCGAACACCAGCGTTGGCAGCACCTTGCGCACATACTGTACCGGGTTGTACCCGAACAGGGCCAGCAGGATCAAATGGATGATGAACATGACGATAAGAGCTACGTAAGACGCGCCCACGAACTTGATCAGCTTGAGGATTTCCTCCGCGCTGGTCGTTGCCGTCACGTTCGTGATTAACGCCAAAATCCCGTACGGGGTCAATCGCAGCACCAGCGTAACGATCCGCATGACGACCGCGTAAACGGCATCCACCATTTTGCGGAATGTATCGGCCTGCTCCGGTTTTTTCTTATCCAAACCAAGTACGGCCACCCCGATGAAAGCGGAGAAAATGACGACCGCCAGCGTTGAAGTGCTGCGCGCTCCGGTCATGTCCGCAAACGGGTTTGTCGGGATAAAGTCCAGCATCTGCTGCGGAATCGTTTTATCCGCCACATCGCCGAGACGCTCCTCAAGCGCCGCGCCGCGTTGTTGTTCGCGTTCGCCGGCCTGAATTTCGATCGCCTTCAGATCGAAACTAAGGCTCGTCACGATGCTGACCGTGGCGGCGATCGCCGTTGTAATCAGCAGCACGGCGATAATCAGGGCGCTCATTTTCCCGAGGTTTTGTCTCCCTTTCAATTTCATGATGGCGGAAATGATCGACACCATGATCAGCGGGATGACCACCATTTGCAGCAGCCCGACATAACCGCGGCCCACCAGGTTAAACCAGTCGCTGGACCCGGAAATAACGTCCGAGCCCGCCCCGTACGCCCACTGGAGGATGACCCCGAACACAAGCCCGAGCCCAAGTCCGGTAAACACCCGTTTTGTAAAAGAAACATGCTTCTTCTGCATCCAGACCAATAGGCCGATCAGAACCAGCATAACAACTACGTTAATGATGATACGCAAGGTATCCATACAACGTCTCTCCTCCTCAAAATAGTACAAAGTATCGTAATACCGTCCGGAAGATATGGAGCCGGCAACAATTTACAGACGTTATAATATCATAAACACGACTATTTTGATAGGAATAATTTTTCCAGGTAATGTTATCAATTAAATTCAGTCCGCTTACAAAGGCGGACAGGCATAGTATATGCATTCAATGTGGTCCTGAATCATTTCCCCCTCTTGCCTCTCTCCTTTCTTTTTCAACTTCTAGCATCTCTAAAAGGGTACATATCCCGGCGGCTTTTCCCGCTCAATGAGGCTCATGCTTTCCCAGCGGCGCGATTTCCACCTCAGCCGGAGCAAAATTGTTTTCACCCACTCATCCGCGATAAACGCGGCATACACGCCGACCATGCCCCAGCCCCAATACACGCCCAGCACATAGGAGAGGGAAACACTGACGAGCCAGACCGACGCGACGCTGATATAGACCGGAACCTTGACATCGCCCGCGGCGCGCAGCGCATTGATAAGAATAAGGTTCCCGGCGCGCCCGGCCTCCAGCAACACCGCAAGCCATAATAAATGAACCGTAAGCCGGATCGTGTCCCCATGGCTGGTGAACAAACCGACCAGAAAACCCGAGCATGAAGCGATCAGCAGGGCCGAACCCGCGGAAACGAGCGCAGCGAGCCAGGCGTAATTTTTTCCGCGTTTGTAGGCTTCATCATAAAGCTTGCCGCCGATGTATCTGCCGATCATGATCTCCGTGCCTAAAGCCAAAGACAACGTAAACAAATTGTTGAACATCCCGAGATTTTGCGCGTATATTTTGGCCGATAAGGCCTGGGTTCCCAAAAGGGCGATAAACGAAGTGATGCAGATTTGCGCCATGGTGGAAAAGAAGCTTTCCCCCGCCGTCGGGATGCCGATTTTAAACAATCCTCCGGCATGTGCCCGAACGTCCTCTATCCGCATTCCCTTTATCCGCCACTTGAAATCCGTCCTGGCCTTTAACATGATGAAGAGAAGCGCCAGGCCGGCCATCCGCGACAGCACAGTTGACAAGGCTACCCCCGAAACTCCCGAAAAAGGCGAGCCGAGGGAGCCGTACAGGACGGCGAAATTTCCGCCCAAATTAACGGCGTTCACTCCCAAGGCGACGTACATGGTGACGCGCGTAAATCCGTAGCTCCGCATAATGGTCGATAAAGTGAGCCGGACCGCCTCGGCAAACACAAATCCTCCGGTGATCATCAGGTACGTCCATGCCGAAGGCGCAAGCTCCTTCGGGAGATTCATCCATCCAAAGATCAGGCGGCCGCCTCCCAGCAGCAGCAAACTGACCAGCAGCCCAAACAGCAAATTGAGCACGATGGCTACCGAAACCACCTCCAGCGCGGACTTATTCCGGCCCGCCCCCAGGCTCTGGGAGATCAGCACGCTCGTACCCGCGGACACAACATTGAACATCAAATTCACAAAAAACAGAATTTGATTCGCCACGCCGACAGCCGTCATCGCTTCTTCGGAAAACCGGCTCAGCATCAACGTATCGATGTTCCCCATCAGCATGCCGAGCAGCATTTCGATAAAAATAGGCCAGGTCAAAGCAAATAACGTAAGCTTGTTTGCTTTCTTCTTCTCCAACCCTCTCACCCGCGTCTTTCGCATTGAATGTATTCATAATCCGATCGTACGAGCCAGGCTGCCGAACCCCAAACGTTCTCTCGGCTAAACCAGTATCTCGATGTCGGCAAATTGGGACAAGTCCTTCAAGAAGCTTGGATAAGAAACGGAAATGCAGCCGCAATTCCGGATGACGGAGGGTGCTTCCAGACTGCTGGCCAACACCGCCGCCATCATCGCGATGCGATGGTCTCCACAGCTGTCCACGACCGCTGGCTGCAGCGGCCCGCTCCCGGCCCCGACCACCTTGATTTGATCGCGGTCAGACGCGGCGTCCACTCCAAATTGCACCAAGGCTTTGGCTGTAGTATCCAGCCGGTTGGTATCTTTATCCTTTAAGTCGCCGCAATCCTTAATGATGGAGACCCCGGAGGCAAAGGCGGAAATGGCCGCCAGCAAGGGCACTTCATCGATCAGGCTTTGGATGAGCTCCACTCCTTCGGTTTGTCCCGCAGCGGGGAGGGGCCCCGGACGGCAGCAAATATCGGCCACAGGCTCATTTGAAGCCAGCATCCGGCAGTTCTCCAGGGTTACATGAACTCCTCGCTCCCTTAGAACGTTCACATAGCCCAGCCTGGTCGGGTTTGCTCCGACATCGTTGATCTTCAAGTCCCCCTTCTCCTCATTCCGGCGGATTGCATAGGCGGTTAATAAGTAAGCGGCTGACGAAATGTCCCCGGGGACCTGCACCTCCTTGCCGGCAAAAGGCCTACCGCCCGTAATGGAGGTAACCTGACCATTGGTGACGATATCGATGCCGAAATACCGCATCAGTCTCTCCGTATGGTCGCGGCTTTGGCATTGCTGCCGATACTGGGTCGTTCCGTCGGCAAACAGGCCGGCGAACAGAACGGCGGATTTTTCCTGAGCGCTTGGCACGGTTGCGTCAACTTCGATCGCTCTTAAAGGATAGGTTCCGGTAATTTTGATCGGAAGGGTTCCCTCCCGCTCGAGATATTTGATTTCAGCCCCCATCTCCATCAGAGGTTTCACCACCCAATCCATCGGCCGCTTTGACAGCAGCCGGTTCCCCGACAATTCCGCCGAAAATGCGCTGCCTGCAAGCAGCGACATTAATAATCGCGCCGACGTAGCCGTATTGCCGATATCAAGTTTCCCGCCCGGCGGCCGCAAGCCGGTCAACCCCACGCCGTCAATCCACAAGTCTTCACCGTCCCAGACCAGCTTCACGCCGAGAAGCCGCAAGGCACGTATACAGCTCCATGTATCGGCCGACCTTAATATATTGCGGACCACTCCTCTGCCCTCGGCTATAGCGTTTAAAACGATGGCCCGCTGGGAAATCGACTTGTCGCCCGGCAGCTTGGCAAATACAAAATCTTGCCGCTTGCGGTTGGACTTGACCCGAATATCGAAGTTTCGCGGATACTTATTTAAGCCGATTGGCATTTTCCATTCCGATCCCACGCGCGATCACCTCATCGTCCGACATGATTTTGGAGTATCCGGCATCCGCTCCGGAGGGCAAGGGGATGATGCGGGTACTCGTTGCCGCGTAGCTGCGGTAGCGCTGGCGTTTGCGTTCAAGGCCCAGATTATTCTCGAAAACGTAAGGATACAGTTCGATATAGCTTTTCTCCCGCGCCAGCCGAATCAGCCTGCTCCCCGTTTCCGTGCGAATCATGACCGTCGAGGCCGGTTTTGAAGGTTTCCCCGTTTTGCTGGAATCGAATATATTGGGATCTCCATCGGCAATCGAAATGTCGGCGATCCCCGACCACCAATCCGGACAGGTCAGGCACCGGAAGGTTTTAAATTTCTTAAACTCTTCCACAAGCCGGTAAAACGGCAAAGCATGCGTTGTCCCGTCTTTGGTCTTCACGACGAATTTCCCCGGATATTCGCCGTCGCGGTAACGCATGTAAACCACGTCCTCCAAATCCAGGTTCAATATGTCGGTGATCAGATGTTCGGTACCGGCCCTGGTCGTGCTGGATGCGCAACCCAATTCCAGCGTGAAGGCGATTTTGCCGGCCAGCCGGGCGGCCTCCGCATTCCCTTCGAGATTCAGCAATTTTTGCACCCCCTGGATCTGGCAAGGCATTCCGATCACGCCGATTTTTTCGAATCGCGGGTCCTTCAATAGCTCGAGGTTAGGAGTCAAGCAGTAACTGGACTGGGCGCATTCGAGCACCTTGTCTATCGAATCCGTAATATATGCCTTTGGGATCCAGGGACGCTCTTCGTCCCGTCCCGCAACAATTACCGCATCCGCCAGCCGCTCTTCCAAAGCCGTAATGGCCAGTACAGTTCCCGCTCCCCCGGCCGCCGCTTTGCCGACGATCTCGCGGTCAGTCGCAGCCAACTGGTAGACTCCTTGATGAATGCCTACCCAGCGCTCCTCCTCCGTCCGGTTTCTTCCGAAAATCCGCAGCTCCGATTGCTTCGTCCCGGTGTCGTATCCCGGGCAAACCTCGGAGCATAAATTGCAATCCCGGCAAATGTCCGCGGCCTCCCCCGGATTCGCCCGGAATACGGGCAGGGGAGCGGCGCTATCGCTCATGGCCAGCAGTTCACGGGGACACGCCGCGACGCAAAGGCTGCATGAGGTGCACAGATCCTGATCGAGAATGTTCTCCTTTAAATTTAAGAATGATGCCATGTACATTCCTCCTATAACCAGCAAACGTTTGCACAAAAAGGTGAGCGGACGACCATCTCCGGATATTTTCGCGGCAATCCGCTCGGGTTGGACGAAGGCGCTTTACGCCAAACTGTTTATTGGTTTCAAAATCCGGCATGTTCCCATTGACCCCTCGCTCTGTCCAACTTCAGCAGCCATTCTTTGATTCGGGCCGCATCCTCGATGAACTCCGTCCAAACGGCGAATTTGCTCCGCAGGCCGTCCTTGCGCCGCTCCCGTAATTCCCGGTCGAACACTTGGTACCGCCCGTAGGATGTCTCCATTTTGTCCGGCAGCAGCAGGGCTGCGGGGGGAGTGGAGTAAATCGACAAAAGCTGGATCGCCGCTTCGATTTGCGCATCGTCTTCGTAACCGACAATCAGCAAATTGTATTGCGGATCAAAGGCCTGCAGCATCGCAAAGCGTACCGAGTTAAAGACGAGATTCGTCGTCGGCAAAATCGAGCTTTGCCCGGCCATGACGATCCATTCCATCCCGTCCCGCTCCGCCTGATGCGCCACCGCATCGATGTAATACGGGTATTTCTCCAAAGATTGATGCGCCAAAAATTTGAAAATATCCCCTTCCGGCTGCCCGAAGAGAAAACCTGTCGGTTCGGTGATCAGAGCCGCGGCAGGAATCCCGGATTTTCTGAATTCCCGGTATAAATTCATCTGCGCCGTAAACTTGCCGATACAGCCTCTCGTAGCAAAAACGCCAACGCGCTTAATCCGCTTCGGCGCGGCAAACATCAGCGCTTCATTCTTGAACTGCTTCAAATAATTTTCGATCCGCGTACCGCTGGTGTCGAATTTGCGGTCGAGCTCGTCTAAAAGCTGCCGGCTAAAGCCATCCCCTACTTCAATGCTGATCCGTTGATCATGGATCCAGTCAATGGTATCGGCATCGTAAATTTCGTGGACGCTGACGACCTTAATCCCTTTGGCGGCAGCGCTGCGCACGAGTTCCCTCCACCGCACCGCCAGGTTATGCTCCTCCAACACGCCTTTGTTCCCCCCAAAGGAGGTCCCCGGATCATTCAGGATCAAGGTGTCGGCCTGATCCAACCCCTCTTCCATAGAACGATGAATAGGAATGCCGCAAGCCTGCCCTTCCACAACCTGGCCCGCGTCTTCACCGGAATGAAACACGAAATCGATTACGGACACAATTTGGAAGTCCAATAAATCGCGGAAACGGATCAGCCCTTGCGTAATTTTGTTAAAAGGGTACAAGGCGACCTTTTTCATGGAGCTACCTCCTTTCGTGCCGCTAACGGCTTTTGGCTTCGGACAACGCACGGAATTGTATCAATGGCCCCGCCAATTTATGGGCGTCCAGCACGCATTCGACATGCTCAATCCCGAATTTGCGCTTGAGTTGTTCCTTGCGCAGGGAAATCTCCTCTTCCGTCTTGACCAGATATTTGTCATAACCAACTTCAACCTTATTGGGAATCAACAGGGCAAAAGGCCGGGACCCGTTTCCGTAGATACGGAGCAGATCCATACAATCCCGGATTTGCTCGTCATCGTCATAACCTGCGATCAAGAGGGCCGCATCCGGCTGGAAGGCCCGTAAATAAGAGACTTTTGTGGAGGCAATGACGAAATTCTCGTTCGGAAGCAGCGAACCTTGCCCGGCCAGCAGAAAGAAGTCGTTTCCCGCCAGCTCCGCCTCGCGAACGGCGGCGTGGATGTAGTAGGGATATTGCGCCAGGCGGCGCTTGGCGATGAATTTCATAATATCGCCGCCCGGCTGATTGAACAGCGTCGCGGTCGGCTCGGTGATCATGGCTTTTGTCTTTTGGCCCAGCCGCCGCAATTCGCGAAGCAGGGTCATCTGAGTCGTAAATTTGCCCAAGCAGCCCCTGGTGGCAAAAATGCCGATCTTGCATATGTTCCGGTTAAAATTCAATATTTTGTGATCGAGAGCAAAGTAGTTTAAATAGACGGAAACCTCATCGTTTGGAGGAATAGCGTATTCTTCATCGAGGCGTTGTTCCAAAGAAGCGGGAATTTGCGGGTCAACATGGATGTTAATTTGTTTTTCTTTCAGCCAGGCCAGAGTGTCCTGGTCGATAATCTCGTGAACACTAACCACCCGGATGTTGTTCTCGTAAGCCGTTTGCACCAGAAGTTTCCAAAGATCCTTCAGATTATACCGGCTGTAAACCCCCTCGTTGTTCCCGAAGGCAGTCCCGGGGTCGTTCAAAATCAGCGTGCTGACGGAACCAAGGGCCTGTTCCAAATTGTCCGTGATCGGAATACCGTACGGTTTCCCTTCCATGACCTGGCCGACATCTTCACCGCGGTGAACAACAAAGTCAATGACGGCCTGGATCGAAAAATCGGTTAAATCCCTAAATCTCACAATGCCTTGCGTAATTTTGTTGTACGGATACAGCGCAACTTTTTTCACGTTTTTTCCTCCTTTTAATTTAATTTTCTATTGATGTTATTTCATGGATAGTTCACGCTGACTGAGTTTGGCCGATTTCGGGCATGAAATTTCATGGATGCAACGCCTTTTATTGGAAAACCCGATACAAAAAAAGGTACAGACGCTCAGAAAAAAACTGAGGCTATACCCAGGTGTCGATATTCGTAAGAAGATAAACGCCGTTACCCTTTGCTGGCGCCCGAAGTCAAGCCGTCGACAAGCAGCCGCTGCAGGAACATAAACAATATTGTGATCGGGAGCGCGATCAGAACCGCGCCCGCGGCAAACAGCGTGAAATTGCTATTTTGGATGCTGCTTACCATGTCCCACATCCCTACGGCCAGCGTCCAGTTTTCCTTCGTCCGCAAAACGAGCCGGGCAAAGATAAAATCGACCCAAGGACCGACGAACTGAGTCAACGCAATGTACGTCAGCATTGGCTTGGACAGCGGTAGAATGATGCGTGAGAAAATGGTAAAATTGCTGGCCCCGTCGATCCGCGCCGCTTCGTCCAGCGAGCGGGGAATCGTATCGAGGAATCCTTTGGCGATAAACGTCCCGCCGAGCGGCGCCCCCGCCGCGTACACGATAATCAATGCAAAATGCGTATCGAGCAGATGCAGCTCCCGCAGCAGCAGATAAATCGCAATCATGCTCATGAATCCCGGGAACATGCCGAGCACGAGCAGGCCGGACAGCGCCGTTTTGCGGCCGCGGAAGCGGAAGCGGGACAGCGCGTAGCTGGTCAGCAATACCAGAAGCACACCCAGCACCATGGAGCAGGCGGCAATTTTCAACGTGTTCAAATACCAGGTGCCGAACAGATACGTTTTCGAAGTAAAGAGCTCAGCATAATGAACTAATGTAAATTTTTCCGGAATCAGCGTTTTGCTGTAGAGCGATTTGCCCGGCCGCAACGAGCCGAATACGACCCAGAGCACGGGGTATACCGCGGCGATACACAGCAGGACAAGCACTAGATAGCTGGCGCCAAGCCGAATCCCGTTTCTTATTTTCCGTGTGCTCATTGGATCATATCCTCCTCTTTAAACGACTTGGTTCTGCGGTAGTTGTATATCGAGAACGAGGCGATAATGACGAAAATAATGATCCCGATAGCAGAGGCCATGTTGTACTTATTCTGGTTCAGCGTCAGCTTATAGAGCCAAGTCACGAGCAGGTCGGTTGCCCCGGCGTATTGATAGTCGCCCTTCACCGGATCTCCCCCCGTCAGCAGGAAGATGGCGTTAAAGTTGTTGATGTTTCCGGCAAACTGCGCGATCAAGGTCGGCGCCGTCGTGAACAGAATCATCGGCAGCGTGACGATCTTGAATTTTTGGAATCCGGTAGCCCCGTCCACCTCGGCTGCTTCATACAAATCTTTCGGGATGGTGGTCAGCACGCCCAAAATCAGCAGCATGGACACCGGGATCCCTACCCACATGTTGACGACGATAACGGTGACTTTGGCCCAGAACGGATCGGTCAGCCACGGCAATCCCCCAAGTCCGAAATAACCGAGATACTGATTGATCGGCCCGAACTGGCCGTTAAACATATTTTTCATAACAAGCAGCGATATGAGCTGCGGAACCGCATAAGGAAGAATTAAAATCGTTCTCCACACCCCTTTAAAGCGGATGCCCTTCTGATTGATCAGCAAAGCCACGAGCAAACCGCCAAAATAGGTGGTTATCGTGGACAATACCGCCCAGATGATCGTCCAGGTCAATACGCCGTAAAAAGTATGGCTCCAGGTTTTAAGGACAACCAATTCTTTAAACGTCCCGAATCCGACCCAATCGACAAGCATCGCCGGCGGGATGTGTTTGGGAGCCGAGTAGTTGGTGAACGCAAGCATAACCATGAAAATGATCGGCATCACGGTAAAAAATAAAATGCCTGCGGCGGGAATACTTAAAAAGGCGACGGCGAATTTATAATCGAGCACGTACCGAACCGATTGTTTGAAATTGTTCGGCTTCTTGCCCCGCTCTCTTTCCTGTCCAATGTTACGGGCGTCCTTCACGTTCAATATATAAACAATGATAAAAACCGCCAGAAACAGCAGCGTAATCAAGCTTTGAATCATAATGAAAATGGAATGGTCCCCGTCCACCCATTTTCCTTTCACGAGCATTCTGGGCACTTCACCGAGCGTAATAATCCCCCAAATCGCCGTTCCCAAATTTTTGATCAAATAAGCGAGTCCCAGCGCCTCCACCGCCAAAAATAGCAAGCCCTTGATATATTGGCGGTTATAGAGTTGCCCAAGTCCCATGCAAACGATCGACAGTACGCTTGCGTTTCTCTTGTGTCGGTCCATTAACCTTCCTTCTCCTCTCCTCGAGAAACCGCCGGAGCGGTCCGCCGCCTGTTAAACGGCGGGCCGTTCCGGTTTCATTGTCCAAAGCATCCCGGACTTATTGGGCCACACCTTTGTTCAAGTCCGTAATTTGAGCAACCGTTTTTTCCATCGTCGTTTTCGGGTCGGCATTGTTGTTCCAGATTTCCGGGAGCGCCGCGTTCATCGGAGCCCAAACATTAGACATTTCCGGAATGGACGGCATCGGCTGCGAGTTTTTCGCTTGTTCCGCAAAGACGGACACGTACGGATCGTTTTTGATTTGATCGCTTGCCAGGGCTTCGAGATTCGTCGGAACCGCGCCTACTTTTTCGTACAGCAGAAGCTGGGCATCCTTCGTGGAAGCAAAATGCGCGAACATCTTAGCCGCGTTCGGATATTGGGTAAACGAATTGACGACCCATACCTTCGCTCCGGAGAACGTAATGGCGGTTTTGCCGTCCACCGTCGGGTACAGAGCCACGCCAAGATTGTCGCCAAGCGCCGCTTTGTATCCGGCCAGTTCCCAAGGACCGTTGATATCCATGGCTATATCGCCTGCAGAAAACAAACTGCGTTTGACGTCCGCGTTGATGTCCCCGCTGTTGATCGGCAAAATTTCTCTCAGGCTTTGGAATACTTTCAAGCCTTCGATCGCGCCGTCTTTGGCCAATCCGATATCATCCGGGTTCGTGCCGCCCTCGCCGAACAGGTAACCGCCCCCGCTGGCAATAAACGGATAGTTGAAATACATGTTGCCGGTTTCCCACATGATTGCGAATTTATTTTTTGCCTTGTCCGTAAACGTTTTACCAAAGGCCAGAACATCTTTGAAATCTTTCGGCGCTTCGGGAACCAGCGACTTGTTATAATACAGCGCCATCGTTTCCGCCGCTCTCGGATAGCCGTAAAGCACGCCGTCATAGGTGGCGCCTTGAACCGCAACTTCCGTATTGCTCTGTGCCGTTTCTTCGCCGAACACGTCATTGGCCAATATAAGCCCGGAGGTTGCGGCGTTGCCCAAATGATCATGCGGTACAATGAGCACGTCGGCGGCCAGCCCGGCGGGTCCGTCCTGCGTCAGTTTACCGATTTGGTCGGTCGGAGCCACTTCCTCGATTTTTATGTTAACACCGTATTTTTCGGTGAATTGCTTGGCGATTTCCTCCGTGAACGCCAGCTCTTCCTTACTTTCCCAAATGACAAGCTCGGCGCCATCTTCCGGAACGATTGTATCGGCCGTCACATTTTCGCCAGCGCCCGTATTTCCCGTATTTCCGGTTTGGTTTGGCGGTGCAGCCGTGCCCCCGTTATTGCTTGGTCCGCAAGCGGTGATGGAGACGGCCAGCGTCAACGCGGCAATCAAAGTCAATATCTTTTTGGACTTCGTCACATTAACCCCTCCTAAAATTTTAGTGGAATACCGTCATAAATCTTGCGCAAACGTTTTCTGAAAAATGCTGAAATTTTTATGATCCCCTCTTTCCAACTGGTAAATTTCAGATTTTCCCTTTTCGGAAGCGCTTTATTCAGGGATCATCATACAACAAGGTATAGATACTGCAAAAACGTTTGCACAGGTCATTTTTAAATGCAAATGCACCAATATCTTTAATTTTCTTTATTTTTCTCTCGTTATCACAAAATATCTCTTCGAAATTTCTTCTTGATTCCCGATTCCGTACTTGCTCGTACCTACTTCACCCTTAAAATCAAGGGTTTTTTCATTTCACTCAAAGGATTTTGTATGCGCGAATCCGCCTTGTTTAAAGCGTTTTATTTTTGTCTTGTGCAACGGTTTGAACAGTGTTATAATCTGGGACGATGAGACGAATACTACGTCTGTTCCCTCTTTCCATCATTCATAATTCGAAGGCTCTGCTATCGAAAGGTACATCCTCGGCCCTTTTTTCCGGCCCGGATGTGCTTTTTTTGCTTCCGAGGCGGTTTTGTACGAAGCAGGGTCAATGAAACGTGCCTTACAAAACTGAGCTTATGCTTCCGATGCGGTTTTGTACGAAGCTTGTGCTGACGTAGCGATGCTCACAAAACTGAGCTTATGCTTCCGATGCAATTTTGTACGAAGCTTGTGCTGACGTAGTGATGCTCACAAAACTTTTAGGAGGAATCTTATGCTGCTTGAAGCGATTTATCATCGTCCGAAACTCAATTGGGCCTATGCTTACGACTATCGTACGCTCCATCTGCGCCTGCGCTCGAAAAAAAACGATCTTACTGAGGTTTATGCTTTTGTCGGGGATAAATACATGTGGGATCAAAGCAAGGAGCTGATTCCCATGTCCCGCATGGTCAGCGACGAGCTGTTCGATTACTGGGAATGCGCTTATCAGCCGCCGCTGCGCAGAACAAGATACGGCTTTTTGCTGAAATCCGGCGACGAGCAAATCTGGATGACCGAAAGCGAATTTACCCGGGAGCGCCCTGCCGGGCCGGAACGCTTGTTTGAA
Organism: Paenibacillus sp. FSL P4-0127; assembly: GCF_038007325.1. Classification (NCBI taxonomy): domain Bacteria; kingdom Bacillati; phylum Bacillota; class Bacilli; order Caryophanales; family Paenibacillaceae; genus Paenibacillus; species Paenibacillus sp. FSL P4-0127. The sequence continues at coordinate 12,762 of NZ_JBBOWY010000003.1, read as the reverse complement.
TTTCCGTTCATTAACCCGATCGATGTGTTTGCCCCTCCGGCTTGGGTGAAAGACGCGGTCTTCTATCAGATCTTCCCGGAACGCTTCGCCAACGGCGACCCGAGCATAAGTCCGAAGGGAGTTCTTCCCTGGGGCGGCAAGCCGGAGCGCACCAACTTTTTCGGCGGCGATTTGCAGGGCGTCATCGATCATCTCGACCATTTGAGCGAGCTTGGAATCACGGGCATATATTTTACGCCGCTGTTTGAAGCGACGACCAACCATAAATACGATACGGCGGACTATATGAAAATCGATCCGCACTTCGGCGACATCGCCACGGTCAAGAAGCTCGTCAACGCCTGCCATGAACGGGGAATCCGCGTGCTGTTCGACGCCGTGTTCAACCATTCGGGGAAAACGTTCGCCCCGTTTGTCGACGTGCTGGAAAAAGGCGAAAAATCCCGCTATAAAGACTGGTTTCACGTCCGCGAATATCCGCTGCAGGTCAAGGACGGGGTGCCGACCTACGATACGTTCGCTTTTGAGCCGCTGATGCCAAAGCTCAACACGGAGAACCCGGAAGTCAAGGAGTATTTGCTGAAGGTGGCGGAGTTCTGGATCAAGGAAGTCGGGATCGACGGCTGGCGGCTGGACGTGGCGAACGAAGTGGATCATCACTTTTGGCGCGATTTCCGCAAAACGGTCAAAGCCGCGAACCCGGACGCTTACATCCTCGGCGAAATTTGGCATGAATCCTCCGGCTGGCTGCAGGGCGACCAATTCGACGCCGTCATGAACTATCCGTTCACCGAAGCCGTGCTTGATTTCGTCGTCCGCGGCACGCTGGATGCCGCCGGATTCGCTCATGCGATCGGCAAGCAGCTGTCCCGTTATCCGCAGCAGGCAAGCGAGGTCGCCTTCAATCTCCTGGACAGCCACGATACGCCGCGCTTGCTGACGCTTTGCGAAGGCAACAAAGCCAAAATGAAGCTGGCCGCCCTGTTCCAGTTCACATACGCCGGTACGCCCTGCATTTACTACGGAGACGAGATCGGTCTCGACGGAGCAATGGACCCGGACTCCCGCAAATGCATGGAATGGGATGCGGACAAACAGGACCGGGAGCTGTTTAAGTTCTACCGCGAGCTGATTGCCGTCCGCAAAGTGCTGGCCCCGCTCCGCACCGGCTCGATCCGGTTCCTGATTGCCGAGGCGGGCGGCAGCAAGCTGGCTTACGAGCGCAAGCTCGACGGGGAGACGGTGCTCGTGCTGCTCAACAATTACGATGCCGGTCAAACGTTTGAGGTCAGCGCGGCCGGAGCCTCCTGGGAGGACCGGATGAGCGGGCAAACCTACAAAACGGAGAGCGGAAAGCTGACCGTGAAACTGCCCGCCTACGGGTACGCGGTGCTTACGGAAAACAAATAGCTGTGCATAAAATTGGGGCCGGCTTGTCCTTGGGGATGGGCGGGCCGGCCCCGGCTCGTTTCCGCCCTCATTCCGGGCACATGCTCACGCCTTGACCCTCCGTGTAGACTTAGAAGGCAAGTAAATAGCGAAATTTTTGGGCGTTATTCGGGTGCTTTTCTAGCCTTCGGGGGAAATAACGGTAAATTTTGTCCCTATTTCACTCGCCTCCGCGGAAAAAGCTTCTTTTCACCGTGCACGCGCCAAAATAGCGGCATAAAAGGACTCTATTCTCCGAAGAACCCTTACCACCGCGAAAATAACGCCCTTTTATTCCCTTATTTCCGTCAGCTGAGCAAAAATCCGGAAGTTGGCAACACTCCGGACAGTATGAACAGCTCTGCGAGTAAAACGTTTGCGGTTCCCTTTGATCCGAGAAAAAACGCGGCTTCATGGCGAATTTTTTATCTTTTAAACTCTGTATTCTTTTTTCACCCAACAAGTTTATATTCTCGCTATTGTAATGGGTAAGCCTTGTCCGCGCCGCTTTCTATTTACTTTCCGCTGCGTTTCGATTAATATTACAGTGTAAAGCAAACGGTTCCACAGAGGAGGTTTATATGGCTGTCACCATCAAGGATGTTGCAAAAAAGGCCGGAGTATCGCCCTCTACCGTGTCCCGGGTGCTGTCCAATCATCCCAGAATCAGCGCGGAAACATCGCGGAAAGTAAAACTCATTATGGACCAGCTTGGCTATCATCCCAACATTATGGCCAAAAGCCTGGTTTCCAAAACGACAAACAGCATATGCATCATGCTGCCGAAGTCCGCTGAAGAACTGTTCTCCAACTTCTTCTTCATGGAACTGATCCGCGGGATCGTGACGCAGGCCAGCCGCCTCGGTTACGACGTGCTCATCAGCTCCGGCGCCAACGAGAAAGAGGAAGTCGAAAACGTCTCCAGACTGATCAACGGACGCCGGGTGGACGGAGTCATTTTGCTGTATTCGCGGCAAAACGATCCTGTGATCGATTTTCTCCATAATGGCGGACATCCGTTTGTTGTGATCGGGCGCAGCGAGGAATATCCCGATATTTTATCGGTGGATAATGATAACATCCAGGCATCGTACGACGCCACGAAGCATTTGATCGCGCTGGGGCACGAGCGCATCGGGTTCGTCAGCGGGCCGCCGGAGCTTGTCGTGTCCAAGGATCGGATGAAGGGGTACCAGGACGCGCTGAAGGATTCAGGACTGGAAAGCCGGCCCGAATGGATTGTCGAAGGTGAGTTTTTGCAGGACAGCGGGTATCGGGCCATGTCGTTTTTCATGAATCTCCCGGATCGCCCCACGGCCCTCGTCACGATCGACGACGTCGTGGCGTTCGGCGTGCTTCGCGGCTTGCACGAGCTGAAATACAAGGTTCCCGAAGATTTGTGTCTGGTCAGCTTTAACAATATTCCGCTGTCGGAACTCTCGACGCCGCCGCTCAGCAGCATGGATATCGGCATTTACAACATGGGCTACACCGCTTCCCAGGTGTTGATCCAGGCGGTTCAGGGCAGCAGCGACAAAGTGTATCCGAAGCGGCAGATCATTCCGCACCGTCTGATCGTCCGCGACTCGTCGATGTATTCGGTGCCCAAAAAGTAAAACCAGAAACGCCTTCGAAAAATAACGGAAGCTCACCGCTTCTTTTATTTTTCGAGTTTTATTCAAACGTTTGCGCTACAAAGGAGGAATGTTTGTGGATTCAATCAAGGCATGTTTATTCGACCTGGACGGCGTACTGGTCGACACCGCCAAATATCATTTTCTGGCCTGGAAACGGCTGGCCGCCGAGCTCGGTTTCGAGTTCACCGCACAGGACAATGAGAAGCTCAAGGGCGTCAGCCGCATGGCATCGCTCGATATTTTGCTGAAGGTCGGCGGGCTGGAATTGGAAGACGGCGTGAAGCGGGAACTGGCCGAACGCAAAAACGGCTGGTATGTCGAATACATCTCCAAAATGGACGCTTCGGAAATTTTGCCGGGCGCGCTCGATTTCTTGAAGCAATGCCGGGAGCGGGGCCTGAAAACCGCGCTCGGCTCCGCCAGCAAAAACGCCTCGGTCATTTTGCAGAATACGGGGCTGACGCCGTATTTTGACGCGATTATCGACGGCACCCGGACTTCCAGCGCCAAACCCGATCCCGAGGTATTCCTGCTCGGCGCGGAGGAGCTTGGCGTCCCGCCGGAGGCGTGCGTCGTCTTTGAGGACGCCGAGGCCGGGATCGAGGCGGCGCGCCGCGCCGGCATGCGCTGCGTCGGCATCGGATCGCCGGATACGCTCGGCGCGGCCGATCTCGTCGTCCCTTCGCTGGGGGACGTGTCGCTAAACCTTCACTTTCAAAATTAGTATGTCCAAAGGAGCCGGTTATAGTGAAACAATATTTAAAAGAAGATGCTTGGTCGATCATCGAGGAAGGGTTCGATCCGGCAAACCACGAGATTTCCGAAAGCATTTTCAGCATCGGAAACGGATATATGGGGCAGCGGGCCAATTTCGAGGAACGGTACGGCGGCCCATCCCTGCAGGGCAGTTATATGGCGGGCGTCTATTATCCGGACAAAACCCGCGTAGGCTGGTGGAAAAACGGATATCCCGAATATTTTGCCAAAGTCCTGAACAGCACCAACTGGATCGGGATCGACGTTTGGGTGGATGGCGCCGCCCTTGACCTGGCCGCTTGCGAAGTGAAGGATTTCGTCCGCGAATTGAACATGAAGGAAGGCTGGCTCTCACGGCGCTTTACCGCCGTTTTGGAGGGCGGAAAGGAAGTCGCCGTGGAGGCCAAGCGGTTCGTCAGCGTCGTCCGCCATGAAATCGGCGCGATCCGCTATACGGTAACTCCGCTCAATTTCAGCGGGGAGCTGCGTTTTATGCCTTACCTGGACGGCGACGTAAAAAACAAGGATTCCAACTATGAAGAGAAGTTTTGGGTCGAAGTGGAAAAAAAGGCCGCGGCCGACCTATCCTACCTGACGGTCAAGACGAAAAAGCTGGACTTCCATGTGACGTCCGCCATGGCTTTTGATGTGTTGAAGGACGGGCAAACGCTGGAGCTTTCCCCGGCGCTCAGCGAGCGGGAGAAATATGTGGCCGCCGAGGTGGCCGTTCAGGCCGGTCAAGGCGAAGCCGTAACGCTTTATAAATACGTCGCGAACGTGACCTCCCGCGATCACGGGCTGGCCGCGCTGGCCCCGGCCGGGACAAAACTGCTGCTGGCGGCGAAAGAGGCTGGCTTTGACGTTTTGCTGCGCGAGCAGGCCGAAGCCTGGGCGGAAAAATGGCAAACGAGCGACATCATCATCGAAGGCGACGTATCGGCGCAGCAGGCGATCCGCTTTAACATTTTTCAGCTCAATCAAACCTACAGCGGGGACGACGACCGGCTCAACATCGGTCCGAAAGGCTTCACCGGGGAAAAATACGGCGGCAGCACCTACTGGGACACGGAGGCCTACTGCGTGCCGTTCTACCTCAGCACGGCCGATTCCGGCATCGCCCGCAATCTGTTGATCTACCGTTACAAGCACCTGGAAAAAGCGAAGGAAAACGCGCGGAAGCTGGGCTTCTCCAAAGGCGCGCTATATCCGATGGTGACGATGAACGGCGAGGAATGCCATAACGAATGGGAAATTACGTTTGAAGAGATCCACCGCAACGGCGCCATTGCTTACGCTATTTTTAATTACGTGAATTATACAGGGGATAAATCATACCTCAGTCAATACGGTTTTGAAGTGCTGGCGGAAATCTCCCGCTTCTGGGCGGAGCGCGTCAACTTCTCGGCGGCCAAAGGCAAATACGTCATTCTTGGGGTGACCGGCCCGAACGAATACGAAAACAACGTCAACAACAACTGGTACACGAACCGGATTGCCGCTTGGACGCTGGAATATACGCTGGAAGTGCTGAACGATTTGAAAAACAACGAGCCCGACCACTATGAAGCCTTGGCGGGCAAGCTGAATCTGCAGGATGAGGAAGCCCAAAAATGGCAGCATATTATCGATAACATGTACTACCCGTACGATGAAGAACGCGACGTATTTTTGCAGCAGGACGGCTTCCTTGACAAGGAGATCGTTCCGGTTAATGAACTGGCTCCGGAGCACCTGCCGCTGAACCAGAATTGGTCGTGGGACCGGATTTTGCGCTCCTGCTACATCAAACAGGCCGATGTTCTCCAGGGCCTATACTTCCTAGGCGACCGCTACGACCTGGAAACGAAAAAACGCAACTTCGATTTCTACGAGCCGATCACGGTGCACGAATCCTCCCTATCCCCCTGCCTGCACGCGATCATCGCCTGCGAGCTGGGATACCAGGAGAAAGCGTACGAAATGTACCTGCGCACCGCCCGCCTCGATCTCGACAACTACAATAACGATACTGAGGACGGCTGCCATATTACGAGCATGGCCGGGACGTGGATGTCGATCGTCCAAGGGTTCGGCGGGCTGCGCGTGCAAAGCGGCGAACTGGTGCTGCGCCCGTTCATTCCGTCCCATTGGAAGTCGTTTTCGTTCAAAGTGATGTTCCGCGGCTCCCGCCTCCAGGTGAACGTTACCGAAGACAGCATCATCGTCGTTAACGAAACGGATGTGCCGGCGGCTATTCGGATTTACGATCAAAGCTTTACGGTCGGCGCTATGGGCGAGGTGCAAGCGCAGCGTTCGGCCGCTCCGGCAGCGCTGAGCTGATGATCCACCTCCAGCAAGCCATGCCCAAAAAGCTGCTCCCCGGCGTAAACGCCGTGGTGAGCAGCTTTTTGGGCTTTTCCGGGTCATCATGCGTCCATCATGCGGCGATGTCATGCACCAAATTTCTAAGCCATTTCCTCGACCGGATTCGCGCGATGCCGAAGCCGAACCGAACGACTTCCTCCAAAGACAAAGCGAAGTATACCAGGTAAATCGGCTGCTTGAACACGAAGGAAAGTATCAAGCCCGAAGGCACTCCGATCAACCACGTTGCCGCCGATTCCATGACAAATACGAATTTGCTGTCTCCGCCGCTATTTAAAATCCCTCCGGCCATAATCATATTTCCCACCTTAGCCCAAAGGAAAGCCGCGAAAACCCATACCAGATAAACGCCCAGACGATGCGCTTCCCCGGAAAGATTAAAGGCTGACACATACCAAGGGGATATCGCCGCGATCAGGAGTCCGACCGCAACGGAAACGATCGTTCCCAGCTTGAGGAAGCGCAGCGCATACTGCATCGCGGTCTCCTCCTCTCCGGCTCCAAGCTTGTTGCCGACCATGACCCCGCCTGCACCGGAAAGACCTGACAGCAGTCCTATACATATCCCTTGCAAGGGAAAAGTGATCGTCATGGCCGTCATTTCGGTGGTGCCCATCCGGCTGTAAATGACTGCGTACACCGTTTCCCCCAGTACCCAAATCAATTCAGTCAAAACAATGGGATACGTCGTTTTAATAAAATTTTTCAACAAAACCCCCGAACCTTCGAATAAATCGCCAAAGCGCGCCCGGCCCGGAAGCTTGAACAAATATACCGCTCCAACGATCATTACGCACTCTACCGCTCTAGAGAGCGATGTCGCAATCGCCGCTCCTTCTAACCCCAATTCCGGAAAGCCCCATTTCCCAAAAATCAGCATATAGTTCAACAAGATGTTAAGGCCTACCGCAAACAGGCTGACGGACATCGGCAATTTTACATGCGTCGTGCTCCGCAATACGGCGGAATACAGCATAGTCAGCATGACCGGAACGTAACTGAGGGATACGATTTGCAGAAAAACGCCCCCCTCGCCGATGACCCGCTTATCCGTAGTGAACACGCCAAGGCAAAGCTGCGGATTGAGAAATACGAGCAGGGTAAACAGGAAAGAGAGCGTAAACCCCGCCATCAGCCCGATACCCAGCAAGCGGGAGATGTTCTTGCCGTCCCGCTTTCCCCAGAACTGGGCCACGTAAATGGATACTCCTGCGGCAAGGCCGGCCAGCACGACGGAAATCACCGCGTAAATTTTCCCGGCCATTCCGACCGAAGCGATGGCCACTTCGCCCAATTGACCGACCATCAGCTGGTCCGCCAACGTAAACAAAGCCATAATCAGACTTTGCAGCGTGACCGGAAGAGCGATTTGATATACGTTTTTATAGAAGTCTTTTGATGGCCGGTTCATCCTTTGCGATACCTCTTTTCCCTCGCTCATACCGCTTTTAAATAACGAAGCAGCGTAAAGTCAGGATTATAATTTGTTCAAACGTTTGCGCAGATCATTTAAACCCATCATATCACTGATTTTTGTAAAAGTAAGGAAAATCTTGTCGAACACTTTCTTCATTTTCACAAAATGACTGAAAATCAAGTCTTTCAGGGAATCTCCCTTGTTTCCGCTTCGCTTGCATCTAAAAAACAGGCCCATGTGCAATTACGTGGGCCTCTTGTAGCTTATTTCAGATTAGTCACGAAAGCTCGCCTTTGTATCCTCTTCGGCGTTGCCAAACGTACAAAATATATGCGCAGTTATCCAGCGCTTTTTGCTTCGCCTCCACGTTCTAGAAGCCCTTTGCTAAGCCCGAACGCCCAGCACGATCAGGCCGATGCCGTTAGCGGCAAGTTTGCCGTCTCCCAGCGATTGAACGTACTCGCCGCCGAAACGTACCTCCCACGCCCCCAGCGCAGGCAGTTCGAGCGTCACCGCGCCGGGATTGGCGTTGTACAAGACGTACAGATGGCGGTCCGGATCGCCGCCGGCGTGCTCGCGCAGCGTATACGCCACCGTATGCGGCGGCGCCGCCTCGAAGCGCAGATGCGTTCGAATGTCCCGGGCCGTGCGCAGGCGAAACGCCGGGTGCTCGCGGCGAAGCGCGATCAGGCTCCGCATATAGGCCACGTCATCCCGATGAGCCGCGCAGCGCTCCCAATCGAGCCAGTTGATCTCGACGGGAGCGTTGTAGCTGTTCTCCACGCCGCCCTTTGTTCGCATGAACTCCTGCCCGGCATGGACAAACGGGATGCCCTGACTGGTCAGCACGATCGCCGAGGCCAGCCGGTGCATGGCGCGCCGCCGCTCGTCCGCCTCTCCGTCCGTGGACAGCATGATTTTGTCCCATAGCGTGTGATTGTCGTGGCACTCCACGTAGTTGACCGACTGCGCCGGCTCCGCGGCAAACTGGCGGAATTCCCCGCCGTAATCGATGCCCCCGGCAACGCCCCGTTTCACTCCGTTCTCGAAGCCGTCGCTGCCGCTGATGAAGCCTCTTTTTTCAGGATGAAAAATATCTCCCTTGACCGCGTCCCGCAGCCCGTCGTTGAACATGCCGATGCGCGGCATCCGCGCGGCGTTGGCCTGATTGGCCCGCCGCTCCGCGGGCAGCACGGTGTCCATCATCCAGCCTTCGCCCACCATGATTAGGGAAGGATCGATCTCATCCAACCGGCGGCGGATTTCGTTCATCGTATCGACATCGAGCAAGCCCATCAGATCGAACCGGAAACCGTCGATATGATATTCACGTACCCAATGCAGCACCGAGTCGACGATATATTTCTTCATCATCGGCCGCTCCGAGGCGCATTCGTTGCCGCAGAACGCCCCGTCCGAGAAGGTGCCGTCCGCCTTGTAGCGCAAGTAATAACCCGGCACCAGCTTGGTGAAATGAATCAGGTACCCGTCGAACACATGGTTGTAAACCACGTCCATGATGACCCGGAGTCCCCGGACGTGCAACGTTTGCACAAGGCGTTTCAGTTCGGCGATGCGCGCGGCCGGATCGTAAGGGTCCGTGGCATAGGAGCCTTCCGGCACATTGTAGTTTTTCGGATCGTAACCCCAGTTGTAATGGGGTTCATTCAAACGGCGTTCATCCACGCTCTCCCTGGAGTAGTCGAACACCGGCAGCAGCTGCACATGCGTAACGCCAAGCCCGGCGATATGGTCGAGTCCCGTCGGTATGCCGTCCGGCCCCCGGGTTCCTTCTTCGGCCAGACCCAGGAATTTGCCTTTCTCGCGAATGCCGCTCCGCGGGTGAACCGACAGATCGCGGACATGCAGCTCATAGATCACCGCGTCGGTCTCTGAAGCCAGCGGCGGCTTCACGTCTTCGTCCCACCCTTCCGGATCGGTGCTCCGCAGATCAAGGATCGCCGCTTTATCCCCGTTGACGCCTACCGCCTTGGCGTAAGGATCGGCGGCTTCGTTCCATTGCTCCCCCACTTTTACGCGGTAAGTGTACAGCAATCCATGGCAATCCTCCGGGATCAAGAGCGTCCACGTCCCCTGCGCATCCCGCTGCATCGCCAGTTCTTTGACCGGCGCGCCGTCCCAGGTTTCGTACAGGACGACCCGCACTTCCGAAGCCGTAGGGGCCCACAAGCGGAAGCGGGTTTGCTCCGGCGTATAGACGGCCCCCAAGTCGTCGCCCTCATAATAAAACTTCGCGTCGAATTCCGCGTCGAATACGGAAATTCCCCCGGTAACCGCCAAATCGCCGTAATCTATCGTACCTTCGAATTTTTTTTGAACGGACAAACGGCTTCACTCCTTTCCCCGCAAATTCCGTAAATGCGGAAGCACATCTTCCGTATATGCGCGCAATATTTCCCCCACACTCCAGGCCTGCGTAAAACAGCCGCGCCCGGTGCAGGCAAATTCCCCGTCAAAAATTTCGGCGATTCCGCCGATGCCCCCATCTTGGAGGTGATCCTCAAACACGGCGCACATTTCTTTCGCCGCCAGGACGGCCCGTTGGCTGTACCCGTTCACTTTGCAATAGGCCGTGATGAACGCCCCTAGCGGAAAAGCCCAAACCGTCCCCATGTGATAAGCGCCGTCCCGGTCGATCAATTTGCCGGTATAGCGGGGCCGGAAGCGCGGGTCCTGGAAGGAAAGCGACCGCAGCCCGTAAGGCGTGTACAAATGCTTATATACCGTGCCGACGACGGCCTTCTCCTGGTTGGGCGGCAGCATCGTAAACGGCAGCGACACCGCCCAAATCTGGTTCGGCCGAATCGAAGGATCATTGTTGAATCCCCCGTCCTTTTGGGGCACATCAACAACATCGTACAGACATTGGTCCGCCTCGTTCCAAAAACGGCTGCGGAAAGATTCCCGCACTTTCCGCGCCAATTCATCATATGGCTCCGTTTCCCCGAAACGTTCCGCCAGCCGGGCCATAATGCACAGCGCGTTGTACCACAAGGCGTTGATCTCCACCGGCTTGCCGTGCCGCGGGGTCACGACCCAATCGCCTACCCGCACGTCCATCCAGGTGACCTGATCCAGGCCGCCGCCCGCATGAATCAGCCCGTCCTCGTCCATCCCGATCGAAAAATCGGTTCCGCCGCGGTAGGCGGCGACGATTTCTTTTAACGTTGGATAGACCGCCGCGCGAATGAACCTGTAATCATCTTCCCCACCGGTATGTTTCAAATATTCATAGACGGCGTGAACATACCAAAGCGAAGCGTCCACCGTGTTGTACAGGGGCTCTTGGCCATCGTCCGGGAACATGTTCGGAATCAGCCCGCCGCGGACATAACGCGAAAACGATTCCAGAATTTCGCGCGCCTCCGCGAATCTGCGGGTGGCCAAAGCCAGTCCGGGCAACGCGATCATCGTATCCCGGCCCCAATCGGTGAACCACGGATAACCGGCCAGCACCGTTTTCAGTCCGGTTGACTCCCGGTCCACGATAAAATGGTCCGCCGCTTCAACCAGACGGTCCGCGAGTCTGTCGCCGTAACCGGCCGCCGCCACCAGTTTGTTCATCCGCTCCTTGTATTCGCGAACGATAGCGAAGCCGTCCTTGCCGTCAAGCGGCTCCGTCGAACATTTGAAATAAAAGGCTTTCCGCTCGTAAGGCTCGATCGTTACATTGATTTCATAAGGGGTATAATGACAATCCACGCCCAAAAAACCGTTCCGGTTCTCGAAAGCGTAAAAATGCCCTTCCTCGTACATATGAGACGGCGTTGCCATCGTTACCGGCAGCGCGGAACGGTCCAGATATTCGCCCGCCGACGCCATGAACGATATCGTTACGTCCGGCCCGCTCTCCGGCGTCAGCCGCAGTACATTGCCCTCCAGCTTAGTTTCGAAACGCAGACTCCCTTTTTCCGAAACGTCCCCGGGAGAGCGGTAGTTAAACAGCGGGACCAGCTTGATTTCCGCGGGCTCTTTCCCGCCGGCAATCTCGTAGCAGACCGCCGCCGTATTATGCCCATACTCCAGAGAAATCGTTTTGCGGATATTCACGTCCTCGACCTGATAGTCGTATTCGGGCACCGTGTCCAGCTTGAACCGCCGCAAATATCGGTGTCCGTCTTTTCGCCAGTTGATATACTGCTGGGAGGCAAGCTCATAGGTTTGCCCGCCCATACACACCTGCTCCTGGATGCGGGTAAACACCAGCATGCGGTTCACCGGCGCTCTGGCCGACGCAACCAAATATCCGTGCGACATCCGAAAGCCGCCGCCAGGGACGGAATGGTTGGCATATCCGCCGATCCCGTTGCCGATCAGCCACTCCTTCTCATTGCCCTCCTCAAGAGTGCGCCAGGCGCTCCGTCCCAGGATATAAGCTCTGTCCGCAGCGCCTCTGTCTTTTGCCTGTACCTGTACCTGCACCTGCTCTCGAACCTGACTCATCCCGATTTCTCCTTCCGCCTCGCTTTCGTTTAGCCTCCCGCCCCGTTATTCCCGCTGCGCGGTTGCTTAAACGTTTACCTTATCTTTATGTGCTGGATTATATCATCGAAATCTAAGGGAGGCAATCGTTTGCACAAAAATGCCTTACCAGTCAAATCGAAAACCGATCGTGGCAAGAAACGCGGAAGGGTATTGAACGCTTGAGGATAGAGAAGTGGGGGGGAGGGGCGGCAGATCAACACTCGCTGTCCGGAGACTTTGCACGATTATCCCGTTTAATCAGGTAGCTGAGAGAAAGACAAACTCGAGAGAAAAAAATATTTAGCGGAGAGGGAAACGAAAAGACTGTGATTTTGCTGTAGCCTGAACTCTTCCATCTGCAGCAACGCCCCTACCATTCATGCTAACCCACATAAATCAAGTTGATCCGTATCAAGTAACCCCTACCGTTCCAGCTCCACGATTAGGCCGCAGCCGCAAGGGGCTGGTTCGGTTGGCGCGCGATCAGCCGGCGGTAAGGAATCGCCGGTATCGCCACACACATGCGCAGCAACTTCTGCCGCATCGTTTCTTCCATTTCAGGCAGTCCTCCTTGCAGGCGCAGTCGGCGGCGTCCGGTGTATTCGTTCAGATACGCCTGCAGATGCTTCAGTCCCAAGGCTCCATACGTACTCTTCAGCGATTCCCACGCCTCTC
>NZ_JBBOWY010000002.1:0-1393630 GCF_038007325.1 Paenibacillus sp. FSL P4-0127 | reverse complement strand
GGCGCGTTCGAAAAATATTGCGCGCGCAGTTTTTTCTTCTGGATGACCCGCTTTTTGCGGCGGCAGTATGAAAAGGTGGAAATCGTGTTTCTCGCCCACCACACGGAGGCCAAGGAAGTCAGCGAGGAAGAGTTCTTCACCCGCGGCGAAAGCGGCGGCACGATCTGCTCGTCCGTGTACCAAAAAGCGCTGGAAATCATCGATTCCCGTTACCCCCCGTCCAGCTACAACATCTACCCGTTCCATTTCTCGGACGGCGATAACCTGACGAGCGACAACGAACGCTGCACCAAGCTGATCGTCGAGCTCATGAAGCGCTGCAATCTGTTCGGCTACGGTGAGGTCAACCAGTACAACCGCGGCAGCACCTTGATGTCCGCTTACCGGAACATCAAGCAGGAGAAATTCATGTATTACGTCATCAAGGAAAAAGGCGAGGTTTATAACGCGCTGAAGCGGTTTTTCCACAAACGCGAAGGGGGTGCGGCCAGTTGAACAGCCAACATGAGCAGCTCGAATACGCGATCGCGGAAATTATGGAAATCGCCGACTCCTTTGGTCTCGATTATTATCCGATGCGTTACGAAATCTGTCCCGCCGACATCATTTATACGTTTGGCGCCTATGGCATGCCTACCCGCTTTTCGCATTGGAGCTTCGGCAAAACGTTCAATAAGATGAAAATGCAATACGACCTCGGGCTCAGCAAAATCTACGAGCTCGTTATCAACTCGAACCCGTGTTACGCCTTTCTGCTGGAAGGCAACTCCTTGATCCAAAACAAGCTGATCGTCGCGCATGTGCTGGCGCATTGCGATTTTTTCAAAAACAACGTCCGCTTCTCCGGCACCAACCGGGATATGGTAGAAAGCATGTCCGCCACCGCCGAGCGGATCAGCCGCTACGAACTGATCTACGGCGCGGGTACGGTGGAAAGCTTCCTCGACGACGTGCTGGCCATCCAGGAGCATGTCGACCCGCAGCTCATCAAGCCGAAACGGTACGACAAACGCCGGCAGATGGAAGAGAAGCTGCGGCTGGCCAAAGAAGGGCGGCAGGGGCGGATCAAGCCGAAGGAATACGACGACCTGTGGGAACTCGACGTGATCGCGAACAAACGCGAAGCCGCAGCCGAAGCCAAAACCAAAGCCAAAGAGTCCTCTTTCCCCCCCGAGCCGGAGAAAGACGTCGTCTGGTTCATCCAGGAATACTCGGAAACGCTGGAGGACTGGCAGCGGGATATCATGAGCATGCTGCGCGAGGAAATGCTGTACTTCTGGCCGCAGATGGAGACTAAGATCATGAACGAAGGCTGGGCCTCCTATTGGCACCAGCGCATTATCCGCGAACTCGACCTGACCAGCGACGAAACGATCGAATTCGCCAAGCTGAACGCCTCGGTCGTGCAGCCCTCGCAGCAAAGCCTTAACCCGTATTATCTCGGGCTGAAAATCTTCGAGGATATCGAACGCCGCTGGGACAATCCGACGAAGGAGGAACAGGAGCGCTTCGGCCGCGAGCCCGGACAGGGCCGGGAAAAGATTTTCGAAGTGCGCGAGCTCGACTCCGATATCTCCTTCCTGCGCAGCTATTTGACCAAGGACCTGGTGCGCGACCTCGACCTGTACATTTTCGAGAAGCAGGGCCCGGAATGGAAAATCACCGATAAGACGTGGGAACACATCCGCGATCAACTGGTAGCCACCCGCGTAAACGGCGGCTCCCCGTACATCGTCGTCCAGGACGGCGACTACCTGCGCTCCGGCGAACTGCTGCTAAAACATCAATATGAAGGCCTTGAGCTCGACCTGAAATACTTGGAGCATACGCTCCCCCACGTCTACCGTTTATGGGGCCGCCCCGTCCACCTGGAAACCGTGGTCGAAGACAAACGCGCGCTGTTCTCCTACGACGGGCAGAAGCATCTGCGGAAGATGTTGTAATGGAGACGTAAGCCGTGGGCCGAAATCAGTGACGGACTACAAGATCAGATGGCCGATCCTTTCGTATGGAGTGAACGGTTCGGCCCTCGGGTCTCTGGATCTCCGGGCCACCGGTCTAACGCTAACGGTTGTAATCGCGCCTAATTAGCCGAAAAGACAGGGTTTCAATTTCTAACGGTTATGATCGCGCCTATTTAGGCGAAAAAGACGCGAATCTGCAGAAAAAAGGCAAAATAAGCTCTGCCACAACCGTTAAAATTAATTTCCTCGGCATTTTACCAAAATAACGGCGCTGACAACCGTTAGAATGGCAGCTCGGTTAAGGGATCTGTGCCTTTTCTGGTGGTCAAGCACCGTTTTTGGTTTTGCGCCTCTCGTGTATTAGAGCATTTGTTAAGTCAACATTAGAAAACTTTGCGTAGCTTAAATTTACTCTTCGAAATGATGCTCGCCTCAAGTCATATCCAGATATATTAACAAAGCTAAGGTCTGTACCATCAAAAGACGCTTTTATACCTACACAAATTCTTATATTTGAATGTATTAGGGAGGCGTAATCAAATACTATTTTACTCAGTATACACTCCGAGAGATTCACTTCTTCGAATGATATACTTAAAAAATAGCAATCACTCATATCATTATTAGTCAAAAACGAATTGTGCATATTGACTCTTCAATCTCTGAACAACTAAAAATTCATCCATGTAAGCTTCAGTTGTATTAATTCTTCTTTCACAA
Source organism: Paenibacillus sp. FSL P4-0127 (assembly GCF_038007325.1). Lineage (NCBI taxonomy): Bacteria > Bacillati > Bacillota > Bacilli > Caryophanales > Paenibacillaceae > Paenibacillus > Paenibacillus sp. FSL P4-0127. The sequence goes on along the minus strand of NZ_JBBOWY010000002.1, from coordinate 1,390,946 downwards.
TTTCTAATTTCTCTCCAATATGACCCTCCGAATCTGCCAATTTATGATGTTTTAAAAACATACTATCATCGCAGCCGAGCATCCGGCCGACAAAGAGATACAGCAAGATGCGGCGCAGAGGGAAGATCATCAAGATCAAATCCATGTCCTGACATTCTCCCGCCGTATCAGGGCTCATTTAATGGAAAACGATTCATGGATTTTCCCTCCCTACTGTGACGGCGACGGCATTTAGTTCTTGTTATACTCTCCATTTTCTCCATAAGAGATACTGCCGTTGTAATTGCATTAATACGTTCTTTACAATTTGCTGTTACATTATTCAACATTTTCTAGCTGATATAGCTTTATAGCTTCATTTCCATTTGACTTAATCGCAATTTTATTCCTATTTTCTAGTATTTTTATTTTCCTTGGAATAGCAAGTTCACCCGTTCTCTTCATTTCACTTCTTAGTTCTTCTTCCTCAAAATCATTAAAAGAATAGTACAAACTCTCATCTTTTTCCCAGTCTATATTATGATAGTCTAACACCTCTTCGTTTCTTAGTGCATACGTATATACTTTTCCATCGTCACCCCAATAGTAAAATCGTTTACATTCCTCACAGTACCAAATTGCAATTTGAGTTAGATCAGTAAATTCTCCTTCAAAATTTTTAATAAGTTGATTTTTTTCAGTTGCCTTATAAGTCCAAAAAACTACATTATTAGGTACAATTGTATCCGACAGAGTTACTCCGCACTTGCATGTCTTTCTCATGATATCCTCCTACTTAATGACATCCCCATCTGATGTCCATATTTCAATAGTTTTGTTTGGGAATTTCTCCTTAATTTTATTTGCAATATTACTCGCTTGCTCAAAAGTAATACTCTGACCATTTGAAGAAACATCCAAAACCAAAGAATCTGCGTTTTTACCTGCAGGTAACGGTGTGAAACTCTCTCTAGCGTATTTAAATGCCTTACTTTCAATACTTTCAAGCGTATCAGTAAGCAAACCTTTGAATTCCACCTTAACTTCATCAACTACAAAATCAGCTACCTTTTCCTTTGCGTTTTCGGGAATTCTATAGACATTCTTTCCGTTCCCCATGTATTTATCGATTGCCAACCATTCTTCTCGAGTTAAGCCATCCAATTCCCCTGATATTTTACCCGTCCACTTAGAAATATCAACTCTACCATCATTAATTGCTGAAATTACTGCACTTCGCTGTTCAGCATTAAGATATTTAAATTCATCCAAGTTCAAAATTTTCTTTTGAATAAACGTGGAAGAGTTCATTTCATTTTGAATCACTTTAGTGATGTTCTCTTCTGTTACACCTACAGCTTGCAATTTTTTAGCACGAACCATATTCTGTGGTGTATTTAACCCTAAATTCTCCAGTGTATTGAAAAGATTACTCGTCCCCTCAGCCATCTTACTCGGTACCAGCGTCTCCAAGTTTCCTTGCGTTGCCGGCACCTCATCCACTTCCGAACGCTTCAGCCACCCGTTCAGCTTTTGTCCCGCTGTACTCTTGAGCGCGCTGGAAATGAGCTTAAACGCATAGGTGAAGGTCACGTCCCCGGCTCCGGCCATAGCGGTATCCAGAGCGATATTTTGGGCGCGGTCAATGAGGTCTTGGTCGCCGTCATGCTTGAAGTCGGTTACCGCGTCAGATGCTTCGGTAGCCGTGCCGAAGATCGCTCCCGCCGTCATGGATCTGACCACCGTCGGCGATAGCTTGGAGAGGGCCGCCGGTGTTTTCACTGCCTTCACATATTTAAAGGGCAAAAAGAACCCGGCTACATTTCCGGCAGCTTCGCCAACTCCTTTGCCGTACGGATCATCCAGCGGATTTACGTATCCTTCCGGCTCCGGTCCCATAATCCATTCGGCAAGCAGCTCCGGCAATCCTGCCGAGGCCGTGTTGATTGCGTTCACCACGGCATTTGACCCGCCGACCATTAGGTTCGCGAAAAAAGGATTGCCGATGCCGCTTTGTTTTTGCCGCATTTCGTTTTCTTCTTTTTTCTCAAGCTCTTTCTGTTCGTTATATATCCTGTCTTGTTCTTCCTTGGTCAAATCTGCCCAACAGGTCTGTTTCAGCCGCTCCTGAACTTCCGGATCATCGCGGTTTAGCACATCGTCCAGCGAATAGCTTCGCGGATCATCGGCCATAATAAAGTATTGCGGCTCGTGCTTGGCCTCCTCAACCGGTTCCACTTTCGGAATATTAAACAGCGCCTGCCAGGTTGCCTGCCCGATTACACCCTGGAGCCCGTCTTGATCCTTCTCGTAAACCTCCCGGAACCCTTCCAACGCGCGTACGGTAGCTTCATCAAAATAGCCGTTCGCCTCGACCTCAACCCCCAGCTCTTGCAACCGCAGCTGCGCCATTTTCAACGGCTCGGAATAGGTTTGACCGTGCATTTGCACCGTCAGCAGCCCGCTCAGCGTCCCGAACAAAGTCCGCCACACATTTTCATCCACGATCCCTTGCCGATCGCCGGTATTGTCCAGGCCGTATTTTTCTTTGTACCGATTAACTGCTGCCAGCGTGGCCGAGTCAAAATAACCGTTTGCTTCCAGCTCGTATCCCAGTTCCTGCAATCTTTCTTGTAGCTTTAACACTTCGTCGCTCTTATGCTCCGGATCCAGGGTCAGTTCTTTCGTAAGTGGCTCTACGGTGATAGGGAGGTAAACCGCCGCCCGGGAGAATAAGGAAAACGCCGAAAACGGCAAAGGAAGGACGGCCGTTTTATTCCCTGAAGTCGTCGGGAGCGCGGCAAATTTATTTAAGGTAACTGGAAGTTTTAACTGCTTCGCCTTTAAAAAGGACTCCTGCTCCTGGCGAGTATACTCGTTCGCCGCCCAGCGCAGCGTTTTCTCTTTCGTGCGCAATTCGCCGCCGATCTCCCGGGACAGCTGCCTAATCCGCTCCATCCGCCGCTCCACTTCAGATATTGCGGAGCGGACTCCCGGCTCGGAATAAGCCGAACTTGTTCTACTGGCTAACTCCGATACCCTTTTTAGCGTAACTGTGACTTGATCCCCGAACTGTTGCTCCAACCGGCGTACTTCGTCTGCGAGCCCGTTAATGCGGGCCGGATCAACCTTCAGTTCCAAGACGTTCCCCCTCCTTTCCCCAACATACTTGGAAACGCAAAAAGTTGTTCAAGAGCGGAAAGCGGTTTGCGCCGAAACAAAAGGGCCTGACTTCGCTCCGGCATCATCCCCAGCATCCAGGTTCCTTTTTCTGTTCGCGCACAGGTAAACAGCGCTTCGGCCTCCTCTCCAGAAGCCAAGTGGTATCCGGCAATGACCCGGCAATCGGACTGTGGCCCAAAGGCTTCCGCTAAGTCTGACGAGGTTTGGCCGTCTATCCCAAGCTTTTGCCAAAGAACCGTTGCCGCTCCTTGTTCTCCCGCACCTGCAAGCGCCAGAGCGTAATTGGCCTCCGCCGCGGGTAGAGGGTAAAATGCCTCCTGCTCACAATCGCTAAGCAAAAACTGCTCCCGGAGCATGGCAATCGCTTCTTCCCGCCGGTGCAAAGCTGGACCTCGCAAGTCTCTTCCCCAGTTAAGCGCGTGAACATCCCCGCCCGGCAATGGATAAATTCCATGGAGACTGCCCCGTTTTTTTCCACCAAGCAAGCAAACACCTGGTCCGGAAACGACAAAATTTCCGCAATCGCGGCATAATCACGCTTTATGTATAGTTGATCCTCATCTTCTTCCGTCAAAATATGTTTTCTCTTCAGCCGCCCGGACACGATCTCCCATCGTTGGCGGGCCTCCTGCAAATTAAGGCCATTCAGCACATTTTCCAAACCGAACAAGGTAGTGGCACCGGAAAGCAAGCACAGGTAAAACCATTCATCTTGCGACAGCACATAGTTTGTCCTATTCATTCCGTACTCCTGGACATTTAGATATTTTATGGAAAAAACACTTCAATACATTCTATCAACCCGCCGCCGGCCTCACAATTCCTTAGTTGGCATAATATCCCACAATTGATCCGTTTCACCTATATAAATGAACAAAAAGTCCGGAGCAGCACGGGGCTGCCCCGGACACATTTATGAGGATAATTTACTAAGGGAAACGTAGGAGACTCGTCCCCTGCACCCCATCGCTCACCACGTGGCTGTCCCAGCAAAGGAATCCAATCACCAGTCAAGTGTGGCCTTGACTGGTTTACGGTGAGCGGTCAACATGGCCATCAAATCTTGGACACTAGAAACCATTATAGTACGCTGCCGCTTCCTATTGCACTTTTGCAATGCTTCCTCGATTGGAATCATTTTTTCATTGGCATGAATAGCTGTATTTGCTTGGCTTCGTTCTCTTCCGCCTACTAAATGAACGGGTGCATAGTGCACGGGGCGGCAGGACTCGTAAAAAACAAGACCACATGCAGTTGTCACACTCGCATGTGGTGAATAAAAAACTACTTTAGCCTGTTTGTCAGTGAATTAAGATCAGTAACCTCTTTTAAATCCATACCACTCAGATAATATGACTCATTATTTGTTTGATTATCTAACATAAAACTAATAGACGATAATCTGTAGTCCTTCTCCTTAAGAAACAAAACGATTTCAAAAATTGCATTCATAATTTGCTCTTGCTTGTCATCATTTACACTAATCCATAGTCTTAATTCAGGCATATCTTTTTCCTTGATTTCTTTCTTTATTTCATGGTAATTAGGCGGATATATTCCGTTAATTTCTGATCGATCTTGTGATGGATCAGACCTCAATTGAAACGACACACTTGATATTTGGTGAAATTGCTGTTTAATCTCATTTTTAACTTCATATTCCCAGTAGGATATATAATAATTGTCCGTTAACTTCTCCTTGTACTTGTTTACTTGAAATTGATTTTGTAGATTCTTCTTTAAGTGAACTACTGTATAGTACCTATACTTGAAATAAAATGAATTGTCAAAATCATACTTTACCGATTCAATTTTCATCTCGTCACCATACTTGTCCTGCAAGTATCTTGATGATTCTTTCCTCATGTTTTCTTTCCCCCACGGCGTTCCATTAAATATGCTATAAGCAAAAAACAGTACAGTAAAAACTACAAGTCCTGTGATCCAATATTTCACTTCATCACCCCTTAGTAGTAGGATAGATATTCAATCCCTATCCTGCTACACGCTTCTAATCTAATAGTTGCATTCCTATGTTAATATTCTTCAAAAATATATCAAATCGTTCGGATATGATTGTACCTCCCCTATTTTAGTGCCATTTCAATAAAAATTGCCGTTTTAATTGAAATGCAGGCCATTTATTTCATAGGAGGATTTCCGTCCTGATCATAGGGTGTTTCTTCTAACCCATTATGACCTCATACTGAGCAGATATTGTTCATATATATACATAACTCACTTATTACTGGACCATCAGTCCCTATCGGCTATCCCTGTATACCTGAAAGGAGTTTCTCTATGGCTCTGAAAATAAGTATTAATGGTTGAATGATGGATTCATTCGTCACTGGGTAGCCTTACCAAAGAAAAAACCTTGAAGGACACGAAGTCAATCAAGGTTCATAGATGGTGTTATTCCTCCAACATTACATCAGAACATACTACCGACAACCACGGTTTTGAGTAGTTTGTAGTAAAAATCCCCACATGATTTTGCTTATACGAGTTGTTTTTACTCTCCGCCATCTCTTTGAAAAGGACAATTGTAAAGAGACTTTCTTTGTTTACTTCATGAGAAGTTAAGGGAAGTTCTGTGCTGAATTGAAAATCCGCTTTCATGCAATTTTTGAAAATGATCTTTAATAGTCTTGTAGTGTCACGACCATCTTGAATATCCCAATAGTAATCGACAACTACTATCAGGTCTATTAGGTTGTCATCCCATTTCACTTCAGTAACTATGCTATCTGTAAAATCGAAATTTTCTAGAACATCATGCAAATTGGTAGCCAACTCACCTGCTAACAAAATAGAAATGTGTTGCATCTCTTAATTCTTGCTTATTGTCATCAAGATAGCCCCCGCCCTTATTTTGAACCCTAAAATAAGGAGTACCTCCCCCAGGCTCTGCATGTATTCTCACTTTAGTACCTGTGCTTGGGTCAGTAAGAATGGTTGCTACAAAGATTCGTCCCTTTAACCGCATAAGACGCACCGTATAAGCCTAGGGCGATTGAATTAATTTTTAAACCCAGCGCTGGAAATTTCGAAACTCATTTTATCCAACTGCCCTACCGTTAGCTCAGATAAATCTTGGCCATGCTTTCGTAGGAAATATAACTTGACGACAAGATAAAAACTATGACTTATGAGTAAATATATAGGTCTACGTAAAACTCGGCTTTTATTTCACTGGCAAATTCAATAAAATCATGATTAAAGTACATTGAAGGCTTTTCATTATTTTCTACGTTTATTACTATTGCAAAAACATATTCAAGGCTATACTTTGTTTTGATTTCCTTCAAGATAAGTTTTTTGTCTAAAATACTGTCAAGAATTTTAGACAGTTGTTCGTTGATGTCAAGAGATTCTTCATATTCAGTTTCAATCATCCAAATTGTCTCCACTCTTTTGATGCTCTTTCCAGGTATATCATCTCCTTTATCCCAAGATTTCGACGGAATTAGCTTTAATAAATCGCTTATCTCAGTAACGTTAAACTCTTCACCAGTGATAATGAATTCTACTTTCACGTTTGTTTTATCCATGTACATTCTCCCATTAGTTAATGTACTCACCTGTTCGATAACTTAGAATTTTGAACCTGATGATAGGTTCCATTCGGTACTGGGTAGTCTCCGCCAAAAAAAGAAACCTTGAAAAGCACGGAGCCAATCAAGGTTAATCGTAATCTTTAGATTAGATACGGCGAGGTAAATGCCTCTATAAATAACCCCGACTCTCTAATCTCATTTAGCCCAAGTCGGCATTCTTTTTGCAGTCCAATATACATATAGAAGTCATAACCAAAATGAACAAACATTGAAGACGTGGACAACTTTCCCCATGAATGCTCACGAAGAATTAGTTTACATAAATCAGGGATATTTGTAACGTTAAATTTATCACCATCTTTAATAGTCGTAAACATCTCGACCATATTTCTTGTAACATACTGATTTTGAACAATACTATCTTCAAATTTCTCTAGATTGCTAATTTCCAATGAAGATACATTCATATAATCCATAAGAATGGTTACTGCGCTGATATACTTACTCTCTATAGACAGATATTCTGTTATGGTAAATTGCTTTCCTCCAAATACTCTCCCAATATCAGAAAATGATGTCCACTCCTCCTTTTTAAAGTTCCCTTCGTAGTCGCGATATGCAGGATCATACTTTGTTATTCTCCAGCAATGCATTCTATTTAATCTCCAATCCAAGTTAAGTTTTCATCGTAAGTACCCATCCTAGTACTTTTACTGCCTAAGTTTTTCACAGAATCAGCCATTTTCCATATCCCACCATTGTGTCCATCTACATCAGGGGTAATATATTTATTTCCTTTCTTAAAGACAGGTTGGCCATGAGATGTAAAGTTGGTTTTTGTATACCCAAGTTTTTTTGCTGCCGCCGTAGCTTCTTTGGTTGTCATACCACCAAACTGCTGCAAATGCAACTTCAGCTTATTCCCACTCTGTGTTGGTTCACTCGTCTCCTTAACCCCATAAGACGCGCCATATAAACCTAGAGCAATTGAATCAATTTTAAACCCGGCGCTGGATAGGTCAAAGCTCATTTTATCTAGCTGCCCTACCGTTAGCTCAGATAAATCCTGGCCATCTTTCCGTAAGAAGTATAGCTTGACGACAACATACGAACTATGGCTTAAGGACGCAGCGTCAAGACGATCAAATGCTTTACTTCCGTTATACCACAAAGATTGGTATTGCTGCGCCTCATAAAACATCTCTTTATGATCCACAAATTTAAAATTAGGAAGCTGTTGTCTTAATTCGGCAAGTGTAAGTGTTGTTATATCCGGGGTGACCGTAAATCCGGCTCCTTGCTCATGTCTATGCCCCGTCGGGTCTAAATAAATTAATGGATTATTCTGCACATACGTATACAAATTCAAACTTAGCGGATCAGTAAGCTGCCCCTGATACGTATCTTCATTTATAAATCGACCAACCGACGGATCATACCAGCGGGCTCTCAGGTATTGTAACTCAACCTCATCATCCCACAACTCACCGGAATAACGGAATGGATTATGGACTTTCTCCTGTTCGGAAATGATATTTCCCCATATATCATATTGATACTGGTTCAGTAACGTCCCTGCTGAATCTCTCAGCTCTATTAAATCCCCGTGTCCATTATATAACGGATAGGCTTTGGTTTGATCTGCATATTCTATAGCTTCCAGCTTCAGTCCTCTTGTGTAATTTGCGACCAAATTGGCCTTTCCGTTTTCTACGGTTGCTTCGGATATAATTTGTTCACTGTTGCTGTCATAATAATAGCGCGTGTGTACTCCGCCTTGAATTCTTTCAACCAGCAGACCGTCTCCATTATACCGGTATTCGACGGTTTGACCATTCAGACTAACCCTTGTTAACTGATTTTGATCATCATAGCTATATTCTCTTGGTTTCGTCTTTAATTCTTGAACCGTCATCAAGGTAAGACGGTTGCCTCGGGAGTCATAGGTGTAAGTCTCGTTATTTTCTGTCGAGGTGTTTATTCGATTTAGCTCATCATACGTAAATGAATCATTAATTCCGTTTTGCAGGCGCTCTCTGATATTTTTATTATCATCATAACCATACTCGAAATGATGGGTAACATTTTCTGCCAGCGCATGATTTAACTCCGTCAATTTTGAGCCTGTATACCGATTTTGAGTTTCGTAACCATTGCTGGAAACTGCGCCTTGAACCAGTCCATTTTTATAATACTGATACGTTGTGTCCGGTTGCTTTTCTACACTTCCTACCGTTTTCACTTGGTTCAGGTTGTCATAAGTATAGAATGTTTCGGCTCCGAATGGACCTGCCATGTGTATTCGATTATTTCCTGCATCATATTGATTGCTAAGGGTTAATCCATCCGGGTAAGTCATCGTCTTCAACAGTTCCGTGTACTTATCATACTCGTAAGAAGTTGTTCCGGTTCCATCCGTCATCGACAGACGTTTACCGGCTGCATCATAGGTATAACTTACCGTTTCACTGTTGCTTTTCCGTGTTTTCAAACGATTGCGGCTGTCATATTCAAAAACCGTCGAGTTCCCGTTTCGATCTACCACACGAATTACATTTCCACTAGGATCAAAATACTGTTTTTCGGACTGGCCGACTTCGTCTTTGTTCTGAATAACGCGTCCAAGCTCATCGTAACTCTTCGACTTAACGTTACCATCAGGATAGGTAGTTTGAATTAGATTTCCAAGCATATCATAGTCATACTTGGTGATGTCTCCGTTAGGATCTGTAACCGAATTAACTTTGCCTGATGAATTATACTTGTAAGAAGTGGTGTTATTCAGAGCATCATAATCTTTTAGAACCTGGTCGTTGACCCAATCGTATTCGAACTTCGCCACAACCGTACTTTGATCTTGATTAGCAGGCTGTTCTTCCGTTATCTCAATTCTGTTCCACTTGTCGTAAGTGTTAATTTGTTTATTGCCTTCTCCATCAGCTTGTATTATTTGGCGAAGAGCATCGTTGTAAGTCGATGTAGCCGTAGAACCATCCGGGTAAGTTGTTGATGTCAGACGATCCAAACCATCGTAGGTATATCTGGTGAGATTTCCTAATGCATCTTCACTCGATACCAGTCGGCCATTGTGATCGTAAGCCGATTTTGTTTTAACTTGATACTCTGTGCCATTATACAAGCCAGTCTCAATGTTCCATCCTAGAGCATTCCAACGCGTTCTAGACTTTACTCCCAGTTCATTCGTTACGGTTACCGTATTTTCCTGATCGTCGTAAGATGCGCCTATGTTGTTTCCATCGGGATAGGTTACCTTAATCACACGCCCAAGTGCATCATACTCATAAGCGGTTTCATGGCCATTTCCATCCGTCGAAGCACTGACTAGTCCCGTTTCTTTGTTATAACTGATTTTTTTGCTGACTGTTGAAATATCTCCATCCGCATTCGTCACTTGTACACTTTGCAAAGTAGGGAATGCATTACCATACTGACTGCTGAACTCGCTCAGAGTAGTAACCGTCTTATCATCATTAGTAATGATTTGCTTGGTGACATTCCCGTACGAGTCTCTATCCGCATACTCCACCTTCTGCAGTAATTTACCGCTTGCATTGTTCTCGCGAACAGTAGTTTGAACAATATCTCCTTGCCCATTTCGTACAAATTCAACATAGCCATTGGTGTTGGAGTCTAGAGGTTCTATCGCTGTTTTAACGAGGTGATTGTCATCGAACGTATAGTACGATTTTGAGCCCCGATCATCCGTTGATTCCGTAACATTCCCGTAATCGTCATACACCGCACTTGAAGTATATACATCTGAATTTTAATTATTACTCGATGTAGTAACCGTTGGAACCGGCGCCGAATACGACTTGCCCTCTACCTGTTTATTATACTGATAGCTGGTTACCTTCTCGTTATCCACTGCTTGAACAACGGCCTGTTCCAGGTAATATTTGGAACCGACTTTATTATCGACATATTTTTTATTGTACTTATAAGTCGAATTAGTTAACCCGTTATTAATAAGGGTTGAAAAGCTTGTATTGTCATTATAGGTCGCTGCCATGTCAGAGGTATAGTGTATCGTTTCGCGATTAAACTCCTCAACAAGGTCATTACTGTAAATAATTTGATCCACTCGCGAGACGGCTCGGTAAGCTTCGTTAACAGAATTCGCACCAATATATCGCCGTACCGGCTGATCATCGTAGGTGTAGACGGTGGCAGCCCCGGTAGGATGGTACACTTTGGTCAGAAGCGCGTATGGATTCGACAATTGTCTTCCTGGCTCTGAGGCGTTTAGATTAAATTTAGCAGGAGCCAAAGTATATGAATACGTCGTTTTCCTTCCGGCTGCATCTGTTATCGAATCGAGAAGTTCAACTCCTTGTTCAGTATGCTTTTTATAAACTACCGTCTCATCTTCTTTCTTAAGTATTACTTCAGTCGCAGAATACGAAATTTCTATTGTGTTCCCTATGGCATCCTTAATTTTGCTCAACAATTTACGATTATAAGTAGCATTTTGCTCATAGTAAAAGTGAATAAAGTTGTTATGAGCGTCCGAAATCTGCAGTAATCTGCCGTCTTTTGAAAAATAGTATTTGGGCTGGGCATTCGTTGACTTTAGTACGTAAGCTGACACTTCACCATTTACGATTACGCTTTCGTCCGCTACAAAGGTAAGTCCCTTCCAATCATAATTTTTGAGTTGGTCTCCCTCAATTTCATAACTTCCACCCTCAGGAAGATGAATATATTGTTTGTCATCTTTGGTTTCTACATAAGGGAGATTCCAGGCCCACCCTTTGCCTAATGGAAAAAGCTGCTCGTTTAGCGGCGTATTAGTCGTATTCTGATAGATAAATTTGGGTTGATATTCAACGGTTACTGCACCAATAACGGGATGAGCACCTTCTGCAATATAATACCGATAGTTAGGTTCGGCGCCTTCTTCCGAGCCGGTAATCTCTAAACCGGAATTGCTGCCGATAAACTCTTTCCACACTTCGGCTTCTTCCAGTGTAGAGTAAAGCTGTGTTTGTTTCAGAACCTTACTTCCATTTCCTTCAGACTCAAGCTTATCGATCCATGGCAGGCCGTCAGCAGTATATGCGTACCTTATCCTTCCTCCCTGCCCATTGTCGACCCAGGGATCGTAGCCGGTGTCACTGGTGTACCCAGGTTTGGTAACAATCCCTTCGTAGTTCTGTCCCCATATACGGGTATCCTCAGTTCCTTTTGAAAAGACTGTCCCCGAATAATAAGCATCGCCTCGTACAGTGCACACCGAATTACGTTTTTTGTATTCAGGAGAAGGACAACCTAACCATATAAAATCATAGTTAAATGACAATGTTCCGCTATAGGTACCATCGTTATATTCTAGTCTTGATTTACCACATGAACCGCCAGGATAATCATATAAATTAGGAGACCAGTATCCATAGCCATCGTAACTCCCTACTTTAACGATCTCACAACTATAGTTTGAAATATATTTAGAGTCCAAAGGTGTATATGAACCTGATATCACTTCCGCTCGTCCTCTAGGCTCAAGACTTCCAACAAAGCCATCTTGATTATAACGAATAGATTGTGGAAACAATTCCAGTTTGCTGGCTGTGATGTAATCAGTTACTATCTTAGATTCTGCAGGAACCGTGTACGTTATCTTTTGACTTGCCGCCTGATTTGCCTCTTCCAATGTCGAATAGGTTCCTACAACTTTGGTTGTGGCAGGGAGATCATATGTATTGCGGTCAACTACCCCGTCTCCATTGGTATCTTCCTGGATCCATTTTTTCTCGTTATAGCTCACCTTATATTGTCTTATGATAGGCTTCTCAATGACATTAAATTCGACGTAGTAATTTTGCTTTGCTTCGCTTACATCAATTAATGTAGCTCCCATGCCATAAAATTGGGCATCGTTGGAATTATATTGCCGAGTAAGTGAAAATCCAAGACCATTTCTCCCCGGTAACGACATATCTGAATTTTGGACATGCAAGTTACCCGAAAGAGTGGAAATGCTTTCTTTTTCATTTCCCACGGAGTAAGGAGCGTCGTTAAATGAAGTTTTATCGTAAACCGGAGCTTCTTCTGTTATTGGGGGGAGTACAGGTATATCGGCCACTCTATTTAAGGAATTCGCTGTAGCCTTACTAATAGAGTACACATCTTCTGTAACAGAACTACGGTCCTCTGTTTTATTCGCATCGACGTCATCCGTGACATCAAAAACTACGATACCGTCTAAAGGCGATGTATTTAACCGATTATAAACATTACTCGTAACGGTTTCTGATTTATTTAATTCCTTAGGAAACAATTCCGCCAAGGCTTCTTCATAAGTTTTACTCGACTGTTCTGCATGAAAAAGTGCAGTATAAATCTGATTTATAGAGTATCCTTTTTGCAGCTCGTTCTGGATAAATGAAGCAGACATTCCAAAGCGGGAAGCGATTTGTTCGTATGTACCCGTTTTCTCGGAAGCGCTCGCGATGTTAGGGATATAGGCACTCATTGTATTGAAAAAAAGGAGTAGCAGCAGGAATATAGCAATATTACGCGTACCCAGTTTTCTCTTCATCGACCTTTTCTCCAATCTTAAGGATTGACCAGTGTAATAATTTGTATGAGATTCCCGTTCTTGTCATATTGGTAATCGAATATCACTTTGCCGTTCGACTCGATATAGTCCAGTCTTCCAGCGGCATCATACTTGTAGTTATAGTTTTTAGACACGCCTTTAGTGACCGTATTGCTCGGACCGGAATAATTTCCGGCGGCATCCTTGGCCTTCACGGTAAACGCATAGCTGGTTTGCGGATCCAAGTTTGTGATTTCATAAGCGAGTTCTCTTGTCTCACCAATGAGCTGACCGTCAATATAGATTTCGTAGCTGACCCCGCCTTCATCATCGGTAGAAGCCTTCCAGGACAGTTTGATGCTGGTTGGCGTTACATTTGTGCCGACTAGGTTGGCAGGAGTAGACGGGCTGTTTTGATCATCTGGCACATCCGGCATCACTTGGATAGCATTCAATCGGTTCAGCAGAAGTTTTTGATCGGTATCCTTTAAATCACTAATGAGGGTGCGGGCCGCATTGATATCCGACTGAAGCCTCGATGCCTCAGCTTTTTCAACTGCTTGGATGGCTTCGGCCAGTGTTTTCTGGTATAAATTCGCATCAATTACCGCTACCGCTTCAATGGATACATTCCCGACCCGATCTATCGTTCTTGCATAGACGATGACCGCATCCTGACGGTTAACGGTAAATGGAGCCGCATACGCTGTCCAGGTGCCCTGATCCCCGATTTTGTACTCCGTCCGGCTCACTCCGCTAAGTGTATCCGTTCCCGGCGTTACCGTGATATTGGCTCCTGATCCGCTCGGATTCAATATGCTTTCAATCACCGGTTCCGTCGGAGCTGTCGTATCTATTCTTGGTTCAGCCAAGACTTCTTCACTAAAGTTACCTGCTGCATCAACAACCCTCGCATACACCTTTATGCCTTCATCTCCAACGGTGATGGGAGACTGGTAATCAGCCCATGCGCCGGTATCCCCGACTTTATACTGAGCCTTGTAGGAGATGCTTCCGGTTGAGTTGTTTGGATTGTTGATTGTCGCGATAACATTTTGGCTCGTCCAGTCCACAGGACTTAAGGTGATAGCTGGCTTTACCGGCTTGGTCCGAATAATTTTAGCCACTGCGGTTGCTTCTTCGCTCACATTCCCTGCTTTGTCCATGGTACGGGCATAGATGGTCGTTACCCCTTCATTGGTCACTGAAAAGGGCGCCGTATAATCGGTCCATGCTCCTGAGCTATCAATCCGATACTGTGATTTCAGCACGCCACTCAGGGCATCCTGCCCGCTGGTTACGGTGACCGAAACATTTTTGGACGTATATCCGGTCTCACTCAATGTAATGGAAGGCTGCGCCGGGGGTGTGCAGTCAATATTTCCGTTGGATTGAGCAACCTCGCCCGCATTACCGGCATTATCTATCGTTCTGGCGTAAACGACGAGGTTCTCTTGGTTTACGGTTACCGGATCGGTGTAATCGGTCCATGCCCCACTATCTCCGAGCTTGTATTGACTTCGGTTTACTCCGCTTCCTCCATTATCTGTTCCGTGTTGGAGCGTAAAAGTTTTACCGCTGCTGGTCCAGTTCCCATCCATGCTAATTGTTGGCAGGTTGGGCGCAAGTTTATCAATGTAGACCACACCTGTACTTTCTGGACCCACATTACCAGCATTGTCTATCGTTCGGCCATGGACGACACTCTGACCATTAGCGGATATGTTGAACGTCCCCGTATAGGTTTGCCATCCTATATTAGTTGCTCCTGTCACGGCGATTTCACTTCTCGATACGCCGGACTGGCTGTCCGCCCCGTGGCTGCTGATGCCTACCATGACGTCCGTATTACTCCAATCCGATCGGCTAATGTATACGGCTGGTTCAGTTGGGCCTGTTTGGTCTATGTACGCACTGGAAGTGCTCACCCCGCTGACATTGCCCGCTGCATCTACCGCCCTGGCACTAATCGTGGTCTGTCCGGGGTTGGTAATCGTTATCGGGTTGTTATATACCGTCCACCCCGAATTATGAGCTCCTTGAAGGCTGTACTCATAACTGGCAACTCCCGTGTTGTCCGTACTCCCACTGATCGAAACAGAGACGTTGCCTTGGGTATATCCCGGTGGGTTAACAGATATTGTAGGATTAGTAGGAGGGCTTGCATCTCTATAGTAGATAACCATAGTGATGGTATCTATAAGATTAGGTTCATAGGTGCTAAAGTGAGTTAGAATGTTTTCTGTGACAGAAAAGTCATTGTTATTGGAGAACAAAAAGGAAGCAGAACCGCCCCTATTATCCCCATATACAATATTTTTTCTCCTCATAATATTAGTGTCACCAGACTTTACTGCTCTAACATCAATAGTACCAATATCTGTTTTATTGTAGTGATATATAAGATATGTGGTATAAGTCCAAGAGAGATCTATTCTGTAATTCCCCAGTTCACTTCTGGGGATATTTGTTGGATAATGCAAGTACACATTATCTTCGTAGTACATTAGTCTTTGAGTTTTGCTATAAATCGGTTTCCACTCACCTGCTGCCTCTGCTTTATTGCTTGTAATATATAATGAAACTGATAATATCCAAAATACTGCGATGAGCATAAGGCAAACTTGTCTGTTTATTCTTTTGCTAGTCATACTGCTCCCCTTTCTAATCAAGACTCTATAAAGTTGTAATCTTGTTCCATCTCCTACATGCATGCTTCCAATGTAATATCCAAAGACCTGCTTCTTTAGATTCACTTATGATTCACTCCCGCCCTCCCATCCTCCTAATTTCACAAAATCCAAATAGTATTATCATTCCATTTTTGGCTTTTGCATATAGCGAAACATGTCGACACCTGGTTTGGATACATGATGTTACTAATTTTGTCGTTTTTTGCACCATGAAAACAACCAAAAATGGATAGAGCTCAGACCTTGTCTGAAACCTCTATCCATCAGTTATTTTGCGCTAAGCCGCCTAACCTCCGTAGCTATTTGACCAGGGACCTGGTACGCGATCAGTTGTTCGCTTCTCGAGTCACTTACTCCTGTTCTCGACTTTTTGCCTATTCAGAAATCGGCAGAAACGGATGAAGTCCGGATCATTCATACCGCAGCGCATCGATCGGCTTCAGTTGGGCCGCCTTCCTGGCAGGATACACCCCAAAAATAATACCAACCGCCATGGATGACAGGAAGGAGTACAGCGTCGGCTCAAGCGTCAATTCAATAGACAGATTCGCCACTTTCTCAAGAAGTTTGGCCGTACCGAGTCCAAGCAGCACTCCTGCGGTCCCGCCCATGAGACTCAGAATAACCGCTTCGATCAGAAATTGGCGCATGATGACTCCACGCTTTGCCCCAATCGCTTTGCGGATGCCGATTCCGCCGACGACAAGTGAAATGACTTGGAAATCATCCTCTTCACTGGAAAGCAAGCCGTGTGAGGCCCGCAGTGCTGGTGTAATATCATTCTGCGCCTGGGTCATCGCTTCAGCCGATACGGCGGAAGCATAAATGGTTCGAATCGTGGTGATACCCAGTCTGACCTGCGCCGGATGACCGGGCACTGGCTGCGCCTGCGGATTTCTTTAAGCAGATACCACCCGTCATGATCCGGAAGCATGACATCCAGCAATATTAAGGCCGAGCCGAGCATTAGCGCCTTACTCATTGCCTCTCTGCCTGTAAATGCCTGCTCAACACGATAGCCAGCCTTTTCAAGTTATTGAGTATTATACTCTATGAAGTTTCAGAGCTTCAAAATAAGTATAAAAAAACACTAGCGTTGCATAAAACCTAACGCGAATAATCAAATATTAGTTAAATATGGGTAATTATGATCATTTTTCATGGAAAAAGCATAAAAAATCTCCTATTGTAAAGAGGTAGGTACGTTGTCCATAACTCTCTACAAAAGGAGACCATCCATGGATAACGTTAAAGCTAAAACGGTCATTCGTCAACTGATTTCCTTACTGCCCATCGATGTGCATCAACGTTTACTCTTCGACCATTACACCAAGAAACTTACCACGATGAAAGCGATCATGCTCTTCATCAATGCTCAGTTGAAACAATGGTCATCTTACGGTGAAATGGAAATTGCACTTCGTGCTGAGCCGAAACTTCAGCAGCTTCTACAGTTGGAGAGTATCAGCGGCTCGCAATTATCCCGAAAACTCGATCAGATCCCAACGGAGCTGTTGGAGTGGATGTTTCAGCATCTGGCATCACAAACACAGCAACGTGCTTGCCACCAGGGCCAGAGCGGGAAATTGCACATCATTGATTCTTCCAGCATTCGACTGCCGCTTCAACTTGGAAGTTGGGCCAAGATGTCAAATAAGAGTAGCGGCGTCAAGATGCATCTGCGCCTCGTTGTTACAGCTCCCGACAAGCTATTTCCTGATGCCATGATCCCCAGTTCGCTCAATGTAGGGGATCGTGCGGGGGCCGTTGAACTGGTCGTCCCCTCGGATGCGATTTATGTGATGGATCGCGGTTATGATGATTATGCCCGGATGGATCAATGGGTCCAGGACAACATCCAGTTTGTGATCCGTATGCGAGATCGCGCGCTTGCCACCGTCATTGAGGAGTATCCTGTTCCGGAAGGCTCGAACATCACGCGGGACGCCAAGGTTTGCGTGGGCAGTTCCTTCCGATCCATGGAACATTCCGTTCGTTTGGTGGAGTTTTATGACGAGCAGGAACGGACTTATCGTATTTTTACATCGGTATGGGATAAGACCGCTGAAGAAATCGCGCAGATCTATAAAAATCGCTGGCTCATCGAGTTGTATTTTAAATGGCTGAAGCAACATTTGCGATTGAAGAAGCTGCACAGTCATAAACCACAGGCTATTTGGAACCAGTTATTCTTGGCTTTAATTACTGCCTTGCTCGTGGAGCACATCCGGCACAGCACCCAAACGGCAAAAACAAACTGGCAAGTGCTCCGGATTCTCCGCGAGTATTTGTACCGTTCATGGCGATCCTTTCGAATCGAACTGGATCGGAAACCCAGTCGAAGTAGTCCGGGGAGACGTCCGGGGTCAGGTCCCAAAGTGTTATCGGTGCGCACAATGGTTGGGATAATTAAGCCAAGCAAATTCAAGGAATAATATCCATTATATACATTTAATGGGACATCGCGACCTACGCATTAGGTAACCTTGGCTTTTTGGTCTTAAGCTTAAAAAATGACTGTAAAAAAATCCATTTATAGTTTCAATAATCCAAATGTGGGTTTTGCTGAAAATTGATGTTAGTGTTCTTGCAACGCTAGTGTAAAAAAAACGTCTATCGACGTACATTCAAAGAAGACAGACCACGTTAAGCGGAAGTTTTTCTTGCGATTATAGAATTGTTCAGCTCCGCTGAAAACTTAAAAATTCTATAATCTAAAAAAATCCCTGCCTCGATATTCTTCAGAAATATCAAAGCAGGGAGTTCATCTTACCATGGATGTTACCGGCAGAGCATGTTCATTTAACGGTTCAACAAGCTTCCCACATAGCGCAGCAGCTCGTTGGCGCACACCGGGCAATACCCGTGCTCGTCGATCAGTCGTTTGCTGACCTCGTTGATCCGCTTCAACTGATTTTCGTCCGGCGTTTTGGTCGACGTCGTAATTTTCACGATATCCTTGAGATCGGCGAACAGCTTCTTTTCGATCGCCTCGCGCAGCCGGTCGTGATGATTGTATTCGAATTTTTTCCTTTGCGCGAGTAGGCGGAAATGCGGATCAGGATTTCTTCCCGGAACGCTTTTTTGGCGTTTTCCGAGATGCCGATCTGCTCTTCGATGGAACGCATCAAGCGCTCATCGGGGTCCAGCTCCTCATCCGTCAGCGGATCGCGGATTTTGGTCCAGTTGCAGAACGCCTCGATATTGTCGAGATAGTTTTCAAACAGCGTGCGCGCCGATTCTTCGAACGAATACACGAACGCTTTTTGCACTTCCTTTTTGGCCAGTTCGTCGTATTCCTTCCGGGCGATGCCGATAAAGTTCAAATAGCGCTCGCGCTCCTCCTTCGTGATGGAGGCATGCTGATCGAGACCGTCCTTGATCGCCCGCAAAATATCGAGCGCCCCCATGCAATGCAGGTCCTGCTTGATCAGCGCGCTGGAAATCCGGTTGATTACATAACGCGGATCGACGCCGGACATCCCTTCCTCCAGGTATTCGTTTTGCAGCTCCTTCAAATCGGCGTCCTTGTAGCCCTCCACTTCCTCGCCGTCGTACAGGCGCATTTTTTTCACCAGATCGACGCCCTGCTTTTTCGTCTCCTTGAGCCGGGTCAAGATGGAAAAAATCGCCGCCGACCTTAGCGCGTGCGGGGCAATGTGAATGTGGCTCATATCGCTTTGACCGATCAGCTTCGCGTAAATTTTCTCCTCCTGGGACACCTTGAGATTGTATGGAATCGGCATCACGATCATCCGCGACTGCAGCGCCTCGTTTTTCTTATTGGCGATAAACGATTTGTATTCCGCTTCGTTCGTATGGGCGATAATCAGCTCATCCGCGCTGATCAGCGCAAACCGGCCGGCCTTAAAGTTGCCCTCCTGGGTCAATGACAGCAGGTTCCACAGAAACTTTTCGTCGCACTTCAGCATTTCCTGAAATTCCATCAGCCCGCGGTTGGCTTTGTTTAACTCGCCGTCAAACCGGTATGCCCGGGGATCGGACTCCGATCCGTATTCGGTAATCGTCGAGAAGTCGATGCTTCCCGTCAAATCGGCGATGTCCTGCGACTTTGGGTCGGAAGGGCTGAACGTGCCGATGCCGATCCGCTCGTCCTCGGAGAGCAGCACCCGCTCCACCCTGACGTTTTCAATGTCGCCGCCGTACTCCGTTTTGAGCTTCAACTGGCAGACCGGGCATAAGTTGCCTTCGATCCGGACGCCCAGTGCCTTCTCTACCTCGGGCCTCAGCTCGTGCGGAACAAGATGGAGCGGGTCCTCATGCATCGGGCAGCCGGCAATGGCGTATACGGCCCCTTTGTCCGTCCGCGAAAATTTCTCCAGCCCCCGTTTCAACAGCGTCACCAGCGTCGATTTACCGCCGCTGACCGGGCCCATCAAAAGCAGAATCCGCTTCCGGACGTCCAGCCGGCGGGCGGCGGAGTGAAAATATTCCTCAACCAGCTTTTCAATCGCCCGGTCCAGCCCAAAGATTTCCTGCTCGAAAAATTTATACCTTTTCCGGCCGTCAACTTCCTCTATCCCATAAGACTTGATCATCTCATAAACTCGGGCATGGGCGGTCATCGCCGGCGAAGAGTCCTTGGCCAAAAGTTCGATATATTGTTTAAATGTGCCGCTCCACGACAAAGAGTCGCTTTCCGCCCGGTAAGCCGCTATACGTTCAAAAATGTCCATGTTAGGTACCTCCTGTACTCCCGCTTAGGGGTTCTCCCGCGTCCCCGGCCTTGGCCTTTGTATCTGAAGCTGAGTTTAAATGGAGCTTCCACGTTGAAAAGTGTATTACATTCCTATGCGGCTTTTCCCGAGAAGTTGACCGTTTTCGGGGTAAAAATATTCGCATCGAAAAAGTGGGGATTGAGGTTTGTGCTATAATTTGTACTGATCATGGATACGTAAAATGTAAGTTCAAAAAGTTAGATTTGCAGGACCGAGAAGGTTGGATGAAGCTAGGGACGAAAGGAGCGGAGCGTACGTTTTGGGTACGTGAGCACCGGAAGGCCCGGCTGAATTCAAGATTCGACGCCGTTCCGCTTCATGAACTTGCTTCGTCATGGAAAGATAACTTTTTGAACAACCTTGTAAAATGTAAGTTCAAAAAGTTAGATTTGCAGGACCGAGAAGGTTGGATGAAGCTAGGGACGAAAGGAGCGGAGCGTACGTTTTGGGTACGTGAGCACCGGAAGGCCCGGCTGAATTCAAGATTCGACGCCGTTCCGCTTCATGAACTGCTTCGTCATGGAAAGATAACTTTTTGAACAACCTTGTAAAATGTGAGTTCAAAAAGTTAGATTTGCAGGACCGAGAAGGTTGGATGAAGCTAGGGACGAAAGGAGCGGAGCGTACGTTTTGGGTACGTGAGCACCGGAAGGCCCGGCTGAATTCAAGATTCGACGCCGTTCCGCTTCATGAACTGCTTCGTCATGGAAAGATAACTTTTTGAACAACCTTGTAAAGGAGATCGTCATGGCCGTACAGCATGAGACGGAACTATACGCCCCGTTGAAGGCTTTTTTGAGGAGCGCGGATACATCGTGCGCAGCGAAGTCCGCCATTGCGACCTGGTCGGCTATCGGCCGGGCAGCGATGAGCCGCTGATCGTCGAAATGAAAAAGACATTTAACCTGCCGCTGCTGCTGCAGGGACTCGAACGGCAGAAGCTGAGCGGCGAGGTTTATTTGGCCGTGGAGAAAAACCGCGCGAAAAAGGGGCCCACAATCAGCGCTGGAGCGAAATCACCATATTGTGCCGCAGGCTGGGTTTAGGCCTGATCGCGGTCACCCGGTACAAAACAAAACCCGCGTTTGTGGAGATTTTATGCGCGCCGCAAGACAGCGTATACACCCCGGGGCCCAAGGTTGTCAAAAGGCGGGCGGAGCGGCTGATGCACGAGTTTCATGAGCGCAGCGGCGATTACAATGTCGGCGGCAGCCACGGCGCCAAGCTGGTGACGGCGTACCGCGAAAAGGCGCTGCGCGTCGCGCTCGCCCTGCAGGAAGGGGGCGGGGAGATGGCTCCCAAGGACGCGCGCGACCGCAGCGGCGTCGGCAGCGCCGCGGCGATTCTGCAGCGCGACTACTACGGCTGGTTCCGCCGCGTCGCCCGCGGCCGCTATTGTCTGACGCCCGCGGGGACGGAAGGGCTGCGGCAGTACGCCCACGTCGTGGACACGTGGCGGCGCGCCGCCGCGGCCTTGGAGCGGAGCGAGGGGGCGGAGTAGGGCGCGGCGTTGGCGGCGCGTTCAGCCCTGGGGCGCAGCGTTGGCGGCGCGTCGGCCCCCGGGGCGCGGAGATGGGGCGTGTCAGCCCCCGGAACGCGCCGTAAAGCCGGCGAGGGCGGCGGCGATGCGCGCCAGCCCCTCGCGCAGCCGCGCTTCTTCGAGCGCGGCCACGGTGAGCCGGATGCACCCGTCATCCGGCTCACCGGCGCAGCACAGCGTCCCCGGCAGGAACGCTGTGCCCTCCAGCAGCGAAGCGCGCAGCAGCGCTTCGCTGGAGATCCCGGCGGGCAGGCTGACCCACAGGTACAGCCCGCCGCCGGGATCGGCCGCGCGGGCGCCCCGCCAGGCGGGCGCCCGCAGCAGCTCCAGCGCGAGCATGCGCCGCGCTGTGTACGCCGCCGCGGCTGCGGCGGCATGCCGCGCGGCTGCGGGCGACGCGAGCCAGGCGCGGAGCCGCCCGGCCCTTGCGGCCACGGCCCGATCGCCCGCGGCCCGCACGGCCTCGCTCCATTGGCTGGCCGGGCCCGCCGCCGGCAGACCGCTTCCGCCGCCGCTCCCGCGCCCCGCTTCCCGCCGCAGCTTTTCCATCACCTCCGCCTCGCCGCGCAGCCAGGCCAAAGGCAGCTGCGGCAGAAGCGCCCGCTCAAACGAGCCGATGCCGATCACCTTGGCCCCGGAAATCCCCGCCATCTGCCGCAAGCGAAGCAGTGACTCGCAGCCTTCCGGCACCGCCGCTTTCAACATTTCGCCTTCCGGTACCATCGCTTTCGGCATTTCGTTCCCCAGCACCGCTGCGCTCGGCGTTTCACCTCCCGGCACCGCCGCCAACTTCTTCTCCGCAGCAGCAGCCCCCGTTTCCGGGACTTCCGGAGCTTCAGGAACCTGCGGATTTTTGAATAACAGCGCAAATGGCAGCGCCCCTGCCGTATCGTCCTCCACGAGCGGCAGCCCAAGCTCTGCGCTCAGCGCAAGCAGCGCCAGCTTGCGCTGCCGGCTCCACACCCGGCCGGACGGATTCGAGAAGTGCGGCGTCACATACGCCAGGGCAGGCTCCCCCCCGGCAGGCTTGCCCCCGGCCAGCCGCGCCTTCCGCCGCACATCGTCCGGCAGCATGCCGTCCCCGTCGCACTCCACCGGGACGGCCCGCAGCCCGAGGCGGCGCATCAGCTCGAGCGCCTCCGGCGCGGCGGGCGTCTCGACCAGCACGGCCCCGCCGCCGGGAACCAGCGCCCGCAGCGCCAACTCAAGCGCCCCGTCGGCGCTTTCCGCAAGCAGCCACTGCCGCGGCTGGAGCGCCTCTCCGCCTTCGCAATTGGCGTAAGCGGCAGCCAGCCAATCCACCAGCATACGCTCCGCCGCTTCCTCCGCCTGCACGCCAGCCGCGCTTTCATCCTGCGGAATGTTTTCTTCATTAAATATATCTTTATCATGTGCCGACTGTTCGTCCGCCCGATGCTCCCAAGGTTCTTCTCCGCAGAGCGGTCCTAATTTCTCATCACGGCTGCCGCTTCCCCCGTCCCCGTGCGACCCGGCCAACCCGATCAATGTTCCGTTTTCCAGCCGCTCTTCGGCTTCAAGTACAAAAGCAGGCGGCAATCTTCTCCTTAACATCTCAAGCCAGAGGTTCAGGTGAACTCCCCCTTTCCGCTCCTTCATTTACGGCGATTGTACCCCAGGACAAAGTTTCCAGACAACCGGCGCCGGCAAACAAAAAAAGATGCGCAAATTGGCATATTTTCTCTAAATCTATCCTTTTTGCGATAAAAATGTCGCCGTGTTAGAATGGGTACTGCGAATAATAGTTTTTGAGGTGATCATGTGATGTCTTATTCTACGGAGCCTGCAACCGTCACCGAACCGATGCGCCCCCGGAAAAAGCAGAGTCCTTCCGTAGCTTTGATTTTGCTCGTCTGGGTACTGTTGATCGGCGCCGGGGCCGCCGCCGCCTATTTTTACAGCAATCATTTAAAGCAATCGATGGTCGCGCAGCTGGACGCCAAATGGCAAAGCCAAACGGAAATGATGAAAGCCGACTACACCTCGCAATTGACGGCTTTATCGAAAGAAGTCGAAGAACTGCAGAGCAAAGTCGATACGTTTAATGAACTGCTTGAATTTACGAAGGACAACACCAGCGAAAAAACGGACAACAGCAACAAGCTGTATACTCAACTGAACGAGGTCAAACAGCAGCTGGCCAAGCTTCAGAAACAGATGGGTCTGCTCAAATGATTACGCCGTTAAAACGAGTCAACCGTTTTTTTCTGCTGGCAACCGGTCCTTTGTTTGGCCTTCTGATCGCCCTGCTGATCAGCGGCCCCCGTATCGAATGGAACAGCCCACCCGGCGATATTACGCCGGAGGCGGATATTTTTCAGACGACTGGGGCGATTTCCCGCGGACTTACGCAGGCGCAAGCGAACGCCAAAACCACGATTTCGTCCATTCAAAAAACCGCCGAGCTGTACCGCAAAACGACCTCGGCGATGAGCACCATCGTGAAAACGGCCAAAACGTCGGCCGGAATGCCCGCGACGATCTATAACCGAAGAATCACGGCCAAGCTCGGAACGCCGTACGAAACGGTCCAAAGCGACCGGATTCGCATCGAGTTATACAAAGTCAACCCGGGAACCTACCGGGGCTACGCGATGAAGGTTAAGCTGAAATCTCCGGACGCGATGACAATGACGCTGGGCAAAGACATGCTGGGCGGTTCGGAAACGACCAAACAAGCCGCCCAGCGCTACGGCGCCGTGGCCGGGATCAACGCCGGCGGGTTCGCCGATTCCCGGGGCAAACGTTACCCGTTAAGCACGACGATCGTGGGCGGCAAATATGTAAACGGGTTCGAAGCCACCTACAAGGATTTGTTTTTCGTCGGTTTGAGCAAATTCGGCAAGCTCATCGGCGGCAAGTTTGAGCGCAAAGAAGATTTGGACAGGCTGGAGCCGATGTTCGGCGCTTCCTTTGTCCCCATCCTGCTTCAGGACGGCAGGAAAACGGCAATCCCGGAAAAATGGCGGTCCTCGCCTTTACGTGCGCCGCGTACCGTGATCGGCAACTACAAGGATGACCAGCTGGTCATTTTGGTCATCGACGGCCGGAACGAAAACGGAAGTTCCGGGGCAACGCTGGAGGAGCTTCAGGCAAAATTGCAAAAGATGGGCGTTCAGGACGCCTATAACCTGGATGGCGGCGGTTCTTCGTCGCTCGTCGTCAACGGCCGGGTGGTGAACAGCCCGTCGGACGGTGCCCTGCGCCCCGTGCCAACCCACTTCCTGTTCTTCAAATAGCACAAGCAAACCACAATCATCTTCGTCTATGAAAAACATCACATTTTAGCATTTATTTTTAAAGTATAGGCGGGTATAATAAGAGCAGAAGTTCAACGTGGAGGTGTTCGGGTTTGTCTTTCTCTTTGACGTTCTGGATTATTACCCTGGTTATGGTTATGTTTGTGTGCGGGATTTTGACTGCGGCTTATAACGACGATAAAACAAAAGGTCTTTAATGAAGACAAGCGCCCATCGGCGCACATTCCAAGAAGAAAGACCGCGGCAAGCGGTCTATTTTCTTATGGCCAGGCAGGCGCGTTTGATCGCCGCTTGTCCAAGCCCACCGCACGTTTGCTACCAAAATAAATAAGCCCCCTTACGGGCAGCTCATTTATTTTGCGATCCGCCGCGGGCCGCCTCCCCTTATGGAAGGAAAGGACTTCCCGCGGCTATCAGGTCTTTGGTTTTAGGACAACTGGTTCATTTCGACCAAACACTGATTGCAAATGGAGCGATCTTTAAAATCGCTCACGTTTTCCATCGATCCGCAGAACACGCATTTCGGACGGTATCTTTCCAAAATAATGTGATCTCCCTGTACCAAAATCTCGACGGGATCGCCCTCGTTCATTTGATATCTTTTGCGCAACGACTTGGGTAAGACGATTCTTCCCAGCTGATCCACTTTACGGACTACACCAGCAGGTTTCATAAAGGCACACCTCTCCTGAAAAAAATTATGTAAAAATAGAACCAAATACCTAATCTATTTTATTTCGCTATCATTTTCAGGATTCCTGCTAAATTTCAATTGTTTTAATTATTTTGGCAGGATTTCCTCCAACCACCGTGCCGGCCGGCACATCTTTCGTAACGACCGCACCCGCGGCAATGACCGCGTTATCGCCGATCGTCACCCCGGGAACGATCACCGCCCGGCCGCCGATCCATACATTGTTGCCGATTTTGACCGGCTTCCCGAATTCCGCCCCGGAGTTGCGTTCGGCCGGATTCAGCGGATGGGCCGCCGTATAAATATGAACCCCCGGCGCCATAAAGCAGTACTCGCCGATATGCACCTCGCATACGTCCAGAATAACGCAGTCGAAATTGGCATAAAAATGATTGCCGACATAAATATTCGTGCCGTAATCGCAGCGGAAGGTCGGTTCGATGTAAATATCGTCGCCGCAGCTGCCGAAGAGCTGCTTCAAAATACCGGTTCTCCGCTCCCGTTCATCCTCTTGTGTGGCATTAAACTCTCTGGTCAACCCGCGAGCCCGCAGCCGTTCGGCAACGAGCGCGGGATCGCTGGCGTCGTACCAATCGCCGACCAGCATCTTCTCTTTTTCCGTTTTCATCACATCTACTCCATTCCCGGAAAATCAAGCTGCCGCAGCGCCTCATACACGATAATCGCCGCGGAATTGGATAAATTCAGCGAACGGACTTTATCCGTCATCGGCATCCGCATCACGGTATCGGGATGCGCCGCCAATATTTCCGGAGACAGCCCTTTCGTCTCTTTCCCGAACACCAGAAAATCCCCGTCCTGAAACGAGAAATCCGTATACCGTTTGTCCGCCTTGGTGGTCGCGAAGAAAAAACGGCTGCCCCGGTATTTTTCCTCCACTTCCTGAAAGGAATCGTGGTATTCAATGTGGACCGCGTACCAATAATCCAGCCCGGCCCGTTTTAAAGTTTTGTCATCGGTACGAAACCCCAGCGGACGCACCAGATGCAGATGGGTCCCCGTCGCCGCGCAGGTTCTGGCGATATTCCCCGTATTTGCCGGAATTTCCGGCTCCACCAGCACAATATGCAATGCCATGAAACTAACACCTCGTCCAATTTGTGAGTCTGTCCATCCTCGGGCAGCGCTTGTTCCATTATAGCAAATCGGCCGCCTTCTTTCAGGTGCGGGAACCGAAAATAAAAGCTCCACCACCGTCAAACCATGCGATGATGGAGCCGTATTTTGCGATGGCCCTAAACAGCGGCCAGGTCCGCCAGACCGAGACCCGCTTAGCCGTGCGATTTTTGAAAATGGTCCATAAATTCGACCAATGCCTTGATGCTGTCATACGGCACGGCATTGTAGATCGAAGCGCGCAGACCGCCGACGCTGCGATGGCCTTTGAGCCCGACAAAACCAGCCTGCTCCGACTCTTTGACAAACAGCTTCTCCAGTTCTTCGGAAGCGAGGCGGAACGTAACGTTCATCGTCGAACGGCTGCCTTGCTCCACACAGCCCCGGTAAAATCCGCCGCTTGCGTCGATCGCTTCATAGAGAAGACCGGCTTTTTGCTCATTTTTTTGCTCGATGCCTTGCAAACCGCCTTGTTCTTCAATCCATTTCAATACTTCGTTCACCATGTAAACGGAGAAGGATGGCGGGGTGTTGTAGAGCGAGTTGTTTTCCGCATGGGTATCGTACCGGAACATCGTCGGCAGATGCTTCGGCGACTCGCGGAGCAGTTCCTCGCGGGCGATTACGACCGTTACGCCGGACGGGCCGAGGTTTTTCTGGGCCCCGGCATAAACCATGCCGAACTGCTTGAGATCAAACGGACGGCACAAAATATCGCTCGACATATCGGCAATCAACGGCACGCTGCCGGTATCCGGGAACTTCCGGAACTGTGTGCCTTCAATCGTCTCATTGGACGTGATGTGTACGTACGCCGCGTTATCCGGAAGCTTCAAGCTGCCTACATCCGGAACGGACATATATTTGTTTTCCTCCGAGGAGGCCGCGATAAACGTCTCGCCGATGAGCTTCGCTTCCTTAATCGCCTTGTTGGCCCAGCTTCCCGATTTCACGTAACCGGCCGTTTTGCCTGCGGTCAGAAAGTTCATCGGAATCATCGCAAACTGCGTGGAAGCCCCGCCCTGCAGGAACAGCACCTGATAGCCGGATGGGCTGCCCAACAGCTTCAAAAGGCGGCTGGCCGCCTCGTTATGAACCGCTTCGTACACGGCTCCGCGGTGCGACATTTCCATAATCGACATGCCTGTTCCGCGAAAATCGACAAATTCCGCCTGGGCGCGTTCCAGCACTTCCAGCGGCAGCGCTGCCGGTCCGGCGTTAAAGTTATAAGCTCTGTTACTCATTGCTCCCCATCCCTTTCCCTTCCATGGCTTGTATGGTTCGAAGTTTTAGATAAGGATTATCATATCAACTAAACCGCCGCCCAGCAAGCTGATATTTCGCAAAAATTCGCCAGTTTACAGAAATGACACATTAATGCTTCATTTTAATAAAGACATAGGCTGTGTTCGTGTATGGGTGTCCTGCATGCCGCTTTGCACGATTATCCCCTTCGTTCAGGGGGGTCAGGGGGCTTAATGTACGGAATAAATAAAAAGAGAGCAGGAAAAAATGAGGCGGTTGCCCCATTCCTTCCGTCAGGTCTGCTTCACTTCTTCTAAACCTCTTTCACCTAAACCCGTCTAATGATCTCGAACATGTCTACTTCTCCCTAATCCGTCTAATAATCTCTAACAAATTTGCTTACCCTAAATATATCCGCTTCACTCAAATATATCTTCTTCTTTTGAATTTATCTTCTGCTCTGAATTTATCTACTTCTCTGCTTCCTGATCAAATGGGATAATCGTGCAAAGCGTCCGGACAGTGGATGTTGATCCGCCGACCACCCCGCCAACCAACCCACCGGCCTTCCCTGTCAAGCGCTGATTATTAGGTTAGTTAAGCTTAAAAAATGCCCTTTTTTTGCCTGAACCACCTACATCGTCTGAAAAAACTCGTAGATCCGGGTCCAGGTCTGCCGCTCACCCGGAGCGAGCTTCACTTCCACGAACATCTCCGGTGAAACAACGTGCCCCTTGCCCCATACCGCTGCTGCGGCCACGGGGAGCTTGCTGCGCTCGCGAACTCCCAGGCCGCTGGGCCGATGAACCAGTTCCCAGAGCCACGGCTGCTCCGCTCCGTCGACCCCCGGCAGGCGAAAATAAAAATCTTTCTCCGGCTGCCGCTCCCAGGTAACTTCGTTGCCGCTGAACGCAAGCCCGTCCAGCGTACCGGGGTCATCGCTCAGGGGTGAAGGCGCAAACGGAAAGCGCAGCACGTAGTCCGGGCCAATCGGCTCGCCGTCAATCCCGAAGAAATTGTGGCAATACTCATCGGTAAGAACTGGTCGGGTGCCAACGTTATCCAGCTCAACGCTCACGCTCAGACGGTTTTGCTTGATAGCGACGGTTTTTACGAGCTGCACGGCGTAACCGCGGCAGTCTTCAGGCAACACAGTAAACGCAACGCTTTGCGGCCCCTGCTGCTCAGTCATGATGGAAAACGGTTCGGCCTCATAATCGCGGAAAAATTGATAAGGCGCCTCGTCCGGGCGTGTCAGCAACCCGACGCCAAGTTTGGGAAATTTCCCGCCGCTCTCCGCTTCGTCATAGCCAATGGTTTGCGCGATCCCGAATTCGCTGCAAAGCCCTATGCCTCCGGTTCCTTGACCGGGAACCAGGCTTTCCGGAACGCAAAACGTATGGCTCGCGAACCGGACGCCCGTAATAAAGCCGCTCCAGTCGAACCGCGTTCCCCGGTATTCCCCGGGGTCCGCGATATCAACCGCAAGCAGCTCGTTATTCAGTTGATAAGCCATGCGATCATTACCTTTCTTGAGCTGTATAAGTTGAACTGTTGATTGTACGGATCAGGGCAGCCTTGTGAAATGACCCAACCCCCGTATTTCTTTAGTTCAACTTATATTGCGGCCAAGCGTAACGATCAGTTCGTGAACACCGTCGGCGGGCAAAGCTTCGATCAGCGAACGGCCGATCAGACAGCCGGCCCCATCGTTTTGGCAATCTACGCTTTGACCGTTCAGGCTGACGGAATCCACCCGGTACTGGCCGTGTTCGGCCGCCTGCGGATTGCGGTAAACGACGCGCAGCATGCGCCCCGCGAACAAGGTTTCGACCGCCGCTTCGCCGGAACCGTCAAACTGCGCCTGCACGAGCTTCGGCTCCAAACGCAGGTCGCCGAAGCAGCCTTTGACCCCGTAAACCTCGGTAAGCTGCGTCAGCAGCAGCCAACTCGCCGATCCGGTCAAATAGGTGTACATCCCCCGGCCGCGTTCGTTGATATACTCGGGAACCCCCGGATAAATCCGGCTGTTCTCGAAATCGGCGGACAGCCGGTAGATGGAGTCGAGCACCTCGAACCCTTCCTGCACGAACCCGCGTTTATACAGCGCGTTGGCGTACATGACGGTCATGTGGCTGAACATCGCGCCGTTCTCTTTGTGGCCGAAAGCGAAGCCAAAGGCCCGGCCGAGGTTTTGCTGGATTCCGCCGAAGCGGGAATTCAGCCGGTAGCCGATCCGCTCGTCCTTCAAGTAGCGGTTTACCGCTTGCGAGATGTTCTCCGTCTGTTCGTCCGTGGCGACGCCGCCCATAATCGCGAACACCTGCCCGGTTAACGTCATCCGCACGCCGTCCGGATGATCCCCCTCGACGCGTTCGCCATCGTTGTTGTAATACCCGTTGAACCAGGCGTACCCTTCTTTGCTTTGGATCCATTCGCTCCCGCGCAGATGCGCTACGGCCCAATCCGCTTTCCGCTTCAAATCCTCGGCCACCTTGCGGATGTCCAGCAACAGCTTTTTGCCGCTTACGCGCGGAGTGACGGCGTCGTAATAGCGGTCAAGCAAGCTCCGTTTTTCCTGAATGCTGTCATAGGAAATCGGCTTCCCGAGCGTATCGAGCAGCAGGGCCATTTCTTCGGCGATGTCCAGCGAATCTTTTCCGGTGCGCTTCTGCAGTTCAAGCAGCAGCTCGGACAGCTCCATCAGGTTGCTGGCGTAAAACGCCGTAAACGCCACGCTTTCGCCGCGGTCCGGGGCCAAATCGAGCCCGTCGTTCCAGTCCGCGCCCTCCAGCTTGATGTTGCCGTGATCGCCGACATTAAAGAACGGAACGATATTTTGCAGCAAAATATGCTCCAAAATCGTGCCCTCATAAATTTGTCCGTCCGCGGTCAGCAGCTTGTTCCCCTGCTCCGGCGTCCAGGAGGCGTCGCGCTCGCGGCACCGCTTGACGAATACGTCGCGGAAATAGCTCTGCGGCTGGAACAACAGGTCCAGGTCCCCGCTTTGATGGAGGTACAGCAGCGTCGTCATCAGCGGCCAGGCGCCATGATCCATCCATACCCGCGGGATGTTGTTGCGGTCGGCGACGAATTCCCCCGGCCCCGCGCCGATAATCGTCGCGTTGCTGCCGTCCATCCGCACGCCGGCGTAGTTGTTGAGCAGCAGATGGCGCACTTCCGCCGGCTCCATTACCATCAGCGCCAGGCAGTCCTGCCACAGGTCGCGCCAGCCTCTGCCCCCGCGTCCGTAATCGTGATACGGCAGAAACGAATTGCCGTAAAGCCGGCGTAAAATCGGCTGCAGCGTCACCCATTTCATCCATAAATCCTGCTCACCGTCCCCGGAGCTGAACCGGACCGTATCCAATTTGTCCCGCCAGTAGGCCCGGTTTTGCTCCAGCAGGGCATCAAACCGGCCGGCCGCCAAATAATCCGCCGCGTACCGCCCGACATCGATCCGGTCCCCCGAAATGACCATGGCCACGACATAGGAGACGGACTTACCCGGCGCTAATTCCACCGGAGCGAAGCGCAGCGCGCCGACGGCTTCGTAGCCTTCCACGGCGGCCCCCGCCTGCGCATCCGGTTCGCGGTTCGCGACGACGGCCTCCGGCCAGTCCAGCGCCCCGCCTTCGCCGATAAAATCCTCCGTCACCGGGAAAAATCCGGCGGGCGCCGTTCCGCCAGCTTCAGCGCCAAACACGCCGTAAGTGACCTTGTTGACGCGGTGGCCCCGCTCGTCAAAGGAAAGCGCCGGCTGCACTTCAATGCCGTACTCCGACGTAAATATCCGATGCAGCAGCGATGTGACGTGGCGGTGATCCCGCAGATCGTCGGCCGAACGCCCGTACAGCGGAATCGCCGCCGTCGGCGTCAGCTTAAGCGGAGCGTTCCCCGTATTGGTCAGGGTCACCCGCATCAGCTCGATTTTATCGTCCGTTACCGGAACAAAGCTGACCGTCCTGGCCTTTAGTCCGGCTTTTTCGTTGTCGCGCGTCACGGCATGCCATAGGAACCCCGCCTCCACCGCGGAGCGCTCTTCTTCGCCCGTAAACCGCGCCGCGTTTTGTCTCGCGGAGTTGCCGCTGACGGACCATGCCCCGTATCCTTCGATAAACACCCAAAAGTTCCGCGATGCCTTGGAATTATGCAAACTTTCCGCCGATACGGGCTCCATCAGAAACGTGTTGTGTCCCGAAGTGATTTCTCCGTGCAAATTCGGGGTCACGGCCGACATCATCCCCGCCTCGTTGACGAGGGGAAAATACAAATAGCTGTTATGTTCTGGCTGCTCCAGTCTGAACTCGCCTTGCTCCCCTTGAAACTTCCAACCTTTTTGTCCCATTTGCGCTTCTTCCTCTCTCTCTTTAGTCCGCATTTAAGATTTCACGGCCCCGGCAAGCGCGCCGTCCACCAGGTATTTTTGAATAAAGGTATAGAGCAAAATGAGCGGAGCCGCCACGATCGTAATCCCGCACGCCAACAGCGGCCAGTTGTTGCCGTATTGGCCCTTGAACTCTTTCAAGCCAAACGTAATCGGATAGTTCACTTTGCTCGGCAAATACATGATCGGACCGACGAAATCGTTCCAGATCCCGATTGCCGTAAGGATGACGCCTGTCGCAATAACCGGCTTCATCAGCGGCAAAATCATTTGGAACAGGTACCTTGTATAGCCCGATCCGTCCATGCCCGCGGCTTCGTCCAGCTCGCGGCTGATCGATTTGATGTAGCCGACGAACATCATGAACACGACGCCCGTACCGCTCGTTTTCAAAATGATATAACCCAGCTTCGTATCGTAACCGAAGAAATCCAGGCTTTCTTTAAAAGAAAGCATCAGCTTATATTGGGCGACCATCGGATTCGGGAGAAATTGCGACAGCAGGAAGAACAGGTAGATAAACCCGCTCCATTTGACGTACCCCCGGGCTACCGGAAACGCGCCGAGAATGGATACGATGATCGTGAGCACCGTAGCCGCCCCGGTATAAAGCACGCTGTTCAGAAAATAGCTGGCAAAATTGCCCTCGGTCCAGGCGCTGACATAGTTGCTCCATTGGGCTTCCTTCACCATTCCGATCGGAT
Source organism: Paenibacillus sp. FSL P4-0127 (assembly GCF_038007325.1). Taxonomy (NCBI): domain Bacteria; kingdom Bacillati; phylum Bacillota; class Bacilli; order Caryophanales; family Paenibacillaceae; genus Paenibacillus; species Paenibacillus sp. FSL P4-0127. The sequence continues at coordinate 1,357,245 of NZ_JBBOWY010000002.1, read as the reverse complement.
TCATCAAATATTCGGGATACGATTTCAGCGAAACGTTAAGCACCAAAATTAACGGCACCACGTAAAGGACAAGCAGCACGGCGATGACGGCGTAAGACAGAATCGTAAATGAATTGGATTTTTTCATTTTAATATTCCACCTCTCTCTTACGCGTCTGTCTGACGGCCACGATAACGAACACCAAAATGATCAGGAACTGGACCACGGACAGCGCCGATGGCAAGCCCATTTCCAGACTGCCGCGGAACGTTTCCTTATACACGTCGTAAGCCATCGTTCTGGTGTTGAACTTGCCGTCCGTCGTGGCGAGGATAATATCGAACGTGGACATCGCCCCGATGATCGAAAGCAGCATATTGACCGTAAAAGACGGGGCGATCAGCGGGAACGTAATGTTCTTAAACGATTGCCAGCGGTTCGTACCGTCGATGTACCCCGCTTCGTACAGATCTTTTGGCACGGATTGCAGGCCGGCAAGAAAAATCAGCATTGAATAGCCCATGTACATCCAGATTTGCACGAAAATAATGTAGCCGAACGCATGCGTAAAGCTGGAGAAAAACATGTCTTTATATCCGAACAGCGATTGATACAGCATGTTAACCGGCCCGCTCATCGGGTCGAACATCATGCCCCAAACGAGCGCGACGACAGCCACCCCAAGCACGACCGGAAGAAAAAACACGGCCCGGTAAAAATAATCGCCGCGCAGCCGTTGGTTAATCAGCACAGCCACAAACAACGCCACTCCGTTTTGCACGATGGTGACGATAAACATGAAAATTAACGTGTTTTTGATGGAAACCCAGCGTTCCCCGGAATTTCCGGCAAAAAACAAGTCTTTATAATTATCGAGCCCGACGAAGTTCATGGAGCTGCCAGGGATGTTTTTCACATCCGTAAACGAATAAATCACGGTCAACACCGATGGTCCGAAATAAAAAACGACGTATAACGCCAGCGGAATCAACAGCAGCAGAAAAGGAACGTAACGGGCAAAGCCTTTTCCAAATGGGTACATCTCTCTCACCTCTTCAGATCCAAATCAAATAAAGGATCGGGGCCTGACGAGCAGACCCCGAGGGCAGTACAGTATGGTTGTTTTCTTTCTATAGATTCAGGCAGAAACCTTAGGCTTACTTAGGCGCTGCGGCTTCCCATTCTTTTTGCTGGACGTCGGCCAGTTCCTTCGCGGTTTTAAATGCTCCGCCCGGAGCCAGGTATTCCGTATGCACGCCTTCGGCCGCAAGATGTTCGCCGACGTTTTCGCGGTTGATCATCATAATCTCGTAAGCCAGCTCAAAATCGCCAAGGTATGGAGTCAGCTCCTGGTCGATAAATTCGCTTTCCGTCGAGATGTTGTCCTGCGTCGGAATAAAGCCGGCGGCTTTGACGAATTTGGTGTAATTTTCAGGCTGGGAGAAAAATTCCATCCATTTGAGGGCCCCTTCTTTGTTCGGTCCCTTTTCGGCAACGTACCAGGTTACATCGTACTTCCCTACGAAAGAAGCGTTTTTCGCGGCGTCTTCCGTGGCCGGAAGCGGGAAATATCCATATTTCAAATCGGGATTCGCGGTTGCGATCGTCGGAGCGTCCCAAGATCCGTCCGCCAGCATCGCGGTTTTGCCCGCAGCGAAAATCGACGGTACGGAAGCATAGTCGATGCCCATAAAGCCATCGATCATGTAATTGTCTTGAATCGTTTTCGCTTTTTCCAGCACTTCCACGGCTTCGGCGTCATTAAACGCCGTTTCGCCCTTCCAAACGCCTTCGATCCATTTTTGCTGATCGCCGCCGCCCAAAATTTTCGACTGCAGGGCGAATACCGGCAGCTTCAGCGGCCATACGTCTTTACCGGCGACGGCGATCGGCGTGATGCCTTTCGCTTTCAGGTCATCGCAAAGCTTGATGAATTCCGACCAGGTTTTCGGTACGGAAAGGCCGTTTTCTTCAAAGATTTGTTTGTTGTAAAACAGGCCGGACATCGCCACTTTGCCGGTTGGAATCGCATACACCTTGCCGTTGTAAGTTCCGGCTTTTTCAATGTCGTTTGCATTCCAGTTCTTGACGAACGCCTGGTCCGACAGATCGGCGATCAGACCGGAATCGATCCATTGCTGCCAATCCGGCGTTTTCGCTCCGGGCGTCCATTCTTGCGGGGAAAGTCTCATCCCGGACAAGTCGGCCAAAATATCAACATCATTCGCCGTGATTCGCGCTCTTTGCGCCTGCTTGTACTCGTCGTCAGGGCCGGTCGTCGTATATTCAATCTTATATTCCGGATATTTTTCCTCGAACGCCTTATTGATCTCTTCCATCGCTTTGTTAATGTTTTCTTGCTTCCAGTGCAGAATCTTAATGACTTTCTTCTCCCCGGATGCTTTGCCGCCTTCGCCTCCGTTTGCCGGAGCCGTGCTGCCGCCATTGCCTCCTCCGCCGCAAGCAGCCAGACTAAGCGTCAGCGCACCGGCCAGGATCAAGGCTGAAATTCTCTTTACCATGCTGTTACCCCCTATTAAGGTAATGATTTTGGACTATCGATTCGGTTTACCTTCCCGATTTACGCTGTGCACTGAAGTTTTTCATAATTTTCGTAAAACCAGGCCATTTTAGAGAATTTCGGGATGAATTTACCGAAAGCGGTTTCGTCAAAACACATTATTGCATCAAAAATTTGCTTTGTAAAGGTTTTTTTCGCGATTCGCAAAAACCTCGTTCCGACGCGGATCAGACGCTGTATTTATCGTCGAATAGTCCATTTCCGGCCTTAGTATGCTTCGTTTTTCCCATTTATTTCGAGTTGTCTTGACTCCGTTTCGCAATTCCTTTAAACTAATCACGAAACCAGTTTCGTAAATGTTTCGCCATCGATTTCTTTAATAGTCTTGAGTATCTCATTAAGATATACTAATTCCAAAATGTTCTTTTATTGTAGGGAGGGCTGCTTTTTGGCGGTCAATATTAAAACAATCGCGGAAATGGCCGGAGTATCGGTATCGACCGTTTCCAAAATTATTAATAACTATAGCGACATCTCCGAGGAGACAAGAACGAAAGTTCTCGAAATTATGAAGCAGACGGGGTATATACCTTCGAATTCAGCGAAAACGCTGGCTACAAAGAAGTCGAACCTGATCGGCGTTATTTTCGCGGGCAAACTCAATATCGATTTTACCCACCCCTTCTTTATTGAAGTGCTGAACGCGTTCAAGAAGCAGATGGGTTTTCTGGGCTATGACCTTCTGTTTTTCTCCAACGAGAAATTCCACTCCGTCGACGGCGATTATTTGGCGCGCTGCCGGCATTTCCAAGTGGACGGATGCATCATCGTCACCGGTCAGGAGGTCGAGCCGTCCATCAACGAGCTGGATCACAGCGAAATCCCCTGCATCGGCGTCGATATTCAACTAAACGGCAAAAGCTCAGGGTACATCATGTCCGATAACTACAAAATGTCCTATAAAGTAGTGGAGCATTTTTATTTGCTCGGATACAGAGATCTCGGATATATCGGCAGCACGCTGGAATCGGACATTTCCAATATGCGCGAACAAGGGTATAAGGACGCGATTGAAAGCTTCGGCCTCCCTGTCATGGAGCAATGGTTTGTCAACGGGGACAATTTCTTCGAGTCCAGCGGCTATGAAGCCATGACCCGGATAATCCAATCCGGGTCCTTGCCGCGGGCCGTTTTTGCGGCCTCGGACCTGCTGGCGATCGGGGCGATGCGCGCTTTGAAGGAACATGGGTTTCACGTCCCCCAGGACATCGCCATCATCGGCTGCGACGACATCGAAGCGTGCAAATACACGACGCCAACCCTGTCGACCATCCGGCAAAACAAAGACAAAATCGGCAGGCTGGCCGCTTCGCTGCTCTACGACCTGATCAACAGTCAATCCGAGACGAGCAATGTTGTCGTGGAGCCCGAGCTCGTGATTCGCGAGTCCTGCGGAGGCAAACCCGCCGTGCTTTAAGGCGAACAGGTTGGAATCTCAACTTTCGCAGAGCAAAAATCAGCTTGAGTCCCTGAGCTGAAGGTGTTCAAAGAATTAAGAGTGGCAAGAAACACGAAAGGGCGTTGAACGCTTCAGGATAGGGAGGTGGGGGAGGTGGAGGACGGAGATCAACACTCCCTATCCGGAGACTTTGGACGATTATCCCGTTTGATCAGGTAGCTAGAGAGAAAGGCAAGCTCGGAAAATATTTGGTGAAGAAGCAGATAGGTTCGAGATAATTTAGACGGGCTTAAGAGAAGGAAACATATCATATTTAGGTGAGGTGAAGCAGACCGGATAGGAGATCAAGACAGGAAATCAAGGACCATTAAGTTGATCTGCATCAAACTCCCCCTACCGTTTCCAGCGTCTCGATCAGGCTGCAGCAGCCGCAAGGGGCTGGTTCGGTTGGCGTGCGATCAGCTTACGGTAAGGGATCGCCGGAATCGCCACACACATTTGCAGCAACTTCTGCCGCATCGTTTCTTCCGCTCCGGGCAGTCCTCCTTGCAGGCGCAGCCGGCGGCGTACGGTGTACTCGTTCAGGTACGCCTGCAGATGCTTCAGTCCCAAGGCTCCATACGTACTCTTCAGCGATTCCCATGCCTCTCTCACCACTCTCCGCAAGGGCGCATACAGCCGAAAGGCCTGAGGAAACAACTGTACCGCCGATGTATGGACATCCACATGCCCGCTAATAAAAGCGGTTAGATCGTGACGGTTTGTCATTTTCCCGTCCCCCCGCTTATGCGGCACCAGGCGGATTTTGACCTGCTCCGGCTCGCCCGACTCCGTTACCGTGCAGCCGGCTACGACCGCCGAGGCGTACGGATGCGAAAGCTGACACCGGGACGGATTACGTCCATACTGATCGCTGTTCACCTTCACCTCTCCGGAGAGCAGTTCCCGGGCATCGAACTCCCCCACGGCATGACGTATTTTGTGCAGCATCGACCAGGCGGTCTTGTAGGTGACCCGGATCACCTGGCGCAGCCGCAACGCTGAGATGCCGCCCTCAAGCAAGAACAAATCCAGGGCCTCGAACCACTTGAGCAAGGGCACCTTGGCTCCTTCAAAAATCGTGCCGACCAAAGGCGATGTTTGATGCTTGCATTTTCCGCACTCGAACAAAGGGATATGCCGGGAGGTCAGACGGCTGCACCGGGTGTGAGCGCAGCGCGGGCAGACGAAGCCGTTTGGCCACTTCATCGCGATCAGCGCCTCCAGGCAGGCCTGCTCGCTGTTAAACCGGCTGCTGAATGGCTGAAGTTCTGTTCCCGCATTGACCTCCATGTTCACTCGCCCCCGAATCAAGGATATACGAACATAAGTTCCATTTATTTCATTATACCAAACATGCGTTCCCTTATCAAGCCGAAAATCTCACCTGAACCACCTCATTTTTTCCTTATCTTTTTTTGTTTTTTCTTCTCTTTTTTTGGAACCCTTGACTTGCTTTAGCCCCCCCTGCTCCCTGGACGAAAGGGATAATCGTGCAAAGGCAGGTTGCAGGCAGGAACACCAAAGACACGAACCCTTTAGACAGGCCCCCTCACCTGGCGTCGATTTGTGACACAGCTCGAAACGGCCACGGTGCAAAAGGTAGATATACTAACCCCACCGGATCGTGACGTCTCTACATCGTTTACGCTTCCATAGTTGCTCGACTTGATCACCGAAGCAGCCCAAAATACCGGGAAGACATTGTCCGCCTTAGATTCAGCGTCAACTCCGGCAATGGATTGCTGCTTTACCCCAGCTAAATCAAAGCTTGTCTACGCCGATTTTTTGCTGCGAAAGTTGAGTAATAAATTTTATAAATATTTAAAAGGCCATCCGGCGAAGGTGATTGATAACCTTCAAGGGATGGCCTTTGGATTATTTTCTATTTATATAGTAGCAATACTTCTTACAGATCGTAATAAAGTCCAAATTCGTAAGGATGTACTCTTACGGCTACCGCTCTTGCTTCAGCGCGTTTCAATTCGATGAAGTTCTCGATGAAGGCTTTCGTGAATACGCCGCCTGCCGTCAGGAACTCGTTATCGGCTGCCAGTGCGTCCAGCGCTTCGTCCAGGGAGCCCGGTACGCTGCGGATGCCGGCTTTTTCTTCGTCGGACAATTCATAGATGTTTTTGTCGAACGGTCCGTAGCCCAGTTTCACCGGATCGATTTTGTTCTTGATGCCGTCCAGACCGGCCATCAGCATCGCGGAGAAGGCCAGGTACGGGTTGGCCGTGGAGTCCGGCGTACGGAACTCGATCCGGCATCCTTTCGGCGTTACGGCCGCTACCGGAATACGCACGGCCGCCGAACGGTTGCCCTTGGAGAATACGAGGTTCACCGGCGCTTCAAAGCCAGGCACCAGACGTTTAAACGAGTTCGTGCTCGGGTTCGTGAACGCGATGATCGCAGGAGCGTGGTACAAGATGCCGCCGATGTAGTGCAGCGCCGTTTCGCTCAGGTTCGCGTACGCCCCTTTATCGTAGAACAGCGGAGTGTCGCCGTTGAAGATCGATTGGTGCACGTGCATGCCGCTTCCGTTGTCGCCGAACAGCGGTTTCGGCATGAACGTCGCGGTTTTGCCGAATTGAGCGGCCGTGTTGTGCACGATGTACTTATAAACCATCAGGTTGTCGGCCGTTTTCAGCAGCGTGTCGAAACGGAAGTTGATTTCCGCTTGGCCGGAAGTGGCCACTTCATGGTGGTGGCGTTCTACGCGGAGGCCGGCTTCCTCAAGCAGGCGGCACATTTCACTGCGGATGTCCTGCTGCTTGTCGGTCGGAGCCACCGGCACGTAGCCGCCTTTGACAGGCACTTTGTAGCCGAGGTTTCCGCCCTCTTCGGCGCGTCCCGTATTCCAGATCGCTTCCTCGGAATCTACCGAGTAGAACGTTTTATTCATACCGCTCTCGAAGCGGACATCGTCAAAAATGAAAAACTCGGATTCCGGCGCAAAGAAGGCTGCGGTTCCGACGCCGCTTTGCTTCAGGTATTCCTCGGCCCGTACGGCCACACTGCGCGGATCTCGTTCGTAACGCTCGCCGTCCGGCGTATAGATATCGCAAAACACGTTCAACGTCGGATGCGCTGTAAACGGATCTACGAATACGGAGCCGTGGTCCGGCATCATAACCATATCGGATTCTTCGATACCGCGGAAGCCGGGGATCGAAGATCCGTCGAAAGCAACGCCGTTTTTGAAAGTATCTTCATCCACTTCTTTGGCAGGAAGTGTGATATGATGCGCGCGTCCCGACAAATCAACAAAACGAAAGTCTACCCATTCGATTTGCTTTTCTTTGATTGTTTTTAAAACGAACTCTGCTGACATTACGCTTTCCTCCCCAAATCACGAACATTAAATCTCGTTAATGCGATTAACGTTCATCCTTTTGTTTTATTCTGTGGTTCATTATAGGTCTATTGGGGCCGCTCGTCAATACTTATGTAAGGTATTTTTATATCTCATGTAAGGTATTATTACAACAAGTACAAATTATCCGACAAAAAGTATAAAAACCCCTTCGCTGGCGTGGCGAAAGGGCTGCCCATTATTGGCAAATACTCCAAAACATTTGTAACTTACAGCTGAAGCGCAGCCTTCGGGGTATCAAACCGTTTGCCGACAAGCGGAGCCAGCTTCTCCAAATCTTGCAGCAGGGCCGCAAACTGGTCGGGGAACAACGACTGAACGCCGTCGCCCGTCATCGAATTGTCGGGATCGGTGTGCATCTCGATAATCAGGCCGTCCGCTCCGGCCGCCACGGAAGCTTTGGTCATCGGCTCGACCAGCTCGCGCCGCCCCGTCCCATGGCTCGGATCGGAGATAACCGGCAGGTGGCTAAGGCTTTGCAGCACCGGAATCGCCGACAAATCGAGCGTATTGCGCGTATACGTTTCAAATGTACGGATGCCGCGCTCGCACAACATAACGTTCGGGTTGCCGCCGGCAAGGATGTACTCGGCCGCGTTCAGGAACTCGTCATAGGTCGCGCTGAACCCGCGCTTCAGCAGCACCGGCTTGTTGCATGTGCCGAGCTTGCGCAGCAGGTCAAAGTTTTGCATATTGCGCGTCCCCACCTGCAAAATATCGGCGTATTCCGCGCAGACGTCGACGTATTCCGGCGTCATGACCTCCGTGATCGTCAGCAGGCCGTGTTTTTTGCCCGCCTCGGCCATCATGACGAGGCCTTCCACGCCGATGCCCTGGAAGCTGTACGGGCCCGTACGCGGCTTAAATGCGCCCCCGCGCAGCACCTGGCCGCCGGCCGCTTTGACGAGCCGGGCGATTTCGTCGATCTGCTCGGGAGATTCCACCGCGCAAGGACCGCCCATCACGACCAGCTCCCCACCGCCGATGGTTACGTCGCCGATGCGGATGACCGTGTTTTCCGGATGGAAATCGCGGCTCGCCAATTTGTATGATTTTGAAATTTTAATGACATTTTCAACATCCTTCATCTGACGGAGATGCTCGGACAGCTTCGGTTCAATCGTCCCGATCAGGCCGATCACCGTATGGTCCTTTCCGCGCGATACATGGGCCTGCAGCCCTTCCTTTTCAATCACGGCGACAATTTCCTGGATACGCTCTTCCGGCGTCTGTTTCGAGGTAATTACGATCATCTTCATACATCCTTTCATGATTAAGGGGGTAGTACAAAAAGTCATCTTTTGATCACGCCCTATAATGGCAGGGGCCTGGCGTGAGTACGACAATGATAATTAAGAAGAATAAATTTGCTCTTTCACTTAAACGCTTGTTCGCTTTTAAGCTTTTATCCATTAAAGCAACTATAGCCGATTATCTCCCATCCGTCAAGCCTAAAGGTAACTTATAGATTTATTCGCGAAATGCAAAAGTACAGCGTATTTCCGACTCTCCTGCCGAATAATCCCAAAACAGATGTACTTTCGGGTTTTGCATTTCAATCGCTCTACCGTCCATATTCCTATTATATTAAACCAAACCTTGGCGTAAAAAAATAGAAGGCGCGGAGATTCTCTCTCCAGCCTTCTATCATACACCGCTAGATTAACTTATCTGCCCACAAATTCCTGTGCCCAGTAGCCGTTGTAGTATCCGACCCCGATCAGGTTGTAGTTGGCGTTCAAAATGTTGGCGCGGTGGCCTTCGCTGTTCATCCAGGCGTTGACGACCTCTTGCGGCGTTTTTTGCCCCATAGCGATGTTCTCGCCGGCATAGCTGTACTTGATGCCAAACTTCGTCATCATGTCAAACGGCGAGCCGTAAGTTGGCGAGGTGTGGCTGAAGTAGTTGTTTTGGCTCATATCCTTCGCCTTGGCCAAAGCCATGTTGTTCAGCGCGGAGTCGCCGGTGAGCGCCTTAAGGCCCTGTTTCGCCCGCTCCTGGTTTACCAATTTGATAACCTGGGTAGCAAACTGCGATTTGTCCGCCGTCGTTCCTGCGCCCTGCTGAGCCGAAGAACCGGAGTTACCGGTAGTTCCTTTTTGACCGGTTCCGCTTTGTGTATTTCCGGATTGCTTATTTCCGGATTGCGTATTGCCCTGGGGAGTTCCGGTTTGCGTTTTTCCTGCGTTCGATCCGCTGTTTGGATAACCTGTTACCGGCTGGGAACCAAAAAATAAATACCAAGGAATCGTATAATAGCTTGTCCAAGAATTATCAGAGGAATTATCCACATTCACTGTATAAGTTTTATAAGTCGTATTAGTCCGGTAAGTCGTCGTATCCGATGCCGATGCCGCCGAAGCCGTAGCCGGAACGATCAGAGCTGCGGCTACGAGCGCCGTAATGCCGCCGGATACCAACCGCTTCATTCTATTCGATTTCATGCTGTCATCTCCTTAGTAGTTTTTCGGTTACAATTTTGTAACCAATCTACTAGGAGTATAACATGAGATTTGCGGGGTTGTGACCCCGCAAATGTTGGAAATCGAAACGCTATTCCTCCCTGCTGCGGGCGGCGGCTTTTACCGGAGGCAGCAGCTTTTTCATGTTCACCGTACGGACGATGTCCCAGGTAGCCGGATTTTCCGGATCATATTGCTCCAAATAATGAATGACTTCCTTCGTAATCGGCGTAGGCGTCGAAGCGCCCGCCGTGACCGCTACCTTCCGGACACCTTGCAGCCACTCCCGCTTGATCTCCGTGACATCGGCGATCCGGTACGCCTTCACCCCGGCGATCTCCTCGGACACTTGCGCGAGCCGGTTGGAGTTGTTGCTGCGCGGATCGCCGACGACGATGACCAGGTCCGCCTGCCCCGCCTGTTCGGCGACAGCTTCCTGGCGCACCTGCGTCGCCAGGCAGATCTCGTTGTGCACTTCCGCTCCCGGGAACTTCTCCAGCAGCTTTTTCATGATATGCTTGATATCCCACTGGCTCATCGTCGTCTGATTCGTAATGACGATCTTGTCCGCAGCGACCTGCAAACCTTCGATCTCTTCCTCTTTCTCAATCAGATGGACATGCTCCGGAGCTACGCCGACCGCGCCTTCCGGCTCGGGATGGCCTTTTTTGCCGATGTAGATAACCTCGTATCCGTCCGCCACTTTTTCCTCGATCAGCACATGCGTTTTCGTCACATCCGGACAGGTGGCGTCAACGGTCGTAAGCCCTTTGTCCCGGGCTAATTTCCGGACCTCCGGGGACACCCCGTGGGCGGTAAAAATAACCGTCCCACTCTCCACTTGCTCGAGAATCTCCATCCGATTAGGCCCATCCAGCGTAATAATGCCTTCGTCTTCAAACGACTGCGTGACATGGCTGTTGTGCACAATCATGCCCAATATATAAATCGGCCGCGGCAGATCCAGATTTTTAGCCGCCTGTCTGGCCAGCACCATCGCATCAACGACGCCGTAACAGTAGCCGCGCGGCGAAATTTTGATCACTTCCATAACTTTATCCCTGCTTTCTGGCACCCATATTTCCTGACGGAGGGAAGCAACTCTATTATAGCGTGTTCAAAAGTCCGGTTTTCAGCACCGAAAGACCCTGCTGAATTCAAGATTCGATGCCGAGTTTCTTCTTGATTCACTTCGTGATCAAAAGCGGACTTTCTGAACTACCTCTATTATAGCTTATTCCAGCAGGCCGTTAAAGCTTGCAGGGAGCCAGATGACGAACGTCGTGCCTTGTCCGAGCTTGGTCATGACCTCCACCGAGCCGCCGTGCTCGTCGATGATCCACTTGGCGATGGACAGGCCAAGACCCGTGCCCTGGATCACGCCGCGGGAAGGGTCAGCGCGGTAGAAGCGCTCGAAAATATGCGGGACCTCGCTGCGGTCCATGCCGATTCCCGTATCGGCAATGCGGATGCCGATTTGGTCCCCGGAGCGCAAAGCGTCGATGGTGACGCTGCCCTTTTCGGTATATTTGAAGGCATTTTCAATGAAAATAAACAGCATCTGCTGCAAATAATCTTTGCTTCCCGCCACAACGGCGCCAGCCAGCGCATCCAGATTGCCGGTAATCCATTCGGCCTTGCGCGGCAGAAATTGGGCGCGGCGAACGACCTCCTCCACTACCGGCTGCAGCATGAGCGGTTCCTTGGCCACCGTTTGCCCGGCGTCGGCGCGCGCCAGCGACAGCATATCGTTGACCAGCCGGCTCATCCGTTCTGATTCGGCGGAAATGTCGCTGACCGCCTCCACGGAATAGGAACGTATCCTTTCTTCTTCGGCGGGATCGTGTTTTTCCGCTTCCTGGCTCCACATCTTTTTCAGCAAATCGACATTGCCGCGAATCGTGGTCAGCGGAGTCCGCAGCTCATGGGAGGCGTCGGAAACGAAGCGCCGCTGCGCCGAATAAGCTTCCTCCAGTTCCTTATAAAATCCCTCGGTACGTTCAAGCATGCGGTTTACGGTGCCGATCAGGCGGCCGATTTCGTCGTTCGGTCCGTCGTAGTCGATCCGTACGCTCAAATCGTTCCCCGTCTGAATCCCGTTTGCGGCTTCGATCACCTTCCCGATCGGCGCCATCGACTTGCGGGCCAGGAACAGTCCTAGCGAACTGGCGATCACAATCGTAAACAGCGAGCCGAATAAGATGACGGTCCGCATCTGCTTCATCAGCCGGTCTTCAGCGTTCGTATCCGCAGCCAGCTGAAGCAGCCCAACGATGGTATGATCGTTAAGCCCAAGCGCTCTTTCGTACAGCATATAGGAGTTTCCGTTTATGGTAATCGGTTGAAATTTACCGTTTTGGATATCTTTCATCTCGGGGATGGGAAAAGAAATCTTTCGTTCTCTCAAGCCGGGAGAGGTGCGGTATGTTCCAATGACATAATTGTTAAGCTGCCAAAATATCCGGGCATCCTCCAGCCGGATGATTTGATCGGGGTCGAGCTGCATATCCCATCCCTGCGTGACCGTAATGTTTTGTGTTTTAAGTATCTGGTCCGCCTGCTCGATGACCCTATTTTTTACTTCCTGATACGTATTATAATAAACCAGCCCGTATATCGAAGCGCTAAACAAAATAAGCGTCACGGCCAATATGCCGGTATACCATGCGGTCAGCCGCAGCCGGATCGACATATTAAGCGTCTCCTCTCAAAATGTAGCCGGCGCCGCGGATCGTTTGGATAAGCCGCTTGCCGCCATGTTCCTCCGTTTTTTGGCGCAGCATGGCGATATATACCTCCAGCACATTGGATTCCCCGCTGTAATCGTATCCCCAGATTTTATCCATAATTAAGTCCCGGGTCAGCAGCCGTTTCGGATTTTGCATGAACAGGTGAAGCAGTTCGAACTCTTTGGCCGTTAACTCCAACCGATTCCCAGCCCGCACCACTTCGCGGGAATCTAGATCCATGACGATATCCTCAAAAATCAGCCGCTGACCGCCAGCCTCCCCGGCGCTTTCCTTGCGCCTAAGCAGCGCCCGCACCCGGGCCAGCAGCTCCTCCAGAGCAAACGGCTTGACCAGGTAATCGTCCGCGCCGATATCGAGCCCCTTCACCCGATTCTCGACCTCATCCTTGGCGGTCAGCATCAGCACGGGGACCGTACTGCCTCCTTCGCGCAGCCTGCGGCATACTTCAAAGCCGTCGACCTTCGGCATCATCACGTCCAGAATGATCAGGTCGGGGTCGGCCGTCATGATCATGGACAGCCCTTCCGCCCCGTTATGCGCCGTATATACGTCATATCCCTCAAACGCCAGGCCGCGCCGCAGCATGGACGTGATTTTTTCGTCATCATCAATAACCAATATTCCCGATCGCACTTATGATCTCTCCTTATCTATACAACTCGCCTTACCTTATTGTACCAAAAGAGACGGCAGGCTTTAAACCTGCCGCCTCGCAAGCGCTTGGGCCATAAATGGCCGATCGATTACTCCACGTTCGGGTAATTGTTTTTGTCGCCGATCGTGACTTGAAGATCGACATTTTTTCCGTCGCGTACGACGTTCATGGTCACTTTGGCGCCAACCTGCTGCTTCTGGATAAATTCGATCAGTTTTTCCTTCGTGGCGAATTTAGTTCCATTTGCCCCGACGATGATATCATAAGGGCGCAGGTCGGCCGTGTAAGCAGGCGATTTGAAAACGACATCGGTCACGATCGAGCCTTCCTTTACATCGGTGCCCATCTGTTTTGCAACTTCATCGGTCATTGTCATCAGCGTGGCTCCGATGAACGGTTCCGGTTTTGCCGGAATTTCCTCGTTGTTTTTCAATTTGTCCAGCACTTCTTTGATCGTGCTGCTCGGAATCGCAAAGCCGATACCTTGGGAATCGGTGCTGACGGCGACGTTAATGCCGATTACTTCCCCGTTCAGGTTGAGCAGCGGACCGCCGGAGTTCCCCGGGTTAATCGAGGCGTCGGTTTGCAGCAAATGCTCGTACTCCCGGTCCTTTTCGCCGTTTTCGCCAGGAATCGTGATGGGTCCGCGTTCCTTCGCGCTCAGAACCCCTGCCGTAACGGTGTGGTCAAAGCCCTGCGGGTTGCCGATGGCCACCAGCCATTCGCCGACCTGCGTACTGTTGGAATCGCCCAGCGGAATCGACGGAAAATTGCTGGTTCCATCGATTTTCAGCACGGCCAAATCAAGGTCGTAGCTGGAGCCGAGCACTTTCGCTTCATACGGTTTGTCCGTGCCCTGCACAGTGACTTGGACCACATCCGCACCGTGAATGACATGCTCGTTTGTCAAAATGTAGCCCGTTTTATCGAAAATAAACCCGGAACCAATTCCGGTCGGTACCAGTTGGCCGGCCCCGGAAGAAGAGCCTCCATTACTGCTGTTCCCCCTGCCCGAACCGAAGGAATCGCCGAAGAAGTAGCGGTAAAACGGATCATTGCTGTAAGGATTCGAATTGCTGCTTTGCTTGCTCGAATCCGTCAGCGTTTCAATTTTGACCACAGCCGGGCCAGCTTGATTAACAACGCTGGTTACGTCTCCCGAACTCGTGACCGGATACACTACGTTCGCCGCCTTGCCCGCTGAACCGTTGCCGCTTCCTTCCGTCGTTGTGCCGGACGCAGGCGCGGTCGTTGTCGCCGCCGCTTGGTTCGATGTAAACAGGTTTTCGCGATCGGCGAACACCATGGCTCCGGTCACGATCAGCATCCCGGCCAGAACGCCGGCGATCACGGAACGGAACGATTGTTTCTTCGGCGGCTTGCTGTACTGCCAGTTGCCCGCGCTTTTAAGGGTCGGCACGCCGCGGCCGCCGTCCCCGTTCGAACCGCCGGACGCCTGCGCCGAAGAGCGGTAGTCATGCATCGGAAGCGGCTTTACCGGCTCCGGCCGGGTGATTTCCACTTCCTCCGGCTGACGGCGCTCATAGAAGCGGTCCTCTCCGGATCCTTCGTTGTTTTTTCCATAGGATTGAAAAGGTCCGTAAGAGTAATAATATGAAGAGCCCGACTCCGGAGATTCCTGTCGCTTATCGCCATGGTTGTCTCCAAAATTTTGGCCTGGTTTGTTTTTTTGATCGTCCATCTATGTTTACCTCCTTCCCCTGTTTCCAGGGGGTGTTGTTTTCATATTTTTATTTTGTACCAGGAACCTTAAGGGTACCTTAAAAACAATTAAAAAGGAGATAAAAGCTATAAGTCCGTATAAGTTGAACGAATTTGAAATATTGTTGGGGATCGCAAAACTTAAAGGCAAAAAATGCCCTTATACCTGGACTACCTGTCCATTTGAGAGAAATAGAGGCAATTGATGCCGCTATTTTCAAAGCCCAGCCGGGGTTCGCCGCTCCAGTAGCTTAGAGCAATTACCGGCTGCCAAATGGCGATTTTCGGGTCGTTTCCATATCCATATCCGGGGAAGATAAAACAACCTTACTGACGGGACGCCCAGCCCTGCCGGTGGGCATGAATGGCTAGCTGTGTGCGGTCGTCCAGCTCGCATTTCATCAGCAGGTTGCTGACGTGCGTTTTGACGGTTTTGATGCTGATATGCAGCTCTTCGGCGATATCCTTGTTGGTTTTGCCTTCGGCAATGAGCAGCAGCACTTCCTTCTCGCGCTCGGTGAGCCCGGAATCGTCCCCCTGCACGGTACGCTGGCGCAGCCCGCGCGTCAGCGCCTGGGCCACGTCTCCGGTCATGACCGGCATCCCGCGGTAAGCTCCTTGCAACGCATAGATGAGTTCTTCGGCCGAGACCGTTTTTAAAACATAGCTGACCGCTCCGGCTTCGACCGCCTGAACGACAAGCTCATCCTCCAAAAAGCTGGTCAGGATGACGATCTTGATCTGCGGGTAGCGGCTGAGTACCGCTTTGGTCGCCTCCGCGCCGTTCATGACCGGCATCATTAAATCCATCAAAATGATGTCCGGCAAGCCGCCGGGAATGCCTTGCTCCAGCAGTTCGACTGTCGCTTCGCCGTCCCCGGCTTCGGCCACCACCTCAAAGCCCGGGTCCAGCATCAAATAGGTTTTCAGTCCCATTCGCACCATATCATGATCATCGACGATCATGACCCTGATTTTGCTGCTCATTCGCGGCTTCCTCCCTTACCTTCCTCAAATTTCGGGATATGCACCCGAATGGTCGTGCCCGCTCCCGGCTTGCTGATCACCTCAACATGACCGCCAAGCTTTTCGGCGCGCTCCTTCATCGTCGTGAGCCCGTAAGAGCCCTGCTTCTGCGAGGTGCCGCTGAAACCCTGTCCGTCATCGCTAATGCCGAGCACCACCTGGCGCGGCCCTTCGCGAAGCGACAGGCTGACCAAATGGGCCCCGGCATGTTTGACAATGTTGGCCATGGCTTCCTGAATGATCAGAAACAGCTGATGCTCTTTCGCTTCCGACAGCTCCCCCTGAAGATCCAGGTCTTTGATTCCTTTCAAACCGTTTTGCCTGCAGTAATCCGGAAACCACTGATCCAGTGCCTCCGCCAGCGATTTGCCGACCAGCTCCATCGGCCGAAGTTGGGCAATCAGCGCCCGCATTTGCTTTTGCGCCGTATTCGACATCTGGATGAGCTGTTCCAGCACCGTATGAGCCGCGGGCGCATTGCTTTCCAGCACTTTGGGCAGCGAGGAAGCGGCCATGTGAATCGCGAACAGCTGCTGGCTCACCGTATCGTGCAAGTCTCGGGCCATGCGTCTTCTTTCTTCCAACACCGCTTTTTCGGCCGCCTGCTCCTTTTCCATGACTTCCTGCTCCCCAAGCTGCTGCAGCAGTTGCATTTTCGTTTCCATGGAATCGACCATTTCATTGAATTCCTGATAAACACCGGCAAACGTCTGATCCGCCGTTTCGGGCATCCGAATCGACAAATTGCCTTTGGCCACCTGCAGCATGTTTAAATGAAGCAGATCGATTTTCCCCTGAATCCGCCGGCCAGCGATATAGCCGATGATCAGCGTAAACACCACAATGCCGGCAATGTCGTAAATCCACACGTGGGGGTCGCCCACATGAATCACTCCGGTTTTGGAGCCGATGTAAAGAGCAGCCGCCGTCAATCCTCCCGTAAGCAGAAAATAACACAGCAGCTCCCATTTCGTATTTTTTAAAATACGCTGTACGATCATCCGCCTAACCCACCATATTCACTTTAACGTCGCCGATAAACACGCTGACGACCAGCTTGATTTTTTTGCTCGCTTCCCGGTAATACGGGGATTCGGCGGAAACGCTGCTCATAAATCCGCCCTGCTTCTGCTTCAGCACCTTCAAATCGCCGATAAAGGCGCTGGAAGTGGCCATGATGCCGATATCCATATCCTCCGGAATGAATATCTTGACGTCGCCGATAAAAGACGAAACGTTGATTTTTGTCTCCCCGTACGGAATTTGCGCCTTTGTCAAATCGATAACCGTATCCCCGATAAAATGCGAGATGTTCGTTGGCCGCAGCTGAAAATAATCCTGCCCCAAATGCACGTCTCCGATAAATCCCGATTTATTGACCACTTCACCCTTGTCGCTGTCCATGCCATAGTAATGATCGTATTTCGGACGTTCCTGCTTCGGACGTTCCTGCTTCGGACGCTCCTTCTCCTGCGTGGCTTCCTTCTTGGCCTCTTCCTTCTCCAGCGAACCGAAAATCGAATCCAGCGGCGACTCCATTTCCGGATGAAATGCCGGGGGCGGGGGCGGATTCAGCGGCGACGGCGGCGGAGGCGGAAATTGCTCATGGCGGCGGCGGTGCGGATGCGGCGGAAATCCCTCGCGGCGGCGGTGTGAATACCGCGGTCTGAAAATGAGGCAAATCCCGCCGATAATCAGCGCAAGCGGGAAGAAATACTTAAAGAAGTCCCCCGGATCGAGCGATATATATCCCAAATTACTGCCAAGAAAATAACCGCCGATCAGCAGCAAAATCAGGCTGCCCGCCAGTCCGCCGCCGTGCCGGTTGCCCGAGGCCAGGCTCGTCAATCCGGCAAAAATCAGAAACACCGGCCAAAACGTAGAGAACAGATAGCCGATGCTAACGTCGGTTATTCCCATTTGGTTGAGCAAAAACAAGGCCCCGATACCAATGAGCAGCAACCCGCCGATCAGCCTGCCGAACCAATTGTGTCTCATCATGTTTCCCTCCATATCTCAAGCAAACTCTGTTAATGATAGTGTACAACAAGCTGCTGAAGGAGGACAGCGGCGGGAGAAGTAAGCTTCTCTCGGTCTCCGGACCGAGGAAAACACCAAATATTTACATATAAAAAGAGCACCCGATTTTAGGGCGCTCTTCGCTTAGTTGCTTAACTATTGTTGTTGTTGTTGAGTACCGCTTACAGGCGTAGTTGCATTGCGGGAAGCTTTAGCCTTTTGGGCAACGGTTGCAGTGCTTTCCTCAGCAAATTCTTCGTTAAACTTCTCGTTTGGTGTTTTGTAACCAGGAGAAGCCGCACGTTTTTGATTTTGATTTTGATTTGGCATGAATTTCACCTCCCTCTCCATAACAGAGCGGTTTGTCACCGCCGGGTGCGATGCGGTCCTCGCGAAGGATGACCACATCGGTTATTATGCGACAGGCGAAGTAAAATATGCGGACTGGAGCAAATTGTTAATCCGCTGTTAAATGGCCTTGTTCCACAAATCTTCCGGGATTTCCTTGCTCACTTCCATCGCTTTGCCAAGCTCTTTCAGCATCGCTTCCGTCAGTTTCCCATTGCCTTTCCGGACGATCTGCACTTCGACTTCCTTCTTGCCCCATTCTTTATATACTTGCTTCGTTGTATCGAAATACAAATCGATTTTTTTTCCTTTGATGGCGGAACCTTTATCCGCGACGACCCCGTATCCGTAGCCCGGAATATATAAAATGGTGCCGATCGGGAACACCTTCAGGTCGGCCGCAATGGTCGATACCGTATCCTTGTCCCGCCGTACCTTGACTCCCGAATACGTTATGCCGTACTGCGGATGGTTGGGCTTTTTACCCGTGGATTCATAGCCCGCGGTATATCCGGTAGCCAGAACCCTGACCGTCTTGACGGTCTTTTGTTTCGGTTCGGGCTTCGTCTCGGTTTTTTGCACGTTTAACATCAACTTGTGCCGGTAATGAACGGCCCGGTTTTGCCAACCGGCGGGTGTCCGGGAAATTCCGGCTTCCAGCCACGGCGCATGACTCCGGTATTGATATACCGCCTGATTCGCCCCGGCAATCCCGTGCGGCGGAACATCCGCGGCGAGCGTAACGGTCAGCAGCACTCCTAGCATCAAGCACTTGCCGATATGTTTCCAGATATAAATTTGGCGCATGAGAAAACCTCCCCCTTATCCGAAGGTTTTCCACATGCGCCTCAATTTATACGTGAGCGGCTTTTGATCACGAAGTAAATTCATGAAGTTTATACGGCGTCGAATCTTGAATTCAGCCGGGTGGGGCATATGCTTTCGAAGCATGTTTCCTACGGAAACATTTTAGTTGCTTTACGTAGGATCCACCTACGCTCCGCTACTTTCGTCCCTGGCTTCAACCGACCAAAACGTTTTGGAAAAACGCACAACGGAAGCACATGCTCCGGTGCTGAAAAGCCGCCCTTTATTATATCGTATGGTTGCGGATTTCGTCCTGCAGCTTTGCGATCACTTCATCCAGCGCTTTGGCTCCAAGGTCGCCTTCGCCGCGTTTACGCACCGATACGGTGCCGCCGCTTTGCTCGTTTTCGCCGACGATAAACATGTACGGCAGCTTCTCGAGCTGGGACTCGCGGATTTTGTACCCGAGCTTCTCGTTGCGCAGGTCGCTTTCCGCCCGAATGCCGGCGGCCCGCAGCTTGTCTTCGACTTGGCGGGCATACGCGTCGAAGTTTCCGGATACCGGGATGACCTTCGCTTGCACCGGCGCCAGCCAAAGCGGCAGATTGCCGGCAAAGTTCTCAAGCAGGAAGGCGGTAAACCGTTCCATCGTTCCGAGAATGCCGCGATGCAATACGACTGGACGGTGTTTGGCCCCGTCTTCGCCGACATATTCCAGCTCAAACCGTTCCGGGAGCAGGAAGTCGATTTGCACCGTCGACAGTGTCTCTTCCTTGCCGAGCGCGGTCTTGATCTGCACGTCCAGCTTCGGACCGTAGAAGGCCGCTTCGCCTTCGGCTTCGAAGAACGGAAGTCCCGCTTCCTCTACGACCTCGCGAAGAATCCGCTGCGCTTTGTTCCACATTTCATCGTTTTGGTAATATTTCTCCGTATCCTGCGGATCGCGGTAGGACAAACGGAACCGGTATTCCTTGATGCCGAAATCGTTATAGACTTGGGCGATCAAATCCAGCACGCGCTTGAATTCATCTTTGATTTGGTCAAAACGGCAGAAAATATGGGCGTCGTTGAGCGTCATCGAACGGACCCGGTGCAGTCCGGTAAGCGCTCCGGACATTTCATACCGATGCTGCATGCCGAGCTCGGCGATGCGGATCGGCAAATCCCGGTAGCTCCGCAGATCGCTTTTATAGACCATCATATGGTGCGGACAGTTCATCGGGCGAAGAATAAATTCCTCGGTGTCGATGGCCATTTTCGGGAAAATATCGTCCTGGTAATGCTCCCAGTGCCCCGAGGTTTTGTACAGGTCGACGTTGCCGAGCACCGGAGTATACACGTGCTGATAGCCAAGCCGCTCCTCGATATCGACGATGTACCGTTCCAGCGTCCGGCGCACCGTCGCCCCCTTCGGCAGCCAGATCGGCAAGCCTTGTCCGACCAGATTGTTGAACGTAAAGATATTCAGCTCTTTGCCCAGCTTGCGGTGATCCCGTTTTTTCGCTTCCTCCAGCATATGCAGATGCTCGTCGAGTTCCGCCTTTTTCATAAACGCGGTGCCGTAAATGCGCTGCAGCATTTTGTTGTCGCTGTTGCCGCGCCAGTAAGCCCCCGCGACGCTCAGCAGCTTGAACACTTTGATTTTGCCCGTCGAAGGCACGTGCGGCCCCCGGCACAGGTCGAAAAACTCGCCTTGATCATAAATCGAGATGACGCTGTCTTCCGGCAAATCGCGAATAAGCTCCAGCTTGTACGGATCGCCCAATTCGGTGTAAATCGCCAACGCTTCTTCGCGGCTGACTTCGCGCCGGGAAATCGGCAGATTTTCGCCGATGATGCGCTCCATCTCTTTTTCGATTTTCTGCAGATCCTCCGGATTCAGCGGATGCTCCAGATCCATGTCGTAATAAAAACCGTCCTCGATGACCGGACCGACCCCAAGTTTGACCTCCTTGCTGCCGAACAGCCG
Organism: Paenibacillus sp. FSL P4-0127; assembly: GCF_038007325.1. Classification (NCBI taxonomy): domain Bacteria; kingdom Bacillati; phylum Bacillota; class Bacilli; order Caryophanales; family Paenibacillaceae; genus Paenibacillus; species Paenibacillus sp. FSL P4-0127. The sequence goes on along the minus strand of NZ_JBBOWY010000002.1, from coordinate 1,336,112 downwards.
CTTCACCGCTTGCGCCATCAAATGCGCGGTGCTGTGGCGCATAATCTCCAGGCCTTCTTTGGAGTCCCCCGTAATGATTTCCACCTTGGCCCCGTCAATCAGCTTGGCGCTCAAATCGACCGCCACGCCGTTTAATTTCCCGGCCAGCGCGTTTTTGCGCAGCCCGCTGCTGATCGAAGCGGCCACATCCTCCAAACTGCTTCCTTCCGCGTACTCCCGGACCGACCCGTCCGGCAAAGAAATGGATACTGCTCCCATCGTCGTTTCCTCCCTGTTTTCGTAAATAGTTTTAAGGTCTTCCGGAAACGGACAAATCAAAAAACGCCCGTCCCGGCAAAGGGACGAGCGTTATACCCGTGGTTCCACCCTCATTCGGCTTATTCCGCAGCATCCGCCAGCGGCGATAAACCCTTAATTCGGCATTGTGTAACGGCAATGAACCGGCATTCCTTAGTACCGTTAATCATCATAAACGAAAAACGGCGGACATGAATCCGCGCACTTGGGGTTCGGGAACGCAGCTACAAAGGGGTAAACCAAAACCGAATCCGGAGGGAATTCCAGCCCATGTTCCCTCTCTCTGCACCTTCAGGCATTTTGGTTCATGTCTTTGTCATCGCTTTTAGCTTGAACATCATTATAATGCTATCCCCGCCGGCTCGTCAAGATTTTGCCGGATCCCCCTTAAGTGCGAGTTCAAAAAGCCGGATTTTCAGCACCAAAGAGTATGCTTCCGATGTGCTTTGTTCAAAACGCTTTACCTCTTTATTATGTGCCTTGATCCAGGCGGCGGACCTCACGGTGAAACAGCTTGCACTGCGGACAGAGAAGGCAAATTTCCACGCGCTCGCCAAAAATTTTCGCCAAGGTTTCAATGACCTGCGCCCCCGGGTCCTGTGTATGGATCAAAATGCGGTCCGGGGAAAGCGAAATCAGCGTGCTGACGATAACGTCCTCCATTTCCATTTCCTGATCGGCGATTCGGGCCACCACTCCGCCCGAGGACGGAAGTTGGATCGGTGAAAATTGCTCGTTTAAAATCGCGAATTCATGTCCTTGCTTATGCATCAAATGGACGAGCGGCGTCAGCGGTTCCTGAAAATAAACAAAATACTGCAGCAAACTAATAAACTCCTCATACTGCTTATCCAGCAAATACTCGTCCACCGCGAAATCGGCGGCTTCCCGCAGACTGGCCTCGTACTCCTTCAGCCGGAAGGCGGCAAAACCGTCAAGATGCAGATGCTTTTCGCTGTGCAGATATTCCCGCAGCGCAGCGCAAACCATCTGAACCCGCCTTTCCGCCGGACAGGTCTTGACTCCGTCTCTGGGCTGCTCCAAAAGCTCGCGGCAGATGTTCTTCACGATTTCCATTTCCTCGCGCGAAGTCCACTCATATTCCCGGTTCAAAATCCGTCCGAGCAGCTCATCCTCTTTCACATGCACGACATACTTGGCTAATCCCAGCGATAAAAGGTCGATCAGTCGTTCCGGTTTGTTTTCTCCCGCCGCCCCCGGCAGGTTGACCACAGCCTCCATCGTTCCGCCCGAAACCTCGCTCAGCGTGAGCACGGCCCGCGGAGAGTGCAGACTGCTTACGGCATCATGCAAGTAACCGGCGAACCGGTTTTGCGCTTCGGCCTCAGCGGCTTTGACCCGTATCGTAAAAAAATCCATGAACCTGTCCCCCTTCCGCTTCCTTCTCCAAGTATATGGCGGGAAGGAAACGGATATACGGAATAGGTTCATGGAATGAAAGGCAGTTTTGCCAATAGCCTGCCAGCTTATGCGGATTAATTTTGCATAATAAAATCGCGTTCGACCGTGGCTTCTTCGTCAAACACCCGCAATATTTCGTATTTCGTATTGCGCTGCGCAGGAGTTTTTCCGGCCTCGCGGATGATTTGCAACGTCGTTCCGATGTTGACTTTGTAAGTTGCGCCTGCGGACGAGACGACATTCTCCTCGATCATCGTGCTGCCGAAATCGTTGCAGCCGTATTGCAGCGACAGCTTCCCGACTTCGGGGCCCATCGTCACCCAGGAAGACTGCAGATTTTTGATGTTGTCGAGCACGATCCGGCTGATCGCCACCGTTTTCAGGTACGATTCCGGCGTCTGTCTTTCGGCTTTCAAGTTCGTGTTGTCCGGTTGGAACGTCCATGGAATGAAGGCCAGGAAACCTTCCGACGGGTAGCCGTTTTGAATGCACTCGTCCTGCGCCTCGCGTACGCGCAGCAGGTGCAGCGCCCGCTCCTCCATCGATTCGCCGAACCCGATCACCATCGTCGCGGTCGTGTTCATGCCGATTTTATGCGCCGTCTGCATCACGTCCATCCAGTCTCTCCAGGAGCCTTTCAGCCGGCTGATTTTGCGGCGGGTGCGGTCGTCCAAAATTTCCGCGCCGCCGCCGGGCAGCGAATCGAGGCCCGCGGCATGAATTTCGCGGATCACCTGTTCAAGCGACAGTCCGTTCGACACTTCTTTCATTTTCATGATCTCCGCCGGGGAGAAGGAGTGCATCGTGATATCCGGGAACCGCTGCTTGATCGCTTTCAGCAGGTCCGTATAATAGCTGAACGGCAGATTCGGGTTCGTTCCGCCCTGCATCAAGATTTCCGTACCGCCCACGTCGATCGTTTCCTGGATTTTTTGAAAGATCACCTCATCCGGCAGGACATACCCTTCCTCCGAGCCCGGACGGCGGTAAAACGCGCAAAAACGGCAGTACACGTCGCAAATATTCGTGTAATTGATGTTCCGCCCGATGACGAATGTCGTCACCGGTTCGGGATGCTTCCGCTCCATCAGAATGTTGGCCGTGTGCCCCATTTTTTCCACTTCAGCGGATTCGAACAGACGGACCGTGTCCTCCAAATCCAGGCGTCCGCCCTGCAGCGCCTTGTTTAATATATCGTCGATCGCAGCCATATCACTGCCTCCCTACAACTAAAAATGAGATAAATAAAATCGTGAAAAATTAAACATTATGGTTTAATCGTAACATAATCATGGGCAGAAAAACAGCACCCGTGTTGAGCGAAGGCCGGATCGGAAGAACGGTTGAAGAACGGTTGAAGAACGATCGGGAGAACGGTTGGAAGAAGGACGGCCTTATGGAACCAACTGCAAAAGTGCAGTTGAAAAAGGCTAAAACCTGGTTGCCTGAGCCTGAGAGAGGAGTCCAGCAAAATATAAGGGCAACAAAGGGCGTTATTCCGGCGGTATCCGTCCATTTGAGAGAAATAGGTACAATTTATGTCGCTATTTTTTCGAATGACAAGGAAATGACCGCGTTCTAGACCTTTAATAGGAAAATAAGTACCAAAAATGCCGCTAATGGGAATGAACATGCCTGAGTCCGGATAATAAGTACATAAAATGCCGTTAACTTTCTTACCAAAAAGCAAGCACCCGGCCAGGATGACCGGGTACTGTGGGGGAAAACAAACATCAGCTTCGCTGAAGGGCGCGGTCCAAGTCGGCGATCAGGTCGCCGATATCTTCAAGACCGACGGAATACCGCAACAGGCCGTCGGTAATCCCGCGCTCGCTGCGTACTTCCTGCGGCATCGAGGCGTGGGACATCATCGCCGGATACGACAGGATACTCTCGACGGCGCCGAGGCTGACGGCGACGATCGGCAGCTTCACTTCGCTCAGCAGCCGTTTCGCCCGCTCGCCGGAGCCGACGTCAAACGAGACGACCGCGCCGTAACCGGCCGACTGCTTCTCCTGGATCTCCCGGCCTGGGTGATCCGGCAGGCCGGGATAAAAGACGGCGTCGATGTCGCCGCGCTTGCTCAGCCAATCGGCCAGCTTCCGGGCGCTGATTTCGCTGTGGGCCATGCGGGCGCCAAGCGTCTTCATGCCCCGCATGAGCAGCCAGGAATCCGACGCGCCAAGCACGGTGCCCATGCCGTTTTGCAGGAATTTAAGCCGCTTCGCCAATTCCTCGGTGCGGGCCACCGCCAAACCGGCCAGCACGTCGCTGTGGCCGCCCAGGAACTTGGTCGCGCTGTGCAGCACGATATCGGTTCCCAGTTCAATCGGCCGCTGGTAATACGGGGTCATGAACGTGTTGTCGACGATGCTGATCAAATCATGCTCGCGGGCCCAGGCGGAAATTTCGGCGATATCGGTGATTTTCAGCGTCGGATTCGACGGCGTTTCCATATATACCGCTTTGGTGTTGGACTTCAGGGCCGCTTTCACCTCGTCCGGCCGGGTCATGTCGACGAAGGTCGTTTCGATGTTCATCCGGCTTAAAATGTTCGACAGCAGCCGGTATGTACCGCCGTACACATCCTCCGTCACAATGATATGATCGCCGGCGGACAGCAGCATAAACGTCGTGGAGATCGCCGCCATTCCGCTGGAGAAGGCGAAGCCTTGCACGCCGCCCTCCAGCAGCGCGATATAATCCTCCAGCGCCTGCCGCGTCGGGTTGCCAGAGCGGCTGTAATCATGCTGCGGAGGATTAAAAATATCGTGATGATGAAACGTCGAAGCCTGATAAATCGGCACGCTGGATGCGCCCGTAGCGCTGTCGACCTCGCTGCCGAAATGAATCAGCTTCGTGTCGAATTTTTTCCCCAAATTCCCGGGTTGAGCCGCCGCTTCGTTATGATCCTGTTTACTCATGTTTTTGTCCCCCTTCGACTTCGATCCGCGCCGCCTCCAAAGCCTGTCCCAAATCGGCGATCAAATCGTCCTCATGTTCAATGCCTACCGAAAAGCGCAGCAGACGGTCGTCAACGCCCACCGCTTCGCGGATTTCGGCGGGAATGTCGGCATGGGTCTGCACGGCGGGATAGGTCATCAGCGATTCGACACCGCCGAGGCTTTCCGCAAACGCGATCAGCCGCAGGTTGCGAAGCACCGGCTCCACGTAGCCGGCGTCCGTCACTTTGAAGGAGAAAATTCCCGTGTTGCCGCGGGATTGTTTGTTCTGAATCCCGTATCCCGGATGATCCTCCAGCCCCGGGTAAAACACTTCGGCCACCTGCGGATGACCCTGCAGGTATTTGGCGACCGCCAGGGCGTTGCTTTGATGGCGCTCCATGCGCAGGGCCAGCGTCTTCATGCCGCGCATCAGCTGATAGGAATCGGACGGGCTCAGCACCGCGCCGATGGAATTGTGCAGGAACGCCACCTCCTCGGACAACTCTTTGCCCTTGGTGACGATCAGTCCGGCCAGCACGTCGTTGTGCCCGCCCAAATATTTGGTCGCGCTGTGCACCACGATGTCCGCTCCAAGCTCCAACGGCCGCTGAAAATACGGCGTAAGCAGCGTATTGTCCACGATCGTCAGCAGGCCATGCGTATGAGCCCATTTGCCGACGGCCTCGATGTCGGTCACCATCATCAGCGGGTTGGTTGGCGTTTCGATAAACACCGCTTTGGTGTTCGGCTTGCGCACGCTTTCCAGCGCGTCCAGATCGTTCGTGTCCACATACGAAGCCGTCACGCCGTATTTGGACATGATCCGTTCCAACAGACGGTAGGTCCCGCCGTACAGGTCGAGCGATACGATCAGATGATCGCCCTGGGCAAACAGGGTGAATATCGTTTGCAGCGCCGCCATGCCGGAGCTACAGGCAAACCCCGCATCCCCGGCTTCCAAAACGGCCGCCGCGTCTTCCAGCACTTTGCGGGTCGGGCTTTTGGTCCGGGCGTAATCGAAGCCTGTGCTTTGACCGAGCCGCGGATGCCGGAACGCCGTCGCCTGATAAATCGGGTAATTCACCGCCCCGGTCACCGGTTCCTCCACGGAACCGATTTGCGCCAGGACGCTTTCGATGCGCCACTCTTGCTTGTTGTTCTCTCCCATCTGTTATCCCTCCACTTCAGATCTCATACATAATTTCCGCCGCTTGATCGATATCATACGGCGTTTCCTGATACACATAGTAGTTCAGCCAATTGGAAAATAATAAGTTTGCATGGGCGCGCCAGGACGAAACCGGCTGGCGGGACGGATCGTCTTTCGGGAAATAGTTGACCGGCGGATCGACTTCCATTCCTTTGGCTATGTCTCGTTCATACTCCCACTTGAGCGAATCGGGATCGTATTCCGAATGTCCGGTCACGAAAATCTGTTTGCCGTCCCGGCTGGCCACCAGGTAAATTCCGGCTTCTTCGGATTCGGCCAAAATCTGCAGCTCGGGCACCCGCTCGATGTCGGCGCGCTCCACATCCGTATGACGGGAATGCGGCACCAGGAACATTTCGTCGAAGCCGCGCAGCAGTTTGACGCGCGGATCGTTGACCGTATGGGAGAACACGCCGAAGCATTTTTTCGGCAGCGGGATTTTCCGCACGCCGTAATGATAGTAAAGACCGGCCTGGGAAGCCCAACAAATATGCATGGTGGAAGTGACGTGGGTTTTGCTCCACTCGAAAATTTCTTTGAGCTCTTCCCAGTAATTTACATCTTCAAATTCCAGCTGCTCCACCGGAGCGCCCGTAACGATCATGCCGTCGAACCGGCGGTATTTGATTTCGTCGAACGTCTTGTAAAACATCTCCAAATGCTCGGCCGAAGTATTTTTGGAGGTATGGGAGCTCGGGTGGAGCAGGACGATTTCAACCTGCAGCGGCGTGTTGCCGAGCAGACGCAAAATTTGCGTTTCGGTCGTTTCTTTGGTCGGCATCAGGTTCAGGATCGCGATCCTTAATGGACGGATGTCCTGATGATAGGCCCGGCTTTCGTCCATCACGAAAATATTTTCGTGGGTCAGCACTTCTTTGGCCGGCAGATGGTCCGGTACTTTAATCGGCATAGGGGGTTCACTCCTTTAGAAGTTAGTCGGAAATCATATCGATTCGAAAGTCGGCGATAACAAGAAAGACCTCTCTCCGCGGGAGAAAGGTCATTACGTTCCAGTATGCGCCTCTCTCATCTCTCAGAATCCGCCAAGCATCGCTTGAAATCGGTTCTGCAAGAATTAGCACCGCTGCGATCAAAGATCGCCGGTTGCCGGGTTTCATCGGGCTAGTCCCTCCACCTGCTCTTGATAAGATTTCGCTGTATTTAATTGGGGTTCGGAGCTGTTGTTCATGAAGCGTTGCTCCTTGAAATCACTTTAATGTAAATGCTGCCTTCCGTCAAGAACTTAGGAGAAAAATCACACTGTTTTTTCATGTACGGCTTTCGTCCCGGTGCATAATATACTTTTGGGTTGAAACATTTCCGATCGCAGCGTTATACTAAACAAGTGCTTAGAGGCTGTTCGGCCTTGAAGCGGACTGAATGTTTCAATTTTGAAAAGTTGCGAGGTGAAACCGAGAATGGAAGGCGACCCGAGTTCGCAGAGGACAACCCGGAAATTACAATCGCATAGGAAATTGATCAGCTGGGTGCTCAAGGACCGAGATGGGCACTTCCGTTTCCCGGTGTTTGGCTAAACGCCTCTTTCGGTGCGGCCGAATGCAGCGGTCTCTTTCCTATGCTCTAACCAAGAGCAAACCCTGGATTCATCCCCAGGGGAAAGGGAGTGAAAGCATATGAAAATCCGTCATGTTAAAGAAGGCGTATTTAACGCTGTAGAGGACGTTGAACTGACGACAACCCCGCCGGAGGAAGGCTTCTATTGGATCGATGCCGACGTGGACGATCTGGCGCTGCTGCAGCCGCTGTTTTCGCTGCATGATTTGGCCGTGGAGGACTGCCTGACCGAGGAAGAGCAACGTCCGAAAATCGAGACATACGACAACCATTACTTTATTGTTGTGAACAGCATCCGTTATGATGACGAAGAGATTTTTCTGCGGGCGCTGAACATCTTTTTGGGACGGCATTACATCATTACCGTAACCAAGCAGAAAATCAACGAGCTGCGGGCGGTCAAACCGATTTTATGGGAACAGGAAGTAAGCGAACCCGACCGTTTTCTGTATCTGCTGATCGACCTCGTGGTGGACAATTATTTCATTGTCGGCGACCGGATCGAAGTCAAGATCGAAAAGCTTGAGGAAGACATTCTGATGCATACGAAACGTTCGCACTTGAACGAAATCATCGGGCTGCGAAGCGAAATTTTGTGGCTCAAAAAGGTGCTTGGCCCGCAAAAAGAAGTCATCAATATTTTAAATAAAAAAGATCTGCGGCTGATCGACGACCAACTGCAGAAATATTTCAGCGACATTTATGAAAACGCCGTGAAGATATCCGAAAACTTCGATACGTTCCGCGAACTGGTCGGCAACTTGCGCGAGGCCTACCAGTCCGCCATCGCCAACCGGGCCAACGAAATCATGCGCGTGTTTACGGCGATTACGACGATTTTCATTCCGCTGACGCTGATCACCGGCATCTACGGGATGAACTTCGACAACATGCCGGAGATCCATTCGCAATACGGCTATTTTATCGTTTTGGGCATTATGCTCGTGCTTGGTTTGGGCATGTTTTATATTTTCCGGAAGCGGGATTGGATTTAGGGGCAGAGCGGTGAAGAACGGGATTACGAGAAATATTTGGGCCTACGATCGCTGTTGCCGCTAGGATTCTATATAAGTTGAACTAATGATTGCACAGATGGGGCAGACGGGTGAAATGTTCTTACGATCGCTGTTGTTCCCGGATTTCTATGATTGTATAAATTCAAATATGGTAGAAATCCGCTCGCAAAGGCGGCCACTGCCGTTTCTTCAGAATCATTTCACCCTCTTGCCTATTCTTCACGCTTCTTTAATTCAACTTATATAGACAATACTGAAGCGGCAAGGCAAGCGCTACCCGCTTCAAATTTTCTCTCCATCCCGTAACACCGCTCTTTTGGTATGAAGGTCAAAGCGCCGACATGGAAGTTAAACCATGTTCGGCGCTTTTTTATATGGGGACAATCACCCCGCGTGGCGGGCGCTTTCGCGGTGGCGGCGGTAGCGGAGGCGGATCAGGCGCAGCCGTTCGTAGAGCAAATCGAGATTTGCTCCTTCCGGTGTTTCGGCGCCGTAAACCTTCTGGAGCACCGGCTTAAGAAAAGCGTCGCCCAGTTCCTCGTAAGCCTGCCAAACCGCGATTTGCTCCTCTTCGGGCATCTCCTGCAGCTCGGCATCCACCAGGGAATCGGTATCGTACCCTTCCTTTTCCAACGATTCAAGCAGCTCCAGCGCCTCCCTCCGCTCGATGCCGGCCCGGGAACACATGTCGTTTAAGCTTGAACCTGCGGCCAGGGATTCAAGCAACGAGCGGCGAACGCTGAATTTTTCCATCTCCGCGCGAAACTTGACTTCCTTCTGCTTATATAGCCAGGACCGGAATGTCTCATCATCGATCTCCCGCTCCACCCAATCCAGCGGAAAATCATGGGTTCGTTCCGCTTTCTCCGTAATATCCAGCACCTCGGCGCCAAACTCGGCGGCTTTGTTCTCGCCTACGCCCGGAAGCTGCAGCAGTTCCTCGGCCGTATGCGGCAAAAATGTGCTGATCATGCGCAGCAGCCGATTGCTCGCGATGAGATAGGGCGCTTTCCGGTCGGCGGCGGCCTTCTTTCTACGCCATACACAAAGCTCGTTATACACAGGCTCGTTTGCGTTCAGCTCGCTGTAACAAATCAATTTCTGAGCCGCCATTCCCCGCCCTCTCAGCTGCTCTTTTTCATCCCAGATTCCCTCCATGACGGGGCGAAATCCCTCCCCCAGCTTGACCGCCAGACGATGGCGGTAAACGTGAAGCATTTCCGACCAGGAAGCCCCTTCGTACCACAAATGCTCCTGCTCCCCGTCCGCGGTCAATTCGTTCCAGCCCATCCGCCATTGCCCTTCCTCTTCGCCGATCCAGACCTGGGCCTCGGTCATCAACGCGCCGTTTCTTTTCTTCTCCAAACTGTTCAAAAATACGATCCGCATAAGCTTTCTCCTCCTTTAACTTCAGCTACGCGGAGGAACCACCCTGATGTTGGCGGAACGCAAAAAGCACCCCTCCTGCGGTTATCGCAAGAGAGGTGCTTCCTCCAGACGTATACTGTTATTCCTAATCATACCATATTCAATGAGACTGTCAATAGACGACACTGCTATTATAAGATTAATCCTTTTTCCAACGGTCCGGCTTTTCCTGTATAATTAACCAAAAAGACATGTAACCACACCCACAGGAGGCATAAATGATGAGCCAACCGAACCCGCATAAAGATTTGGACTTTCTCTCCGACAGCACCGAGGATACCTCGACCCGTTTCGTCACGTTTATCGGGAGCTCGCTGCGTCGGTTCGATCTCGCCGTCACAACGACCAACCGCTTTTACGGCAAAAAGCTGGTCACGGATTTGCAATCCGGCAAAACCGCCATCTTAGGCACGGATGATTTGGATGAGGAAGGCTACCTTGAACACGTCTACGGCCTGGACGAAGAAGAAGCCGAAGAAATGCGCTCGTTTCTGTATCAGGTGGTTGGCGACGCTTATTTTACGGACTGATGCCACAAAGGTTTCATCTTTACAAAAGCCAAACGATTCTTAACTCGAATGAATGGACCAATTTCCGGTCAGACGGGACAGCAGAACCACGACTTTCTGCCGCTTTATTGTCTGGTCCGACCGGAAATGTCCGTTGGAAGTAAATTGCATAAAATTTCAAATTTATGTTACCGGAAATTCACCTTAGCCAAAAAGAAGTTCTTCCTTTGCCACGTATACTTCCATCATCATTAATGCCGCAAGCTGAAACCCATTTACGAGAAAGACTTACACATGATAGATTAAATGTGCAGTCTGCCTTTCAGGCAGTTGCGGGGAGGAAGTGGCGATTTCTTTTGCGAGGAGGCGCCGCTTCCTTTTTACTCATGATCATCCAACTTCTCAATCTTACGCTTACAGTCTCATTTTTCGTAAGCCGTACTGTAAGGCGGATTTCTTTCGGATTTTCCGAAAAAGGGTGCTCAAGTTTTTTTACGATATTTCACCTCCATATTTAACTTGAATTTTATATCGCCTAATGGATACATTTTGATTGTATATCGATTAGACGATACAGTCAATCATGTTTTCATAACGGACAAGAAAGCGTATAATTTATGTGATGAACTCTACTCGGAAGTTGGTGGCATTTTGCCAGTTGTCGTTAAACTCAAAGAGATTCTAGCCGAACGCAATATGTCTCAGCGTGAATTAGCAAGACTAACAGGACTAAGACCAAATACCATAAGCCATCTTTGTTCCAAAGAAGTTGACAGGGTACATCTCAGCACCTTTGATGTGATTTGTAAGACTTTAAACATCAGCTTGAGCGAACTTCTTGTATTGGAAGATGGCTAATCATACTGGATAGGGATGACTCAGGGGGAGCATTATCGTTTCCTACCTTTGGTGCGGTATTTAAGCCCTCTTTCCCCTACTGTCATCCTGACTTCGTTGAAGTGAGAATTTCCTCTAATGAACTCGCTGAATACAGGGCATTTTCTGTTTCTTTACCAGTTGCTATCCTCAGGCATTTCTTTCGAGTCAATCCGGTTAATCATACCAAGGATGTAATCTTCTTTTCATTGGTATAAATGGGGAGTAGGGGATGATAAAGCAACCAGACTCTTAAATATTTAAAACTCCTTTTTTAGTCTGCTTCTGTTCAAAAAAATAAAGCTGTCTCCATCCTATTTTTAGGCGTGAAGTATATGTAGTTATAAAAAACTCCCTTACTCCTAGAACGACTAAGGAGAGGGGGTTATGAGGTCTGACAAACCTTTTTTAAGATATTTGAAATTAGAATATTGAACATTTTCGAGATACAACTATTTAGTTAGCGGGGGAGCAATTACCTCAAATAAGGGATTTGGCCAGCAGTATTTCTCGCTCAAGCAGCGTTGCACAACCAGTGGATTCATTTGGTGTCACCTTGACACTACCATCATCTGCCAAATGGCGGATTTTTTTATATGCCGTTTGGCAGCTATTAAACTACAATCCTTATTCAAAATCCCAAAGATTCACCAACGAGGATAATCTTTATTCTCCCCGCCGGTCTACACATTCTTGTTTGGACGATGTAAGAACAGATGCAATCATCTGTTTTACAATCTCCGCAAGCACCATTGATCAAGCAGGGCGTTTTTTGCGGCGAATGTAAAAATGGGCTGGACGAATACGAACAGCGGTATACATTAATGGGGGCCGCATATGTTCTGGCTCTTATAACTGCGTCTTCAGCGGTCTTGCAAACCTTATTCATCCCAACGATAGCAACAACACTTTTCGGTCCAAAGGTAATCGCCGCCGTTCGATTGCCCACACTGTCTATATTGACCAATATGCCATCTTCGCTAACGGCGTTAAAACTCGTTAAATAGGTGTCGCACAAAAGAGATTGGCGCATGAGGTCATAACGTTCCTTCATTGTTTGCGCTTTATCACGATCAGTGATTATATAGCTGCCTTGACGTACTCGATTCAGAAGCCCGATTTCTTCAAGCGTGACTGACCCGCCCCATGATACCGAAGAATGTTCCGGAATAAATGATAGTGCCTTTTCTACAGCTTCTATGGCGTTATCACAGTAATAAGCCTCAAACTTTCTGCTTTGCAGATTTTTAATAACCTTTGAGGCTAAAAGTCGATTTCTCGCTTTTATTGAATTTTCTTTCTCTTGCATTGTTTTTCCTCCATTCTGACCTTAGAAAAGGTGACTAACTTTTTGTGTATTTATGATTAATATAGTATAGTAAACAGAAAAAGTATGTTGCACATGCAACGAGGAGTCTTTCATGAACAACTTAGATTCCCTATGTCAATCACGTTTATTTTCGGGGATTTCCCCATATGATATTCCCCAAATGCTTAAATGTCTGTCAGCCACACGGAAAGAATATGCAAAAGATGAGATGGTTGTCCGTGAGGGCGATTTAGTTGATGATGTCGGCATCATATTGCAGGGTAGCGCTCAAAGTACGAAATTGAGCGTCACGGGAAAACAAATTATTGTATCTCTCCATTATCCGGGTGGATATACCGCAGTTTTAACAGCGGCTAGCCGTGGAAGAAGATGCCCTATGTCAGTACAGGCAGTAGAACCGCTTGAGGTTCTGTTTATTCCTATCAAAAGCATATTGAGCCGTTGTACGAAGTTATGTATGGCACACGAACAATTACTTGGCAATCTTTTTGATAGTATTGCAGAACGAGCGTTAGAACTGCATGACCGAAATGATTGTCTGATTATGCCTACTATTCGGGATAAGGTCTTAACTTATTTAACAAGAGTTATGCGTGAAACTGGAACAGAAACTTTTACTATTCCTTTTGATAGAGAAGCGATGGCCGAGTATTTAGATGTAGATCGAAGTGCTTTATCCAGAGAGCTTGCATGGATGAAGCGGGACGGCTTGATTGACTTTTATAGAAACGAATTTAAGCTATTGCAAAAGCAGTAGAAAAAGATTTTCACTAACCGGCAAGCAGGGAGGGCGTCCCTCTCTTCATTTCGTCAAACAAAAAGAAACCGCTCTCTGGTAAAATGGAGGTACCACCCAACCATAAACCAGAAGGAGACGGTTTCTTTGTATATTCAATATACCATGGATCAACTTACCGACATTACCGAAGTGCCGGCTGTGAGGACTGTCCACTAAAGCCGCAGTGTAACAAAAGCCCAAGGTGATCGCGAGATCAAAGTTAGTATGAAGTATTTGCGGCTAAAGAACCAGGCAAGACAAAAGCTCCGCAGTGAAGAAGGTTATGCCCTGGCCGTAAGGCGCATGATCGAGCCGGAGCCTGTGTTTGGCCATATGAAGAACAATCGAGGCTTTAAAAGTTTCCTGCTTCGAGGTTTACCAAAAGTAAGTCTGGAGATCGGGTGGCTTTCCCTTGCCCATAATCTGCTCTTAAAAAGCTGCCGTGGACGCCAAAACTAAGGAGCTAAGCGAGAACAGACTGCTTAGCTCCTTAGTTTTTTTACGAATACCATCCTAATTTTATTGCTGAGGGTGTTCCAAAGTTTACTTTTGGGACACCCTCTTGCAAGCATTTCTTTACGATTCTAACCAATCATTTTCAACAAAGAGGTAAACCGGTATTTTTCAAACAAGTCCGCCGCCGCGTCCGGGTTCACCGTCCACAAGCATTCTTCCAGCGAGCATTCGATCGGCACCTCGATATTAATCCGGGCGAGCGTTCTGGACAAATGGAGGTTGTCCAAGTCGGCCTCGATTTTGGCTTTAACGCTCTTCGGCAAATGCTCCAAATTGTCCAGAATCCCGTCGATGGATTTGTATTCGGCCAGCAGCTTTAACGCCGTCTTTTCGCCGATCCCCTTCACTCCGGGGTAGTTGTCGCTGGTGTCGCCGGTAAGACCCTTCATCTCGACCACCTGGAACGGCTGAATTCCCTTGTCCTCTTTTAAGAAATCCAAGTCGTACACCGCATAATTGGATCTGCCCTTCTTCATGATTACGACATGAATGCGTTCCGACACCAACTGCAGCATATCCTGATCGCCGGTAAGAACATAAACATGACCGAACACGCTTAACCGGTTGGAAACCGTGCCGATGCAGTCATCCGCTTCGTATCCTTCGAGTCCGATATTGGGGATGTCGAGCGCGGCTACGATGTCTTTGACCAAAGAAAACTGCGGCACCAGGTCTTCCGGGGCTTCGGGACGATTCGCTTTATAATCCGCGTGAAGCTCATTGCGGAACGTTTTGCTGCCCATATCCCAGCAGCATAGGACGTGCGTAGGGTTAAACGTATTTACCGCGTCGAACAGATATTGCAGGAATCCGTAAATCGCATTGGTCGGGGTGCCGTCCGCCAGACGCCTGGCACTGTAGGACTGGGCAAAGTAGGCTCTGAAAAGCAAGGCCATTCCGTCAACCACAAGAATTTTATGTTCGCTCATGAAAAATATAAACCGCCTTCCTCAAAAGCATGGAGCTATTTGCCCCATACCTGCTCGTATTGTTCTTCCTTGTACCCGACCGTGACCGTTTTTCCGTCCGTGACGATCGGCCGCTTGATCAGCATGCCGTTCGAAGACAACAGCGTTATCTGCTCTTCCCTGGACATGCCGGACAGCTTGTCCTTAAGTCCCAATTCTTTATAAACCTCGCCGCTCGTATTAAAAAACTTCTTCAATTCCAGACCGCTCCGCTCCACCAACTCGGCCAGCTCAGCCTCGCTTGGCGGGTTCTCCTTGATGTGCCGCAAATCAAGCTCGTGGCCTTTGGACTCCAGCCATTTAATCGCTTTGCGGCATGTGCCGCATGGCGGATATTGATAAACCAATAATTTGCTCATATTGAACTTCCCCTTCCGTTTCGCAAAAGATCGTACAGCGCCTGCATATCCGCAGGCAGCGGCAGCGTGAAATGGAGCAACTCGCCCGTAAGCGGGTGGACAAAGCCCAGTTCCGAGGCGTGCAGCGCCTGCCGGCCGATCGCTTCGTCCCACCAAAGCACGGCCTCCCGCTCCTCTGGTCCGAGCAAGTCCAACCCCGGCATCCGATAAAATTTGTCGCCGATCAGCGGATGGCCGATCGAGGTCATGTGGACGCGGATTTGATGCGTCCGCCCCGTCCCGAGCCGGAGCTCCACGAGAGAGCCCGCCTGCCGGCCATCAAGCACCTTGTAATAGGTTTGGGCCGGATAGCCGCTCTCCGTGACGATCCGCCGGTGCGGCTCGGCCGGATCGCGGTCGATCGGCCCGTCGATCATCCCCTCCGGCTCCGCCGGCCATCCGTGCACAAGCGCAGTGTATTTCTTCGTCACCTGCCCGGCGATCAACTGCTCGGAGATATGCTGGTGCACGTAGGCGTTTTTGGCGATTGCTAGGAGTCCGCTCGTTTCCTGATCCAGCCGATGCACCGGACGAAACCGGAATTTTTCGCCTTTTTCCTGCCAGTAATGCACGACGCCGTTGGCGAGCGTGCCGGTGTAATGCCCGTGCGTCGGGTGGACGATCACGCCGGCTGCCTTGTTCACGACAAGCAATGCCTCATCTTCATAAACGATGTCAACAGGCATCGGCTCCGGCAAAATATCCTCTGACGTTTCTTTTTCCAGTGTGATTGAAACCGTATCGCCGGCTTTGACCGGCACGCTGATGTAAACTCTTTCGCCGTTAAGCTGCACCCCGCGCTCGGTCAGCTTGATTTTGGACAGCAGTTTCCGGGATACGCCCAGCCGGCGCTGCAGCACGCTTTTGACCTGCCAGCCGTCCTCGCGTTCGGTGACATGATAGGTGATCGGATCGTAATATTCGGTCATGACTTGTTGCCGAACACCTTCCTGCCGCGGGCGTATTCGATGTCGGAAACGTGCTGCCGGGCATTGGCGGTGCGGGCCGCCGCGAAGAAATAATCGGACAGCCGGTTTAAGTAGGTTAACACATGCGGATTCACTTCCGTGTGGCGGCTTAAGGTGACCGCGCGGCGTTCCGCGCGGCGGCAGACGGTACGGCAAACATGCAAAGCCGAAGCCAATTCGGTTCCGCCCGGAAGGATGAACCTTTCCAGCGGCGGATTTTCCGCTTCGTACCGGTCGATCCACGTTTCCAGCCGTTCCGCCAGCTGTGCCGCCACTTTATAGCGGCTTTCGGACAGCTTGACATAGGCCAGATCCGAACCGCAGTCGAACAGTTCCTGCTGAATCTCCACCAGTTGTTCCCGCAAATCGGAAAACAGCTCCGGTCCGGCCAAACTCGCCGCTACCCCGACAAAGCTGTTCAGTTCATCGATCGTACCGTAAGCTTCAATCCGGTCGTCATCTTTGTCCACTCTGCCCCCGATGACCGAGGTTTGCCCTTGGTCTCCGGTACGCGTGTAAATTGGCATTGGTACTCCTCCCATTCGCTTCGAGCCGCATATAGATCTCGAATATAGGTCTCACATATAGATCCGGAAAATAGGTTTCACAGATAGATATCGCATATAGATATCACATATAAGTCTCGCATATAGGTCAGCCGTTCTATCGGAACTTGCCACCTTCCATGATACCACAACAAAAACCGCCAGAGAACGGAGGTTATGCAGAGGCCCATCCATTATGTGCGGGAACCCTGTTGCCTAAAGCGGCGGCAATTTATGGCTCAACCTAGAATTCGGCGCTAGACAGCCGGCTGCTGGAACGACGAAGACAAGCCGGATGTCCTCCAAAATAGCGCCAATTTGTGTTCTTATGATCCGGAGCCAGCCATGTTCGTCACCCTTAACGGCATTTTATGTTCTTATTTTTCCATAAATAGTCCAGGTTGCGGGCATCTACTGGCGATTCGAGAAAATAACGGCATAAATGTCCTCTATATTACTCAAATGGACGGATATCGCTGAAATAACGACATTTTTTGTCCTTATGTTTTTCGCAACAGTTTCTAAGGGCAGCCAACGTACATTCTAGGATACCAAACACCAAAGAAGGAGATCCCCCGGGATCCCCTTCGAAGCCGCAAGCGGCTAACCATTATTTGTTTTTTTAGAGGTTGTTCAAAAAGTCCGCTTTTGATCACGAAGTGAATCAAGAAGTGGATTCACATCGAATCTTGAATTCAGCCGGGCCTTCCGTTGCTCTCGTACCCGATACGTACACTCCACTCCTTACGTCCCTAACTTCTTTCAACCTTCTCGGTGCTGAAAACCGGCCTTTTTGAACACGTATTTTTATGGGTTTTCATAAACTCATTGATTTTCAAATCAAGCAAACTGCTGATTTCGATCACGACATCCGAAGTAAAGGACTTCTCCTGCAAAAAGATCTTCTCCATCTTACTGCGCAGCAGATGAATTTCATCCTCTAACGTTACAGCTTGTGGTGAATTCGCCCGATCTTCTTCGTCCATCCACTGATTCGTATCATTGCCTTCGGCGATTATCATGTTATCGAATGGCAGGTTGTATCCACCACTGCGCAAAAGAAATCCCTCCCTGAGAAACTAAAACCTTCTCCCAAAATCGAATTATACCATGTCCTTATGACAATAATCAATTAAAAAATGAAAGAAATGTTAATTAACACCATTTCTACAGGGATTTTTTTCTAACCTAGCTTCAGTTTGTGGACAAACTCTCCTATCCGATGCAGCGCCTCATTGATTTGGCTGACTCCCGTCGCATAGGAGCAGCGAAGGAAACCTTCGCCTCCGGCCCCAAACACATTCCCGGGCACCGCCGCAACCTTGGCTTCGATCAGCAGGCGCTGCGCGAATTCGTCCGACGTCAGCCCCGTCGATTCGATGCTCGGGAAGGCATAAAACGCGCCTTGCGGTTCATGACAACTCAAACCGATGTCCCGCAGCCCTTGAACGATCAATCTGCGCCGCTGGTTGTAGGATTCGATCATCTGGTCTTTTTCCTCAAGTCCGTTTCGGAGGGCTTCCAGCGCCGCGACTTGCCCCATGACAGGAGCGCACATCACCGTGTACTGGTGAATTTTGAGCATGGCGTATATTAAATCCGGATGGCCGCAGGCATATCCCATCCGCCAGCCGGTCATGGCAAACGCCTTGGAAAAACCGTTGACGAGGATCGTCCGGTCCTTCATGCCCGGAATCGATGCGAAGCTGACGTGTTTTTGACCGTACGTCAGTTCCGAGTAGATCTCATCCGAAATAACGATCAGATCGTGTTCCTCCACCACTTTGGCGATCGGAAGCCAATCCTCGTACGTCATAATCCCGCCCGTCGGATTGCTCGGATAGTTCAAAATCAGCACTTTCGACTTCGGCGTGATTTTAGCCTTCAGGTGCTCGGCCTTCAATTTGAAATTGTCGCCTGCGTAGGTTTCGATTTCTACCGGAATCCCTCCCCCGATCGTAACGATCGGCGAATAGGAGATGTAACAAGGAACCGGAACGAGAATCTCGTCCCCCGGTTCGATCAGCGCCCGGAGGGCGAGGTCGATCGCTTCGCTTGCGCCCACCGTAACGAGAATTTCATCCTTCGGGTTATATTTGACGTCATAACTGGAATATAAATACTCCGCGATCGCTTCCCTGAGCTCGGGCGTGCCGGCGTTGGACGTATAGCTCGTGTACCCGCGCTCCAGCGAATACACGCAAGCTTCCCGCACATGCCACGGCGTGATAAAATCCGGCTCGCCTACCCCTAAAGTAATGATATCCTTGCTCCCGCTGGCCAGGTCGAAAAAACGGCGGATGCCGGAAGGCTGAATCTCCCGGACCCGGGGAGCCAAATATGAAGTCATCGTTGGTCCTGCCTGCTCTGCTTGCTGTGAATTAACGCTCATAACATTACTTCCTTTACGGAGAAATCATCAAACGGCGGTCTTCTTCCGGATCTTCGAAGATGACGCCGTCTTGTTTGTATTTTTTGAGAATAAAATGGGTTTTGGTCGATAACACGGACTCCAGCGTCGACAACTTTTCCGACACGAAGCTGGCCACCTCTTTCAGGTTGCGGCCCTCCACCTCGACCAGCAAATCGTACGCGCCGGACATCAAATAGACGGATTTGACCTGAGGGAACAAATAAACCCGCTCCGCGATCGCTTCAAACCCGCGTCCCCGTTCGGGCGTGATTTGAACTTCAATCAAAGCCGTTACCTTCTCGTCGTCCAGCTTGCTGGAATTGATCACCGTCGCGTATTTGACGATCACATGGTCATCTTCCAGCTCCCTGATCGCTTCCGCCACTTCCTCCACCGGAACCCCGATCAGGGTCGCCAGCAGATTCGCATCACGGCGGGCGTCCTCTTTCAGGAGGTCCAGCACCTTCAGCTTCAATTCGCTTAGTTGTTTCATCCCTCATCCTCCAGCGATGCTTCCGCTTCACCGCATCAATCCAGTGATTCGGAATCTAAATTTAATACTTATATTACATGAAATTTAGGCTCCTGCATAGAAAAACCGCCCATTCTAGGTGAGCTTCCCGGAACTGGACGGTTGCCCGCCGAAATCAGGCTCTAACGGCCCTAACCGTTTTTTTGCGGCGGCTATCCGGGTCTGAAGGGCTCGGCGCCTTTTTCAGCTGTTTGCGCAGCGCCAGCCAGCTCAGGATCGGCGCCGCCCCCAAACCGAACATCAACCATGTTACCGTGCTCATCTGCGGATAAAGCGAATAAATGACGATAAACAGCAGCGTTCCGGCCATGCGCCCCACCGTGATGCTCAGCTCCCGCAGGACGACGAGCTCGACGCGCCGCTCCACGCTTTCCGGGCTATTGCCGATCAAATCGAACACCGAAGAAACGACGGGGATGAGGTACAAGGGCAAAAACAAGGAGGTGCCGATGCCCATAAACATCAACGTGCCATAGCTCACCTTCCACAGCAAAGGGCCGATGACGAGCGTAATCAATACAGCGCCAATCAGCATTCCGTAATAGCGGAATTTCAGCTTCAGCCATTTGCCGACCGCCCAATAGCTGACGAGCGATACCAGCGAAGTCACAAACGAAAACTGCCCGATCCGCCATTCTGCCGACGTGCTGATAAAGACGAGCAGGTTAGTAATGAAAGTGAACACGCCTTCGCGCAAACCGTGGGCCGCCGACGCGGGTGCCGCTTGACGCCATGGGCTGTCGTGCCGCAGCTTGCGCACCGGGGCGAGCCAATCGTAGGGACCTCCCCGCTGCCTTTTTTTGAGCCAAAAACTGAGCAAAATGCCGAGGCCGTATACAACGAGGGAAATCGTGAAAATAAGCCGGTAGCCCGCTTCGCCATGCTTGACCGAAATCAGCCAACCGGATACCCAAGGGCCGAAAATCCCGATCACCGATCCCAACACTCCGACCCAGCCGTTAAACAGGTCCCGTGTTTTCACATCGGTCACTTCAAAATAAACCACATTGAAGGCCAGCCAGAACAGGCCCGATCCTGCGCCAAACAGCAGGCCCAGCGGCCAAATATAGTCAACCGTATGTTTCCCCGCCCAGAGCACCAGCAAATAAAACAAGCCGGATACGATGATGCCAAGCCGCAGAAAAAACATTTTGTCGCGCTCCTTGACCCATTTGCCGGCGATCCAAAACGCTAAACCAAGCGCCAGTTGCTGGGAAAACGTAAACCAGCCGATCAAAGAGAAATCCTGCTTCACCTTCCAGATGTACACGTTGAGAAAAGTCCCCGACAAGGCTCCGGCCAGCACAAACAGTCCGTTGACCGCCAGCAGCAGAATCGACTGACCGTTCAGGCTTTTGCGGTGTTTACTCATGATTCGTTCCTCCAGCCGTCAAAAAAGTTACTCTTGTAGAGGTTGTTCAAAAAGTCCGTTGCTCTAAACCCGCCTTTTTGAATACGCACTTTGTAAGATGCCCAAAACTGGAGGAAGCATGAGATTTTTTTCATGGGCAGGCTGGGGTTATGTTAAATCGGGATTATGCGATAACTCCGAAAGTAATGCCAAAAGCAACTCCGAAAGTATGCTAAAACTAAGGACTGGTCCGGGTTGTTCCGCCACCCGCGAGCGAAATGCAAAAATGCATGCGATTTTCGTCGAAATCCCTCGAAAAAGGGGGTTCAAATGCAAATGTGCATTTCATTCCCGTTCGAAAAAACCTTTTTTTATCCATCAGCGCCAAAACAGATGCACTTTTGCATTTCAACCTTCATAAACCGCCGCTATACTCGAAAACC
The DNA here is from genome assembly GCF_038007325.1 of Paenibacillus sp. FSL P4-0127. Classification (NCBI taxonomy): domain Bacteria; kingdom Bacillati; phylum Bacillota; class Bacilli; order Caryophanales; family Paenibacillaceae; genus Paenibacillus; species Paenibacillus sp. FSL P4-0127. The sequence continues at coordinate 1,314,592 of NZ_JBBOWY010000002.1, read as the reverse complement.
AAATGCACTTTTGCAGTTGGTTTAGCCACGCCGTCATTAAATATCGAATACGCTCCGAGAAATCGAGTAGGAGAGGGTGACTAACCCCCGTCCTCTCACACCACCGTACATGCGGGTCCGCATACGGCGGTTCCAAAAGGTTAACAAAGCTCCAGGTAACGAGAAAGCAAACTCTTCAGCCCTTTCACTTCCCAGTAGGAAGTCGGAAGGGCGTTATTTGTGTTTCGAGACATTTCCCATGCACCCCGGCGGGAGTTTGCCATAACATAGCAGGCCCATTCTGGGACTCCGAGTGCCCGAAGTTCACGAATTCGGGTGCGTACCCGCTTCCATTGTTTCCATAGGCACATTCGAAGTCTTCTTCGAATCCACTGGTCGAATCTTTCACAGTGGCTCTTCGCCGATGCGATTCGGAAATATCCAATCCATCCCATGAGGTAACGGTTCAGTCTAGATATACGTTCCTCCATGGAGACTGATTGGGTACGGTTTGTCAACTCCCGGATCTTCTCTTTAAATCGAGAGATTGTCTTGGGAGCCAATCGAATCGTCGCCTGTTTATTCGACAGGAAACTAAAGCCAAGAAACTTCCGGTTCCATGGCCTGTCCACTGCACTTTTGTCCCGATTCACTTTCAGTTTCAACTTTCCTTCCACAAATCGTGTGACCGATTCCATGACTCGTTCACCTGCTCGCCTGCTCGCTACAAAGATGTTGCAGTCGTCCGCGTAACGAACAAACCGCAGCCCCCTCTTTGTCAGTTCTTTATCCAAATCATCGAGTAAGATGTTTGCCAGAAGCGGACTTAGCGGACCGCCTTGCGGAGTTCCCTCGTCCGTCTTCTGGCAGATGCCACCTTCCATCATTCCGGCTTCCAAGTAGGCCCGAATCAGCTTCAAGACTCGCTTGTCTGTCACTCTCCTTGCCACTCTTGCCATGAGAATGTCGTGGTTCACCCGGTCAAAGAACTTTTCCAAATCCATATCTACGACCCATCGCAGACCGCTTTGGATATATCGCTGGGCTTGCTTCACGGCATCGTGTGCTCTCTTCCCCGGTCTAAAGCCGTAGCTGTACCAAGAGAAGGGGGCATCGAAAATCGGGTTCATCACTTGCAGAAGTGCTTGTTGGAGGAAGCGGTCCATCACGGTCGGGATACCGAGCAGCCTTACACCGCCTCCGGGTTTGGGGATTTTCACCCGTCTGACAGGTATCGGTCTGTACGTTCCCGTTAGGAGTTCATCTTTCACCGTTTCCCAGCGTGTGTTCAGGTAAGCCTGTAGCCCCGCTACCGTTACTCGGTCTACACCGGGGGCACCTCCGTTTTGTACCACTCGCTTATAGGCGAGCCTGAGGTTCTCCCCTTCGAGCATTCGCTCCAACAAGTCGTTACTTGCCTCGTGAGAGGAAGGATCGATTTGTGCCGATGAAGAACTCGGCGCTCCAACATACCCTGACGGCTTCACCGCTTCTCTTTGTTGGCAGCTCCCTTTTGGGATATTCGGCTGTCTTTGCTCTTCACGCGAACGCATCGGTTTCCTCTCTCCTTTCGGTTCGGCCCTTCCGCTTTCCGGCGTCCCGTACTTGCGTACTATGGCCTCTGCTGACTCCTGCGGGTTCAGCGCAGCCTCTCGGTTGCGGTTACGAAGTGACTTCGCATTTTTTTTTTCTCCCGCAGGCCTCCCCAGATAAGAACGTCATCTTTCCGCCCACGACCACTGGAGTTTACAGGAGTGATCCTTGGCGGCTTTGGATTTCGCTGTGTTATGGCAGCTCATCCGGTTCATCCTGCCTCAAATCCAGTTTGTGTACCTTGGCCCGTGCTTTTGCCTCCGGCTTCCTTCAGATTCCACCTCGCGATGGACACCCTTGCCCTTGGCTAGCGGTAGGCGCTCGCCAGCCCCCGCTCGGGACTTTCACCCTATAGATGACGCCCATGCTGGGCGTACATGCAAAAAAGACGCCGTTTTGGCGTCTTTTTTCACGGGCGAATCATTTGTTGGATGCCTCATCATTCCCGCTCACCGTGCGGATAAAAGAAATCCGGTCGTCCTCGGATAAGAAGCGGCTGACATGGAAGCAGGCGGAGCAGATGTACACGTTCAGCTTAACCGGCGCCTGCAGCAAAGGCCGTTTCAGGCCGGTCGGAATCGGAGCGTCCAGACTGCCCGGCGCAAGCTCCTGCTGGCCGGCATAAATCATGTACTCCCGGCAGTGAGGGCATTCCGGAACCTCGTCCTGATGATCGAGCAGCTTTTCCACGCCGGTCTCGTACGCCAGCAAATCCCCGCCGGAGGACGTAAAGGCTTCCAGCCGGCGCACTGCGCCGAGATGCCCGCCCTGTTCGTCGTCCCAGTAGTCATCTTCATCCCCGTGATCATGCCCTTGATGATGATCGTAGTCACGGTCGTGTGCACGATCGTGGTCATGGCCATGGCCATGGTCGTCACCGTGTTCATCATGGTCGTAATCGTGGTCGTGATGATGCCCGCGTTTACGGTCGCCAAAAGGATGGTCCTCGTATTCGTCTTCAAACTCCTCTTCACTGCCGAGGGTAATGCTGAGCGTCCGGTAGCCCTTTAGTTCATTATGGCAATAGGGGCATTCTTCCTCCGGCCCCAGTTCTTCGTCCCATACGATTTCGGTTTGACACCATGGGCAAATCGTCGTTTCCATCGATGTTCGTCCTTTCAACGTATATTAAGCGTTCCATAAATAAATAATACCTGCTGCCAAAAACAGGATCGACGCAACAAACAAGATCCGGACCAAATTTTTCACTTCCGCTCTACTCCCCCTAAACTAGCCTATACAAGCTCCAATCAAAAAGGACACCGAAACGGAAACGGCCATGGAAATAAAACCAACGCTCGTGTTTCCTTCGGCGATTTCCCGGTCGAGCCGGAACACCGGCGTCCAGAACTGAAATAACAGGTAAGCTGCAAAAAGCAGCAGCGAGCCGACCGACGACCAGATCATAAAGTCGTAAATGGACGGCTGCTTGGCGGCAAACCGGATCACGTTGCACAGCCCGAAAATTTTTCCGCCGGTCGCCAGCGAAGCAGCCATATTCCCACGCTTGATTTCCTGCCAGCAGCGGTATTTGGTCAACGATTCAAAGCAGGAAAGAAAAACGATCAACTCCACAACCGCCACGGAAAAATAACCGATTATAAGCCCCAGCGGCTGCTCCAGCAGCGGATCGATGTTCTCCTTCACGTCCTCCCTCTCCTCTTACGTTATTTCAGCTCCGCAACCGTCACTCCCGTACCGCCTTCGCCGTAATTGCCGAGCCGGTAGCTTTTGATATGCTTATGTTTACGCAAATAGTCGGAGATTCCCGTGCGCAGAACCCCGGTGCCTTTGCCGTGGATGATATAGATTTGGCCCAAATTCGCCAGATATGCCTCGTCGATAAACCGGTCGACCTCGATCAGCGCCTCCTCCAAGTTGGCCCCGCGCAAATCAAGCTCGCTGCGGACCTGATCGTCGCGCGACCGCTTGACATTCGTCACCGTGCGTTGCGCCGGCTTGCTGGCCGGAGCCTGAGCAATGAGCTCCATGTCGTCCAGGCTCACCTTCATCTTCATAATGCCAAGCTGAACCACGGCCTCCCTGCTGCCGGCAAGCTCAACGACATGGCCCTTTTGATTCAGGCTGTACACCATCACTTCATCGCCGGGTTCGATTTGCCGGGGCGGCTTGGCCGCCTTGCGTCCGGCCGCGGTTTTCTTCCGCTGCTGCGGCTCGGCCTCATCCAACTGCTTGCGGGCCGCAATCAGCTTGTGCTCCTTGACGGCGGCTCCTTCCTCCTGGGCCATTTTGCGCAAATCGGCGATGATCCGTTCGGCTTCCTGGCGCGCTTTGGCAACGATCGCCGCGGCATCCGCCTCCGCTCTCTCGAGATGTTTGTCCCTTTGCTGTTCCAGCTTCTCCAGCTCCGCCGCATGGCGGGTGCGCAATGCCTCGAGCTCGCGCCGCAGCTTCTCTGCGGACTCCCGCTCCTGCTCGGCGCCAAGCCGGTTTTCCTCCAGGGAAGCGATCATGTTTTCGACCCGCAGGTCTTCTTCCTTCACTTCGCCGCGGGCATACTCCAGGATCTTCTCCGGCAGCCCCAGCCGCTCGGCTATGGCAAACGCGTTGCTGCGTCCGGGCACGCCGACCAGCAAACGGTAAGTCGGGCTCAGCGTATTGACGTCGAATTCCATGCTGGCGTTAATAACGCCTTTTCGTTCATATGCGTAAGCCTTCAGCTCGCTGTAATGCGTCGTCGCCACCATGCGGCAGCCCAAACCGTGGATATGCTCCAAAATCGCCACGGCCAGCGCCGATCCTTCCGCCGGGTCGGTGCCCGCTCCAAGTTCGTCGAGCAGCACAAGGCTTTTTGGCGTCATTTTCCTCAAAATGGAAATGATATTCGTCATGTGGCTGGAGAACGTACTGAGACTTTGCTCGATGCTCTGCTCATCCCCGATATCGGCGTAAATCGCGTCGAAAACGCAAAGCTGGCTGCCGTCCTCCGCCGGGACGAACAAGCCGGACATCGCCATCAGGCTGAGCAGGCCGATCGTCTTCAAGGTGACGGTCTTCCCGCCGGTATTGGGTCCGGTCACGATGATGGTCGTATATTGGTTGCCGAGCTCCACATCGGTCGGTACGACTTTATCCGCAGCAATAAGCGGGTGACGCCCTTTCTTGAGCTTCAGGAAGCCGCGGTCGTTCATTCGCGGCAGCGTCGCCTTCATCTCCCGCGCCAACCGTGCTTTGGCAAAAATAAAATCAAGCTGCCCCAGCACATCTGAGTCATACAGCAGCAACTCTGCTTGATCACCGACGGCGGCCGTCAGCTTCTGCAGAATCACTTCGATTTCCCGCTCTTCCTTCAGCCGGGTTTCCCGCAGCTTGTTGTTCATGGCCACGATCGACTCGGGCTCGATAAACAGCGTGGCCCCCGACCCCGACTGGTCGTGCACGATGCCGCCGAAGTGGGACCGGTACTCGGCTTTTACCGGAATGACGAAGCGGTCCCCCCGGATCGTGATGAGCTGATCCTGCAGCATTTTGGCCACGGAAGAGGAGCGGATCATTGCGTCCAGCTTCTCCCGGATGCGCACCTCGCCTCCGCGCAGCTCGCGGCGGATTTGCGCCAGCTCCGGGCTGGCGGAATCCAGCACCTCGCCGCTTTCGTCGATGCAGCGCTTGATCGCATCCTCAAGCGGCTTCTGGTCGCTCAAGGCATCGCTCAGCACAAACAGCAGCTCCACCTCGTGCTCCTCATGCACGGCCGCAATGTATTTTTTGACTCTGCGGGAACCCTCCAGCGTCGTCGCCACGCCAAACAGCTCGTGCGGATTCAGCGTTCCGCCGATGCGCGCCCGCTTTACCGCCGGCGTTATATCGACAATGCCGCCAAACCCCGGCGCCCCCTTTAGCCGGTCCACGTTAAACGCTTCGTCCGTCGCCTGCAGCAGCCGTTTGACGTCCTCCAGGTCGCTGACGGGAGCAAGCGACTCCGCCGCTTGTTTTCCCATCGGCGTTTGCGCAAAATGGATCAGCTGATCTATGATTTTTCGATATTCCATCGTTTTAAAAATTTTTTCGTCCAAGAACATTCACAACTCCCCTCGGGCTATGATCCCATTATAACCGAAACCGCTCATTTTTCGCTATTTTACGAAGCCGCACACATAAGATGCCGTATTGCGGAACATGATAATTACGTATAGCCAAACGTACTTACCAATTAAAAGGAGGCTATGTGCCAATGCAATTTCTGGGACACGTCGTGCGATTCATCGTCTCCGCCATTGTATTGCTCGTGGTGGGATGGCTTGTACCGCAATTCAGTATCGGGGGATTCGGCAGCGCTTTGCTGCTGGCTCTCGTAATCGCCCTTCTCGGATGGGCCATTGAAGGCATTTTCGGGAAGCGGGTTACCCCGTTCGGGCGCGGAATCGTCGGTTTTCTAACGAGTGCGCTTGTGATCTGGCTTGCTCAGTTCATTATTACCGGCGTTTCCGTCTCCGTCATCGGGGCGCTGCTTGCCGCCCTCGTGATCGGGATTATCGACCTGTTCATCCCGGTGTCTACGCCGTTTGAAGCAGGCAGAAACAAAGACAGAGCAACCCGTTGATGCCCTAAACCCGTTCATGGCGGAGCAGAAAATGCGGTCGTCCTTATGCAGCATCCAGCTGCTCAGGGCGGCCGCTTTTCATTTGTTCAATAATTATTCAAACCTGTCCCCGTTGTACTCCCGTAAAATACGATATGATATTCTTAAAATTGTCACAAAATATTTAAAATGCGGGGGATGACTGTGAAGAAAGGTATTGCTTTATTTGCATCCGCTATTATGCTTTTGGTTTTATCCGCCTGCGGCGGCGGAAGCTCCGCTGGAAACGGCAGCGCGGCCGAAAGCAATATTCAGCCCGAAGCCGAACTCGTGATCGAAGCGTCCAATTATCAGTTTGACCAAGCCGAATACCATCTAAAAAAAGACGTACCGGTCAAAATCGTGTTCAAAAACGCCTCCGGCAATCACGGCGTACTCGTCCCAGGTTTGAAGCTGCAGCTTGACCGCAAAAACGATTCCGCCGTCATCATCCCGAAGGAAGCCGGGGAATTTGAAATGTCCTGCTCCGTTATGTGCGGCTCCGGACACAGCTCGATGATTTCCAAAATCATCGTCGAATAACCGAAAAACAGCAGGAGCCCGCGGCCGTATGCCGGGGCTCTTGCTGTTGGCGGTACGTTTAAAATTATCAGGACTGGTCCTGCTCGATCAGTTCGATCCATTCGTTGAATTCCGTTTGCAGCTTTGCATAATCCTCCTGCAGCCGGCGGTGTTCCTCTTCCCGCCGCTCAAACGCCTCGCGTTCGGCTTCGCGTTCTACCTTAAGCAGCCGGTATTCATGCGAAATGATTTCGTAATGCTCGGAAATTTGCCGGAGTTCTTCGGCAAGCCGCTGCTTCTCTTCCTCCAACTGCTGGTAATCGCCCGACAACTGGATCACGCGCTCGCTGCCGGCCGCGCTCTCCTGCTGCCACTCGTCCAGCTGGCGCAGCAGCTCGGCTTCCTTCCCGCGCAACGCCTCAAGCTCCCCCTCGGCGGAGGCCCACTGCTCCATGAGTTCCTGTTCCCGCTTTTCCGCAGCTTCCCGGAGCTGCGCAAGCCGCTCTTCCCGTTCGGCATGCTCCTGCAGTTCCACGTTCATATCCTGCAGCCGGTCGTGCAGGCGGCTGAGCTCCGCCGCCATCCGCTGTTTCTCTTCCTCGGCCGAGCTTGCCGTCAGGAGCGCCGTCTCCCGTTCGCGGGAAGCCTCCTCTAGCTGCCGGCGCAGCAAATCCAATTCGTCCGCCAACACGCGCGCATTTTCCTCTTCCGCTTGCAGCCGCTCGCGGACGCTCGCCAGATCCGCGGCCGAAGAACGGAGCTGTTCTTCCAGCTGTTCGCCGCGGCCTTCCGCTTCCAGCAAGCTGATTTCCAGACGGCTAAGCTCTTCGCCGCGTTTATCGGCCAGCTTCTGCCACGACCTTTCGTTCTGTACGGCGGCGGCGATTTCCGCACGCAGCTTGTCCTGCTGTGCGCGCGCCTCCTGCAGCTGCTGCTGCAGCTTCTGGGCTTTGGCCTCGCTTGCTTGACGCGCTTCCTGCAGCTCCCGCGCTTTCGCTTCGCTTGCCTGACGCGCTTCCTGCAGTTCTCGGGCCTTCGCTTCGCTTGCCTGACGCGCTTCCTGCAGCTCCCGGGCTTTCGCATCGCTTGCTTGACGCGCTTCCTGCAGCTCCCGCTCCAGCTCTTGCGCTTTCGCTTCGCCCGCCTGGCGCGCCTCCTGCAGCTCCTGCTGCAGCTTTTGCGCCTTCCCTTCGGCGATCTGGAGCATATCCTTCAGCCGTTTCACCTGTTCCTCCAGCTTGGCCCCGTTCTGCGCGGCCCGCTGTTCGGCCGCTTTGGCGGACTGCTCCCGCTGCAGCGTTTCGCTTAGCTGCTTCTGCAGCTTCTCGCGCTCTTCCTTCTCCTTTACCGTCAGCTGTTCGGTCTGGCGCAATTTGGCCTGAAGCTGCGAGTTGCTGCCCCGCTGCTCGTTTAATTGCCGCTCCAGCTCCTGGATCCGGCCCTTGTGCTTGCGCGCTTCGCCATCGTGCGCCTGCAGCGCCGCCTCCAGCTTCTCCTCCTGGTCGGCCAGCTGCTGCTTCTCCTCCTTCAGCCTGCGGTGTTCCTCCTGCAGCGCCTTGTACATATCCTCCTGCTTGGCATGAAGTCCCTGCAGCGCGGAGTTCTCCTGCGCGATCACGGCTTTCTCCTGCTTGGCATTCTGCAGCTCGTTTTGCAACTGCTCCGTTTTGACCGCCTCTTCAGCCATCCGAACCGCCGCGAGCACCGCCAAACGCGATATATCGAGATGAGGATAGGCCTGGGCAATGCTGTGCATCAGCTCGTCTACGCGGCGGGCCACCTGCTTCATGTACTCCGTGCTGCTGCCTACGATTTTATAAGAAGTGCCGTATATTTCCACACTCACGCTAATTCGGCTTTGGTTACTCAAAACTATGTGCCTCCTTCGGTCCTGGGCTTAGATCTAAGATGTCTTTTATAAATTAAACGAAAGTCACATCGAATCGGTTATCTAACAATGGATTCGATGTGACTTTGCCCAATTCCTGCTATTTTCTCAGTTCGGCGGCAAAAGTTTGCGCAAGTCCGGCCACGACCCGATCATGGACCGCCGTCACCTCTTCGTCGGTCAACGTCCGCTCCTTGTGACGGTACACCAGGGACAACGCCACGCTCTTTTTGCCTTCGCCCAGTTTGGAACCGGTAAATACGTCAAACACCTGCACGTCTTCCAGCAGCTTGCCTGCGGTTTGCCGGATTTCGGCGATCAGCGCGCCGGCTTCGACATCGGCCGCGACGACGACGGCGATATCCCGTTGCATCGCCGGGAAGCGTGGCAGTTCGCGGTATACGGCCGGTTCACCGGCATATTCGTAAATCGGCTTCAGCAGCAGCTCGGCCACATACGTATCGTCCAGATCCAGTTCCCGCTGCAGCTCCGGATGAACCTGTCCCAGCGAGCCGATCCAGCGTTTTCCGCCCTCCGTCTGCAAATAAACGGAAGCCGAACGCCCCGGATGGAAGCCTTGCGGCCGATCCGCCGCATAGCTCACGCGGCCGCCCAGCCCCAGGTAATCGAACAGACTTTCCAGCGCGCCTTTGAGATCGAAGAAATCAACCTGCTCGGCCGGTGCGTTCCAGCGCTTCGGCTCGCGCTCGCCGGCCAGCAGCAGACCGAGCGCAGGCACTTCGTCCGGCTGCTTCGTCAGCTTCGCTTCCTCGGTCACGAATACGCCGCCGATTTCGAACAGCGCCAGATTTTCCTGCTTGCGGTTGCGGTTATATACGGCGATATCGATCATTCCCGGCAGCAGGCTGCTCCGCAAGGTGCTGCGATCCTCGCTCATCGGCATCGCCAGCTTAACCTCGTGGCCGCCCCCGCCAAGCTGCGGAAATTTCCGGGCCGCCCCCGCCCGGATAAAGGAGTAGCCGAGCACTTCCTGCCAGCCGCCATGGACCAGCAGGCTGCGAATCGCCCGCCGCAGCGCCTGCGGCTTCGTGCAGCCCCCGGCCGTGGTCGGCCCCTCGATCAGCGTGGTCGGAATGTTGTCGTAGCCGTAAAGCCGCGCCACCTCTTCGATTAAATCCACATCCCGGGTGATGTCGCCCCGCCGGGTCGGAATCCGCACTTCCAGAGCGTTTTCGGTCAAATCGGCGCTGGCGAAGCCAAGCCGGGTCAGAATCGTTTTCGTCTCCAGCGTGGAGATGTCCGTTCCCAGGTAATCGTTCAGCTTGCCAAGCGACAAAGTAATCACCTGTTCCTGCGGCTCACGGTTCACGACCTCTACGATCCCCTTGCAAACGTTGCCTCCGGCGTATTTGGCCATTAGCTCGGCGGCGCGGTTCAACGCGGGAATGACGGCGGAGGGGTCGACCTCTTTCTCGAAGCGCTGCGAAGCTTCCGAGCGGAGCCCCAGCGCGCGGGACGTCTTCCGCACCGCCCCGCCGTCGAATTTCGCCGACTCCAGCACAATGTTGACCGTCCGGTCCGTGACCTCCGAGTCGAGGCCTCCCATTACGCCGGCGAGACCTGCCGGCTTATCGTCGCCGTCCACGATAAGCAGCGCTCCGGGCTCCAGTTCGCGTTCCTGGCCGTCCAGGGTCACCAGCTTTTCGCCCTCCCGCGACTGGCGGACGCCGATTTGCCCGCCGGCGATTTTGTCGGCGTCAAAAGCGTGCAGCGGTTGTCCGTACTCCAGCATGACGTAGTTGGTAATGTCCACGACGTTGCTGATCGGACGGATGCCGGCAGCCATCAGCCGGTTTTGCATCCACAGCGGGGACGGGCCGATTTTAACGCCGGAAATGTAGCGGACGGCATAGCGGCTGCACAGCTCGGAAGCCTCGACTTTGACGGCGATCCGCTCCTCGGCCGGCTGGGCGAACTCGATCAGCTCCTTTTCCGGCTTCGGCAGCTTCACGTCGCGTCCCAGAATCGCGCCGACTTCATAAGCGGCGCCCAGCATGCTCAGGCAGTCGGAACGGTTCGGGGTGAGATCGAAATCGAGCACTTTATCGTCCAGGCCAAGCAGCCCCGCGATCGGCGTACCGATCTTGGCGTCCTCCGGGAGCACGAGGATGCCTTCCTGCTGCTCCTTCGGCAGCAGCTTGTCGTTCAGGCCCAGCTCTTTCGCGGAGCAGATCATCCCCTGCGAAGGGACGCCGCGCAGCTTCGCCTTTTTGATCTCAATCCCGCCCGGCAGCTTGGCGCCGACGAGCGCTACCGGCACCTTCTGGCCGGCGGCGACGTTTTTCGCCCCGCAGACGATCTGCAGCTCCTCGTCCTGCCCGGCATCAACAATGCAGACGTTCAGCTTGTCGGCATCCGGATGCTTTTCCTTGCTTTTGACATAACCGACAACTACGTTCGATACGCCTTTGTTGCGGTTTTCAACGGAATCGATCTCAATACCCGAGCGCGTGATTTGCTCCGCCAATTCCTCGATGTTGACTCCGTCCAGCGATATATAATCGGACAACCATTCGGTTGATACTTTCATCGTAATTCCCTTCCCTCTTCCAAAAATTAAACTCTGGCAAACTGCTGCAGGAAACGCCCGTCGTTGTTATAGAAATAACGGATGTCGTCCACCCCGTATTTCAGCATCGCGATCCGTTCCACGCCCATCCCGAACGCAAAACCGCTGTACTCCTCGGGATCGTAACCGCTCATCTCCAGCACGCGCGGGTGCACCATGCCGCTGCCGAGAATTTCCAGCCACCCGGTATGCTTGCACACCCGGCAGCCGCTGCCGCCGCATTTCATGCACGTCACGTCCACCTCAACGCTGGGCTCCGTGAACGGGAAGAAACTCGGACGCAAACGGATTTGCGTGTTCGCTCCGAACATTTTGCGGGTGAATTCCAGCAGTGTGCCCTTGAGGTCGCTCATGCGGATTTTTTTGCCGACGACAAGGCCTTCGATTTGGTGGAACTGGAACGAGTGGGTCGCATCGTCGTCATCGCGCCGGAACACCCGTCCCGGGCAGATGATTTTGACCGGCACTTCGCCCTTCATCGCCTCCATCGTGCGCGCCTGCACCGGCGACGTTTGCGTCCGCATCAGCAGATCGTCGGTGAGGTAAAACGAATCCTGCATGTCCCGGGCGGGGTGGTTTTTCGGCAGATTCAGCGCTTCGAAGTTGTAATAGTCGGTTTCCACTTCCGGACCTTCCGCGATTGAATAGCCCATGCCGATAAAAATATCCTCGATCTGCTGGATGACCTGGTTCAGCGGATGAACCGCCCCCTGCCTCAGCGGCCGCCCCGGCAGCGTCACGTCAACCTTCTCGGCGGCCAGGCGCGCCTCTGTCTCAAGACGCTCGAAATGCGCCTGCTTCTCTTCGATCAGGGCCTCGATCGCCGACCGCACCTCGTTGCCGATCTGTCCGATGACCGGGCGCTCCTCCGCGCTTAACGATCCCATGCCGCGCAGGATTTCCGTCAGCGCCCCTTTTTTGCCCAAATATTTGACCCGCAGCTCAGCCAGCTGCCCGGCGTCCGCAACTTTGCTAAGCTGCTCCAACGCTTCGTGCTTGAGTGCTTCCAAACGTTCTTTCATGAATATTTCCTCCTCAGGCAAAATAAAAAAGGCCTTTTCTCCCGAAAGGGACGAAAAGACCGTGGTACCACCCTTGTTAGAGCCCGTCAGGCCCGGCATTCCGTATAACCTCCGTATAATTGGCGCTGTTTGCCGCGCCAACTTCGGCCAGGCGGTACGGTGTCCGATGCTTCCTGCAGCTCTCACTTTAACGATATAACGGATCGTAACCGGTATCCTCTACTGCGCCGGCCCCTCGCCCATTGAACAGGCGAAAAGCGCACGGGGTTCAAGGAACTGCTCCGGAGCGAACTTCGGCAGCCTGTTTCCGTGGGGACGCTCTCAATCTCCGGCGTTCCCTCCCTGTAAGGAGGCCTCTGCTTACTCTTCTCCATCATCGCATTTCGTCGTTAGTGTTTGCAACCGCGCCTGTGACGGCGCGTTTTCGACTTTAACTGCTATTATATGCAAACTTGCCGCCATTGGCAAGCCGCCGCATAAATATGGTATGTTTATCTCAGCAAACTATACCATACAAGGAGTACACCCCCATGAACGGCAACGAACGCAAAAACATCTATCCCGGCCTTACCGTCGACATCGTGCTGAAAAAAGACCAGCCCAGCGGCCGTCTGACCCGCGGTGTGGTGAAAGACATTCTGACGAATTCGCCCGCCCATCCTCACGGCATCAAAGTACGGCTTCAGGACGGCCAGGTGGGCCGGGTGAAGGCCATCCATCCCGCCAAAGCGGACTAAAGGGTGCCGCCAGGCTCCATCCGCGCGGGCAGCCGGTTATTTCCTCACCGTCCACCATAATGAAGCGGATCGGCGGAACTTCAATCAGCATCGGCTCCGGTTTCGGCCAATACAGCTCCTTGTATTTCTTTTTATAATCGAGTTTTTCCATCATCGTCCATCCCGTTCCTTATTCCCGCTAGTCCCGCTTCCAGCGCTTCAGCGCCGGAAACCACGCCTGCATCCGCGTTCTGGCCTGTTCACGATCCGCAAAAAATTCCGCTCCAGACTCGGCCCCGTATTTCAGGCACTGCTCGATCATCTCCTCCATCGACAAATCGCTCGTAAACGCCCCGTCCCGGTAGCAGTAACCGCAATACTCATAGTTGGCCCCGCCGCCTTGTTCCGAGCCGAGCTCCTCGTTGTTCGTCAGCGGCATGCCGCAGCTTTGGCAGAACAGATGGCCCTTTGCCACCGGAAAATACAGCTCCACATGCGCCGGATTGCCCGGTTCCGGATAATGCTCGTGCACGGCTCCGGTCAACTGCAGCCCATGCTTGGGCAAATCATGTTCAATCGTTTGCTGAAACACCTCGCCGTAAGCCGTTCCGCGGCAATCCCCCACCAGATACGTGTGCGCCGGCACCGTCCATTTTGTCCATCCTTCCGCAACTTCGGCGTCCGCTCTCACTTCACAGCCGGCCAGATAAAGGCCCCGGTCGTCCCACCGTCCCAAATAGACGTCAGGGTGCCCCATCACCCCCCACATTCCCTTGGGCGCACCGGTTTCGTTCTTGAGGGCGATGTCCTGAATCTGGGAATACGCTCCGTTCGCTTGCTCCCAAAGGGGAACAATCCACTGGGGTCCCTCGTCCGCTTTTCCCTGGCCAAGCTTTCCGGCCACCGTAAACTCTTCCACATACTTCAACTTCAATTCCGCCATTTCTTGTCCACTCCCTTCTTTGATGGAGCCATTGTATCAATCATAATATGACGACTGTATGTCATATTCAGAAGGGTTTTGATATATTTTTGCGATTTTTTCCGCTTTGTCCCTCAGGATCTGCCGGATATGCGGCGGGGAGATCACCCGGACGTCCTCGCCAAAAGACAGCAGGTACCCGTACACCCACCCGTTTTCCGGATAGCTGACCGTAACCCGAAAGCTGCCGTCCTCGTTTTTATGTACGGAAGTCCGGTCAAATTCATCATGGATGCGGAAGGCCAAACGCGGCGAAAACCACAGCTCCAGCCGAACAAGCGGCGCCAATTCCCGTGAGGACGACACAAGTTCGGGAACTTCGCCCTCTCTCCGCTCAAAATGCTCGCCGGTATACGCGACGGCTTCCATCCGGCTGATCTTAAATGTGCGGAACGTCTGCTTTTGCAAGCAATATCCCTGCAAATACCAGGACTTGTTTTTGAAATGCAGCTTCAGCGGGTCGGCCTGCCTTTGCGTTTGTTCCCCGTTCGAATTGTAATAGGTAAAAGAAATCCTCCGCCGCTCCAGAATCGCCGTCTTCAGTATGCCGAACTTCCGCCGTTCCGCTTCCCCGCTTTCCCAATGGGAAAAATCCACGTCGATCCAGTTCACTTCTTCCCGCCGGAACAGGCGGCTTAATTTGGCCAGCACCTCCCCGGTTTGCTCGGCGTTCGTGGCCGCAAGACTTTGCAGTCCAAACAAAATTTCGTTTTGCTCCGTTTCCGATAACAGTGATTTATTGAGCACAAAATCCGGCAGCAAACCGATGCCCCCGCCCTTGCCTTTGCTGCAAAACACCGGGATACCCGCAGCGCTAAGCGTATCGATATCCCGGTAAATTGTCCGCGCCGACACCTCAAAACGTTCGGCAAGTTCGGCCGCCGTCACGGTTTTGCGTTCCATCAACAAATAGACGATCCCAAACAACCGACTTATTTGCACGCAGTTTCCCCCCTGCTACAAGTTCCTGCTTTGAGTATACCGGCAGCAAGACGACAATACCATGTATTTAAAGCGAACGACCCTGTCATTAGAGCGAAAGACCGTGTCACAAAGCGAAAGACCGTGTTCGGACAAAACGATTCAGAATATGCGGGCGGGCTATCGGACTAAAATAACCTTAAAGGCTAAAATTGTCGTTAATCCCGCGATATCAGGCAATTTGAGGAAAATAGAGACAATTCACGCCTCTATTTTCCTCTTTCGCAAGGAAATGACTCTCTTCTGCGAACATTCTAGGAAAATAAGTACATAAAATGCCGCTAATGGGGATGAACATGCTAGGTTTCGGATAATAAGTACATAATGTGCCGATATTTTAAACGCTGACGGTTGGGCGTTCCATTTGGTTGGCTGTCAAGCGCCGATCACTAGATTGAGCCCCACATTTGCCGTCATTCCCCAACACTCCGCAAAACGCAGAAAAAAAGACCCTTCACAAAGGAAGAGTCTTGGAAAGTGGCTTCCGATCTCAGATTCTTACCAGTCCAGTCGGCCGCTTTACGCCGTATGCTTCACATTCACCGGTGGCTGCGGCGCTCCCAGCTTCGTTCCTGTGTCCCCCTTTTTGCCGAACAATTTGCGCAGGTAAGGGAGCACGTAATAGTCAAGGCCGATTTTGCCGGCATTGGCGGCGGCGACGACGACCAGCACTTCAAGCAGCAGCATTTGCGCGTTCGTGCTTACCGTTCCGCTGAAGAGGAACGCCGCGTTCATTACCAGGCCCATCAGGGCGGCGAAGGTGGTGAAGGTGCCGAGGATCAGCCCCAGGCCGACCAGGAACTCGCCGTAAGGAACAAGGACGTTGAAGAGGCCTACGTTAGGCAGGGCGAAATGTTCCAGGAAATTGGCCCACCAGCCTTGGACAGCGGGATGATCGCCCGTGCTGTTCGCGATCGCGCCGGTGAGGAAGCCCGCGGCGTCGAAGCCGCCGGTAATTTTGTGATACCCGGCTTCAATCCATTGGTACCCGAGGTAAACCCGGATGACGGTCAGCAGCCACATGGCGATTTTATTGGTTCTCAGGAAGTTGTTAAACATATTTACCACTCCTTAAGTTGGTTTGTTTTGTTTTTTAAGGATGATCATCTTTGATGTCTTTATTATAAGTGATTTTTTTCACAATATATGTGATTTAAATCACATATATTAAAAATTTAATAAATTAATTTTAATATACACGAGCAAACTTCATTCAGGTTCCGTCAATAAAAAAACTAATGGTTATCAGCGCCGGCTACAGCCTGAATTTGTCCCTTAAACTGCCCCCTAGAGCAGAACGCAGCCCGTATTGGCAGCGTTAAAGACAAAAGAAAAAACCCCTGCGCCGCAAGGGTTTTTACAGAAATTTCACAGTAAGCGGGTGATGGGAATCGAACCCACGCTACCAGCTTGGAAGGCTGGAGTTCTACCATTGAACTACACCCGCACATTACCCGCAAAGGTATAATATGGTCGGGACGACACGATTCGAACATGCGACCCCCTGGTCCCAAACCAGGTGCTCTACCAAGCTGAGCTACGTCCCGGAAGCTTCGCGATCAGTCCGAAACGCGAAGACAAAATATAATATACCATTTTTGCGGGCCCGGTGCAAGAGGATATTATTTCCTTTAGGAAATAGCGGGAGAAGGAAAATCCCCTAGCCAGCGAGCCGGCTGAGGAATTCATGCTCCAGCACGCCGGCGGATACCGGTCTGCTGAACAAATACCCCTGGCCTTCATGGCATTTTTGCAGCCTCAGAAACTGCAACTGCTCCTCGTTCTCAACGCCTTCGGCCGTCACCTTGAGCTTCAGATGATGCGCCATCGTCGTGATCGTCGAGACGATCGCCGCGTCGTTGCCGTCGTACATAACCTCTTTGACGAAAGCGCGGTCGATCTTCAACCGGTCGATCGGCAAGCTTTTCAAATAGTACAGCGAACTATAGCCGGTGCCGAAATCGTCGATGCTGATCTGGATGCCCAAGCTCTTCAAACGATGGAGCTGGTCCAAAGCCGTATCGATATCGTAGGTCATGCTTTCGGTCACTTCCAGCTCCAGGTAACGGGGGTCCAGATCGACCTCGCGCAAAATCGCGCCGATCCGCTCCGCCAGATTGTATTGGCGGAATTGACGCATCGACAAATTGACCGATACGTTTACCGGTTCATATCCCGCAAGCTGCCACTGCTTATTGTACTGGCAGGCCGTTTTGAGCACCCATTCCCCCAACGGAACGATCAGGCCGCTCTCCTCGGCCAGCGGGATAAACTCGCCGGGCGGCAGCAGCCCGCGTTTCGGGTGGTTCCAGCGGACGAGCGCCTCCATCCCCACCATTTTTCCGGTGTCCAGACTCATTTGCGGCTGAAACTCCAGAAAAAACTCCTCGCGGTCCAGCGCTTTTCGCATATCGTTCTCCAGCTCCACCCGGGACTGGGTATACATCTTCATCGCCGGAGTATACCGCATAAAATGAACCCCGTGCTCCTTGGCGTGATGAACCGCCATATCCGCGTATTGAATCATTTGATCGACCGACTCGCCGTCAACCGGGAACACCGACAGGCCCATGCTGAGCGAGATATGGTATTCCGTATCGTCGATCAGCACCGCTGGGTTTACCGCACCGAGCAGCTGCTCGGCCCGCTCTTCGGCAATCTCGGCGCCGTCCGTCCTAGGCAAAATCAAGGCGAACTCGTCCTCCCCCATGCGGTACACCTGCTCTTCGGCACGACACAGCGCTTTCAGCCTGGCTCCGAACTCGGTGAGCAGCTTGTCCCCCGCGCTGTACCCCAGCGAATCGTTAATCGCTTTGAAACGGTCGATATTGATGACGGCAACCCCGGTATACGCCCCCGAAACGCTCAACCATTGGCCGAGCTGCTCCTTCATTAGCCTTAGATTCGGCAGGCCCGTCAAATCGTCATGATAAGCCATATGCTTCATCCGCGCTTCGGCCTGGCGCCGGCCGCGGATCGGCTCTTCGATCGTCAGCCGGTAAACGCCTTTCAGCACAAAATAATAGGATAAGCACATATACCACTGGCCCGCCGCTTGTATGGAGCCTTGGGGGTCTTTGAAAGGAAACGTCAGCATCACATGGCCCATAACCATAAACAGCAAGGCCCGCGTTACCGTCATGATGGCCGGCGGCTGTTCCGCCCGGTGGCTGTGCATAATCGCGGCGATCGCTACAATATACAGCATGGAAACGCCGAATATGAGCGTAAACCTGCCCGCCGGCGAGTTCAGAAAGCCCGCCGCCAAACCGGAAGCGAGCTTGGCTTCGTGCCGGTTCATCCATGCCAGGCCGGCGGCGGCGATCAGCGCCGTCACGGAAAACAGCGTAATTTTATGAACGTCGGACACCTGCTTCTCGGAGGAAGCGAAAACAGCCAGCATGCCAAGCGCTCCCACCGTATGGGACAACGTTAAAAACCAATCCGCCAGCCCCGGTCCGGGCTCGAAGCCCAAAAGCGGAATGCCTCCGTAAGCGGCGGAATATAACATGTCAAGGATACCTACCACCGAAAACAATGCGGCGGAATACAGCCGCTGCCTGGACAACTTGTCGGTAAACATGATCCATCCCTGCGCAAAGATGGAATAAGACACGGCCAGGCACATCAAGCCCGCAAGCAAATGCAGCGCTTGCATCGTTTTGCCGGTTCCGCCCAGCAAGACGGCTGTTGCCGACAACCAGACGACACCGATCATCGCTGCCAGCCCGACTACCCCTGGGACGATTGTCGATTTTGCTTCTGCCCTGATTCTCAATGCCCTCAACCTCCGGAGGTAAGTATCTGTCTATGGTCCTAAAAATTAATAATTCAACATTTTCCGTGTTTTTCCTTCCTTTTGTTCCAAAAATGTCGGAGCAAAAGAAAAGCCCGGCCAAAGCGGCCGAACTTTTCGCAGCATTACTTCTTCTTCTTGTCAAAGCTGATTTCCGGCGTCGTTAATTTATCGTAGAAATCCACAACGCCGTCCTTGTCGTCCGAAGCGCGCAGCGCCATCGCCGAGCGGGGATGCTCGTCCAGCGTCCCGGTGATCATGTAAGGGATCAAATAACCCCATTCCTCTTTTTCGCGCAAAGGGATAAGCAGCTCTTCCAGCACTTCGAGCACCGGACGCAGACGGTAGTTCGTATTTTTCAGATGCGTGACGAGCAGTTCGGTCGGGCAGTTGCCCGCGGCGCGCCCCATTCCGTACACCGACGCATCGAGCAGCTCGACGCCTTTTTCGGCGGCTATGAGCGTATTGGAAAACGCCAGCTGCATATTGTTGTGGGTATGCACCCCAAGCCGTTTGTTCGGCAGATGCGTTTTGAACTTGTTGACCAGATACTCCATATCCTTATAATCCAGGCTGCCGTAGGAATCGACGATATAAACGACGTCCACGACGCTCTCCCGGATCATTTCGAAAGCTTCCAGCAGCTCATTTTCCATAACGTTGGACAATGCCATAATGTTCAAGGTCGTTTCGTAGCCGCGGTCATGGAACAGCTGCACCAATTGAAGCGCCTTGTCTACATCTTTGATGTAGCAGGCGACGCGAATCAGATCGAGCAGGCTTTCGCTGCGCGGCAGGATGTCGTTTTCATCGACGCGTCCGATGTCGACCAGAGCCGACAGCTTCGTACGGCCTTTTTCGGGAATGACTTTCCGGAGAAAATCATCGTCAAGAAAGCGCCACGGTCCCGCCTGATCGGCGCCTTTAAGCAGCTTGGGCGAATTTTTATAGCCGATCTCCATATAATCGATCCCCGCCTCGTTCAGGCCGGCGTACAATTTTTGGACAAATTCAACGCTGAAGTCCCAGTTGTTGACCAAACCTCCGTCACGTATTGTACAATCCACGATTTTGCACGGGTTACCCTTCATACCAGCATGTTCCTCTCCATCGATAGTATTAATACCCATCTTACTTGAAGCGAAATCAAAAAGTAAAGAAGCAATTAATAATTGATATGAGGTTAGTCACAGTATGGTACGAACTAGCGTGATATATTACTTTTGAATCTAATTGAGATTGATTCTCAATGAAAACATCCATTCCATCTATCGCAGGCATCCAATAGACATACATTATTATCTTCCTAATTGACGAGGAGTGATTCGTAATGGAAACTTGCCGCTTTTGTTTGCTCAGATTAAAGCCGGGCGCGTCGGCCCGGGTTGCGGATTTCGGCCAAATGGACCCGATCTTGAAGCGCAGGCTGGCCGATCTCGGGATCCGGGAGGGATCGCGTATAACGGTTAAACGGTACTGCCTGCTGGGCGGTCCGGTGACTTTGGAATGCGGCGGGCAATTGCTCGGCATCCGGCAAAAGGAAGCCGCTAATATCGAGGTTATGGTGTCATGAGCGTCGCAGCGTTGATCGGCAACCCCAACACCGGAAAAACCTCGCTGTTCAACAGCCTGACGAAATCATACGAATACGTGGGCAACTGGTCCGGCGTGACCGTGGAGAAAAAAGTCGGACAGCTCCGCAACAAGTCCGGGCAGTTGACCGATCTGCCGGGCATCTATACGCTGCGCCCCCTGTCGCGCGACGAAGGGGTGGCCGCCGAATTTCTCGCCGCGGAACGCCCCTCGCTGCTCGTCAATATCGTCGATGCGTCCAATTTGGAACGCAACCTCTATCTGACGCTGCAGCTGCTGGAATACGGCCAGCCCGTCATCATCGGGCTTAATATGATGGACGTCGCCAAAGCAAACGGAATCGACGTCAACATAGAGCGGCTGGCCGGCTTGCTGGACGCCCCGGTTATGCCGCTTGTTGCCCGCACAGGCAAGGGCAGCAAGGAAATGCTTGCGGCGATGGGCAAGCTGTTGGCCTCGTCCGCAGCCGCGCCGGCGTTTAAGATTTATTACGGAGACATCCTTGAAGAGGCCATTCAGGACATTACCCGTGAATTAAACGGCTCGCTGACGGACCCTCATCCTTCCCTGCGCTGGATCGCTCTGCAATATCTGGAGGGCAATCCCGCCGTAAGTTCGGTGCTGCCTCCGCAAACCGATCTGAGTAAACTGGCCGCCTTACGGACAGCGGCGGAAAACCGGCTTGCCGCGGCAGGCGTCGCCGCCGGCGCAGAGGATCATATCCGCGCGATCCGCATGCAGGCAATCGGCAAAATATGCCGCGAAGTCATCGACACGACCGGCGAAAAGCCAAACGATTTCACGGAAAAAATCGATCGAATCTTCACCCATCCTATTTGGGGAATTCCGCTGTTCATCGCCTTTATGTTTCTGACCTTTCAGCTGACGTTTGACTGGATCGGCAATCCGTTATCCGATTGGCTCGACGCTCTGATCACCGGCCCCGTAACCCAAGGCGCGGCATGGCTGCTGGCGGCGGCGGGAGCTTCCGGTTTCACGCAGGCGCTGATTCTGGACGGGATTATCGGCGGGGTCGGCGGCGTGCTGGTGTTTGTTCCGCAAATTTTCATCATGTTTCTGATCATCTCGTTTATCGAAGACTCCGGCTACATGGCGCGGATCACCGTGATGATGGACAAATTGATGGAGCTCGTCGGACTGAACGGCAAGGCGCTGATCCCGTTTATTCTCGGGTTCGGCTGCAATGTGCCGGCGGTCATGGCTTCGCGGAATATCGAACAGCCCAAGGAACGCTTGCTTACGATGCTGCTCATCCCCCTGATGTCGTGCTCGGCCCGGCTCCCGGTTTACGCCTTGTTTGCAGGCATCCTGTTCGCCAAGTATCAGGCCTTGGTCGTGCTGTCGCTGTACGTGCTGGGCATCGTTCTTGCGCTGGTAATGGCCAAACTGTTCTCCGCTACCCTGTTTAAAAA
Source organism: Paenibacillus sp. FSL P4-0127 (assembly GCF_038007325.1). NCBI lineage: Bacteria > Bacillati > Bacillota > Bacilli > Caryophanales > Paenibacillaceae > Paenibacillus > Paenibacillus sp. FSL P4-0127. The sequence goes on along the minus strand of NZ_JBBOWY010000002.1, from coordinate 1,292,918 downwards.
GGAGCACTCCTTTTTTATGGTCGAGCTGCCGCCCTACCGTATGCCGCAAAGCATAACTTTACTCCGCAGCACTTGGGAAAAGGGCAAAGGTTTTCTGCGGAAGGCCGGTACGTTCATCCTGGGCGGTTCGGTGCTGATCTGGCTGCTTACTTACCTCGGACCGGGCGGTATCGCCGAAAATATGGACGACAGCTTTCTGGCCCTGATCGGCGGCCTGTTTGCCTCTGTGCTGGCCCCGGTCGGGTTCGGTACCTGGCAGTCCGGAGCGGCGCTGATTACCGGTTTTATGGCCAAAGAGGTCGTCGTTTCAACGATGAACATTATTTACCACGTTCCCGATCTGGCCGGTCTGCAGGGGCAAATCGCCCGTTTCTTTACGCCGCTGCAAGCCTACAGCTTCATGGCCTTCGTCCTGCTCTATACGCCTTGCATGGCTACGGTCGGCGTGCTCCGCAAAGAGACCGCCTCATGGAAATGGACGCTGTTTACGATCGGATACTCGCTGTCTCTCGCCTATGTCGTTTCGCTGATCATCTACCGGGGCGGAATATGGTTGGGACTTGCCTAAGTCAGCTCCCAACCCAAGCCAAAGAACGGAAAGGAGAAAAACTATGCTGTTCGATATTGTGATCGTAACCGCCGTCTTCGCCTTCGCCGGATACTCGCTGTACCGCGGCTTCAAAAAAAGCAAGAAAGGCGCCTGCGCGTCGTGCTCGCAGCAGAAAACCTGTTCTGCGGCGTGCAGCGGACGTCAGGCGCCCCCCGCCTCTTCCTGTTCGCCGGCCAAGCCCAAACGCGAGTAAGTGCAGCATCGTTTTTAAGATACGAGCGGCAGTTTGATGACGAAAATCGTTCCCGCGCCTTTGAGGCTGTCCACGGAAATATTCCCCCGATGGTTGCGGATAATCCGATAGCTTACGGACAGCCCCAAACCGGTGCCTTTCTCTTTTGTCGTAAAAAAAGGATCGAACAGACGGCCCAGCATGCTTTTGTCCATGCCGTTTCCGTTGTCCTGGATGGAAATGTTGACCGCCTTGCCCTCCATCTCCGCCCGGATATCGATGACTCCCTTATGATCCCCCTCCACCTCGGCGATGGCGTCCATCGCGTTTTTGATGATGTTGAGCAGGACCTGCTTGATCTGCTTCACATCGATCGATACGAGAAGCTCCTCCTCCGGAGCGTGCAGCATCATCTGGCAGCCTTTCATCACCGCCTCGCTTTCCGTCAGCAGGACAACCTCTTTCAGCAGCGATGACACGCTGACGGTCGATTTCTGCGGGGCGGAAGGCTTGGACGAATTCAAAAATTCATGAATGATGTCGTTGGCCCTGTCGATCTCGGTTAAAATTATCCGGGCGTACTCATCCTTGCCCAGCTCCACCAAATGCGGGCGGAGCAATTGAATGAACCCGCGGATCGCGGTTAATGGGTTGCGGATTTCATGGGCGATCGCCGCCGATATTTTCCCGAGCATCGCCAGCTTGTCGTTTTGGTACGCCGTTTGCTCGATCCGTTTGAAATCCGACACATCTTTGACGCTTAGCAAAAAGTCCCCGTCCATCTGATCTCCGTATGTAACCGTAATGAGCCAATGCCTTCCGTACTCATCGATAAACTCGTGGTATTTTTTCCGGTGAAAAATGGTTTCCCGATAAATCCGCAGAATCTTCCGCTTCTTGAATCGGTTCAGGTGCGGGTGGCGCAGCATTTGCAGCAAATTGCAACCGATGAGTGATTGGCGCGGCATCTCGAGCAGCCTGGCCATTTGAACATTGATGAAGGTTAATATTCCTTCGCAGTCAAACAGCATAATTCCGCTGTCTAGGTGCTGGAGCACGTTTTCGTATTTGTTTTTGACGAGTTGGGTTGATTGGAATGCTTTGACGGATTGGAGCAGCGTCTCCTGGAATTCACTCAACAAGTTGGTTCCCCCTTTTCCCATAAATGATGTACTTGCCTTACTGACAACATACGATCACTACCTGAGAAGAACTTACCCGAAATCGGCTCGCGCGTAACGCTTTTTTTCATTCCATTAGCCGCTCCGATCCGTTTCGACGACGGTAATATTTCATGAACTAAAAGCCTGTCCGAAAATCAGTCCGAAACTGCCTATTTCAATCATAGTAAAGTCTTCCAAATACCGTCAATCAGAGATACTGTCGAAAAACATGGAATCACCGCAAATGGACGACCATAGTCCTAAAAATAAAACGGCCTCCCTGCCGGGAGGCTGTTTATGGCCTGTATTCAGCCGTTATTTGTGTTGAAGCCGGGCTCTGCGCCTGCTCATAACGGCCAATCTTTTCTTCAGTTCTTCCTCCCATTTATCATCGCCGATTTGCTTCGCAACGGACAGGAGATCAAGCGAAATATCGATTTGGCTTTGAACGATCAAGAGCGGGTCCTCATCCTCCCGGTTGACGCAATTTCCGAAAATCGATTCATCGTCCTCCATGACGAAATCCTGAAAATCGATTTCCGAAACCCCGTCGCCGTGGGCGTATTCCGCCAATATTTCGTATTCGTTCTCCACCTTATAATGAACCTCAACCCGATGGCATACCGGGCAAAATAACAGGGGAACATTATGAACCTGCGTACGATAATGCTTTAAAGTCCCCTTTGTTCCCAGCATGCTTGCTCCGCAGCAAAAACTCATTCCCCTTCACCCTTTCGCGTGTTCGGTACATCCATGGATCCCAGGCTAATCGCATTGCAGGATTTTCATATAATTTATTCGTGAAGCAGGATTGAAATTCCTGCGCCTCATTTGAAAATTCACCCATTTTGTTACAAAACGGGACTATGGTCCGATCCTCAGGCAGGTAAGCGCCGGCGGACCAAGCTTGGCATAAGGCGCTTTTGATGGGCAAAAAACCCCCTGATTGGCAGTGGCCAAACAGGGGGTTCATCGCTATTCACCCGAAATTAAGCGTTCAGGTTTTTATCACCCGGTTTCCAGTTCATGGCGCAAAGGCCGCCGGATTGCAGGGCTTGCAGCACGCGAAGCGTTTCGTCTACGCTGCGGCCGATGTCGTTATGGTTAACGACTTGATATTTCAATTCGCCTTCCGGATCGATGATGAACAATCCGCGGAGGGCTACGCCTTCTTCTTCGATCAGCACGCCGTAATCGCGGGCAACTTTCTTCGTGATATCGGAAGCGAGCGGGAAGTTCAACTGGCCGAGGCCGTTGCTATCCTTAGGCGTGTTGATCCACGCTTTGTGGCTGTGCTCGGAGTCCGTGCTCACGCCGAGAATTTCGCAATCGAGGTCGCGGAATTGAGCGTAAGCGTCGCTCAGCGCCGTAATTTCCGTCGGGCACACAAACGTGAAATCAAGCGGATAGAAGAAAAATACCAGCCATTTGCCGCGGTAGTCGGCCAGCTTCTTGCGTCCAAATTCCTTTCCGTCTCCCGTTACGATCGCCATGTCAAAATCCGGAGCGGGTCTTCCAACCAAACGTTCTGCCATTTTTAAAACTCCTCCTTTGAAAATATGTAAGAAACACATGAGTGTTTCTAATCCCTTTGTTGGTAAGTTTCAACCTTTTTCAAACTTACAGTTCTCATGGTATCAAAGGCATATTTCAAAGTCAATATTATAACAGTTACTTTTTTATAATTATTATAAATAAGGATTTTTTTTGAACTTTTTTTAGACTCAAAACCGAGATCAGTGCTTGAAAAAATAAATTATGACTTTGACTCTGAGGTGGCTGTCTATAGCGTTTGTGTCTTGGTATCCCTGCATACTGCTTTGCACGATTATTCCTTTTGTTCAGGAGGGAGAGGATGGGGGCTATTCACAGTCCTTTCATTTTTCCCGGTGTCTTGCCCCGTTCCTCCCGTCAGGTCCGCTTCACTTCTCCTAAACCTCATTCTCACAAACCTGTCTAACGATCTCAAAATAACGATCTCGAACTAATGATCTCGAACAGGTCTGCTTCTCCCAAACCAATTTTCTTCTCCTGAATTTAACTTCCTATCTGCTTCCGGATCAAATGGGATAATCATGCAAAGCGTCTGGACAGCGGATGTTGATCTGCCGATATCTCTTGCCACGATCGGTTACCGGCCCTCCCTGTCAAGCGCTGATTATTAGGTTGAGCCCTTTTTTTGCTTATTTTTTCATCGCCGCGACGATCAGGTCGCCCATCGCTTTCGTGCCGATCGCCTTGCTTTTGTCAACCGCGATGTCGCCGGTCCGGTGGCCGGCGTCCAACACTTCCGCCACGGCGTTTTCGATCGCGTCCGCCGCGTCGGCGTAACCAAACGTCATGCGGAACATCAGCGCCACCGACAGAATCGTGGCGATCGGGTTGGCCAGGTTTTGGCCGGCGATATCGGGCGCCGAACCGTGCACCGGCTCGTAAAGGCCAAAGCTTCCTTCGCCGAGGGAAGCCGATGACAGCATGCCGATCGAGCCGGTCAGCATCGCCGCTTCATCGCTGAGAATGTCGCCGAACATGTTTTCCGTGACGATGACGTCAAAGCTGGCCGGACGGCGCAGCAGCTGCATCGCGCAGTTATCCACGAGCACATGCTCAAGCTCTACGTCCGGATACTCCGGCGCGATCCGGTTTACGACTTCGCGCCATAAACGCGACGTCTCCAGCACGTTCGCCTTATCGACGGAAGCAAGCTTCTTGCGCCGCTTTTGCGCGATTTCAAACGCTTGGCGGACGATCCGCTCCACCTCGCTGACGTTGTACGCGCAGGTATCCACGGCTTCCTGGCCTTGATCCGTATCCCGGCGGAATTTTTCGCCGAAGTAAATGCCGCCCGTCAGCTCCCGCACGACGATCAGGTCGGTGCCCTCAAGCACCTCCGGCTTCAAGGTGGACGCGTCCTTCAGGCAGTCGAAAACGACCGCCGGGCGCAAATTCGAGAACAAGCCCAACGCTTTGCGGATGCCGAGCAGGCCGGTTTCGGGACGCAGCTCCTTCGGATTGTTGTCCCATTTCGGGCCGCCGACCGCACCGAGCAGCACAGCGTCGGCGTTTTTGCACACTTCCAGCGTCTCTTCCGGAAGCGGCGTTCCTTTCTCGTCGATCGCAATGCCCCCAAACAGGGCATGCTCCGTTTCAAAACGGTATCCGAACAACTCCTCCGTCCGTTTCAGCACCTTTTCCGCTTCGGCCACCACTTCCGGTCCGATGCCGTCTCCCGCGATAACCGCGATTTTTTTTACTTCTGCCATTGCTTCCAGCTCCCTTTCGTGAACATACTCTTCTTCAGTTGTATCATAGCCGGTTAGGATAAACAAAGATATAGAATCTATTAAGGCAATAGGCATTAGCTATAAGCTATTTCCGTTTTCCTATGGATTATGGCGATTGTTTTATCCTCTACCGTTATCCTCGTTAGTGTCTCTAAGAAAGCTCGGACCAATGCGCAAAGCGGGCATGTTCCGGAGGCCCGAAGCGCCATCCGTAACGTGAAGGATAAACTGTGGCCGAGAAAGCATTACAATGAGTTTTTACGGCCCCCCGCCATGGGGTTAACCCGCCGGCTCCTCCTGCAGCGGCGGATCTTCCTGCAGCAGCTGCGGGGGCGGATACAGCAGTTAAAAAAACGTCTGTCGAGGTACATTCGGGAAGTTGAATCTTTTGCATTTCAATCGCTCTAAGATGGTGATTTACGGAAAATAGAATGCACTTTTGCAGTTGATCCCAGCGGGCTGTCCTTCTTTCCATGAAAAACGAAAAACGAAAAGCGAAAAGCGAAAAAACGGAGCATCTTCCGCTCCGTTTTTTTCGTTTATTTTTATTACTTTTTGATCCAGTGCATCAATCCGCGCAGCTCGCCGCCGACCACTTCGATCGGATGGCTGGCTTCGTTGCGGCGGGTAGCCGTCAGGAAAGCACGGTTCGATTGGTTTTCCAAAATGAAGTCGCGGGCGAATTTGCCTTGTTGAATATCGGCAAGCACTTCTTTCATCGCTTTTTTCGTTTCTTCCGTCACGATGCGCGGGCCTGTTACATAATCGCCGTATTCCGCCGTGTTGGAGATGGAATCGCGCATCGTAGCCAGACCGCCTTCATAGATCAGGTCGACGATCAGCTTCATTTCGTGCAAGCATTCGAAGTATGCCATTTCCGGAGCATAACCCGCTTCCACCAGCGTTTCGAAGCCGGCTTTGATCAGCGCGGATACGCCGCCGCAAAGCACAGCTTGTTCGCCGAACAAGTCGGTTTCCGTCTCTTCGCGGAACGAAGTTTCAATGACCCCTGCACGCGTACAGCCGATGCCCTTCGCATAAGCCAAACCGATTTCTTTAGCTTTGCCCGTAGCATCCTGATGGATCGCGATCAGGCCGGGAACGCCGAAGCCTTCCACATAAGTACGGCGAACCATGTGGCCCGGAGACTTCGGAGCAACGAGCAGCACGTCGTTGTCTTTGGAAGGCACGATTTGGCCGAAATGTACGTTAAAACCGTGAGCGAACATCAGGGCCGCGCCTTTTTTCAGGTTTGGCGCAATTTCACTGTTGTAAACCGCAGCCTGCGTTTCGTCCGGCATCAGGATTTGCACCACATCGGCGCGTTTCGTCGCTTCGGCGACGGACAATACTTCAAACCCGTCCTCTTTGGCTTTATCGAAGGATTTGCCTTCGCGAAGACCAACGATAACGTTCACTCCGCTTTCGCGCAGGTTTTGCGCATGGGCATGGCCTTGGCTGCCGTAACCGATAATTGCGATTGTTTTTCCTTTCAAAACGCCGAGATCTGCATCTTGTTCATAGTACAAAGTAACTGCCATTTTAATTTGCCCTCCTAAAATTTGCGGGATAGCCGTTTGGCTTCCCTTGATATTTAACCCTCCGCCTGATGAGCGGGCGTTTCAACGGACCGACGCCATAACGAGGTAAAGCGCTGCTGTCCATCCGCTCAAACCCCCGCTCTCCGGCGGAAGCCGAAGCCGTAAACGGCTTAGTTAAACCTGATTGTTTACTTGGACTTAAGGCTTTCGTTTTAGGCGTTGCCGCGAATCATCGCGGTCACGCCGGTGCGGCTCAGCTCCCGGATGCCGTAAGGCCGGAGCAGTTCGATCATCGCGTCGATTTTTTCGGTATCGCCCACTACCTGCACCATCAAGCTGGACGAACCGATATCGACGACCGCCGCACGAAACGTCTCGACGACGCCCATGATTTCGGGACGTTCGGCCGGCTCGGCTTTGACCTTGATCAAAGCCAGCTCCCGGGAAACCATCGGTCTGGAGCTCAAATTGACAACTTTGATGACATCGATTAATTTATAAAGCTGTTTTTCGATTTGCTCCAGCGTCTTGTCGTCCCCTTGGGTCACAATAACCATCCGGGACAAGCCTTCCTCCTCGGACTGGCCTACCGTGATGCTCTCGATATTGAAGCCGCGCCGGCCGAACAGGCCGGACACGCGCTGAAGAACACCCGGTTGATCGTTTACCAATACGGAAATGGCGTGCTTCATCATTCTTGTTCACCGTCCCCCATCAGCATTTGATCGATGGTAGAACCTTGCGGAACCATCGGATACACGTTCTCCTCTTTGCGGACCATGAATTCCACCAACACCGGTCCCGGCGTATCGAGTGCTTCCTGCCATACCCGTTTGGCCTCTTCCTTGCTTGCGGCCCGCAAACCTTTGACACCGTACGCTTCGGCGAGCTTCACGAAATCCGGGCTGCCCTCGAGGTTGATATGGCTATAACGGTTGTCGTAAATCAACTCCTGCCATTGGCGAACCATCCCGAGCACCTGGTTGTTGATGACGACGATCTTCACCGGAATGTTGTTGATGGCGCAAATGGCCAGCTCCTGAGAGCACATTTGCATGCCGCCGTCGCCGTTGATCGAGATGACCAGCCGGTCCGGGAACGCCATCTGCGCGCCGATCGCCGAAGGGAACCCGAAGCCCATCGTTCCGAGGCCGCCCGAAGTGATCCAGGACCGCGGCTGATTGAATTTGTAAAATTGCGCCGCCCACATTTGATGCTGTCCGACGTCCGTGGTGACGATCGCTTCGCCGCCGGTGGTTTCGTTCAGCATTTCGATAACCCACTGCGGCTTCAACTCGGAGTCCGAGTCTTTGTACTTCAGCGGTTTATCGATCTTCGACTGCCGGATCTGCTCTCTCCAGGCATCCGCCTTGTCCGCCCGGGATACGAGCGGGTTGAGCATTTCCAACACCGTCTTCACATCGCCGACGATCGGAATGTCGGCATGCACGTTTTTGCCGATTTCGGCCGGATCGATATCGATGTGCACGATTTTCGCGCGAGGCGCAAAACCGTCCAGCTTGCCCGTCACCCGGTCATCGAACCGGGCCCCGATATTGATCAGCAAATCCGCCTGCTGGATCGATTGGTTTGCCGTGTAGGTGCCGTGCATTCCCGGCATGCCCATCCACAGCTCGTGCCCGCTCGGGAAAGCTCCCAAGCCGAGCAGCGTCGTCGTAATCGGAATTTGTGTCTTGTTCACGAATTCGAACAGCTGCTCATGGCCGCCGGAGTAGACGACCCCGCCGCCGGCGATGATCACCGGACGCTCCGCTTCTTTGATCGCCGCCGCCAGTTTGTCGAGCTGCAGCCGGTTCGGTACAACCGTCGGATTGTAGCCGCGCAGATTGACCGTTTGTACCGGTTCGAACAGCGTCTTGGCCGCCGACACGTCCTTCGGAATATCGATCAGCACCGGCCCTTTACGTCCCGTGTTGGCTAAATGGAACGCCTCGTGGATAATGCGCGGCAGATCCTCCACGTTTCTTACGAGATAGCTATGTTTCGTAATCGGCATCGTAATGCCGGTAATGTCCGCTTCCTGGAAAGCGTCGGTGCCGATCAGGCTGGTCGCGACGTTGCCGGTAATGACAACCAGCGGTACGGAATCCATAAATGCGGTGGCGATGCCCGTTACCAGGTTGGTCGCCCCCGGACCGGAGGTGGCGATGCACACGCCGACTTTGCCGGTGGCCCGGGCGTAACCGTCCGCCGCATGAATGGCGCCCTGCTCATGTCTGGTCAGCAGGTGATGGAAGTCGGTAAAACCGTACATCGCGTCGTAAATATACAGCACCGCGCCGCCCGGATAACCGAAGACGCACTCGACACCTTCCAAAAGCAAACTGCGAAGCAGTATTTCCGAGCCCGTAATGACTTCCGGTTTCATCCATTTCTCACGTAATTGTTCTGTAGACCGCACTTCTGGAGTTTGCGCGCTCATCAGTCATCCTCCTTTTCAAGGGTTGTTCAAAAAGCCGACTTTTTGAACTCTTATTGAATTACATTGCAAATAAAAAAACCTTCCGTCCGCCGGAAGCAGTCTCCTGTTCCGAGGGACGAAAGGTTTGCATCCTTTCGTGGTACCACCCATTTTCACCCGGCACCTCACGGTGCCAAGCCTTATCGAGTACGGTGCTTGTTACCCTTACCCGAAGTCCCTAACGCGGACCTGACGATTTTCCCTAATAGGCCTTGTTCGCAAGCGTCACCGCGGAATGGCTTGCAGCTTTTCAGGAAAACAGCTCCGAGGTGAGCTCGCATTTAAGGGGTTTTGGTGGTGGTCTCAGCAAATCCATCCACTCTCTGAGCAAAGAGCCCTTAAACCTTCGTCCTCATCATCGCCGATTCAGTATGTTCATAAAATGTTTAGGAACATTATATGATTACTTTACACATAGAGTCAATACCCAATCGAATGAAAACTTTTGACCGGAACACCTCTCCCCCTGCTCTCATAAGATAAATGGCGGCGCCCATACAGGATACGCGGCAAGGAGGAGAATCATCGCATGATCCGCTACAGAAGACCAAAGCAGGACGATCCCGTCATTTTCGATCTCGTTCAAAAGCAGCTCGTCCCCCATTCGAGTTTGCCTTCCCACGAAATCGAAACGATCCTGAAGGAACTGCCGAAACGGCTTTCGCGCGGCGTTACGCTGGTAGCCTCGCCTTATTATGAAGCCGATCCGGTGGCGTTTATTCATTTTCTCGTGTACGACGATTTGCTGTATATCGATATGATGGCGGTTGCTCCCGCTTATCAGCGCAAGCGTTACGGCCAGACGCTGATGCTGCACGCGGAGCATTTTGCCGCTTCGCGCGAATGCATTCGCGCAAAAGTGATGGTGGACCGGGACAACACCCGAGCCCACCTGTTTTACCGCAAAATGGGGTACCGTAGGAAGCGTTTCATTGAGGCGACAAAGTGCTATGAAATGGAAAAAATACTTAATTTCTACATTTAGGCCGGTTTACCAAATGAACGGGCCACCAAACCCAAAGGGGCCGAAGCCGCCAAATCCAAAGGGACCAAAGCCGCCGAAAGCAAAGGGCGATGTGCCGATAGCCAGCAGATCAAACAAAACGAGCGGAGCAATCGCTTTGGTATGCACTTTTTTACCGGATTTCTGGCGGACGTACAGGCGGTTGCCGCTGATTTTCACCAGTTTGCCCGTTACAATACTACCGTCCTTTTTATAAGCTACAATGTCTTTGCCCAGCAATTTTTCGGCGTCTCTCTTCGTCACCGTTCTGCCCATCTTAACTCCTCCTGTTAGGTTATTTCATAGCCGTCAAACCGCTCGGGTGAACCGTTTTATTCGGCTATTGTGTGTTCAAACCTAACATATTCGCCTGTAATCATCGGTGCCTGCACCATCGCCTTGCTCCCTAAAAAAACAGGCCGGTGTCTACGGATTTAGGCAAAAAAAAGATGCTTGCGCGTTAACGCAGCATCTCTTTTATATAGCTTTCCGTCGTGCTTCTCACGGTTGTTTACCGTTTACCCGGATCGTAAGGCGTTCCCAGCGCGGACGGAGCCGAGGAGCGGCCAACCGCACCGACAAGCACGATGATCGTCAGAACATACGGGATCATGAAAATGAACTCCTGCGGTATGTTTCTTGACCATTCAAACAGCTGCACATAGTTGCGGATCGCCTGGGAAAAGCCGAAAAACATCGCCGCTCCGAACGCGCCCAGCGGGTTCCATTTGCCGAAAATCATCGCCGCGATCGCAATGTACCCTTGCCCGGAAATCGTATTATGGGCAAACGTGCTTGTTGTCGTCAGCGTAATCGTAGCCCCGCCGATGCCCGCCAAGGCGCCGCTGAGCAGCACGCCGATGTAACGCATGCGGGTTACCTTGACGCCCAGCGTATCGGCCGCGCTCGGATGTTCGCCCACGGCGCGAAGACGCAGGCCAAACGGCGTCTTGAACAGCACGAAATAAACGACCGCGACGAGGATCAACGCCAGATACGTCGTCGGATAGGAGTTGAAGACGCCCGGACCGATGATCGGGATATCCCGGAGCACCGGAACGGCGTATTTCTGGAAGACGTCGACCAGCGGCGTTTCCGCCGCCCCTTCAAACAGCAGCTTGACGATGTAAACGGTCAGGCCCGCTGCCAAAAAGTTGATGACGATCCCGCTGATCGTCTGATCCGCCTTGAACGTGATGGTGGCAACCGCGTGAATAAGCGCCCCCAAAGCCCCGACAACGACAGCCGCCAGCACCCCGATCCACGGGGCCAGTCCTCCCATTCCGGCCTCCTGGGCATAATAGGTGCCTACGCCCGCCGCAAACGCGCCGAAGATCATCAAGCCTTCCAAACCGATATTCACCACGCCGGAACGTTCCGAAAAAATGCCGCCCAGCGCCGTGAAAATCAGCGCGGTCGAAAATACAAGGGTTGAATTAAGCAGTTGACCAAGCAGCGTTAGTACGTCCATATCACAACACCTTCTCTTTCTTTCGCTTCAGGAAGAAAGGTTTCAGTACCAAGCGTACGATGCCCTGAGCGGCAATGAAGAATATGATCGAACCGAGCACAATCTTGATCAGCTCCGGCGGAACTTTGGCGGCAAAGCTCATCCCGGCGGAGCCGTAAGTCAACACGCCGTAAAGAATGGCCCCCAGCACCACGCCAAAAGGATGGTTCATCCCAAGCAGCGCTACGGCAATACCGTCGAAGCCGTACCCCGGCGATGCGGCGTATACCGACTGATAGTGAAAAACGCCCAGCACTTCAAACGTGCCGGCCAGGCCGGCAAACACGCCGCTGATGAACATCGCTTTCACCACATTCCGGCCAACGTTCATCCCCGCGTATTCGGCCGCGTTCGGGTTCAGGCCGACCGAACGCATTTCGTACCCTTGTTTCGTTTTCCACAGGTATACAAAGAAAAATACCGCCGCCAAAAGGGCGATCACCGTTCCCCAATGAATCCGGGCGTTGTTGAACATCCCGAACAGGAACGTCATCGAAGCCGAAGCTTCGATATCCTCGGAACGGTTTTGGCCTTTCAGTAAAAAGAAGTTCCGGATCACGTAATTGGATAAGTACAAGGCGGTCCAGTTGAGCATGATCGTCGTAATAACCTCGTTAATGCCCCGCTTGGCCTTAAGATACCCGGCGATGGCGGCCCATAGACCTCCGGCGATCCCGCCGGCGATGACCGCGAGCGGCACAAGGATGGCGGACGGCAAACCCGACAAGGACAACGAGACAGCCGTGGCGGTCGTCATGCCGATGAGCACCTGCCCGTCCGCACCGATGTTGAACATCCCCGAACGGAACGCAAAGGCAACGGCCAGACCGGTGAAAATAAGCGGCGTAATTTGCCGGATCGTTTCGCCGAAATCGTACGGATTGCCGACGACCCGCTTAATCAACGCGCCGTAAGCCACCAGCGGATTATAGCCGCCGATCAGCATCACCACCGCCCCGACCAGCAGGCCGAGCAAAATCGCCACCAGCGGGACGATCAGGCTGTCCATCGTAAATATTTTGCGCAGTTTATCCAATCGACTGACCTCCCCGTTCCAGGCTGCCCGCCATCATCAGGCCGAGTTCCTGATCGTTCGTTTCCTGCGGAAGCACTTCGCCGACGATTTTCCCCTCGTAAATGACGGCAATCCTGTCGGATACGTTCATGATTTCATCCAGCTCGAAGGAAATAAGCAGTACCGCTTTCCCCTGATCGCGCTGCTCCACCAGCTGTTTGTGCACGAATTCGATCGCGCCGACATCAAGCCCGCGCGTCGGCTGGGCCGCGATCAGCAGGACCGGATTTTTGTCTATTTCCCGAGCAATAATTGCCTTTTGCTGATTGCCGCCGGACAAGGAGCGGGCTTTGGTCTCAATGCTTGGCGTACGCACGTCGAATTGCTCGACCAAAATCTTGGCACGCTCGTCGATTGCACGCTGGTTAAGCATCACACCTTTGCTGTAAGGCGCTTTATAATACGTTTCCAGCACCATATTTTCACTGATGGAAAAGTCGAGAACGAGGCCGTGCTTATGTCGGTCTTCCGGAATATGCGACACGCCGCTTTCAATGATCTTGCGGGTCGGCAGGTTCGCGAGTTCCTTCCCCAGCAGCCGGACCGATCCGGATTCGATCTTGCGCAATCCCGTAATCGCTTCGATCAGTTCCGTTTGACCGTTGCCGTCAACCCCGGCGATTCCGACGATTTCCCCTGCCCGCACTTCGAGATTCAAGCCGTCCAGCACCGGAATGCCGTGTTTGTCCCTTGCCTTGATTTCACTTAGCTGCAATACAGGCTGCCCAATTTTCGGCTCATTTTTATCGATTTTGAACGATACCCCGCGGCCCACCATCTTTTCGGCCAGTTCGCTCGGATTCGTTTTGTTCGTCTCGACGGTATCGATCACTTTGCCGCGCCGGATAATCGTTACCCGGTCGGAAATTTGCATAATTTCCTTCAGCTTATGGGTAATCAGAATGATCGATTTTCCTTCGGCGACGAGCCGGCGCATGATCGCCATCAGCTCTTCGATTTCCTGCGGCGTAAGCACCGCCGTGGGCTCGTCAAATATAAGAATATCCGCGCCCCGGTACAAAATTTTCATGATTTCCACCCGCTGCTGCATCCCGACGGAAATATCGTGGATTTTCGAGTTCGGATTGACATGAAGACCATATTGTTCCGACAATTTCGCCACTTGGGCGGACGCCGATTTATAGTCGATGTTAACGCCTTTTTTCGGCTCCAAGCCGAGAATGATGTTCTCGGTCACCGTAAAAGGCTGGACAAGCTTAAAATGCTGGTGAACCATGCCTATTCCCAATTTGATCGCTTTATTGGGACTGTCGATCGTTACCGGTTGGCCGTTCATCTCGATCGTACCCTCATCAGGTTGATAGAGCCCGAACAAAATGTTCATTAGCGTCGATTTGCCCGCACCATTCTCGCCGAGAAGCGCGTGAATTTCCCCTTTTTTCAGGGTCAGGCTGATGGAATCGTTGGCCACTATGCCGGGAAAACGCTTTGTGATTTGCTTCAACTCGACTACGGGAGCCTCGGCATTCATGAAATCACCCTCACCATTTTGGGATTTACGCAAGCAACAAGGCCAGTTCATCCACTGGCCTTGCCTGCTTGATTGCTATGTTTACTGCTGCTTGACCGCATCCGGCTCAAACCCGGCCGATCTTTTAAGCCGCTTGGTTATTCGGATGGAACCGTGATTTCGCCGCTTACGATTTTTTGTTTGTACTCTTCCACCTTGTCGAGAATTTCCTTGCTCAGGTTCGGATTTTCTTCCGGCAAACCAACGCCGTCTTCCTTCAGCGTCAGGTTGGTAACTTGTCCGCCTTTAAACGTGCCGTCGATAACTTGCTGAGAAACGTTCTTCACCGCAACGTCAACGCGTTTAATCATCGAGGTTAAAGTAACTTCATGCCCAAACTCAATCGATTGGTCTTTGTCGACGCCGATAACCCACAATTTGTTTGCTCCGCCGGCGTTGTTGCGCGCGGTTGCTTCGTTGAACACGCCGTTGCCGGTTTGGCCGGCGGCCGGGAAAATAATGTCCGCGCCGTAATCAAACAATTGGCCGGCAAGAGATTTGCCGATATCCGGTTTGTCATACGCGCCGGCATAAGTAATTTTGACTTCCGCATCCGGATTAACCGCCTTAACGCCTGCTTGGAAACCAACCTCAAAGCGTTTGATAACCGGGCTATCGGCACCGCCGATAAAACCGATTTTGTTTGTTTTCGTCGTCAAGCCGGCTACGACACCGACCAGATAAGCCCCTTCATTTTCCGCAAATGTTACGGATTCCACGTTTGGAGCGTCAACCACGTTGTCGATAATGGCCATTTTGGCGTTCGGATTCGCGTCAGCCACTTGTTTCGTAGCGTCGCCGAGGTCAAAGCCGATCGACCAGGTCAGATCAAAGCCGTTTTGCACGAATTGGTTCAGGTTTGGAACGTAGTCCGAGCTGCTTGCGCTTTGCAAATACTGGTTTTGAATGCCTTTTTCTTTGTTCAAAGCTTGCAGCGCTTCCCATGCCGATTGGTTAAACGATTTGTCGTTAACGCCGCCGACGTCCGTGACAAGACCGATCTTCACATTGGAAGCTGAAGCCGTATCCCCGCCGTTGCCCGCTCCGGCATTTCCGGTTTTAGCCGCGTTGCCTCCGTTGGCACCGCCATTGTTCGCCGCTTTCTGACCGCAGCCGGCCAAAACCAACACGAAGGCGAGCATCATGACTAGAGAAAGTTTGAAGGCTTTGTTCATTGAAAAATAATCCCCCTTAAAATTTATGACCTTATCCAAGGTTTCGATATAGTCAGATTATAACTGCAAAATAAGCTAAAATCCATACTTTTAACGACCTTGGGTCAAATAATTTTCGTGTTTATTCCAGGTAAAGCGCTTGCTTTTGACAAGTTTCCCACGCAATGTTCGTTTGATGTGAACTTAAGCTGGGAAGAACTGTCTATTTCCGAACTTTTCCCAGCAACCCGAAGCACAATGTAAGCTTTTTCTCTCGGCCCGCTTCGCCCCGCTGTACCTATATACTTCCTCATTTTCTAATTTCCATGCCTGTCTTGCTTATGCATCTTCTAAAAAAGGCGCCGCCCCGGTGTTCTAATACCGGAAACAGCGCCTTGTCAACCTAATTAAGCGTTGATTTTTTCTTTGGCTACGGCGGCCAAAGAATTAAATGCGTTCAGGTCGTTGACGGCGAGATCCGCCAGCATTTTGCGGTTGATGTTCACTTCGGCCAATTTCAAGCCATGCATCAATTTGCTGTAGGACAAACCGTTCATGCGAGCTGCCGCATTGATCCGAACGATCCAAAGCTTACGGAAGTCGCGTTTTTTCGTGCGACGGTCGCGGTATGCGTACAGCAGGGATTTCATAACCTGCTCGTTCGCGGTTTTGAAAATGCGGTGCTTCGAACCGAAATAACCTTTAGCCAGTTTCAATACTTTTTTATGACGACGACGAACGACGAATCCGCCTTTTACTCTTGCCATATTAAAAACCTCCCAAAAAGTTGTGTTAAGTATGAGCGTTCAAAAAGTCAGGTTTTCGGCAGGCTTCATGATCGGAAAACCTCGATCGATGCATCTGCACGGAAGCCAGACCGCCTTAAGCGGTGGTTATTCTTGCGATATAAGGAAGCTGGTGCCGAGAGGCTTTACTTTCTTATATCTTCAAAAGATGACTTTTTGAACTATCTCTTTGATTACTTCAAGTTTGCCAGTTGTTGCTTCATACGGCTAACGTCACCTGCGTAAGCAACAGGGCTGTTGGCCAAAACACGTTTTCTGCGATTGGACTTATGGGACAGCAAGTGATTGCGGTTCGCTTTGTAACGTCTAACTTTACCGGACCCGGTAATTTTGAAGCGGCCTTTCAGGCTGCTGTGAGTTTTCATTTTAGGCATTGTACTTCCCCCTCAAAGTTTGTGAGACGATTGTTCCCTTTCCGTGGCATTCCGCGGGCGGAACGCTCATATATAGAAAACAAGCGCTTAGTTTTTCGGTGCCAGAATCATGATCATGCTGCGTCCTTCCAGCTTCGGAAGGCGCTCAATGCTTGAGATTTCCGCAACCTCATCTTTGACGCGGTCGAGAATTTTTTTCCCGATGTCGGCATGGGCAATTTCGCGTCCGCGGAAGCGGACCGAACATTTCACCTTGTCGCCATCCTTCAAAAATTTGATCACATTGCGAAGCTTCGTTTGGAAATCGTGCTCCTCGATGTTGCTCCGGAACCAGACTTCTTTGATGTCCACAATTTTCTGATTTTTGCGGGCTTCCTTCTCTTTCTTCTGTTGCTCGTAACGGAACTTGCCATAGTCCATAATCCGGCAAACCGGCGGCTTGGCAGTCGGCGCAACGTTCACCAGATCCAGATTCAGGTCGATCGCCATCTGCAGCGCTTCGCGCAGCGGCTTGATGCCAATTTGTTCTCCAGCAGCGCCAACCAGACGGACCTCTTTCGCACGAATCTCATCATTGATCAAATGTTCCTTACTGATAATTCTCCACCTCCAAAAGGTCTTAAGCTCTTTGACCGAAACTTAGGCACATAAAAAGGATGCAGGTCTTACGCCCGCATCCCAAATTGATCGTCAATTCTTCATGAACATATCATTCACAAATCATTGGATCAAAACCAGCCAACGTTAAAGTCGGTCAGGTGAGAAGCCGGGGCCTCTGCTTGCAATCCAAAAACTTCTTGCAACCTCAAATACTATAGCATGCGGATAAACGCCAAGTCAAGGGGATTTGATAAAAAAAGCCGGTTTGTATTTCTTTTGTATTTCCGTTCGCCTCCGGCGGGGAGTCAGACTCCCTCCCTACAAGCTCCCTATCCACTTGGTGGTCTCGCTGCCGGAAAGTTAGGCTGGAAAGATGGGCCGGAGAGTTGGGCCGGAAATAGCGGTCATTAATGTCGTTATTTTAGCTTTTTGATTCCGTTTGCCCGAAATAGAAGCGTTTTACGCCCTTATTTTCCAAGACAGCCCGTAAAAAGCAGCGATATTGAGCCTTCGCCCAAAAATAAGAGCCTAAAAATCCCTTATTTGCTCCACAGCTCCCTGGTCGGATAAAATAAGGTCATTTTTTGCCGCTATCCTTCCGACACGGCACGGTACAGTACAGTACGATACTGTACGGCGCGCTCAAGCGCCAACTTCGGCGAACCTGCATGACTTGCGAAATAAGGCAGATTATTTCTTCGATGATGATTCAGTCTTATATCTTCAAAAGATGACCTTTTGAGTTTTCGATTCAATAAAAGTTTAAAAACCGGCTTTTCGGCACCGAGAAGGGTTGGATGAAGCTGGGACCGAGTAGCGCAGCGTAGGTGAGACTACGTGAGCACACGCAGGGCCCGGCTGAATCCAAGATTCGACGCCGAGCCCGCTTCATCCATTTAAAGCTTCGTGATAAGAAAAACCTTTATCGATGCAAATCCAAGCAGTCAGACCGCATTTAGCGGAAGTTTTTCTTGCGATATGAGGAAGTTCTTTCTTGGATGATTACTCATCCTCATATCTTCAAAAGTCGGTTTTTAAACAACTGTTACAATCAAGACTCAAAAGGCCAGGTTTTCAGCACCGAAAAGGTTGGATGAAATAGGGACTGAGGAGCGGAGCGTAGGTAGTTCCTACGTGAGCACCGGAAGGCCCTATTGAATTCAAGATTCGACGCCGAACAGCCCTCTGAAATTACTTCGTGATCAAAAGACGGCCTTTTGAGTTTCCTTAAATCAGCCTTGTTTGCTTTGCACTTCTTCGAGGCGAACTACGCGCGTATGCTGCGTATGGCTCCATTGCTTGTTGTTTTGCGTAAAGAATGCGTAGAACGTGATCGGCCACCAGGAGATCAGATAAATCGGGAAAAGGATCAGGTATGCGTACACCTTCTTGGACTTCACCTTCTCCAGGATCATGGCCGCCAGGAAAATAAACACGTTCGCCGCGATCGCCAAATAGGAAACCCACATCGGCAAGTATTGATAAAGCGTATCGAAATGCGGCCCTTGCAGCAGCGACTGGTCCACCCAGATCAATGCCGTCAGCAGGAACGTCAGCAACACGATGTATACGTTGACCCCATAAAGCGCCATATCCAGCTTGACAAAATTGCGTTCCTTGATGCTCTTCCAAAGCAGCGGGAAGAAGTAACGGCGGGCGACCGTAAAGTGTCCCTGCATCCACCGCAAACGCTGGCGCGCCGAAGCTTTGAACGTCAGCGGCTTCTCGTCGAACAGCTTGGCGTCGTAGTTAAACACCGGATACACGCCCCGCTCCACGCAGCGCATCGTAAATTCCAAGTCTTCGACCAAGCTTGTCGCGCCCCAGCCCATCTCTTTGAGCAGGTTCGTTTCAAAGCACATCCCCGTGCCGCCCAGGAAGTTCGCCATGTTCAAATTATGCCGGGACAACTGCCAAAGCCGGTTGCAGTACCAGTACGAGATCCCGTAAGAAGCCGTAATCCAGGAATCCTCCGGGTTCTTCGTGTCGATGTACCCTTGGATCACGCGGGCCCCGGAGCACAGATCGTTGTTCATTTCCCGCAGGAAATCCGGATGCGCCAGATTGTCGGCGTCAAACATCACAATCGCGTCGTACTGGCGCGGCATTTTCCACAGCTGCTTCAGCATCCATTCGATCGCGTAGCCCTTGCCGCGCAAATTCGGATTGCTGCGGACGCAGGCGTTCATGCCGTGGCTGCGGACGATGTCCGCCGTACCGTCCGTGCAGTTATCGCAAATGACAAATACGTCGAACAATTCTTTCGGATAGTTCAGGAGCTTGAGATTTTCCATCAAAGCCCCGACTACTTTTTCTTCGTTGTGCGCCGCGACAAGCACGGCAAAAGATTTGGTTGGCTCGAATTGCCTTTTCGTTTTTTTCTTGTACATGCCGAATAAAGCTAAACCGAACTGATACACCCCAATCACCGCAAGCACCACCTGCAGCGAGACCAAGATGATGTCCAACATGATTTCTTGCCCCCTTTTTAATGCTCCGTTTTCTATCTCTCATGTCCGGAGCGTTTGGTAATAATTGACCCTTTTTTTGTCACTGTCCCTTTTTTTGTCACTGTCCCTTTTTTTGTCTTTCGAATGGCATTTTTTTCTAATCAAATTAACGTAACGCATTCGATTTTCCACGAATTTGCCGCTTTTGTCAAAGCCACTATAACCCCGCCGTAGCGCAAATATATCCGAAGTCGGTCTATTTTCGCGTACGGGACCGCCGCATCCTGCGTGCAGGTGCGGTTTGTTCTTATTTTCATCACTTTTGGCACTTTTTATTTCAGGTTCCAACTTTTTTTTCATTCTCCGCGTCAAAAAAAGGAACGTTCCATATTTAACAGACGTGACAAAGCGGCAAAAAGTTTACAGATTCCTGCACTTTTTTTTAAACTTTTTTGCTATTATTTGAATCATTGTAAAGGGACGCCGGGCAAAAAGTCAAAACCCGCCGATGTACCCCGAACAAAAAAACAGTTCTTGAAAAGGCCATGGATTAAAAATATGATAAGTCTAACCTGAAAATGCCATCCTACTTTTTAACCAAAACGTAAAAACGGGCAGTTTTAGGCCGTAGAACGCGGCCAAACCAAACGCGGAGGGATTACATGAATCAGCTCATTCAAAAATTAAAAAACCTGGACCGCCGGATTTTCGTGGGGATCAACGGCCGCTGGCACCGCGAATTTCTCAATTCCTGGCTTTATCGATTAACTTTTTTGGGCGGAGCTACGTTTACGATCGCCTTTTCCTTGCTCATTTGGCTTGCCGCACCCCAGCCCTGGAGCAGGGTAGGCCTGCAATCATGCGTTGCTCTTGCGCTCAGCCATCTTCCCGTCGCGCTCGTCAAAAAAACATATCCGCGCGTTAGGCCTTATTTGACGCTGCCGGGCACGAACACCTTCAGGAATCCGCTGAAGGACCATTCTTTTCCTTCCGGGCATACGACGGCGATTTTTTCGGTAACGGTACCGTTCGTGGCCGCCGCCCCCGGGCTCGGATTTGTGCTTTTGCCCGTGGCGCTGGTGGTCGCCGTTTCGCGGATTTACCTGGGCCTGCATTATCCTTCGGACTGCCTTGCCGGCGCGGTGATCGGTTCTTGCGTGGCCCTCGGCACGGTTGCATTCTGGGCGTAAAGGGGATATTGTAGTTCAGTAGGAAAACCTTGCAGGAAAAGGTGAAACCAAAGTGCATAAACAAAGAGTCTTGCTTTTATCCGAAGGGTTTGGAGCGGGACATACCCAGGCGGCCTATGCGCTCTCCAGCAGTTTACGGAAGCTGGCGCCAAACGTGCAAACGAAAGTCCTGGAGCTCGGCAGTTTTTTGAACCCGAGAGTGGCTCCGCTGTTCATCACCGCGTACAAAAAAACAGTGTCCACCCAGCCCAGGCTCATCCGCATGATGTACCGCAGCAATTACAAAAAATCCATGAACCGATTGACGACGCTTGCTCTACATCGGATTTTTTATACCCGCACCATCCAGATCATACGCCAGTTGCATCCCGACGTGATCGTCTGCACCCACCCGATTCCCAGCGCGGTCATCTCGCGGATGAAGCGGCTGGGCATGCTTGACGTGCCGCTTTGCACCGTAATTACCGATTATGATGTGCACGGGGCGTGGGTAAGCCGGGAAGTGAACTGCTACCTCGTCTCCACCGACCAGGTGCAGCGCAAACTGATGGACCGCGGCGTGGACAAGAGTAAAATCCTGATCACGGGCATTCCCGTGCATCCGAATTTCTGGGAGCGCCACCGCAAAGAAGACATCCGCCTGCAGTTCGGCTTGAAGGACATGCCGACCGTTCTGGTGATGGGCGGCGGCTGGGGGTTTATGAAGGATGAGGCAGTGAACTCGCTGCTGGCCTCATACCGGGAAAATATCCAAATCATTTTCTGCTTCGGCAGCAACGAAAAGTCGCTGGAAAAGATGAAAAAGGATCCTCGCTTCATCCATCCGAATATTCGGCTGCTCGGATTCACGAAGGAAATCGACAAGCTGATGGAAATATCCGACCTGCTGATTACGAAGCCCGGGGGAATGACCTGCTCCGAGGGACTGGCCAAAGGCATCCCGATGCTGTTCCACAAGCCGCTTCCCGGCCAGGAGGAAGAAAATTCCCACTATTTCGCGCAGCAAGGATGGGGGACTCCGATCGATTCCCTGGACGATATCACGAATTGGATCAAACGCCTGACCGACGATTACGAAGAGGTCGTCCGCGCCAGGGAAGACGCGCTGAGCCATATCGCCCGCTTCCGTCCGATGCAGAGCGCCCAGGCCATCATCGATCTTCTTGGAAACACGAATTTCATTCGAAAATAAAACAAGGCGGCGCGAAGGGTATCCCTTTGCGCCGCCTTGTTTTTT
This sequence comes from Paenibacillus sp. FSL P4-0127, assembly GCF_038007325.1. NCBI lineage: Bacteria > Bacillati > Bacillota > Bacilli > Caryophanales > Paenibacillaceae > Paenibacillus > Paenibacillus sp. FSL P4-0127. The sequence continues at coordinate 1,270,736 of NZ_JBBOWY010000002.1, read as the reverse complement.
CAAGCCCGATCTAAAACCGCTCCAGCTTATGTTCATGATACCGCTGCAGCGCCGCTTCCCCCACAATCACCTCGCAGCGGTAAATCGGCAGGCCTTGACCGACGAACTTGCTTTCGTATTCCGTCATGACATGCCCCTCGTTAACGCCTCCCTCATGCAGGCTGAGTGAAATATCGCTCATCTGCAGCCCGCACGCGGCAAACGAATTCAACGAAAACTCGAACAGAATCCTCGAATCCGTCTTAAAGTGAATTTCCCCCCGCTCGTTCAACAGGGCGCGGTATTTGTCCAAAAATCTGGGGTGCGTCAACCTTCTCCGCCAATGCTTCTTCTTCGGCCAAGGATCGCTGAAATTCAAATAAATCCGCTCCACTTCCCCCGGAGCAAAAAACTCCTCCAGCGATTCGACGTTGCCGAGCGCCAGCCGAACGTTTTCCGGCCGCTCCGCGCCCTGTTCCCGCCAAATCGCCCGCACTTTCTCGCCCGCCCGGCGAATCAGTTCATCGTACATATCCATGCCGATAAAATTGACCTCCGGGTATTTTACGCTCATCCCGCTGATAAACTGTCCTTTTCCCATGCCAAGCTCGATGTGAATCGGCCGTCCGTTGCCGAACGCCTCCGCCCAGCGTCCTTTATATTCCCGGGGATCCAGCACAACCAGGTCGCGCTGCTGCTCCAAATCCTCCCGAATGCCTTTTCTGCCGCGTAAACGCATGTTATTCCTCGCTTTTCTGGTTATTCGTACTTGCAATATTTTGCCGAAGATCGTCATAAAAGTAAAGAGCGGAAAATGAAAAAGGAACCGAAACGAACGCCGGGGAGACGAACGAGTGATTCCTTTTTCGATATATTTTGGAATTGGGGTTCCAACAAATTTAATACATTCAAAATAGCATAATCCGTATTTCACTGCAAGGAAGCTACCAGGCTGTATTCCCCTTTTTTCGAAAAATTTGATACAATGAATCAGGTAGAATCGCCGAAACGACGGGCTTTTCCCAGTGAATAAATATACAAAAAATTTTTTTGACAAAATAAAGGAGCTTGTGATGAGTACACTAATGGCGGACACTCCTGCTTTGTGGGGAGACAAGCGATTTCATACCTGGAATACCGAGATGCGCCGCGAATTCGGGGAAAAAGTGTTCAAGGTGATGCTGGATGCCGGCTTTACCTGCCCCAACCGCGACGGTTCTATCGCCAAAGGCGGCTGCACCTTTTGCAGCGCCCGGGGCTCGGGAGATTTTGCCGGCAGCCGCCGGGACGACCTGGTGACCCAATTCAACCGGATCCGCGACCGGCAGCACCAGAAATGGCCGCAGGCCAAATACATCGGTTACTTCCAGGCCTATACGAACACGTATGCCCCGGTGGAGGTGCTCCGCGAATATTACGAGGCGATCCTCGAACAGCCCGGCGTCGTCGGCTTGTCCATCGCCACCCGGCCGGACTGTCTCCCGGATGACGTCGTCGATTATTTGGCCGAGCTGAACGAGCGGACTTATTTATGGGTCGAGATGGGGCTGCAGAGCATCCATGAATCGACTTCCGAACTGATCAACCGGGCGCATGATACAAAGTGTTATCTTGACGCCGTCGAGAAGCTGCGCAAACGCAACATTCGCGTCTGCACGCATATCATTTACGGCCTCCCCCAGGAAACCCATGAAATGATGCTCGAAACGGGGCGGGCCGTCGCTGCCATGGATGTTCAGGGTATCAAAATCCACCTGCTTCACCTGATGCGCAAAACGCCGATGGTAAAGCAGTATGAAGCCGGACTGCTGCGGTTCCTGGAAATGGACGAATACATCAAGCTGATCGTCGATACGCTGGAGTTTCTGCCGCCGGAGATGATCGTCCACCGCCTGACGGGAGACGCGCCGCGCGACCTGCTGATCGGGCCGATGTGGAGCCTGAAAAAATGGGAAGTGCTGAACGCCATCGACGCCGAGCTGAAACGGCGCGATTCCTGGCAGGGCAAATACTGGAGGGGGCAAGGGGCATGGGTTTCCTCTCGGTGTTAAGCATGGCCCATAAGCTGGCCGGCGAACGGCTGCAGCCGGGCGATGCCGCGGTCGACGCCACCGCCGGCACGGGGGCGGACACGCTGTTTTTGGCCAAAGCCTGCGGACCGAAGGGGCGGGTGTTCGCCTTCGATATTCAACCGCAGGCCTTAAACCTGACCCGGGAGCGGCTTGACAAAGGGGCGCCCTCCCCCCTGGCCGGCGTCACCCTGATCGAACGCAGCCATGCCGAGATGGAGGCTGCTTTGCCCGCCGAGGTCCATGGCCGTTTGGGCGCCGTGATGTTCAATCTCGGCTACCTGCCGGCCGCAGGAGCGGACCCGGCGCTGATCACGCTCCCGGACAGCACGATCCCGGCGCTTGAGGCCGCCGTGCGCCTGCTGCGGCCGCGCGGGATTCTCACCGCCGTCCTCTACCCGGGGCACCCTGGCGGAGAGACCGAAGCCGCAGCCGTGGAAGCCTGGGCCGCGTCACTGTCCGCCGCAGATGGACAAGCGATTGTATACCGGCAGCTGCAAAGGCCAGCCGCGCCTTATCTGATCGCCGTAGAGAAAAAGATGAGCGATGAACGATGAACAGCGAACAATAAACAATAAGCGGCAAACGATAAAAGAAAGGCTGGGGTTTATTCATGGGTATTCGCAAAATCGAGCATGTCGGAATCCGCGTGTCCGCGCTGGAGGATTCGATCGAATTTTACGAGCGGGTTATCGGGCTGAAGCTGCTTCACACGATCGGGGAGGTCGGCGACCCGTTGCGGCTCGCTTTTCTGTCTTTTCCGGGACAGGAGTCAGTAGAGGTAGAACTGGTTAGTTTGCAGGGCGGGGAAGATCTGCCGGGAGAAGGGCGCGTTCACCACATCGCCTTCACCGCCAGCGAGATCGAGGAAGAATACGCCCGCATCGCCGCTTTGGGCCTGTCGGGGCTTGATGGGGAAATCCGCTCGCTCCCGGGTGGCGGCGGCCGCTTTTTCTTCTTTAACGGACCGGACGGCGAGCGGATTGAGTTTTTTCAGCCGGCGGTGACGGTGTGACGGAATTGCGGTGTTATGAAGTTGCAGTGTAACGATGTTGCGGTCGGTGTTGCGGTGTAATGGTGTTGCAGTGTAATGGTGTTGCAGTGTAATGGTGTTGCGGTTTGACGGTGTTGCAGTGTGACGGTGTTAAGGTGTGATAGAGTTACAATGTGACGGAGTGACGGACTGACGAGTGATGGACTGACGAGTGATGGACTGACGGAGTGACCGTCTTCGGGTCGAACGCGGCTTTCCGCTTTCGCAGCATAAAATTGGCAATCAAGCCTTGATCTAACGGGGAAATCCGTGATCTACCGGTGGAGCCGACGCTAAATCAGAGCGGAAAGCTTTTCCCGGTTTTGGCAACGGCTTCGCGGGGGCAGCTTCAGTAATAGTTGCAAAGCGACCGCCCCACTAGGCCAGATTTGGTTAAGGCCTACAGCCGAGTTGATTTTTTTCACGGGAAGAAGGGCAAGCCGATGGAATCAACTGCGAAAGCTGATAGTACATCTCATTTAGGGCTATATAATAAAAAAGTAGACTTTGGACCGAAATGAACTGCATTTTTACATTTGAACCATCGGATTGACCTGCTTTTAGGCTGATTTTCATTCTGTGAAGTTGAATTGCGTTTTTCTTAACTAATCTGAGAAAGCGAGTGCTGCGCATGGAAGAGCGAACGTTTACGTTCGAAAACAGCGCCGGCCATAACGTGTTCGTCTATCGCTGGAGCGCGGAAGGAGCCGCTCCCCCGCCGCGGGGTGTGCTGCAAATCGCTCACGGCATGGCGGAAACCGCGAAAAGATACGAGCGCCTCGCCCGGGTGTTGACCGCCTGCGGCTTTGTCGTTTACGCCAACGACCATCGCGGCCACGGCCGCACCGCCAGAGGCCCGGAGGAATTGGGCTGGCCCGGCGAAAACGGCTTTAACGGCATGGTGCAGGATCTCATCAACCTTGGCGCAATCATCCGCGGCGAGTACCCGGAGCTGCCGCTGTTTTTGCTCGGCCACAGCATGGGTTCTTTTTTAACGCAAAAAATAATGTATGCTGCACACGAGCCTTACCGCGGGTTCGTCCTTACGGGTACGAACGGGCCGCGCTCGCTGCTCGGCTTCGGCAAAAACCTGGCCCGCCTGCAGGCAAGGTTTCAAGGAGATGATCATCCCAGTTTCCTGATGAACGCGCTCACCTTCGGCGGCTTCAACCGGAAGTTTCTGCCCGCCAGAACTCCGTTTGACTGGTTGTCCCGCGACGAGCTAGAGGTCGACAAATACATAAACGACCCTTACTGTGGTTTTCTGTGCAGCGCCGGTTTTTTTCAGGATTTTTTCGATCTGCTGCAGGAAATCCATCAGCCGGAGCACATGCAGTTTATCCCGAAACATAAGCCGGTCTATATTTTCGCCGGCGACCAGGACCCGGTCGGCTTGCACGGCGAAGGCATTCGGCGGCTGAGCGCTTTGTATTCCTGGCTGGGGCTGCAGGAAGTCGAGGTGAAGCTGTACCCCGGCGGGCGCCACGAAATGCTGAACGAAATCAACCGTGACGAAGTGATGAACGATCTTGCCGATTGGTTGGAGCGCCATTTGCCTATCAGCGCAGAGGCTGAGGGCAGCTCATCTTAGTATAGCAATCAAGCCGCTGAATAAGTCAGCGGCTTGATTTTGGTGTTTGCGCAGGTTGATCAGCAGTTGGCTTCCCGTCGAACGTTCTCCGATACTCAGTGGGTCGTCCGCCAGATACTCGGTGGAATTCCCGGAGGAATACCTGCCGGATGCCTGCCGATATTCGATGGGATACACAATAGCGGAGTTTTTTGTCCTTATTTTCGTAATTCGGCCACTTTTCGCAGCAATAACGACATTCTTGGTCTCTATTTCTGCGGCGGGCCCCCATTTCTCCCCCATTTTAGCTGGTCTGTGGAAAATAAGCACCTTTTATACCGCTAATTGTCTCATATCCCGGTTTGGAAGAAAATAACGACATTTTGGGCCTCTATTTCCACGCCTGTGATGGAGGAAGTGCCGGAATTTACTGAAATGCCAGCGGCGCATGGAAAAATACCGGGCGCTCGTCCTCGTTCTGCTGGTACAGCACGATCAGCAGGGTCGTGTCCGCAGCGGCGGGGAGAGGATCGGCGACTGAGAGTGAAACGGCGGTTGTGGCCGCGTCTACGGTTGTCGCCGGAGCCGCCGCTACGTCTTGGCCCGCGGCCGTGAATGCAGCGACGTCTGCGCCCGCGGTTGCGGTTGCAGCATCACCCGCGCCTGCGGCTACGACTTCCACGCCTGCGGTTGCGGTTGCAGCATCACCCGCGCCTGCGGCTACGACTTCCACGCCTGCGGTTACGGTTGCGGCATCACCCGCGGTTGCGGCGGCTGTAGCTGCGACATCGCCTGCGCCTGCGACATCCGCGCCTGCGCCTGCGGTTGCAAGATCGCCCGCGCCTGCGGCGGCAGCCGCAACCGTGCTCCCGCCTTGGTCCGCAGGCTCTGCCGGGGCTTCCTCCCCGGCAAGCACGTCGCCCAGCCGGAACGGCAGCACCTGCAGGCAGGCGTATTTCTGCAGTTCGCGCTCGTCCAGACCGTAGGCCGCGAAGTCCGCGGATAACGCCGCCGGATGCTTCGCCAGCGCCTTGAAATAGCCGCTGCGGCGCTCCTTGTCCAGCCGGTCTTCCCACCAGATTTTGCGCGGCTTGTATTTATGCCCGAGCAAATAATCGAGCTTCATCAGGCCAAGGGCCACCTCCGGCCGCTTCAGGCCGCGATGGGCGAGAAATTCGTGCAAACGGGCGAACAAATCCTCAAGCTGATGGCCGATCCGCTGCCAGCCCCGCTCCTCCCAGTAATCGCCGAACTCCTGGAAGAAATCGAACGGCGAGTCGAACTCGCGGCTCACCAGATATTCCAGTGTGTGGTCCATCCGATGCGCGTTCCAGTATTTCTCCAGCACATCCTCGAGCCGTTTCAGGCGCACGACGTCCGAAAACGGCAGCACATCGTTGCCCAAAATCTCATATGGAGCATGGTCCATATACACGTAATTGTATTTGGCCGCGTTATTCCGCAGCCCGGTTCCGCGCAGCATTTTCAGGAAGCCGAGCTGCAGCTCCTCGGGACGCAAAGCAAACACGTCGTTAAACGTCTTGCGGAACGTCGCGTAATCCTCCTCCGGCAGCCCGGCGATCAGATCGAGGTGCTGATCGATTTTGCCGCTGTCCTTGATTTTGGTCACCGTGCGGGTCAGCTTCGCGAAGTTCTGCCGCCGCTTGACGAGCTCGTTGGTCGGATCGTTCGTCGACTGCACGCCGATTTCGAAGCGGAAGATCCCCGGCGGCGCGTTTTCCGCCAGAAAATCCAGCACCTCGGGCCGCATGATGTCCGCCGTGATTTCGAATTGAAACACGCAGCCTTGATGGTTGTCGATCAGAAACTGGAACATTTCCATCGCATAGCTGCGGTTGATGTTAAACGTGCGGTCCAAAAACTTGATCGTTTTCGCTCCGTGCTCGATCAGGTACAGGATGTCGGATTTCACCCGTTCGATATCGTAATAGCGCACGCCCACCTCGATGCTGGACAAGCAAAACTGGCAGCTGAACGGGCAGCCCCGGCTCGTCTCAAAATAAATGATCCGCTTACCGAGGTTCGGGATGTCTTCGGGAAAACGGTGCGGCGAAGGCAGCGTGTTCAGATCGGATTTCGGACGCGGCGGGTTGATCACGACTTCCTCCCCTTTGCGGTAAGCCGCGCCGAACACGAAGTGGAACTTCCGGTCGCCGGACAGCTCCTGCAGCAACTGATGGAACGTCTCCTCGCCGTCGCCCATCACGATGAAATCGACATCGCGGACGCGCTCCATCCAATGCTGCGTATCGTAAGACACCTCAGGGCCGCCCAGCACAATCGCCGTTTCCGGCAGCACCTTTTTCAGCAAGCGGATCACTTTGATCGTCTCTTCGATGTTCCAGATGTAACAAGAGAAGCCGACCACGTCGGGCCGGCGCTGAAACAGGTCGGAAACGATGTTCATCACGGGATCCTTGATCGTATATTCGGCCAAATCGATATCGAACTCGTTCCCGCTGTAAGCTTTAAGCAGCCGAATGGCCAGTGAAGTATGGATAAATTTTGCGTTTAATGTCGCCAGTATGACTTTCATATTTCACAACCCTATTCCATATTTTGAAAAAATTCCAGAAACGGTTTGCCGTATTTGCGATATTTGACTTCCCCCACGCCCTTGATCTTCAGCATATCCGCTTCGCGCGTCGGGCAGACGACGCTCATTTCGCGCAAGGTCGCATCGTTGAAAATGATATAGGAAGGAACGTGCTCCTTCTCGGCGAGATCGCGCCGGATGAGGCGCAGCTGCTCGAAAATCGTCTCATTCACCGCGGACGGGCCGTCGTCATAGCCCCTGCGGCGCGATCCGCCGCCGGATCCGCTCTGTTTGCCGGCCGCCGGCTCCGGCGCGCGCAGCATCACTTGATGGCGGCTTTTCAGCACCTCCACGGCCAGCGGCTGCAGGCGCACGACCGGGTACTGCCCCTCCGACAAGGCCAAATATCCCTCGGCGATAAACACGTTGATCAGCTCGGAAATTTCCTTCTCCGTGCGCGTGCGCATCATCCCGTAGGTCGGCAGCGAGTCGAAGCCGTACTGCAGCACCTTTTTGTTCTGCGAGCCCTTAAGAACGGAGGAGACCAGCGACACGCCAAACCGCTCCCGCATCCGGTGGATGCAGGAGAAGACGATCTGCGCGTCGCGGGTCATGTCGACCAGCTCGCGTTCGTCCCGGCAGGAGCTGCAGATGCCGCACGGCGTATGGTCGTGCTCCTCGCCGAAATAATCGAGCATCGCCCAGCGCAGGCACTTGGTCTGATAGCAGTACTCCACCATCTGCTGCAGCTTGCGGTATTCGTTGCGCTTGCGGCTGTCGTCCTGCGGATTTTGCTCGATCAGAAATTTTTGCGTCATAATGTCCTGCGGGCTGAACAGCAAAATGCATTCGCTCGGCTCGCCGTCGCGGCCGGCCCGGCCGGCTTCCTGGACATACGCTTCCATATTTTTCGGCATATTGTAGTGGATGACGTACCGTACGTTCGACTTGTCGATCCCCATGCCAAACGCGTTGGTGGCGACCATGACGCGAATATCGTCATACAAGAACGCCTCCTGGCTTTCCTCCCGCTCCTTGTCGGACAAGCCGGCGTGGTAGCGGCCCGCCGGAATGCCGGAGCGGCGCAGCCGGTCGTACAGATCGTCGACCTCCTTGCGGGTCGCCGCATACACGATGCCGGGCTGGTGCGCGTGCGAGTTCGCATAGTTCATCACGAATTCGCGTTTATTTTCGCCGCGCAGCACCGACATCGCCAGATTGTCCCGGCCGAGGCCGGTAACGAACACGGCCGGTTCGGCAAGCCGCAGCAGCGACACCATGTCGTCCATAACCTCCGGCGTCGCCGTGGCCGTAAAGGCCGCGATGATCGGGCGCTGCGGCAGCCCTTGCACAAACGGCGACACCGCCAGGTAACTCGTCCGGAAGTCGTGCCCCCACTGCGAAACGCAGTGCGCTTCGTCCACGGCTACGCAGGAGATGGTCAGCCCGCTCATCTCCTCGCGGAACCATTCCAGCTCCAGCCGCTCCGGCGCCACGTACAGCAGCTTCAGCTCGCCGCGCCGGGCGGTGCGGATGCGCTCGTTCACCTCTTTGCCGGTGAGCGTGCTGTTGATGTAAGCGGCGGAGATCCCCATCGCGGTCAGCGCGTCCACCTGATCCTTCATCAAAGAAATGAGCGGCGACACGACCAGCGTAAGCCCCGGCAGCAAAAGCGCCGGAACCTGGTAGCAGATCGATTTGCCGCCGCCGGTGGGCATGATGCCGAGCGTGTCCGCGCCCGACAGCACGCTTTCCACGATTTTTCGCTGACCTTCGCGGAAATCGGGGTAGCCGTAATATTTTTGCAGCAATTGCCGCGCTTGTTCCATGTTTGCTGTTTGTGAAATCATTTGCTCCTCACTCTTTTCTCCCTAAATCCATATACTTAAAGTTTACCGGGCTTGGCCGCACCTTGGCAACCATGATCCATCGATCCGCGAATTCATCGCTCCGCGATTCGTCGATCCACGACCCATTAAGCGGGCCGCCTCACGCCCTTTCGCCGCCTAAATAAACCGCCTCTACATAAACATTTCCAAAATAACCAACACTCTAATTAGTTAGCGTGCTTCTACACAAGTTGAACTATTGATTGTATGGATCAGGGCAGCCGTGTGAAATGTTTTTGCGGTCGCTGTTGTTCGCGGATTTCTGATGATTTTTTTAGATTCCAACAAGGATGAAATCCGCTCACAAAGGCGACCACTGGTGTGCCTAACTTCCGCATTTGTTTAGTTCAACTATGTATAACCCGTTTAGGCGGGCGAATAGCCGCACCCGAACGATCAAACACTGCAGCGGAGGGCTTAAGTGATGTTGGATTGGAAACGCAAATACGAAACTTTTGTGGAAAAGCAGCGCCAAGCCGGCTCCTCGTCTTCTTCCTCCAAAGATACCGGTGGACAGGACGGTAAGCGGGGAAACGCCAAGCAACTGGACATCAGCCTGGAACGCAATTTGCGGGAGGTGCAGGTGCGGCTCGGCGACAATACCGATCTTACCGTTCGGAAGCTGCATTACGGCAAGCGGGAAGCGGCATTGTTGTATTACTCCTCCCTAACCGACCAAAAGCAAATCCAGGAAGGGATCGTCAGAGCGCTGATGTCGGCGGAGGGCGGACGGGAGGCAGGTTCGGGGGACGATGTGCTGGCCGCCATTTGCGAAGAAACGGTCTACATTAATGTAGGAGCGCGCAGCGCGGATTGGAGCGCACTGCTGGAATGGATGACCAAAGGGCATGCCCTGCTGCTTCTGGACGGATACGCCGAGGCGCAAACCTTTGACACGCGCAAAATCGAAAAACGCGGGATCGAACAGCCGCAAACCGAGCAGGTCATCCGCGGCGCCCGGGAAGGATTTATCGAAGCTTTGGAAACGAACCTGTCCCTGATCCGTTACCGGCTGCAGAGCGCCAGTCTGAAAATCGAAACCGGGGATATCGGGGCGCGGACCAAATCGAAAGTGGCGGTGTGCTATATGGACGGCATTGCGAATCCGGATCTGATCGGCGAAGTGATGCGGCGGTTGGCGAAAATCAATATCGACGGAATCATCGATACCGGTTACATCGAACAGTTTATCGAAGATCAGCCGCTTTCCCCTTTCCCGCAAATCCAAAACACGGAACGGCCCGATAAAACCGTCGCCGCCTTGCTGGAAGGGAGGGTCGCGATTTTGGTCGACGGCTCCTCCTTTGCGCTGATCGTACCGGCGCTGTTCGATCAGTTTTTTCAAACGATCGACGATTATTCCGAACGGTTCCTGATCGCCAGCCTGCTCCGGTTCGTGCGGCTCGCGGCCTTGATGTTTTCGATTTTCTTCCCGTCGCTGTACGTGTCCGTCATCTCCTACAACCCCGAGCTGATGCCGACGGATTTTGCGGTCGCGGTCGCCGGCGGACGGGCCGGAGTTCCTTTTCCCGCCATGCTGGAAGTACTCATTATGGAGGCTTCCATGGAAATTCTGCGCGAAGCGACGATCCGGCTGCCGCAGATGATCGGGGGCGCCTTGTCGATCGTCGGCGTACTCGTCGTCGGCCAAGCCGCCGTCTCGGCCGGCTTAGCAAGCCCGATTACGGTCGTCATCGTCGCCCTGACCACGATCGGGTCATTCGCTACACCGGCCTATAATGTGGCGATCGCCTTGCGTATGCTCCGGTTCCCCCTGATCATTCTCGCCGGCTTGTTCGGGCTGTACGGGGTGATGATCGGAAGTATTTTTATCATCAATCATTTGCTGTATCTCGAATCGTTCGGAGTCCCTTATCTAAAGTCGATTGTGGCCAAAAAACGGGCCGGGGTCAAGGATACCTTCGTTCGCGCTCCGCTCTGGTGGATGGGCAGACGCCCCGCCTATCTGCATGCGGTCGACGATACGCGGCGCGCCGAGGGCATGTTTGAGCACCAATTTGAAAAGATCATTCTTCCGGAGGGAAATCTCGATGCAAAGCGCAGGAAAAATCAGCACGATTCAACTGGCGGTCGTGATCAGTAGCACGATTTTCGGCTCTAATGTCTTAAGCTTTCCGAAAATCATGGCCGAAAGCGCCGGCACCGCAGCCCCGTTAATCACGGTGGCCGGAACGGCCTTTGCTGCGGTCAGCCTGTTCATCTTTGCGATCCTGAGCCAAAGGTTCAGCGACCGGACGATTTATGACTACAGCCGGAACCTGATCGGCAAATGGCCGGCTTTTTTCATCAATTCTTTGGTATTGGCCGTTTTTCTGATCACGACCGCCCTCGGACTCCGGCATACCGGTGAGGTGCTCTCCACCGTCGTCTTTCGCCAAACGCCCATCGAGATGAGCATTTTGCTGATGCTGCTTCTGGTCGCTTTCTCCTGCCGCCGGAACGTGCTTAAGTTTTGCTACGTGCATATTTTTTACTGGCCTTTCGTAATTACGCCGTTTTTGTTTCTGTTTCTGGTTTCCGCCAAATCGATCAATCCGCTGAATCTCATGCCGCTGCTGGGCAATGAGCCTGCGGATCTCGTCCCGTCGCTCTTTTCGTCGGCTTCCCTCTATTTGGGATCCTTTATCATCGCCATCCTGCTGCCTGTAACGGAAAAGCCAAAGAAGGCCCTAAAGGCAAGCGTTATCGCCATTTCGGTCGCGGGGGGAATGTATTTGCTGATCATCATTTCGGCCCTTGGCATATACGGGGTGGAAGAAACCAAGCTTCTGCTGTACCCGACCCTTGAAGTGGCCAGGTCCATTGAGCTCGGCGGCCAGGTCATCGAGCGCTTTGACGCGATCTTTATCATCATGTGGGTCATTAACATCTACTCGACGCTGTATTCCGGCTATTATTTATCGGCTTATTCGCTGTGCGAACTGCTGCGGGTAAAGGACCAGCGCATGACGTCGACCCTGCTGATTCCCGTCTTTTTCGGCATTTCCATGCTCCCGAATGATTTGTTTCAATTGTATGAGATCTCCCGGATCGCGGATTGGTCCAGCTATATTTTCCTGACGGGATACGGGCTGCTGCTTTTGGCGGTTTCGCTGGTTCGGCGCGGGAGGAGGACTTAACCATGAACAGGAGACTTGCCAAAAGATGCCTGCTTGGCCTGATGGCTTTAACCCTGCCGCTTAGCCTGTCCGGATGCTGGGATCAGGTTGAAATCGAAAACCGGGCGTTGGTGCTTGGCCTCGCCATCGACGAAGCTCCGCCGGAGAGCGCCAAGGAAGATCCGAAGGTAACCATCCTCAAAGACCAGCCGCCCAGCGCCAAAATGTTCCGGGTGACCGCGCAAATCGCCGTTCCCGGGCGCGTTCCTTTAGGGCCAAGCAGCGGAATGGGCGGCGGGAACGAGAACACCAATCCGGTCTGGGTCGTTCAAGTCATCGGTCACAGCCTGGACGAAGCGCTGAACAATTTGCAGCAGCAAATTGCCGATCCCCGCTATCTCGTGCATCTGCGGATTATCGTGATCAATGAAAGCATCGCCCGGCAAGGGCTCGATGAACTAAGCGATTTTCTGCGCCGCAACCCGGAAGTCCGCCGCCGTATCTGGCTGCTTGTTTCCGATATTGAAGCGGCAAGGCTGATGAAGGTGGCTCCTCCGCTGGAACGCGTACCGACGCTTTATCTCGATGCTATGGTGGAAAAAGCGGTCGATATGGGCAAGTTTCCTCCCAATTTTCTTGGGGCTTTCTGGGATGAGGAATCGAAATGGGGGCAGGACGGCTACCTGCCTTACGTCACCATTCAGGGCAAAGATAATATTTTGATCAAAGGGCTCGCGTATTTCAGCGCCGGACGTCTCGCCGGAACGAGCGATCCGATCGAAATCGGGGCTTTTATGGCGGCCAAAGGCCTGAATCCCGGCGGATACTCCACCCTGTATCATGTCCCCGGCATCGGTTACGTCATGACCAAGGTCACGGAGCGGCACACGCGGACCATCGTCAAAATCGTTGACGGCAAACCTCGCGTTTCCTTTAAAATTCATGTGGAATCCGTCCTTGACGAACACTTCGATTCCGGTCAAGCCATCGACAGTTCGGCGGACATCCGGCGTATTGAGAAAGCATTCGATCAAAAAGCGGCCGCCCTGATCAAAAGCTTTATCCGCAAAACCCAACGCGATCATTCGGATATTTTCGGAATCGGAGAATATGTCAGAGCCCACTACCGTTCCTTCTGGCGGGACAATATTCATCAAAAGCGCGATTGGGAGCTGATGTATTCGGACATTCCCGTTGATGTCGAAATCGAAAATACGATCCGCCGCGTCGGAATAAAGAGCAAATAGGAGGAAAACCGTATGATTCGCGTGCTCGCATCCACCTCCGTCATGTTCCTGTTCTCGGGACTTATTCTGCTGCTGGTGGACAAGGAGATTTACAAAGTGACGCATATGAAAAAGGAGCACCGCTGCGCCCGCTTCTTTGGCTGGGCCGAAGTCGCCCTCTCCGCCGCAGGGCTGCTGACTTTTCTATTGCTGCACGCCTTGAATTAAAAACCGAAGCGTTAGCTGCCAGTGGTGCTCCACGACCCCGCATGGTATAGTGGGTCTGTACATATTTCGAAAATGGAGAATCCGGATCAATGAAAGACAACAAACAACAACATTTTGATAAAAAAATACAGACGCCGGGAAAAAAACACGGTTCGAAGCCGCGTCCAAAGCAATCCGCCGCAACCCGGGAGGAAGCCGACCGGCTGCAGGCCGGAGACAGGATCGTCGTCACGGTCAAGAGGCTCGGGATCAACGGCGAAGGGGTTGGCTACTACCGCCGCAAGGCGGTATTTATCGAAGGCGCCATCCCCGGGGAAGTCATCAAGGCGGAAGTTACCGGTGTTTCGGACAAGTTTATTTCCGCCGTCATCAAGGAGATCGAAAAACGCTCCCCTTACCGGGTGGATGCGCCATGTCCGGTTTTCGGCATTTGCGGCGGCTGCCAAATCCAGCACCTGTCTTACGAAGGCCAGCTCGCCGGCAAGGAGGACATGGTGCGCGAGGCCTTTTCCCGTTATGCCGGATTGCAGGACATGCGGATTAAGCCGATACTGGGCATGGAGCATCCCTGGAATTACCGCAACAAAGCACAGCTGCAGCTCGGCATGGCCCAGGAAGGCGTGATCGCCGGACTGTACGCGGCCGACTCGCACAAGTTGATCGACATCACCGGCTGCCCGATTCAACATCCGAAGATCAATGAAGCGGTGGACCGGACGCGCAACGTCCTGCAGCAGTTGCAAATCCCCGTCTACCGGGAAAAAAGCAATCAGGGGCTCGTCCGCACAATCGTCGTTCGCTGGGGGTTCCAGTCGGAGCAGCTCCAGGTCACGCTCGTAACGGCGAGTGACAAGCTGCCGCGCCAGGCCGAGTTGATCAAGGGACTGCGGCTGGCGCTGCCCGATTTGACGAGCATTGCGATGAACGTCAATCCGAAAAATACATCGCTTGTCTTCGGCAACAAGACGGTGATTCTTTGGGGCGAAGACAGCATCCGGGAGTCGCTTGGCGACCTGGAGTTTACGTTATCGCCCCGCGCCTTTTTCCAGTTGAACCCGATTCAGACGGTGAAGCTGTACGAAACGGTGCGCGCCGCCGCCGGGCTGACCGGCCGGGAAACGGTCGTCGACGCCTACTGCGGCACCGGTACGATCGGCCTGTGGCTGGCGCCTTACGCGCGGGAGGTGCGCGGGATCGAGTCGATCCCCGAGGCCGTCGAGGACGCCAAGGCAAACGCCGCCCGCAACGGCCGCGGCAACGCCTCCTTTTACGCCGGCTACGCGGAGGAACTGCTGCCCCGCTGGGTGAAGAGCGGCTTCGCGCCCGACGTGATCGTCGCCGACCCGCCGCGCACCGGCCTTGATCCCCGCTTCCTCGAAGCGGTCCTGCGCACGAAGCCGAAGCGCTTCGTTTACGTGTCCTGCAACCCTTCCACCCTGGCCAAGGATTGCAAGGTGCTGCTGGACGGCGGCTATGCTATCGACTGGGTGCAGCCGGTCGACATGTTCCCGCAGACGAGCCATGTGGAGTGCGTTATCCTACTGCAACGGAAAAACGGTTAAATCCCCTTCCGAATTAATCGAAGAAAGAATTAAGGAACTGGGCGACTGGCGGAGCCAGTTGCTCTCAAAGTTGGGGAACCTGGTCAAGCGGGTCGAACAGGAGGAAGTTGAGGAGTGAAAGTGGAGCGGGCAGCTTCTGGAAGGACGAACTGCCGGCCTTCAAAAATAGTGGAATTTTATGTTCTTATTATCGGGAGCCCTAGCATGTTGATCCCTATAGCGGATTTTTTTGTCCCTATTTTCCTATAAATGGTCCAAAACATAGGTATATCCTGGCGACCGGGGAGAATAGCGACATAAATTTCCTCTATTTCTCTCAAATGGACGGATATCGCCGGAATAACGACCTTTTTTGTCCTTATCATGACGAAGTTAGGCGCTAAACCGGTACTCATTTATGATCAGCCATAATCAGCGGCGAATGTAATACCGGCCGATTCTCTCGCCGCTTGCACGATCTCCATCACTCTCCGGCTTTGCTCCAGCAATAGCTCCGCGGCCTGCGTGTCCCGCTGGGCTATCATCCGTTCAAACTCCACGAACTCGTCATACATCCGGTGCGCGTGATTTTTATGATCCACTTTTTCCGGCGGCGCTTGACGATGGAGAGTATAGGTATACGAATCGCAGATATTGGCCGGACTGTTCATCTGAATGACGCCCTTGTCTCCTTGAATGCTGTAGAAGGCGGAAGCCGAGCTATCCTTGGCGCCAACGCAGACGGCCTTAAAATGTCCGTAATCCAGCAGCAATACGCCGGAAGTGTCAATCCCCCGCTCGATATTGGCCGTATATTGCACATGTTCCGGGCTGCCGAACAATCCGGTTACCCAGTGGATGTTGTAAATGTTGATGTCCATCAGCGCTCCGCCGGACATTGCCGGATCAAACGCGGGCAGCGTGCTCCCTGCTTTAAACGCGTCATAACGGGAGGAATATTGGGAGTAGTTGCACTGCACGATTTTGATATCGCCAAGCAATCCCGCACGTTCTTTTATCGATTTGTAATTTTGCAGATGAATCGTTGTGACCGCCTCCAGCAGCATCAAGCCGCGCTCGCGCGCCAGCCTGTCCAACTCCAGAAACTCCCGCAAATTCGATGTAAAAGGCTTCTCGCAAATCACATGTTTACCCTGCAGCAATGCCTTTCTGGCAAAAGAATAGTGCAGATGATTGGGCAGGCCGATATAAACTGTATCCAAATCATCCTCCAGCATCCTGTCGTAATCCGTGTAAATCTCCGGAATCCGATACTGCTGCCGTAATTGCCCCAGTTTCTCATAGCTTCTTGGTGTCCCGCAGATGGCGATGACGGAAATGTTGGGAATCTCATGAATAAAACTCAACAAATCCAACACGATCTTACCCGCGCCCGCTATTCCCAATTTCATCTTGTCCGCACACTCCTTATCCTTGTAATTTAATGACTCCATTATAGGAACATAAACTCCCGCTCGTATAGAGACTGCCGCCAGAATGGTACTTATGTTCAGCCGTGCCGATGGCGCTCCCCCTAATGCTGAACTAAAAGTTCATTTTCTATACTTCTGAGCAAATCCTTTGGTACAATAAATCTTGAGGTGTGGGTCTGATGAAAATACTAACATTGCTGAAAGAGATGAGAGGTTTTACGCCAAATGAACAGAGTATTGCCGCCTACGTTCTGCAGCATCCGGAGAACTGCCTGTCCTTAAGCATCCATGAGCTTGCCCGAGCGGCTTTCACCTCGCATTCCGCCGTGGTTCGTCTGACGCAAAAGCTCGGCTTGGCCGGCTTCAAGGAATTCAAAATCAAACTGGCCCAGGAATTGCAGCAGTCCCTTCAGCAGATTTCCGGCGTAGATCCGAACCTGCCTTTTGGGGTCGATGAGTCTTCCATTCAGGTAGCCAAAGGGATGGCCGAACTCTTGAAGGAGACCATTGAGAAAACATTTGTTTTGCTGGATCATGAGTTGTTGAACCGGTCTGCCGAAATGCTGAACCGTGCGAAGCGGATTTTTATGTTTGCGTTGGGGGATTCTCAAATTCGTGCCCAGAGCTTTCAAAATAAACTGATTAAAATCAACAAATATGCCATTATTGCCACCGAACTGGCGGAATGGGCGCAGCATACCGTGAATATGACTCCGGAGGATTGCGCCGTTTTTCTGACGTATCACAGTAAATCGCCCATCTATTTGAAGGCCGCCCGGCATCTCAAAAATACCGGAGTTCCCATGCTGACCATCACCTCTTCGGCCCGCAGCGAACTGGCCGCACTCAGTAAGGTTTGTATTCAGGTGCCAAACGACGAGTTGTCCTATGCCAAAATCGGGACCTTCTCTTCCCAGATCGCATTTGAATATGTGTTAAACGTGCTGTATTCCTGCATTTACAAACTCGACTACTCCAAAAATAGGCAGACCGCCCTGCAATCGCTAACTGCCTTTCAAGCGTTCGACATGATGCAAAATCTATGAAAATTGAGGATATAAATCGTAACCGGAAGGAGCAGGCAAACATGGAAACTATGAATGAACCGCAGCGGATGGAGCAGGCCTTGCAGCAATTGGCGCGGTTGATCCTTCGCCACGCCCCGTCGAACGGAACGCATCGGACGGTTATGCCTTCTTTGACGCTGATGTATGCCGCGCATCCGGCGGAACCGCTGGAAACCGTACACAAGCCATCCATTTGCGTCGTGGCGCAAGGGGCGAAGACGGCCACATTGGCGGAGGAAACCTACCGTTACGATCCTTCGACTTATTTGGTCACTTCCGTCGAATTGCCGACCATCGGGAGAATTGTCGAGGCTACGCCCGAGATCCCCTATTTAAGTTTAAAGCTGAGCTTCGACGCCGACGTCATTCTTGAGATCTTGAACAAAATGGATCTGCCCGTTTCCGCTCCCGCGGAAGCCGGCCGCGGCATCAGCGTAAACCGGATGTCCTCATCGCTGCTCGAAGCCGTCGTGCGGCTCATGCAGTTGCTCGACACGCCTGAGGATATACCGATTATGGAGCCGCTCATCGTCCGCGAAATTCTGTATCGAATGCTTCAAGGGGAACCAGGGGCGCTCCTCCATCAATTTGCGATCGTCGGCAGCCATGGGTACAACGTCGCGCAGGCGATCCGGGTGATTAACCGGCAATATGACCGCCCGCTGGCGGTCGAGCAGCTCGCCAAGTCCGCGAACATGAGCGTGTCGGCGTTTCACAAGCATTTCAAACGCGTCACCGCGATGAGTCCGTTGCAATACCTGAAATCGGTGCGTTTGCAGGAAGCCCGGCGGTTGATGTTGGCGGAGTCCATGCCGGCATCCGATGCGGCGTTCCGCGTCGGCTACGAGAGCCCGTCCCAGTTCAGCCGGGAATACGCCCGGATGTACGGAAAACCGCCGATGCGGGATGTCCAGGAGACGACCAGTCGGTCATGAACCTGGGTCGGCTCCGAATATTCTCCTTCAGAACATAAGGGCACTCCCCTTGCTCCCAGCAATGTTATATTCAGCTTTATTTTACAGGAAAAAAAGAAGATCAGGACGCCGATGTCCTGATCTTCTTTTTACTTATCGAGAGGCAACCTCCTCCGCCGCACCGGCAATATCCTTCGCGGTCAGCTTGTAGAACTGTTTTAGGTATTCAAGCTTGCCGACCTGGCCGAATTGTTCCCTGACGCCGATCCGCCGCATTCGGGTAGGGCAATGTTCACTGAGCACCTCGGCCACGGCGCTTCCCAGTCCGCCGATCACGTTATGGTTTTCCGCCGTAACGACCGCTTTGGTTTTTTCGGCGTACTTGACGATTAACTCTTGATCGATGGGTTTGATCGAGAACATATCGATCACTGACGCTTCGATGCCCTGCTCTTGCAGCAGGTCAGCCGCTTTTAAGGATTCCGCCACCATAATACCGCTGGCAATAATGGCGACATCGCCTCCTTCACGCAGAACCTTTCCTTTCCCCGCTGCAAACACCTCATGTTCCGGGTAAAGTTTTACGGCATGTTTGCGGATCGTGCGTATATAATGAATCCCGTATTCTTGTTCAATTTTGCGCAGCAGGTAACGCAGCATCGTGGAATCGCTCGCCTCATACACCTGGGCCCCCGGAATCAGCCGAACCAGGCCAAGGTCTTCGAAGGCCATATGGGTACCGCCGTTATGCTCGGCGGTCACGCCGGCGTCGGAGCCTAAGATTTTGATGTTCGTTTTCGCGTAAGCGCCGGAAACGAACAGCTGGTCAAAGGCGCGGCGGGTGGCGAACTGGCCGAAGGTATGGACATAAGGGATCTTGCCCGTCAGCGACAGACCGGCGGCAACCCCCATCATATTCGCTTCCATAATTCCGGTGTTGATGATTTGCCCCGGAATCTCTTTCATTATTTTATTTGTCGAGATTGCGCTCATTAGATCGGCTTCCAGGCCGATGACATGGGGATTGGCCTTGGCCAGCTCCAACAACGTATTGGCATACATTTGGCGCATTTCCACGTTTTCCATTTCATAGTTTCCGGCAACTGCGTTCATCATAACTCCACCGCCTTTCCAAGTTTAGCTTCCAATTCCGCAATCGCCCTTAAAATAGCGGCTTCATCGGCTTCGCTGGGACGGATGTGATGGTTATCGGCCTTCTCTTCCAGATAAGGAACGCCCTGCCCTTTGACCGTATCCAAAATAATCGCAACCGGCTGATCCCCCTGCGCTTTTCCTTGTTCAATCGCTTCATGGATTTCCCGCAACGAACCGCCGTCCACCTTCATCGCGTAAAAACCAAAAGCGCTAAACTTCTCCGCAAAATCGAGCGGATCGATAATGTCCTTCGTTAAGCCGTCCAGCTGTTTTTTGTTGTCATCCACAAAGACAAAGAGGCGGTTCAGCTTATGATGCGCCGCGAATTGAAAAGCCTCCCAGCACTGCCCTTCGTTTAATTCGCCGTCCCCTACTATGCAATAGGTGTAATTGTCCTTACCCGATAGTTTATGAGACAGAGCTACCCCAACAGCCGCGGAAATGCCTTGGCCTAAAGATCCGGTGGTCATATCCACGCCCGGCGTTAAATTTTTATCGGGATGCGAAGGGAGCTTCGTGCCGTTTTGATTTAACGTATACAGAACTTCTTCGGGAAAGTAGCCTTTA
Source organism: Paenibacillus sp. FSL P4-0127 (assembly GCF_038007325.1). Classification (NCBI taxonomy): domain Bacteria; kingdom Bacillati; phylum Bacillota; class Bacilli; order Caryophanales; family Paenibacillaceae; genus Paenibacillus; species Paenibacillus sp. FSL P4-0127. The sequence goes on along the minus strand of NZ_JBBOWY010000002.1, from coordinate 1,250,389 downwards.
GCCGCCAAAGCGGCGTACAGCCCCGGTCCGCCATGGCCTTTGGATAAAATGAAATAATCGCGTTCCTCCCACTTCGGGTTTTGCGGATCGACTTTCATCACACCGCCATACAATACGGCCAAAACCTCTACGATAGACAAGCTGCCGCCGTAATGGCCAAAACCAAGATGATGCAGCTCTTTTAACGTTTTTAAGCGGATTTCGTCACGAAATAATTCCAGTTTCTGCATATCCAAGCCCATTCGTATTTCCTCCTCTGGTATGTCTGGCATTTAAGCTTCCATCTGCTGCGAATCCTGGTTCGCTTTGCTTTTCTTAAAGAACCCGAATACCACGGCCAGCAGCACTAGTCCAACCACCGTTACGGTGACGCCTGTCGCCCCCAGCGATTTGGCGATATTCCCGAGCAAAATGCCGGAAGCCGCAAAATCGGTATCCGAGAACGTCGTGCTGGCAAAACCGAGGTTGCCGAGAACCGGCATTAAGAATACGGGAAGGAACGTAATGATCAAGCCATTTACAAAAGACCCCAGGGTTGCGCCGCGAACTCCGCCCGTGGCATTGCCGAATACCCCGGCCGTCGCCCCCGTAAAGAAATGGGGAACCACGCCCGGCAAGATGATCACGGAGCCTGTCATGGCCAAAATCACCATCCCCACGATCCCGCCAAGAAAGCTGCTGAAGAAGCCGATCAGCACCGCGTTTGGCGCATAGGGAAAAACAACGGGACAATCGAGAGCAGGCTTGGAGTCCGGAACCAGCTTGGTGGAAATCCCTTTGAAAGCGGGTACAATTTCCGCGAGCACCAGCCGAACCCCGGAAAGGATCACAAACACCCCTGCCGCAAAGGTAACCCCCTGGATGATGGAGAATACAAGGTAATGCGTGCCGCCGCTAAGTTCTTTTTCCACATAAGACGGGCCGGCAAAAATAGCAATGATAATATAAAGAACCACCATCGTTAACGAAATGGTCACCGAACTGTCGCGCAAAAATCCCAGCCCTTTGGGAAAGCTGATCTCTTCCGTGGAACGGGAGCCTTTCCCGACAACCTTTCCGACAAGCCCGGAAGCAACGTAACCTATGCTCGAAAAATGCCCGAACCCCACGCTGTCGTTCCCTGTGATTTTCCGCATAATGGGTTGGCAAATGGCCGGAAACACCGCCATGATCAAGCCTAAAGCCAGGGAACCGACGATAATCAGCGGGATTCCTTCCAAGCCGGAAACCACCAAGATGACAGCAAGCATACAAGCCATATAAAGCGTGTGATGACCCGTCAAAAAGATATATTTCAGCTTTGTAAAGCGGGCAATCAGGATATTCGCGATCATGCCGAAGAACATAATGAAGGCGGTGGCGCTGCCAAATTCATTTAAGGCCATGGCCACGATGGCCTCGTTATTCGGCACAACCCCCGACACATGGAAGGCGCTCTGAAACATTTTTCCGAATGGATCCAGAGACTGAACAATGATTCCGGCCCCGGCGGAAATGACCAGAAAACCGAGGAACGTCTTGGTGGTTCCTTTCACGATCTCGCTTGCCGGTTTTTTCTGAATAATCAGCCCCACCAGAGAAATCAGCGCAACCAGGACGGCCGGCTGGCTTAAAATATCCATCATCAATTTGAGAATTCTTTCGCCCATAGCAGATGTCCCCCCGTTATTAAATCATTCCCTTGGCTTGGAATACGTCCTTAAGTTTGGCGCGCAAACCGTCCATATCGATAATGCTGTCGATCACAATCACCTCTCCCAAGTGCCCCATTCCTGCGGCAATATCCTTGGCGGCGATAAACAGATCCGCAGAATCCGGCGTAGCCGAGCTAAGGTCGGAATGGTCCACTTCGACACCGCTTAACCCCAGCTCCGACAAGATTTGTTTGACGTTCATCTCCAACATAAAGCTGCTTCCCAAACCCGTACCGCAAATCGCTAAAATTTTCATAGCTCTTCTTCCTTTCGTTTCCATGTTTTAAACCGCGGCAGAATATAACTTGAATAAGTCAAGAAATGCTTCTATCGACGCTTCCTCTTTGAGGAGCTCAATGTTTTTGGTGTCGCTGAGAAGTTTCGTTAATTGCGTAAGCGCCTTAAGATGGGTCTTGTTATCATTGGCCGCAACGCAAAACAACAGCCGGACAGGGTATTTTTCGTCATTCAAAAAATAGACCGGCCGATTAAGCTTTAAAAAGCTCATCCCCACCTGGTTCACGCCCATTTTGGGACGCGCGTGCGGGATCGCCACTTCATTGCCAAGCACGACATACGGCCCCATGGTCTTGATATTTGCAATCATCGCCTCGATATAGGAGGACTCGATGGCTCCTTTCTCCAGCAGCGGGTTTGCCGCTACTTTAATCGCCTCTTCCCAATCCGAGAGCTGATCAACCACTTGGATCGTTTCTTCTTTTAATAAATCGTTTAGCACAGGTTGGCTCCTCCTCTGGATATCTATTTTTCTATGGAACGTCAGTTGGCTTAACGCATCCGTTAATCCCTTTTCGTCGAAAATGTCGGCGTAACGCCCAATCGTTTGGATCAGCTCTTTTAAGGACAGGTCCTGGTACCCGATTCCAAACAGCTGCCGATACACTTCATTGACCAGCCTGTTTTTTTCGTTGGGCGTCATAATCGGCTTTACATAAAAGCACGGGAGCTTGGACTCGAGCTCAATCGTCGAAAAGATCAGATCATACGGATCGTCATTCTCTGTTTGGTACTCCTGTAAGGACAGCGTTTTTTCCACGGTGATTTCCGAAAACAGCGACTCGATCTGGTGCTTCACCATCAACGAAGAACTGACTCCGCTGGGACAAACGACAATCGCTCGTTTCTTTTTCGGCATGGCGTGCTGCGGTTTGGCCAGCAGCGCTCCAAAATGCATCGTAATAAAGCCGATTTCTTCCTCCGGAATATTGATGCTTAGCAGCGATCCGACCGGCTGAAGCAGTTCCTTGATTATGGTGTAAAGCTCGCGATGTTCCTTCTGAATCTGCTCGAGCAGCGGATTATGAATCGGAATCCGGTATTTCATGCGAAAATAAGCCGGCTTAAAATGCTGATATAAGGTGCGGATAACTTCATCCTTTTGTTCGAAAACAATCGCCGCCTTATATTCAAAATCGACGACCAACTGTTCACATAAGTGAAAAAGCAAGTCCCGGCTCCCTTCTTGAACCGCGCGGCTGCCTAAAGACAAACCTAACAATTGGGTGGTGAAATAGCACAGCTCATGTTCATCTTCCTCGAATCCCAGATGATCAAATAAGGTTTTGGCCACGGGCCACATGGGATCTCTGCTTAACAACTCGATTTCATCACTATGAAATTGAACGGATTTTCCTTCTTTGTGACGGTAAGCGTAAAGAACAAGAAAATAAGCAAATTGACGAACCCGTTCCTCCACAAAATCGAGCTGAAAAAGCTTTTCCGCTTGCACAAGCGCACGGTGAGCCGAATCTAAGGGAAGAAGTTCTTGCCGATCCCGCACCAGATAGTGGATTAGTTTTTCAAAATACGGAATTTGCATCATCTGCGCTAAATGCTGCTGGACAAGGATTCGCTTATCGGACTCGGTCCCCCGAAGATGGTAGCCCTTCTGCCTGGAATAACGAATTTCAACCAGGAAAGGCCGGTTCATTTCGTTGGCCTTTTTCACATCGGAAATCACCGTGTTCTTGCTTACCTGGAGCAGCTGCGTCAAATGTACCGACGAAATATGCTCTTGCCGTATAAAGAGATACAGGTAAATGAATATCAAACGTTCCTCTTCCGTTAAAAAGAAATCCTGTTTGCGGTTCTCCAATTGCTGCTTCCGGCAAAAAGCCATCACCTCTTCCGGCACCATGATATGGTTCATTCCTTTGTACGGAATGGCAGGAAGTGCTCTCTCCTTCAACCAATAATTGATTTTGTCCAAATCGTAGGCAATTTGCCGTTTGGTTAATTGAGAGTGCTCCATGACTTGATTCATGGTTGTATGCTTCACTTTCAAAAGGTGCTTCAGTAAAAGCGCAGGACGTTTATCAATCATCAATGGAACCACCTCCTGCAATGATCATATAATAAAACGCTTTCATTTTGGAGGATCGTTGAGAACAAACGATGGCGGGGAGTGAGGAACAAAATTGGGCTGAAGTTGGGCTTGGGTAAAACCCTGTATGTGTGCAGAGGGAGTATAACAGGGACATAACGAAAAACGGTGAAGGTGATCGGTTGTGAAGGATATGGAGAGACTACGATTGCTTTTGCGGTAAATCGGGACTTAGGCTGTCGGAAGCCCAAATCCCGCTATTATTTACCCTCTCCTCTCTTCTCCCTAAATACCGTTATCAATATTTCGTCCAATAATCTATATTGCCGCTTGAGGAGTTGAATTTTGGACGTTGAGGCTGATCCCGTTCCCACGCCTCCAGGATGACTATCGTATCCAATCTGGGATTGTCCGGCCAGAAGATATACCGCTGCTCCACCAACCCCCGCAATCCGGCAAATATATCCTGCTTGTTCCTGCCGGTCTTAATCTCCAACTCATCGATCGTAGGCATCCGTTTCCGCTGCGTCGAATAGCTGTATAGGATACGGAGTAATTTCCGTTCAAGGTCTGGAAGCATTTTGATCACTCCTTTTGAATAAGAACATATGTTTGTATTATATACGAATATTCGTTCCACGTTCAATCAGAAAAAACTGTAATTCGCCCCTAAAGTATAAGAAGCATATGTTTGGAAGGAATATTGCTGTTGAATTTTACGAATAATAAACATACAATGATAACAGCAACCAAAAGGAGTTGTTATATATGCCGAATATTAAGCCCATATCCGATTTGAGAAATTACAATGAGGTTTTGCGGGATATTTCTGTAGGTGAACCGGTATTTTTAACTAAAAACGGCAGAGGGAAATTTGCTATTGTCGATATAAGTGAATATGAAAAACTAACGGCTTCTCTAAAACTGATGTCAAAGCTTGCTCAAGGGGAGCAATCAGGGAAAGAAAAGGGATGGATGACTATAGAGGAAGTCGAAGCAGACCTGGAAATATAAAATGAATAAACTGAAAATTTCACCTGAAGCCAGAAATGACTTAGTGGAAGTGAAAAACTACATCTCCCAGGAGCTTTATAATTCTGAAGCCGCTGTAAATTTGATCGCAAAAATAACGAAAAAAATTCGCAGCTTGGTGGATTATCCTGAAATTGGTACACCTCTATCCGCTACTATAGACATTCAAACCGATTATCGGTATCTTGTTTGTGACAATTACCTGATATTTTACAGATATGAAGATGGAGTAGTTTATGTGGTTAGAGTCTTATACGGCAGACGGAATTTCATACGTGTTTTGTTTAGCAATTTACTTGAGGAAGAAAAATAAAATTATTCTACTTAAATCAACATAGAAATAACGGGACAAAGGCTAACCATTTATCGGAACCTGCGTCCCGTTTTTTTATTTTTCCTGCCACTAATTCTCCCTACTCCTCCCGTAATAATTCACCAACGGAAATATCCAGCGCCTTGGCAATGGCAACGACTTCGTAATCCTAAAAGTGAAAGATTATTTTTTCACTGCGAATACCGAATTAAAACAAACCGATCCCTCGAGACGCGATTCAGGAAAGGTTGAACCACATTACAGCGCGTATCAATCGTCATCCCGAATTGCGTAAACTTCGTGCCGAGGAACGCTCGGCTTTTGAGGCCATGTTTTCCGGTACGGATCAAACGAAGTCGCCGGAGTATATGGACTGGGAGGACAAGCACCACTTCAGGCAGGGTTTAGAAAATGAACGTTTGTACATGCAAGGGATGATGGACGGTGTGCAACTTGCAATAGCGTTGTTTGATGACCTTCTTTTCGATTCTACAAGACCAATCAGAACGCCAAATCCGGCAAAATCGGATACAGAAAGCAAACTGTAGGGTGTTGAGTTACTATTGTACGCATAGCGGTCAAGTATACAAAAACAGCCGGTTTGTAAGCGTGAGGGAAGGCCGATCGGCCAGATCCAACTGTAAGATCCAAGTGGCACAAAGGGATGCAGAATGCCACGAAATGCAAAAGTGCAGGCGATTTTTGTCGAAACTCCTCAATAGGGGCAGTTCAAATGCAAATGTGCAGTTCATTTCCGCCCAAAAGTCACTTTTTTATCGCATAGCTCCAAAACAGATGCACTTTTGCATCTCAGCCGCTCAATAATAGCGATTTACGAAAAATCAACTGCACTTTTACACTTGGTTACCTCGCCCCCCTCCCCCTGTTTGAAGGGCCATTGGTGCGCAAACACGCTGCCTAAAGATTTGTTTTTGGGGGAGCAACATGCCGTCAAATTCATTGAAATGCAAAAGAGGGTGGATGAATCCGGATGGTTGGATGACGTTTGGGCCGAAGGCGGAGCAATTGTTGACTTGGATAAAAAGAAGTTAGTATTTTATGGCGGCGAGGATATACTTTACAATGTTCCACTCAGGAATTTCTACTTAAAACTGATGAGAACTATTTGGTCCGGTTGGGAAATCGCATGGGCTTACGAGGGCATTTTAGATTTGGCCAACTACGTCGGTTATCCGCAGGAAAAAATATTGACGTACGGTGAAGACGATTTAAAAGATACAAACTTAGAACCTCCCGAAGAGATGGCCTTAATATGATCCACGAGATCAATAAATCCTATGGATATAAAAGCATCGCCCTGCGTGAATGGTCTAAGGAATTCCCTATCGGAGGCTTCCATATTGATATAGATTGCAGGAGATTGGAATTTTGGCATGCCAACGATATTCCCAACATATCCCATGAACTTAAATCGAAATGGTCCGGCTGGGAAGTCGTTCATCATTACGGTGATTATGAATCCCATTTAAAGCGTACCGCCGGACAACTGCAATTCCAGGATATTGACCAGCAACAATTATTGGCGGATTTAAAGAGCCAACTGCTTTGGGAATCGTCCAATCCGGTAGATACTATAACCTGCTTTGCCAAAAAAGAAGCCGAGACAGGAAGAAACGTAGAAATAAACCCGCACGCTTTGCGATACGATTCATATGAACTGTCCAAGGAAATCAAAGCGGAAATCCTACAACGCGCTATAGATAACTTGCGTTAAATTTCTGGAACTGCCGCCGCAAGCTGTGCAGCCGTTCTGCGGAGGGCAGCAGGCCCCCGGGGCGGCGCATCTCCAGCACCCAGGCTCCCCGATATTCGCAGGCCGCCAGCCAGACGGCCACCGCTTCGATCGGGACGGTGCCGACGCCTCCATTCCCGGGGAGCGCGCCCCATCCGTCTGCTTGTCTACTTGATGCCGGAATGAATAAAACTGTCGATAAACTGGCGCTGGAACGCCAGAAAAATGATCAGGAGCGGCACGATCACCAGCAGCGTCGCCGCGCTGACCTCCGTCCACTGCACGCCGACCTCGAACGATTGCGCGAAAATCGACAGCCCCACCGTTAGCGGCCGGTTTTCCACGGAATTGGTTACGATCAGGGGCCACAAAAAATTGTTCCACTGATAGCTGATGGACACCAGCGCAAACGCGACAAAGGTTGGCCTGGACAAGGGAAAATACACCTTCCACAGCACCTGCCAGCGGTTTGCCCCCTCCACAAGCGCCGCCTCCTCAAGCTCGTTAGGGAGCGTCTTGAACACCTGCCGCAGCAGGAAGATGCCGAAGGAGGAGGCCAGATAAGGCAGCATAATCCCAAGCTTCGTGTCGAGCAGTGAGAACTGCTTCAAAATGTTATAGTTCGGAAAAATCAGCACGTCCGCAGGGATCATGATCTGGGCCAGGAACAGCAGGAACACGAGGCTGCTCCCGACAAACGGAACGCGTGCAAATGCAAAGGCCGCCATGGTTGCGGTCAGCATCTGCACCGCAAATACACAAAACACAATGAGCAGCGTGTTCAGGCAATACACCGCAAAGGGGGCGGCGGACCACACCGTCGCGAAGTTATCCAAGGTAAAATCCGCCGACCAAAAGCCGGACAGCGCCGCCTGCCGCGGGCGAAACGCCGTCACCGTCATCCAGACGAGCGGCACCAGCCAAATGATGGCCAGCAGCAGCATGAGAACATTGCCGATTTTCGGCGCAAGTTTCTGCAGCATAAATACGCCTTTCTTCCCGGACGGCCATCCGGGATCAGTTGTAATGAATTCGCTTGTCGAGCCCAAAGAACTGCACCGCTGCAAACAGCAGCATCAGCCCGATCATAATGACGGTCAGCGCGGAAGCAAGCCCCTGGTCCCAGAAGCTGAACGCCGTCTCGTAAATGTAATACAGCAGCAGATTGCTGGCATTGTTGGGACCCCCGCGGGTCATGATCATCAGATGATCGACGAGCTTAAAAGCATTCGTCAAAGCGATAATGCTAACGAACAACGTCGTTGGCATCAGCAGCGGGAACGTGATTTTGCGGAACACCGTAAAGGCCCCGACCCCATCCATCTGAGCGGCCTCGTAAAGGTCGCGCGGGATATTTTGCAGACCGGCCAGATAAAAAATCATCAGGTACCCCGATTCCTTCCAGATAATCATGATAATCATCGCCCACATCACCAGCCCCGGCGTGCCCAGCCAGTTTAGTTCGGGCTGACCCGTCCATGACAACATCCTGCTCACCAAGCCGTACTCCGGCGTGTAAATGAACAGCCAGATGTTCGCCGCTGCGATCATCGGAATCAGCGTCGGATAAAAAAAGCCCGTCCGCATCAGCGCTTTTCCCCGGATCGCTTTGTTGGCAAAAACCGCCATCAGCAGGGCAAGGGCGATCCCCGCAGGAACCGTTCCCGCCGCAAACAGGGAATTGTTGCGCATCACCTTCCAGAACACCTCGTCCTCCGCCAGCCGGCGGAAGTTGTCCAGCTCCGCGAAAATCGGCTCCGGCGTAGCCAGGTCAGCCTGAAAAAAGCTCAGGCGCAGCGTCAGAAAGATCGGGTAAAACGTAAACAGCGCCAGGATCGCCAGCGACGGCAGCAGCAGCAGCCAGGCGAATCCGTTGTTTCCAAGTCTGATACCCTTCATGGCTATTTGTTAAAGGACGCCAGCGCCTGGTCCGCCTCCGCCTGAGCTTTCTTCAGCGCGCCGGCCGGAGTCAAATCGCCTATCAATGCCGCCTGCACGGAATCATTCAAAATTTTCATCACCTTGCCGTTGTTATGGGTGGACAGTTCGGCCGCCGCGTATTCCAACTGATCGCGGGCCACGACCGCCGCCGGGAACCCGGCCGCGTACTCCTTCATCCGTTCCGTCTCATAAGCGGACTTGCGCACGGCTACATAACCGGTGTCGATGCTCCATTGGGCGGCGCGCTCGGGTTCGGTCATAAACTTGACGAATTCCCAGGCGGCCTGCTGCTTCTCGGGTGCGATATCCTTGAAAATATAGAAGTTGCCGCCGCCCGTCGGGCTGCCGTACTGCTTCTTCGCCGGCAGGAAGCTGACGCCAAAGTCAAAGGTGGCGTTCTTTTTCACGTTCGACAGGTTGCCGGTCGTATGGTACATCATCGCCGTTTTGCCTTCCAGGAAATCGGACGGCACGGTGCTCCAATCGGTCACGCCCTCCGGCGTCGCCTTGTGCTTCGCGGCCAGGTCCACCCAATACTGCAGCCCTTCCACGTTTTCCGGCGTATCAAACATGACCTTTTTGCCGTCCGGGGTCATCAGATTGTCGCCGTTCTGCAGAGCAAAAGTCTGCATCATCCAATAAGCAAAGCCCGTGACCGGGATTTCCAGGCCGTAGCGCCCATCCTTTTTCAGCTTAACCGCGTACTCCTGCATTTGCTCCCAGGTTTCCGGCCCTTTTTCCGGATCGAGTCCCGCTTCCTTGAACATCTCCTTGTTATAGTAAAGCACGATGGTGCTGCGCTGAAACGGAATGCTGTAAGTATGGCCGTCCGTTTGCGAGTTGGCCATAAAGGCAGGATAGAAATTCGCCAGATAGCCGCCCTCTTCCTTTACGATAAAATCGTCCAGCGGAATAATCGCGTTCATATCCAGCAGACTGAACAGCTCGGTCGACTGCTGCACCGCCTTCATCGCGCGGTGCAGCTTGCCGTAGTCGAACTCCCGGTCCATGCCGACCAGCACATGCGTCGCCTGCGCCGGATCGTCCGTCGTTTCTACCCCAACCGAGACGAGTTCATTGCGCAGCGCCTGCTCCCCGGCAACGAGCACCCGCACCGCCTCACGCGATTCCATAAAGTAAGCGGCGGACATAAACCCCGCCGTCACGATTTCTTCCTCATGCGCCGCAAGGCCAAGCTGCAGCAGGCGGTCCCGGCATTCCCCGCGGGTGCGGATGGTCGTATTGCTCAAAAACCTCACTTGTTTGTTCAAGCTTCTTAAATGGCACAGCGTTTCCTGCACGCCGGGCAGCAGGACGTCCCCCAGGAAAATGGTGCCGTCCAGATCGAAAAAGTACGTTTCAAATGACAGCGTGTCCGGCAATGAATGAGCAGCCTCCTTTGGTGCGGACAACACAAAAAAGCCCGTTATGCGGCGCACGGAAGCGGATATGGCAAACAAGCCATTCCTTCCGGCACCGCATAAGGGCTTTCTCCTAGTCTCCGACCCTCTAATGATGAAATTATTGAAAAAACAAACTTCTTACCTTACGATAATCCTTCCGTGTTATCCCGGTATTAACGTTATGTTAACGGTGAGCAAAAGAATGCGCAAGATTCACGCTTCAATAGCTTTAGGGGCCGCCGTCTGCCCAGCCGAACGCGGGGTTCTCCAACATCTGACGATACCTTCACTTTAACGGGGATTTATAACGTTGTATCATTGCCGGGTAAACGGCTTGTCAATTCGTCTCAGGTTACATCGGAGTCAGTAATTGAATTTTTTTAAGCAGGTAATACTGACAGGATTTTTGCAGTTGGGAGCCGCGAACCCGTCCTATAAACTCGTTTTGCCGCCTGGCGAGGATAATGCCTGCTATTCCTTGGGCATTTATGTCGCTGACGTTGATCGGGTGTTTGAAAATGCGGTGGCCAAAGGTGCACGAGTCAGAGAAGCCGTTACTAATTTTGTTTCAGGCGACCGGTTCGGAAGCATTTGGGATCCTTTTGGGGTCAGATGGAGCATCATGACCAGGGTTGAGGATTTATCCGAAGAAGAGAGCACCCGGAGAGTGAGAGAATGGGCTAAAAGTTTGAACGGTAATTGAAAATAATTCAGGGGCAATATTAAGAAGGCTCTTATGACGGAGCCTTCTTTTTGCCTTGGTTATGTTACTTGCCGCAGCATTTTTTATACTTTTTGCCGCTTCCGCAAGGGCAGGGTTCGTTGCGGCCTACTTTACTCACTTTGACAGGGGACTGTTTCGGCAACGTCAGGCCGCTAAGCGCATCCAGAAGGTCCAATTGCGAACCCATATCACGTTTAGGTTGGAAACTAGCCCAACCCTCCATTTCGGCGATCGTATCGTCAATAAAACTGTAGTCCCGAGTCCGCTGCGCCCCTTGCATAACCTCTTCTTGCGTTTTTTTCAGCGCGGACTCAACACTGCGAAAATCTATGTAGTTCTTCTCGAGTTCCCCGCTTTCATACAGTTGTTTGATATCTTCGTAAACTTCGAGCGGGTAAAGATCACTGGAGCAAGACACGATCTCGGCGTTCAAATAATATGGGGCATCCGAAAGCCTGCCGTTTAACAATTGTTTCATGTAATCTATTGCAAACTCTCTCGTCAATTGGTGATCAAAAACAAGCGTAACTATTGCTTTTAACGCTTGTCCCCTATCGGCGCATTCCGGCAATAAAAAAAACCGTCTGCAAACTCGCAGGCGGTTTTGATGATATTCCACATTAGATATCCGTGTGAGACAAAGCGAGCTGATCCTCGGGCATAGCCTTGGTCGAGCCGTCCAGATTAAGGATGGAGCGCCAGGAATAACGGGGTTCATAACCGAGTATTTTCCGGGCCTTGTCGATAGCCATCAGCGTCTCGTATCCCTGGATCTCCTTCTTTAGAGGGACCTTCGGAAAATACTTTTCGGCCAAATCGCGGCTCGGATCGGGCATAATCGTGTCCGGGGCCGTGATGTGGAACACCTCATGCCCCAGTCCGTTCTTCTCTATCGCCAGCAGGCAGGCGGTTGCGGCGTCCCGTACATCGCAGTAAGCCCATGCGTTTTTCTTCTGAATATCCTTCTCCTTGTCATGCCAGTGCAGGATCGGAATCTTCTCATACTCGTCGGGCTCATACATGTTGGCGAAACGCAGGGATACGAGCTGGGCGTTCGTCAGTTTGTGAAACATTCCCGTCAACTGTTCCGTCAGCGCCTTCGCCATCGCATAGGAGGACTTGACGAGCGTCGGATGCTCTTCATCCACGGGAAGATAACTAAGCTCTTCCGGCACGAACGGATACCCTAACACCGTTTCGCTGGACGCCCATACCAGCTTGGGAATTTTCAAATCCTTGCAGGCTTCGAGGATATTGAAATTGACGATCATGTTATTTTCGAATATGGCCTGGGGCGTATTTCTTACGTCCGTAGGGATGTTCCCCAGGTGAACAACGGCATCGCATCCCAACAGGAGCTGGATAACCTGGCCGTAATCGCGCAAATCCGCCTGGATAAAATTTTTCGACGCGGATTCTTCCCGCAGCTTCCGGTCCGAAGCGACTACGTCGTGCCCCGCTTCAAGGAACGTTCTTACGGTCCAGCGGCCGATCTTGCCCGCCGCGCCCGTTACCACTACTTTCACGATGGATTCACTCCTTTTGATCCTGAATCAAAATTTCTTTTTTAAAATCTCCCATCTTTGATGGTTTTATTAGCGGAGGAACGTATTTGCAGGAGCGTGGTGCAATAAAGTCCCGGATGTTATAATGAAACGAACTTCCTTGAATGGGTTACCTGCTGCAGATTTCGCAAAAAGGAGGCGCAACATGCTGTTGCAAGGAAAACGAATTATACTGAAACCAGCCGCCAAGGAAGACGCCCAGTCCCTGCTGGATCTCGAGGTAAGAAACCGGCCGTTTTTTCAGCAATTCAGCGGCAAAAAGGACGGATCTTTTTATACTTATGAGGGGCAGGCGGACAGAATCGGCAGATTTTTGGAACAAAGCGAAGCCGATCAAGCCTACCTTTTCTTGATTTTTTTCCCGGGCTCGGATGAAGTGATCGGCGAAGTGATGTTAACCGAGGTCGCCCGCGGAAATCTGCAAGGCTGCTGGATCGGCTATTTCCTCGATCAAGCTTACAACGGCCAAGGCTACATGACGGAAGCCGTAAGGCTTATCGTCCGATATGCGTTTGAGGAGTTGGACCTTCACCGGATCGAAGCCGGGGTGATGCCGCATAATGCCGCATCGATGCAGGTGCTGTTGAAAGCGGGGTTTAAGAAAGAAGGGCTTGCCCGCAAAAACGTAAAAATTAACGGAGAATGGCGGGACCATCAGACCTTTGCGATCCTCAAAGAGGATATCCTACCGGCGATTTCCGGCGAAGCCAAGCCGGCAACCGGCCGCAGCTTTATTATTTTCGGAGCCAGCAAAGGCTTGGGCGGCGCGTTCGCCAAAGCCTTGCCCGCCGCAGGGGATACCGTGTGGATCGTTTCCCGCAACCGTCCGCAAAGTTTGGAGCTCAAGGATGGCGTACGCCGCCATTGGATTGAAGCCGACCTCGCTTCGCCGGATGCCGGAAGCATGATCGCCAAAGCGCTTCAGGGCGCGGTCATCGACGTGCTCATCTATAACGTCGGGATCTGGGAAAGCCGGGGGTTCAGCCCAGACTATGATTTTGAAAAAGACGACCCGCAGCACATATCCGCCATCCTCCAGGTAAACTTGACCTCCGCGATCACCTGCATTCAGAAGCTGCTGCCTAATCTGAAACAATCGGACCGGGGCAAAATCGTTCTGATCGGTTCGACCGCTGGACTGGAGAACAATCATATATCCCAGGTCGCTTTTGCCGCATCCAAGTTTGGTCTGCGCGGCGCAGCTAATGCGTTAAGGGAGCATCTTAAGCCGCACGCCATCGGTGTAACCTGCATTAATCCGGGGGAACTGGCTACCCAAATGCCTTATGAAGCCGGCGTCGAAGCGGTCTGGGCGGCTTACCGTGGAGCCCAAATCCCCCTGCAGGATATCGTTGAACTGGTCAGATTCGTCATTCATCTGTCAAACGCTTCGTGCATAAAAGAAATCAATGTGCCGGCCATGCTGGACGCGGATGCCTGAATTTAGGGTAAGTGCAAAACATACAATTATTTTTGGACTATTTTTTGCTCCTTCCGGTTTAATTGCAAAACCTGCAGTTAAACCGGAGCAAAATTTCGCTTATTCCTCTGTCCCTTGTTTTTAGTTGTACTTTTTACAACTATCGCCACTTGCGGATCAAGCGCTCTATGCCAAGTGTAAGAAATGCAATTATTTATGATTAACTCCTATAAGGCCCTTAATGAAACGTGTTAACGGCACTTCAAAGCTAGTTTTTCGCGGTCCCCCTATTTAAAACTCTCGATAAACCGGCGGGCCGCTTGCGAAAGCGGCATATTCCGCATGTTCATGATGCCGACCTGGGACGGCGGCAGTTTGACGTCCAGCCTAATTTCGAACAGGGAGCCCTCCTCCAGCTCTTTGGACACGAATTCCCGCGCCACGTAAGAAATCCCCAGCCCCCTGCGCGCCATCTCGATCAGCAGCCCCACGCTGCCGACCTCGATTTCGGGCTTCAGCTCAAAGCCGAAGTCCTGAAACAGCTCCGTAATGGCCATCCGCGCCCGGCTGTTGCGCGAGAACAGAATCAGCGGATATTTCATCAGTTCCTCCAGCGTCAGCACCTTGTCCCTAAGCTCCTCATAAAAACGGCAGCCCGCCACAAAGCAATCCTGCAGCTCGATCCCCTGGCGAACCTCAATCTGCGCGTCCACAATCGGCATCCGGGCGACGCCCAAATCGATTTTCCCCTCTTTCAGAAACGTCATAATCTCCGGTGTCGTCCCGTGCAGCAGATGAATGCCGATCCCCGGATACCGAACGTGGAACGCCTCCACGAAGGGCAGCAAATAATGCTTGAACAGCGAATCGCTGCCGCCGATCCGCAGCTCGCCGCTGTCGAGGTTTTTCAGCTCGGCCATTTTCTGCTCGGCTGTCGTCATTAAAATATGCGACTGTTCGATATAGGAATAAAGGACGGCCCCCTCCTGGGTTAGCGAGACCCCCTTGGAATTCCGGTAAAACAAAGTCAGCCCGAAGCTTTCCTCCAGCTGTTTGATCGCGTGGCTTACGCTCGGCTGAGTGAGGTATAGGGCGTTGGCGGCTTGCGTCAGGCTGCCTGTCTTAGCGGCCCAATAAAACACTTTGTATAATTCATAATTTATGCTCATAGATGTGATCTATATCTCCTGTCAAATATATTAATTACATATATGAAGTCTATTCGTATTATAGTGGATTATGAAAAAAGATACCATAGCTTACAGATAGGAGATAGGGTTATTTGATCCCGTCTTCCGTTCATCTAATATGACCATAGAGAAGCTATGCGAGAGGAGAGAAACGTATGGAAGCCAGCACATTTGTTTTGTTTGGGGCGACAGGAGATTTGGCCAAACGGAAAATTTATCCGGCCCTGTTTAATTTATATCTCGACGGCAAGCTGCCGCAGGTTTTTTCCCTGATTGGCCTTGGCCGAAGAGAGTGGTCCGATGACACCTTCCGGGCGAACATCGAACAATCTCTGCGCAGCTTTTCCAGACGGGATGCCGATGATTCCGGAGCCTTGGCCCGTTTTCTGAGCATGTTCCGCTACCAAGTGCTCGACGTGGATCGTAAAGAGGATTACCAAACTTTGCTGCGGTTGATCGAGCAGCGGGAGCAAGCCTTGGGGGCTGCCCCTAACCGGATGTTCTATTTGTCGGTGGCGCCCGAGCTGTTCGAAACGATCAGCACCAACATTCAGGAAAGCGGGCTCGGCTCTTCCAAAGGCTGGAAGCGGCTGATCATCGAAAAGCCGTTTGGACGCGATTTGGAATCCGCCCGCCAATTTAACGCGCAGCTCGGCAAAGCTTTTACCGAAGAGGAAATTTACCGGATCGACCACTATCTCGGCAAACGGATGGTTCAGAAGCTGGAGGTGCTGCAGCAGACGAATCCGGTGCTGCAAGCGGCCTGGAACAACCGTTACATCGCCAATGTGCAAATTACGGCCAGCGAGACGGTCGGCGTTGAGGAGCGGGCCGGTTATTACGATAAATCCGGCGCCGTCAGGGATATGTTCCAAAACCATATGCTCCAGCTCCTGATGATGCTGGCCAGCCATCTGCCGAGCAGCAACAGCATGGAGCAGGTCCGTCAAAACAAAAAGCTGGTGATGGAATCGCTTGAACCGTTATCGGTTGAAAATGTGGGAGTAAACGTGGTTCGCGGGCAATATACTAATGGAGTCATTCAAGGCAAACCCGTCGCCGGCTATACATCCGAGCCCGGCATCGCCAAGGACTCCCGCAACGACACATTTATCGCCGCCAAGCTGCAGATCGACGATGCCTTTTGGCGGGGAATCCCGTTCTACATCCGGACCGGGAAACGCATGAAGGAGAAATCGACGCGGATCGTGATCGAATTCAAAGAGCCGATCAAGCAGGCCGCCGCGAAAAAAGGCGGGCAGGCCCCCAATCTCCTGGTGTTTGAAATCAGCCCGAATGAAGGCATTTACCTGCAATTGAATTCGGGGGGAGTTTCCCATAAACAGGATCTTACCCCGGTGCTGATCGGGTCGGAACAAACCGGCAACGCGGTTCCCGAAGCATACGAAAACTTGATTTTCGACGCTTTGCGCGGGGATTCCACTTATTTTGCGCATTGGGACGAAGTAGAGCTGTCCTGGAAATGGGTTCAACCGATTCTGGACGCTTTTGCGGCTGACCGGGTTCCCCTTCACGATTACCCGGCCGGCTCCTTCGGTCCGGAGGCAGCGAACGAATTGCTCGCGAAAGACGGGTATCGTTGGTGGTTCGACGAGGAAGCCGACGCCGGCGCCGCAGCTTCATCCGCCGCAAACGGCGTTCGGGAAGCCTTGTCGATCAAATAAAGCCAAAAAATCTAAAATTGGAGGTAAGGACGATGAAATTTTTTATCGACACAGCGAATGTGGAAGACATCAAAAAAGCTTACAAAATTGGTGTTTTGTCCGGAGTGACGACCAATCCTTCCCTCGTTGCCAAGGAAGGCGTGAAATTCGAGGACCGGATTGCCGAAATCCTGCAGACCGTACCCGAAGTCGAATCCGTCTCCGCCGAAGTGACGCCCGACGCCCTCACCGCAGAAGACATGATCGCCGAGGCCAACGAGCTGATCAAAATCAACAACAACGATCCCAAGATTACGATCAAGCTGCCGATGACGCTCGCCGGGCTGGAAACCTGCCGTTATCTTTCCCAAAAAGGCGTAAAAACCAACGTGACGCTCATCTTCACCGTCAACCAGGCGCTGCTCGCCGCACGCGCGGGCGCCACGTACGTATCGCCGTTTCTCGGCCGCCTGGACGATATTTCCGAAGACGGCGTGCAACTGGTATCGAAAGTCGCGGAAGTATTCCGCATCCACGGGCTGGAATCGCAGATCATCGCCGCCTCCGTACGCCACCCGGACCATGTGACCCGCGTCGCGCTGGCCGGCGCGCATATCGCCACGATTCCGTTCGGCGTGATCGAACAGTTGACCAAACACCCATTAACCGATCAGGGATTGGAAAAGTTCGCTGCCGACTGGAAAAAATCGCTGTAACCCCGGACTCCCGGGTTCCTCCTTATGGACCGCCGCCTCGGCCTCGCCGGGCGCGGTCTTTTTGCGTATCGGAGCATGTCCCCGGCCAGGATAACTTGAACACTTTCTCTCCGCCAAAGCAGGAACTTTACAAAACTTTGTCGAAATTTAACCTTAACAAACTAGCAAACGGTGCTGGAATAACGTGAGTATGGCGGCGGGCGGCGGCGGCTCCTCTTGCGGAACGAAACATAAGGGAAAAAAATGTCGCTATTTCGGCGATATCCCCCAAGTTGAGTGAAATAGAGGAAATTTATGGCGTTATTTTCTCAAAACGTAAGGGAAATGACCGCATTTCACAACGTCCATAGGAAAATAAGGGCAAAAAATTCCGCCAATGAAGATGAACATGGCCTGTTCTGGGAAATAGGGCCATAAAGTTCCTCTATTTTTATGAGGTGGGTATCCATCCGCAGATTGCCGCGTTCTTTCCAGCGTCGGTCCGCTAGATTTAAACTCGAGGTGACAAATGTTTTGACTATTCTGAAAAATGATTGGGCCCCCTTCCTGGAGGCCGAATTCGCGAAACCGTATTATTTGAACCTGCGCAAATTTCTGGCGAACGAATATAGAACACGCACGATTTATCCCGACATGTACGATATTTTCAACGCGCTCCATTATACTTCTTTTGCCGATACGAAAGTCGTCATTTTAGGTCAGGACCCGTATCACGGGCCGGGGCAAGCCCACGGGCTAAGCTTTTCCGTGAAACCGGGAATCAAGCCGCCTCCATCCCTGCAAAATATTTTCAAAGAGCTGCAGGACGATCTCGGCTGCTCCATCCCCAATAACGGCTATCTCGTTCCATGGGCCAAGCAGGGCGTGCTGCTGCTCAACACGGTGCTGACCGTGCGCGCGGACACGCCGAATTCCCACAAGGATATGGGCTGGGAGAACTTCACCGACAAAGTGATCGAGACGTTGAACCAAAAAGAAGAGCCGGTCGTGTTCCTGCTGTGGGGCAGCCATGCCCAGAAAAAAGCGGCGCTCATCAGCAACAATAACCATCACCAGATCCGGACGCCGCACCCCAGCCCCTTGTCCGCTCATCGCGGATTTTTGGGCAGCCGGCCTTTTTCGCGGGCAAATCAGTTTCTGCGCGCCAAGGGACTTCCCGAAATCGATTGGCAGCTTCCGAATTTGTAACTCAACTTTCGCAAAACGAAAACCAACTTAAAAGCAGGTGGAGCAAATCCCGCGAAATGCAAAAGTGCAGGCGATTTTTGTCGAAACTCCTCCAAACCGATGGTTCAAATGTAAAAAGGCAGTTCATTTCCGGTCAAAAGCTGCTTTTTTATCATCCAGCCCTAAATGAGATGTACTTTTGCACTTCAATCGCTCCAAAATGGTAATTTACGAAGAATGGAAAACACTTTTGCATTTGATCCTATACGACCGTCTTCTTCCCATGAAAAACGTTATTTTTTTTCGGTAGAAGGTGGATATCCCCAATTACATCAATGGCCCTGCTTGCCAATTTCATATAGCGAAAGTTGAGTCATGAATTTCAACCTTAGAATACGCTTCGCACGAGTCCCCCGTCGATCCGCAATGCGGCGCCGTTGATCGCCGAGGATAGCGGGCTGCTCAAGTAAGTCACGAAATGGGCGATTTCCTCCGGACGGATCAGCCGCTGGATGATCGAAGTCGGCCGGTTTTCCGCCATGAATTTCTTTTCCGCCTCTTCGATCGTCAGCTGCTCATTCGGGTACAGCGTGTCCAGCATCTTCTCCACCCCTTCGGTCAGCGTCGAGCCGGGCATGACCGTATTGACCGTGACGCCGGTCCCTTTCGTCAACTCGGCCAAGCTGCGGGACACCGAAAGCTGCATCGTTTTTGTCGCGCTGTAATGCGCCATTTCCAATGACGGCATCACCGCGGCTTCGCTGGCGACGAAGATGACCCGCCCCGTCCCTTTTTCCAGCATCCGTTTTAAATACCCGCGGGTCAACCGGACGCCGCTCATCACATTGACTTCAAAAAACTTGAACCATTGCTCGTCGGGGATATCGAAATACTCGGCCGGCTCAAAAATCCCGAGATTGTTAATTAAAATGTCGAGCTCCGGGTAATCGTCCATCACCTTGTTGCACCCATCCTCCGTGCCTAAATCGGCAGCCGCCGGTCTCAGCACCGCCGCAGGATACCGCGCTTGAATCTCCGCGATGGCTTGATTTACTTTCTCAACGCTTCGGCCATTTACAAGCACGGCCGCGCCTTCCGCCGCCAGCGAAGCGGCGATCGCTTTGCCGATGCCGGCCGTGGACCCGGTAACGAGCGCCGTTTTCCCCTGAAGTTGCAAATCCATAACCCATCCCTCCGTAACTCTCCTGATAATTTCTGATCCAATATGTTATTATGCACTCATAGCTCGTGAAATTAACAGTACGCACTTTGCGGTAACATAGGCACCTAGAAGTGCCTTTAGCTGGCCGCCGGACCAAGAACCGGACCCGACAAACCAGTACTGACTTCTACTGCTGCTTCTCCAAGCCTTCGGCCAAAGACACAAGCTTGTTTACCGTCTTCCAGTTGCGAACGGTGGCGGATTCGTCCAGCTTCTGCAGATTCGCCGCCAGCTTGGAGTTGCGGACGCTGTCCGAGAACAGCAGATAAACCTCACGGCCGGCCGCGCGGAACTGCTCCTTGTCGTTCGCGTAAACGGCAAATCGCTCCAGCGCCTCCGCCGAAGGCTCGCCTTGCAAGAACGCCGCGTACAAGCATTCTCCCGCGGAAGCCGCTTCCGCCGCGGATATTTCCTCCGCCGTAAACGGGCAGCCTGCCGCTGCGCCTCGCAGTTCCGCCGACGTTCTTAAAACGACGGGGACGTCCAAGCCGAAGTCCTGGCGGATAATCTGTTCGATCCGCACGCGCAGCGCTTCCTCCTCCTCATCCGATACGAACAGCACATTTCCGCTTTGAATATAGGTTTGCACCTCTTTTAAACCATTGTCCGTTAAAGAACGTTTCAAATCCGCCATCCTGATCATGTTTTTGCCGCCGACGTTAATGCCCCGCAGCAGCGCAATATAAACCGTCATGTTCCGTCCTCCTGAGTTTGATTTGGGCAACCGCCATAAGCCATAAAACCAATATACACCAAACCGCGGATTCACCTATAAATGAATGTTCAAAAAGTCGGCTTTTCAGCATCGGGAAGGATGAGGGTAACAGACGCCCAGCATCCGCATAGTGTATAGGAAAACCGTTCATAGAAGGGAGAACGTTTCCTTGTTTAATTACTACTATCGGCAGTGCCCCGCAGAGCACTACCCTTATACGGTTCAGCCCGGAGATACGCTGAATTACATCGCCTTCCGGCTGGAATCGAGCGTGTCCCGTATCCTCGCGGCCAATCCGGGAGTCGACCCGAACAATCTCCAGATCGGCCAGGTGATCTGCATCCCATCCTGCCCGCCCAATCATTTCTCAAAAATCATTGAGCCCGGAGATACGCTATACGCCATAGCGCAAGCCTACGGAGTCAGCGTTTCAAGCATTTTGGAGGCCAACCCGGGAACGGATCCGAAGGCCTTGCGGGTTGGCCAGCGCCTTTGCATCCCCGCGATCGGGGCCGGAGGAGCGGCCGATATTTCGGGGGTTCGCGAGACGCTCACCGCGATGCAAAGCGACATCAACATGCTGAAGGCCGAAAGCAGCGTGCAGCAAACGGTGGAAGCCAACTACGGCACTTCCAAGCAAACGACCCGAGCGCTTAGCGTAACGCCTCGCGAAATCCGGTTCGAGGCCGTTCCCGTCACGTTCGCCGGCTCCTACCGCGGCCATTACACCGGAGGCAGAAGCTATCCCTACTACCTGGATGCCGCCATGGGAGGACGGCGGGGAATCACGGTCAAAGACAATTTCGGAGTGTGGCATTCCTTCAGTTACACGGTGGAGACAGAGGCACAATAGATGTTGAATGACACGTCTGCGGAAAGGTATAATAGTAAGGATCACATTCGCATTGGAGTGACTTTTGAATCATGATCCATTACATTCGCTTACGTTAATGAAAGGTACGGATGGCGTAAACTCGGCTTTTTTTGAATTGTAGCTGCCGGGTTTATTTATCTGTGCCTTTTTTCATTCACGTAAATACGAATGAGAATGGGGTGCTTCTATGTCCGCCAATGGAAAAATTACTGCATGGCAATCCCTTTTTGCCGAATATGCGCATCTGTTTATTTGCCCGATCTGTTCCGGCCGCATGGCCGTTGACCATTTAAAAAGCCTGATCTGCCCGCAGGGGCATTGCTTTGATTTGGCCAAGCCGGGGTACGTACATCTGCTGCCGCGCGCCGCCAAAACGACTAAATACGACGGGCGGCTGTTTGAAGCGCGCCGGCTTCTGCATGAGCGCGGTTATTTCGAACCGCTGATCTCCGCCCTTTGCGGCGAAATCGCCAACCGGCTGCCCGCCTTGGCTCCCGATAAACCTGTAATCATGGATGCGGGCTGCGGCGAAGGCTCCCATCTGTCCGCTATTTTGCACAAGCTAGGGACCGGACCGCTGGGCGCTCCCCTGGGAATCGGCATCGACATTTCCAAGGAAGGCATCCGCCTGGCAGCCAAACATGCCGCAGCAGACGTCCAAAACGGCCGTAAGGAGCGTCACGATATCCTATGGTGCGTTTCCGACTTGGCCCAAAACCCCTTTGCGGACGGGGGAATGTACGGCATTCTCAACCTGCTGTCGCCTTCCAATTACGCGGAGTTTAAACGTCTGCTTGCGCCCGGCGGGCTGCTGATCAAGGTCGTTCCCGAAACGGAGTATTTGCAGCCTTTGCGCGCACGGTTTTACGGAGACAGCGCGAAAAAATCGTACTCGAATGCCCGCACCGTCGAACGGTTTGCCGAGCATTTTGAGCTCGTCCTTTCCCGGCGGATTCAATATCCCGTCACGCTGCGGCATGACGAGATCCGGCATTTGGTGGCGATGACCCCCTTGCTTTGGAATCTGCCGGCGGACCAGGCGGCCCGCGTCACCCGGCAGCCGGAGCTGACCGTAATGTTCGATTACCGTGTCCTAATCGGAACAAATCGATGTTGTGATTGATACATGCCGAACGCGAGTACCCGAGGAGCATAAAAACCCCGGGTGCTCGCGTTTTTTTCCCGCCAGATTGGGAATAAAAATTAGGGTAAACCTATACTGGAGGGGATTGCCTGATGAAGCTGACGCCGCAGCAGCGCGTTCAACTGCATGGGTTCAACAATCTGACCAAGACGTTAAGCTTTAATATGTACGATATTTGTTACACCCGGACGAAGGAAGAGCGCGAAGCGTATATCGCCTATATCGACGACGAGTACAATTCGGACCGTCTGACGAACATTCTTGGCAACGTGGCGAACATCATCGGCGCCCATGTTCTGAACATCGCCAACCAGGATTATGTCCCCCAGGGGGCCAGCGTCACGATGCTCGTCTCCGAAGGCCCGGTGGTAGAGGTGCCTACCGAATCTTTGGCCGAATCTCCCGGCCCGCTTCCCGAGTCCGTCGTCATGCAGCTCGACAAAAGCCATATCACCGTCCATACGTATCCGGAATACGATCCGAACGAAGGCATCAGTACCTTCCGGGCCGATATCGACGTCTCCACCTGCGGTGAAATTTCTCCCCTGAAGGCGCTCAACTATCTGATCCATTCGTTTGATTCGGACATCATGACGATCGATTACCGGGTCAGAGGGTTCACCCGGGACATCAACGGCCAGAAGCTGTTTATCGACCACGATATCAGCTCCATTCAAAATTATATTCCCGATGAAGTGATCGAACTTTATCAAATGATCGACGTCAACGTGTATCAGGAGCATATTTTTCATACGAAATGCAGGCTGAAGCAGTTTGATTTAAACAATTATTTGTTCGGTTACACGAAAGAGACGCTGACGCCCGAGGAGCAAAAGGAAATGACAGAAAGGCTCGTTGCGGAAATGGATGAAATCTTCTACGGCAAAAATATCGAGCCGGCCCGGGCATAAGATGCCCGCCAACCTAAAGGCTGCCCCTGACCGGATCAGGTTAAGGGCGGCCTCTTCTATGCACGGAAATTCGAACGCCTTAAATTTTATAAATGATAGTTCCAAAGTAATATTTTGTAGATTTTTGATAAATATTAGTTGTCGATTATAGAATTCTATTGCTCCTTTTGGTATATTATGGGTAGGTCGGATAACTTATCCTCTCGCTAGTCTGTTACTCACCCCCTTATATTGAAACTGAAAGTGAGGTGAACGGATCGTTTTATTGGTTTAGACGTTACTCCGGCCGGCATAATTTCGGGTTTTAGGAGAAACGAGGGCTGTTCGGCCAGCAAGCGCCGCATCTTTTGTTTTCTCGTAGAATCTCTTAAGAAGGAGGATGGAATCTAGCAAATGGGCAAAAGGATCAGGAAAGGTGGTATGCTGTCATTTAGCCTCATGATAGCGCTTACGGGTTATTCGGGATGGGGCGCTTTCTCTCCTGCAGCAAACGCGGCGGCATCGGATTATAACTACGCCGAAGCGCTGCAAAAATCGATGTATTTCTATGAAGCCCAGCGGTCGGGCAAGCTCCCGGAAAACAACCGCGTGGAGTGGCGCGGCGATTCTGGGCTTCAGGACGGTGCGGACGTCGGCCACGACCTGACGGGAGGATGGTACGATGCCGGAGACCATGTCAAATTCGGGTTTCCCATGGCCTCTACCGCAACTATGCTTGCCTGGTCGGTTTATGAGTACCGGGAAGGATACGAACAGTCCGGGCAGCTTGATGAAATTTTGGATAATATCCGCTGGGCGACGGATTATTTCATGAAAGCCCACACGGCCCCGAACGAACTGTGGGGCCAGGTAGGGGACGGCAACGCGGACCATAAATGGTGGGGACCGGCGGAGGTTATGCCGATGGCGCGGCCCGCCTACAAAATCGACGCCGCTCATCCCGGCTCCGATCTGGCCGGGGAAACGGCCGCGGCGCTCGCCGCAAGTTCGATTGTTTTTCGGGACAGCGACCCGGCTTACGCGGACAAGCTGCTTCGTCACGCCAAGGAGTTATACGACTTCGCCGACCGGTACCGGGGCAAATATTCCGACAGCATTACCGGTGTCAAGGAGTTCTACAATTCCTGGAGCGGATACGCCGACGAACTGAGCTGGGGCGCGGTGTGGCTGTATTTGGCCACCGATGATCAAACGTATCTCGATAAGGCGATCGCCGCCAGCAAGGAATGGGGCACCAACCAGCAGGGCGATTGGGATTATAAATGGACGCAAGGCTGGGACGACAAGCATTACGGCGCGCAGCTGCTGCTGGCCCGGATCACCGGCGATCCCAAGTTCGTCCGCTCTACGGAAAAGAACATGGAATTCTGGACGACCGGCGTTGCGGGAACCGGTGAACGCGTCGCGTATACACCGGGGGGACTGGCCCATCTCGATCAATGGGGAGCCCTGCGTTATTCGGCTAACCAGGCTTTTCTCGCCTTTGTTTACTCCGACTGGGTGAGCGATCCCGCGAAGAAAATAAACGCGCGTTCATTCGCCGAACGGCAAATTCTTTACATGCTTGGCGACAATCCGCGCCAAAGCAGCTATGTCGTCGGTTACGGCAACAATCCGCCGGAGCATCCGCATCACCGCACTGCCCACGGCTCCTGGGCCGACAATCTGAGCGTGCCGGAGAACCATCGCCATACTCTATACGGCGCACTCGTCGGGGGACCTAACAAAGACGATACCTACAAGGATTCGGTCAACGATTATGTCTCCAATGAAGTGGCGACCGATTATAACGCAGGCTTCACCGGCGCTTTGGCGAAAATGATGATCCTTCACGGCCAAGGTCAGCAGCCGCTTCCCTCCTTTCCCGCTCCGGAAGAGCGCGAGGACGAAATGTTCGTCGAGGCTGCGGTTAATGTCAGCGGCAGCAACTTCGTGGAAATCCGCGCGCTGCTGAACAACCGCTCGGCCTGGCCGGCACGCGCCAGCGAGGACATATCCTTCCGCTACTACGTCGACCTCAGCGAAGCCATCGAGGCCGGATACGGTCCGGAGGACATCAAGGTTACGGTGGGAGGCTACAATCAGGGAGCGACGGTATCCCAGCTTCAGCCGTATGACGAGAACAATCATATTTACTACACGACGGTCGACTTCTCGGGAACCCGCATTTACCCCGGCGGCCAGTCGGATTTCCGGAAGGAAGTGCAGTTCCGCATCGCCGCGCCGGAGAATACGAATTTTTGGGACAATGCCAATGACTTCTCGTTCCAGGGAATCGCGACGGGCGCAGCTTCTCCGGTCAAGACGCCGTACATTCCCGTGTTTGACGCCGGCCGCCACGTGTTCGGCGAACTGCCCGCCGGAGGCGGAAATCCGGGAGAACCGACGGCACCGGCCGCCCCGCGCAATGTTCGCGCCGTTCCGGGCGACGGTTTCGTCCAATTGTCCTGGAACGCCGTAAACGGCGCCGAAGCGTATTCGGTGAAAAGATCGCTGGCCAGCGGCGGTCCTTACGAGACGGTAGGAACGGTGACCGCGGCCGCGTATACCGATTCCGCGGTGATCAACGATACGACCTATTATTACGTCATCACCGCGACAAACGCCGCCGGAGAGAGCCTCCCTTCAGCCCAGGTCAGCGCCAAGCCGCGCGAAGCGCAGACGCCGGCGGAAGGGGATTTGAAGGTTCAATACCGCAATAATGACACAAATGCCGGAGACAACCAGCTGCGGCCGCACTTCCGCATCGTCAACACCGGCGATGAGGCCGTTCCGCTCAGCGAGCTCACTCTGCGCTACTATTACACGATCGACGGGGACAAGTCCCAGCAGTTCAACTGCGACTATGCCTTCATCGGCAGCGGCAACGTAAGCGGCCGGTTCGTGAAATTGGATAGCGCAGCGGACGGCAGCGATTACTACCTGGAGGTCTCATTTGCTCCCGGAGCGGGCAAGCTGGCTCCCGGGGCGGACAGCGGAGAAATCCAAACCCGCGTCAACAAAACCGACTGGAGCAATTATAACGAATCCGACGATTATTCCTACAGCGGATCTCAGCAGCAGTTTGCCGACTGGGACAAAGTGACGCTTTACCGGAACGGAACGCTCGTCTGGGGCGTCGAGCCTTAAGCCCGCTATTTTGCGGAAATCTTATAACGTCACCAAAACCAATATCCATGAAAGGATGATATAAAGATGACGCATTGGAATCGATGCAGGAAACCTGCTTCAATCCTGATGACCGTGGTGTTATCTCTAAGCGTGGGAACCGGCTTGTTCGGTTCCGGTTCGGGGCGAGCCGCTGCCGAAGCCGCTGCTGAAACTGCAGCAAAAAACGCAGCGGCAACAGTCTCCGCTCAAACCGGGGCCGCTTCCACGGAAAGAACCCGCTTCCTGCAGCTTTACGACCAGATCAAGGACCCGGCTAACGGTTATTTCTCGGCCGAAGGCATTCCCTACCACTCCGTGGAAACGCTGATGAGCGAAGCGCCCAATTACGGGCATATGACGACCTCGGAGGCCTACAGCTACTGGATGTGGCTCGAAGTGCTGTACGGATACTACACGGAAGATTGGAGCAAGCTTGAAGAGGCCTGGGACAACATGGAAAAGTATATTATCCCGGTCAATGAAGGCGACGGCAAGGAAGAACAGCCGACGATGAACTATTACAACCCGAACAGCCCGGCTACCTATGCGGCGGAATATCCGCAGCCCGACCGTTATCCTTCGGATCTCACCGGCCAATACGCAGGCGGTAAAGACCCGTTGGACGCCGAGCTGAAGAAAACTTACGGGAACAACCAGACTTACCTGATGCACTGGCTGCTCGACGTAGACAACTGGTACGGCTTCGGAAATCTGCTGAATCCAAACCATACGGCGGCCTATGTGAATACCTTCCAACGCGGCGAGCAGGAATCGGTGTGGGAAGCGATTCCCCATCCTTCGCAGGATGACAAGTCGTTCGGCAAAGCCGGCGAAGGCTTCATGTCCCTGTTCACGAAGGAGAACCAAGCTCCGGCGGCGCAGTGGCGCTACACCAACGCCACCGACGCCGACGCCCGGGCCGTTCAGGCCATGTACTGGGCAAAAGAGCTGGGCTACGACAACGAAGAGTATTTGGACAAAGCCAGAAAAATGGGCGACTATCTCCGCTACGGCATGTACGATAAATACTTCCAGGAAATCGGCAGCGCCGCGGACGGCAGCCCGACTCCCGGCAACGGCAAAAATGCCAGCCATTATCTGATGGCCTGGTATACGTCCTGGGGCGGCGGTCTCGGGAACTACGCCAACTGGGCTTGGCGGATCGGGGCCAGCCACGCTCACCAAGGGTATCAAAACGTGGTCGCGGCTTACGCTCTCTCCAACCCGGACGGCGGCCTGATCCCCGAATCACCGACAGCCGGACAGGATTGGGACACTTCGCTGAAGCGCCAGCTGGAATTCTACACCTGGCTGCAATCCGCCGAAGGAGCGATCGCCGGCGGCGCGACGAACAGCTGGGACGGCGCCTACAAAGCGTATCCGGCCGGAACGAGCACGTTCTACGGAATGGCTTACGACGGCGCGCCCGTCTACCACGACCCGCCGTCCAACAACTGGTTCGGCATGCAGGCATGGCCGGTGGAACGGATCGCGGAATTGTATTATATTCTCGCCTCGAACGGAGACACTTCGTCGGAAAACTTCCAAATGGCCAAACAAGTCCTCGATAAATGGATCGATTGGTCGATGGATTACGTGTTTGTGGACAGCCGTCCGGCTTCCGACGCGGACGGGTATTATCTCGATGAGCAAGGAAAACGGGTGCTCGGCGGACAGGATCCGCAAATCGCTACCGTCGAAGCGCCGGGCGAACTCTGGATTCCAGGCAATCTGGAATGGCAAGGCCAACCGGAAACCTGGAACGGGTTCGACAATCACGCCGGCAATCCAAACCTGCACGTTGTAACGAAAGACCCTGGCCAGGACTTCGGCGTAATCGGCAGCTACGTTAAAGCTTTGACTTTCTACGCAGCCGGTACGAAGGCTGAAAACGGCAAATACACCGAGCTTGGCGAACAAGCCGAAAAATTGGCCAAAAACTTGCTGGATGCTTCTTGGAACTATAATGACGGCGTCGGCATTACGAAGCCGGAGCCGCGTAAAGATTATTACCGTTACTTCACGAAGGAAATCTACTTCCCGGCGGGCTGGAGCGGCAAATACGGGCAAGGCAACACGATCCCGGGGACGAATTCGGTTCCGTCCGACCCGTCCAAAGGCGGCAACGGCGTATATATCAGTTATTCCGATCTTCTTCCGGAGATCAAAAACGATCCCGATTGGAAATACCTTGAGGATAAATACAATACGTCCTGGAATGCGCAAACCGGAAAATGGGAAAACGGCGCGCCGGAATTCACTTACCACCGCTTCTGGTCGCAAGTCGACATGGCCACGGCTTATGCCGAATACGACCGCTTGATCAACGGCGGCGGCGGTCCGGGCGAACCGACCGCCCCGAAAGCGCCGACAAAACTGAAGGCCGAAGCGGGCGACGCCCAAGTATCGTTGTCCTGGAGCAAACCGGCCGGAGCGAACAGCTACACGGTGAAGCGCGCAACAGTTAGCGGCGGACCTTACACGGAAATTGCCACGGTTACGAATGCAGTCTACCTGGATCAAAATGTCGTCAACGATCAAACGTATTATTATGTCGTCAACGCGGCTAACGATATCGGCGTGAGCCCGGATTCCGCCGAAGTCAGCGCTACCCCGACGGAAAAGCCAAAACCGGTGGAAGGCGATCTGAAACTGAAGTACCAAACGAACGACTCGAATCCGAACGACAATCATATCCGGGCGCAATTTAAGATCGTCAACAATGGAAAGGAAACCGTCAACCTCAGCGATGTGAAGTTCCGTTATTACTTTACGATTGACGGAGACAAACCGCAGGAGTTCCACTGCGACTACGCGGTAGTCGGCAGCGGGAACGTGAGGGGCACCTTTGTGAAGCTGAACGAAAGCGCTGAGGGCGCGGACTACTATCTGGAAGTTTCCTTCGGCCCCGGCGCGGGAACCCTTGCGCCCGGCGCGGACAGCGGCGAAATCCAGGTCCGCTTCAACAAGACGGACTGGTCCAACTACAGCGAAACGGATGACTTCTCCTACGATGCGACGAAAACATCCTATACCGAGTGGGAGCGCGTTCCGCTCTATCTCAACGGCACTCTCGTGTGGGGGCTTGAGCCGTAAGGCGTACCTCCGCACACTGTAACGATTTACTTTCTCCTTCTCCCCCTTTGGCGCGGTCCGGACATATTGTCCGGCCGTGCCTTGTTTTTATTCACTCGGCCGGCACCGGGGACGCAGCGTCTGCCGTAGCCAGCCGTTTCTCCGCCAAACGCCGCATAACAAAGGTTAAGAAAATCATGGCGGATACGAATACGGAACCGGCACAGACGAAAAACAAAACCTCGTATCCGGTATATTGGGAAACCCAGCCGAGAATGATCGAGCCAAGCCCGATCCCCCAGATCAAACGCCGTCATAAATGACGCGCTGGCAACGCCTCTTTTATCGGGGGGAGCCAGCTTTAGATTCGCGGCTTGAAGAGCGGGCTGGGCGGAACCGAATCCGATTGAATTTTTTTTCGATTGCACACAAGTTCGGTTCTGAAATCCGGCGCTAATTAATAGTAATAATTATGATTTAGCCAAGCCGTTATCTGCCATTAAATTTGAACCCGTTCGTTGAAGGAGATCGACATGAACAAAATCGCCCGGCCCCGCCGCCTGCTGCCGCTTCTGGTTCCGCTTGCTTTTGCGCTGGCCTGCCTGACAGTCCTTGGGCCGGCTCTCTTAAAGCAGGTCCCGCTGAACGAGGTGCAGACGTTAAAAACGAGCTTTATCGGCATTTTACTGGAGGCGCTGCCCTTCGTGCTGGTCGGAGCGCTGCTCTCCTCGCTGCTCCATCTGTTCGTGTCCGAGGAGACCCTCAGCCGCTTTATGCCCAAAAACCCGGCGCTCGGCATCCTTTGCGCCTGCCTGCTCGGCCTGATCTTCCCCGTGTGCGAATGCGGGATGATTCCGCTCATTCGCCGATTAATCCAGAAGGGGATGCCCGTTTATATGGCGGTCGTGTTTATATTGTCGGGACCTATCCTGAATCCGGTCGTGTTCAGCGCCACATACATGGCTTTTCGCTTATATCCCGAAATGGTGTACGCCCGGATGGGACTGGCTTTTGCCGTGTCCGCGGCGATCGGCGCCATCGTCTATCTCACCTGGAAAGACGGCCCGCTGAAGCTCAGCTTTGCCCGCGGGACGGTTGAACATGGAGGGCATACGCCCGGGCATGGCGGCGGGAAGTTGACGGCCGTGTTCGTGCACGCCGCGGACGAAGTGTTCGAAATGGGCAAATATTTGCTGGTCGGCTGCATGTTGACGGCGGGCATCCAGGCTTTTGTCGCTAAGGAAAACCTCGCGGAAATCGGCGGCGGGCCGGTCAGCGCCTATGTATTTATGATGGGGTTTGCATTTCTGCTGTCTTTGTGCTCCACGTCCGACGCTTTTGTGGCCGCCACTTTTCTGCAGACGTTTTCCGGGGGTTCGCTGCTCGCTTTTCTCGTGTTCGGGCCGATGCTTGATTTGAAAAACGGGTTGATGCTGCTCTCCGTCTTTAAAACCAAATTCGTCCTCTACCTGGCCTTTCTCATCTGTACGATCGTGTTTACGGGGGCCGTGCTGACGGAGGCGCTGTGGCTAAGCCCCTAACGGAAAAAACAAGGAGGTATCGAGCCGGATGAACCACCCCCGCGTGATTCGGGCCCATTATTTCGCCAGATCGCTGATCCTGCTCGGGTTCGCCCTGTTCATCGCTCATCTGTCCAAAGCGGGAGCGCTGAAATATTATATTGCCCCGTCCATGGAACCGTATATCCGCTACTGCCCGATCGCGTTGGTTTTGATGGCCGTGGCCCTGGCTTATCAGGCATTGTTTCAAAAAGCCGCCGTCCTCTGCGACTGCGAGCGCCCGCTGTCCGCGTCAGGCTGGAAAAACGCCGCGGTCTACGGCCTGTTCCTGCTCCCGCTGCTGCTGGGGGCGCTGCTTCCCGATCAGGCGCTCGGCAGCTCCGCCGCCGCCAAAAGAGGGATGAGCCTGACCTCCCCCCTCTCTGCCGCAGAGCAACTGGAGGCGACGTTTAAAGCGCCCGACCCGTACAACGCCGAATTCGCCGAACTGGCCAAGCGGCTGTACCCGGAGGAGATCATCGAGATCCGGCCGGAGATATTCTCGGAAACGGTGGGGGCGATCGAGCTGTTCCAGGATCAATTTCGCGGAAAAAAAGTCAAACTGAGCGGGTTTGTGTACCAAGCGCCGAACGCCCATGAATTTATTCTCGGCCGCTTCCTGGTGATGTGCTGCACGGCGGACGCGGCTCCGTTCGGCGTTGTCGTGACCTCGGCCGAGCCGCTGAGGAATATTCGGGCGGATGCCTGGCTGGAAGTGGAAGGAACGATCGAGCCGCAGATTCGCCAGGGGAAAAACATCATCACCGTCGCCGCCGAACAGATCAAGGAAATCCCCAGGCCGGACACGCCTTACGTGTACCCGAGCGGGGACTCGGTGAAGGTTTGGGAGAGCGGGCAAGACGAATAAAGGAGGAGCCACTAGGAGCGCTGCCTTACATTAGCGTCGGCGGATCGGACGTTGGGGCTACCTTACGTAAGCGTCGATTCCGTCATCATCAGGTTCCCCGCCTCCGGTGCTCACGATCTCCACGTACACCCGGTTGGGAACGCATATGATCGTTTCGCCCGGGCGGGAGATGAAACCCATCTGCATGGAAATTTTTTTCGGGCAATCGGCGTAAACCATTTGAATTCCCTGGTTAAACACCTTTAACGTATTGTGGCCGTATTCCGTCCGGATATCGACCGTTTGCTCCGGACCGTCCAGGGGTACGGTCGCATAAGGTTTTCCATCCACCGTTATAACCGCGTCCAGGGCGGACGGATCAAAGGTTTGCCGGTTTTCCGCAGCGGCCCGGAGCAGCAGCCAAACGGAACCGACCAGCACCAGAAACGCCATCAGCAGCACGTCGCCGCGTTTGAGTTTTAACATAAGCTCATTCCATTCTCGTTGTTTAAACGTAATTGTTACGAATAAACATATATTAGGAGCACGTCTCCCATTTGTCAATGACATGTCCCGAAAGGAGCTTGCAGGTATGCACCCTAACAGTAACACGCCAGGCACGCCGGTCATCATTTTAAGCGGATTTTTGGGCAGCGGCAAAACGACGCTGCTGCTGAAATTACTTGAGGAAGCGGGCAAACGCGGGCTTCGGCCCGGTGTATTAATGAATGAACTCGGGCGGCTCGATATCGACGGCGATCTCGTGTCCCGCGCATCCGGCACGGCCTTTCCGCTGGAAAAGCTGCTGGACGGCTGCATCTGCTGCACGAAAAAAGACGAAATCCAAGGAGCCATCGCCAGCCTGCTGCGGCAATCGCCCGACTTGCTGCTGCTGGAGCTCACCGGCGTGGCCAATCCGGAAGAAATCGTAGAGCAGCTTACCGAGCCGGGGTTGGTCCGCCGGGTCTATCTCCACCGCGTCATTACGATCGTAGATGCCGAGCATGCGCTTGAATACAACAGCATATTCGCCGCCGACAAACAGCTCGTGCGAACGCTGCGCGGTCAGATCGCTACGGCCGATGACCTGATCATCAACAAAACCGATCTTGCCCCCTCCTCCCATTGCGCCAAAGTGGCGGAAATGGCCCGCAAGCACAATGCCGCGGCGCGGATGCATTATGCCGTCAACGCCGCCGTCCCGCTGGGCCCTTTCTTTGAGGGCGTGCAGCCGGTCCCCGGCAAAACGGCCGTTCCGTTGAAGCGCTCCCCTTTCCGGGTGATCGTGCCGGGTCACGCTTATTCTCCCGGAGCACTCCGAAGCGGGCCGGGGAGCGAGCTGCGCGGGAACCCTGCCGGCAACGTATCTTCGGGCGGGCTTAAGGATGATCCCCCCGTTTCCTTCAGCAGAATCCGCACCGTCGTTCTGCCTTTGCCCGAGCCTCTAAGCCTGCCGGCAAGCAAGCTGGAACGTTTCATCAAACAATGGGGCAGCGGCGTACTGCGGGCTAAAGGCTATCTCCGGTTTTCCCGGCAGGAGCAAACGTATCTCCTCCAATTCGCCGGCAAGCGGTTCCGTTGGGAGTCCATTGCCCACAGCGGTCCGCATTACCTCGTACTGATCGGTTATGGGCTGGAGGAAACAGCAATCCGCAAGGAATGGGCTCTGCTCGTTTAACGGTCGCCCGCGGCGCGGGCCGGAGTTCGTTAAACATCTGGCGTGGGTCCTGTATCCGTTGTCCATCGAGATAGGAAGACAGCATCCTAACAACATCCCGCAACATCCCGCAATATCCTGCGCAGCATCCGGCATCCTCCGGTTTCCTCCGCCATCCTTACCGCACACCAAAAAGCCGCTTCCATCAGTCCAAGCGAAGGAGCGGCTTTTTTATGCAAGCAAACGCTCGCGGTTATTTCTGATTTTGGTTTACGACCAAATTGACGAGAATATCCAGCTGTTTCTCCAGGTTCAGCCCGTCAACCATCCAAAACTCTTTGTTGTCCAGCTTATACACATGATTGTTTTTGAGCGCCGGGAGGTTTTTCCAGATCGAACCGTTCATGACCTCTTGCGCGCGTTCCGCCCCGCCGTCCGGCTCATAAACCGTTACGAACATGTGGTCCGCCGCATACTCGGGCAGCACCTCCAGCGAAATGTCCGCCCCTGTCGTCGGGAACACTTCTTTTTCGATTTTGTCAAGCGGCTTCAAGCCGAACATCTCGTACAGGTTGTAGCCGGCATCCCGCGTTTTCGGCCATACCCAGAAATTTTTCGCCCAAATCGAATACGTTCCGACGGTTTCGTCCGGGCCAATGACTTCCTGCAGCTTAGCCTTGGCTTCTTCCGCTTTTTGCTTGTAGCGGGTAATGAACGCTTCCGCCTCTTTCTCCCGGCCAAGCAAGGCGCCAACCGTCTTCACCTCTTCGAGCGGATCGACGCCCTCCCAGCCTGTCGTGGCCAGAGTAACGACCGGTGCGATTTTTTTGAGCTGTTCCACAGTCTCGGCCGGCAGATAAGTAGGCACGATAATGAGGTCTGGCTGAAGCTCCAGCACCTTCTCCACGGATACATCGCCGACATTCTCGACACCTTCCAGCTCCTTTTGCAGCAAAACCGAATTTTCCAGCGCCACCGAGCCGGCGCCAGCCGGCTTCACGCCCAAGGCCGCCAGGTCGCCCAAATGCGTGATCGACACGATCCGCTGCGGATTCGTTGGGATTTCCACTTGCTCCCCTTTATAGTCCGTGTAGACTCTCGTCCCGGCTTGTCCTTCCGATGCTCCGGCGTTTCCGCCCTGCGCATTCCCCGCGGCTCCGCCGTTCGCGGCCCCATTTGCGGGAGCTCCGCCAGCCCCATTCGCCCCGGCGTTTCCGCCTTGACCGCCGCAGGCGGCAAGCACGACGGCCATCAGCATAATTACAGCCAAAGTAAGAAAACGATATTTAAAAGCGTGCATATTTCTAATTGATCCCCCATTCATACCTCTACTGATAATGATTATCATTATATAAAGAAACAGGGATTTAGGCAATAGGAGCCGGGATAAACGTAACGGATACGGGCTGCGCCGGCTCCTGCGAGATGCAAAAATACAGTTCGTTCGCGCCCAATCCCCTGACAATGGCCCGTCAAATGCAAAAGCTTTTGCATTTCGATGGACTATTTCGAGGAAATCTGACAAATATCGCCTGCACTTTTGCATTTGGGGACTATAAAAAATTGTCCCCGCCACCCAAAGTGACAGGGACAATCCCACGCATAAGCTAAAGCTTCAACCAAACGTTAAGACTAAGCGTTAACAAAACGTTAACTAAGCGGCATTTTACTTCCGTTCCACAGTAATCCAGCCTTCGGGGTCGACCTCAACCGTCGCTCCCAGCGCTTCTGCCAGAAAACGCAGCGGCACGTAGGTCGCTCCGTCCTTGTGCACGAACACCGGCCCGCTCAACTGAACGGTCTTGCCGCCCACCACCGCTTGTTTGGAGCCGATCGTCAGGACGATTTCCTCCCCGGTGAGATCGTTGACAACAACGATCCGTTTCGAGCCTTCCGTCCATTTCACTTCGGCGTCGAACTGCTCCGACAAGTAGCGAAGCGGCACGAAAGCAGTGCCCTTTTTATTGATGACTCCGTAATAATCGTTTTTCGAATCGATCACCGCATATTTATGGCCGATCTTCATTTGGTCCTTAAGCAGCTTATAGAGCGGCGTCACTTCTTGGAAATTGCGCAAAATTTGCCCCGGCGTTACCTTTCCGTCCGTCGTGTCAAGCACGCCCGCAGAGGTATCCACCTGATCGATGGCCACCTGGCCGCCAATGTTCCAGACTTCGTTTTCGCTGTGAACCTTGATCGCCGAAATCGGGAGATCTTCCGAGCTGGGGAGCGCTATGTTCAGATCCATCGTTTGCTTGCGGATGTTCAGATTGCTGTCGAAATACAGGTCCAGCTTAAGCACCGTATCTTTGCCAAGCACGGTGGACAATTCCGGCGTATCGTTCAGCAGAACGGCAATATCTTTATCAAAGTCTTTGATGAACTCTTCCAGTTCTTTTTTGATTTCCGGGTAAAGTTCTTCTACAACTTGCGCTTTGGACTGCTGGTCCATCGTTGTTCCCATGTCCCCGGCACCAAACTCGTTAACGGCGTTAACAACAGGAAGTACCATATCATAAAACTCGCCGATCAGCTCTTTCAAACCTTGCTCATCCGTGGACAAGCTGACAAGAAACGGCTTGATCATGCCGACCAGCTCATCGCCGCGGATCTCGGCGTGCAGATTGGTCAGGTTTAACGATTCGCCGTTAACCTGTTCCTGCGTTTGTTTTACGGTGAGGACCGACGGATTCGGGAAATGCTTGAAAATAAGCTCCGCTGTCTTCAACGTTAAATTTTGCACGCCTTCTTCATTCATGCCCATTTCTTTGGACAGCGCGTTATCCAGCGATATGTACAGTGGCTGCTTAGCTCCTTCGATCTGGAACGCAATCCCTTTAGCGGCATCCATCGACATCAGAAACGGGATGTTTCCTCCCTGGAATCCGACCGAGCCTTTGATGGACGCATGATTTTTATCCTGCACCTTGGCGCTGTCAATATTGATAGATAAAGAATTGATCAGTTCGATAGCTGCTTTGTCCTCGGCAGACAAGTTTCCGGAAGCCGGCACCAGTTCCACCTTAAGCGTCTGTCTGGATTCGCTGGATGTCGGGTTCAGGCTGCCGGCCAGCGCCTTGCTGACGTCAAAGCCGCCTACGGCTTGACATCCGGTCAGCACCGCCAATAGCAAAATGACGGGAATGGCCAGCCATTTCATTTTTTTCATCGTTCACCCTCCTCTATATTGATCTATAAATGATCTACTCCATTATCGACGATATCCCCGGTTTTGTGAACAGCTAAATAACATATCACTTCCAAAGAACTACCTGCGTCCGAATCGCATCAGCCCCTTTCCCGCTATAAAAATTGTGTTATAATGAACTTTGTGCCTAATGCCTATTATGAAAGCACCCAATTGAAGAAGAATCCATGCTGGCCGGATCCGGCTTACGGCATGGGAGAGGTTCGAGAACTCCCTCTATAAAAAACTATAAAACGCCCTGTCATATGGAGGGGTTGATTTTGGCGTTCCGTTCATCAGCGCTGCAAGCGCGGAAGGGGCAGCCGAAACACCCGCCGGAACCGGGCTTGTTTTTTTGCGACCAGTTCAAGAACTCTCTTTCTTCTGCCGGCGGCCAAGGCTTGCCGCTTTCAAATCCCAAAGAAGATGGAGGGTTTTTTTATGCTTAAAAACGAAAAAGCGGTCGTCGTCTTTAGCGGCGGTCAAGACAGCACCACCTGCCTGTTCTGGGCGAAAAAGCAGTTCGGCGAAGTGGAGGCCGTGACGTTCGATTACGGCCAGCGCCACGCTCGCGAAATCGAATGCGCCAAGGACATCGCCCAAGAGCTTGATATCAAGCACACGATTCTCGACATGAGCCTGCTCGGCCAGTTGACGCAAAACGCGCTGACCCGCAGCGACATCGCCATCGTGCAAAAGGACGGGGAGCTCCCCAGCACGTTCGTGGACGGGCGCAATCACCTGTTCCTCAGCTTTGCGGCCGTCCTGGCCAAAGGGATCGGCGCCAAGCATATCGTGACCGGCGTCTGCGAGACCGATTTCAGCGGGTATCCCGACTGCCGCGACGTGTTCGTCAAATCGCTGAACGTGACGCTCAATTTGGCGATGGATTACGAATTCGTGATCCACACGCCGCTGATGTGGATCGACAAGGCCGAGACGTGGAAGCTGGCCGACGAGCTAGGGGCCTTCGATTTTGTGCGCGAACGGACGCTCACCTGCTATAACGGCGTCATCGGCGACGGCTGCGGCGAATGCCCGGCCTGCAAGCTGCGCAAAGCCGGCCTGGACAAATACCTGCTGGAGCGTCAGGGGGCGGACAAACAATGAGCCGGACGCCGGGCGAATTTCGAATCGTCGAATCGCTGCAGAAGCTGGGTCGCGACATCGGCAAGGAGCAGCTGCGCTACCACCGGCGCCGCGTTCTCGTCAGCAAGGAATTTACTTTCGACGCCGCCCACCATCTGCATGCCTATGAAGGCAAATGCAAAAATCTGCACGGCCACACGTATAAAGCCGTGTTTGGCATCAGCGCCCTGCCTAACGAGATCGGCATTACCGTTGATTTCGGCACGATTAAGGAGATCTGGAAAAACGAGATCGAAGTTTATCTCGATCACCGTTATTTGAACGAAACGCTGCCGCCGATGAATACGACGGCGGAAAACATGGTCGTATGGCTGTTCGAGAAAATGGAAGCCGCGCTTGGGTCGGAGACCTACCGGAATGTCGTGCTGGAAGGCCGGACGGAGTTCGTCCGCCTGTACGAGACGCCGACCAGCTATGCCGAAGTCAGACGGGAGTGGATGCTGGATGAATAACCCGCCGATTCCCGTGCTGGAAGTGTTTGGACCAACCGTTCAGGGCGAGGGCATGGTCATCGGGCAAAAAACGATGTTCGTCCGCACCGCCGGCTGCGATTACCGCTGCGTCTGGTGCGACTCGGCCTTCACCTGGGACGGCAGCGCCAAAGACGCGATCCGCTTCATGACGCCGGCGGCGATCTGGGAAGAGCTGCGGGAGATCGGCGGCGATCGTTTCTCGCACGTCACGCTGTCGGGCGGCAACCCCGCCCTACTGCCGCAGCTCGCCGGCCTGGTGGCACTGCTGCACGCCAAGGGCGTTGCCATCGCCGTCGAGACGCAAGGCTCGCGCTGGCAGGACTGGCTGGCCGAGATCGAGCAGGTCACGCTGTCGCCCAAGCCGCCGAGCTCGGGAATGGAGACCGATTGGGCTATTCTGGACGATATCGTGACCAAGCTGTCCCATCGCCCCCATCCCTTGGCCGTCAGCCTGAAGGTCGTCGTGTTTGACGAGGCCGATCTCGCCTACGCCAAACAAGTGCACGCCCGCTACCCGGATACGGCGATGTATGTGCAGGTCGGCAATCCCGACGTACGGCGGATGGATATCCGGGAGCATGCCGCCGATCTGCTGCGGCGCTATGAAGCGTTGATCGACAAGGTTGTCGCCTCATCCGAATTGAATAACGTGCGCGTTCTGCCGCAGCTGCATGCCCTCGTATGGGGGAACAAACGCGGCGTATAGTTTTGGCAATTATTTTTTCTATATTGATAAAACCACTTTGCAAAGGAGAGCCAACCATGGCCGGAAGAAAACCTGAAGAAATGCAAGACGTTACGCTGCTGGGCAACCAGGGCGTAAAATATCCGTTTAATTACGCGCCGGAAGTGCTCGAATCGTTTGACAATAAACACCCTTACCGCGACTATTTTGTAAAATTCAACTGTCCCGAGTTTACGAGCCTTTGTCCGATTACCGGGCAGCCGGATTTCGCCACCATCTACATCAGCTACATTCCCGACGTGAAAATGGTGGAGAGCAAATCGCTGAAACTCTACCTGTTCAGCTTCCGCAATCACGGCGATTTCCACGAGGATTGCGTCAACATCATCATGAACGACCTGATCAAGCTGATGGATCCGAAGTACATCGAGGTATGGGGCAAATTTACCCCGCGCGGCGGCATTTCCATCGATCCGTACTGCAACTACGGACGCCCCGGCACCAAATACGAGGCAATGGCCGAACACCGCCTGCTCAATCACGACATGTACCCGGAAAAGATTGACAATCGCTAACGCCTCCCCCTCTCTTTTCTGGTATGATAAAGGTAAGTTTAAGTGTTTGTACGAAATCTTTATAAGTTGAACTAAAAAAAGCGTGGTCAGGCAAGAGGGTTCAATATTCTAAAAGAGTGACATTTTAGAATATTGAACCTTGGGGAAATGATTCTGAAGAAACTCAAAGCTTTCTGCAAGAAAGCTGCATCGAAAGCATACGCTTGGTCGCCTTTGTGAGCGGATTTCTACAATATTTGAATTTAATTCGATTTAATTTTAAACCCGGTCATCGAAATCTGCGAACAACAGCGTTCGTAAGAACATTTCACACGGCTGCCCCACACGTACAATCAATAGTTCAACTTATATAGAAAAGGGAGAGGAGAACCGTGAAGCCACATGTATTTATCGCCAGACCCGTGCCTCCGGAGGTTGAGGCCTATCTCGCCGAACACTGCCTTTGCAGCAAGTGGGACGGCGACGGACCGATTCCCCGCGCGCGGCTGCTCGCAAGCCTAGCCGAAGCGGACGGCCTGCTGACGTCCGGCACCCGGATCGACGCGGAGCTGCTGGAGCATGCTCCCCGCCTGAAGGCCGTCAGCAATATCAGCGTCGGCTACAACAACTTTGACCTGGAGGCGATGAAAGCCCGCGGCGTGATCGGAACGAACACGCCGTCGGTGCTGAACGACACGGTCGCGGACCTGATTTTTGCCTTGATGCTGGCGGTCGCCCGCCGCGTGCCGGAACTGGACCAGTACGTCAAGCAAGGGAAATGGAAACGCGGCGACGACGAAATTTTGTTCGGGCTTGATGTGCACCACAAGACGCTTGGCGTCATCGGCATGGGGGAAATCGGGGAAGCCGTCGCCCGCCGGGGCCATTTGGGCTTCGGCATGGACGTGCTGTACCATAACCGCAGCCGCAAGCCCGGGACCGAAGCCGAACTGGGCGCCGTGTACTGCTCTATGGAAGAGCTGCTGCAAACATCCGACTTCGTCGTCCTGATGACGCCGCTGACCCCGGAAACGCGGGGGCTGATCGGCGAACGCGAGCTTGCCTGGATGAAGCCCACGGCCGTGTTCGTCAACGCCTCCAGGGGGGCGACGGTCGACGAAGCCGCGCTGACCGAAGCGCTGCGGCAAAAACGCATCTACGGCGCCGGGCTCGACGTTTTCGAGCGCGAGCCGATTGCCCCGGACCATCCGCTGCTCGGCTTGCCGAACGTCGTCACCCTGCCGCATATCGGGTCCTCCACCGCGCAGACCCGCCGTCAAATGGCGTTGCTGGCCGCGGAGAACCTGGCCACGGCGCTGGCCGGCGGCACACCGCCGAATGTGGTCAAGGAGCTGCGCTCCTAAAGCCGGTGTGCTACACGGCGTGACTACGCAGTTTGCCTACGCGGCATGCCTACACGCTATGCCTACGCGGCGCGCCTAACACGGCGTGACTACGCGGTTTACCTACGCGGCGTGCCTAATTGCGTGCCTACACGCTGTGACTACACGGCGTGCCTATAGGTGTGACTATAGGCACGCTTATCATGGAAAGAAGCCGCTCCCTGGCATGGACTTGAACGTCCATGTTTCGGGAGCGGCTTTTTCTTTGGGCCAGGGTGGCCGGAAGAACTCCAGCGAAAAAATAAGGCTAAAAAACGCCGCTATTCCGCCGATATCCGCCCGTTTGAGAGAGATAGCGGCAATTTATGCCGCTAATTTCCCCGGCCGCTATCGAAATGCCCGCATTTTGGGCCACCCGCAGGAAGATAAGGACAAAAACTGCCGCTAATGAGGATAAACATGCTTGGCTCCGGATAATAAGTACATAAAATGCACTAGCGTTGCAAGAACACTAACATCAATTTTCAGCAAAACCCACATTTGGATTATTGAAACTATAAACGGATTTTTTTACAGTCATTTTTTAAGCTTAAGACCAAAAAGTCAAGGTTACCTAATGCGTAGGTCGCGATGTCCCATTAAATGTATATAATGGATATTATTTCTTGAACTTGCTTGGCTTAATTATCCCAACCATTGTGCGCACCGATAACGCTTTGGGACCTGACCCCGGACGTCTCCCCGGACTACTTCGACTGGGTTTCCGATCCAGTTCGGTTCGAAAGGATCGCCATGAACGGTACAAATACTCGCGGAGAATCCGGAGCACTTGCCAGTTTGTTTTTGCCGTTTGGGTGCTGTGCCGGATGTGCTCCACGAGCAAGGCAGTAATTAAAGCCAAGAATAATTGGTTCCAAATAGCCTGTGGTTTATGACTGTGCAGCTTCTTCAATCGCAAATGTTGCTTCAGCCATTTAAAATACAACTCGATGAGCCAGCGATTTTTGTAGATCTGCGCGATTTCTTCAGCGGTCTTATCCCATACCGATGTAAAAATACGATAAGTCCGTTCCTGCTCGTCATAAAACTCCACCAAACGAACGGAATGTTCCATGGATCGGAAGGAACTGCCCACGCAAACCTTGGCGTCCCGCGTGATGTTCGAGCCTTCCGGAACAGGATACTCCTCAATGACGGTGGCAAGCGCGCGATCTCGCATACGGATCACAAACTGGATGTTGTCCTGGACCCATTGATCCATCCGGGCATAATCATCATAACCGCGATCCATCACATAAATCGCATCCGAGGGGACGACCAGTTCAACGGCCCCCGCACGATCCCCTACATTGAGCGAACTGGGGATCATGGCATCAGGAAATAGCTTGTCGGGAGCTGTAACAACGAGGCGCAGATGCATCTTGACGCCGCTACTCTTATTTGACATCTTGGCCCAACTTCCAAGTTGAAGCGGCAGTCGAATGCTGGAAGAATCAATGATGTGCAATTTCCCGCTCTGGCCCTGGTGGCAAGCACGTTGCTGTGTTTGTGATGCCAGATGCTGAAACATCCACTCCAACAGCTCCGTTGGGATCTGATCGAGTTTTCGGGATAATTGCGAGCCGCTGATACTCTCCAACTGTAGAAGCTGCTGAAGTTTCGGCTCAGCACGAAGTGCAATTTCCATTTCACCGTAAGATGACCATTGTTTCAACTGAGCATTGATGAAGAGCATGATCGCTTTCATCGTGGTAAGTTTCTTGGTGTAATGGTCGAAGAGTAAACGTTGATGCACATCGATGGGCAGTAAGGAAATCAGTTGACGAATGACCGTTTTAGCTTTAACGTTATCCATGGATGGTCTCCTTTTGTAGAGAGTTATGGACAACGTACCTACCTCTTTACAATAGGAGATTTTTTATGCTTTTTCCATGAAAAATGATCATAATTACCCATATTTAACTAATATTTGATTATTCGCGTTAGGTTTTATGCAACGCTAGTGCATAAAATGCCGCTATTTTGAAGGCCATTTCGTCTAAACCCAGCCTACGGTTCGTTGTTCCAACAGCCAGTTGCCCGCTGGCAAGGTTCGTCGTTCCACAGCTAGCTCAGCCAGCTGCCAGCTCTCAAGCGCCGATTTCTAGTTGACAGAGCGCAACCGCATGGTGCTTTTCTCTCCATCCTGATCATCGTATACTTTGTCTCAAACCATTCAGCCCTGCTGCTTGGACGGCTTGGACGGCCTGGCCGCCGCGCCGCGAACAATCCGGTCCTTGGGCATGGCGATGACGACCATGATGGAACAAACGGCCGGAATCAAAGCCCACATGAAGGTGTGCGCGATCGAACCGGATAAGGCGTCCGTAATTTTATCCAAAATTTCCGGCGGGATCATGGCCCGCTTGTCCGAACTCAGCGCCTCCTGGGCATTGCCGAAGGTGGCCTCTGCTTGTCCCCCTGCTTGTCCCGTTCCGGCAAAAGCCGCCGACATCTTGTCCGCCAGCAGATTGCGCTGCACGATCCCGAAGATCGTAATCCCGAGCGTCATGCCAAGCGAGCGCAGGAAGGAGTTGGTCGACGTCGCCGCGCCGCGCTGCCGCATATCGAAATGATGGACGGAGGCCATGCTGAGCACCGAAAAGGAGAAGCCGACGCCAAAACCCGTCAAAATGCTGAAGACGGTAAGCACCAGGCGCGAGGTGTCGTTCGTCAGCGTGCTTAAGGCGAAAACGCCGCAGACGAAGCAGACGACCGAGATCGCCATAACCGCGCGGTACGACAGCCGGGAAGTCA
This sequence comes from Paenibacillus sp. FSL P4-0127, assembly GCF_038007325.1. NCBI lineage: Bacteria > Bacillati > Bacillota > Bacilli > Caryophanales > Paenibacillaceae > Paenibacillus > Paenibacillus sp. FSL P4-0127. Next base: position 1,206,122 of record NZ_JBBOWY010000002.1, on the reverse strand, counting down.
GCATTCCCCCCATCATGCTGCCGACGACCGAACCGACCATCATCGGCATCAAAATAATGCCTGAGTTCGTGGCCGAACCGCCGAATACGCCCTGCACGAAAATCGGGATGTACACCGTCGCCACGATAAACACGCTGCCGTACAGCAAGGCGAGCAAACAGCTTGTCGCGTAAAGCCGTACTTTGAACATGCCGAACGAAATGATCGGCTCCCGCGCTTTGGTTTCCGCCAGCAAAAAAGCGACAAACAGCACGGCGAAGCCGGCAAACAAAGCGATGATCACCGCCGAGTTCCAAGCGTATTTTTCGCCGCCGAGCTCCAGCGCGAACATCAGGCAAATCACCGCGCCGACGAGGGTAACCGCCCCGCTCCAATCGATTTGCTGCTTCGTGTGCGCAAGCGATTCCCGGTAATATGCGGTGATCAGCAGCAGGGAGACGATCCCGATCGGCACATTGATGTAAAAGACCCAGTGCCATCCCAGCGAATCGGTGATAAACGCGCCGAGCAGCGGGCCGAAAATGCTGGAGGTGCCGAATACCGCCCCAAGCAGGCCGGTCATTTTGCCGCGCTGCTCCACAGGGAAAATGTCATAGATGATCGTAAATGCGATCGGCATCAGCGCCCCGCCGCCGATCCCCTGGATCGCCCGGAAGATGCTGAGCTGCATGATGCTGCCGGCCAGCCCGCACAGGATCGATCCGAGCAAAAACGTGATGATCCCGAACAGGAAAAAGCGTTTCCGCCCGTACATATCGGACAGTTTGCCGAAAATCGGCGTTCCCGCCATCACCGCCACCATATAGGCGGAGGTTACCCAGACGAACTGCTCCATGCCGCCGAGATCGGCGACGATCGTCCCCATCGCCGTCGTCACGATCGTGTTGTCCATGGCCGACATCAGGATCGCCAGCATCAGGCCGATCAGGATGAGTGGGGTTTGATTCTTTTTTTCCGCTGTCAACGTCGTCTCTCCTTTTAGCCAATTGATTCAAATTTTACATAACATAGCTTCTTCCCATTCTATTGAAATTTCCGCAAATGTAAACCATTATTCCGTTAAATTTTACGCCGGCCCCCAACTATCCCTTTTCCAATTATTAGCCTATAATGATATTTGAAACTGCTTGCGAAAGGAAGTATTTTTTAATGAATATGAAATGGGCTGAGCTTGACCGAAAAATGCGCGAATCCGGGATCAGCACCCTGCTGATTACCGATCCGAAACATGTATACTATCTCACCGGATTCCTGAGCAATCCTCATGAACGCTTTCTTGGCGCCGTCCTTCAAGCGGGAAGCGAACCGTTTCTCGTGGTGCCCGCGCTGGACGAGGAAGCGGCCCGGGCGGCGGCGGACGTCGCAGAAATCATCACCCACCAGGACACGGACGATCCATATCTCCTGCTGAAACAGCGTTTGAAGGGGACGATCGGCACGATCGGGTTCGAAAAAGAGCAGGTCTCCGTGGCCAGGTTCGAACAAATGCAGGAAACGCTTGGTTTTTCCCGGTATTTGGACGTTGGCCCGTGGCTGCGTGAGCTTCGCTTCCGCAAAAGCGCGGACGAAGTCGCTAAAATCAAGCGCGCCGTAAACCTGATCGAGCAGGTGCTGACGGAATCGGTACGCCAGGTCAAGGAAGGGGTCAGCGAAAACGAGCTGGTTGCCGAAGTGGAGTATCAAATCCGCAAGCTGGGCGCGGACGGCCCTTCTTTCGACTCCATGGTGCTGTCCGGAGAAAAGACGGCTTTGCCGCACGGCGTTCCCGGAACGCGGCAAATTCGCCGCGGCGATCTTGTCATGTTTGACATCGGGGTTTACGCGGACGGATACGCTTCCGACATCACCCGCACGTTTGCCGTAGGGGAGTTGTCCGATGAACTGGTCAAAATATACGAAACCGTGCTGGCTGCCAACACGGCCGCCATCGAAGCCATCAAACCGGGAGTCAGCTTCGCCTCGATCGACAAAGCCGCCCGCGGCGTGATCGAAGCCGCCGGTTACGGCCGCTATTTTATTCACCGGTTAGGCCACGGGCTGGGCATTGACGTCCATGAATTCCCTTCCGTCCACGGCAAGAACGAACAATTGCTGACGGAAGGCAACGTATTTACGGTAGAGCCCGGGATTTATGTGCCTGGAGTCGGCGGCGTCCGCATCGAGGACGACGTGCTCGTGACCGCCTCCGGCGTGGAAGTGTTGACCGCCTATCCGAAACAGTTGACTTATATCTAACGCTAAATGTAAGAAATCAGAGCCTTCTTCCCCTTCAAAAGGTTGAAAGCTCTGATTTTTTTCTTTTTCGCAAACATTCAGCGGATATTTTTCATTTTCAAAGGGCATTTTTTCCTATAAAATAATACTTATGAACCAGTGGTTAAAAAAAGAGAATCCACGGTTCGGGCATAGGACTATAGACATAAAACACTTATTTTATGGGAGAGATTGGGGAGATTTCCGTGTTAAAAATCAACAGCTCCATCAGCCGCAAATTCATGCTTACGTTTGCAGCGCTTATCGTAGTATCTTCGCTTTTGTTTAGTGTAAGCTTTTATTACATTTCTATGGGAATCATTAGCCAAAACGTGCTGCCGCAATTTGACAAAGTGCTCCTGACCAGTACGCAGGACATTTACAAAAGGCTGGACACGAATCAGGCGATGCAACTGATGAGCGGCAAGGAAAATTCCCGGTTTGCGGTTGAATCCTATTTGACGAAAAGCGCCAAGGAGTTTCATTTAAACAACGCCTACCTGATCCAGCTTCAGGAAAACGGAGCTGCCGTCATCGCCGCCAACGAAAATTCCGGAATGAAAGCCGGCGACCCGTTGGAGATTCAAAACGCCATGGCCGAGACCTCCGATGGCGAAATACATATCAGCGAGCTGTATTCGGACCGGTTCGGTTCGCACAAGACGGCGTTTATCGCGATCCCCGGAAGCAAAGCGGTGCTGGCCATCGGGCTGGACGCCACTTTTATCGATCAGAAGCGGGCGGAAATTTTGCAGATCTGCATCGGTATAACCGCCCTCGTGATCGGAGCCGGGCTGTTGGTCGCATATTTTGTTAGCCGGCGCATCACCAAATCGATCAAAAAGCTGGTTGCCGTTACGGAAAAAATGGCCGGCGGCGATTTCCGGCAGGCGATCGAGGTGGCTGGCCATGATGAAGTCGCTCAGCTTGCCGCAAGCTTCCGTACGATGACGAACCAGCTCAAAGAGATGTTCGCTAAAGTGCTGGACACATCGCAAATCGTCGTGAGCGGATCGGAACATTTATCCCGGTCGGTAGACACGTTTGGGGCGTTGATCACCCGCTCCAACGCAGCGACGCGGGAAATCGAATCCGGCAGTCTGACGATCGCCACGGCCGCCGCCGAGAACGCCCGGGCGATGGAAGAAATTTCGCAGGGCATCCAGCATATCGCCTCCTCTTCCGCCGAGGTCACCGAACGGATCGGACAAGCCGCCGAGGAAGCCGGCGCCGGCAATGCGTTAGCACAAACGGCCGTCGAGCAGATGCAGCTCGTCGAGGAAGCGGCCGGACGCACGCTGGAGCACATCCGCATTCTGAACGAACGGTCCGAATCGATCGCCACCGTCGTCGGCACGATTACAGAAATCACGAAACAGATTAATATTCTGGCGTTAAACGCGGCCATCGAAGCTTCGCGCGCCGGGGAGAACGGCAAAGGCTTCGCCGTCGTCGCCGAGGAAGTGCGCAAGCTGGCGGAGCAGTCCCGGGGGGCCATGGACGAAATCGGCGAATATTTGCTGAGCATCCGCGAGGAATCGGAAAATTCCGTCAGCGCCATGCAGCGCGCCAGCGAGCAGATCGTCTCCGGGACCGGCCGCGTAAAACAAGCCGGCAGAGCCTTCGGCCAACTGACGGAGCTGATCCAAAACATCAATTTAACGATCCAATCGGTGTCCTCTTCCACGCAGCAGGTTTCCGCCGGCACGGAAGAAGTTACCGCCTCGGTTGAGGAAGCGGCCAACATTACGGCCAAATCGCTGGAAAGCATGGAGCAAATCGCCCAATATTCGCAGCAGCAGCTCACCGAGATGGAAAGCCACGCCCAAACCGTGCGCTCCCTTCACGAGCAGGCGCTGTCGCTGCGCGAAGCGGTGGAAAAGTTCCGCATCTAATTGGGCGGAGATGCTCTCCTCCGTATGGGAGCTGCTCCATCTGCCGGCCAGAACGCTTTAGCACTTATGCACCATTCTATACGCTTATGTCGGACAAGCCAGATTTCTCGGGCAGCTCGTTGACGGAAACGATATCCGCCCGTTTTTTCTCCGGCTTCTTCCGGTGCGCATCGTTCCCCGGCAGATCGTCGAACCAGGCGGCATCGTCCGGGCATTCCAGCACCATAAACTTCCCGTATTCGTCATCTCTGGACTGATGGTATTTCAGGTAAGCGAAGCCGTTTTCGATCGCCAAAATTTCGATTTTCCCCGAGGTGCGGCTCATCGACAAACGCTCGCGTTTGCCCAGCCCTGACGTTTTCGCTAGCCGCAAACCTCCGATACGATGAGCAGCGCGGTCGTCCTGTATTTGTGCTGGCAGCCGGGAACGACGTAGTTCGTGTCTTCGTCGGAAGCGTCCCAACGCCCGTACTCCTTCAGTTCCCCGGTGTTCGGGATCACCAGCTTGCGGATCGGGTCCCGGGGATCGTTTCAATCAATCAGCTTCATGCTCAAGACCAAAATCAGTGCTGACAAAATAAATGATAATGGAGATGGGGGGAGGTTGTCCCTCCAAAGCACTTTGCACGATCATCCCTTTAGTTCAGGAAGCATAGTCACCTGGTCAAAGGGGATAATCGTGCAAAGCCTCCGGATAGCGAGTCTCGCTCCAGGCCACGGTCTGTTGCCGGCTTGACTGTCAAGCACTGATGATTAGGTTGAACCAAAAAACAGGGTCAATGATTGATGACTGAACGTATAAAAAATGACCCATCCGCTGCAAACGAGGTTAGCTGACTTCCTAGCCGCCCTTCCTGTTCGCCAGCGCCGGATCGAGCCCGGCGATTTCATAAATTTGCTCCAGCTTCAGATGCCGCCGGACATGCCCAGCGAGGCGGTCGAAGGCCGCTTCCTTGCGGGAGGCCGCCGTGAAGGTCGGGCCCAGGGGATCAAGTCCCTTCGCCGTGCGAATGCCGTCCAACCAGGCCCGCCGCCACGCGTCGTTATGAAACAGGCCGTGCAAATAAGTGCCGAACACGCGTCCATCAGAGCGTGCGGCGCCTTCGGGATGGACTTCGTCCCCGTCCGTAGGCGGCCCGTCGACGGAAGCGGCCATTTCGCGGCGGATCAGGAACATATCGGATATAGCTGAGCCGGCGGAAGCGAAGGCAGAAGCAGAAGATGCCGAAGCGGAAGCTGCCGGCAACCGAACCGTCTCCCCTTGATGGATTTCGTAGCCTTCGATAGGCAAGGCGGCCTGGCCGGGAGGATGCAGCCGTACCGGATGCCCGGTTGCCGTCGTCCCGCGGACGCGATCCGTCTTTTTGCCCGCGCGGAAGGTCGTCGCGAGCGGCAGCCAGCCCAGACCTTCCGCCGACCGCGGCGCATCCGCCTCCACCGCCTCGGGGTCGTGCAAACGCGCACCGAGCATCTGATAGCCTCCGCAGATGCCGGCCAGCTGAGCATGCTCCCGCAACTCCATATGCCGGCGGATGGCTAGATCCCATCCCTGCTCCCGCAGGAAGGACAGGTCTCCGATCGTGTCCTTTGTGCCCGGCAGGATAATCGCGTCGGGCTGCCCCAGGTCGGCGGGCTTGTCCACGTAACGGAGCGATACGTCCGGCTCGGCGGCGAGCGGAGCGAAATCGGTGAAATTGGAAATGCGCGGATAACGGATTACGGCGATATCGACCGCGGCTTGCTCCCCGGCGGATTCCGCCGCCGAAGGATAAGTATCCAAAACGACCGAATCTTCAGCTTCAATATCCAGGTCGGGAAGATAAGGCAACACGCCGAGCACGGGAATGCCGGTGCGCCGCTCCAGCCAATCTAGCCCCGGCTGAAGCAGGGAAAGATCCCCGCGGAATTTGTTGATGATGAAGCCTTTGACTCGGGCCCGCTCCTCCGGCTCCAGCAGTTCCAGTGTTCCGACCAGGAACGCGAACACCCCGCCGCGATCGATGTCCCCGACCAAAATAACCGGCGCATCCGCCCACCCGGCCAGATTCATATTAACGATGTCGCGCTGCTTCAGGTTGATTTCCGCCGGACTGCCGGCCCCCTCCATGAGGACAATGTCGTATTGCCGGCGCAGGCGGTTCAAGGCATCCATCACAAGCGGCTTCGCCTCCGGGAGAAACTTCTCCCGGTAATCCGCCGCGCTGAGACGCTTGAGCGGCTGGCCGTGAACGACGATCTGCGAATGCATGTCTCCGGTCGGCTTGATCAGCACCGGATTCATGTCCGTGGTGGCGGCGATGCCGCAGGCCTCGGCTTGAACCCCCTGGGCCCGGCCGATTTCCCGGCCGTCCGGGGTAACGTAGGAGTTTAAAGCCATGTTTTGGGACTTGAAGGGGGCGGTGCGAAACCCATCCTGGGCGAAAATGCGGCAGAGCGCCGTCACGATGACGCTTTTCCCGACATCCGAGGCCGTACCCTGCACCATAAGCACCGCGCCGTTCACCGTTTCTCTATTTTCCATCCGCTTCCTCTCCCTTCCGTTTTGCGCGCCAGCGATTACCGGAATATCAAAACCGCCAACAGCAGCAGCGCCGCTTCCAGACCTTCGTTCAGCGCCCCGTAAGTGTCGCCGGTTAGACCGCCGAGCTTGGCGCTCATCCAGCGGGCCGCCCGGGTTCCCGCCGCCCAGGCCAGCACCGGGTGCAGGCAGGCGTACAGCAGCAATTCCGCCAAGGCCGGTTCGATGCGGCCGCGATGGGCGGCCTCTGTTCCCGGCAGCGCCGCTGTCTGCGATAGCGCATCCGTCGCCGGCAGCATAGCCAGCAAGACGATCAGCAGCACAGCGGGCAGCAGCGCCGCCGCGGTCAATACGATCGCCCAAGCGGTTGCTCCCCGCGCATCGCGGGCCCCCAACCCGCGGAACTGCCCGGCCAAGCCTTCCCCTTGGCGGGCGTTCGGCCACAACCGCATGGCCCGGGTCATAAACCAGCGGCTCCAAACGGGCGCCGTCAGCAGCGCGGCCCCGGTTTGCCAAACGCCGCCCTGCAGCAGGGAAGCCAGCAGCGAAGCCTTCAGCATAAGCAGCAGCACACAGGCGAGCACCCCCATCGCTCCGACCCGGCTGTCCTTCATAATTTCCAGCATTTTTTCCCGGGGCCGGTAGCTGAGCAAGCCGTCGGCCGTGTCCATCCAGCCGTCCAGATGCAGCCCGCCGGTGACCCAGACCCAAACGATCAGCGCCAGCACGGCGGCGGGAAGCGGCGGCAGCAGCCACGCCGACAAAACCGCGGCGGCCCAGACGCTAAGCCCCACGGCCGCCCCGACAAGCGGGTAATATCGGACGCTTCGCCGCAGCAACTCGGGCGTGAAATCGAGCTCGGCCCGGACCGGAAACCGCGTCAAAAATTGGAAAGCAGCCAATATCGGCTGCCCCGGGCCGCTCTGCTCGTTCTGCTTGTTCTTGCTCTCATCGCTCATAGCCGGTACTCCCTGCTTTTCAACTCGATCGGAATGCCCGCCGTCACGAGAAACACCTGTCCGGAAATGGCGGCCATCCTGCGGTTCAACCGGCCCGCCAGATCGCGATACAGCCGGCCCAAGGGGTATTCCGGCACGATTCCGTTCCCCACCTCGTTGGTGACCATCACCAGCGTGCCGGGGAAAGCTTCGGCCGCGGCAGCCAGCCGCCCGATTTCCCGCTCCATGACCTCAGCCGCGTCGGACCTTTCCCCCTGCTCAAGCAGCATGTTTGACAGCCATAACGTGAGGCAGTCGACGAGCACGACGGCCGCGGCGGACGAGCCGGCCTTTTCCGTTCCCTGCCGGTCCATCCCGGCCGCTTCCGCCCCGCCTGCCCGCAGCTCGTCCCCTAATGCCGTGAGCTTTTCCGCCAGCCGCAACGGCTCCTCCAGCGTCGTCCAGGTGAATCCGCTTTGTTCCCTTTGCTGCCGGTGCAGGGCGATCCGCTCGGTCATTTCTTCGTCGAAAGCTTGCCCGGTCGCGATATACAACGCGGCTTCCGCGTGCTTCATAATCCAGCGCTCGGCAAACGAGCTTTTGCCGCTGCGGGCGCCGCCCGTGACCATTACTTTCATCGCTTTACCCCCAAACTCATGTTGACTGTCACCGCGATTTCAGCCGGGCAGCGCCCCGCCCATTTTACCGGTCGCCGCCCGTGGAAATCCCCGCGCTCTCAAAGGTCGCCATCTCCCGCACGATCCGGCTCGCCGCGTCCACCAAATGCAGGGCGAGCACCCCGCCGGTTCCCTCGCCGAGCCGCATGCCAAGCTCCAGCATCGGCTCGAGCTTCAGCTCCCGCAGCAGCTGGTGATGCCCCTGCTCCGCGGAGACGTGGGATGCGATCATATACCCGGCCGCTTCCGGCGCAAGCCGGCTTGCGGCAAGCGCGGCCACGCTGGATATAAAGCCGTCGATCACGACGGGGCAGCGGCTTTTCGCGGCACCAAGAATGACTCCGGCGAGCCCGGCGATTTCCAGGCCGCCCACTTTGGCGAGCACGCCGAGCGGATCTCCCGGGTCCGGGCGATTGATCTCCAGGGCGCGCCGCACGACTTCGATCTTGCCGCGCAGCCGTACATCGTCGATCCCGGTCCCCCGGCCGACGCTTTGCTCCGGCGAAATCGCGGTCAAAGCGCTCATCATCGCCGCGCTGGCCGTCGTATTGCCGATGCCCATCTCGCCCGTAACGAACAGGCGGACGCCGCGGGATGCCGCTTCCTCCACGAGCCGCGCTCCGATCAGCACGGCCGCCTCCGCCTCCTCCCGGGTCATCGCCGGGCCTTTGGACATATTGGCGGTGCCGTACCGCACTTTCCGCGACACCAAAGCCGGATGCGACAGCTCCGCGTTCACGCCGATATCAACGCACACGACGTCGGCGCCGGCCTGGCGCGCCAGTACGTTCACCGCTGCTCCGCCGGCGAGGAAATTGCCCACCATCTGCGGCGTCACTTCCGCCGGAAAGGCGCTGACGCCTTCCTCGCAAACGCCGTGGTCGGCAGCCATCACAAACACCGTGCGCCGCGGGAACTCCGGCAGCGCTTCGCCCGTTATGCCGGCCAGCCTGACGGCCAATTCCTCCAGCTTGCCGAGGCTGCCGGGCGGCTTCGTCAACCGGCCCAAGCGTTCCTCGGCGGCAGCCATTGCCGCCGCATCAAGCCTGCCGATGCTCCCTGCAAGTTCCAAAATAGCGTTATGCCCCATGATTGTTCTTCCCTCCCTCGTGGTTCATCCATTCAGTTCATCTATTCGGTTATTTGTTTGGCTCATCCGCCCGCTTTATTTGCCCGCTTCATCCGTTCGTATCTCAAGCCGGCCTTTTCCTCCTCAGCCGCCGGTTTCGCCGCTCCTAATCCCCTTGGCCTCCCCGCTTTCCGCCTTCCTTCGCTGTAGAAGCAGCTGCGGCACTCCGCTGTCCGGATGCGGCACCCGGTGCGCCTTCACTTGATAAACCTTATCTACCATAGCCGCGGACAAAATGTCTTCCGGCGGCCCCTCCGCCACAACGCACCCTTCGCTCAGCACCAGGAGACGGTCGCAAAACAAAGCGGCCAGGTTCAAATCATGCATCACGGCCACGACCGTCAGCCCTTCCTCCCGCTGCCATCCTGAGACCAGTTCCATGAACTGCATTTGGTAGCGAAGGTCCAAATACGTCGTCGGTTCATCGAGCAGCACCAGCTCCGGCTGCTGCGCCATCACCTTGCCGAGCGCGGCGCGCTGGCGTTGCCCTCCGCTAAGCGCGCTTAGCGGCCGGTGCTCCAGCGCGCTCAGCTCCAGCTTATCCATAATTTCGCCGAGCAGCCGCCGGGAGCCCTCCGGTCCGTCCTTCTCCCTGCCGCGCCAGTCCTGATACGGAAAGCGCCCCATCTCGACCACGTCGCGGACGCTGTACGAAACCGGAGGCAAACCGTCCTGCTGCAGGACGGCGATTTTCCGCGATAACGCCTTGCGGCCATAGGAAGAGAGCGGACGTCCGTCCAGCGCGATCTCCCCAGCGCCCGGCCGCTCCACACCGGAAATCAGATTGAGCAGCGTCGTTTTGCCGCTGCCGTTAGGTCCGATCAGCCCCCAAAATTCGCCCTTTCGCACGCTCCAGGTTACATCGTGGAGAACCGCCTGGCGGCCGTACGTTTTGGAAACTTTTTTCACCTCGATCAACGCAGTTCCCCCTCCCGCTCCTTCTTTTTCCGGTGCAGCAAATAGCCAAAGAAGGGGGCCCCGACAAAAGCGGTAACGATGCCAAGCGGGATCTCCGTCGGCGTCAGCAGGGAGCGGGCCGCAAGATCGCTCCACATCATAAATATCCCGCCGCCAAGCGCGGACAGCGGAATAATCAGACGATAATCGGGCCCGGTTATCAGGCGGATCATGTGCGGAATGACCAGGCCGACGAAGCCGATAACGCCGGACACCGACACGGCCGCCGCCGTCATCAGCGTGGCTGCCAGCAGCACGGTCAGCTTCGTCCGCTCCACGTTCAGCCCCGAATGCGCCGCCTGACGTTCGCCGAGCGCCAGCAAGTTAAGCGTTCCGGCCCGGCTCCACAGAAACACCCCGCCCACCAGCAAATACGGGAAAAGGATGGCCGTATACGACCATCCGCGCAATGACAAGCTGCCCATCGTCCAATATAAAATTTCATTGACCGTTTGCTTGGACATCGCCGTCAAAAACGACACCACCGCGCCAAGGAACGACTGCATGACGACACCGGACAAAATCAGGCTTTCAATCGGAATTTTCCCGTTTTCGCGCGCCAGCCAAATGACGATCCACAGCGTGATCGCACCCGTCAGGAAAGCGACCGCCGGCAGCGTAAACACCCCGAGCAACGAAAACTGCCAGCCGAAAAAAATAAGCACGGCCGCGCCGATCGCCGATCCCGACGAAACCCCGAGCGTAAACGGATCGGCCAGCGGATTGCGCAGCACGCCTTGAAAGCCTGCCCCGGCCACCGCAAGCGTGGCGCCGACCAGCATCCCCAACAAAACGCGGGGAAGGCGCACCTGTAGGACGATTTGCTCCGAGGCCACGCTCCAGTCCGCCGTGATCCAGCTTCCCGGGCCGGGAATCCGGTGCAGCAAAATGCGGGCGATATCGCCGAGCGGCAGCGATACCGAACCGATTCCGATGCAAAACAGCAGCGTTACGGCCAGCAGCGCCAGCAGAACGGTCCCGTAACCGGCCAGCTTACCGGTCATCATGGCTGAATCAGTTCCGGATAAATCGCTTTGGCTACCTCAATTAATCCTTGCGTCACCCGCGGACCCGGGCGGCTGAGCAAATTGTCGTCCAGCCCGACGACGCGGTCTTCCTTGATCGCGGCAATTTGATCCCAACCGGCGCGTCCTTTGATAATGTCCGCCAGCGTGCGATTGTTTTTGTCGACGACGCTTTTGGCGTACAGGATCACGTCCGGATTCGCTTTAATGATGTTCTCCTCGTTGATTTCGCTCCAGCCCGCAATGTCGGAAGCTACATTAACGCCGCCGGCCAGGGTGATCATTTCGTCCATGAACTCGCCCTTGCCGACCGTCCAGCCCGGCGAAAATTCGATGTACACTTTTTTCTTCTGATCCTCAGTCAGCGATTTGACCGCATCGGTCACCCGGCTCAATTCCTGCTGCATTTGGCCGACGACTTCTTCAGCTTGGGCCTGATGATCGGTGATCTCGCCGATTGCCTTGATGTGCTCCATCACGCCGCTCACCGTTTTCGGATCGGACTGGAACACCTTGAACCCCAAATCGCTCAAGCTTTTGACCGTCTGTTCGTCGATCAGGCTGGCCGCCACGATCAGGTCCGGCTGCGCGGCGACGATCGCCTCTACGTTCACCTTGAAACCGCCCATTCTAGGCTTGTCCTTCACCGCTTCCGGATAATCGTCCAAATCCGAAACGCCGGCGATCTGCTGATCGAGCCCGAGCGCGAACAGCGTCTCCGTCTCCGACGGGGCCAGAGAAACGATTTTTTGCGGCGCCGACTCAAACGTAAATTCCGTTCCGCTCGAATCCTTCAGCGTCAGCGGATACACCGTCCGTTTGGCGCCCTGTTCGCCCTGTGCTCCGTTTCCGGCATTCGAACTTGCATTTTGCCCGGTTTGGCCTGCGGCGTTGCCCGCCGCTCCTTGGCCGCCCGCGCCTTTATCCTGGCCGCAGCCCGCCAATAACAGCGCCATCGCCAGCAGCGCGATCCCCCATAAATTCAGCCATTTCTTCATCAATATCTCTCCTCTGCTCTGCATTTCTTCCGGGTGTTCCAAAGCCTACTGACACGCCCGAATCTAAGCGATGCGTACGGCACCGGGATTTACCCGTTCAAACAAGAAAACCCCCAATCCCGGGCGGATGGGGGTACGTCCACAAAGCCATGCCTTCTGCGGGAAACGGATCTCCCGCCTTTTGGGCATGGTGCTCTTAGCAGAACGTTATCCTTTCCTCGAAGGACCGTCTTTAATCTCCCGTGGGCAGGTCTCCTGACTTGCAGGCTTCGACGCCGGCTCGCCTTCCCATCCCCCGTCTTAAGCGGATGACAGTGGCAATATGAGCTGCGTCCCTGTTTACAGTGGCGGGACCGTGCCGGATTTGCACCGGCTTCCCTTTTAACCGAGAAGCCGCGGCGGCAAACGCACCGGCTTCAAGGACCTACGGGCACTGATTTTCGCTTGGTTCCAGGCTTTCTTCACTCTAGGATTATAGGTTAAAAAAATAAAACTTACAATAACCACCCTTTTATTGGAGGCTCAGCCAAAAACCGCGCTTAATACAAAATATTCAGCCGTGCCTCTTCATCCTAACCCATTCAGTCCCTGAACAACTCCAGCGAAAAATAAGGACATAAAGTGTCTTTATTTCGCCGATCCCCGCCCATTTTAGAGAAGTAGAGGCATTTTATGCTGCTATTTTCTTAGGACCGCAAGGAAATACCCCATCCTGGACCATTCAAAGGAAAATAGGTACATAAAATGCCGCTAATGGGGATGTACATGTTGGGGTTCGGATCATAAGCACTTAAAATGTCGCTATTTTGAAGGCCGATGGTTTCGGCAGCCGATAGCTCGAACGCGCCTTTATACAACCTTCATGCATATTTCATCATCGATTCATCGCGCCTTCATGACAAAGCTTCCCCGTCCCGGTAAAGTTAAGTTATCAAAGCGAAGGAAGTTGAATAATTACATTTACTAAGAGGTGATCAAATGACTAATGATAAAAAACGGTTAACCACCAGCTGGGGCGCTCCGGTCGGGGACAACCAAAACTCGATTACGGCCGGTCAGCGCGGCCCCGTCCTCATCCAGGACGTCCATTTGCTTGAGAAGCTGGCTCATTTCAACCGGGAGCGCGTACCCGAACGCGTCGTTCACGCCAAAGGCGCCGGGGCCCACGGGGTATTTGAAGTAACGAACGATGTCTCCAAATACACCAAAGCGGCGTTTCTGTCCGCAGTCGGGAAGCAGACCCCGATGTTTATCCGTTTCTCGACGGTGGCCGGTGAACTGGGCTCCGCGGATACCGTCCGCGACCCGCGCGGTTTCGCCGTGAAGTTCTACACCGAGGAAGGCAACTACGACCTGGTCGGAAACAATACGCCGGTGTTCTTTATCCGCGATGCGATCAAATTCCCGGACTTCATCCATACGCAAAAACGGCACCCGCAAACGCACCTGAAAAATCCGAACGCCGTGTGGGATTTCTGGTCCTTGTCGCCGGAGTCGCTGCATCAGGTGACGATATTGTTCTCAGACCGCGGTATTCCGGCTACATACCGTCATATGAACGGTTACGGCAGCCATACCTTTAAATGGGTGAACGCGGAAGGCGAAGCGGTGTGGGTGAAATATCATTTCAAAACGAATCAAGGCATCCAAAACCTTGACGTCAAGCTGGCCGAAAAATTGGCCGGCGAAAATCCGGATTACCATACCGAGGATCTTTTCAACGCGATCGCTCAAGGCGACTTCCCGAGCTGGACGCTGTACGTGCAAATCATGCCGATCGAAGACGCGCAAACGTACCGTTTCGATCCATTCGACGTGACCAAAGTATGGTCCCAAAAAGATTACCCGCTGATCGAGGTCGGCGTGATGACGCTGAACCGGAATCCGGAGAACTATTTTGCCGAAGTCGAGCAGGCGACATTCTCGCCGGGCAACTTCGTCCCGGGCATCGAAGCTTCGCCGGACAAAATGCTGCAGGGCCGCCTGTTTGCTTACTCTGACGCGCATCGTTACCGCGTCGGCGCCAATCATAACACACTGCCGATCAACCGCCCGATCGCCGAAGTGAACAACAACCAGCGCGACGGCTTCATGCGCGGAGACGGCAACGGCGGAGCCTCCGTTTACTATGAACCCAACAGCTACGGCGGCCCGGCGGAATCTCCGCAGCATAAAATTTCGCCGTTCGAAGTGTCGGGATATGCCGACAGCGTCGCCTACGACCATGATGACCACTATACGCAAGCCGGCGACCTGTACCGCCTGCTGAGCGAAGAAGAACGCACACGTCTGGTCGAAAACATCGTAAACGCCATGAAAGCGGTGGAAAAAGACGAGATCAAGCTGCGGCAAATCGAGCATTTCTACAAAGCCGACCCGGAATACGGAACGCGCGTTGCCGAAGGCCTCGGCTTGACCGTACCGCAAGGTAACTAAACCGCCCAAAAGTGCGTGTTAACCTCTAAAAAATAAAAGGAATGCGTACCTCCGCTTAGGACGGATACGTATTCCTTTTCACATAGATGAATAAATAACGGCAAAGACTTAACTGTATTTGTTGCCTATACCAGCTGCTGTGTGGTCAACCACACATGGCGGACAAAAGCTCCTTTACTGACGGAGCAAGAGTCCATGATTTTCAGGCCTGCGGCTTCAATCTCGGGCTCCAGCGGCTCGGAAGAAACGATCACCGCCCGCTTGCTGATCCGCCTTACGCTGGCAAGCATGAGGCTGCGCTCGGAGGCGGAAAGGACGGAGCATAAATTGTACGGCAGATCGACGATCGCCGCATCGAACGGCTCGTTAATATCGTTCAAGTCGCCGATGGCTATCAGACCCGCATCATCGTAACCGAAATGGCGCAAATTGACCCGCGCCCCGCGAACGGCCAGCGGATTGAGGTCCCGTCCGACGATATCGATGCCCATCGACAGCGCTTCGATTAGCACGTTGCCCATGCCGCAGCACGGATCGATCGTGCGCACGCCTTGCGGATCGGGCACGGCGATGTTCACTAATGCCCGGGCCACGACGGTCGTCAGACCCGTGGAGTAATTTTGCGGCTTATGTATATGCCGCTGCCAGACCGGGTCGGCCGGCCGGCAAATGCCGAACATCCAGCCATCGTCCAACGACAGCAGTCCAAATGTCACATCCTGCTGCCTCATATCGGCTTTGCCGCGGATCCTTCCGCCTAGCTGCCGCTCCAATTCGCGCTGCTGCTCATAAGTCCGTTTCAAACCGTTTTTGAGATACAGCACCTTAAAGGTGCGTCCGTCCAGTTCCAGCTCCGCCACCTGGGTGATGATTTCTTCCAGCGTCCCGGCGGCCAGCAAAACGTCCAACCGCATGGAAACAAACGGACTCCGGTTCGGTTCAATCCGCAAACGGCTGTCTATCAAAGCAAACGCCCCGGGCTCTTGTCCAAACAGGGCGCGAAGCTCCATCCGGCATAGCTCCAGCTCGTTCTCATGGCATGCAAAAGGATAGATGTACCGTAAAGGCGTTTGATTCAAATCCACTCCGTCAACTTCCCCTCTAAAAATACCTTTCCGTCCATTGTACCAGAACCGCCGGAAATCGGACGATGCCAAGCATATCCAGGCGTTTACTGCTTGCGGTTACTGCAAGCGTTTACCGCAGGCGTTTACTGCAGGCATTTACCGCAGGCCGTTTACCGCAGGCGTTTACCTCAGGCCGTTTACTGCTGGCGCTTCGACTCCGGAGAGTCGGGGCGGTATTCGCGCACTCCCTGCATCTCGGTCAATTGTCCCCAGTAGCGCTTGGGCATATGGGACATCTGCGCCCGAGGATTAATCCTCTCCCGGATCGCCACCGTTTCGTAAAACTGCTTCCAAAGGCGGCGGTACGCTTGGTCCTGCTCCCCCGCCTCAGGCAAAATCAGCTCGTCGACGTCCACGATCTCCGCTTTCCCTGCCCCCGCTTCCTCCGCACGGTGAATGAGCGCCTGTCCGTGGGTTTTGTCGTAAATCATAAAAGACTCCTTCCGGTAGCGGTCGCAAAAATGCGCGGCCAGCAGCGGCAGCACCCGGTTCTTCGGCTCAATGACCGAGACCAGCGTCTCGCCATACACCGAAAAGCGCACGAAGCCCATCAAGGCATGGCTCTCCGTGTTCAAATGCCGCACCGCCTTGCGCAATCGGTGCACCGTGTTCTCCGTCAGCATATCCATCACCGCCCTCCCATGCTTAAAGCCCAGCCGCAGGAACCGGTAAATCAGCAAATCCTTCTGCGGATCGCAGGTGAGAAAGCCGCGGCGGACAAGCTCTTGGGCGGCCGGCGATATTTTTTGCCCGATGGCCGCGTACACCCTGTTAGCCTTCTCCGGACAGGTTTCCACCCAGCGGGTTACAAACAGAGTATACTGCGGATCAGCGTCCGAACGCAGGTCGACCAAATCCTCCTTCCGCACATAGCTCTCAAACACGCAGCTCAGCAAGCCGTCAAAGCTGCCGTCGTAAGCGTAAGCCGCATCGCTTATCCAAGCAGCCATGGGCTTAGCTCCTTCCCGGCCTGCCCCGCCAGCTCCTCGTCCGAAAACAGCGACAGCTGCTCCACCTTCGGCTTGGGCAGGAACATATCGATTTCTTTGCGGGACAGCAGCGACCTGAGGATTGTGCTTTCGTTCACTTTCAACCCCTCAAGCCGCCGGCCTGAGCAGATGATAAAATATTGGGCCCGTTTGAGCACGACGCCCAGCTTCTTTAAGCCGGAAAAATCCAGCCGCGCCGTTCTGCGCGCCGCCACGATCCGCTTGGCGCTGCGAACGCCGATGCCGGGCACGCGCAGCAGCTCTTCATAAGGGGCTTTGTTGATCTCCACGGGAAACCGTTCGATATGATTGAGCGCCCAATGGCACTTCGGGTCCATGAACAAATTGAAATTCGGGGTGTGCTCATCCAGCAGTTCCTTCGCTTCAAAACCGTAGAAACGCAGCAGCCAGTCGGCCTGGTACAGGCGGTGCTCCCGCAATAGCGGCGGCTTGCTGCCGGGCGACGGAAGCAGCGAATGCTCCGCGACCGGGGTATACGCCGAGTAATATACCCGTCTCAGCTCGTATTTCCTGTACAGCGCCTCCGTTAAGGTTAAGATCCTAAGATCGCTGTCCGGCGTCGCGCCTACGATCATCTGGGTGCTTTGTCCGCCCGGCACAAACCGGGGAGCGTGGCGGTATTTGACGAGATCGGTGCTGTTCTCCCGAATGCCCTGCCGGATCGCGGTCATCGGCCTCAGGATCGCTTCCTTGCTTTTGTCCGGGGCTAACTGGTGCAGGCTGTCCTGTGAAGGCAGTTCGATGTTCACGCTCATCCGGTCGGCCAGCAGGCCCAACCGGGAAATCAGCGCCGGATCGGCGCCGGGAATCGCCTTCACGTGAATATAACCGCCGAAATGATATTTCCGGCGCAGCAGTTCCAGCACCCGGATCAGTTGTTCCGTCGTGTAATCCGGATTCCGCATGATGCCTGAGCTGAGAAACAGACCTTCTATGTAATTGCGGCGATAAAAATTTATCGTAAGCTCCGCCAGCTCCTCCGGGGTAAACATAGCCCGGCGCGTATCGTTGGAGCGGCGGTTCACGCAGTATTTGCAATCATAAATACAGCTGTTCGTCATCAGCACCTTCAGCAGCGAAATGCATCGTCCGTCCGCGGCAAAGCTGTGGCAGATCCCCGAGCTGACGGCGTTTCCCAGCGAGCTGCCTCCACTGCCCCCGCCGCTCCCGCGCTCCGCCCCGCTGGACGAACAGGATACGTCATATTTGGCCGAGTCCGTCAAAATGGTCAGCTTGTCATACACATCCATACGCTATGGCCTCCCTTTTGACAGCATTATATTGCGAACACACGTTCTTGTCAATGATTAAGACCGCCGAAGTCCGAAGGAATTCGTTCCGGCGGCCCCTGTGAGTCCCTGTGCAGTTCCTGTGCGGTCCCTGTGCTGTTCCTTTGCAGTCCCTGTGCAGTCCCTTGCAGTTCCTGTGCAGTTCCTTTGCAGTCCCTGTGCAGTCCCTTGCAGTCCCTTGCAGTCCCTTGCAGTCCCTTTGCACTCCCTGTGCAGTCCCAGGCAGTTCCTGTGCGGTCCCTGTGCGGTCCTTTTAATGTACAAGCAGGTCTCTAGCGGAAATAAAGACAATTTATGGCCTTATTCTGGGATTTCACCCCTTTTACTCAAAATAGAGGTACTTTAAGTCGTTATTCGGGAATTAAACCAGGAAATATCGCCCGTTTGACGCCATATCTCAAAAATAGAGGCAAAAAAATCCCCTATTTAAACTGTGCCCCCTTTTTTCACAAAAATAAGACCCATATTTGTCGTTATCTCAGGACATACACAAATACACGGGCCATCTGTTCCCCTCGGACCCCCACAATCCTGGAAAAAAGCCGCCGCCCCGTCTAAGCTTTCGGTTTACCTTCTTCCGGCCGGCGCGGTGCCGATCACCCCGTAACGCCACAGCACCCTGCGGCCAAACCAGCCGAACAGCCGGTCGGTGGCAAATCCCATCAACCCCAGGCTGAGCAAACCGACAAAAATCCAGTCGGTACGGAAGAACAGCCGGGAGTTCCAGATCAGGTAACCGACGCCTTCGTTCGCCGCGATCATCTCCGCCCCGACGATCGCCATATACGAGGTGCCCATCGCCAATCTGACGCCGGTGAAAATATACGGCGCGGTCGCCGGCACGATCACGTGCCGGACGATTTGCCACTCCGAAGCGCCCATGCTGCGGGCCGCGCGGATTTTGTCCTCCTCCACCGCCAGCACCCCCGTCAGCGTGTTCATGATGACGATAAACAGCGTCGCGTACAAAATCAGCGCGATCTTCGACTGCTCGCCGATGCCGAACCAGACGAGAAACAGCGTGATGAAAGCGATCGGCGGAATAAAGCGGATGAAGTTCAGCAGCGGTTCGGCAAAACGGCGGATAAAATCCACCTTGCCGATCAAAATGCCGAGCGGGATGGCGATCAGGCTCCCCAGCGTCCAGCCGCTGAACACCCGGTAGAAGCTGATCCCGATATATTTCGGCAGCGAGCCGTCCCGCAGCAGCTCCAGCGCTCCCGCCGCCGTATCCGCCGGCCCGGGCACCACCTCGGGACCGTAAAGCCAGGCGCCGCCTTGCCAGGCGGCCAGGATGAACAGCCACAAGAAGAGCAGGCCGACCCATTTCTTTTTCAGCCATGTCATAAGATTCGCCCTTTCTATTCGTCAAAATGAGCTTGAATCCGCCGGTAATACTCGTAAAATTCCGCCGCGGACACGTCGCGCGGATAGGCGAGCGGAATCTCGTAGATTTGCGAAATGTTGGAAGACGGGCCCGAAGACATGATGCCCACCCGTTCCCCGAGCAGGATCGCTTCCTGAATGTCGTGCGTCACGAAGACGATCGTTTTGTTTGTCTGCCGCCAAATGCGCACCAGCTCCTTCTGCATCGTCCGGCGGGTCATGGCGTCCAAAGCCCCGAACGGTTCATCCATGAGCAAAATTTCCGGATCATTGGCCAGCACGCGGGCCAGTTGAACCCGCTGCTTCATGCCGCCGGACAGCTCCTTCGGAAATTTATCCCCGTGGCCGGCCAGCCCGACGAGCTCCAGATAACGGTCGGACACGGCCCGGCGCTCTGGCTTCGCCACCTTTTTCATCTTGAGCCCGAACTCGACGTTTTGGCGGACGGTCAGCCAGGGAAACAGCGAGGAATCGGCCTGCTGAAACACAACCGCCCGATCCCGCCCGGGCCGGTCGACATCCGCGCCGCCAACCCGCAGGCTGCCGCTCGTTTTGGAGATGAAGCCGGCGATCATGTTCAGCAGTGTCGATTTGCCGCAGCCGCTGGGCCCCAGCAGGATAAAAAACTCGCCGCCCCGGACGACGAGGTCGACATCTTTGATAATGTAGTGAACCTCCCCGCTCCCCGCCGGACGCTGATCGCTATAGCTCTTGCCCAGCCCCGCGATCGTAATCGTGCGGTTCTGCGAAACCAATGATACGGACATGCCCTTCCCCTCCTTACGGTGTAATCGTTACGCGATCCGGTAAAACCTCGCGCAGAAATTCCAGCTTAATTTTATCCTTCAGTTCAAAATCTTTTTCGATAATTCCGTTCTCCACCATATATTTTTTCTGCCTTGTCAAACTGTCATAAGCGGCCTCCGTAAAATCGACGTTCCAATTTAGCACTTCCAGGTCTTTAAGCGTAGACTCCCGTGGCTGCTTGACTTCCTTATACAAAATGTCCGCGACCTCCTGCGGATTTTCCTTGACGAACCGCGAGGCTTCATCGAGGGCGCGCAGGAAATTCGCCACCGCTTCCGGGCGCTCGCGGATCAGCGCTTCCGGCGCTACGATCTGGCTGCCGATCCGCACCTTCGTCTGCGACATGTCGGTCAGCTGGCGGACCCCTTCGGCGGCCTCGAACTTCGCCACCAGCGCCGCGCCGCTGACCCAGACCGCGTCCACCTCGCCTTTTTTCAAAGCGATATACGCTTCGTCCGAGCCGCCTTGCCCGATCAGCTTAACGTCGTCCAAGGCGAGGCCGTGTTCGGCCAAATATTCGTCCCATAAATAGGAGAGAAAAGTCCCGCGCAAAAAGCTAAGCTTCTTCCCTTTCAAATCCTCTGGTTTGCCGATGTCGTCCCGCACGAACAGCTTCCACTGCTTCGCGTTTTGTTCGGTCGAGGTGCCGGTCGAGGCGATGATCGCAAACTCCCCTTTGCTCACGGCGTTCAAAATCGGAAAATCGGCGCCCCAGGCGATGTCCGCCTGCTTGATGAACAGCGAGTTGATGCCTTCCGCCGGCGTGGCGAAAGTGACCAGCTTCGCTTCAATGCCGTGTTTTTCAAAAAAACCTTTGCTTACCGCCATGCGCAGCACCGGATTGGTCGAAATGTCGGCGATATTCAAGGTAACGGGGGCTTGCTTCTGCCGGTCTTGCCCCCCGCCGCTCCCGGCGCCCGCGGCCTGCACTGCCGCCTGGGACCCCTCCTTCGCCGAACCGCAGCCGCTTAAGACGAGCAGCAAGGCCGCAAATAGCCAAATAATCAGGCTCGGCACCGTTTTTGCCTTCGTTTTTGAGGATATGGCCATACGTGGTCGCTCCTTTCTTCTATGTGGATTCCCGTTAAGACGGATCCGCAGCCGCGCGCGGCCGTTCATCAAACCGGGCGACGCAAAGCGCGCCTTCGCCGTAGGAGACGGTCCCTTCCACGGTGACGACCGAATCCGTGCCTTTCCCCGCGGCGCCGGGCACCCGGAAGCTGGTCACGTCGAGCGGCTCGATTGCCCGTTCCTCGGGATGCGGAAGCTGCGGCACCCAAGTGTAAGGAACGCGGTAAGCGCGGTAGACCATGTTGGAGTTCCGCTTGTTTTTGTACGGGGAAATATATTCCCATACGAGCTCATGCTCCCGCGTCACCTCGAAAATCCGCCCATCCGCTCCTTCCGTTATCAGCGTGTTGCCGTTCGGCAGGCGCTGGGCGGAGCTGATGTACGGGCTGTAGAAGCGGTAGGAGTCGAGCGGCGCCTGAAATCCGGCTTCCGTCGGCGTATACTGCCAGACGATCTCCAGGGTGACCGGATCGATTTCCAGCACGCGCGAGTGGTCGCGGACGGCGTTTTTCTGGCCGGTCGGTGACGCTGGATTCGGCAGCCCGTAACCCCCCCAGCCGCCGTTGTCGAATACGAGCAGATTACCTTCGCCGGGCAGACCGCGCGGGATGAGATGGGCGTGATGCTGGCCGATGATCCACTCCAGATGGTTGACCTCGGGCGCCGAATAATCCGGTCCCAGCTTCCAGACAAGATTTCCGCTTTTTTTGTCGATGATCGCGATGATGTTGCTTTCCCGGGCGTCCCAAATGATGTTGTCGGGATGAAAGCGCTCGTCGCCCGCGTCGTAATGACGGTTGGGTCCGAGCACCGACATCGAGTTGATATGCATCCAATCCCCGGCCTCATTGCCGAAAAAGCGGGTATTCGGTTCTTCGCGCAGCACTTTTTTCGCCGCATCGTCAAAACCCAGCTCGTCAAAATGCTCGTGGCAGTTCCATTCCCAAACGATGTTGCCTTCCCAATCGACCTCGATAATGGAGTCGTCCAGCAGCAATTTATCGGAAATTTTCGGGTTGCGCACATTTTTGTGAACCAAAATCAGCGTGTTGCCCCCCTGCGTTTCGGGCTCAAGTCCCGGCACAAAATAACCTACCGGATTGCCGGCCCGCTGATAGTCGTGATGGGCTCTCGCCATCCACTGCGGCTCATGCCCGGGATCTTCGATCCATTCGTGGCGGTTGAAGCGCCAGACTATATTGCCTTCCCAATCGACCTGAACGAGATCGGCCTCATCCTGGAACCCGTGCTGCGGATCGCGTTCGGCCGTGCTTCCGAGCACATATCCTCCGGGCAGCAGCTTGTTGGGAAAACCGCGCAGCCCCTGCCACAGCCGGATTTCTCTCCCGTTCATATCGATCAGCAGCGCGCCTTGTTCGGCCGCCTGATAAATCGTGTAGCCGCCATAAGCTTTCTCCGGCTTGTAAATCGTTGCCCCTGTCGGATAAATCGTCGGATGCCCCATGTTCCCCACTCCTTCAATAAGATAAAAATCTGCTCCGGATCTGGTTCTTGTTACGGTTATTGATCTGGTCCTGGCCTTGATCGTGATTCTGATTTTGGTCGTGATCCTGGTCGTGATCCTGATTCCGATTCCGATCCCGATCCCGATCCAGGTCCCGGACCTGGTCATGGTCCTGAACCTGATCCCGATTCCGATCCTGGTCTTGGTCCTGACCCCGATCCCGATCCCGATCCTGGTCCTGGCTCTGGTCCTGACCCAGTTCCTGCTTCCGGCCCAACTGCAGCTCCTGGTCCGCGCGCTTACTGCCTTCGCTCGGCTTTTGTCCGGCATTGCTCTCCGCCAGCGCGTTCAGCGTACCGGAGAAATGCTCCAGATTCCCGGTCAGCTTTTGGAAAAGGCCGGCCATTTGGTTCAGCTCCTCCGGGGAGAAGCCATCGAACAGCAGCGTGATGCACGCCGCGCCGATATTGCGGTTGCGGGCCATCATTTCCCTGCCCTGCTCCGTTATATCCAGCCATACCGTTCTCCGGTCGAGCGTCTGGCGGACCCGCCGGGCGAACCCTTTCTGCTCCAGCTTGTCGCACAGCCCCGTTACGGCCCCGGAGGTGAAATCGAGTTCCTCCGCCAAATCGCCAAGCCGCTGCGGCCCTTCCCGGATCATTTTTTGCATGACCAGCAGTCCGGGAAGCGCAATCCCTTCAACTTCCACTTTGTCCCTTTCCTTCACAAACCGTCTGACCATTTTGCGGAACAGCCAGTCGGCTTCCTCCAGCAGTTCCCACTCCGCATGACAACCGGATATGCGTATCACCTCCTTCGGCAAAAATAAAAGGCCCCCAAAAGTTCCCTCAACAGGGAACCTCCGGAAGCCTTTGGCGGTCCAATCGGCTGCAGTCCGAAGCGTATCTTAGACTTCTCTTAGCGCTAAGATAATGAGCTGTGAACGATTTTTCATCATATTAAACCAATTATTCTTACCAGTCAAGTATGAATTAAAGAAAGCTGGTCTACGGCCAGGGACATACTAACCCAAGGCTATGCCACATCCTGCGAAATGCAAAAGGGCATACGAATTTCGTCGAAATTCCCCGAAATAGGCGGCTCAACTGCAAAAGTGCATTTCATTTCCGGGCAAAAGATACTTTTTGATCCGATAGCCCCAAATCAGATGCATTTTTGCATTTCAATCACGCAAAAACGGAAATTTATAATGAGTTGAAATGCACTTTTGCATTTGATTCGGTCAAGCCGCGCCATTCTTCCGAAGGAGCATGCAGAGGCAATCCGTGCTGCCTTCACCGGAAGACCTCAGACTCCGCACTCCGCAACCGATGTCGCAAGCAGCCGGTAGGAGCGCAGCCGTTTTTCGTAATCGGGAATCGGCGTCACGATCAGAAATTCCTCGTTGCCGTATTGCCGCTGCATCTCCGCCAACTGCTTTCTTACTTGCCCGGCCGTTCCGGCAAATCCGCTGAAAGGGGAGCCGCCGCGGGCACGATATGCCGCTTCCACACCGGCGGCCATGGCTTCGGCCTCCTCCCGGGTTTCGCCGCAAATCACGCTGACCGCAAGGATCGTCCTCGGCGCTGATTGAAAAAGGGATGGCTGAAAAGCATCCCGGTACGCTTTCAGCGTTTCGATGCCGTCGGTCTCGCTCATAAAGCGGCCGAACACGTACCCCGTGCCAAGCTCGGCGGCAAAGCGGGCGCTTTTGACGTTCGTGCCCAGCAGCCAAAGCTCGGGCGGCGTCTGCGGAATCGGCCGGGCCGTTACGGGGCGCTCCTCATAGCGGTATCCGTCCCGGAGCAGGGCGGCAAGATCGCCGGCCAACTGGCGGTAACGGGCCACCCGCTCCAAAAAATTGCCGCTAAGCGCCATGACGGTATGCGCTTCTCCCCCGGGTGCCCGGCCGATGCCGAGGTCGATTCTGCCCGGATAAAGGGCGGCCAGCAGCCGGAAGCATTCCGCCACCTTCAGCGGGCTGTAATGCGGCAGCAGTACGCCGCCCGAGCCGAGCCGAATCCGGCTTGTCCGCGCGCCGATATGGGACAGCAGCACCTCGGGGGAGGCGCTGGCCAGCAGCTCCATGTCATGGTGCTCCGAGGTCCAGTAGCGCACGTATCCCCATTCTTCCGCCCGCTGCGCCAGCAGCACGGCCTGCGCCAAAGCCTCCTCGGCGCTATGGCCCGGCAGCTTTGGAACCATATCCAGTACCCCAAGCTTAAAGTTGATATTCGGCACGGCCAAACCGATCCCGCCTTTCTTTTTTAAGTAATGTAAGCAGTATTGGGGATCATAGGATCATCATAGCAGGACACCGCCCACGATAGTTGCCTCGTGCAGTCACACAAGAGTTCCCCTGTCCTCAGTCGTCCCTCCACCTCTCATTGGAAAAATCCAATAGATTGGCGGAAATCGTTCACCATTTTGATCTTTCATTGGAAATATCCAATAGATTTCGCTCGAGTCACCCATTTTGCGCCTGCCGAACCTCATCTGTTGGAAATATCCAATCAAACTGTTGCTATGCCATTAGATTTCTAATTCCATTGGATATTTCCAATCAAAACATTATGGATACTTCGTTATATCCCATCGTTAGAATCGCTATTCCCAATAAAGCCGCTTGATCCCGCCCGGAGGCAGCCGGGTATCCCAAAAGCCGAGCCCGGGCTCCAGCATCGATGACAACAGCGAGATGACCCCGCCGTGGGTGACGATCAGCAGCCGTATCGTTCGGGAGTTCCGCGGCAAAACCTTGCTTGTCTCAAGCCTCACATCAACATGTTCGCTCATCGCCCCGGTACATTTCCACAATGGCTCTGCTGGTTCCCCTACGACCTCAGCATGCTCTCCCGAAACCTCCACATTTTCCTGCATCAGCTCGCCGTTCTCACGCATCTCCTCGCCCGGTTTCCCCACCGTCACGGCGTTCTCACGCATCCCCTTGGCATCTATCCGTTCCCCATCTACGTTTCCCCGTATCTGTCCAGCGTCTTCTCTGCGCAACCGTCCACCCGCGGCCAAAGCTTGCGAATATGCCGCCAGCTCCTGGCGCACGCCCTCAACCCGCGCCCGGAACGCTGGCCACGACTCGCCGCCCGGCGGCGTGACCCGCTGCGGGTCGTCGATCCAGGCCCTGTACGAGGCATCGTCCTTCAGCATCTCGTACGTCCGGCCTTCCCACGCCCCGAAATCCATTTCCCGCAAGCGGCGGTCGGCCACGCAGCGTTCTATCAGATCCGGGCGGGCGTATTCCAGCGTTTGCCGGCAGCGCGCAAGATCGCTCGAGTAAACGGCGGAGAAGTCCACCCTCGCCAGCTCCAGCCGAAGCGGTTCCAGCCCGGAAGCTTCGCCGTGGAGCAGCGCAGGATCGCTATGCCCCTGATACCGATGCTGAACGTTCCACTCGGTTAATCCGTGACGGACAAGCCACCATTCGATCCGCACTTCCCTCCCTCCTTTCGCTTTCGCCGCTGTATAGTTTCTCCCATGATTATACTCCTCAAGACCAAGCTTGGCAGCTTTAGCCGCTCCGATTTTAACCTTTCCTTATCGGCCTGGCAGCGGCAAGGCGAGCAAGGTTTATAGGGGTTGCAGGGGTTGCAGGGGTTGCAGGGGTTGCAGGGGTTGCAGGGTTGCGCCCCAAAATAGCGGCCGCGGGCAACCCAGACGGCCAGCAGATCGCACCGACAATCCCCGCCTAAACAGCCAAAAGGATGGGTCCGGGTTTCCCCGTTCCCATCCTTCCCATCGCCGCTGCTAAGCCAAATGTGAGCCGACTTAAAGGTTCGGTGTAATATGGCGTTTGTTCGCCTGCAAAAACTCCGCCGCGTATTTTTGCGCGTTTCGCGTTTCTCTCTCCACCGCTTCCGGGTCGCGGCGCAAGGATGCGCCGTTGTTCAGCAGCTCGGCCTGCAGCTCCTTAATATCCAGCTCCCGCGGCCGAATCCCCTGCTTGGCGCTCAGCCCCGCCGCGGTGCCGGCCGCCTGCCCGATCGCCATCACGCTGCCTTGCGTGCGGAAGGAGCCGTGGGCTTCGCTAGTCGCCGAGATGCATCTCCCCGCCATCAGCAGCCCGTCGACTTTGACCGGCACAAGGCAGCGGTATGGAATGTCGTAGGAGTCCTTAATGTCGATCCACGCTCCCGCGGTTTCCGGATTGCCGTACCCCGCTTTGCCCGCCATATTGTGCACATCGATCGGGAAGTAGCCTCTCGTGATAACGTCGTCGAACCTTCTGCCCTCGATCACATCGTCCGCCTGCAGTACATAGTTGCCGACGATATGCCGGGATTCGCGCACGCCGAGCTCGCTGCCGGTCATGCTTAAGAAGGCATGCTCAAAACCGGGCACATATTTGTTCATGAACTTGACGATCGATTCAACCTGTCTGCGGCCTTCGATCTCTCCCGCCGTTCTGGAATCGGCGTTTGTGCCGTCCACGTCGATCACCCGCGTGGAATTGAAATGAATGACCCCGGGGTGAACGGAATTCAACAGCAGGATCGAATCCCGCCCAATATGCAGCTCGCCGTTATCGACCGCCTGTTTTACGAACTTTTTGAAACCTTGCGCGACAAAATACTTGCTCACGAGCCTGTCCGAATATTTCCGGATCGGAATAACGTCGGATTTCCATTCGAAATCGTCCGGGTTATCGAGGATATATTGGTAAAGCTTCTCCGTGTCCACGTTGCCCATTTCGAACATCAAGGTCGACGGCTGCATTTTCCGGTCTTTAGCCCGCCCCAGCACGAACTCCGCGCCGGCTCCGCCGGCCACGTCCCCGTCCCCCGTTGCATCGACGACCACCTTGGCCTTCAAAATATTTTCGCCGGATTTGTTGACGACCTTCACGCCCGTCACCCGGCCGCCTTCCGTCAGCGTGCCGCTGAACATGGAATGCAGCAGGACGTCCGCGCCGGCTTCCCTGACCATTTCGTAAGCGATATACTTGTATCTCTCCCGGTCGAAGAAGCCCAGATAAGCCCCGCTGCCGTAAGGATCAAGCACTTTGCAATGCCCCGGGCTCGCGCCGTACTCGACCATTCGATCCATAAATTGCTGCGGAATGCCTTTGACGACCTGTTCGTCCCGAATATGAAAAGGAGATATGGGACCCAATGCCGCCGAAGTGGCCGCGCCCCCCAGAAAACCGTTCTTATCCACCAGCAGCGTGCGCGCCCCCGTCCTGCCCGCGGCAATCGCCGCGATAAAACCGGAAGGGCCGCCGCCCATGACGATGACATCATATTCTTTTTCGACCATGTTCTCTTCCTCCCATGCCTGATGTTTTATATTAAACGGAGCCTTTTCTAAGTTTGCAGAAAAGCTCCGCCCAATACCGTTCCAACCGCTTACCTTACTGCTTGCCGGCGTTGTAGTTGCCCGCAACCGCGTCCAGCGTCTCCTTGGCCGGAGCGTTCTGGAAAATAATTCTTTGCGCCGCTTTGGCCAGATCCGTGCTCAAAAGGGTATAATCCGCCGGATAGAAAACGATTTGACCGCTTTCGCTTGCCTCCTGCTTCCAGCGCAGCAGTTCCTCGTAGTTCGGCAACGCAGTTACCGCGGCATCCTCGTAAGCGGAGGACAGCACGGGCATAACGCCGGCTTCGGCCCATTTGATCTGCGATTCTTTGCTCAAATAGTATTTAATGAACTCCCACGCCTGATCGGGATGTTTGGTGTTCGCCCCGATCGCCAGCGTCTGGCCGGCGACCATGGTCGGCGCGGGTTGCCCTTTTTCGAACGGAGGCATCGGCATCGTCATGATGTTTTGGCCGATCTCGGAGCCTCTGATCGCCGAAGCGCGCATCGTTCCCGACACCGCTGTGGCGATGTTGCCGGCTTTGAGCCCGCTTGTGATGTCGTCGGCCGTCATCGAAATCGTCTGATTGTTCATCGCCCCGCTGTCCACCATGTCTTTAAGGAAATTGATCGCTTTGACGCCGGCGTCATCGTTAAACACCGCTTTGCCGTCCGCGTCGAACATCTGGCCGCCCGCCGCCCGCAAAATCGGAATAAAGGTCTCCATGAACGATGCCGCGTTCGCCCCTTCGGACATGCCGACCGCAAATCCCAGCCGGCTGCCGTCTCCCACCTGCTTCGATGCTGCGAGCAGCTCGGGCAGCGTTTCCGGAGCTTTCAGACCGGCCGCGTCGTAAAGGTCTTTCCGGTAGAATAAGGTGAATACCCTCGCCTCCCAAGGCATCGCCATAATTTCGCCGTTCAGCTTGAGCTGGTCCGCCGAATAGATATAATCGTCTTTTCCTTCCTGACCCAGCCATTCCGCCGCATATTGGGTAATGGGCTGAATCGTCTTGGCTTCGGTATGCATTTTCAACAGATCGGTGTATACGTTCAAAATATCCGGTCCGCCGCCCGAAGCGGTCGCTTGAATAACCTGGGAATCGATCTTGGAAAAGTGAACGCTTTCAACCGAAACTTTGATGTCGCTCTGACTGGCGTTAAAGCTCTCGACGATGCTTTTTAACGCCGCCGATCGCGGATCGTCCTGCTGCTCCGGGTTAAGGAACGTCCACAATCTTAGCTGGGCAGGTTTCCCGGCATCGCCGGCGGCTGAATTGCCCGGCGTGTTTGAGCCGCCCGGCGTTTCCCCGCCCCCCGAATTGCCGCAACCGGCCAGCGCTCCGATCATCACCACGGTAAAGATGAAGGTCCAAAGCTTTTTCATGTTTAATACCCCCCAGTCGTTTAGTTATGTGAAGAGGATGTCCCTCTTGACACCGCCGATTACCCTTTGACCGCCCCCGCGGACAAGCCGTCCACGAATTTGGACTGCAGACAGACAAACAATACGACTACCGGAATGACCGAGATGACCACGGCGGCCATCAGTTGTCCCCAGTTGATCCCGTACTGGGTAATGTAGTTGTACAGGCCGACGGACAGAAGCCGCAGCTCGTCCTTGGTCGTAAAAGAGAAAGCCACGAGAAAATCGTTCCATACGTAGATGGCGGACAACAGCGCGCCGGCGGCCAGGCCGGGCTGGGATACGGGAAGAATAAGCTGGTAGAAGGTGCGAAGCGGCGAGCTGCCGTCGACCTTGGCCGCTTCCTCGATCTCCTTGGGGACGGAGTCGAAGAATCCCCGCAGCACCCAAATCAGCATCGGCGTTCGCCAGGCCGTGTAAATCAGGATCATGCCGATAAAGGTGTCGTACAAACCGACCTTGACGGCGGTTAAATAAAGCGGAATCAGAATGGCAATGCCCGGAATCATCGAAGTCATGAGAATCAGGAACAGGATTATTTTTTTGCCCCGGAAATGAAATCTTGAAGCCGCATACGCCGCATGTGCGGAAATAAACAGGGAAGCCAGGATGGAAACGGCCGCGACCAGCATGCTGTTCAGATAATAGCGGGGAAAGTTGGAATGAAACAGCACGTTGGCATAGTTCTCGAAAGTAGGCTGCGCCGGAATCCATCGCGGCGGGTATTGCACGATCATCGCCTCGGACTTGAGCGAAGTGCTGACCGCCCATAAAATCGGGATAAGCGCAAAGGCGGAGCTTAGAATCAATATGAGATACACGAGGAAATCGAATCTTTTTCCGTTGGACATGAGCCTGCTTTGCATAGCCGCCCCCCCTTTTCTTGTGTTCGCTATTCTTTGTTTTTAAGCGCTTTCACATATAGCAAGCTCAAAATGATATTGAAGCCGAAAAGCAGGACACTGAACGCCGAACCCATGCCGATGTTCCAATATTCGAAACCTTCCTTGAACGCCCGCAGGCTTAACGTCTCCGTCGCGCTGAACGGTCCGCCGCCGGTAAAGACGTAAATTAATGTCACCATGTTAAAATACTCCAGGCTAAGCATGATCAACGTGACCAGAACCGTAGGTTTGATCAGCGGCAGCGTGATGTGCGTAAACGACTTCCAGCCGGTCGCTCCGTCGACGCGCCCCGCTTCGTAAAGCTCGGACGAAATCGTCTGCAGCGCGGCCAAAATAAGCACCAGCGCGATCGGGAAGGTGTTCCAAACGTTGGCGGCGATTAGCGCGAGATTGGCTCCCCCGCTGGTGCTGAGCAGATCGACCTTGGCGCCGCCGAACCGCTCGATCACATAATTCACGGGTCCATAGTTGGCGTTGATCAGCCATTTCCACAGCAGCGCCGTAACCGTTTGCGAAATGACCCAAGGCAAGATGATCGCCGTTCTGAACAAAACTCTGAACTTGATTTTCATATTTAACAGAACAGCCAGCAGCGTGCTTAGGGGAACCACGATTAGAATTGATCCGAATACGTAGACAAATGAATTTCCGATGTTTTTGAGACCGCTTTCATTTTTGAAAATGGAGAGAAAATTGCCGGCGCCCACATAAGCTCCCGTTCTTACATATTCCGTTTCGTACATGCTCCATTTCATGGCCACGGCGATCGGATAAAACGATACCAGCAAAACCAGCAGCAGCGCGGGGGCCATAAAAGCGTACGCAATCCATTTTTCGCTATTTTTCTTCCCGATCGTCTCCATTCGTCTACCTCCTGCCTTAGATTTCAAAGTATAAATGATGGAAAACGTTCCATATTATAGAACATCGTTCTTAATATTTCGTAAAAAAAAGCGGAGTCACCCCTTTCAGGCGTACAATGAGATTAAGACAGCTGTCTTTCGATTTGTTGCTTATGCTGCTTCAGCAGGCTGGCGAAAAACTCGATTTTGTCCT
Organism: Paenibacillus sp. FSL P4-0127; assembly: GCF_038007325.1. Lineage (NCBI taxonomy): Bacteria > Bacillati > Bacillota > Bacilli > Caryophanales > Paenibacillaceae > Paenibacillus > Paenibacillus sp. FSL P4-0127. The sequence continues at coordinate 1,174,444 of NZ_JBBOWY010000002.1, read as the reverse complement.
CGTCAAACCGCAAGGAAGGACCGGATATGCTGATCGCCGCGAACGGATACCCTCTTCTGTCCATAATGGGAACACCGACGCCCTTGATTCCGTATTCATGCTCCATGTTGTCTACCGAGTACCCCCTTTTTCTTGATTTGATCAGTTCGGCCCGCATCGCCTCTTTATTAGTGATCGTGTTTTCGGTAAATTGCGTAAAATCGTCCTGCAGCAAGCTTTCGAGTTCGTCGTCCGGCAAAAAAGCCAGCATCGCTTTTCCCGTCGCGGTGCAGTACACTGGAGCCATGACGCCCATCTTGGACGTCTCCATGATCGTGCCGGACGTGCAGGCGTAGTCCAGATAGAGCACCTGTTTATTGTGCAGAATGGCGTAATATACGATTTCGTCCGTTTCGTTGGCGATTTGCTTGATGTGCGGCTGGATGAAGTCTCTTTCGTGCAGGTTGCTGCTGATAATGTTGCTGAGCTTCAGGATATTGAGGCCCAGCTTGTATTTGTTGGTGTGCGGATTTTTGGTCAAATAACCGTGTTTTTCGAAAGTGGATACGATGTTGTGCACATTGCTCTTATACAAACCAAGCTTGTTGCAGATCTCCGTGATGCCCAGCTCCGGCTCGTCAACGGAAAAACACTCCAGCACGTCCAACGCTTTGGATAGGGACTTTACTTTGGATTCTTCCATGGCCTAAGGTCCTCTCTTTTTGTCGACGTTCTATATTAGAGAACGTCGTTCTATTTCTATATCGTCATTATGGAATGCGCTTTCATTCTTGTCAAGGGGGTTTTTCTACTTTATTTCGACAATTTTTCTGTGTACTAGCCTGTTGAAAACTCAGGCGGCGGAAACATAAGGGGAAAAAATGGCGTTATTTCGGCGATATCCCCCATGTTAAGAGAAATAGAGGAAATTTATGTCGCTATTTTCTCGAATCGCAGAGGAATGGGCATTTTTTGCAGCGTTCATGGGAAAATAAGGCCATAAAATTCCGCTAATGGTAATGAACAGGCTAGACTCCGGATAATAAGAACATAAATTTCCGTTATTTGTATGGACGTTTCTGAGACAGCCTGATTTTTACAGCTATTTGGTTCATGCTCGCTGAGCATCCTCGATTCTGGCGCCAAGAACAAATGGAAATCAGCGATACATGGTACTCACCCGCAGATGAACCACGTTATTTAAGAAGCAAGCCGCTAGATCCAGGCAATTCCCCCGCTTCGCCAAATCCACAGCGCTGTGCCCAGCAAGACGAAGACGCCGGCCACCCAAAAAAGCAGCTGAGCGGTGCGGGGGATGTCCTCGGGCGCGAGCTCGCGGGTTTTGTCGCCCATATAAGCGCGGAACGAAACGACGCCGCGGTAGCTGTTTTCGCCGCCCAGCCGCACCCCGAGCGCTCCGGCGACCGCCGCCTCCGGGCGGCCGCTGTTCGGGCTCGGATGCTTCCGTGCGTCGCGGCGCACCGTGCGCCAGGCCCGGGCCGCGTCGAGCCGGAGCGTCCAGGCGGCCGCGATCAGCAGCAGCGCCGTCAGCCGGGCGGGGATAAAGTTGGCGACGTCGTCCAGCCGGGCGGAAGCCCAGCCGAGATCGATGTACTTGTCGTTTTTGTAGCCGACCATCGAATCGAGGGTGTTGACCGCCCGGTAAGCCATCGCCAGCGGGGCCCCGCCCAGCAGCGCGAAAAACAGCGGCGACACCACGGCGTCAACGATGTTTTCCGCGACCGTTTCGACGGCGCCGCGGGTAATTTCCGGCGCATCCAGGTGCGCCGTATCGCGGCCGACGATCATGCCCAGCGATCGCCGGGCCGCGGGGAGGTCGCCGCGCAGCAGGTGGCCGTGCACGTCCATGCCGGCGTCTCGCAGGCCTTTGGCCGCGATCGTCGTCCAGATCAGCGCGGCTTCCGCCAGCGCCGCGAGCCACGGGCTGACCTGGGCCAGGAGCCGCAGCGCGGCCCAGGTCAAGGCAAAGCTGCCGCCGGCGACTAGCAGCGGCAGCAGTACCCCCGCCGCTCGGTAGCGGCGGGGAGGGACGAGGCGGCGGAGCGCCGCCTCGAGCGCGGCGACCGCCTTGCCCATCCCGACGACGGGATGGGGCAGCCAGCGCGGGTCGCCGAGCAGCCGGTCGAGCAAATACGCGACCGGCAACACCCACCACGCCGCCGTCATGGGCGCAGCTCCTGCCCTGTCCCCGGCCCTGTCCCTGCCCCTGCCCCCGTTTCCGCTTCGGCCTCCGCCGCAGCGCGCAGCGACTCGGTCACGGCGGCATACACCAGGCGGCCCACCGTGCCGCCGAGGTCCGTGGCGGTGCCGGCGTACGCGTGCAGCAGCGGCCAGCCGGCCCGCTGGCTCGCGCCGAGCACGACCGCATCGGTCGTGGTGCCGGTGGCCGCAAGACCGTTCTCGGCGTCGCGCACGCCGAGATCCGCGAGCGCGGCCGTTTTCGCCTCCGTCGCCGTGATCACGGCGTTCACCAGCGCCGCCGGCGTCAGCCGCCCGTCCACGGCCAGCATAATATTGATCGTTCCCGGCGTCCAGGAGGCCGGGAACGTCGTCCGCCGCACGCCGGCCCGCGCGGCGTTCCCCGCCCCCGCCGTCGCGCAGCAGAAGACGGCGAAATCTTCGCCGCGCTCCTCCGCCACCGCGGCGTGCCGCAGCTGCACGGCCGTCAGCAATCCGGCCGTCCCTTCCGCCGGATATCCCCACTTGCGCAGCAGCGCCGCAATATCCCGCTGCGGATCGTCGCAACGGTAAGTCCGGTCTACATAGATGTTGACCATCCGCCGTAAAGCCCCGGGCCCGCCGCCAAACACCGAGCTGCCGAGGCTGTCCAGCTCTTCCGGAGCTACCAGCAGCAGATGCCGCTCCCCAAATTGAAGGCGCAGCCCCGGCCATACCTCCGAGTTATAAACGGCTCCCGGTTCCCCCGTCACAAAAGGCATCGTCATACTTTTACTCCTCCCGTTCTCCCATTACCTGCTCCATTTCCCAAACCAGCTTGGCGCAGGCCGCGTCATCCTTGACGGCAACGCGAATATCCCGCGCGGTTAAACCCGGATACATCGCGCAGCTGCGCACCAGCACTCCGCGCCGTCCGAGCGCTTCCTGCATCCGCTTAGCGGTCCAGGGCTCCGGCAGGCGGACGAGCAAAAAGTTCGCTTCCCCCGGCCACGTCCGGCAGCCGAGCCGCCCCAGCGCCTCGCGCAGCCGTTCGCGCTGCCGCTCAACCAGCGCGATCGTCGCCCGTTCATAATCGGCATCCGCCCGCAGACAAACTTCGCCGGCCAAGAGCGCCAGCGTGTTTACGCTCCACGTCACCCGCTTGTCCCGCATCGCCGCGGCCAGCCGTGGATGCGCCGCCGTAAACCCGAGCCGCAGCCCCGGGATCGCGTAAAACTTCGTCATCGAGCGGATGACGATCAGATGAGGGTACGCCTCAAGCTCGGGAAGCAAGGTACAGCGCCGCTCCTCCGGGATAAAATCGATAAACGCTTCGTCCACCGCCACATAGGTGCCGTACGCTTCCCCCGCCTCAGCGAACCGCCGCAGCTCGTCCAAACCGTACTGCACCCCGTTGGGATTGTTCGGCTGCCCGACAAACACCATGTCCGTATCGCGGATCAGCCGCGTCAGCTCGTCCGGGTCGGCCTTGAAATCGCGCTCCTCCGTGCCGAACACCGAAACCACCTCCGCGCCATACCGCTCCGACAAGCTGCGGTATTCCGAAAAGCAGGGCTCGACGATCCCCACTTTTCCCGGAGACAGCGCGAGCAAGGCCAAGGCCATATTTTCCGCGGCCCCGTTGCCGATGACAAACGACGCCTCCGCAAGCCGATAGCGTTCCGACAGCAGCCCGACAAGACGCCGGTGCCCGGGGTCCGGGTAGCGCACCACCTCCGGCAGCGCGTCTCTGAGCGCTTCCAGCAATCCCGGCGGCGGACCGAGCGGGTTGATGTTGGCGCTGAAGTCCGTAAATCCGCCGGCCGCCGCGCCGTATTTAAGCGAGGCCGTTTCCAGATCTCCCCCGTGACCGTAAATTTCCAACACGTCCATCATTCCTCTTTTCATGTTCCGCAAATCCTTCCATTTTCACCAATGCCCTCATTATGAAGTTCCGGCCAGTCTCCGTCAATCCGCAAAAAACGCGGCCGACCGCAAAAAACGATAGGCTGAACTCCGCTGAAACGGTTCTTTGGTTTCAAGGCCGATTGGTTTACAATAGAAGTGAAGCAGTTTTCATAGATTGCGGGAAACGCTCGAACGCCGGGCCGTCCGCAGACGAAAAGTGATAGGGGGAAAGAAACCTAATGTTATTTATCGACAACGAGGGGATTACCGATGCGTCCGTAAACCTGGCCATCGAGGAATACGCCCTCAGACATCTTCCGCTGGAAGACGACAGCTATCTGCTTTTTTATATCAATGCCCCGTCGATCATCATCGGCAAACACCAGAACACGATCGAGGAAATCAACGCCGAATACGTCAAGGAAAACGGCGTGCAGGTCGTTCGCCGGCTTTCCGGGGGCGGAGCGGTATATCACGATCTGGGCAACCTCAATTTCAGCTTCATCACCAAAGATGACGGACAGTCGTTCCACAATTTCCGCAAATTTACCGAGCCTGTCGTGCAGGCGCTCAAATCGCTGGGCGTCAACGCGGAGATGACCGGGCGCAACGACCTGCAGGTCGGGGAGCAAAAGATTTCCGGCAACGCCCAATTTTCCACGCGCGGGCGGATGTTCAGCCACGGCACGCTGATGTTTAATCTGAATTTGGACAACGTGCAGGCTTCGCTTCACGCCAACCCGGAGAAATTCAAATCGAAAAGCACCAAATCCGTGCGCAGCCGGGTCGCCAACATCATTGATTTTCTGGACAAAAAAATGACGATCGAAGAGTTCCGCGCCGAGCTGCTGCGCCATATTTTCGGCATGGAGCCGGAGGCGGTACCGCAATATAAATTGACCGAAAGCGATTGGGCCAAAATCCATGAAATCTCCAACCAGCGCTACAAAAACTGGGACTGGAACTACGGATTGTCGCCGGAATGCAACGTCAAACACGCGAAAAAATTCCCGGTCGGCATCATCGATCTGCGCATGAACATCAAGGACGGGCATATTCAGGAGATCAAGATTTACGGCGATTTCTTCGGCGTCGGTGACGTCGCCGACATCGAGGACAAGCTGCGGGGCATAAAATACGCGGAAGAGGCCGTGCGAACCGCGCTGGCCGGCATCGACATCCAACATTACTTCGGCAATCTGGAATTTGACGACTTTATCGGACTGGTGTTCCTTGAGGAATAGGACGCTTTTAGCAAAATAGAAGGAGAGAAACCATGTACAAACTGATAGCGATCGACATTGACGATACTTTGATCAACGACGACAAGGAGGTGACTCCGGCCACTCAGCAGGCGCTGGAACAAGCGGTGGCAAAAGGCGTTGTCGTCACGCTGGCGACCGGCCGGGCCTACGCTTCCGCGCAGGCGATCGCCCGCCAGACAGGGCTCAATGTGCCGATCATTACGTACCAGGGTTCGCTGATCAAGAATTTGATGGACGAAAAGGTGCTCTACGAGCGGTATGTCCCGAAGGAAGCGGCCCGCAAACTGTTCGAATATTGCATCCGCCGCAATCTGCATCTGCAGACCTACATCGATGACAAGCTGTACGCCCGCGAAGAAAATCAGAAGCTGATCGACTACACGAACCTGAACCGGACCCGCTATTATATCGAACCCGATTTTGAAAAATTGGTCGAACAGCCGACGCCAAAAATGCTGATCATCGACGAGCCCGATTTTCTCGACGAGATTGCCCCGGAGCTTCGCGAGCTGCTGGGCCAAGGCGTGCATATCACGAAATCGAAGCCGAATTTCCTGGAGATCATGCACGAGGAAGGCACCAAAGGCCATGCCCTGAAATTCCTGGCCGGCCATTTCGGCTGCGACCTGTCGCAAACGATCGCCATCGGCGACTCCTGGAACGATCACGAAATGCTCGAAGCCGCCGGACTCGGCGTGGCGATGGGCAACGCCATCCCGGCCCTCAAAAAAATCGCCGATTACGTGACGCTAAGCAACAATGAGGACGGCGTCAAACACGTCATCGACAAGTTCGTGCTGAATCCGGTAGCTCCGGAAGCTTAAATCCGCCCCTAATGAAAGAGGTTATCCTAGTAAAGCGCCGCGCATCCAATACGGCAAAACCAAGGATAACCTCTTTTTGATCTTGTCCGCCTAGCACAACTTCCTCCAAAAATAAGGACATAAAATGTCGCTAATGGAGATCAACATGCCAGGCTTCGGATAATAAGTACATAAATTGCCGCTATTTTGATGGCCGATCATCGGTCATTTCACTAGCTAGTCGTTTTCATTAGCAGGCCATTCCAACAGCCGGTCATTCCACTAGCAGATCGCTCCACTAGCAGGCCGTCCCTAGAGCTTGCCGTCAAGCGCCGCTTCCAGGTTGACCCCTTCTTACCGCTAACGCTGCCCCTCTTCAAAATTCCAATTCGATTATTCGCCAAGCCATACGCTCATCCCCGTTCTCGCAAACGCTACGCCGGCCGGCAAGCCGTAATCGCGGCGGAGGTCGATATCGTGGGACATGTGGGTGAACAGCGTCCGCTTCGGCCGGGTTTCGCGCAGCAGCTCCAGCGCTTCGGTGACGTCATATACCGATCTGGTGGAAAATTCGGCCTCTTCCCGGTAAAAGCTCGTGCCCAGCACCAGCAGATCCAAACCGTGCAGCGGGGCACGCTGTTCCTCGGGCAAAGCGATCGAATCGGAGCAGTACGCCCAGGCGAAGCCGTTTTTCTCGAAGCGGTACGCGTACGAAAACCCGTTTTTGCCGTGAAACACCTTCCAGCCGCGGATTTGCCATCCGCCGAGGGTGATCCCGTCATCCGCCGCATGCATATCGAGATTTCCGCCCAGCCAGGGGTACTGCCGGACGATCATGTCCAGCACCTCACGCGGCGCGTACAGCTGCCCTCTCCGGTTCAACCAGCGGCAGGCGTCGGCCCATTCCGGCAGCCCGCCGATATGGTCAAAATGGGCGTGAGTCACCAAAATCCGCTCGGCAAAACGCTGGCCTCTCCGCTCCATTCCCGTCCGCCAATCCGGGCCGCAGTCGATCAGAAAGCTCCCTTCTTCCCCCTCGACCGAGACGAGCGAACGGTACCTCCGATTGACGCCCGAGCTTCGGGCCTCCCCGCAAACCTCGCATTCGCAATATACTCTCGGAACCCCCATCGCGTCGCCGGTGCCGATAAATACAAGCTGATCCATGCAGGAGTCCGCTCCTTTCCAGCTAAATTTCCATACCCCCATTTTATCCCTTTCGATATATTCGCAACAAGCAAAAACGCCTTTTTTTATGCCGGGTAGTGGAAATCGACCTTACGGGCCGTGCGGCAATATCGTAAAATAAACCATGTCCCTTTCGAAGGAAATAACTATAAATGGTACAGAGCAGACTTGAATGCTAAAATAAAACAGAAATCATTAACGAGAAGAGTGAAAGCAGTGAGAATAGGATTTTTGGATTCCGGGATCGGCGGGATTACCGTGCTTCACCAGGCGCTGCGGCTGCTGCCGAACGAGGATTACATCTTTTATGCGGATACCTTGCACGTCCCGTACGGCGAAAAACCGAAGGAAGAAGTTAAAGAGTATATTTTTGATGCGGTGGACTTTATTGTGGGCCAAGGCGTGAAGGCGCTGGTCGTGGCCTGCAACACGGCGACCTGCATCGCGATCGAGGATCTCCGCCGGAAATACGATCTTCCGATCGTGGGCATAGAACCAGCCGTAAAACCCGCGGTACAAAAATGGGAGGGACGGCGGAAAAAAGTTTTGGTGCTGGCGACACAGTTAACGCTGAACGAGGAAAAGTTCCATAATCTAGTCAAAAGAATCGACCATGAGGACATCGTGGAGAGTTTGCCTCTTCCGGGTTTGGTCCGTTTTGCGGAGAAGTTCGAATTCGCCGAAGAGGTCGCCGTGCCCTATTTAAAAGAACAATTGTCTCCCCTGGATCTTACCCAGTATGGAACCGTTGTTCTGGGTTGCACGCATTTCCCTTATTTCGAAAATAGCCTTAGACAGCTGTTTCCGCCGGAAGTGGACATCATTTCGGGGAGTTTCGGAACCGCCAAAAACTTAAAACGCATCCTCGAAGCAAGAGGGCAATTGCACGAAGGTACGGGCGATATCGTGTTTTACCAGTCCGGCGCGAAAGTCGAAGATCAGGAAACGTTGACGAATTACAAAAATTTGCTGGCCATGCTGGACGAATTATATTACCATCCGAAACATGTCTGATTACCGAAAAGCGCGAGCCGTCAGGGTTATCCCCTTGCGCTCGCGCTCTTTTTGTGTCTATGCCCCATCCGGCCGGCGGCTACCGCCCCAGCAAATCCAAAGAGATTGTATGCAAAAGCGGCTTTCCTTCCGGCGCTCCGCCCGCCGGTTCGATCGTAAGCTCCAGGTTGTCGGCGTCGCTTAATGTTTTGTCCTTGACGTAAAGATGGGCCCGGTTGGCGTGATACTGCAAGAGGCCCAGGCTGTCGCGCATGCCCTCCTTGACGATCCATACCCTTACCAGTTGATTTTTATCCGGGACGAGCCCGCCGACCAGCATCAGCATCTCCCGGGAATCGGCATTATACCAAACCATGCCGCCATCCTGCTCCAGCCGCCCCATATCGATCTGATAAGATATCGTCCCCGGCTTGGACATTACCGGCAGCGCCTCGGGCTCATAGGTTTGTACATAGCGGTCCCACTTAGCATCCGGCTGCGTCAAGCGGCCGATACCAACCCCCATCCCAATCAGCACCATCAAAACAGCGGCAAACGATACCGTCCATTTCCAGCGGTGCGCAAAAAAACGGGAAACGCCGATCCGCCACCCGGTCATTTGTACCCGAAGGCGCAGTTTTCTGCGGATCGAGTCGGAAGGGACCTTGGCCGGCAGACCGTAATCTTCGCCGGCGTACGCCAGAGCATAAGCCGGTTCTTTCGTCTTATCCGCGGCGTCTTGGCCGCCGCCGCGAATATCCAAAATTTCTTCCCAGCGCCGCTTATGCTCAAGGCAGACCGCGCAGGAGGTTAAATGAGCCGCCATCTCCGAACGTTTCACCGCCGCCAGCGAGCCCAGCAGCCAGTCGATCCACTCTTGCTCCGAATACAAGCGGACGCAGGTACCCGGGTCGTCCTCTTTCCGTTTCGCCGCGCTGGTGCTAGGATCGATGTGTCGTCCGATCATGCGGATTCCCTCCCTCCAGTTGGTCTACCCAGCCCTGTTTTTCCAATTGCTTGCGCAAATTGTGCAGCCCGTACCGGACCCACGATTTCACCGTGCCGATCGGCACGCTCCAGGCCTCCGACATTTGGCGCTGGGTCTGCAGCGCGTAATAGGAGCCCATGATCGCTTTTTTCTGCGGCTCCGGCAGCGTATAAATCGCGGTGCGGATCGCTTCGCGCTCCAGCCTGGACAACACCTCGTCTTCGCCCGAACCGCCGGCCCCTTCCGTTTTCCGCTGCAGCGCCTCATCCCCAGGGTACTCCAACCGTGCCTTGCGCCGCATCCGGTCGAGGCTGCGGCTTCGCGTCATGACGGCCAGCCATGCCTTGATCGAGCCGCGGGCCGGATCGTAATCTTTGCCTCGGCGGAGCACTTCGATGAATACTTCGTGGCAAACATCCTCGGCTTCCATCCGTTCTCCGACCAAACGGCTGGCCACCTGCATCACAAATGGAGAAAACTCAGCGTAAAACGCATCAAACGCTTGCACCGAACCGCCGCACATCTCGCGCAGGCGCCGCGTCATCTCTTCATTTTGCAGGTCCATTCCCTTCCCTCCCGCAAGTTGTTCTCCTCTTCCTATTTAATTTTCGTTTTACCAAAAACGCTTCCTTTTGAAAACCCTAATTTTTTTTCGGCTCAAAACCGAGATCATTGCTTGACGAAATAAATGATGACTTTAGGCGGCTGTCCTGAGGGGCTGTCTATAGCGTTCGTGTCTTGGTGTCTTTGCCTGCTGCCTGCCTTTGCACGATTATCCCCTTCATTCAGGAGCAGGGACCAGGGGGTGGGGGCTAGAGCAAGGGTTCCAAAAAAATAGAAGAAAAAAACAAAAAAGATGAGGAAAAAATGAGGCGGTTCAGATGAGATTTTCGGCTTGATAAGGGAACATACGTTTGCTATAATGTAATAAATGGAACCTATGTTCGTACATTCTTGATTCGGGGGCGAGCGGATATGGAAGCCAATACGGGAACGGAACTTCAACCATTGAGCAGCCGTTTTAACAGCGAGCAGGACTGCATGGAGGCGTTGATCGCGATGAAATGGCCAAGCGGCTTCGTCTGCCCGCGCTGCGCTCACACCCGGTGCAACCGTCTGACTTCCCGGCATATCCCCTTATTTGAGTGCGGAAAGTGCAAGCATCAAACATCGCCTTTGGTTGGCACGATTTTTGAAGGAACGCATCTCCCCTTGGTGAAGTGGTTTCAGGCGCTGGAGTTGTTCCTGCTGGAGGGCGGCATCTCGGCGCTGCGGCTGAGCAAGGTGATCCAGGTCACCTACAAGACCGCCTGGTTAGTGCTACACAAAATACGTCATGCCGCCGGGGAGTTCGATGCCCGGGAGCTGCTCTCTGGAGACGTGAAGGTGAACAGCGATCAGTATGGGCGTAATCCGTCCCGGTGTCAGCTTTCGCATCCGTACGCCTCGGCGGTCGTAGCCGGCTGCACGGTCACGGAGTCGGGCGAGCCGGAGCAGGTCAAAATCCGCCTGTTGCCGCATAAGCGGGGAGGCGAAAAAAGGGCGAACCGTCACGAACTCGATGCGTTCATCAACGGGCATGTGGATGTCCGTACATCGACGGTGCAGTCCTTCCCTCTGGCCTTTCGGCTGTACACTCCCTTGCGGAAAGTGGTGAGAGAGGCGTGGGAATCGCTGAAAAGTACGTATGGAGCCTTGGGACTGAAACATCTGCAGGCGTACCTGAACGAGTACACCGTACGCCGCCGGCTGCGCCTGTCCGAAGCGGAAGAAACGATGCGGCAGCAGTTGCTGCACATGTGTGAGGCGGTGCAGGTGCTTCCCTACCGCCGGCTAATCGCGGGCCAACCGAATCAGCCCCTTGCGGCTGCAGCCTGATAGAAATGCTTGAACGGTACAGACGATGCGGCAAACGGATTTCAGGCTGCAGCAAGATCACGGTCTTTTCATTTTTCCCGGTGTCTCGCCCTATCCCTCCTGTCAGATCTGCTTCACTTCTCCTAAACCTTCATCCCCAAAACCTGTCTAATGATCTCGAACATAACTGCTTCTCCCGAACATTGCTTCTCCTAGACATATCTGCTTCTCCTAAACACATATCTACTTTTCGCAAATATATCTCCTTCACCTGAAGTTATCTTCTTCCCTGCTTCCTGATCAAACGGGATAATCGTGCAAAGCGTCCTGACAACGGATGTTGATTTGCCTTCAACGCTCTTCCGCCATTTCTTACCACAATCGGTTGCCTGCTTGATTGTCAAACACTGATTATTAGGTTGAGTTTTTTTCCCGGCGAATAAATCCAACCCGTTTTCCCGTTCGTATCCTTAATGAAATAACATTTTAACCATAGGGGGATCAAAGAGATGCTTCTATTTTTTCGAAAAGCGTCGCTGACGCTGCTCATCTTGTTTACCGCGCTCGGGGGCAGCGCTCTGACCGGCCCGGGCAAAGCTTCCGCAGCCGGCTCGCTGGAGCTGTACACCCCGTATCTCGAGTGGTCGGCCGCTCCCGGCGAAACCGTCTCTTATTCGATCGACCTCGTCAACCACGGGTCGTCCACCACTTCCGCCAGCCTGTCGCTGGAGACCGCGCACAAGGACTGGACCTATGACATGTCCGCAGGCGGGCGGGCCATTTCCCGGCTTGCCGTAAAACCCGGAGAATCGCAAACTTTTACCCTGGACTTGGAAGTGCCGCTGAAGGTCGATAAGGGCCGTTACGCCTTTAATTTGAAAGCCGATCAGACTACGCTTCCGCTCGTCGTCAACGTCTCGGAGCAAGGCACCTTCAAAACGGAGCTGACCTTGGATCAAGCGAACATGGAGGGCCATTCCGACTCCACGTTTACGTACAGCGCGGTGCTGCGGAACCGGACGACGCAAAAACAAACCTACGCCTTAACCGCCCAGGCCGAGCAAGGCTGGGACGTCCGGTTCAAAGCGGATTCCAACAGTGTGACCTCCGTGGAAGTCGAACCGAACGCGGAAAAAACGATCTTGATCGAGGTCAAGCCGCCGGAGCAAATCAAAGCCGGCACGTACGACATCCCGATCGCGGCCGCCAGCGGCGACTCGACGGCGAACGCAAGCATCGAAGCGGTCGTTACCGGTACCTACGATATGAAGTTTACGACATCCAATGAAGTCCTCAGCACGGATGTTAGAGCGGGCTCCGAACGCAAGCTGACGTTTGTGGTGCAAAACACCGGTTCGGCCGATCTGCAGGATCTTTCTTTTTCGTCGAGCGCGCCAACCGACTGGGAGGTTTCCTTTGAACCGTCCGCGATCAATGCCATCGCCCCTGGGGAGAGCAAGCAGGTCCAGGCCACGATCAAATCGAGCGAAAAAGCGCTGGCCGGAGACTACGTCGTCAGCCTGACCGCTTCTTCCGCCAATAAAAGCGCGAACGCCGATCTGCGGGTGACGGTGAAATCGTCCGTATTATGGGGATGGGTGGGAGTTCTCATCATACTGGCCGTCTGCGCGGGGATTTACTATTTGTTCCGGAAATACGGGAGAAGATAAACGATGGTGACCGGCATGAATCCCACAGCGGTTGCCGCCGATGATCAACCTGTCGTGCAGCTCAGCCAGTTAACCAAGAAATACGGAGAAGCCACCGCCGTAGACCACCTCGACCTGAGCATTTCGCGCGGGGAAATTTTCGGATTGCTTGGCCCGAACGGCGCCGGCAAAACGACAACGATCCTCATGATGCTGGGGCTGACCGAGCCGACTTCCGGGCACGCCCGGATTTGCGGCCTCGATCCGACCCGTGAAGCGCTCCGCGTAAAACGGATTGTCGGCTACCTCCCTGACGACATCGGCTTTTATGAGGACCGAACCGCGCTGGACAATTTGGTATACACCGCCAGACTAAACGGAATTCCGGAAAAAGAAGCCGTCCGGCGGGCCGGAGAGCTGCTGGAGAAAACCGGCCTTACCGCACACAGCGGCAAAAAGGTCGGGGCGTTCTCCCGCGGGATGCGGCAGCGTCTGGGACTGGCCGACGTTTTGATCAAAAACCCGGAGGTCATCATCCTCGACGAACCGACGCTCGGCATCGACCCGGAAGGGGTCCGCGAGCTGCTGGGGCTGATCTCCTCGCTGAGCCGCGACGAGAAGCTGACGGTGCTGTTGTCTTCGCACCATTTGCATCAGGTCCAGCAAATCTGCGACCGGGTTGGCCTGTTCGTTCAGGGCAAGCTGATTGCCGTGGGCGATATCCAAACGTTGTCGAAGCAGCTGGACGAAGACGGCAAAACCTACATCGAGGTCGGCACCAAAACCTGGCCGGAAGCGCTCGCGGACCAAATCAAGCAGCTGGACGGGGTGCAGGAAATCCGTTATCCGGAGGCGGGTGGCGCGGAGCATGACCAAGGCGTTACCGCGACGGTCGTCTGCAGCCGCGACCTAACGGCGCAAATCGCCGAAACCGTCATCCGCGCCGAAGCGGAGCTCGTGTATATCCGGCGCAAAGAGTATGGTTTGGATGACATTTACCATCGATACTTCGAAAGGAGAGGAGAGCGATGATGCCTAAGGGCAAGATGGCGTGGAACCTTTCCTCCATGAAGGAAACGCTGCATCTGAAAGACATACGGAAGCGGATGCAAAAAACGCTGCATGAGCTTCTTCCCCGCCGCGATGCGGAAGACGGAAGCGGCGCCCGGGTGCGCTCCTCTTCCTCGTTTTGGGTGATGGTGCAAAAAGAAATCGGCGATCATCTCCACAGCTGGAGGTTCGGCATCCTGATGGGGATCATCGTCCTGGCCTGCATCGGCTCGATTTATTCGGCGGTCACCGCGATCGCCGGCGGCAGCGCCACTAGCGACAGCGGGGGCGGAGACACCTTTTTGTTCCTGAAAATGTACACGCTGACCAGTTCCTCTCTGGCGGTGCCGTCCTTTGCCACCTTCCTGTCCTGGCTGGGGCCGCTGATCGGCATTACGCTCGGGTTCGACGCCGTCAATTCCGAGCGGAACAAGGGCACCTTGGGCCGGCTGTTGTCGCAGCCGATCTACCGGGACGATTTTATCAAAGCCAAGTTTGTGTCATCCCTATTCATGATCGGGATCGTGGTGTTTTCGCTTGGATTTCTGGTGATGGGGCTGGGCCTGATGACGATCGGGTATCCGCCGACGCCGGAGGAATTCGGGCGAATCCTCATCTTCCTGCTGATCGCGGTCGTCTATATCGGCTTCTGGCTGTGCCTGTCGATCTTGTTCTCGATCCGCTTCCGCCAGGCGGCCACCTCGGCGCTTTCTTCGATCGCTGTCTGGCTGTTCTTCACGATTTTTTACAGCATGATCATCAATATGATCGACAGCGCCACGGCCGTTTCGCAAATGGCGGCGGCGGACGTGCAGCTGCGGCAAATGAACTTTGTCCTGACGCTGAACCGGCTGTCCCCGACGGAGCTGTTTTCGGAGACGATCACAACGATGCTCTCCCCCGGCGTCCGCTCGCTGGGGCCGCTGACGATGGATCAGCTCATCGGGGCGATCGCCAGCCCGTTGTCGCTGGGGCAAAGCCTGCTGCTGATCTGGCCGCAGCTCACCGGTTTGCTCGCCGCCACGATGATCTGCTTCGGCCTGTCCTACGTGCTGTTCATGCGCCAGGAAGTGCGTTCGAGAGTGTAAATTTTGGAACAGATAGATTTGAAATAGATAGATTTGGAGTAGAGGTGTTTGGAGTAGAGGTGTTTGGAGTGTGCGGGAAACTTTGGTGCGGAATATTCAAAATAGAAATGGCGGCTTAAAAACACGCGGTTTCCGGGCAAATAGGCGGCCCCACACCGGCTTCTTAACGGGTGTGGGGCCGTCTATTTGTGCCTGCTAGGCGGGCAGGGTACGACGCCTGATTGGAAATATCCAATAGATTAGAAACTGAACGGAAAATACAGCAACTAGATTGGATATTTCCAATAGATGGGCTCGGCAAGATAATAAAACGGACAATTTGAGCGAATTCTATTGGATATTTCCAATGAGAGATCAATTTGTCGTTTGATATCCGCCAATCTATTGGATTTCTCCAATGGAATAATGTCAGATAATGACGCTAAGCGGGTTGCCTTTCAGCGGGTTTTCCAAGATCCAGCTGCGCTCGTCATTGAACAGATAAGCCCGGTGGACGAGCACGCGCACCTCTTGCCCGGGTTTCAGCGTCTCTTTTTCCAGCGAGCGGAAGGTCGTTAAAGTGTGGCCCCCGACTTCAACTTCCACCAGCCATTCGCTGCCGCGGAAATGCAGGTGCTTCACGATCCCCGGAGCCGTAGCGGAAAGCAGCGTAAACTCATGTTCGGCTCCCACCTCGATGTATTCCGGCCGGATCAGCGCACGCGTCCCGGGTCCGCCGCTTTCTTCCTCAAACCCTTTGAGGTCGGCCGCCCGCTCGACCAAAGTCGATTGCCCGATAAACGAGGCGACAAACGGGGTTTGCGGCTCCTTGTAAATATCCCAGGGCGTGCCTTTTTGCTCGAGGCGTCCCTGGTTAATGATCATGATTTCATCAGCCACTTCGATCGCTTCGTCCTGGTCGTGGGTGACGAAAATGGACGTAATGCCAACCCGCTCGATCAGCTCCCGCAGCCAGGAACGGAGCTCCTGGCGGATTTTCGCGTCGATTGCCGCAAACGGCTCGTCAAGCAGGAGCAGCTGCGGCTGGGGTGCCAAAGCGCGGGCAAAAGCGACCCGCTGCCGCTGCCCGCCGGACAGCTGATGCGGATAACGGCTCTCAAAGCCCTTGAGCCCGGTCAGCTCGACAAGCTCCATCACCCTGCCCCGCACCTCCGCTTTAGGTGCTTTTTTAACCTGCAGGCCAAAGGCAATATTATCAAAAACGGTCATATGCTTAAATAAAGCGTAACTTTGGAATACGAAACCGATGCCCCGTTCCTGGGGAGCGAGTTCGTTCACCCGTTTTCCATGAAACAGAATCTCCCCCGCATCCGGCTGCTCCAGTCCGGCCAGCATCCGCAAAATCGACGTTTTGCCGCCGCCGCTGGGCCCCAGCAAACCGATCAGCTGCCCCTTCTCGATCCCGAAGCTGACATTTTGTACGGCATGAAAAGCGCCGAAATGTTTATCCAGATTTCGTACTTCAACATGCATGTAAAGCCACATCCTTTCCAGATTCCGCAAGCCACCCGTGCCGTCAAACCGTTTCCCGAAAAAACATGAACCCCTTCATTATGTCTATTCTGATGTAAATACTCGGCTTTATATATATGGATAGATTACCAAACCCCTGGCCTTCCGTCAATCCGTAAATGGGCTAAGGCCAAGCGCTATGAGAAACATTTTTATGGCAAAAAATAAAACCGGCTGCTTGCGAAATGAGCTGGTTCATTTCACGTCCACCGGTTTTGTAAAGTAATGTTATAAAGTATTGATGCTATGATAGTGTAAATGATTAAAGCGTTAATTTAAAACAAAAACGCCTCATGACGTTATCCGGTAACAGCTGTGACTCAAAATTTTCACATGGGCCACCGCTGCGGGCTTGATTTCCTCAAAGGTCAGCCGATCCTGGATGTAGTAAGAGATAAATCCATGCATCCCCAAAAACATGCTGAGCGGAAGAGACGGATTGTCTTCCAGCGGGTGCTTTTCCTCCTGCAAAAAACTGCGAACGATGGATTCGAACATGTTAAAGCATTTGGTTTGCTCGCTGCGGCAATACGCCAATATTTCCTCATCCCTCAGCATGAACATGATTTCGTATTGGTGCGGATGCTCCAAGCCGAACTTGATGAATTCCAGCATCAGCTGCTCAGTCTTGGTCAAACCCTCCGCAGGCGGACGTTTGGCCACCTGCTCGCACAGATGGGCTAAAGATTCGAAATCCTTGACCACGATAGCGTAAAATAATTCGGCTTTTTCCTTGAAGTGATAATACAACGAGCCGTGACTGTAACCCAAATGCTGACCGATGCTCCGCATGGAAATTCCGCGGTACCCTTTTGTAATGAATAAATGCCGGGCCGCTTCCATAATTCTTTCTCTCGACAACTCCTGATCTACTGCTCTTCTTGCCATAGGCGTTATTCCCCTTCGATAAAGTAAACCTGGTCACCTTCCGCCATCAGCGCTTGTCCCCCCGTCAGATCCGTCATCCAAGCGATGAAGGCCTGCGCTTCATGATGAAGCGGCAGACAGCAGAGCGTCACCTTATCCGCAAACACCGTATCCCCCGTACGGATTCCACGGTTTCGCAGCTCATTTTCCACCTTGCCCAGCCAAGTATATTCCAGTTCCACAAACACTTCCTGGTGCAGTACCCGGGTTATGGCTTCCCCCGCTTCGATCGCCGCAACCGCCCCGTCCGTATAAGCGCGGATGAGACCTCCGGCCCCCAGCATGATGCCGCCAAAATACCGGGTAACGACGATGGCGACGTTTTTGAGGCCCTGATTTTTGATTACTTCCAAAATGGGCTTGCCGGCGGTGCCGCTCGGCTCCCCGTCATCCGACTGCTTCTGGATTTCATCCCGCTCGCCGATCATATAAGCGGAACAATTATGCGTGGCGTTCCAGTGCTTTTTCTTGATTTCCTCAATAAAAGCTATCGCTTCGTCTTCCGTTTCCACCGGCCTGACGTGTCCGATAAACCTCGATTTCTTGATGACGATTTCTTTCTCGCCGGCTCTTCGAACCGTCTTATACCGTTCCAGCATATGAATCCATCCTTATGAATGTGCCAAGAAGCAGCCCGGCCGAAACATGCGGCGAACTGCTTCCTGGCGCTGTATCTTTCCTTCGAAAAGGGGACCTGCTTCCGAAAAGCCGTTATTCGGAAAGTCTTGCTTCCAGTGCGGCCTTTTCCTTTTCGTATCCCGGTTTGCCGAGAAGCGCAAACATGTTTTTCTTGTAGGCCTCAACGCCCGGCTGGTCGAACGGATTGACGCCCAGCAGGTAACCGCTGATGCCGCAGGCTTTCTCAAAAAAGTACACGAGGTAGCCAAACGAATACGGCGTCAAATCAGGCACGTTGACGACCAGGTTCGGAACCTGTCCGTCCGTATGTGCGAGCAAGGTGCCTTGGAACGCCTTCTTATTCACGAAATCGAGCGTTTTGCCGGCCAGGAAATTCAGCCCGTCCAAATCGGCCGGATCGGATTCGATCGTGATGTGGCTCGGCACTTCCGTCACCTGAATGACCGTCTCGAAAATATTCCGGTTGCCTTCCTGGATAAACTGCCCCATGGAGTGCAGGTCCGTGGAGAAGTCGACCGATGCCGGGAATATCCCTTTAAAGTCCTTGCCTTCGCTTTCACCGTACAGCTGCTTCCACCATTCCGACACATAGTGCAGGGAAGGCTCGTAGTTCACGAGAATTTCCGTCACTTTGCCTTTGCGGTACAAAGCGTTGCGGACGGCCGCGTACTGGTAGCTGGCGTTCTCGGCCAGGTTCGGGTTGCTGAACTCTTTGGCCGCGTCCGCCGCGCCTTGCATCATTTCGTCGATGCTGATGCCGGCGGTCGCGATCGGGAGCAGGCCGACGGCCGTCAGCACGGAGTAACGTCCGCCCACGTCGTCCGGAATGACGAACGTTTCATAACCTTCCTCGTCGGACAGCTTCTTAAGAGCGCCTTTGGCACGGTCGGTCGTGGCGTAGATCCGTTTGCGCGCTTCTTCCTTGCCGTATTTCTTCTCCAGGGCCGCGCGGAAAATCCGGAAAGCGATCGCCGGTTCCGTTGTCGTTCCCGATTTGGAGATAACATTGACGGAGAAATCCTTGCCTTCGATCAGCTCCAGCAGGTGATTTACGTAAGTCGAACTGATGTTGTTGCCGGCAAAATAAATTTCCGGCGTTTTGCGCTTGTCCTTCGGCAAAATATTATAGAACGAATGGGACAGCGATTCGATCGCCGCGCGCGCGCCCAGGTAGGAGCCGCCGATGCCGATGACGATCAGCACGTCGGAATCGCTTTGGATCTTGGCTGCCGCCTTCTTAATGCGGGCGAACTCTTCCTTATCGTATTCGGTCGGAAGGTTGATCCATCCCAGAAAGTCGGCCCCGGCCCCCGTACCGTTATGTAACTGCTCATGAGCCGTTCGGACCTGCTCGGCAAGATAATCCACTTCATGCTGTCCGACAAATTGCAGGGCTTTGCTGTAGTCAAAGGTTACTTTTTTCGACATGTTTGAAAATACCTCCGTCTATTTATTTAACCCACTTTCCTATCCTAAGAGGCAACATTCAAAAGCTGAGGCGTGATCATTTTAACGTCTTGAGCTGAACTTTCCTCTCAAATAACTTAAACCTAGGATACTGTAAATTTCCAGCGAAAACAAGGGCACATTATACAGGTTTTAGGCCCTCTATGCTAAAATAATTAAATGCTGTTCAATTTTTCTTGAAAGGTGATCGTTTATGAAAAAAATCGGATTTATCGGACTGGGCACGATGGGCGCTCCGATGGCCTCCAACCTGCTGAAGCAGGGCTATGAGGTTGCCGTCTACAACCGCACCGCGTCCAAAGCCGCTGCTCTCGCCGAACAAGGCGCCGCCGTGGCCGCCTCGCCGAAGGAAGCCGCTGCCGCCGCCGACGTCGTCATCACGATGGTCAGCAACGACGCCTCCATCGCCGCCGTTTACGAAGGGCCCGAAGGCGTGCTTGCCGGCCTGCGCCCCGGGACTAAAGTCATCGACTGCTCCACGATCTCGCCCGCGCTCGTAAAACAGCTGGCGCAGCAGATTTCCGTGCTGGGCGGAGCTTTTCTCGACGCGCCGGTCACCGGCAGCTCGCCGGCCGCCATCGCCGGCACGCTCGTCTTTATGGTCGGCGGGCCGGCCGATACGCTGGCCGAGGTCATGGATATCTTTGAGACGATGGGCCAAAAGGTGCTGCATATGGGCGAAAACGGCAGCGGCGCGGTGGCCAAGCTGGCCCATAACACCATCGTCGGCATCAACAACTTGGCGCTCGCCGAAGGCTTCGCCATCGCCGCCAAATCCGGCCTGCCCGCCGGCCTGTTCCTGGAGCTGGTGCAGCTCGGTTCCGCGGGCAGCAAAGCGGCCGAGCTGAAAGGCCGGAAAATCATCGAACACGATTTTTCCAACCAGTTCTCCCTGGCGCTGATGCTCAAGGACCTCAAGCTGGCCTCGGCGCTGACCGACGGCTCGGGCATTCCCGCGCCGATGCTGAACCAGGCCAAAAGCCTGTTCCAGGCGGGCGAAACGCAAGGCTTCGGCGAAGAGGACCTCTCCTCCGTCGTGAAGCTCTACGAGGCTTGGATCGGCCAAAAAATCGGCGATAAAAAGGTGTAACGGTCGATCGGACTCTCCACGATATTTGTAAAAAGGCAGGTACAGCGCCATAACGCTGTTAACCTGCCTTTTTATTTGCTTTTTGCGGCATGCGCGCACCCGCCGCTAGACGTACGAGCAGCAGTAATCCGTGACGCTCCGCACTTCCAGCTTGAAGGAAGACTTGGCGGGAACGGTAAACGTTCCGCGGCCGCTGATTTCTCTCCACAATGTTTCGCCCGGAAGCAGGACCTTCAGGTCCCCGGACAAAATGTCCATCACTTCCAGCGAATCCGTTCCGAACTCGTATTCCCCGGGGAGCATGATCCCCAGCGTCAATTTGCTGCCGTCCTGAAGCCATACGGTCCGGCTGGTCACTTTGCCGTCAAAATAAATATTGGCGTTCTTCTCTACGGTAACATTTTGCAATTGCTGCGCCACGTTCCCCTCTCCCTTCGCGACCCGGCCGCCGAGATTATTTGTTCAATTGCGCTTTTACGTGCTTAACGACGTTTTCGATGGTGAAGCCGTATTCGGCGATAACTTTGTCTCCGGGAGCGGACGCGCCGAATTTATCGATGCCAAGCACGGTTCCGCTTTCGCCGACGTAACGTTCCCAGCCGAACGGATGCGCCATTTCCACGGCGACGCGGGCTTTGACGTTCGGCAGGATGACGGAGTCTTTGTACCCTTGATCCTGCTGGTCGAACAGATCCCAGCTCGGCAGGCTGATGACGCGGACGTGAATGCCTTCTTCGGCCAGCGCGGCTTGCGCTTTAACCGCCAGCTGCACTTCGGAGCCCGTCGCGATGATCTGCGCCACCGGCTTGCCGTCCTTCGCGTCGGATACGACGTAGCCGCCGCGTTTTACGCCGTCGCGCGCCAGCTCTGCCGTGTTCTCGAGAATCGGCAGGTTTTGGCGGGTTAATACGAGCGCTACCGGATTCGCTTTGTTCTCAACCGCATAAGCCCAGGCTGCGGAGGTTTCGTTGCCGTCGGCAGGACGGATGACCGTCAGGCCCGGAATGATGCGCAGGGAAGCGAGCTGTTCGATCGGCTCGTGGGTCGGGCCGTCTTCGCCGACGGCGATGCTGTCGTGCGTCAGCACGTAAGTTACCGGCAGCTTCATCAGGGCCGACAAACGCACCGCCGGACGCAAGTAGTCGGTAAATACGAAGAACGTGCCGCCGAACACTTTCAAACCGCCGTGCAGCATAATTCCGTTCATGGCCGCGGCCATGCCGAATTCGCGAACGCCGAAGTACAGGTTGCGGCCGTCGCGGGTTTCCGGCGTGTACATGGCAAGGTCGTTCAGATGCGTCATCGTCGAGCTTTCCAGGTCAGCGGAGCCGCCAAGCAGCTGCGGTACGTTCGGCGCCAGGCCGTTCAGCGCGTTGCCGGAAGCGACGCGGGTCGATACCGCCTTATCCGAAGCGCCGTATTTCGGCAGCTTCGCATCCCAGCCTGCCGGCAAATCCCCGGCTACCGCGCGTTCGAATTGAGCCGCAAGCTCCGGATATTGGGATTTATATTGGGCGAACGTTTCTTGCCAAGCTTTGTAAGTAGCGATGCCCCGTTCTTTGACTTTGGCAAAATGCTCGCGCACTTCTTCAGGGACATAGAAGTCTTCTTTATAGACCCATTTATAGAACTCTTTCGTCAATTGGGCTTCTTCCGCCCCCAGCGGGGAGCCGTGCGTACCGCCGTGGCCGCCTTTGCCCTGCTTGTTCGGGCTGCCGTAGCCGATGATCGTCTTCACTTCGATCAGCGTCGGGCGCTCCGTATCGCGTTTGGCCTCTTCGATCGCCGCTTCGATCGCGGCCAGATCGTTGCCGTCCTTAACGAGCAGCGTTTGCCAGCCGTAAGCATCGAAGCGCTGTCTTACGTTCTCCGAGAAGCTCAGGTTCAGCTTGCCGTCGAGCGAAATATCGTTGGAGTCGTACAGGAAAATCAATTTGCCCAGCTTCAGGTGGCCGGCCAAAGAAGCCGCTTCGCTGGCCACGCCTTCCATCAGGTCGCCGTCGCCGCAAATGCCGTAAGTATAGTGGTCGACGACTTTCAGATCGCCTTTATTGTAAGTCGCCGCAAGCTGCGTTTCCGCCAAAGCCATGCCGACGGCCATCGCCAGACCTTGGCCCAGCGGTCCCGTCGTGGCGTCTACGCCCGGAGTATGTCCGAATTCCGGGTGGCCCGGCGTTTTGCTGCCCCATTGGCGGAACTGCTTGATTTCTTCCATCGGCAGATCATACCCGCACAGATGCAGCAGGCTGTACAGCAGCATCGAGCCGTGTCCGGCGGACAAGACGAAGCGGTCGCGGTTGATCCAATTCGGAACGTCCGGGTTATGGTTCATCGTTTTGGCAAACAGCTGGTAACCCATCGGTGCGGACCCCATCGGCATGCCGGGATGGCCGGACTTCGCCTTTTCGATCGCGTCGATCGCCAGCGTCCGAATCGTCGTAATCGACAAATTATCGATCGTGTTGTTCTCTGAAATTGGCATTCATTTTCCTCCTTAATCATCAAAAGATCCTTGAAAACCATGAAAACTTAACTTTGCGATTACAAAACAATCAAATTGAAAAAATCATTTTGACTTTATTTATTGTATCATCATTTGTAACCCATTACCATATCATTATTCCCAAGGTGTTCACTCGAAATTACTTTGTAATCATTTTTGCCGCTCTTTCATGCAGGCGGCAATCTCCCCCCTCGAAACGTCACCATTAAATAAAAAAAGCCCCTTTAGAGAAAAGGACCTTCTATACGGCCTATTACTCAAAGGAGCTAAACCTGGTTATGGCCAATCCTTATTAAGGAGGTACACTCCTAAAAACACCGATAGATTGATAAAAGCAAAGATCGCCCTTTTAATTCTGTTTTTCAGTAAAACTCGAAAACTAAGAAATGTTCTAACGGTTGTGAGCGACGCTAATACGGCATAATCAAGGGGTTTTCCATTCTAACGGCACTAGCGCCTGCATTAAATCCGACAAGATACAATTTCTCGCCACCACATTCTAACGGTTGCCACAGCCGCTATTTGCTCTAATATCGCCGTTTTCAAATTCTAACGGTTGCCATAGCGCTTATTTAGCTAAAACCCGGCGATTTGGGCTCAGATTTGAGCAGATAACACCGCTCACAACCGTTAAAATTTAGAAAGGGGCTTTTTTGGCAAAATAGCGACTAATACAACCGTTAGATTTCTGGCGTAATCTCAAATGGAATTGCGGGCAAGGTGTACCGGAGATTTTGTGTAGGCGTTAATGCAACGCCAGTGTTCTAACGGTTTTGAGAAGGCTAATTTAGCCTTTTCTCGGCGGTTTCGGGCTTTTTTCTTGTAAATAAGCTCAGTCACAACCGCTAGAAATGGAACCCTCGACTTTTTGACCAAATAAGCACGCTCACAACCGTTAGCGTAAATCATCGTCGGATGGACTCTCGCCAAGCGCTACGTGTCCTCCCATTTATGTTGCGTAACTAAAGGGAAGAGGCTAACGCCTGCTTCGCCGCTTGGCCTCCAGCAGGCGGCCAAGCGGCGAAGCCCCCGGCCCGCTGTCCTGCGGCGGGCCGGCAGGCGCCGAACCGGCTCCCTCCCGCGGGGGAGCCGGCACTTCGGCCCGCGGCTCCTCGCTCGCGGGCCCCTGGCCCCCGCCCGCCCCGCTGCGCGGAGGGCGGGCCGGCGGGGCGGGCGCCGCTGGCGCCCTGTCGGCGGCGTTCTCGCCGACAGCGCCGCCGCGGCGGGCGCCTGCCCCGCCGTAAAACGCGGCCGCGCGCGACTTGCGCGCCGCGAGCCGGGCCAGCCCGGCGTCCGCCTCCGCGGACGCGCCGGGCGCGGCCCCGTCCGCCGCGCCGCCCGGCGCGCGGCGGCGCCAAGGCATGGCGGCGCGCACCAGCGCCGCCGCCATGCGGTCCCACGGCAGCGCAAGGCGGCGGATCGCGATGTCCGCGAGCCATAGCAGCAGCGCTGCCATCAGCAGCGGCCGCTGCAGATCGTGCGGCGACGGGTAAGGCTTGGCCGCAAATTGAAAGGCCGCTTCGGGCTTGTTCCAATCCAGCACCCGGCCCCCCGTGCTGTCCGCGATCTTCCGCAGCGTGTCCGGCGGCGCCCCGCTCGGCAGCCGGTACTCCGGGGAATAAGGGATGACAAAACCGGTCCCGGTCCCACCATCCACCTGTTCCCCATCGCTTTTGCCCTGCAGATGAACGAGGAACGAACCGGGTTCATCGGCCAGCATCGTCCCCCGGTAAACCCCCGGCGAGGTTTGGGCCAGCGGCACCCGCTCCTCCCGCAGATTTTCGCCGCTGACCGCCGCTTCAAGCTCTTCCGGAGGAGCTTCATCCTCGGCGGTAACCTCAAATAGAACCTCGTTCCCGCGAATCGTCGTGTTTACCTCAAATGGAGACGCCGAAAACTGCGGAAACGTCCATTTCACCATTTCTGTGAACAGGCCGGCATAGGACGGCCAATTCACCCAATCCCGCGACCATTTTCCGGTCAGATCACTGGTCCAGGCCACGCTGCGGCCGGAGCCGTACTGCCATCTAACCAGCAGCGGGTCCGGCTCGGGGCTGGACAGCACCGTTTGAGCCGTCGCTTTTGGCGTAGCGGCCACATAACCGTAAATTTTCGGCACCCCGCCCGCAAACCATTTTCCCCAATCCCCCGGCGATATCAGGGCCGGCACAAACGGCTTGTCCACAATGTACGTTCGGGCGACCATGGCGGCCTCCCGGCTAAAGATCGCCGGCAGTGTCGTGGCATCCGTTACCGGATAATACCGGCCTTTGGCCTCCTGAGCCAGCGACTGCAGCAACGCCGCATCCGCGTCTTCCCCGACCGCGACCGTGGACAGCGTGATTTTTGAGCTATTCATCGTTTCGAGCAGCGCGCCGTATCCCGAGTCCGCGGCCGACTGCCCGTCGGTCAGCAAAATCAAGTGCTTGCGCTGCGCCTGGACATCCAGCAGCTTGTTCAGCGCGCCTTCGACGGCCGGGTAGATATTTGTCCCGCCCCCGCTCGGAATGCCGTTAATTTGCCCCAGCACGTCTTTCTTATCGCCCAGCTTCTGCGGTTCGACCACCCACCAAGGCTGATCGTCGAAAGCGACGACGCCGACCGTATCCTGAGGACGCAGCAGCTCGACCGTGCGCTGCGCCGCCTCCTTGGCCAGCTTCAATTTGTCCCCGTCCATGCTTCCCGACCGGTCGATCACGAGAATCAGGCCGAGGGAAGGAATTTGCCGTTTGCCCTCCAACTCCATCGATACCGGCAGCAACTGCTCGATCGGCGTTTTGAAATAGCCGCCCATCCCGTAGCTGTCTTCACCGCCGACCATCACAAACCCGATGCCAAAAGAGCGGACCGCCTGCTCGATCAATTCCATCGTCTTCCCGCCAATCCGCTCGGCGGACACATTGTTAAAGACGATGCTGTCATAGCCGGCATACTTGGTCAAATCCGCTGGCAGCATCCCCGGATCGATTACAGAGTAATCGACCAGACCGGATTTCAAGGCGTTTACCAGATTGGCGGATGTCCCGCGCGCTCCTTCCACGATCAGCACCTTCGGACTTCCGGTGACCCGTGTAAACGCATAGTTCGCGTTGTTGGCCGACTGCTCGTCGCCGTCAGCGAAAATCTCCGCCCGATAGCGGTGCATCCCCTGCTTTTGCGCCAACCCCTGCAGCGTGAAGCGGTTGTCTCCACGCTCCAGAGTCACTTTGTGCCGGCCGATCTCGCGGTTGTCCTCGTATAAGCCAAGCTCGGCGCTGCCCGAGAACGTGCTGCGAATCAGTACTTCAAAGGCAAACGATTCCGCCTGATACAGTTTCCCGGGCACCTGAAACTCCTCGACGGACGCATCCTTCCGCTCTTTGACGGGTACGGGCAGCACATCGACGGCAATCCCCCGCTCCTTCAGCAGGCTGGCCGCCTTTAGCGCATCGCCTACGTTTTCTTCGCCATCGGAAATCAAAATGATCCTTTGGTTACCCCGTCCTCCGAACAAACTGCCGGATAGTTCCAAGCCCTGCTCCAGGTTGGTAAAATCGGGATGAACCGCCGCCTTCAGGCTGTCTGCGGAGACGGATTGCGTATCCAGACTTTTGTCCACTGCGGCGTTCAGCCCGGCAACTACGATGCCTACGCGGTCTCCCGCTGCTTTTCCTTCCCCGGCCCGCCCAATCCACTCGCTAACAAGCCCCGTCTCCGGCATGCTGGCGGAGCGGTCCGTCAAAATCACGACTTCCTTGTCCTTCACCAAAGTGTACGTCTGGACGCCGGCCAGAACCGCTGCCAACAGCACCAGGATCGCCGCGCGCAAACCGACCGCCAGCTTCCGGCGCCCCCCGCTTAATCTAAAGTCGGAGCGATAGGCGTAGACCACGCCGGCAGCCAGCGGCACAAGGAGCAGCAGAAACCAGGGATGATCAAATCGAACGCCCACGCTGATACACCCCCCACTCCGCCAAAATCACCAGCAAAGCCAGCAGAGCCGCCAACGGCACAAGCGATTGCCGCGATTGCGGCGGCGAAGCGCCCGAAAGCTTGCTATGCTCAGTGTCTTTGGAACCCTCGGCACCCTTAAGCCCATGGCTGTCCACCGGTGCCGCCGAATCGCCGGAAAATCCAATCGGAAACGGCTGCCCTCCCCCGGAAATGCCCGATTCCGCAGGATCGGCGGCAACCTCAAGCTGATAAGCTGCAAGCTTCTCACCGTCAGCCCCTAGCATCTCAAAGCGCCACAATCCCGGGATTCCCGGGGAGGTCTGCCGGGAGGCCACGCGGCCCATCTTGCGCGCTGCGGGAAGCTTCGCCGCGCCGGAGCGCAAAGCATAACCGTCAACAGGAACCCAGGTGGCCTGCTCCGCCTCCGCAGGGACGGGAATATCGACCTCGGTTCCCGCCGTCAAGCGGCCGAGCCCGGCCGCTTGACCGGATTGCAGCCATTTTACGGCATTGCTCACCAGGATCGGAAATTCCGGGCGAAGCGGCAAATCGCTGTCTTCAAGCGCAAATAGGAACGCCAGCCTTTTCCGCCCGGCTTCCGTCCCGGCATACGCCGCCGGCTGTCCGCCGATCTCCAAAATCGGTTTGCCCCATGCCGGAACCTCCTGATCGAGAAGCTCGCCCGTTGGCGGAGTCGTGAACGATAAATAACGGGTGACCGGGTGATTGACCGACTTCACTTCCCCGCTGGCCAGAGCCGCTTTTTTTCCATCGCCTCCCCAGGTCCACAGCGGCGTTTGACGAAGCAGCGCAGCCCAAGGTTCCCCCTGCAGAAACGCAGGAGGAACACCGTCGATCACGATCAGATCCGGCTTAATCCCGGGCAAAGCCGGCCGCCCCGCCGCTGCGGCTTCATCCGTTCCGGCCGGGACTGTATTCATCCGGGTAACGCGGGCCCCGGACAACTGCAGCGCCTTCTCCAGAAACAGATTCCCGGGGGAGATGAACAGGATGTCCGGCTCATCTCCACTCTCGAGAAAAGCAAAGGCTTCGTTGTCGGGCGCATAGTCGTCCTCGGGACTTAAGCGGAGCCGGTATACGTCCGCCGAGGGCAATTCATCGAACGGAACCTGCAGGCTTTTTCCGCCTTCCACCGTAATTTGCTTGGAGGCGAGCAGCTTCCCGTCGCCAAACAAATCCAGATTGGCCTGGATGGAGACATTCCGGTAATTCCGCACCACAGCTGTACCCGCAACCATGTCTTGGCGACCGCCGCCGTTCTTTACCCCGAATTGCTCGACGGCCGCGTTCGCTTCCGCTCCTTCGTTCACGGCTGCGATCTCAACCGGTACGCCGCCCGCCGCGAGATCATCGGTACGTTCGGGCCAGCGGCCATCCGAATATACGATGACGCTCGCTTCCGGATCGTCCCGCGTCAAGGCTTCCGCAAGCGACAAAGTCTCGCGGTATGCCGCTTGCCCGTAATCGGGGGCAAGCCCGTCGACCGCCCGGTTCAGTGCGCTTCGGTCCCGCTCCCGGGACAACAGCACTTCCGGCTCGCGGCCCAATCTCACCAAAGTGATTTCCGCCCCCGTTCCCAAAGCGTCAATGCGCGAGCGCAATTGTTCCTTGGCCCGGTCCAGGCGAGAGCCCGGTTTGTTCTCCGCCTCTCCGCCGCCCCAAGCTGCGCTCATGCTGGCTGACGTGTCGACGACGATGACCACATGCCCGGTACGGCTGCCAGAGGTCCACACGAAAGGCTGCATCAGCGCAAATACGAGCAAAGCGGCGACGAGCAGCTGCAGCCAGAGCAGCAGCCGATTCTGGAGCTTCTGCCACGGACGGTTGGCTTCGATGTTGCGCAGCACGCGGTTCCACAGCAAATGGCTGGGCACGAGCGTATCGGTATATTTTCGTTTGAACAGATACATCAGTACGATCCCCGGAAGCGCAAGGCCAAACCACAGCCCCGACCAATCCAATACCCCCATGACTTCATTCCCCCACGTTGATGATCTAACATACGCAACAAATCACGAGCGGCGTCCCGGATCATTGATGAGGCAAAAAGAGCCCACGGCCTTGGTCCGATCCGGCTACTTCCCCCCGGTCGTTCCCGCCTTGTCCATCATTTTCACAATCCCTTGCTCAAGCGGCACATCGGTTGGGGCAACCACATAACGAATCCCGCGCCCGCCGCAAAAGCGGCCGATTTCCTTGAAGTACTCGTCCAGCTCGCGCCCGTACCTGTCCAGGATTTTGCCGGTTAACGCAATCTCTTTGCCGGTCCCAAGCTCGCTGTCGAGGAGCCGCAAGTCTCCGCTGAGCACAGGACGAAGCTCCGCTTCCGACAGCACGTGGACGAGTACGATCTCTTGCCCGGCCGCCTGAAAAAAAGCCAACGTCTCCGCAAGCCCCTCGGCCCCGCTCTCCAGCCACAAATCCGAAAATATCCAGGTCATTCCTGGCTGCGCGGGAAGCGCTCCCGGCTGCCGCAGCGCCCCTCTCAGATCCCCCGGTCCGGCCGGCCCCATCTCCTGCAGGAACGAGAACAGCCTGAAAGCGGAAGCCTTTCCCCGCAGCGGCGGCAGCTTGCCCTTGATCTCTTTCGAAAAAACGGCCGCCTGCACCACATCGTCGCCTGCCAGCGCCATATAACCGACGGAAGCGGCCAACCGCTTAGCGTATAGCAGCTTATTCTCCGGCGCCTGCCCGGTTTCAGCGCGCCGCTCCGAACCGCCGCCGAAATCCATCGATGCGGAAATATCCACATACAGGTTGATCCGCAGCTCCTGCTCATCCCAATATTGACGGACAAAAGGGCGGCCCGTACGCGAATAAACGCTCCAGTCAAAGCGCCTGATATCGTCTCCGGGCGCGTATTCGCGATAATCGGCAAATTCGAGGGAGCTTCCGAAACGGCTGGAGCGCCGTTTGCCCTGCAGCGTTCCCCGGATTCTCCTCCGTGAGGCGATCGACAACCGTTCCAACCGGGGCAGCAGAGACGGAGGCAAGAGGGAAGAAGTCATTGCGCTCCCTCCAGCGCCGCCAAAATGTCCTCAATGATCCGATCCGTCGCCACGCCCGCCGCCTGCCCTTCGAAATTCAGAAACAAGCGGTGCCGCAAGGCTGGCACGGCAACCGCCTTAATATCTCCGGTCGATACGTGCATGCGCCCTTTGGAAATCGCCCTTACCTTGGCGACCGAAACCATCGCCTGGATGCCGCGCGGCCCCGAGCCGAAACGGACGTAACTGCGCACCGATTCGGGCGCGTCCCGCTCCTCGGGGTGCGTCATCATCAGCAAGCGCACCCCGTACTCCAGCACTTCATCCGCCAGCAGCACTTCTTTGGCGGCCTGGCGGATTTCCAGCAATTGCTGCGCCGAAGCGATCGTTTCCGCCTTGGGCTGATCGGCCGCCGTCGTCCTTCTGACGATCTCCGTCAATTCCGCGGGAGACGGGTAACCCACATGAATTTTCAGCATAAACCGGTCCAGCTGGGCTTCCGGGAGGGGATAAGTACCTTCGTTCTCCAGCGGGTTTTGCGTCGCCAGCACAAAAAAAGGCTGCGGCAGCCGCCGCGTCTCCCCGCCTACCGTCACCGTCTGCTCCTGCATCGCCTCCAGCAGGGCGCTTTGGGTTTTCGGCGTCGCCCGGTTGATCTCGTCGGCCAGCACGATGCTGCTGAACACCGGGCCGGGCTGGAATACCGTATCGGTCGCGCCCTGCGGTCCGAACCGGATCACATTCGTGCCGGTAATGTCGCTCGGCATTAAATCCGGCGTAAACTGAATCCGCGAAAAGGACAGGGCCAGGCAGTCGGCGATCGTGCGCACCAGCATCGTTTTGCCGAGTCCCGGAATCCCCTCCAAAAGCGCATGTCCTCCCGCAAAAACACACCACAGGATCTGTTCCACGACCTCTTGCTGCCCTACGATTACACGCGAAATTTGCTCCTGCACGGCCGCGACCGTACCGATCCACAATTCCAACCGGGCTTTCGCATCCTCCATCGTCTCTCCTCCTCGTTTACGCTCCTTCGCCTACGAACCCGGATCGATTTCGATAAAATAGTTCTCCACCAGGCTCTGCAGACTTTGCGGCAAATCGCCGCGCTTTAGCGACTCCTTGGCTTCGGCCGCATAATCGCTGTAAACCTCTTCATACGGACGGCTAACCCCGTCAAATACTGGGGAGGTGCCCCCTCTCTGGACGCTGCCGCCGGTTGCCGGTCCGCCGTCTTGCTTGACGTTGCCGTTGCCGCTGCCGGCCAGGTCGCGCGGCGTAGTCACCAACGCCCGGCCTCCGCTGCCTAGTCCAGCTCCGGCCCCATTTCCGCCGCCCTGGCCCTGGCCCGCTCCCGCGCCGCCGCCTCCGCTGCCGGAACCCGAGCCTGAGCCCGAACCGGCTCCAGCACCCGGTCCCGTCCCGGCAGCGCCTCCCGCCCCGGAACCTTGGCCTGCTCCGGGCCCGGAATCTGCGGCCGGGCCCTCTTGGCCCATGCCAGGGCCGCCGCCTGCGGCCAGCTGTTCGGCGCTGCCGCCCATGCTCCACGTGTCCGATACGGCCAGGCCCGACGCTTGCATATTTTCCGCCAGGCCGAGCCCCTGCTCGGCAAGGGCCGATGCCAGGGCCGCCGCGGCGTCCGCCTGCCCGGACGATGCCTCCACAGCCCGCATGTTTTGCAGCATAACCTCGTTTAAGTTCGCCAGCGCTTGATCCGTGGATAGCTGCTGACCTTCCTTCACCGCAGCGGCGGCTTTTTTCAGCGCATCCGCCAGTTCCTTCGCCCGCTCGTTATCGGGCGGCGCCGCTTCGGCGATCCGCTTCAGCTTATCGGCAAGCTCCTCCCGTTCCTGCTCCGTCAAGCCGGACAACTGCTTGCGAAAAGCCTCAGCTTGCTTGGTCAACTCCGCTGTGCTTTTGTCCCGTAAAGCGTTGGCCAGCTTTCCCGTCAGCGGATGAGCGTCCCACCGCTTGAGCCACTCCGTCCTTGCCTGCTGCCGGAGCTCCAGCTTTTCGGACATTTCCCTCAACCGCTTCATCGTTTCCTCCACGTTTTTGAGCGCCTCTCCCGGCTTACGGCTCGTCTCCAGCGCCCGGCGCAACTCGCTCAGCTCTTTAGCAAGGGCTTCCTTCGCCTTCATATCCAGCTTCAGGCGGTCCAGTTCGGCAATCTGCCCGTTCGTCTCTTCCTTCTGCGCATTGATCCATGCCCGCTCCTCTCGCGCCTGGGCGACCCGCTGATCCATCGGATTCGGCAGGATAGCCAGCAGCAAAGCGGCCAGAAGGCCAAGCACGGCGGGAATCCGCCATACGCGGCGGCGCGGCAGCGGCAGGCGTTGCTTGATATCCCGTACAAAGGCCGCGCCGTATTCTTCGGCCTGCTCCCGCTCGAGCTGCGCCGGAAACGTCTGCAGCTTCGCGTAGGCCAATGCCGTCGTCATCAGGTCCAGCCGCTCTTGCCCGGCCTCGGGACGATCCATCGTCTGCGCCGCCAAAATGACGGATACCCGGCGGAGCCGTCCCCACACCCAGCCTCCGGCAGTGCACAAAATGAGGCTGGCCGCGGCCGCGATTTTTCCGTATTCAAGCGGCCACAGCCTCCCCGCCGCAAGCCAGACAAGAGCGGCCGCCAAACCGGTCAGCAGGCCGTATCTGAGCCCGTCCAGCCCCCGAAACCGCCGGATGCGGCGGCGCACAACATCAAGCTGACGATAGATTGTCTCCACGCGCCAGGTCCCCTCCGTTTCGCGTTTTTTTGTACTATGGCGTTCGTACCCGATGATCCCGTGCTCTCGACCCTGCCGTCTACTCTTCCGTCTTGGTCTTGGTCATCGTCCCCGGTTCGGTTGTCTCGATCGCGCGGCTTTTTATTCTTCTTCTCACCGGGCGAACATGACGGATGGCCAGCCACAGAAACAGCGCGATCAACGGGCTGTAAACCCCCAGAAATTGCTGCCACAGTTCAACCGGCGCGCCGGACTGCATATTGCCTCCCCGGACCAGGAACACGGATTCGGAAAAAGACGGCTCAAATAGGCTGATCAACGCTCCCGCGGGATTTAACCCCAGGATGAAGCCTACCCATGAATAGGAGCGTGGAGGCCCCCCCGAACTGTAGTAGCTCGCCTGCTCGATCCCCATCGCAATGATATAGACAATGCCCGTCACCAGAAAAATGATCAAGCCCGTGCCGTAAGTCATGATGACCGATACGATCGTTTTTTTGAACAAAGTGGAATAAAACACCCCGATCGAACCCAACAGCAGCATGACAAACAGATAGAACAAAAAGACGAGCGCCAGTTGCTTCGGCGAGAGTCCCCCGTATAAAAAAACGATGCTGTACACCGGCAAAGTCGCCAGAATAACAAGCGTCATGAAGCTTAAGGAAGACAGGAGCTTGCTCAAAATAATCGTTGCGGAGCTCTGCTGCGTGGTAAGCAGCATGTTCAGCGTCTGCTTCTCCCGTTCGCCGCTGATCACCCCGGCCGTCAAGGCGGGGGTCATGAACGCGATCAGTACCAGTTGGCCGATGCTGAGCACGTAAAAGATGATCCGGCTGACGCCGGGATCCAACCGTCCGCCGGCGCTAAACCCTTTAGATGTCGTCATATAAATGATGGCCATCGCCAGCAGCCCCGTCACCAGAATATAGGCAAACACGATAAACGCCGAACGGGGTGTTCGCATCCGGAGACGAAACTCTTTGTCCAGCACGGGATTGATCAGCCTTCTACGCCAGTTCATCGCTTGCCCCTCCTTTGGTAATCTCCAAAAATACATCTTCCAGGTTGGTCTGCGCTTCGTTAAAGGACAGCACCTGGAACCCCAAAGAGATCATGCGGCCCAGCAGTTGCGCCTGCTCCGCGTCCCCGCCTCCGAAATGAACATGCACGCCGGTTTCATCCTGCAGCACCTCGCTGACATGCATCTCATCCTGCAGCAGCCCGGCCAATTCATCGGCCCGGTCGAGCACGCGGATATGCAGCACTCTTTTAACGCGCAGACGATTCTGTATTTCCGCCACCTTGCCCTGAGCAATCAGCCTGCCCCGCTCGATCACACCGATTTCGTCGACCATCTCGGCCAGCTCCGGCAAAATATGCGAGGAGATAATGATCGTTTTGCCCATCAGCTTCAATTCCTTCAAGATCTCCCGCATTTCAATCCGCGCCCTGGGGTCAAGCCCGGAGGCCGGTTCGTCCAAAATAAGCACATCGGGATCATGCACAAGGCAGCGGGCCAGGCAAAGGCGCTGCTTCATCCCGCGCGACAGGCTGTCCACGTATGCGTCTTTTTTGTCGCTCAGGTTCACCAGCTCCAATAGCTGCGGAATCAAGGCGTTGCGCTCAGCGCGGGGAATTCCGTAGCTGGCCCCGTAAAAGTGCAGGTACTCCGTCGTTTTGAACTGATCGTAAACCCCGAAGAAATCCGGCATATAGCCGATTCTTTTCCGCACTTCCTGCGGTTGTTCGGTAACTTCGAAGCCGCCTACTTTAGCCGTGCCAGACGTCGGCAGCAGCAGCGTGGCCAAAATCGACATCGTCGTCGTTTTCCCGGCCCCGTTCGGACCGACAAACCCGAACACCGTCCCTTTGGCGA
Source organism: Paenibacillus sp. FSL P4-0127 (assembly GCF_038007325.1). Taxonomy (NCBI): domain Bacteria; kingdom Bacillati; phylum Bacillota; class Bacilli; order Caryophanales; family Paenibacillaceae; genus Paenibacillus; species Paenibacillus sp. FSL P4-0127. The sequence goes on along the minus strand of NZ_JBBOWY010000002.1, from coordinate 1,139,817 downwards.
TGGACAGGTTCACCGCTTTCAGCGCCTCGAAGCTGCCGTAGGTTTTCGTCAGATTTTTGATCTCGATCATTCGCTGTACCTCCCTTGCAGGGAAAGTTCCGGTATATCAAAGCTCGTCCATTCCTCGGCCGTGATGCGGATCCGCAAGTTAGTTCCGTTTTGCAAATATTGATTTGCTTGATCCGCAAATTTAACTTCGCCATTCTTCCAATTCAGCTCTCTCCAGGCTTCTTTCTCCGCGTTCCAAATCGCCGCCGTCGTCCTGCTCCCCTTATCCTGCTGACGAATGGCTATCGACAGCTGTGAATAGGCCGGATTCGGCGCCGCCGGCAGCCGGTACTCGATCTGCATTTCTCCGGGAGCCATATTGACTCTGCCGCTGCCTTCCTCGCTCCATTGGCTTGAAGTTACGTTCAAAACCCGTCCTGCCGCAAAACCGTACGGCAAATACATTTCCCCATTCTGGCCAAGAGCCGGTTCGAACGGCTGCACCCACATGTTCAATTGGTCGGATTTTACGCTCTTTCCGTTCACCTTGTAGTCGCTTAGCTGTTCTTTGCTCCAGGCGATAAACAGATACTTGTCCTGTTCAAAAAGAACGTTCAAATAGCTGTTCACAAGTCCTCTTTGCCGCTCCAGCAGCATATTGTCCTGCCGGGTGCTGCTGCCGTTATAAGGGAATAAATTCCCCCCGTAATCATCATAGGGAACCGTCATCGAACTGGGCGCAATCGGAACGGATTGCTGCTTCGGCAGCTCTCCCAGCAGAAACACTTTTTTGCCCACAATCAGCGCGGCATCGCTCAAATCCGCATCCGTGCGGTTCGTTACGGTGCCTTGCAGCCTGCCTTGTCCGTCGAATCCGGCTTCAACGCTGACCGCTCCGAATTCCCTGTCTTCCGGCTGATCCATCCACAGCTTGGCGAAGGAACGGTGGGTCATGCCCTTGAGCTTCACCGTCGTACGATCCGCCTGCACCCGGATGGACTGCCGGTTCGGCTCCTGATGCTGTCCGCCGGCGAGCAGACCGTCCTCCCGCTTCACCGACACGTACGTGCCGGCGGGCAATTCTACATGGTAATCTCCGCCTCTCGGGACGAACATAGCCGAGGCCGTCGTTCGTTCGGCCCGTCCTTTTCCGTCCAGCTCCATAATATTGAAGGTATGTGTCTGAACCGACGACCCTCCGGAGGTCCCGGCCATATAAATGCCGCCGCTCGCCGCAACGGCAATGAGCGGAATCAGTACCCAAGACCACTCCCGCTTGTCCAGCTTTTTAAGTATGTAATACAGTAAAGGCGCAACGAGCACCGCATAACCCAACAGCAGCCATATTAATAGTGAGAAAGGCGGTAGGGTCACGGACGGAAAATAATCAAGCAGGCCGTCGATTCCCGAAAACAGTTCGCTTTTACTGCCTTCCGGCTTGCCGGTGCCGCTCGTTAGATCAAGCTGCAGGACCGAAGACCAGACCCCGGGATGTCCGCTCCAGGCATGAAGCGGTTCCATCGCAACATCATAAGCCGCATAAATGACCTTACCTTGCCCCACGGACCAAGACGCGATGAGCGGCTCGGAATCAAACTGTGCGATGGCCGCGGCCCCTTCCTTCAGCTTAGCCGCGGAAACGGGGAAAGAACGATCCAGGGATAGCTTTTTCCCGCCCAGTTTTTCAAGCTCAGGCAGCTCGGATACACTCGTATTGCCGGCGTAATCGACCGGAGACAGGTCCTCGAAGCCTTTCGCGCTTTTGGGATAACCGCCTCCGCCGCTGAGGATAAGCGTGCCGCCCTTATGAACCCAGGAACGAATGGCCCCGGTTCGCCCCTTGCCAAGCGTATCGGCGGAGTAATCGTTAATAAGCAGCACATCCAGCGAAGACAGCAGCGTACCGTCCTCGGGCACCTGCTCCTTGTCTAAAGGAACGACGGTCACGTTTCCGCCCGAACCGTTAAGCGTCCTTAGAAAGTTCAAGCTGTCCGGATCGGCGGCCAGGGTCCCGACCAGCGTTCCGTTCTTGGGGATCGTCTCCAAATAGGAGCTGCCCGCAGCAAACGGGATCATTTTCCCCGATTCCGCCGTTCCTTCGTAAAAACGAATCGAATTGTTATATTGGTCGAAACGGTTTCCAAGCACCGCAAAGGTAACTTTTTTCGGCGAGCCGGCCGGCAAATCCACCGCCTGGATATGGGTTGTACTCTCCCCGGTATACGGAATCTGCGCCTCAACAACCAGTTCCCCGCTTATGTCGGCACTACTCGTAAGGGTAATGGTAAGCGGATTCCATTCGCCCAGCTTGACAGTACCGTTAAACCCAAGTTCGCTCTCTATGGTGATGGACGGCTTGTCCGCCGCTCGGGCCGGCTGCGGAACCGCATAAACGATCCCCGCCAGCAGCGCCGCACAGAGCACGATCAGCGGTACGATCCGTTTTGCTTGAAACAACACCTGACACTCTCCTCCCCAATGATCGATAAATTTGGAAACTATCGTCTTTTATAATAACGTTAATTGGCTGAAAAGGTTACCCTATGTCAAAATAAAAAACGCCGGCACAGCGTGTAGAGTTGCTGCACAGACGTTTATTTACCTTGTTTTTTAGTTGAACACGACGGTCTTGTTCTGATGTACCAGGATGCGGTCCTCAATATGCCATTTGACGGCCCGGGCCAATACGACGCGTTCGATCGTCCGCCCGATGCGCTTGAGTTCGCTGACATTGTCGCGGTGCGTGACGCGCTGCACGTCCTGCTCGATGATCGGGCCGCCGTCCAGTTCCTCCGTCACGTAGTGGGCCGTGGCGCCGATCAGCTTCACGCCGCGCTCGTAGGCTTGGGCGTACGGCTTGCCGCCGACGAAAGCCGGCAGGAAGGAATGGTGGATGTTGATCAGGCGGTTGCGGTACGGCTCGATCAAGGCCGGGGACACGATTTGCATATATCTCGCCAGCACGATCAAGTCGACTTTGCCGCCGACGATCTCCAGCTGTTTTTGCTCGGCTTCGCGCTTTGTTTCCGGCGTCACCGGGATATGATAATACGGAATGCCGAAGGATTCCACGTACTCTTTCATGTCCGGATGATTGCTGACGACCATGGAAATTTCGGCGTCCAGATCGCCGGCCTGCCACTGCCAGAGCAGTTCCACCAGACAGTGGTCCTCCTTGGACACGAAAATCGCCAGCTTCTTTTTGCGGCTGAGCTGATAAATATTCCACTGCATGCCGAACTGCCCGGCGATGGCGGCAAAATCCCGCTCCAGCCCGGCGATCCGCCCAGCGAGATTTTCCAGATCAAACTCTATCCGCATAAAAAACATGCCGCCCTCGGGATCCATCGTATACTGGTCCGATTGCACGATGTTCGCCCCGTGCTCATGCAGGAAGCGGGACACCGCCGCCACGATCCCCGGTCCGTCCGGACAGGAAATCAGCATCCGGGCCCGGTTGCTTTCATAAGGTTTCACCGGCCGCCGGCCTGAGTGAATATGCGTTTCCATTGCTCTCCAATCCCCTTGCTCCTAATGATTTATGTCGATTATTTGTGCGCGCTCGCAAACCATGCGACCAGACGCTGGTTGATCTGTTCCTCCGATTGGTCCGGGAACAGGCCCGCTTCGATGACCATATCGAACAGGCGCTCCATAGGTTCGCGCGGATCGGCCTTTTTCGCTTTGGCATCGTTTTTCAGCACCGTCCAGGTGTCCAGCACAAAGCTGCGCGGATGAATTTCCTGTTTGCCGAAAAAGTCCCCCAAACGCTCTACGTCGGTCAGGAACGCGTCACCGAACCGCATCGCCGTATCGCCCCGCAGCAGCGCGATTTCCACCTCATACATCGGACGCTGCGTTTTCGCATCCTTGCCGACCCATGGCGTCTCCAGAATAAACGGCCGTCCCTGCAGCGCCTCATGGTGCACGACCCGGTGGATCGCCTCGAACCCGATCCAGCCTGAACCGATCGGCGTATGCCGGTCTTTTTGCGCGCCGGCCGGATTTTTGCTGTCGTTGATATGCACGACCTCAATCCGGTTCAGTCCGATCGTTTGATCGAATTTGTGCAGAACGCCGTCCAAATCGTTAACGATGTCATATCCGGCATCATGAATATGGCATGTATCCAGACAAATCGTCAAACGTTCGTTATGCTGCACCTTGTCGATGATTTGCGCAATTTCTTCGAAGCTGCGCCCCACTTCCGTCCCTTTGCCGGCCATCGTTTCCAGGGCAATATGCACTTCGGTCTCGTTCGTGCCGTTCAACACTTCATTTAGGCCTTCCGCAATCCGGTTCACGCCATACTCGGCATCCTTGTCCGTAAAAGCGCCGGGATGAAGCACGATATTGCGCACGCCCAGCGCGTGGGTGCGGCGGATCTCCTCCTGCAAAAAATCAACGGCAAGCTGATAAGTGTTCGACTTATATGAACCTAAGTTGATGATGTACGGCGCGTGAACGACGATTTCGCCGATCCCGGCCTGCTCCATCGCCTTTTTGCCTTCTTCAATGTACATCGTATCGATGGGCTTGCGCCGAGTGTTTTGCGGAGCCCCGGTGTATATCATGAACGAACTGGAGCCGTAGGATTCCGCCTCGGCCGTTGCGCTCAGCAGGCCTTTGTCCGAGAACGAAACATGGGAACCGATTTTAAGCATGAACATTTTCCCCCTTTTGGACAGTAAATCGCTAAACAAGCCTATTTTAGCTTGAATGCTGAAATAAATAAAGAAATAAGGTATAATTTCAATTTGAAGTATATTGTAACGTAAAACGCGCAGAAAATCTAAACAAGCGCCTGAGGTGATGAATCAATGCTGCAAATGGGGGTTCAACTATTAACGGCGGAAGGGCCCAATCGCTGGTTTATGAACGGGATTGCGTTTTGGGGATTTGTGCTGCTCGGCATGATGACGATCGGCGGATTTTTCATGTTCCGCAAATTTTTAAAGGTGCTCCCCAAAGCGGACGGCATGTCCAAGCTGGACTGGCAAAATCATTGGGTCGAGAAAAGCCGCCATCTGTGGACCGCCGAAAGTAAAGCCTTTCTCGATCAGCTCGTTGAGCCCGTGCCCGGACCGTTCCGGGACATCGCCAAACATTCCATCGCGGCGGAAATCGGCAAAATCGCCCTTGAGGAAAAAGCTCCCGCGGTCACCCGCGATCACTGCATCAAAGGGTATATCGTAGCCACGCCAAAACGCGACAATAAATTTCTGGTCCGGTTTCTGGAACAGAACCAGATCGATTACCAGCCATACCGGCATCTGTTAAATAAATAATCGCAACGCGAAAAACATCCGGCACATGAATTAGCTATTCAGACAGCCGGATGTTTCTTATAAGGAGGCGTAAGGATGAAGATCGCGGTTTTCGGCGGCACGGGTTTTATCGGCCGGGCCTTAACCGCTTATTGGCTTGAGCGGGGGCACCAAGTGCTTATCGTCAGCCGTGAAAAAGGCGGCGGCAATCCTATGCAGTCAAAGCCCGATGATCAGGCCGCCTTACACCCATCCCTCCCCAGCTATGTCACCTGGAGTGAGCTCGAAAAGGACGTCTCTCCGCTCGAAGGAACGGACGCCTTCGTCAATCTGGCGGGGACAACGCTCAACACGCGCTGGTCCGAGCGCAATAAACGGCGGATTTTGGAGTCCAGATTAACTGCGACGAGGATGATCGCACGTTTCGCGCGGGCGCTCCCCCACCCGCCGGAAGTGATTCTGCAAGCTTCGGCCGTGGGAATTTACGGCACCTCCTTAACCAAGGAGTTTGACGAGTTTTCCCCGCTCGCCCCGGAGCGTGCCGATTTTTTGTCCGAGGTTACCACTGCCTGGGAGGCCGCCGCGGACAAAGGGTTTTCCGGGCAACGTCTGGTCAAGCTGCGCATCGGCGTGGTGCTGGGCAATGACGGGGGCGCTTATCCGCTTATGCGCCTTCCCTGCTTGCTGGGGGCCGGCGGACCCATTGGAAGCGGACGGCAGTGGGTGCCGTGGATTCACCTCAAGGATATCGTTTCGCTATTCGATTACGTCCTGACCCATCCGGACATCCGCGGCCCGGTAAACGCCGTCAGCCCGAATCCGGTAACGAATGAACAATTCGGCCGGATTTTATGCCGCGTCTACCGGCGCCCGTTTTGGCTCCCGCTGCCGTCCGCAATGCTCAAAACGCTGCTCGGCGAGCGGTCGATGCTCCTGTTGGAGGGGCAAAAGGCGCTCCCCGCAGCGGCTTTGCGCGCCGGGTTCACCTTTGCTTATCCCGAACTGGAACAAGCGGCCGCTCACTTGCACGATGAAAAATAAAGGCAGCAAAGCCCGGAATCCGATGATTCGGAGATTCCGGGCTTTTTTAGGAGCGAATTGCCCGCGTTTTTGTGGAGGTCGGTCGCGGAAATAGCGGTAAAAAAGGTCCTTATCTTCAGCAAGAAAAGGATTTAAATAGAAATAGAGGAGTTTTTTACTCCTATTTTTAGAAGATGAGGGTAATAAGGCGCCTTATCTAAGCATGTTCCCCAAATAAGGCCAAAAAGTTCCGCTATTTTAGGGCACGAGGGGGGAAATCTCAAAATAGCGCCACAAATTACCTCTATCTCAGAGAAGAAGCTTCCCATCCCCATACCATACTTTCCTGTACGCCTAAAATATCGATTTGCGCATCCCGCTCCCTCTCAAATCAGACCTTTTCTTCAGCTATACTCTCGACTTTGAAAGCAAATACAGGAAGTAAGGAGCCCCGATCACCGCAACGACGATACCGGTCGGAATTTCATAAGGCTGAAACACCCAGCGTCCCAGCGTGTCGCCGACGATAACGAGCAACCCCCCGGCCAGCGCGGAGGCCGGAAGCAAATACTCGTGTTTCGGCCCGACCAATCTTCTCGCCAAATGCGGCGCAATAAGGCCGACGAACGAGATGCCGCCCCCGACGGCGACGCAGGAGCCGGTTAGCCCGACTGCGGCGGCCAGCAGGCCGAACCGCGAGCGCTCCAGCGGCGCGCCCAGCCCCGTCGCCGTTTGGTCTCCCAAGTTCATTACGTTTAGCGCGCGCGCTTTTGTAAATACATAAGGTATCAAAACAACGATCCACGGAATCAAGGCAAGCACGAATTTCCAAGACGTCCCCCAAATATTCCCTACCAGCCAAATTTGCAGGTTTTGAAAATTTTCCGGCCGCAGGCGCAATTGCAATACGATCATCGCGGCGTTAATTCCCGCCGCAACCGCAATGCCGACCAGCACCATACGAATGGGAAGCAACCCGTAATTTTTCTTGAACGACAATACGTAAATAAGCGCAGCCGCCAACGCCGATCCCAAAAACGCCAGCAAAGGCATCAAAAACACGGGGGCATCGGAAGTCGTCGGATAAAACGAAATAAACAAAGTGACGGCGAGCCCTGCCCCGGCATTAATCCCCAGCACGCCGGGATCGGCCAACGGGTTGCGCGAAATTCCTTGAAAAATGCAGCCGGCAACCGCCATTCCCATGCCGATTAGGACGGAATTGACGATCCGCGGCAGGCGGAATTGGAATAAGGCCAGTTCCTGTTTATCCGTCCCCATGCCGAACAGCGTTTTGAACACGTCAACCGGAGAGAGACGAAAATAGCCGGTATTCATGCTAAAAATGAACACGCCGACGATCAGCAAAGCAAAAATGATCATAACGATATACGCTCTGCGGGATCTTTGCTGCAGATGCAGCGGATAATTCCCCTTGTTCATTCCAATCCCCCCTTCTGCTTCATAGCCAGATAGAGGAAGAAAGGAACCCCGATCACGGCGATCAACGCCCCGATCGGCGTCTCATGCGGAGGATGGACCATCCGCGCCAAAATATCGGCAAACACCAACAACAAACCGCCTAGGAGCGCGGAGGAAGGAATCACCCACCGATAGTCGACGCCCACCAGAAACCGGGCGACGTGAGGAATCATCAAACCGACGAAACCGATCGCCCCAACGATCGACACGGCGCTGCCGGCAAGGACGAGCACGATGAGCATCCCGGCGATTTTGATCGTTCCCGTTTTTTGACCCAGCCCTGTGGCTACCTCTTCCCCGAGGCTGAGCAGCGTAATGGATTTGGACAGGAGCACAGCGGCGATAAGCCCGGCACCGATCCAAGGCGACACCATTTTAATCTGCAGCCAGGTGGAGCCGGAAATAGCCCCTGCATACCAGAACGCAAGGTCTTGTCCTATCCTGAAATAAAGCGCGATCCCTTCGCTGATGGCGGTCAGCAGCATGCTGACCGCGGCCCCGGCCAAGGTAAGCCGGACGGGCGACAAGCCGCCTTTGGACAGGGAACCGACGCCGAACACCAGTCCGGCTCCCAGTCCGGCTCCAATGAATGAATAGAACATCATCACCAAAAACGGCGTCCCCGGCAGCAACGCAAAACAGACGGCCAGCGCCAAACCGGCCCCCGCATTAAGTCCGAGCAAACCGGAATCGGCCATCGGATTCCGCGTCATGCCCTGCATTATAGCCCCCGCTACGGCGAGCGCCGCTCCGATCAAGGCGGCCGCAAGCGCCCTCGGCAGACGCAGCTCCATAATGATTTGATGCTGCGTCAGTTCCGGCTGAAAATGAAATACCGCGTTCCAAACCGTTCCCAGTCCGATGTCCGCGGCTCCGACCGAAATCGAAAGGCAAACGGCAAAAACTAGCAGCGCCGCTCCGCCAATGAGTACAATTGTTGCCGCAAGCGGGCGAGAGCGGAATTGCGGCTTGGAAGATTGTGTGACTGCCGACATATGCTGAACCATCCCTTAAACAAAATTTATTGCCTATGCAACCGATGAAACCCGTTAAGTCACGTAATTGAGAATCATTCTCGTTAATTATAACTGCTTTTGGACCACTAGCGTTGCAAGAACACTAACATCAATTTTCAGCAAAACCCACATTTGGATTATTGAAACTATAAATGGATTTTTTTACAGTCATTTTTTAAGCTTAAGACCAAAAAGCCAAGGTTACCTAATGCGTAGGTCGCGATGTCCCATTAAATGTATATAATGGATATTATTCCTTGAACTTGCTTGGCTTAATTATCCCAACCATTGTGCGCACCGATAACGCTTTGGGACCTGACCCCGGACGTCTCCCCGGACTACTTCGACTGGGTTTCCGATCCAGTTCGGTTCGAAAGGATCGCCATGAACGGTACAAATACTCGCGGAGAATCCGGAGCACTTGCCAGTTTGTTTTTGCCGTTTGGGTGCTGTGCCGGATGTGCTCCACGAGCAAGGCAGTAATTAAAGCCAAGAATAATTGGTTCCAAATAGCCTGTGGTTTATGACTGTGCAGCTTCTTCAATCGCAAATGTTGCTTCAGCCATTTAAAATACAACTCGATGAGCCAGCGATTTTTGTAGATCTGCGCGATTTCTTCAGCGGTCTTATCCCATACCGATGTAAAAATACGATAAGTCCGTTCCTGCTCGTCATAAAACTCCACCAAACGAACGGAATGTTCCATGGATCGGAAGGAACTGCCCACGCAAACCTTGGCGTCCCGCGTGATGTTCGAGCCTTCCGGAACAGGATACTCCTCAATGACGGTGGCAAGCGCGCGATCTCGCATACGGATCACAAACTGGATGTTGTCCTGGACCCATTGATCCATCCGGGCATAATCATCATAACCGCGATCCATCACATAAATCGCATCCGAGGGGACGACCAGTTCAACGGCCCCCGCACGATCCCCTACATTGAGCGAACTGGGGATCATGGCATCAGGAAATAGCTTGTCGGGAGCTGTAACAACGAGGCGCAGATGCATCTTGACGCCGCTACTCTTATTTGACATCTTGGCCCAACTTCCAAGTTGAAGCGGCAGTCGAATGCTGGAAGAATCAATGATGTGCAATTTCCCGCTCTGGCCCTGGTGGCAAGCACGTTGCTGTGTTTGTGATGCCAGATGCTGAAACATCCACTCCAACAGCTCCGTTGGGATCTGATCGAGTTTTCGGGATAATTGCGAGCCGCTGATACTCTCCAACTGTAGAAGCTGCTGAAGTTTCGGCTCAGCACGAAGTGCAATTTCCATTTCACCGTAAGATGACCATTGTTTCAACTGAGCATTGATGAAGAGCATGATCGCTTTCATCGTGGTAAGTTTCTTGGTGTAATGGTCGAAGAGTAAACGTTGATGCACATCGATGGGCAGTAAGGAAATCAGTTGACGAATGACCGTTTTAGCTTTAACGTTATCCATGGTTGGTCTCCTTTTGTAGAGAGTTATGGACAACGTACCTACCTCTTTACAATAGGAGATTTTTTATGCTTTTTCCATGAAAAATGATCATAATTACCCATATTTAACTAATATTTGATTATTCGCGTTAGGTTTTATGCAACGCTAGTGCTTTTGGACGGATAATCTACGGGTAGCACAAATTTTAAAAAGGAGGTTCGTTGAACCAGGGTACAATCCTTGGTACCCGATACACGCTGCAAATAAACTTAAAGCATTTCCTTGCCAAACTTGAAGGATACCTCCGCCAACGAAAAAACATCCCCGGTTTCGAGTTTATATTCTTTATAGGGAGCAATGAGTTCTCCCTTAAAACGCGTTCCGTTTCGGGACCCCAGATCCTTGAGGCAGCATTTCCCCGGGGTCACCATTACTTCAACATGAGCGCGGGATACGCCCGGCGTTCGCTCCACGTACTGGGCCATCTCCTCGGAGCGGCCGATCACAAAGCTCCCCGGCTTTAAGGTTATCCGTTCCGGGCTTACTCCGTCACCGCTAAACCTTTCCAAATAATACCGGGGTTCGATTGCGTGCTTCGACTCGCCGGAAAGCATCGGCTTGTTCAAAAGCATCGTTGCCGGTTGGCCGGCGCCACCGCTTGAAGCCTCCCATGAGGATGCCCCTCCATAGGCAGGCGAAAAATGCTCCTGCCCGGTTCCGGACATCGCTAATTCCACAGCCTCCCCCCCGTTCCCCGTACCCGCTTCGGACTCAGATCGGTTGACTTGAAGAAACGGCGAATCTCCAAAAAAGTCTTCGGGAAAGGTGCCGTTTCGATCATATGCGGGAATGGCATCGGGCTGCTCACCGACTGCGTTTTCACGCTGCTTTGCCCCGCTTGCGGATTGCAGAACGGGCAGCTTTCCGCTGCAAATGAGGTAGGCCGCCCCGGCCAATAGAAACGTTGCCGCGAAGCAAATGTAAAGGCCGATGTTCCATGGCCGGTCCAGGTATAGAAACTTCCAGCACAGCGCGTCCAGCAGGATGGCCCCCAAAATGCAGGATGTCGGCGTTATCCTAACTTTGGGCCCGGCTTCCTCCTCCAAGCCGGGCCACTGTTCCCGCCCGGGATTCACCGTTGCAGCCTTTGGGATCTCCGGCGCATATCCGGAGAAGAGACCGTCCGGCAAGTACTCTTTGATCACCGTATGCGATGATTTCAACTCAGCCGGCGCATTCTGGCGGCCCATATTTAAACGGTCCGGCTTCAAGCGCTCCTCCCTCCGCAGCGGCGTCCGGCTCTTCCTCGCGTTCTCTGAAGCGGCAGCGGCTGCGGCGGCAGCAGGCCCAGCAGCTTGCGCCTGTTTCCCTTGGTTTGGGCCGGCTTGCTGCGGCTTGAACCGAAGCGGTTCTTCCGGGAACGCTGGATTCCCTTCAGCCTGCTCCGCAGCGGTCAACAGCTCCAGCAGCATTTTTTTCAACCGGGGTAAGGAAAAATGCTCCTCGCTGCCGCAAAAAGAGATGATCTGCTGTATCCCGTTTCCCTCCACCCGGCTCACGCTAACAAGCATCCGGGTGATCAAAGCCAGCAGCGCTTGAGATAGCGGGACAACGGCCAGAGTATCGTTCAAAGGCAAATAAGCAAAGTAAAAAACTCCGCAGGGTAAGGGCTCCTCCACAAAAATATGCTCCTCGTCGAGCAAAACATTGGCGGGAGATAACATGTATTTTTTGCAATCGTCCAGCACGGCAACCACCTGAAGCAGCAAACCGTAAAATTCGGACATGCCGATTTTGTCGCTCTTCAGACAGTGTGAAAGCATTTTTTTGCCGGTGATATCATAATGCAGGCTTACCTCGAAATCCACCTCGCGAATATCCAGCCGCAGCAAATTGGGCACCGAAACCGCGGCCAGCATATTCCTTTGGACCCGGCTCAACTCTTCCGAGCGCAGCCCCTCCTCGGCCTTTAAAAGCATGTAAACTCCGCCGTTCCTGACAAAATCGGTTTGAAGCTGCTTCCGCATGAATCAGGCACCTCCTTTTCCAAATGCATAGTCCCCTTCACTGATAACAAAACGAAAGGATCGCCCCGGGCAGCACCGCCAGCATAAACGGAAACTGCAGCTGCCCCTTGGCCGCGGACTGAATAGGCGTAATGCTGCGGAAAATGACCGCTCCCCATACGCCCCAGACGACCCGCCGCAGCCGAAACAGCGTCTCCCGCCGGCACAACAAAATGAAAAGCCCGATACACCCGGCGGCCAAAATCGAATACATCATAACGGATAACGTAAAACTAATGCCCGTCCACGCCCCAATTCCGGCAAACAGCTTAACGTCACCTCCGCCGACGGCCTTCAGCAGATACAGGATAAACATCAGACCGAATCCAACCGCCGCGCCTTTAAAAGCATCCCCTATTCCGTTCCACGCCCCGGTCAAGGCGTGAAACAAAAATCCGCTCGCCAAACCCGTCAGGGTAATCCAGTTAGGGATTTTCATCGTTCGGATATCCGCTACGAAAGCCGCTGTCAGCATCAAAAAACAACCCCAATATTCCCATGGCATCCATTTGCGCCCCCTTCACATTATTTGGGACTGGTTACCTCAAACTCCATCGCCGTCCGCAACCCGTCTTCCGTTTCCACAACAAACGTCCACGTTCCCGGCGTCGTGTTTCCCCCGACCAGCCAATTCCATTCCACGATGCCTTCGCCGTCCGCCGTAGTTTCTCCCAAATATTTAGCTTGGCTGACGCCGCTCTTGTAAAAGACGGTCAACTTGGCCGTCTGCCCCGCCCCTATCTTCGCCTTCACCGTCGCCCGATGCCCGGCGTAAGCCGGATCCGGCTTGGACAGAATGACCGGAGCTCGTCCCTGGCCGTCGCCCCCGGCTTCCCCCGATTCCAGTTCCCCGGTATCGCCGATCCAAATGCGTTCCTCGGCCCGCGATTGAAGCACGACGCGGTTTGATGTAAACGGTACTTTAATCGGAAGCTCATAGCTGATTTCCAGCCCGAAATATGGCCGCTTTCCCGTTTTTAAGTCGGGCACGGTAACGCGGCTTACATGCAAACGCTTTTCGGTTAACAGCGTTCCTTCAAGAAACGGCAGAAGCAGCGGTTTAACCGCGGGATCAAGGACGCTTTCCGCAACGCCTGTTTTGATATGCTGCAGCGGCTCGTCTCCCTTCTCCGCGGCATCCATTACCCAATCGGAGATCGGTTCAGGCAAAACGCCGGCATATTGCTTGGCCCATTCGCTCACAGAAAGGCTTGGCATTTTCCAGTTAAAAGAAGATCCTTCGCCTGGCGATTTGTCCTCGCCCCCGGCATTTCCCGCAGATTCGCCTGAGCCGGCCGACACCGCCAAAGCAACGGGGTATATATGGGCGGAAACCTGCCTGACGGCATTGGATGCGACCGTATTCAGCTGGCTGGACAACAGCGTCATATGTACCATATAAATAAACCAGAACAGCACCATCACAAAAACGGGCATAACCAGTGCGGCTTCCAGGACAATGCTTCCTCGCGCCAAGCCACTTTTCCGGCCAGCAACTTGTCGTTCATCAATATGAGAAGTCCGCTTGTTTCTCGGCATAATACCGGCTTCCTTCCACATTTCCTTTCAGTACGCCCGCCACTCCCAACGCTCTGGCAACCCCCGGCAAAAACCACAGCGGCATCGATACCGAAACTCTCCCGCTCGTATAGGTCGCCCGCTCACCCGTGTCAATCCCCGTGTTCATCCGGATTACTGCGAGCATGCGCGACAATCTGTTCTCGCTTCTTCCATGCAACAGCAAAAAAATCCGTAAATGATCCCTGTAGGTAAGATCAACTTTGATGTACTCGCTCAGCTGTATTTTACCTTCGCGCGTTAAGGCAAGCATGTCCGACAGCGCATGTTCCGCGCCGTACAGCAACGCGGCGGCCAGAACCAGCAGAGGATGGCCCTTTGATGCGTTTTTGATGAATCCCTCCATCGTCCGGATTGCCAGACGCATCGCAAAGATTTCTCCGTAAGCGGCGGCGATATTGCCTACCGGATTGTGAAAGCCGTATAAAATATATTCGGCCTCCTGCCGCTCAGGCGCAAACTGATCGCCCAGCGCATTCAGTTTGTCCGTGCCGGAGCTCCCCTGCAGCAGCTCATTCAGCGCACTTAAATCCAAGCAACGGAAATAGCTGGCGATGTATTCGGTTTGAAAAGCGTTGTCCGTCATTCCGCCCATTAGTCCGGATAACCCCCCGAATAAGCCGTCCATGTCCGTCATCGCCGAATCCCCCGCCCGATAGGGATCGTTATCGATCGCGGCGCCCGCCGCCTCATCCCCGCCCGATGCAGCCTGGTTTATGTCCCGGTTCGCTTCATAATCCGCTTTTAATTGATTAAAGCGCTCTTGCTGGGCCTTCAGCTTGTTGCCAAACTGCTTAATTCGCGCGAGTAGACCAGTTGCTTCTTTCAGCTTGGCCCTGGCCGTCTTCTCCGCCGACTTGCGCTCCTTATCGCTCCCTCGATGCGATTCCAGCAGCTGCATATTGGCCTCCAAAACATTCGCCGCTCCCCGGTCCACATAGCTCCGCATATATTTATCCGCCTTCCAGCCAACCCGGCGTACAGCCGTTTGCAGCTTTCTTGAAGACGTTACCGCCGATAAGACCCCGCTTTGCAGGGTGCGCAGCGAGGTGATTTCCTCGTTCAATTGCTGAAAAGCCGCGGCTTGATCGTCCGTATCCGATTCGAGATCCGTAAAAAGTTCCTCGGAGAGGACAAGCGAACCGCTTTGCTCCCGTATTGCAGCAATCTCCTCCATCCCGCTCACTTGGCCGTCGTCCCTGGTGCTTGGCCCTGCAGCCACTTCGTTGTACCCCTTCTGGGCGGCGCGCTGCCCCGCCTCTTCTATCGTTTGTTTCATCTGCTCATTGATTTGGCGCGCCTCAGTAAGCAGCGCTTTGGCCTGCAGCAGCAAATTTTCATGCTTTTCTTCGGCTTTGGCGCGAATTTTGTCCAATTGCTTGTATACTTTGGACGTTTCGGAACGGTAGATTTTAATCTTCCATCGGTACTTTGGGTTCCCTGGCCCAGGTTTCTTATCCAGCTCAACCTTTTCCTTGTAATCGTCATATTGGGCAGTAAAGTCCAGGACTGAAGAGATCTTGCCGCCCAAAGGTTCGTCGTCTATCGCGAGCGCCGAACCCCTGGGCAGCAATTCCCCGAACCCCTCCGCCGCGCGTGCTGCCTGGCGCTGCATTTCCAGCAGCTCGTCGAGTTTCGCTTCGCGCTTATCGTACAGTTTCTGCAATTTACCGAGCAAATCGACCGTATTCGACGCTTCCTTCATCACTTGCGCCATCGGTTTGAAGCGATTTAGAATTTCTACCGTTAGATCAATCGGCGCCCGGTATTTCATCTGCTCCTGAATTTGCCGTTCAAACGCGGCGTAGGAACCGAGCGGACGGAGTTGTTCAATTGCCGAGGATTCCAGCTTCGCTCCAAGCAGCGGCAATCCGCCGCTTCTTCCCGCAAGCTGCAAAGAATCCTGGAGCACTTTGGACATAATGTAATTGCTGTCGGTCTCTCCTAACGCAAACAAACCGTACCGCTCGGCCAATTCCCGGTCGTACGAAGACATCGCGGATCTGGCCGCGGCATGGGCCAATGCTTCCGTCTCGGCCTGCAGCGCAAACATTCTGGCAAAGTCGATAAAAATAGCCACAAAGGCGAATATCGCCGCAAACACCACAACTAAAAAGACCGTAACCGCTCCTGACTCCGAGCGTCTCTTTGCAAACAAACGCTTCGCCTCCTTTCCATCCCCCATCCCTGATTCCCGGCCTATTTGCCAAACAGCTTCAGCGCGTTTCCGGCCTCCGTCCGGTCCATCGTGTCTCCGCCTTTGCCCTTAAACTTCGCCCCATAATAGCGCGCCAACTCGACGGTGCGAATAAATTCCATAGGTTCGATAACATAAGCGTAAGAAGATCCGGTTTGGGAAATATCGCCCAACCAGCTCTCCAGCGGCGGCAATGGAACGAACCGTTCCATTGCCACTTTAACTTTGCGCAAAAGCATGCGGTTGTCATATTCCATTTCTCCCGAGATGTTCCCGGGCAGCCCGCTTCCTGTCCTGGCCAGCTTTTTGCCGGCCAGCGAATCGGCGGAGTCCGCTCCGGCAGGCAAGCGAAGCCGGACGGCTCCGTTGGCCTCGCCCCAACCGAAAATGCTCTGCAGCATACCGTCGTCCTTGAGACGCCAATATAAGGAGTCATAGTGCCCCTCCTCAAAAGCTCCGGTCAAATCGTTACGATAGCTGTTGTCCCAAGTGTAAGCGCTGCGTTCCGCGGCCGCGGAAGCGGCCTGCCCAAGCAGAGCGTTTTGGTACAGATACAAGCAGAAGAACAGCAAGACCAATATCGCGTAAAAAATGACCGGCAACACCAAGGACGCTTCCAGCGTAAAGCTTCCCCTCGCATCCCGCAGGCAACGCCGCATGTTTCGCCTACTTCCCGTCCATAAAGTCTTCGGTTTTCGTTTTTGCTTTGCCAAGCAGGCTGCTTACGATTTCTTTCAGTTGCGAACGGAAGATCACGGCAATAATGACGATGACCGCGATAATTAAAATCATCTCAAGCATCCCCAAGCCGTCCTCGTCATGCAAAAAACCTTTAACTTCCTTGCCCATTGTCGTTAACATCGGCCTTTTCCTCCTTAAATTTCAAAAATTCGATGCCGCATACACTCCATGTGTTCTTGCTTCGTGATCAAAAGACGACTGACTTTTTGAACTGCCTCTTAAAGGTCCATGATCATAAATGCGGGGGCGCCAACCAGCAGAAGGATCGCCATAAACATCAGCACCATGGGAAAAACCAGCTTTGACGAAGCCTGCTCCCCCAGCGTTTTGCTGACGGCCTTGCGCTTCTCCCATAACGAATGGGACAAGTCGCGCAGCGCCAGGGCAAAATCATGGCCCCCGCGGCGATAGTTCAGCAGCACGGCGGTGGTGAAGGCGGAAACCTCCTGAATTCCGCAGCGCTTGCTGAACCCCTCCATCGCTTGCTGGAAGGAATAGCCCCCTTCCCATTCCCGCATCATTTGGAACAGTTCCCGGTAAAGCGGATGGTTCTCCTGTTCGCGC
Organism: Paenibacillus sp. FSL P4-0127; assembly: GCF_038007325.1. Classification (NCBI taxonomy): domain Bacteria; kingdom Bacillati; phylum Bacillota; class Bacilli; order Caryophanales; family Paenibacillaceae; genus Paenibacillus; species Paenibacillus sp. FSL P4-0127. The sequence continues at coordinate 1,122,472 of NZ_JBBOWY010000002.1, read as the reverse complement.
TTGCGTTCCAGACAGAGCTTGATCGCCTGCTGAACCGTTGAGCCGGCCCCGACGAGAAGCACGATTTTGTTCAGCAGCTCGGGAAGCTCCAGAATAACGGCATGCTCCCGCCGGACCAACTTGCGATGCAGATCATGGATCAAGGCAGCCGGAAGCAGCAAGGCTAGAACCGCACCGATCACGAGCCCCGATGAATCACCGTTCATCAGCAGGGACAGGACGCACCCCAAAGTGAGCAGCAGCCAGCTGTAAGTGAGCGTTTCGGCGAGAAACAGGAGCGTAAACTCACCGCTGCGCCGGTCGCCGCAAATTTTTTGCACCGCCCGGTTCACTTTAAAGAACACGCCCGGAAACCGCCGGGACACCTTGCCCCGTTCCAGCAAATACAGCATTGGCGGCGACAAGCGCTGAAGCCTCAGCCCCTCCATGACAAATCGGGTATATCCGCTATAGCGGCGGAAGGATATCCGGTATCCCCACCCCCATCCTCCCAGCAAAACCAGCAAGATCCCCCAAAGCATTAGGAACATCCGGCAAATCCCTCCTTAAACCCGAATATCGACGATTTTAAGCATCAGCCAGGAGCACCCGGCAAAAACGAGCAGCGCGGCCGCCGAGATCAGCAGACCGGCTCCGCTGTGCAGCGGCTGCATATAATCCGGCGAAGTCATTTCCATAAACAATAAAAACAGAATGGGAGCGGCAAGCATGGCCTTCGCTTCAAAGCGCTTTTGGGCAATCATGACGCTGATCTCCTGCCCGATCTCCAGCTTCTCGCCAATCAGCGCCGAGGTCCGCCGGACGATATCCACCAAATCCCCGCCGCAGCGTTTGCAGGTCGTAAACACGTCGGCAAAATTGCTGATATCCTCCATGCCGGCCCGGCGGCTGAAATCCAGCAGCGCTTCCTCGACAGGCTGTCCGTACTCCATCCGCGCGCAGATGATCCCGAGTTCCCTGATCAAATCGTTATCCCCGTCCGGGTACAGCAGTTTCAAATCATCGATCGCTTCGCGGAACCCGTTCTCCACCGATCGGCCGGCGGCCAGCGAAGAGGAGAGGGAATAAAGCGCCTGCTTAAAATGCAAGCTGAGATTTTCTCTTCTTTTTCTGAGCAAATGCCTGCTCCAGGGCTTCGGCACAAACAACGCGCCGGCGGACAACCCTAAAGCCAGCGGGATGGAATGAAAAAAAACGCAGCCGACGGCGAATAAAGCCGCACCGCCGAGCAGCATGCATAAAGCCTTCTGCCGCCCCGTCAAAACATACACACGGTAATCGGCAAGACCTTCGGAGCGGGCCCCGCCCGCTGCGTTTCTTTCCCCCGAAAAAACATCAGTCCGCCATGTCATGCGGTCCCTCCTCCTTCTGCCGGAGCCTCCGGCGGCATCCCCGCCATCCGCAGCTTGTCCGTATGCAAAAGCCCTGTTCCGGTACTTTTCAGCCGGCCGATGATTTTGCCTTCCCGCTCCCCTTCCTCCTGAAAGACAAACAGCGGCCGCAGCACCACCTCCCCTTTCATTAACCCCGCCACCTCGGAAATCTCCATCACCCGGCGCGAGCGGTCGCGCAGCCGGGACAAATGCACAAAAATGTCAATCGACGAGGCGATCTGCTGGCGGACCACGCCGATCGGCAAATCCGCGCCGCTGAGCACCATCGTTTCCAAGCGGCTGATCATATCCGCCGTACTGTTGGCGTGCCCGGTCGATAAGCTCCCGTCGTGACCGGTGTTCATCGCCTGCAGCATATCAAGCGCTTCGCGGCCCCGGACCTCGCCGACGACGATCCGGTTGGGGCGCATCCGCAGCGACGAGCGGATCAGGTCGCGAATGGCGATTTCGCCTTTTCCTTCCGTGTTGGCATTGCGGGTCTCCAGCGACACCAGATTCGGCACGGTCACGATTTGCAGCTCGGCCGAATCCTCAATGGTGATCACCCGCTCGTCCGGCGGGATGAACTGCGAGAGCGCGTTTAAAAACGTCGTTTTGCCTGAACCGGTACCGCCGCTGATAAAAATGTTGTATCTGCTTCTGACGAGCTTCTGCAGCAGCAAAGCGGCCTCCTCGCTCAGCGATCCGATGGCGACCAGCTTCTCCATTGTCAGCGGCTGCGCCGGGAATTTCCGGATCGTCATGGTGGGGCCTTTCAGGGCGATCGGCGGCAACACGATGTTTACCCGGGAGCCGTCGCGAAGCCGGGCGTCCACGATCGGCGAAGATTCATTGACGACCCGGTTTACGCCGGAGACGATCGATTGGATAATGTCCTCCAGCCGCTCACGGGATTCAAAACGGACGGGAAGCCTTAGGACATGGCCTTCCTGCTCGACGAAGATCTCCTCGTGGCTGTTGATCATGATTTCCGTGATCGTCCGGTCTTCAACAAGCGGCTGCAGCACATCGAGACCGCGGAAAGAATCGTATAACCGGCGAACCCATTTGCGCTTGTCGGAAGCCGTCAAATCGGCCAAACGGGCATCGTTCAGCACATACTCTTCAATGTACTCCAGCAGCTGCGCGTCGCTCATTACCTTTGTGACATCGAGCCCCATGCGTATATCGCTGCGCAGCGCGGCGAATATTTCCTCCTTCACCTTTACCCCTCCCATGCCGGGCTAGTTTCCGCACCGCCCAAAAGCTCGCGGCACAACTTCAGCACATCCCGCTGAAACGCGGGGGAATACGGCAGTTCGCCCTGCCTGCTTCCCTGGCTCCAGGAAGGGACAAACGACAATGTCGCTTGAATCGAAAGCCCCGGCTTCGGCAATTCGGTTACGATATTTCCGGTGTACTTGTTCAGGACAAACCGCGTTTTGCCGAGCAATTCATGGTATAAAGCAGTCCGCGAGCGTTCCAGATGGGACAGCCAACCCCCCGTCTTCCGCATCACGCCCCATTCATCCGTGACAAGCCACACCAATTGATCCGCCCGCTCAAACACGCCTTCCGTTCTTCCGCCCGGATAGGAATCAGGATCAATAATGACCGCGTCATAAAGTCCGCTCCCCGCGATGTACTCGATAAGCCCGACAGCATCCTTTCGTTCCATTTCCAGCATTTCGTTGATATTCTCCAGCGGGCCGAACGTATCTCCCTGCAGTACCGGATGCCTGTAAGCATACATGGAAATCGGAAATTCCGGGGCCGCCCGTTTGTCGTCGGCAGCCTTAAGGTCATACAACAACCGGGCCAGTCCGGCCGTCTGCCCTTCCCTGAACGAGGGTCCGGCAAACAGGCTGCCGCTGCTTAACGTCTCGAGGTTCAAATAAAACACTTTACCTCCTTCCGCGGCCAGCTGCCGGGCGATGTTCAGCGCCACGGTCGTTTTGCCGCATCCGCCGACGCTGGAGTAAACCCCGATGACCGCCGCTTGGCCTTCCTCCGGCGCCTTCCCGGCTTTGCCGCCGCGAACATAGTCCAGCACCGTTTGCAGAAGCAGGTGGAGCGGCTGATATTTCTCCACGCAAGGTTTGCCGTCATTTGCGCTGCCTTCTTCGCCGAGAACGATCCATGAAATCCCCCGCTTGTCGGCCGCATCCATCGCTTCCCGAAAAACCGCTTCTCCCAGCACGGCGTCAACAAACCCGGCGGACTCCTCCAGGTATCTGTCCAGCGCCTCCTTGCGGCTGAACGCGGTCAAGATCAGATTGCGGTTGAACTCCCCGCTGCGGGCGTAATATAAAAAAGCTTCGATATACTGCTCATCCTGCACGGCAAGCACAAGCCGGATCGGCCCCATAAGTCTTCACCTTCCTTTGGACGAAAACAAAAAAGCACCGCCCAAAACCCGACACAAATCGGATCATGGACGGTGCTACCGTTCCCGTTATTCCTGAAATTTACTGTAAGAATATCACAGTTTTGGGTCCTCGGCAAGTCCCAAATTAAAAGAAAAAAGCACGGGTTTCCCCGTGCCCGCAAACTCTTAAAAATTACTCCGACAAAAGCTTGTCAAGCCATTGTCCCTCATCGATCTGACGGTGAATTTCACCGGAAAACTTCTCCATGCACTGGCAAATAAAATCTTTGCGGCAGACCGGGCACGGCGTCTTTTGAAGCCGGTTGACGTTCGTTAACCGCCAGTTCGGATCGCGGTGGTAAAACACACGGCATTCCGTTCCATCGGCCAATTTGGCGATAAACTCGTATAATCCATCATTGTAGTTGCTTCCGGCCTTCGTCACGTTCACAACTTTCGGTCTGTAAGACATTCGATCACCCGTATTATCAAATTTCATTCCGCTCCAGAGATACTCTCTTTTAGAGGTTGTTCAAAAAAACCGCTTTTGATCACGAAGTGAGTCAAGAAGTAGCTCGGCTTCGAATCTTGAATTCAGCCGGGCCTTCCGGTGCTCACGTACCCAAAATGTACGCTCCGCTCCTGACGTCCCTAGCTTCATCCAACCTTCTCGGTGCTGAAAACCGGCCTTTTTGAACCCGCACTTTTAGTACTTAGACATATTAAATAATTTTCTCCGGCGTGTCAACTTAAAAAGGCGCTAAAAAAGCTTGTTTGGCATTATAATTCCTGCATTTGGATAGGATGCGCAAAAAAAAGCGATTTCATTCTTCGCCAAGCCGTTTTTAAATAAAAAGCACCCCGCCTTCGTTTATTTTCAGAGCGGGGGTGCTTGTCATTATTCTTTGATCTCTTCAAAAGCGGCGTCGTACAGCCGGAACATCGTCTTGTAACCGGACTCGTCGATTTTGATGCCAACATCGAGCCGGCCGGTTATCTGCAGCGCCTCCGGCTTGTAGCGAAGGTTGACATCGTCCGGTACGAACACGATCATGATTTTGTTCCAATACGTCTCGTCCCCGTTGTCAAAAGGGCATTCCGCACCCGGCTCGGGAATGAGCAGAAACCAGTGGTTTTCAAACGACAGCACCTCGCCCATAAACCCCTTGATGGTGACCGTTGAACCGCTGAGATCCCAAAAGCGTTCGGAGGGCGTCGTCTGGTCGTCCCCGTCAAAAAACTCTGACCAGCCGATGGTCGTCACACCCGACTTTGCGCCCTTCGTATCGGAAGCGGAAGTGCGGGCCGTTTCGCTTGCGGCGCCGGACGTTTCGACTTTCGGAGTCCCGTCTGAACCGGAGCTCTTGGGCGAAGCCGCCGCTGCATTTTTGCCCGGCGCCTGGTTTTGCCCGGACTTCGCGGGGCCCGGCTTTTTGGAGTTTGAGGCGGAAGATGAGCCGTCGTCCGCGGACTCCGGCTTTTCGGCTTTTTTTTCTTCCGCCTTGCCCGATTCGCCCGCGCCCCCCGCAGACGCTGCCTCCCGCGGAGCTCCGGCGGCCGTGTCCGGCGCAGCCGCCTTATCCGGTGTGGCGGCGGCTTTCAGTTTGGAATCGGCCGTGCGCTCATTTCCCGGAGCGTCCCCGTCCTTCCGGACGGCCGGATTATTGTTTGAAGCCGGCTCCTGCTGCGGCTGTTCGCTCTCCGCCGTACCCGAGCTTTGCACCTCATAACTGAAGGCCGTCCCCGCCGACGCTGCGGTGCCGAACGATCCGGCTCCGCCCTCTAAGCTCTCATCCTTGCCGCAGGCTTGCAGCAGCAGCGCCGACAGCACGAACAGCAGGCACGGCAGGGATAATTTTTTTTTCACGCTAGGCCATCTCCTTTCATTACGCCCGAAATAAAGCGAGCGGGTCCATTCTGTACAGCCGGATCGCCGGCCCCAGCGAAGCCGCCAGTCCGATGACAAGCGTCCCCGCGGCGATATACGCCTGGTCCGGCGAACCGCGGAACGGTTCAATCTGAATCCCCCCGTAAGCAAACAGCGCATCCTGCAAAACATAACCGGCGGTATGGCCGGCCAGGATGCCTAGCACCAGCCCCGCGGTGGTGACGAGCAGCCCTTCGCCGATCATCGTCATCCAGACGTAAGTCTTCGACTTTCCCAACAAGCGCAGCAGGCCGACATCCTTCGTCCGTTCGCCGGCGGCGGCAATCAGGGACAGCAGGATCGAAATCGCCGCCAAAATAACGCATAGCCAGGTCAGGATTTCAACGATTTCCGCCCCGCGGTCCACCAGGTTGACGACGTCGGCAACGGCTTTGCTCGTATAGGCAACCTGCACTTGCCCCGTTTGCTCCAGAGCGTTTTTGAGCTGCTGCGCTCCTAGAAGCGTCGCCGGCTTAACCAGAATCGCCGTGATTTCCTCGTCAGCTTCCTGATGCACGGCCCAGGCATAATCGACCGTCGTGAAGACGGCGCGGTCATCGGGCGTGTTGAGCCTGGGAAGAATCCCTTTTACCGTATACCTGAAGCTTCCGTGCTCATCATGCTCGCCGTGCTCCTCCGACTCTTCCTCCAGGTGATGGGCTCCCTCGATCAATCCGTGCGCTCCGGCAAACGTATCGCCCACTTGAAGGCCGAGCATGCTCGCCACATACGTCCCGACCACAACCTCGCCGGTTTTCCCGTAAAGCTCCCCGGCGGCTAAAGCGCGATCCCCGTAACGGGTCAAAAAATAGGACGGCTCGATCCCGACGATCGGATACCCGTTGTAGTTGTCCCCCGCCGTCATCGCATACGCCGCGTCCACGCCCGGGTCCTGCCGGACCGTCTCCAGCGTTGCCAGCGGGATGTTGCCGGTCGGCGCTCCGATATGATAAAACGTGCTGAGCACAAGCTGCGTTTCGCTCCCCGCCGCCCCGACGACGACATCGAAAGGCCCGTAGCCTTTCTCGGCCCCCTGCTCCACGCTGTCCCGCGACAGCGAAAGCAGCACGGTAAAGGCCACGGTTGCCGCCACCGAAACGACGGTCAGCAGCGATAGAAACTTGCGGTGCCAAATATTGCGCAGCAAAATCTGAAACAAACTCATCCTGTCTGCTCCTCCCGAACCGCAGGCGCGGAACCGCCGCTGCCGGCGGCGGATAGTCTCCGGCGCTCTGCGGACAATCGGTTGATTTCCGCGATATGCAGGCGGCGCGGAAACCGGTCCGCCAAATTGAGGTCATGGGTTACCGCCACAAGCGTATGCTGCCGGCCTTCGCACAGCCTAAGCAGCAGGTCCGTCACTTCCTCCGCCGTCTCCCAGTCCAGGCTTCCCGTCGGTTCGTCGGCCAGCACCAGCGCCGGATCGTTGATCAGCGCCCGGACGATCGCCACCCGCTGCTGCTGGCCGCGGGACAACTGGGACGGCAAATGGCGGCCGCGGTCGCTTAAGCCGACCTGCTCAAACCAATGGTCGATCAGCTCCCGCCGCTCTCTTCTTCCTTTCGTGCGGGGCAGCGTAATTTCTACGTTTTGCCTGGCCGTCAAGGAAGGAATCAAGTGAAAATCCTGAAGGATGTAGCCGATATGCTTCGCCCGGAAACGATCCCGGGCCGCTTCCGACATCTGCTGGAGCTCCCGGTCAAACACCTGTACCTCGCCTTCGTCGGGACGCATCAAGCCGCTGACGATATGCAGCAACGTGCTTTTGCCCGATCCGCTCGGCCCGGTAATCGCCAGCTTCTCCCCTTGGCGCACCTCCCACTGGGGGATATCCAGAATCGGAATGTTCTGCCCGGCAACCTGAAACTGTTTTCTCAAACCGCGAATGTTCAGCATGAGTGCTCTCTCCCTCCGTTAATCCGTTAAGATGGAAAAACAGGAGAACACGGATCGTTCCTCCTGTTTTTTCGGAAAGTCTGCCTGCCGGATTACTGCAATGCGATCCGTTCGGAAAGCGCGTCCCATTTCAGCGATTTTCCGGTCAGTTCGTTAAACGCCGCCAGCGGCAAGTACAATGTACCATTGTCCACGTCGACCGTCAGCTTATTCGAGGCCTCGGCGGTTTTTGCGGATCCCGCTTTGAGATCCACCGTAATCGTCTTGCCGCCTTTTCCGCTCAACGTCGCCGTGTTGCCGGATTCATTGTATGTCCCGCCGAGCGCTTCCGTTAAGGCCTTCGCCGGATAGAGCACCTCATTTTCGCGATTGATTTTGAATTTCGGATACAGATATTTGGATTGCAGCTCAGCCGTCGCTTTTTGCAGGTCCACGCCCAGTACCTCGGCACCGGCAAAAGCGATCTGCGTGTTGTCGATCTGTCCTTTGACTTTGTCGGCGATCGGCCCGTACGCCCACACGCCTACATCGACGGCGGAGTGTCCGTGGCCGGACCAGCCGATCAGCAGCCGCTTGGAAATAACGGCGTTATATCCGCCTTCGCGTTTGTAGGAAGAACCGTCGCCATCGAGAATCAGCTTGGCTTCTTCATCCGTCAAGTCGGTGATCCAGGTGTTCTCCGCAACGATTTTTTTCACGTCGGCAATCGTTTTCGCTTCATTCAGCGCCGTCACCAGATACTCGGAGGAATGCTTTTGCTTGTCCCACAGGTCGATGTTGACTTCATAAATATTGTCCCGGGACAGGGATAAACCGCCGGTCTCATGGTCGGCCGTAACGACGACGGACGTATTGCCGTCCTTCTTGGCAAAATCAAGCGCCACCTTAAAAGCCGCGTCGAAATCGAGCGCTTCCTGCACCAGTGTCGGCAAATCGTTGGCGTGTCCGGCATGGTCGATCCGGCCGCCCTCGATCATGATCGCAAAGCCGTTTTTGTCGGCGGACAAAATCTCGAGCGCTTTGGACGTCATATCCGCCAGGCTTGGCGTTTCGTCCGTGCGGTCGGGCACATAGGCGACGTGCGAGCTGCCGAACAGGCCGAGCACTTTACCCTCTTTCGCCGGCAGAGCCTTCAGCTCCTGGGCCGTTTTCACCACTTGGTAACCTTTGGCTTTAAACTCGGGCAGGAGGTTTTTGTCGCTGCGTTTTCCTTTTTCTTCTTTGGTGACGAAAAACGATTCCCCGCCGCCCAGCAGCACGTCCACGCCGCTGTCGAGGTACTGCGAAGCGATCGCGTTTTCGTTATCGCGATTGCGGACATGGGAGGCGTAAACGGCCGGCGTCGCATGCGTGATCCGCGCCGTCGTCACCAGACCCGTCGACTTGCCGCCGCGCTCGGCCGCCTCGATGATCGAAGCGAACGGCTTGGAGACGTCTTCGTTCGATACGCTGATGCCGGCGTTATACGTCTTGTGTCCGGTGGCGAAAGCGGTTCCGGCCGAAGCCGAATCCGTGACGATCCCGGACACGACGGTGCCCCCGTCTTCCCCGCGGTCCGCGTATGTAGTCGCTTGACCGACATAATACGGATCCAGATTCAACGACTTCGTGCCATGCTCGTACTGCTGGTAATAACGCGCCGCCGAGATTTGCGCCGGACCCATGCCGTCGCCGATCAGCACGATCAGATTCCGCGATTTTCCGTTTGCCGCGTTTTGCTCCGGCTGCTCCCCTTTTGCCTGGACGAAGCTTCCCGCCGATACGACGGACAGCGCCAAACCGCTGATGGCCAATCCTTTCCAAAACTTGTTCATTGCTTTCCCTCCCCAAAATAACGAACTAAAGAGAAGTTTAATTGGGGAGTATTAGCCCGATGTTATAAGATTGTTCTTGTTTGGTAAAAAATATCAGCCTTAATATAGCGGAAACAGAAAAAGAGATGTCCCGCAAGTTTGCACTTACGGGACATCTCCGTCATTCTTTCATATGATGCGGTCGAGAGGACTCGAACCTCCACGGGCGTACGCCCACTACCCCCTCAAGATAGCGTGTCTGCCATTCCACCACGACCGCGAATGGTTTAGAAACGAACATTACTATTATATCTTCGCGGCGGTTAAATGTAAAGTGGTATTATTGTCCAGACTGCTTTCCCCTTAGTTTCCGATAGCGGGCAAATTCGATATACTCCCGGACGAAAGCCCGCTCCGCTTCCGACAGCGCGGCAAAAAAGGCGTTCCAGTCGCCTTCCCGGGCCGTATATTTGGCTTTGCCTTCGTTTACGGCGGAAGCCTGTTTTTCCCGTCCGGTCATGAGCCAATCCAAACTTACGTCAAAAAAATCCGCAATTTCGATCAGCTTATTCGAGCTCGGCGTGGACTTCCCGCGTTTCCAGTCGCCCAAATTCCCCGTGCTGATGCCAAGCTTCAAACAAAACGCCTTTTTGGTCAAACCCGCATTTTTAATCAGCAGTTCGATACGCTCGTAAATGGACAACTTCTTCCCCAACCTTCCCATAACACCGTAATCATCTCGCATTTACGTTATTTTTTCGATTGTTAATTTACGCATTTACGTATACAGTGTGGATGAAACAAAAACTATTTTACCTGCGTATTCGTGTAAAGAAGGGGTTTTTGAAGATTAAGAGGCTGCTTACATCTTAACACAGCGCCTTGAAGGACTTAATAGGTCTCTATGACTGCCCTTATTCCATTGACGGGAGCGCATCCGCCGTGAAAGAAATATCCCTGTGTGAAGCAGCAATTCATTCGCTAAGCCAAAGCATTGCCGTAATCGGTCCGGATGGAATCGTCCTGGCGGTGAACCACAATTGGGCCAAAAGGGCATGTCAATATGGCCAAACGCCCCTTTGGGACCGCCCGGGAATAAACGTGATTGAGTATTTTCGCAGCGCCGAACGCGACGACCCTGAGTCCCGCCAGCTTCTCCAACATATCCTCCAAATCCTCGACGGGACATGCGATTATTACGCTATGGAAATTCGGGCCGTTGGCCCTCAAGGAATTAACTGGTTTCTGGCGGAGCTTAGTCCCTTGGGAAAAACACGCAATACTCCGGCGCAAGGAATGGTCGTCAGTTGTACCGATATTACACGCCTTAAGGAAAGGGAGCAGCATATGGAGCAAGCCTTGTCGCATGTTAATGCGCTGCGGGGTTTGCTTCCGATCTGTGTCGTCTGCAAAAAAATCAAGGACGAAAATGAAATTTGGAATTCGATCGAAGCTTATTTGCAAAAGCATGCCCATGCCGAATTTACCCATGACATTTGTCCCGATTGCATCCGGCTGCTTTATCCCAAATATTCGTCCATTTTGGAAAGGCAGGATGACACTTGACGGGCCCGCCCGGCTTTCTTCGGACGGACCTAACCCGGGGCGCTAAGCTGTCTCACTTTTGACGGCTGCCGCTTTTTTCCTCGTCCGCCGCACCATCTGCCCAAGGGTAGCGCCCGCCACCCCGCCGGCGACAAGGCCGAGGCCGCCCATATTCACCATCTCCCCCAAAGTGGATAAAACGATGCCGGTGCAGGCTGCCACCATGGAAGGCAAAGTTCGTTCGCCGCCGAACAGCAGCGCCAGGAACAACGCCGGCAAAGCGAAGCCGAGAATAGCCGCCGCCTCTGGCGTGACCAAACCGCCGAGGCCGGTTCCGACAACGGTTCCGGCAATCCAGGACCCGTAGATGGCCAAAGAAAACGTTATATAATAGGAAGGATTTAGCGGTTCGCCGCTGGCTGCCCGGGTTGATGTAACGGCAAACCCTTCGTCCGTCAGCCCGATCGCCGCCAGCCATTTTTGGCCTTCCCGCCATCCGGTCAAATATGGCCCCATCGTAGCTCCATAAAGAATATGGCGCATATTCACCAGCAAAATGGTCGTTACGATCGTAAACGGCGCAGCGGCGGAGGCAAACATGCCCAGCAGCATAAATTGCGCCCCTCCGGAAAAAATCCACAGGGAACTAAAAACCGTAAGCGGTCCGGAAAGTCCGCCGGCGGCCGCAAGCAAACCAAATGTCATGGATAAGGGAAAATAGGCAAGCATAATCGGGACGGCATGGCGCAGCGCCAGCCCTATTTCATCATAACGTTTCATCTCCACCGTCCCCCTATCCAATCAAATAATAAACCGCGGCATAAAAAGCAATCCCGGCAGCAACCGTCAGCAGTAAACGCCGCGACCACCAAGCTACCGCCATCGTCGGGATGGCGGCCAGCAGCATTTTATTTTCCATGAGCGGTATCCACTCCCCGTCGACCAGCAGCAGCAAAGGACCGATCAGCGCTCCAAGCACGGCCGGGGAAACAAAAGAAAGCCACTCCTTCGTGCGTTCGGACCATTTTATGCGGCTCCCGAGGACCAAAGATCCCGCGCGCAATAAATAAGTCCCCGCTCCAATCATCATAATAATCCAGAAAGCGCTGGTCACGTTTACCCTCACCCCATTTTTGCATATGTATTTTGCCGAAATGAACGCGTTGCCCGGGCCTGTTGACCTGAAATGCATTTCATAAACTATACTTTTAAACGGAGATCAAAAATATAAACCAATAGACCCGAAAGAGAGACACACTTGGGTAAGGAGGAGACCATTCATGAAACTGATCGCCGTTGATTTGGACGGTACGCTGTTGACATCCGAAAGCAAGCCGAGCACCGAGGGGCTGGATGCGATTCGCCAAGCGGCCGCCAAAGGCCACACCGTAACCCTATGCACCGGCCGGGCCAGCTTTGACGCTAAAGATTTGACGGGCGGCCTGGCTATCCCGATTATCGGTTTTAACGGAGCCGCCGTTTATGACGAACGCGGACAGCTGTTGCGGGAAACGCCGATCACAGCAGCCGCGGCTCAGGACGCGGTTCGATATCTGCTGGAGCAGCAAGTTTATTTTGAGATATTCTGCCCTGAGGCGATTTATTCCCCTTACGGCGGGGAGCGCAAGCTGCAGGCGGAACTGGATGTGCTGGCAAGCGCCAATCCGGCGGCCAGCCGCGAGCGCTTGTGGAAAAGCGCCCAAATCCAATTTGTCCAATTTGGTTTTCAACAGATCGAAGACCCTTTGCAGCTATTGAAGCGCGGGGCGCCGGTCTATAAGCTGCTGGTATTTACTTACGACGAAGCCAAGCTGGACCGTATCCGCAAGCACTTTGGCGGGCAGCGCCAGCTTCATACGACATCTTCCGCCGATCACACAGTGGAAATTATATCCACCGAAACCGATAAAGGGAACGCCCTGCGCTTTATGGCCGAGCATTTGGGGGTCCCCATGGCCGATACCGTCGTGATCGGCGACAGCTACAACGATATCTCCATGTTTCGCGTAGCCGGGACAAGCATTGCGATGGGCAACGCGGTCGATGAAATCAAGCAATTAAGCACCATGGTCACGCGCGACAACAATCACCATGGCGTGGCTTACGCTTTGAACCACCTGCTGAAACTGTAGCGGGCGGTTCATGGAACACGCGAGCGTGGCGGCTTCAAGGTTAGATCCGCAAAAAAACTCGGGGGAACTCTTGCCCAAGAGCTTGTAACGCTGATACTTTTCAGAATTCCCGCAAAAACTCAGGTTTTCGCGAGACACTATCGCCCAGCGGAACTCTAACGGTTGCAGCAGCCGCTATTTTTCGAAAAAAGACCTTTTCTAAATTCTAATGGTTACGAGCACCGTTATTTGCCTTAATCCAAGCAAAAATTACCGGTTTTCGGCGAAATAAGCGCCATGACAACCGTTACAATTTGAAATCAACGTTCCTGGAACAAATAGTGCTTGTGACAACCGTTAAATTTAACGAATCGCCTTTGGTTATGCAGAAAGAACCTTGCGTTCTGCAAGGTTCTTTCTGCAATTTGATGCGGTCGAGAGGACTCGAACCTCCACGGGCGTACGCCCACTACCCCCTCAAGATAGCGTGTCTGCCATTCCACCACGACCGCATATTCATATGTTCAGGGCTTCCACCCCTACTTGAAGCTTTGAAGAAAGCGTCGACCCGTTAGGGAATACTCTCGCTTCGCTCGAGACTGCGAAGTTTTCCTGCCGAAGCTTATGCTCCGACGAACCCCTATCAGGGCTTCTCCCCCTACTTGAAGCTATTAAGAAAGTGGTGACCCGTAGGGGATTCGAACCCCTGTTACCTCCGTGAAAGGGAGGTGTCTTAACCCCTTGACCAACGGGCCACAGCCTCATGCCGCTTGGAAGCAGCGACAAAATTGAGTATAGCAAAAACATGATCGCCTTGCAACCCCTAATTTTCAGGTTTACCTTTTAAAATTCTTTTTGAGAGAATTATAGGGAATTATCCTGCGCGCCAGTTCATCGCTGGATATCATTCTCATCCCTCTGCATAAAAGAACCTCCCGGATGAACGGGAGGTTCTTTTAGATCGTTATTTCAAAACGGAGAGAGAGGGATTCGAACCCTCGCACCGCTTACGCAGTCTAACCCCTTAGCAGAGGGTCCCCTTATAGCCACTTGGGTATCTCTCCAAGAATATGGCTCCCCGAACAGGACTCGAACCTGTGACAACTCGATTAACAGTCGAGTGCTCTACCGACTGAGCTATCGGGGAACATTTGAAATTGTGAGAACACCAATAAATTTATCACGATTAGGCGGCAAAGTCAAGATTTAGCGGCCATTCCCCTGAAGGACAAGCAATGGAAAATAAATATTGCAATCCGCAGGGAAATCAATAAAATAAACTTAACATTAAAATAATTTTAACGTTAAATTTATTTTTTAACGAGGTGATTGTTTTGAGCGAAAAAGTCCTGGTCAAAAGAAAAGGATTAGGAGGTTTAAAGCAGGAGCTGACAGTAAGCAGACCGTTTACGTATCTCCTTCTTGCCCGCGTCATCTCCAGATTTGGGGATTCGATCGATTCCATTGCCTACATCTGGATGGTGTATATGCTAACGGGATCCAAGGTTTTAATGGGGACTCTATTCGCTTTGAATTATGTCCCTAACTTGCTGTTCAGCTTTTTTGCGGGAACCCTGGTGGACCGCTGGCCCAAAAGAAATGTCGTTGTTGCAGCCTATCTGGGCCGGGGAATCCTCGTCAGCGTCACCGCTTTGATGTATTGGAAAGGGCTTCTGGCTCCGTGGCACTTGTATATTTTTACCTTGTTGATTTCCACGCTTGAATGCTTCGCCTCCCCCGCCGAGACCGCCTTGGTTCCACAGCTCCTTTCCAAGGAAAAACTGCTCAGCGGCAATTCCCTCAGCGCCACTGCGTCAAGAATCGCCGAGTTGGCGGGCATGGCGGCGGCCGGCGGTATCATCGCCTTTTGGGGAATATCGGCCGCGATTTTAATAGACGGACTTACCTTCACGGCCGCAGCCGCGCTCCTGGCCTTCCTTCGCGTTCCCCCGGTCTCCCTTCCCCCGTTAAACCAAGCAAGCAGCGCCTTTTTTCAAGAAGTCAAGGAAGGTCTGCGCTACCTTCAAGCGAACAAACTTGTCCTAACCCTTATTTTCACCGCAGCTTATGTGAACTTTTGTCTGTCGCCGTACAATGTGCTGAATGCGGTATACGTTAATGAAATTTTACGGTCCGGCCCCGAGGCCCTCAGTCTGTTGGGCATTAGCTTGATCATCGGGATGATCGCCAGCGGATTATGGATCGGCAAAAAGGGCGTCCACTTTAAAAAAAGCCGGCTCATCATCACCGGTTACTTGCTGCTGGGAAGCAATTACGCTTTGTTGTATGTCCCCGCTATTTTACCGGTACATCCGCTTTATCCGGCTGCGGCTTTCTGTTTTGGCATGGGCTTGGCCATCTCTTTAATCAACACCCCGTGCACGACGTACTTCATGGAATCGGTACCTAATGAATTGCTTGGAAGAGTAAGCTCCCTTAACAACATGGTCTGCACCTGTGCGATTCCGGCGGGGAGCGCCCTGGCTGGCGTGATAGGGGAATGGATGCAGGTCCACCTGCTCTATCTCGTTTTTGGAATATTCATGCTGCTGCCCGTCTTTTACCTGTTGAAGCAGCGTAAGTTTATGAACATTTGACGAACCGCCAGCTGCTTTGCGCATTTCCATGGATAAGCTATACTAAATTAAACGAAAAAATAACCGGTTGTTAGTCTTAACATGGGGTGCGCGCACATGGAAATCAAGGAACTGAAAACGCTGGAGGAAATCCGCATTTATTCGGATCCGTATCGCATGCAGATCATAAACGAATTTCAGCGCTTAAATCGTCCGGCGACGATCAAGGAAGTGGCGGATGCGATGCAGGAGGTGCCTGCCAAAGTATATTACCACGCCAAAAAACTGGAGCGCATCGGGCTGCTGCAGTTGGCGGACACCAAACTGGTCAACGGCATTACGGCCAAATATTATGAGCCTTTTAAAGGGGCAATCCATATTAAAAAAAGCGAGATGGACAAGGTGATCGGGCAGGTCTTTCAATCCGAGACGGAAAAACTGCTCAGCCATCTTTACGATGAAAGCAAGCAGCGCTTTTTGAAAGCCTCCAGGCTCACCCCGCCTTCGGCGCAAATGACGAGTCCGAGCGTTTTTTTGACGAAGGAAAAAGCGGAGGAATTATTCCGGTGGATCAATGATTTCTGCGAACAGCACCAGGAAGATAACAAATCTCCGGATGCCGAACGTTATGAAATTTTTTTCACCATAGCCAAAAACACGGATTCTCCGGGAAGATAAAAAGAACCATCGTCTCCATAAGCGGAAGCGTGGTTCTTATATTTTTGCTTGTTCATTTGTTCCAGCTTCGTTTTCGTTTTACGGGTCCTCATATCCGTGAAAACAAACGGGCTGCGGCTCAATTCGGGATTTCTCTTCCCTTCGCGGATCTGCTTGTTGCGTTGTTTTTTGGCTTTGGACTCAGCCATCTTCAATCACTCCTCTTTCAAATAAAGGCGAAAATCGCGGCTTTTCAGCACCTAGAAGGTTGGATGAAGCCAGGGACTGAGTAGCGGAGCGTAGGATAATCCTACGTGAGCAACGGAAGGCCCGGCTGAATTCAAGATTCGACGCCGAACCCGCTTCTTTAGCATCCGCTTCGTGATCAAAAGCCGTGATTTTCGCTTCCTCTTTCAAATGAAGGCGAAAATCGCGGCTTTTCAGCACCTAGAAGGTTGGATGAAGCCAGGGACTGAGTAGCGGAGCGTAGGAAAATCCTACGTGAGCAACGGAAGGCCCGGCTGAATTCAAGATTCGACGCCGAACCCGCTTCCTTAGCACCCGCTTCGTGATCAAAAGCCGTGATTTTCGCTTCCTCTTTCGCATTATGATCAAAGTATATCATATATCGGACCTATGTTCCGCCTATTTGCCGAGGAGCTGGATTAAGCGCAGCCGTCCGGCGCATTTTCCGCAGCGGTAGCGGTTTGGATCCGCGCGGCGTTTGCGTAGATATTCCATGCCGCACTCTACGCAGACCAGTTTGTAACGGTAAGGCAAAGTTTTTCTTTGTTGATTTCCGGGCAAAGCGTTGCAGAACCGGCTTCCTCCGACCCTTTTTAACAGAGCCTTAAATTCCGGGTCTCGATGCTGATAGCCTTGTCCCGACAAATGCAAATGGTAGTGGCAAAGCTCGTGCTTGATGATTTTCTCGACTTCCTCTTGCCCATGAACGAAGAGCTGCGCGGGATTGATTTCGATGTCATGGGTTTTTGTAAAATAACGCCCCCCGGTCGTACGCAGCCGGCTGTTAAACCGGGCCCGGTGGCGAAAAGGAACGCCGAAATCACGGAGCGAGATTTGCTCGATCCAGGCTTGCAATTGGTCGTTGTTCATCGGGTTCTCCTTTCTTGCTGAACTTCGTACCGGCGGGTTGTAGTCACCGGAATGGCCGGCTTGGGCCAGCGTGGACTTTTACTTGAAATTTAACTTCCTATTACGCTACACTGTCAAGTAGTTTAATAGAAAAGGAGATCATAAGCGATGTCCATGATGAGGTACGTGATTTTGCAGCAAGGCCAGGAGTTGAAGTTCGTGGAGATGCCGGCGGACTATGCTTATCAACTCAGCGCATTGAATTTGCGGTTAAATAAGGAGATCGACAAATTAACGGCCCGGGAGGTCCCGGCGCTGCCGCGTGCGATCGCGGAATGCGACCGGTTGGATCTATTGCAGGAATCGCTGAGGATTACGAGCGGACTGGATTATATCAATGAGCTGGAGGCCGCCTTTTCTTCCATCCAGGAAGAAAACTACCCGCTGATTTCACTGCTGACCGAAATTCGCGCTCTTCAGGCCCAGCTTGAGCAGTGGTACGAGGAAGAAGGCGCAAGCTGAATTCAGGGTTGAGTGTAGGAAAAGCCTACATGAGCCACTAGCGTCGCATTTAAATCTGACAAACTACCTTTTCTGGGGACACCAATATTCTAACGGTTGCCACAAGCGCTATTTGTTCCAATACGGTTGATTTCAAATTGTAATGGTTGCCATGGAGCTTATTTCACTGAAAACCGGCAATTTTTGCTTGGAGGCAGGCAAATAACGGCTCTTGCAACCGTTAGAATTTAGAAAAGGCCTTTTTTCGGCAAATAGCCGCTGATGCAACCGTTAGATTTCGGATAGCTTTACGGGAAAGCTTGAACAAAAGTCACTGTCAACGCCAGTGTACATGAGCACCGGACTTCGAAGGTGAACGCAAGATTCGACGCCGAACCCACTTCCTTAGCACCCGCTTCGTGATCAAAAGCTGTGATTTTCGCTACCTCTTTCAAATGAAGGCGAAAATCACGGCTTTTCAGCACCGAGAAGGTTGGATGAAGCCAGGGACTGAGTAGCGGAGCGTAGGATAATCCTACGTGAGCAACGGAAGGCCCGGCTGAATTCAAGATTCGACGCCGAATCCGCTTCTTTAGCACCCGCTTCGTGATCAAAAGCCGTGATTTTCGCTACCTCTTCCGGCGGGACGTGCACATCTTGGGGATTCGCCCCATAGTCTAAACATACCAAGGTGATTGCCGGAGGAGGAGATACATTTGCCTAACTGGCTCAGCAATCAGATCATGCGTGCCTTTAACAAAAGAGACCGCCGTCAAATTCGGCTGCTGAACGATTGTTGGTTCTTTTACTACAGCCGCCGGAACAGCCAAGGAGAAACGAGCAGTATGCAGTAAACGCTGGAAAAAAGCCGTCCCCTCCGCTTATACGGATTGGGGACGGCTGCTTCATTTTTTCACCACTGGGCTGAGCACCCGGCAACACATTTCGCCCCTCGCCTCTCAGTGGAAAAATCCAATAGATTGACGGACATCAAATGCGATTTCGAGCTCTCATTGGAATTCTCCAATAGATTTCGATCAAATCGCCTGTTCTGCTCTCTGCCGAGACCGATCTATTGGAAATATCCATTCAAGCCGCGGCATCCCCAAACAAACTTCCGATTCTATTGGATATTTCCAATCAGAACGTTATTTCGGACCGATGGAAATAGCTGCCGCCCGATTCAACCTAAGCAGCCGTTCCCAACTTGCTCTCGGTCTCTCGCCCCTCGCACCCAGCGAGGCGGCTCAACTCAAAGACGCCAGCCTGCCCTTCCCGCTCACAACAACGGCGCCAGCTTGCCGTCGCGATACCGCGCTTGCCGAAGCGCCTCGCCCGGCTGCGCCCGCAGCACCAGACCTTCCTCCCGCATTACAATTTGCCGCGGGTAAGCGGCATAGCTGGTGATTATCCAGCCATCCCCGTCCCGCGTCAAACAGCCGTTCGCGCAGCGAAGCCGCCCCTGCTCATCACGGTACAAATAAGCGGTCGTGCCGAACCCGAGCAGATACGCCACCAGTTCCTCGCCCATGTCCCAGTCGTCGCCCGCAGCATTCGCGAACAAACGGGCGAACAGCGGGTCGCTCGCGCCCCGGAACACCGATTGGCCGAACCGGTTGCGCGACAAGGACGGCATGTTCAGATTGGGGGCGGCGACGCTGTAGGTCGACGCGGCTTCGCCCGGTTGCAGGCGGCGCGGCGTCGACACCACGTTCCAGTCGTAACAGTTGAAGACGGCCATGCTGGCCCGGTAAGCCGCTTCCAGATACTGCGGGTCGCCCAGGTGCTCGTAAGCCGTCCGCGCCGAAGCCGCAACCAAACCGCCCCACAGGGAGTGAATCATATAGGACAACGCCTCCCACCAGCGGTCCGGATTTTGCCCCCGGTAATCGTTGCTGAAGCCGATGTTGGCCAAAATCAGCCGGGCGTACTTCTCTCCCTCGCCGGTCAAGCCGACGCGCAGCAGTGTTTCGCAGGTCGGGCCAAACCCCGCGTTGTCGTAAAAATGCTCGGTGACGGCCCCGGCAAACTGGCTGGCATTTCGCTTCAAACGGCTTCCGAACGCCTCCCACAGCGCCTGCAAACGGTTAAGCTCCCCGGTCAGGCCGCAAGCCGCCAAATCCGCCAGCAGGTCTAACACATACATAATAAACACGCCGTTTAAACCCGTCTCGTTTTTTTCCCGCTGCCCCTCATGACAGTCCGGATCCAGCCGTACGCACAAAACTTCGGCGGCCCACCGCAAGTACGTTTGCGGCGGATGGAGCTTCAGCAGCGCCGCATCCATCCGGGAGAGCAAATAAAACACATGAGCGATATAATCCAGATCGAAAATCCGGTAAAACGTCCCGTACAAAACGCGCGGCCGGGAGAAATCGCCGCCCTCGAACCAATGGTGTTTCATGTCCAATACCGCCGAGGCTTCCGCCATCGCCACCTGCTCCGGGACCGGCGCCGCCAGGCTGTTTTTCATCAGCAAAAAAGCCAGCTTGCCCAACGATTCGCCCTGGTTGGACAAAGGCAAAAAAGCATGCGGCCTGCCCGCTGTCCCCGCGGGATCGTAATTGTTCCGGCACAGCCATTCGGCCCGCTTCTCCAAAATGCGGTCGACCGGCTCCAGCACGTTCCACACCAGCACATCCTTGCGCCCGTCGTCCAGCGTCAGCTCCAGCTTATGTTCACCGGCCTCCTCCCGCCGTAAAGCTAAGTGCAGCACCTCCCCTTGTCTGCCATCCGCGGCAAACCGCTCTGTCACCGTTTCCTCTACGCCAGCAGCTAACCGCTCTGTCACCGCTTCATCTACGCCAGCAGCTAACCGGTCCGTCACCGCTTCCTCGCGGCGGCGGAAGCTTCCAGCCGCAGCGGGAACCGCGGAAACCACGCGGATTTCCCGCACACGCTCCCCCGCCGGAAGCTCCAGCTCCGCCTCGAACATTCCTCCCCGGACCAGCACCGGCGTATATTCCCAGCGCGGATGACCGTACGCCATTGCCTGCCGGTAGAAATCCTCCCGTCCCTCGCAGGAAGCGAAGGCGTACTCCCAACTCATATTCTGACCGGCCTCCAACACGACCGGATGATATCTTTCCCTATAAATCCAGTCTGCCGCCGCCGATTCCGGCATCGAGCCGCCGTCCTCCACCAGCGACAGGCGATGAAACAGCACCCCGTCCAGCGAGGGCGAAACCTGCTCCAAAAACCGGTTCTCGTAACGGCAGAACGAACCAAACGCCGCCGTGCGTCCTTTAACCCCGTACACCGCCAAATGGGGCGCCTCATCGCTGCGCCGGATCGCCGCAAACTTGGCAAAATCGCCGCCCAAATGGGCGAAAACCGCACACGATTGCCGCATATTGCGCAGCACGTTTTCGTCCCGGAACATCACGTAAGCGAGCGCAAACCAAATATGCAGCCCCTCGATCCGCACACTCCTGTCCGCCCTGTTTTTGCACTCCACAATCCAGCGAATGCACTCCTCCTCCAGCGCATAGGTCAGGTTAATCTCCAGCTTCTCCGCCATAAACCGGACCCGCATCCGGCTATCGCTTTCCCGCGTGATTTCCGGCGTCAATTCCGCACTATTCAGCGTCTGGCCGTCCACCACCGCCGTCCATTCTCCAAACAGTTTATCCAGCGTATCCTCGTACCCTGCTTCGGCCAGATACTCCGGATCCACCACCCAGTTCATAGCGGCGGGATCTTCTTTCATCAACAGCGCCGTCACCGCGCCGCGTCCGTTAAACTCCAGCTTAAACTTTGCATTGCTCAGTATGGTCATATTTCTCCACCCTCCGTCATGACGGCTCGTTATTTTTTGACACCGCTAAGCGAGATGCCCCCCAGAATCAAATTTTGCGTAAAATAGAACAGCGTGGCCGGAAACAGCACCGACAGGCAGGAAATCGCCATCAGCTTCTCGTATTCGATGTTGAACGCATTTTTGAACAGATTGATCCCCAGCGGCAGCGTATACATACTCTGGTCGTTGATAAAAATCAGCGGCGTCAAAAACTCGTTCCAGCACCACACGAAATGGAATACGCCGATAACGACGACGATCGGCCGGCATAACGGGAGGATGATTTTCCAGTAAATCTGCCAGCGGTTGCAGCCGTCGATTTCCGCCGCTTCGTCCAGGTCGCGCGGCACGCCCATAATAAACTGCCTGGCCAGGAAAATGAAAAACGCGGACCCGAACGCCCCGGGCAAAATCATCGGCCACAGCGTATTGATCATCCCCAGCTTGTTGTATTCGATATACAGCGGGATCGCCGTGACGTCCCAGGGAATCACCATCGTGCCGATGACGAGCAGAAACAGGGCGTTCCGGCCCCAGAAATTAATCCGTGCGAACCCGAAGGCGACCATCGTCGCGGACAGCATGGCAAACGGCGTCGAAACGCCCACCACGATCAGCGTATTGAGCAAAAACCGCCCGAACGGCTGGGCGTTCCAGGCATCGGCAAAATTACGGAACTGCCACGTATCGGGAATCAGCTCCGGCTTCGGCGTAAAAATATCCTCCGGCGCTTTCAGCGCGGTGGACAGCATCCAGGCGATCGGAAACAGGAACGCCGCGGCAAGCAGCAGGATCAAAATTTGGAACAGCAGCGTCTGAATTCGTTTTTTTCGCGCCAGCGTGTGCATCAGCGTCCACCTCCATCGGCTTCATAGTACACCCAATATTTCGACGATTTGAGAATAAGTCCGGTCAGCAGCACGATCAGAACAAACATCACCCAGGCCATCGCGGAAGCGTACCCCATTTTGAAATGGGTAAAAGCGTTGCGGTACACGTGCAGGGAATAAAAATACGTCGAGTTGGCCGGGCCGCCGCCGGTCAGAACAAACGCGAGCACGATCGTCTGGAAAGCCGAGATCAGGCTGGTCAGGATGTTGAACAGGATCGTTGGCGTGATCAGCGGAAGCGTAATGTTGAAAAATTTGCGGATCGGACCGGCGCCATCGATATCGGCGGCCTCGTAATATTCCGACGAAACGGAACGCAGGGCCGAGAGGTACAGCACCATCGGCGATCCAACGCCCCACAGCGCGATGAAGATCAAAGCGTATAAGGCGACATTCGGATCGGTCAGCCAATGCACCCGCGGCAGGCCGGCAAGCTCCAGCATGTAATTGACCGGTCCGAAATCATCGTTCAGCATCCAGCTGAAAATGAGCGCCAGGGTAACCCCTTGAATCAAGGAGGGCAAGTAAAAAACGGCCCTGAACAGCTTGATGCCGTACGAAGCCCGGTTCAGCAGCACGGCGATAAGGATCGCGAAAATCACCTGGAGCGGAACCATAATAAACACATACTTAAACGTGACGGTCATGGCATTCCAATAAAAAGGATCGGCCGTAAACATCTGCGCATAATTCCGAATCCCGATAAATTCGGGGCTGCCGACCATATTCCACTCGGTAAAACTGATACCTAACGAAAACATCATCGGGAAAAACATCAACAGGAGGAACCCGATCAGCCACGGAGAGATAAAAAACAGGCCTGCGAAATTTTCGCGCCGTCTTTTCCGTCTGGCCGCACGGCGCAATATGGCGGCATCCGAGCCGGCTGCTTGCATTTTGTCATCACCTCGTTTGGGGAAACGCGGAAAACGCCTGGGGCGCTTCCCGCAATTCCGTTACTTTAATACCGCTTGCGCTTGCTTTGATGCGTCATCCAGCGTTTTCTGAATATCGGCGTTGCCGTAGAAAATCGCCTGCACCCCGGCGCGGATCAAATCTTCCGCTTGGCTCCATTTCTCGCTGCGCATGCTGGCGATCAGCTTATCGGTGCCTTCCAATTCCTTCGCGAAGGACTCCAAATAAGGATCTTTGGCGTAACCGTTCTGTTCATCCACGGAAATGACCGGTGAAAAAGCGAATTTGTCGGCCGTAATGATTTTGATGCCTTCCTCGCCGGACATGAACTTGATCAACTCCCAGGCGGCTTCTTTGTTTTTGCCGGCTTTCGGCATGGAATATCCTGAAGTATGGATGATGCCTTTCAGACTGCCGCCTTCGGGAAGCGGATGCGTTACGGTCCCGATATCCAGCTTGCCTTCCTTCAGCATATCCCCCAGCGGCCACATGCCGTTGTCAAACATGGCGATCTGCCCGGTTTGGAAAGACTCCAGCCCGTTGTTGGTGCTGAATTTGCCGGCCGAATTGATTTTGGAGGAGGCGTCGTACAGCTTTTTCAGGAACGTCATCGTTTCCACATTTTCCGGGCTGTTCAACACTCCATCGACCGTTTTGCCGTCATCGCTAACCATATCCCCGCCGTTGCTCCAAAAATAAGGCTGCATCGTCATGACATCGTCCGGCGTCATAATAAATCCGTATTGGCCCGGTTTGGTCAGTTTTTGCACCGTATCGACGAACTCGTCCCAGGTCCATCCGTCCTTAGGGTAGGGAACGCCCGCTTCGTCAAACAGCTTCTTGTTATAGTAAATCGCCCGCGTGGAATAGGTCGTCGGAAGCCCCCACAGTTTTCCGTCATATTTCATGTAATCCATAATGATGGGATAATATTTGTTTAGATCGTAGTTGTCCTTGTCCACCCAGGTTTGCATATCCTCCAGCGCCCCTCCAGGAACATAAAGCGGATAATTCCAAGCCATAAACACGTCGGGCGCCGTCTCGGAAGCAAGGGAAGTCAGCAGCTTTTGATCGTAGTTGTCCGGTACGGATTCCACTTTGACCTTGATGTTCGGATGCTGTTCCATAAAAGCGTTGATCGCGTTTTGATAAGGCTGCAGCGTTTGGCCGGAGTCCCAGGTCATAAACCGCAGCGTCACTTGCTCCGCTCCTTTTTCTCCGCCGTTTGCCGCTCCGTTCGGATTGGCACCGCTTTCATTTTTGCCCCCGCAAGCGGACAGCAGGCCGAGACATAACGCGCTGACCAAGGCAAGGACTAACCATTTTTTGCTCTTTTTCATACGAACCCCTCCTTGAAATTTATGGTTGATGTTATATGTGAACTTGCGGGGGCGAGCTTTGGCTTTTGGCTTCACTTCCGCAAGACATCACCGCAGCAAAATCTAAACGTTTAGATTTTTCCGGTTAAAGAAACCTTCAGCGCGAAAGTTTCCCGTAAAAGCCTTCGTTTCGAAGTTTCCGTGTTATAGTTTCCTTGTTTAAGTTTCTATGTCCAAATTTCCATATCAAAGTTTTCATGTCATGGCTTTCCTCCTTTGGGAGGCGCCACGGAATCGCGCTCAATCAGCCGGCACACCGGCATTTCCGGACGCCAGGCCTGCTTTCCGTTGATCACTTCATGCAGCGTCTCCATCGCACGGTATCCCATCTCATGGAGCGGCAGATCCATAGTCGTAATCCGCGGGCTTAAATAATCGCTAAACTCCCGGTTGTCGAACCCGATGACGGACAAGTCGGCCGGGATGTTCACTCCCGCTTCGTTCGCAGCCTGCAGCACGCCAACCGCCATCACGTCGTTCATCGCCAGAATCGCCGTAGGCGGCGCGGGCAAGGATAGCAGCTCCCGGGTCAAGCGATATCCGGATTCCCGCTCCCAATCCCCCATTTTAATCAGCACCGGGTCAAAAGGAAGCTCGAATTCAGTCACCGCCTTGTAGTAACCGTTAAGGCGCAGCCGGGATGGAATGGAGTCCATTAAACCGCTGATGATCGCGATTCTCCGGTGTCCCCTGGCAACCAGGTAAGACATCGCCTCGTAAGAAGCTTGTTCATCATTGTATTGGATAGCCATGTCGTTTTGGGTATAGGCGTACGTATAAACGATCGGTTTGCCTTCGCTGTCGATCAGTCCGGTTAAATCCCGGGGATGCACGCCGATGTATATCATGCCGTCAACCTGCTTGCTGAGCAGTTCGGAAACCGCGCTTGCCGCATATTTCCGGTATTTGTCCGTATGTTCGAAATCCCGGCCGATCCGTTTGTCGAGCCGCAGGTTCGTCAGCAGGATATGTAAATCGTGGCGGTCGCCATAATCGTTGATTCCGTCGATGATCTCCGGCGTGTTGAACACGGTGACGTCCTCGGCGATCACGCCGATCGTGTCGGTACGCCGCCGCTTTAGGCTTTTGGCGATGTCGTTCGGCTTGTAATTCAGTTCCTCGATCACGGCCAGCACCCGTTCGCGGGTTTTGGGACGGACGTTCCGCGTGCCGTTCAGCACGTAAGAAACGGTTGCCGTGGATACGTTGGCTCTGGCGGCAATATCTTTGATGCTAGGATTGGAGCTAGGATTGGACATTGTTCTTGTTCCACCTCCCCCGGATTTGCTCCGCAAAACATAATTTAATCGTTTAGATTTATAATCCTTTTATATCACAACCCGTTTTTGGTTGCAAGCGGTTTCTTATTCGGTATTTTCAAATTTGAAGGAAGTTGTCGATCTTACGCGGGACGAACGTATTTTTTGCATAGGAGGCAATGCGATGAACGAATTGGAGTTTATTCGGAGCCCTTCCTGCAACTACATCCAAACTTCTGCGCCAGTCCTGCGAATGGCAGATCAATATCCGCTGTCCGGACGCTTTGCACGATTATCCCGTTTGATCCGGCAGCAAGGAGGAAGATAAATTCAGGAGAAAAAAATAGGTTTGGGAGAAGCAGATATGTTCGAGATCGTTAGACAGGTTTGTGAGAAGGAGGTTTAGGAGAAGTAAAGCAGACCTGACGGGAGGAACGGGGCAAGATACCTGGAAAGATGAAAGGGCCGAGATTCCCCCCCACCCTCTCCCCCTGAACAAGAGGGATAATCGTGCAAAGAAGCATGCAGGGATACCAAGACACGAACGCTATCATAATTTATTTTGCCAAGCACTGATCTCGGTTTTGAGCCGAAAAGTCTAAAGACTTTTCAACGGCATTCCCACTATGATTTTAAAAAAGCGCCGGCCCGCTAAAGCTCAGCGTCCGGCACATTGAAAAATTTAAACACTTAAACGTACTGAGGCTAAAGATTAAGCCTCTATTCCGGCCGGTTTGCGCATCGTTAATCCGACCCGGCCTTTTTTGACATCCACATTCAGCACCCATACGGTGACGTTGTCCCCGACCGAGACGACATCCATCGGATGTTTGACGTACCCTTTGCTCATCTGGGAGATGTGCACGAGCCCGTCGTTTTTGATGCCGATATCGACGAAAGCGCCGAAATCGATCACATTGCGGACAGTGCCCTGCAATTCCATGCCGGGCGTCAAATCCTCAATTTTCAGCACGTCGGTGCGGAAAATCGGCAGCGGGAGCTCTTCGCGCGGATCCCGACCCGGACGCCGCAGGCTGTCCAAAATATCGCGCAGCGTCGGTACGCCGACGTCCAGCCGGGCGGCCAGCTCCTGCGGATCAAGGGCGGACAACCGCTCCGCCAGCTCTTTGGAGCCAAGCTGATCGAGGCTGACCCCGAGCTCCGCGAACAGCCGGTTCACCACCTCGTAAGACTCGGGGTGGATCGGCGTCTGGTCAAGCGGATTTTCGCCTTCATTGATCCGCAAGAAACCGACGCATTGCTCGAATGTTTTGGTCCCGAGCCGCGGCACCTTCTGCAGCTGCTTGCGGCTACGGAAGCGGCCGTTTTCCTCGCGGAACTTCACGATGTTTTTCGCCGTCGTGGCATTGACCCCGGAAACGTAGGACAGCAGCGCCGGCGATGCCGTGTTGACGTCCACCCCGACATGGTTAACGGCCGATTCCACGACATTTTTGAGGCTTTCGTCGAGCAGCTTCTGGGACACGTCATGCTGATATTGCCCGACGCCGATCGCCTTCGGCTCGATCTTGACCAGCTCGGCGAGCGGGTCCTGCAGCCGCCGCGCGATCGAAGCCGCGCTGCGCTCGGCAACGTCCAGATCGGGAAACTCCTCCTGGGCGAGCTTGGAGGCGGAATACACGCTTGCCCCCGCCTCGTTGACGATCAAATACGCCAGCTTCCGGTCGCGCCGCTCGGCGATCACCTCGGCCACGAACTGCTCCGTTTCGCGGGAAGCGGTGCCGTTGCCGATGACGATCAGTTCCACGCCGTATTTGTCGATCAGCTCGTTGAACTTGACGGACGCTTCCCGCTTTTTATTGTTCGGCGGCGTCGGATAAGTCACCGCGACCTCCAGCAGCTTGCCGGTATCGTCCACGACGGCCAGCTTGCAGCCGGTCCGGTATGCCGGGTCGACGCCAAGCACGATCTTGCCGCGAACCGGCGGCTGCAGCAGCAGGCTGCGCAAATTGGCGGCAAAGATGGAGATCGCCTGGCGTTCCGCCTTCTCCGTCAATTCCCCGCGAACCTCCCGCTCGATCGAAGGGGCGATCAGGCGCTTGTACGCATCTTCGATCACCGTCTTCAACACGTCTTCCGTGGCCGAACGGCCTTTGATCACTTTGCCGGCAATATGGCGGAGAATAGGTTCCGTCTCCACCTCGAGCGTCACTTTAAGCACGTTTTCCCGCTCGCCGCGGTTCATGGCCAAAATGCGGTGGGAAGGCATTTTTTTGGCCGCCTCCCGATAGTCGTAATACATCTCGTACACGGATTCCTCGCCAGGCGTTTTGGCTTCGGACACCATCAGACCGCGATCCATCGTGTGCGCGCGAACCCAGGCCCGGACCGCGGCGTCGTCCGCGATGATCTCGGCGATGATATCCATCGCCCCCTGCAGCGCCTCCTCCGGCGTCTCCACGGGGTGCTCCGCTTCGGCGTTCACGTATTTGGCCGCTTCCGCCAGCGGCTCTCCCTGCTTCGGCTGGGACATTAGCCATTCGGCCAGCGGCTCCAGCCCTTTCTCCTTGGCAACGCTGGCCCGTGTCTTGCGTTTTTGCCGGTAAGGGCGATACAGGTCCTCCACTTCCTGCAGCTTCACCGCCCGGGCGATCGCCGCCGCCAGCTCGTCCGTCAGTTTTCCCTGCTCGTCGATGATTCGGACGACTTCCTTTTTCCGTTCCTCCAGATTGCGGAGATACTGCGTGCGTTCCTCGATACTGCGAAGCTGATTCTCATCCAGCTCCCCCGTCATCTCCTTGCGGTAACGGGCGATAAAGGGGATCGTGTTGCCTTCGTCAAGCAGCCCGATCGTCGTGCGCACCTGCTTCAAGGACAAGCTTAGCTCCTTGGCGATTTGCCCGGCAATCCGTTCCTGTTCCCCTGCATCCATGACTTGCTGTCCGGCGGTTCCGTTCGATTCCGATTGCGACAATGTGGATCCCTCTTTCATAAAAAATAGCGATTGTTTCTATTATAAGTAAAACATCCATCAACGTAAAATTCAAAGCAGACAGACCGCAATTAGCGGTAGTTTTTCCCCGCGATTATACCGCGGTCCATTGACGTGTTATGGAGAAGGAATAGGAACGGGGTTGGGGCAGCCTCGTTGCAGGAAATAGGTGTAAAAAATTCCTCTATCTTCGCTTAGCTCCTTTTTTGATGAAAATAGGGCCCTTTTTTACCGTCAATCTCCCGACCTCTCAAAACGCTGGCAGTGTGCCTATAATGACGAAAAAACACCGGGCCCTAAGGCACCGATGCTCTCTCCCTCTCTTACATTCATCCTAAAAGTTCGTGTACAAGTCCGGCGTTGCCGCGTACGCAATGATAAAGATAACAATGAACAGCAGGATAATTCCGTATAATGCCGTTCCGATAATGCCGCAGACGAGTCCCGCTACGGTTAAGCCTTTCCCTTGTTCATTCGTCTTTTTAAGTTCCTTGAATGCCAATGTGGAAAATACGATAGCGACAATGCCCAAAATAAAGCCGATGTAAGGTATAACGATCGACAGTATGCCAAGCACCAGCGAAGCGATCGATTTGCCGTTCGTTTTGGCTGGCAGCGGCGGCTGGCCTGGCGGGTAATTGCTGTTGAATGATGCGTACGGATAAGATGTGTCAGACGGATGTTGATCCATGTAAAGCGGTCCTCCCTAGATTTTTCCTTATAATTATTGTACTTGATCTTTGGGAATGATGCCATGAATATTTTCCCGTTTTTCTGTTTGTGGATAATCCTTTCAGAAAATATTAAGCTCCGATTCAGGTTTGCTTCTAAACCAACACAAAAAACGCCCCGGAAACACTCCGGAGCGTCTGTCCGCGCATCAAACTCGCGCGCACATATCAAAAATCGATCAAACCGAGACTAATCAGCAGCGAATCGTTAACTTTTTTCATCGTCTCTTCGTCCAAATGGGTAATTTTATCGGTAAGTCGTTGTTTGTCGATCGTACGTATCTGTTCCAGCAAAATCACGGAATCCCTGTCAAATCCGTGCGTAGCCGCATCGATCTCCACATGGGTCGGCAGCTTTGCTTTTTGGATTTGTGCCGTAATAGCGGCAACAATGGCCGTAGGGCTAAATCGATTGCCGATATCATTCTGGATGATAAGCACAGGTCTTACCCCGCCCTGCTCTGATCCAACGACAGGAGAGAGGTCTGCAAAAAAAACGTCGCCGCGCTTTACGATCAATGTTTACACCCCGCTTACTAGGCGGTCCAGAGTGATGTCTGCATCTTCCTCCGCATGGAATGCTTCCGAGGCCATGGACAAATTGATTTTAGCCATCTCCATATACCCGCGCTGCATCGATTCGCGAATGAACCGCTTCTTGCGTTCGTTCAGATACAGCTTCATGGCCTGTCTGATCAACTCGCTGCGGTTGGAATTTTCCATCGCAACGATCCCATCCACTTCCTGCAAAAGATGATCCGGCAAACTGATCATGATTCTTTTGGTGTTGTGCATATTGGCCATCCTTAACTTCCACCCCCAAAACCTTGTCGACCCTGATTCCCTGTCATCAGTATAGCATTATTCAAGGGAATTTATACAAAAATATATGCCATTGGTATATCAAGTATGCTGCATTTCATTATAAACAAAAATGACAATGCCGTACATACCTGAACAACTTCCATCTATTTGCTATTTCGATGGACCTGGCACAAAATCCTTCATGCGGGCGAAAAGTTTTGTTGAATTTTGTCTGCGGAAACGAATGTTTACAGCAGCGGATTGATCAACACGTCAGGCTGACCCTTGCGTTTGTATACCCGGGGTACACGGTGAGCAAGCATACACACCACTTCGTAATGAATGGTTCCAAGTGCGGAAGCCAGCTCGCCGGCGCTAATTTCCTCGCCGGACTGCTGACCGATGAGCACAACCTCCTCGCCGGCTTGAATTACTTCGGCTTCATCAGCCAAAGTTTGAAGCGAAACCATACATTGGTCCATGCAAATCGTTCCGACCACAGGGACGCGGCGCCCGCGTATCAGTACTTGCGCCTTGCCGCTCAGCATCCGGGAATACCCGTCCGCGTAACCGATCGGCAGGGTGCCGATCAGCTCCTCCCGCCGGGTTACGTATCTCGCCCCATAGCTAACCGCGGAATGAGGGGGCAGCGTTTTCACCCAAACCAACCGCGTTTTGAGCGACAGCACCGGGGTGAGCTGCACCTCGTCCTTCCGCACTTCATCGGACGGATAAAGACCGTATAAAGCGATGCCGATTCTTGCCATCCGGAGCGACAATTCCGGCAAGTCGATGGAGATCGCGCTATTACCCGTATGTATGATCGGGATCTCAATTTCATGCTCCCGCAGCGCGTTTACCACTCCCTGAAACCGGCTGAACTGTTCCAATGTATAGCTTTTGTCCGCATCGTCCGCCGTGGCGAAATGGGTGAACAACCCCTCCACTTCCACCTGCGGAATCTGCAAGGCCTTGCGTACGAAGGCAACCGCACCATCTCCCGGCAGCAGGCCCAAACGCCCCATCCCGGAGTCGATTTTGACATGGACTTTCAGCTTATGCGGGAATTCCGCCGGATCAAGCGTAGCGATTTCCTCCAGCACCTCTTCGCTGAACACGTTCAGCGTGATGTCGTGCTCCCAAGCGGTACGGACGCCATGCGGGGGCGTATACCCCAATACGAGAATCGGAAGCTTGATCCCGGCGCTCCGGAGTTCAAGCGCCTCATCCAAAAACGCGACGCTGAGATAATCCGCGCCGATCCTTTCCAATTCTTTCGCCACAGGCACGGCACCGTGTCCATAAGCATTAGCTTTTACACAAGCAAGCAATTTCATGTCTGCGGGCAATCTTCTCCGCAGCGCCAAGAAATTCGCTTCAAGCGCGTCCAAATCAATTTCTGCATGGGTAGGTCGATACTTCACTTGCACTTCTAGGTCACCTTCTCTAAAGATTGAAAGTCCAAAAACATCCTGAGCATTACACTAATCGTAATGGTCAGGGGGGCGGCTGTCAATTCTGCAGAAGCACCCATTTTAAGGCAAGTGAAGGCGGCCAAACAAAAGCAGGCGAAAAGACGGGCCCGGCCAACTCGGTCACGATAGCCGGAACAGCCGTAATCCGCCTGTTCATATCATTATTTACCCGTTTGATCCTGCATAGAAGCGGCGACTTTAACCATTTCATGGACAGGCAGGTTTTCGCTTGTGATCCGGAACTCCAAACCGTCCACGGTCCAGGTCAAGGTTTGCAGCTCCTCGCCGGTCAAGAAGCCCCAGGTAAAGCCCATGTCGACCAGTTCACCGGGCACCAGCGAGGCGGTGCGGTCCGGGGAACGCGTCTCCGACAGCGTAAACTGATATGTACCGTCATAACGCTGAAGCACGGTGATACGCTCGCTGCCTTCCACAACTTTATCGTCCTTGTACTCCACGCCGTCCGGCAAATAGGTGGGAATAATGACGCCGAACGGTTCCGACAGAGCCGGACTCGACGGCTGCTCCGCACTGGCTCCGCCGGCGGATGCGGTTCCGGTTCCGTCCGCTTGTTCCGAGACCGGCTTCTCGACGAGCATCCCATTCTCATCGACCTCCAGCAGCGTCCCTTGGGCGTCCTGTGCCGCCGCGTCGAGGTTGTGCTGCATGTCGAACGATTTGTCGTTGAACTTCGCATCAAAATCAAATTTGTCGAATTTCACTTCGACAACAACTTTGGCTTCGGCATCGGAGACCTGAACTTGTTTCGGCGCATAGTTGTCTTTGGCCAGCCAGATTTTTTGCCGTACGAGCGCATGGGTGTTGTAGTTGGCGGCCACTTCAAAAATATAGCTGTCCTTGTCGGTTTCGAACTGCCTCGAGCCGTCGGTCAAAATGCTGCGGGCCAGCGTCTGATACAGATAAACCTGGCCTTGGTTTTCCGGCCAATCGCTCTGGAAGCGGAAGCTCTTGTTCAGGCTTGGCGTGAGCACGTAAACGCCCTGCTCGTTGCGGAGCACGATTTGCGTGATATCCTTCTGCGCATTCGTCAGCGCGATCCGGTAGAACGACGGGTTCTGATACCACACCTCCACCTTATACTCCTGCGGCTTGTCGCCGGTATAAAGCGTCATCGTACCTGAACCTTGATAACTCTTTAATCCGGCGACCACTTTGTCCAAATCCTTGACGACGCCGTCAGCGTCCTTTTTCCCGCATGCAGCCAGCACAACGCTTAAAGCCAGCACGATGGTCAGCATCCCCAACCATGAGAAACGGCGCATGAGATCATCCCCTCTGCAGTTTGATTTCCTAAACTGATACATGTCTATGAGGGAACTTGGCCGATTATGCAGACTAGCTCCGGCTCGGCCAACGTTGGCCAAGCAGGCGGATGCATTGGGCCCCGCCCGAAATTGCAAGATGGCGCAAGCCTTACCCCGCCGAACAGGCGAACTCGCTCACGCATCTTACCCCTTTCAGCGTGCAGCTTGCCTGCGGCGGTATTGCTTCCGTAAAAATCGCCGTGATATGGTTAACTCACCAATAGATAAGGATACCGGGGAGTGAACCCTTTGAAATTGATTATCGACCAATCGCTTGACCATGAGGACGTGGAAATCACCATCAAATGCAGGCTGATCGACGCCGATTTGGAGAAGCTGATCGCGCAAATTCGCCTTTACGGCTTTTCCATCACGGGAAAAAAGGACGGCGCAACCTATCCGCTGCGGCCCGAGGACATCTACTATTTCGAGTCCATCGACGACAAAACGTTCGCTTATTGCGAGGAGGACGTTTATGAATGCAGTCTGCGGCTTTACGAGCTGGAGCAGCAATTCGCCCGGGCCGATTTTGTGCGGATCAGCAAAAGCTGCATTTTGAACATCATGAAGCTGTCCAGCAGCTCGATCGTATTTTTCCTCACGTTTTTGCGCAGCCAAAACGCCTTCTCGGCGGCCAGCACGGTGATCGGAACGCTGAGCGGCTTCCTGACCGGCATTTACGTGCCGATGGGCAGCCTGCCGGAAGCGGTGCAATGGGTCATCAAGGCATTTCCCGTATCGCACGCCGGCATGCTCATTCGCAGCGTAATGCTGGAGCGGCCGCTGGCGATCTCCTTCGCCGGAGCGCCGGCCGGAATGGAGGCGGAGTTCACGCGGCGCATGGGCGTGGTGTATCATTTCGGCGGCTACACGGTGGAGAACTGGCTAAGCATCGTCATTTTGCTCGGGACTACAGTTTTGTTTTTCGGCTTGTCCCTGCTGAATTTGTCGCGGAAAAACAAATAGCTCTGGCCCGCGGGCATAAGCCGTAGCGGCGTAACGGCTCCCGCCCAGTCCGCCTACATCTCGGCCACATTCATTATCGAGTCCAGGTGATGCACCAGGATGCGGCTGATCTTGTCCGCGCCCAGCCGCTGCGGATCGAGCAGCGCATGGAGCGCGATGCCGTCGATCAGGGCGTACAACCGCTCCGCCTCCAGCTCTTGATCCGCTCCCGCATTCAGCAGCCCCTGCTCACCCAAATAAGCGATGATCTGCCGCATCATTTGATGTATCCCGTCATGCTGCGCGTCAAAGCCGGGCTGCTTGTGCCGGAAATAGGACGTAAACGCCAGCCACACCTCCATTTCCGCCCTGGTTTCCTCGCGGGTCGGCACGATCTCCAGCAATAATCTCAGCACTTTCTTCTTCGGCGGCAGGTCCAGCTCAGCGATCTCGTTAATCCGGGCCGCCGCCTTCTCCTTCACCAAATTCATGGCATAGCGAAGCAGTTCCTCCTGCGAGGAAAAATCATGGCGCAGCGCGCCGGCCGACATCCCCGCCTCCTTGGCGATATTGCGCACCGACGCCCCTTCCATCCCCTGCTGCAAAATAACCCGCCACGTCGCTTCGGCGATCGTTTGTTTTCTTTGATCATGATCTACTTGTTTTGGCATATCTTCAGTTTACCAGCCCTGGGCCAACAACACAATTTATTAAATACAGTTGTATTAAATAAATAAGGATGCTACAATACTTCAAGACTTTGCAAATTGCAGGAGGGAAAACACGCATGAACACGGTGGCCTGGACAATCGTCGCCTGCGAAATCGCCTTTTGGGTGGTCATTGCCGCAGGATTAATCGTTCGTTATTTATGGAAAAGACCCAAGCTGGGGTTGGCCTTGCTTGCTCTGACTCCGGTCATCGACCTGATCCTGTTCGTCATTACCGGCGTCGACCTGTACAACGGGGCAACGGCCACGACGGCCCATGCGCTTGCCGCCGTATATATCGGGGTATCGATCGCCTGCGGAAAAAGCATGATAGACTGGGCCGACGCCAAGTTCCGCTACTACGTGGCCAAAGAGGAAGCCGCCAAGCCGGAAAAGCGTTACGGCATGGACCATGCCAAACATGAATTGAAAGGATTTATCCGTCACATCCTCGCGTTTCTGATCGGAGGTCTGCTGCTCGCCGGGATGATTTATTTCATCAACGATTCCAGCCGGACCGAAGCTTTGCTTGGGGTGCTGCGAGTGTGGGGTGTTGTACTGTGTGTGGATTTGGTCATTACCGTCACATATTTCATTTGGCCGAAACAACTCAAAAAATAATCAAGGGCCTAAGCCGAAACGCTTT
The DNA here is from genome assembly GCF_038007325.1 of Paenibacillus sp. FSL P4-0127. NCBI lineage: Bacteria > Bacillati > Bacillota > Bacilli > Caryophanales > Paenibacillaceae > Paenibacillus > Paenibacillus sp. FSL P4-0127. The sequence continues at coordinate 1,086,800 of NZ_JBBOWY010000002.1, read as the reverse complement.
TACCATGCATAAAACCCATCATGCCAACGCACCCTACTGTTGACTTATCGGGAGCTCGAAGGAGGGTAGCAGTATGGAGAAAAAGTCTCAAGGTCCTAGCAAATATGAAGTGCAAAGAGACGAGTTCAACAAAATGCCGGTTCCGAGCAAGGAAAGAGAAGAGTTTGCCAAAGAAATGGCGGAAGATGCCAAAGCGGCATTCGGCCAAGGCCAACAGCAATCGGAGCGTTAAAATAAGCATTCAACTTCAATCGCGTTATGAAAAGAAAAGCCAACCGCATTGGCACGAAGGCGGTTGGCTTTTCTGCTTTTCGCAAGTCTATGCTTAGATGTTCTCCAGCGGCGCGGTGTTCCCGTAAACCGGCGTCGGTCCTTGAACCGGAGCGGCCCAATCCACCGCGTTCGAAATCACTTTGAGCACTTCTGGCTGATGATAGATCGGGAACGTTTCATGGCCCGGTCTGAAATAGAAGATCTTTCCCTGCCCCCTGCGGTAGCAGCAGCCGCTGCGGAACACTTCTCCGCCCTCAAACCAGGAGATGAAGACAAGCTCGTCCGGCTCCGGGATTTCAAACCGCTCCCCGTACATTTCTTCGTTCGGGATTTCGATGTATTCCCCGAGGCCGCGGGCGATCGGATGACCCGGCTCGATCACCCAAATCCGTTCCTTCTTCCCGTCTTCGCGCCATTTCAGCAATTCTGTGTTCGTTCCCATCAGCTTCCGGAATATTTTCGAAGCGTGTCCGGAATGGAGCACGATCAGCCCCATCCCGCCGAGCACTTTTTGCCGCACCTTTTCCACCACTTCGTCGCTGACTTCATCATGGGCCACATGCCCCCACCAAATCAACACGTCCGTTTGATCCAGCACATCATCGGTCAGTCCATGCTCCGGATCGTCAAGGACGGCCGTCTTCACCTCGTAATCTTCATTGTTCTTCAAATAACCCGCGATCGCCATATGAATGCCTTCGGGATAAATCGCTTTGACCTGATCACTAAGTTTCTCGTGACGAAACTCGTTCCATACCGTTACCTTAATGGTTGACATGCCAAACATCCTCCTGCTGAATAGTGATCCATTTCTCTTCCGTAAACGAAGCGATGATGGAGTCGATCGTTCGTTGGTTCATATAACCGTCTTCCAGCGTGGCGTCAAATCCGTCGCCCTTGCCCAGAACGAGGTTGATAAACGACTGAATCTGACCGGCCTGATAGGAATCCGGGATGTCGACTTTGCGGAAATCTTTGTCTCCGTCTTCGTCGAAGCGGACATAAAGGGCATCCTCTTCCTCCAAATCGTAAACGAGCGCCCCGGCGCTGCCGTAAATCTCCATCCGCTGGTAATTGCCCCGCCCGTAAGCGAACCTAGAGATCGCCATCGTCGCGGAAACGCCGCCGCTGAGCCGGGCCAGCACATGGCAGAAGTCGTCGACATCGACCTCGCCTTTGCCTTCGCCGTCCAGCAAAGCGCGCTCTTTCACGATCGTGTCCGCGTCGGCGATCGCCCGCTCGACGTTGCCGACCAGGAGGCGCTGCAGATCAAGGATATGCGAGCCCAGATCGCCCAGCGCTCCGGAGCCGGCCAGATCTTTGCGGAATCTCCAGACCAGCGGGATGCGTTCGTCCAGCCCCCAGCCTTGGAGATACTGGCTGTACACATGTTTAATTACGCCCAAACGCCCCTGGCTGAGCAGCGCCTTGGCATATCTGACCGCTTTTTTGTAGCGGTAGCTGAAACATACCATGTGGGGCAGCGGTGCGGCCGCGATTGCGTCGCGCAATTCGGCCGCCTCGCGCGTATCAAGGGATACCGGCTTCTCCAGGGCAAACGGCTTGCGCTGCCGGATCGCCTCCCGGGCGATCGCAAAGTGGCTTTGGTTCGGCGTGGCGATCGTCACGGCATCCAGCTCGGGGTCGTCAAGCAGCCGCAAGTAACTTTCATATCTCCGCGCTGCGGGAATATTCAGCTCTTCTCCCCGCTTCGCCAGGGCCTCCTTATTGGCATCGCAAATGGACCATACTTCCGCGTCCGGGCTGGCCAAAATACCGGCGATGTGAGCCCCCGCAATTCCGCCCAAACCGATCACGCCGATTTTCAACTTTCCCATGCTGCCTCACCTCTTCACACAAAATCGCTTTCAATTTCTACTCCAGTATAGGCTGTGATAGAATGAACGGGAATGCCTAACACATACTCTTTTTGTACAAAAACGACTTTTTCATTTTGCCCAAGGGGGATATCCGTATGCTTGCCATCAACATCGAGGTGATGCCCAAAATCAAACTGATGGGGTTCGTTTCTTACCCGAATCCGTGGATTCATTTTAAAAGAACGATCAATGAGCATATTTTGTACTTTATTAAAAGCGGGGAATTGCATATCCGGGAGAACGGGGTTCCATATATATTGAAAAAAGGGGATGTGTTCATCCTTGAACCGGACTTGGAGCACGAGGGGATCGAAAAACGCGCCTGCGACTATTATTACATTCATTTTGAGCATCCGGACATGAAGTCCGTCGAGATTCCCGATCTGCTCACGCTGGCCCGGCATTTGATCGTGGAGGAAGGCGCCGAGCAGTCGGGGCCGGGCAGCCCGCTTTGTTATTTTCCCAAAGCCTACACCTTGTCCAAAAACAGCCAGCCGCTGTCCTTCCATGCGATGAACGACATGCTGCAGCTGTACAGACGCAAATATTTCAACCGGGGGCTGACCGCGCTGAAGCTGACCGAATGGCTGATCGAGGTGTCCCGGGAGCATTTTATGAACACGCTGCAGGCGGACCCTAGAAACAACTCCAAATCGTTCATCAAAGTGCATGCCCTGCTCGATTATATCCACCAAAACTATGCCGGCAAAATAACCAGCTCGGACATCGAGCAGGAATTCGACTGCAACTACGACTATATCAACCGGGTTTTCAGCAAGTTCACCGGGCACAGCATCATGCGCTACGTGAACCTGATCCGCATTAACCATGCCAAGGAACTGATCGAGGCGACCCATCTCAGCTTCGGCGAAATCGGGTATTTGACAGGGCTGGACGATCCGTATCATTTCAGCAAGCTGTTCAAAAAATACGCCGGCGTCTCGCCAACGCAGTATTACAAAAGGCACCGGGGCGAAACATAGTCACACGTTGCCGTATAGCAACGGAGCTCTTAGCCGAGCTGGCCGTGGCCAGCGCCGTCTTAGCTTTGCGCCGCAGCCTCGGCGGCTTCGGCCGCTTTGGCCGGCCTGCCGTCCCCCGAATGGCGGTTGGCCAACAGCAGAAACGGCACGCCGCAGGCGGTCGTCAAGGCAAGGATCGCGAAAATGGGCAGCGCCGCCCCGGCGCCCAGCGAATCCAGCAAAAATCCGCCGAGCAGCGGGGCCAGCGTGTTCCCCAGGTTGTTGAACCCGAAAACGCCGAAATAAGTGCCGCGCAGCTCCGGCTTGGCGATCTGGTCGACCAGCACATCCGTCATCGTAAACATCAGCACTTCCCCGATCGTAAAGATAACGACCCCGAGGATAAACGCCCAAATCGTATGGAACGATCCGAACAGAAGCAAACTGCAAGAAACGAACAAATTGCCGGCGATGATCGGGACGATCGGCGAAAAACGGCTGGCCAACCGGACGAGCGGAAACTGCACGGCCAATACGACGATCGCATTGAGCGACAGCATATAGCTGAACCACTTGGCCCCGTTTTCGATATCCGGGCTCATTTCCATATACTGCGCCAACGTGGAGTCGAAATGGCCGTAGCCCAGCACGCAAAAGATCATCCCGATCAGTACGTACACAAACGTCCGATCCCGGCCGGTCACCTGCAGGGCCCCTTTTAATGTCAGGCGCTCGCCGGCCCCCCGTTCGGCGGTGCCGATATTTTTATGGGCCATGAACTGGATCAGCAGCACGATGCCGTACAGGAAATAGACGAGGCCGGCAAAATAAAAAGCGATGCCCGATTCCGAAGCGCCGAGCTGCATGCCGAGAATCGGCCCGATGACCACGCCCAGATTGATCGCCGCGTAACGAAGGTTAAATACGAGTATCTTGCTCTCCTGCGTCGTAATGTCGGCCAGCAGCGCCCGCGAGGTCGGCTCGAACATCGCCCGGCACAGCCCGTTGAGCGCGTTCATGACGAAAAATACCCATACCTTGTCCGCCAAAGCAAAGCCGACGAACACGAGCGCCCAGCCGAAAATGGATATATACAGCACTCTTTTTCGTCCAATGACGTCCGAGATGTATCCTCCGTAAAAGCTGGCGAACACGCCGATCAGCGAACTGACGGCGACGACGATCCCGGTTTCCGAGGCGGTCGCGCCCATCGATTTGATCAAATAAATGGACAAGAACGGAATGCTCATGGATGTGGCCATCCGGCCAAAGATCGTGCCAACAATAATAGTCCAGGATAAAGGATGAATGTTTTTGAGATGCGTATTCATGGAGTTCGCCTTTCTTTGTTCACATTTATGCGAAAACTATTTACCTATTAAACCCCGGCTGTAAAATATTTGTCAAGACAAAAGACGAGGTTTGTCATTTCCTATCTCCGCCATTTTGCAGTAAGATTAGTAAATATCCATTTACGACCAACATCCTTTTCAGGGGGCCTTTAGCGTTATGAAATCCAACAACCAAACCACTTTGCAAAAAAAATTGCTGCCGCGCCATATCAGTTTTATGGCGATGGGCGGCGTGATCGGCACCGGCATTTTCAAAGGCAGCGCGGAAACGGTAAGCCTGGCCGGTCCAGGCGTCATTTTTTCCTACGTTTTCGCCGGCTTGCTGCTGCTTGTCGTGATGGGGGCGATCGCCGAAATGGCCACCGTTTATCCGGGCCGGAATATGAAAGACTTCATCCGCCAAGCGTTTGGGGAACGGGTATCTTTTATCATCGGCTGGCTGTATTGCTTTATGTGGCTGGCCGTCTGCGTCATCGAGGTCATCGCCGCCGGCAGCTTCCTGCAGTTTTGGCTCCCGGGCGTGCCGCTCTGGGTTTTGAGCCTGGCCAGCGCGGCCTTCATCCTGGCCGTCAACACGATGAGCGTCGGCGGATACGGGGAATTCGAATTTTGGCTCGCCGGCATCAAAATCGCCATGATCGTGGTGTTCATCGTGCTGGGCGCGGCCATCCTGTTCGGCTGGATTCCCGGGGACGGGGCACCGTTCCCGTACAACTACACCGCTTACGGCGGCTTTTTCCCTCACGGCTGGACCGCCATTTTCTCGGCCCTGCTGGTCGTCATGTTCTCTTACGGCGGCTCCGAGCTGATCGGGCTGACGTTATCGGAAGCGCAAAATGCCGAAAAGGTGCTGCCCCGGGTCGTCAAAAGCTTTATTTTGCGCGTCGTCCTGTTTTATACGCTGCCGATTCTCATCATCTGCGGACTGGTCCCGTGGAACAGCCTGAACGAACAGACCAGCCCGTTCGTCCAGGTGCTGGCATCCGCCGGTTTGCAGGGCTCGGCGCACCTGATGAATTTCATCCTGATTACGGCCGTTTTGTCGGCCGCCAATTCCGGCATTTACGGCGCTACCCGCATGCTCCACTCCATGGCGGCGGGCGGCGAAGCTCCGGCTTTACTCGCCCGAATTTCGGCCCAAGGGGTTCCGGTCAACAGCCTGAAGCTCTGCGGCAGCGTGCTGATCCTCGGTTCGCTGGTCGCCTATTTGAATCAAGCCGGCTTATTTCGCCTGCTGATGGCCGTGCCGGGTTTCGTCGTGGTGCTCGTTTGGATTACGATCTGCTTGTCCCAGCTTAAGCTGCGCAAATCCTATCCGGGAACGCCGGGCTTTAAAGTCTGGGGATATCCCTATATTACGATCTTAACGATTATCTGCTTATCGGTCATCGCCCTGATGTTTTTGTTTGACGCGCAAAACCGGATCAGCATATCGGTCTGTCTCGCCGTGCTGACCCTGCTGATCGTCTGGTCAGCGGTGCGGTTTCGCTCCGGCGCCGGCCGCGGCCGCTAGAACGCCGTTAACCTGCGAACCTAAGCGAAAGACAGTTTGCCCCTGTTCCTCCGTCCATGCCCGGCATGTTACAATAACGTCAGAAGTCTAAACCGGTTTGGGGGAATTATGGAACTACAGGTACTAACCGAACTTGTTCTGCAGAAACCGATGCTGCGTTACCGGCTGATCCGCCGGATTCAAGGCGCTTACCGGTACGATACCGCCTATTGGCGTTTTGCCGCAGCCGGTCCATGGGGCGCGGGTATGTTGGCTTTTATGCTGCTGGCTTTGGGCATGCCTACAGGCCTCGGGTCCGCCTTCGACATGCTGCTGTTCGTATTGACGGGGACGATGGGAATGTTCGCCGCCGCGCACGCGGCCGCGGCCCTGCTGGCGCTGATCGGAATACCGGTCCCCCGCCTGTTTGCGGGAACCGTGTTGTATGATCTGATCGTCATTTTTTTCATCTTCTATTATAATGATGTGCCTCTTGCCGCTGCGGCGGTAATATCCGGCGCGGCGACGCTGGCCGGAGCCATCGCCGGCTTGATTGCCGCATGGATCGTCCGCCTGCGTGTCCCGCTTCGCGCCAAAACCGGCCTGCTTGCGGCGCTTGCGCTGTTTGGACTTACCGCCGCCGTCTGGCCGGAGGTTTCGCCGCAAACCGATCTTATGCCGGCTTCCCTTACCGCTTCCGGCGCTTTCGAACCGGCCGATAATCCGGCCAATCCGGGACCTTATCGAGTTTCTACATTATATTATGGGAGCGGTAAAGACCGCTGGCAGCCGGAATTCGGGAAAGAGACGGATCTGCGGTCCGCATCCGTTGACGCCTCCGCTTACATTAAAAACTGGCCGAGGCTCCGCACCTGGTTTTGGGGTTATGACCAGCGCGCGCTTCCCGTCAACGGCCGGGTATGGATGCCGGATGCGGGCAAAGGAAATTCGGGGTACGCCGGCCCCTATTCGCTCGTTCTGATCGTTCACGGCAACCATTTGATGGAGGACTTTTCCGACGGGGGATACGCTTATTTGGGCGAGCTTTTGGCCAGCCGGGGATATGTGGCCGTTTCGGTGGACGAAAACTTTTTGAACTATTCGGCATGGTCGGGGATTCCCGACAATGATATGAAGGTGCGCGCCTGGATGCTGCTGAAGCATTTGCAGCAAATCGGAGAGTTTGCCGCCGAGCCGGGCAATCCGTTATACGGGAAAATCGACTTCGGACAAATCGCCCTGATCGGCCATTCGCGCGGAGGGCAAGCGGCCGCCATGGCCGCCGATTACCGGAATTGGTTCGGTTCCGATGCGACGCTGCAAAACCTGGACTCGTTCCGGATTCAAGCCGCGGTTGCCATTGCCCCCACCGACAAAAAGGTGGACAACAAATACACCAGGCTGCGGGAAGTCAGCTACTTGACGCTGCAGGGCGCCCGGGACGGCGATGTCAACGATTTCGACGGCGACCGCCAGTACATGAGGACCACGTTTTCCCGCGGGTCGGACAAATTCAAAGCTTCGCTCTATATCGCCGACGCCAACCACAGCCAGTTTAACAGCAGCTGGGGGGCCAGCGATGTCAGTTATCCGAAAGGCATCCTGCTTAGCCGAAGCGGCATGCTGGCTCCCGACGAGCAGCGGGAAATCGCGAAGGTGTACATTTCCGCATTTTTGGAGGAAACGCTGCAGCGGCAGGAGCAGGAACAACAGGAGCAAGAGTCATACCTTGCCTTGTTTCAGGACTATCGCGCCGGAATGTCCTGGCTGCCGGATACGGACTATTATAACCGGTTTGAGAGCGGATCATTTATCCCATGGGCCCGCTTTGACGAGGACACAAACAGGGCGTCGATTCCCGGCGGCGGAAAAGCGGAGGCCAGCGGCCTCATCTGGACGGAGCAAAACGCCAAAAACCGGCACAACGTCAGCAAACCGACCCGCGGCATCGTGCTGGAGCGCAGCGAAAGCGTGGCAAGGGGCGGCGCCGGCTCCGTTTACGCTCTGCAATGGGAGCAAGGCGCCCCCGTTCCCGGGCCGGGCGGGTCCGCTCCCGAATGGTTGTCCTTTTCATTGGCGGCCTTAAACCATGAACTTGAACCAAACGATTCGGGGGCTGCCGATGCGGCCGCTTCTGCGGAGATCAGCGTAGAGCTGACCGACGGCCATGGCACATCCGCCGTCCTGCCATTGTCCGCATTTATGGACAGGGCTCCGCTTCCGGAGACCACTTTCACAATTCATCCGTGGCTGGAACGGAACCTGTCGGAAGGCAAATACAAGCATCCGACCGAAGCGGTATTCCAAACCTGCCGCCTGCCGTTAGCGGCCTTCGCCGCGGCGAAGCCGGGCTTTGACCCGTCGCCCGGCATTACCCGCCTGGCCTTCCGCTTGAATGGCGGCCCGGCCAAAATCATGCTGGACAACATCGGGGTATATTAAAAACGCTTATTCCCTTCGGCCTATCTACAGGCCGGGAATAAGCGTTTTTTTACAATAAAGCGCGTATTATTCAGGTTTAGGTACGAGCTGGTAGATGTCCCCGCTTTCCATCGTATCGATCAAACGGTCCAGCCACTCGTAATATTTTACCGCTTCCCTCATTTTGCGAGCATCTTCCTCCAGCACCTTGCGAAGCGGTCCTTCCGGCTCGCTCGCCAGACAGCGGTTCAATTCATCCAGGGAACGGCGCAGCACCAGAATGTTGCCTTCCACGGCTTTTCTCCATTTAATGGCAAAAAAGTCCGTAAACGTCTGATACCAATCGTATTCGACTACATATAAGTCCTTGCGCGAGCCTTTCTCCCATACTTTATTCACCATTTTGAGATCAAGCAGCGTTCGCACGCCCGTGCTCATGCTGGTCTTGCTCATACTCATTTCGACGCCCATCTCATCCAGGGTCATCGGCTTATCCGCAAAAAAAAGCAGCCCGTACAAATGGCCCGTTGATAGAGAAATGCCATATAAGTCCATATTTCTGCCAATCGCTTCTATAACACGCTTGCGTACCTTCATTAATGACGCATGCTGTTCTTCCGTGAGCTGGTCCAAGCTCATGCTTGCAACCTCCTATTCATTGCGAACCATGATTCTATGGTGTTGGCGCCATCTAACACTGCGTAGTCTAACGCTTATTCTATCTTAAGGAAAGCCTGCCGAAATGTAAAGAAGCGACTTCGGCAGGATATGGGAGCATACGAGAGTTATCTGTAGATTCGTTACGTTCAGTTTTTTCTGTACGTTCCTTACGTACGGATTTGAGCTTTGATATATGTTTGTTTTACCTGTTAGACTGTTATACATAGGTTGATGCGATGCTGACCGCTTCGCCTTGCTTTTTGCTGCAGCGAAGTCAGGCATCGGAGGGCAAAGTTGTTAAGAAGAGGAGTGAATATATGAGTAAGGAAATATTGCGTGTCCATGAAGTAAGCAAATTGTTTGGCCCGCACGCGGAGCAGGGCATACCTTTGCTGAAGCAAGGTTATACGAAAGAACGCCTGCTTAAAGAGAAAGGCATTACGATTGGCGTCGGCCAGGTGAGCCTGGATATCCGCGAAGGGGAAATTTTCGTCATCATGGGCCTGTCCGGCAGCGGCAAATCGACGCTTGTGCGGATGCTGAACCGGCTCATCGAACCTACGGCAGGTGAAATTCTGCTGCACGGACAGGACTTGCTGAAAATGAATAAATCGCAGCTTCGCGAAGTGCGGAGAAAATCGATCGGCATGGTGTTCCAGAAATTCGCCTTGTTCCCGCACCGCACGGTGCTGCAAAACGTGGAATACGGGCTTGAAGTTCAAAAAGTAAACAAAAGCGATCGGAAGGAAAAAGCAATGCAGGCGCTGGAGCTCGTCGGACTGAAGGGCTGGGAAAATCAATATCCCGAGCAGCTTAGCGGCGGCATGCAGCAGCGGGTCGGTCTGGCCCGGGCGCTGGCCAACGACCCGGAGATTTTGCTGATGGACGAAGCGTTCAGCGCGCTGGATCCGTTGATTCGCCGCGACATGCAGGACGAACTGCTCGAGCTGCAGGAAAGAATGAAAAAAACGATCGTCTTTATTACGCACGATCTGGACGAAGCGCTGCGCATCGGCGACCGGATCGCGCTCATGAAGGACGGCGCGCTGGTGCAGATCGGAACGCCGGAGGAAATGCTGACGAACCCGGCCGACCGCTACGTCGAGCGGTTCATCGAAGACGTCGATCTGTCCAAAGTGCTGACCGCCGCGCGCGTGATGCGGCGTCCGGAGACGATTTACCCGGACCGCGGGCCGCGGGTGGCCCTGGAGCTGATGCGCGAACGGGGAATCTCCAACCTGTTTGTCATCGACCGCAGCAAGCGCCTGCTCGGCGTCATTACCGCCGAGGACGCCTCGTCCGCGGCGAAAACCGGAGCTTCGCTCAGCGACATCCTGATTCAGGACGGTCCGCGGGTTATGCCGGATACCGTGCTGAGCGATTTGTTCGAGGTCACTAGCTCGTCCAAAGTGCCGCTGGCGGTTGTGGACGAACAGGAACGCCTGCTTGGCGTTATCGTGCGCGGCGCCGTGCTCGGCGCGCTTGCCGGAGAAACTCATCATGAGACGAAGGAGGTGACCGGTCATGAACTCGATTCCGAAGTTGCCGCTAGCCGACTGGATTGAGTCGATCGTCGATTGGATGAGCACGTATTTGGGAGGATTTTTCGACGGCTTGTCCCTGGTGATCGAATCGATCGTGAATTTCTTTGCCGGTTTGTTTTTGCTGCCTCACCCGCTTCTGTTTATCGCAATCATCGGCATTCTCGCTTATTTGATCGGCAAATGGAAGCTTGCCTTGTTTACGGTGATCGGTTTTCTGCTGATCGATAACCTCGGTTATTGGCAAGAAACGATGAACACGCTTGGCCTTGTCATCACGTCGGGGCTGATTTCGATCCTGCTGGGGATTCCGATCGGGATTTGGAGCGCCTACAGCAAAGTTACCCACCGGATCATCGCACCGCTGCTTGATTTCATGCAGACGATGCCGGCGTTCGTGTATTTGCTGCCGGCCGTTACCTTTTTCAGTCTGGGGGTCGTTCCCGGCGTCATCGCCTCGGTCATTTTTGCGATCCCGCCGACAATTCGGCTAACCTATCTGGGCATCAAGCAGGTGTCCGGCGAATTAACCGAAGCGGCCAACGCTTTCGGCTCCACGTCCTGGCAGAAGCTGTTTAAGGTCGAGCTGCCTTTGGCGATGCCGACGCTGATGGCCGGGGTGAACCAAACGATCATGCTGTCGCTGTCCATGGTCGTCATCGCGTCCATGATCGGCGCGCAGGGAATCGGGGCCACCGTTTACCGGGCCGTGACCCAGCTTAAAATCGGTCAAGGCTTCGAAGCCGGTCTGGCCGTCGTCGTACTCGCGATCGTGCTGGACCGCTTTACGCAAAATTTGTTGAAATCCAAAAAAAGGGGAGATTAAGATGAAAAAAACGAGGAACCTGATGATGCTGGTAGGATTGGCCGGAACGCTGCTGCTGTCCGCCTGCGGTCAAACGGGCGGCACCAGTGCCGGAAGCAATGCCGGCGGAAACGCGGCGGCCGGCTCCATCGGCAAACAAGTGAACTACGAAATCATCGGCATCGATCCCGGCGCGGGCATCATGAAAGCGACGGCCAGCGCAATCGAACAATACGGACTTAGCGATTGGAAGCTGATCGAAGGCTCCGGCGCGGCGATGACCGCGATGCTGGACAAAGCGGTTAAAGCCGAAAAACCGATTATCATTACGGGCTGGACGCCCCACTGGATGTTTGCCAAATACGATCTGAAATATTTGGATGATCCGCAAAAAGTGTACGGGGAAGCCGAAGAAATTCACACCCTGGCGCGCAAAGGCCTGAAAGAGGATCAGCCGACCGCCTATGAATTCCTGGACCGTTTCGAATGGACTTCGGACGAAATGGGCGAAATGATGACGGCGATCCAGGACGGCCAGGACCCGGCCGAAGCGGCCAAAGCTTGGGCGGACAGCCACGAGGACCGCGTGAACGGTTGGACCCAGGGCTTGACGCCGGTGAACGGCGATAAGCTCAAATTGAGTTATGTCGCTTGGGATTCGGAAATCTCCAGCACGAATTTGCTGAAATACATCCTTGAGAACAAGCTTGGCTATAAGGTAGAAGCGCTGCAGGTCGAAGCTGGCCCGATGTGGACCGGGGTTGCCGGTGGCGACGTGGATGCGACCGCGGCCGCTTGGCTGCCGTTGACCCACGCGGACTACTGGGATAAGTACGGCGATCAGTTGGAAGACCTGGGCCCGAACATGACGGGTGTGAAAACGGGGCTTGTCGTTCCAAGCTACGTCGATATCAATTCGATTGAAGATTTGAAATAAACATGATCCGCAAAAGAAGAAGCCGCCCCTATTCGGGACGGCTTCTTCATATATATCAATTAAGAAGAGGGAGTATTTAAAATATATCATTCCTTGCTTAAAGGAACCTTACAGAAAGCTGAAAATTACCTTAAATTACGTGTTCAAAAAGTCGGCTTTTCAGCACCAAGAAGGTTGGATGAAGCTAGGGACTGAGGAGCGGAGCGTACGTTTTGGGTACGTGAGCACCGGAAGGCCCGGCTGAATTCAAGATTCGATGTCGAATCCGCTTCTTGACCTGCTTCGTGATCAAAAGATGACTTTTTGAACTTCCTCTTAAATTATAAATGGCCAATTCCAAAGCTAATCGATTGATTTATAGATGCCGATAAAACCGGGTAGGAGGTGAGAACATGGATATCGCAGCAGCGTCAACCGCTATGAGCCAAGCCAAACTGTCCCAAGCCGTCGGCATCCAAGTGCTGAGCATGGCCAAAAACCAGGCCGAAATCCAAGGCCAGAACCTGGTGAAAATGTTGGAGCAAAGCCAGCTGGATCCCAACCTGGGCAAACATTTGGATATTAGAGTATAAAATCGCAACCGCAAAAAACCGTCCGATGATGAAGTCGGACGGTTTTTAAATCTTTGCCGCGAATATTCCGCTTAGGACATAACGCCGTTCGCCGGGATTTGCTGCCACGAATAAAATTTGCCTTTTTTGTTGATTTTGCCGACCAGCGTGGGGGCTCCTTTTTTGGTGAACGTATATTCGTTAGCTTTGATCGTTACCGAGTAGCCTTTCAGATTGATCGAAAAGATGGATTGAACCGCCGGTTTGGCCACGGACAGGGCTTTAGCCTTGCTCAGCTTCGGTTTGGCAAACGATTTGGCAAAATCCTTCTCATCGTTCCAGTCCTCTCCCGTGATATTCAGAACCTCCCAAACTTTGCCGGTCTTCGCCCCGATCAGAACATGGTTAAAGTCGTTGTCGTCCTGATAATTCCATATGAACTTCTTATCCCCTTCCTTCTCGCGAGTGACGAAGTTGAAAGGTTTGGTGGAGCTGATCCCCAACGCTTTCAGGGCGCGGGAAGCTTTGTTGTTCGACTTCGCATTGGCGCTCTTCAAAGAATAGGAAATACTTGCTTTAATGGCATTGTTATTGTCCAAGTCGATGTACAGGTTTTGGGCATTGCCGAAAAATACCCAGTAATTGCGCAGCTGTTTATCCTCTTGGTACGGGGAGTAGGACCGCCAGAGCGCTTCGGGTTTGAATTTTTTGTCGGTGTCAAAAGTTTTCAGAAAGGACGTTACACGAGAACTCAAAGTTTTGTCCATCACTTTATCCATATCGTCGGCCTTATAAATAATCGACGTGGACTCCACCCGGTTTTTCTCGGGGTTGTAGAGTTGGCTGAAGCTCGCTTCGGTCTTCCCGCTCAGCGTCCCCTCAAAGACCCAAAGATTTTCGTCTACGCTGGTAAACGTAATTTTCGAATTCGGAGCCAGCTTGTTCAGCGCATCCGTAAGTTTATCCGAGACGGCCTGATCGATGTTCGGCGCGGTTTGCCCGTTTTGCTCCACCGATTGGGACAGTTGTTCCTCGGCGTGGATCGGGACCGCGGTAAACATAAGCGACAGTGCTGCGGCGGTTGCTGCGATTGATTTCCATTTCTTCATACTCCTTAAATTCCCTCCTGTGCTAAATGTGAGTCATCAATTTATATAACGTATGAAGTGAGGAGAATGTTGCCAATTCGCTAAAAAAGCCTTTTATTAATTTGCTAATGGTAATGACTAGGACAGCATTTTCCGGCTGTACGCATACTATCTAAAGATTAAGAAGGTCCGAGGTTAGCTGGTTTGATATAACTCTTAAGGCTCAACCTAATAATCAGCGCTTGACAGGGAGGGCCGGTAACCGATCATGACAATAAATATCGGCAGATCAATATCCGCTTTCCGGACGCTTTGCACGATTATCCCGTTTGATCCGGTAGCAGAGAGGAAGATAAATTTAAGAGAAGAAAATAGGTTTGGAGAAGCGTACATGTTCCGAGATCGTTAGGCAGGTTTGTCAGAAGGAGGTTTAGGAGAAGTGGAGCAGAGCTGACGGGAGGATTTGGAGGCAAGACACCGGGAAAAATGATTGGGCCGTGATATGATTACCGCCCCCCCTCTCCCCCTGAACAAGAGGGATAATCGTGCAAAGCAGCAGGCAGGGATACCAAGACACGAACGCTATCATAATTTATTTTGTCAAGCACCGATCTCGGTTTTGAGCCACTCTTAAGACTTAATTTATGTTCATCGTCCCTCGCTTCGGTTCAATTTCTTGCGAAAAATGTGAAGTTTTGTCCTAATTTTATTTTCAAAGGGCCGACGGAAAAGTATAATTGGGTTATTAAGCAACTCCCTCGCCGATGAGGAACACGATGAGGAGTTTTGTACAATGAGCAACGCGGAGCTAAAAGAAATGCTACAATTCGTCATAAACGAGTCCTAACAGCCGGTAAAGGATGACATTCGTTCAGTGAAGGATGAAATCCAACTGCTGAAGACAGGACAAGAAGAACTGCGGCTAATCACTAGCGCGATTCGCGACCGGCAGGAAGAAACCGACGCCAAGCTTGAAGCGTTATGCCTGGACGTGAATCATATGCACGGCGATCTGGTCCGGATTGAGCAAAAGCTGGACGAAAACGAGTCCGAACTTCGGGGGGATGTCCGGTTCCTTAACCATCGGATCGCCGATCTCGAAATGGAAGTCGAAAAATTAAAAAACCGGTAATGCGAACCGCCAGGGAAATTGCTCTGGCGGTCTTTTGTTCCGATAGCCCGTCTTCAAGCCCCGATTTTTAGGTTGAGCCCTTTTATGCCCCGTTAATCCCGGGCCACCGCTCGTCCAGACCGGGAAGCTGCAGTTAAGCGGCGCCGGTTATTACGGAAACAATGCTCTTCCGCAGTTGCTCCGCATTCCGCGCCTGATAAGGATCGGCGTTGAAGAGGATCGCATCCGCCAGGTAACCTTCCGCGATCCTTCCCAATTCGCGGCCGCTGCCGAGAATATCGGCGGCGGTTGTTGTGGCGGCCTGCCACGCATCTGACCAAGACAATCCGTAATCCATCAAAGTATCCAATTCCTGAAGATTGTGTCCGTGAAGCAGAGGGGTGGCGTAATCCGTTCCGAAACCGATCCGGACTCCCGCCCTTTGGGCGTATGCGATCGCCTTGGGATGGGCTTCGGCCGCCCGGGCTGCCCGGTCGCAGATCGCCTGGTTCAAAGCCAACACACCTTTGGGGTCGGCGGCAATGCGGTAGATCGATGTCGTGGGGACAAAGGCAACGCCGGACGCGGCAAGCCGGCCGGCCTGATCCTCCGTCAAAAACATACCGTGCTCTATAGATTCCACCCCCGCAGCAATAGACCAGTCTATGGTCACTCCACCCCAGGTATGAACCAAAACTTTTTTGTGATGAGCATGCGCATGGCGAACGATGGAGGCGAATTCTTCTTCCGAAAAAGTCGGATCGAGCACCTTTTCCGTTGGCGCTCCAAGGCCGCCCGTGGCCATAATTTTAATCCAGCCCGCGCCGGTGTCAAAAATCTGCTGCAGCCGCAGCTCCAGGTGCCCCAGGCCGCGGCGGGCATCGGCGGCCCCAAGCATATCGCTGCAGGCGTGCACCCTTAAAGGATGGCCATAGTGCTGCACGATATGCCGTACGGTGCCGGGCCGGATGCCGCCGGCATCCCTCGCTGTCGTCACCCCGGTGCGAAGGGTGGCTGCAAAAGCCTCCGCTTGCATCACTTCAATCTCATGCGGGTCTCGCTTCAATTGATCGGCATGGTCAAAATCGGTCCAGGCCAGATGGGTGTGCAAATCGATGACCCCGGGGCTTATCCATAGATCCTGGCCCGGGGACTCCGCCTCGGCACGATGCGGGCCGGTTTCGACGATCGAGGCAAAGCGGCCGTCCTGGATTGTAATATCAAAACGTTTACCGGCAATCCCTGCTATATGGACTTGATTCAAGATTTGCGGTTGGTGGCGGGAGCTTTTATCGATCAACTTCATCCCCCCAAACCTGCGAAACGGCCGCGATGGCGTGTTCCGGCTCTTGGCTTAACAACCGGGCGAGCGTCCTGACAGCCTCTTCTACGCTTGGCCGGCAGGCGTTCGCTCCAAAATGGTTGATCCGCAGCAGTTGCCCAAACAATTCCCCATCTCCGGGAGCGACGATGCCCACAGGCTGATCGATCAGCAAACCCGGTTTCCCGGAAATCCGCACCGTTGTCGTTAGCGTGGAATAAAACCGGCTGTCCTTCTGCCAAGGCACAAGCCCCAGGGCTCTTATTCCCGCAATCGCGGAGGCTGCGGCCAATTCATGACGCCGGATCACCCGCTCCAATCCCTCCTCTTCCACAAGCGTCAAGGCGGAGATCAAAGCTCTAGCTTCCAAAGCCGGAATGTTGGGCGGAACCCGCACCGGTGCCGTACCATTCCCGTCCGGCTTCAAATCCAGCAGGGACAGGATCGAATTGCGCGGGGCATGCGGGTTCGATTCAAGGAACTCCCAGCCGCGCAGCGAAACGCTTACGGCGCTGACGCCATTCGGACCGGCCAACGCTTTTTGCGCGCCAATAGCTGCGAAATCCACGCCCCATTCATCCACCGGCAGGGCTTCTCCTCCCACCGCCGACACGGAATCCATCACCGTGATGAGATCGAAGTCGCGCGCGATTTTCAATATTTCACGAGCCGGATTGGATCCGCCCGTCACTACTTCAGCCTGCACAAAAGAGAGCGCGCACGGCTTATGCTTTTTAATCGCCGCCAATATCGCTTCGGCAGTAATGACCTCATCAAAGGGGACGGCAACTTGGGCGACCGTGGCCCCGCCGCGTTCCAGCCACTTTCCGAACAAGCTTCCATAGGGACCGGTCACGACATTCAAAATCGTCCGGCCGGGCGCGGAGATCCCGGCGGCCACCGCCTCAATGCCCAGGATCGCCTCCCCGGGGATGATGACCGGAGCGTGCTCTGTAAACAGCAATTTGGAAAGCTGATGTTTAAGCGTGTCATACTCGGAGCGTGAAAGCGGTACGTATCCTTTAGGTTCTCGGCTCATGCTCAGGCAAACCTCCTGTGGTATTTAGTTTCGGCATTCTCGGAACAGCGGACAACAGCTCGCGGCTATACGCCGTTTCAGGACTGGCGAAAAACCGCTCCTTGGCATTGATCTCCACCAGCCTTCCCTGTTTCATTACCGCCACCGTATCGCTGATTTCATGAATAACCCCTAAATCATGGGAAATGAACAGCATCGTAAGGTCAAGCTCGGCCTTAAGCGCGTTAAAGAGGTCCAGCACGCTCCGTTGGACGGAAACATCCAAAGCGCTCGTCGGTTCATCCGCGATCAAAATGCTTGGTTCCACGCTTAATGCGCGGGCAATGGCGATCCGCTGCCGCTGGCCCCCGGAGAATTCATGGGGAAACCGGTCCAAGGCACTGTCGGCAATGTGCACGCGGGCCAGCAGCTCCTTGCAGCGTTGCTCGACTTGAGCGCGGTCCACAATCCGATGAAACAATAACGCCTCGGACAAAATCTGCCGGATCGAATGCTTGGGATTCAGCGACGCATCGGGATTCTGAAAGATCATCTGGATCTTTTTGCGCTGCTCGCGGCTCCTCTTTTTCTTCAAAGGCTCCGACTCCAGCACAATCTGCCCCTCGTCAGGCACAATGAGCCCGGCAATCACCCGCGCCAGCGTGGATTTTCCCGAGCCCGACTCTCCGACAAGCCCAAGCGTGGTATGCATCGGCACATGCAGATCGATGCCGTCCAGCGCCGTAAATCCGCCGTAACGCACCTTGATATTTTTGACTTGCAGGGCTGACTCCATCTTTAAACGCTCCCTTCAAGCTCAGGTACAGGAAGCACCGAGTCCATCAGCATTCGAGTATAAGGATCTTGAGGGTTTTGCAAAAGATTACGCGCCTCTCCCTGCTCCACAATTTTTCCTTCCTTCATGACGCACAGCTTGGAGCACAACGCCGCCGCAATGGCCAAATTATGCGTAACAAACACCATGGCAAAACCCAGCTCCTGCTGCAAAGCCGAAATCGTTTCGATGATTTGCCGCTGCACGGTTACGTCGAGCGCCGTTGTAGGCTCGTCACAGAGCAGAATCCCCGGTTTGCACGCCAGGGCGATGGCGATGACGACGCGTTGACACTGGCCGCCCGACAGCTGGCTCGGATAGCGGTCGGATTTCTTCAAGGAATCCGGCAGACCCAGCATTTCAAGCAGCTCCAGCGCTGCTCTGCGGGAAGCTTTGCGGCTCAATCGCTGCCGGTAATACACGACTTCCGTCAGCTGCTGTACAACCGGACAAAGCGGGTCCAGCGCCCCTCTGGGGTCCTGAAAAACCATCGCGCTTCCGGCCTCGCGCTTAATGACCCCGCCGGCCTGCTCGACACCGCGCGGAAGCAGTCCCAGAATCGCGCGGAGCGTAAGCGATTTTCCGGAGCCTGATTCCCCTACCAGCCCCAACGTTTCTCCTTTGTTCAACGAAAAGCTGACGTTATCGACCAATTTGGGGTTTGTTTTGGACGCCAGGGACAATGACTCTATTTCAAGGATTGGAGTTGTTGACATTATTTTTTCCTCCATATGTCGGCCAATCCATCTCCCACAAGAGACAGTGCGATTCCCGTATACACTACCGCAAGGCCCGGAACCGCCGAGAGCCACCAGGCTGTGGTGATGAACGGCTGGCCGTCGGAAATCATCGTCCCCCAATCCGGGGTTGGCGGGGTGATGCCGATGCCCAGATACCCGAGCGTCACAATGGCAACAAGCAGCCCCACCATATCCGTCATGAGGACGACGATCGCTTGAGGGAGCACATTGGGCAAGATATGACGCAAAATGATTTTTACACCGGGCAGGCCCAAGGTTTGCGCGGACGCTACCCATTCCTGCCGGCGAAACGAAGCGGTCAACCCCCTGGTCACCCGGGCGAATACAATCCAGCCGACCAGGATAAAGGTGATATAAATTCCGCGCTGGCCGGCACCGCTGGCAAAAGCGACGATAATCACCATCAAATAGAACGGAAAAGCGATAAATGTATCGGTAATCAGCGAAATGACGGTATCCACCCATTTTCCGTAATACCCCGCGACCATGCCGAGAAAGACACCGGTGCAAAACGGAATGATTTCAGCCAGCACCATAATGGTCAAATCCGTCCGCGCCGCATAAATCAGCCTCGTAAACAAATCGCGGCCCAATTGGTCCGTTCCCAGCCAATGCTCGGCCGACGGGGGCTGCAAAAAATCGCTCAAATTTTGCCCGGAAGGATCATAGGGACTAATAAACGGAATGAACACCGCCAGCAGGGCAAGCACCGCCAGCATCACACTTCCCGCCAGAAGCGAAGGAGTACGCCGGATCCGGCCGAAGACGCCCGCTCTTTTACCGCCTTCCTGCAAGTCGGGGTTTATGGTTATAGGTTTCATTGTTTTCCTTTCGTTCTGGGATCAAGCCACCAGGAGATGATTTCAACCAGAAGACTGATCATCACGACACCGATCGCACAATAAAGCGCGATGCCTTGAATGACCGGGAAATCCCGATTGGAAATGGAAGTGAACAACAGGCTGCCGATCCCCTTGATGCCGAACACCTGCTCCACGACCAGCGTGCCGCCGATCAGATACGAAATATTTACGCCAAGCAGCATCAGCGTCGGCAGGGCCGCATTCCGCACCACATGCTTGAACAAAACGACTCTGCTTGGTATTCCCGCGGCTTTCAAGGTGACGACAAAATCCGCTTCCAGCACTTCAAGCATCTGCACTCTTAACGACCGGACGAGGGTGGGGATCTGCGAAAATGCGACCGTAATCGCCGGGAGCGCAAGACTGTGCAATGTCCCGATCCAGCCTTCGCGCACCCCGCCTACCGGGAACCAGCCCAGCCGAACGCTGAAGGCCAAAATCAAAAGTAAGCCAACCCAAAAGATTGGCATACCTAGGGTTACCGTAGGAAAAATACGGATCAAATGATCCGGCAGCTTATCCTTCTGCGTAGCGGCAAGCACGGCCAGCAAAAGGGCGATCACAATCGCCGCAAAACAAGCCATCCCGATCAGAAGCAAAGTAATCGGCGCCCGCTCGGCAATCAGCTCCCTTGTAGGAGTGCCGGCAATGATGGAATTGCCGGTGTCTCCTTGGGTGAAGAGCGTCTTCACAAACCGGGCGAAC
Source organism: Paenibacillus sp. FSL P4-0127 (assembly GCF_038007325.1). Lineage (NCBI taxonomy): Bacteria > Bacillati > Bacillota > Bacilli > Caryophanales > Paenibacillaceae > Paenibacillus > Paenibacillus sp. FSL P4-0127. Next base: position 1,066,224 of record NZ_JBBOWY010000002.1, on the reverse strand, counting down.
TGTTCCCACAAGGGGAGGTCCAGCCCGAGAGCATGATGCATGCTCTCGATGGCCTCAGGCGTACTGTACTCTCCCAGGATCATTTTCGCCGGGTCCCCGGGCACGATTCTGATCAGAAAAAAAACGGCGGTCATCACACAGAAGATCACGGCGATGGCTCTTACGACAGCCGCCCCCAGCCACCTGTACGAGGACGGGGCGCCCGCCGCCGGATTCAACGTTTTGCTCCGCTTCATCATTTCTGGATACGCACATCTTCAAAGCGGAGGCTCCCATTAGGCAAAACCACGAGGCCTTCCACGGAAGAACGGACGCCTTTCAGAATATCCGGATAATAAAGCGGAATATACGGTACTTCATCCGCCAGCGTTTGCAGCAGTTTGGAGTAAACTCCGGCCCGGCCTTCGCCATCCGGCGTTGTTTGGCCTTCATGCAGAAGCTTGGTTACTTCATCGTTTGTGTAATGCGTCCAGTAGGATTTGCTGAAGCCCTCCGGATCGGTTTGGAAGGCAATAATCGAATTCGCGTCGGGCGAATCGGCTTGCCCGCTGTTCAGCATGGCCGAGAAATCATAAGCGAAAAACCGCTCGCGGAAGGTCGCCAACTCAATGGATTCAATCTCGATGTTAATCCCGATTTCCTTGCCGGCCGCCTGGATAATTTGCGCTTCCTGCGCTCTTGTGCTATTGCCTGACGCCACCAGGAGTTTGGTTGTGAAACCGTTAGGGAAAGCCGATTTGGCCAGCTCCGCCTTGGCGGCTGCTAAATCGAAATTCAGCGGTTTGATCGTATCGTTGGCGTTATAGGGAATCGCCGTCGGCAGCAAGGAATCCGCGCGTTTCGCATATCCGAAAGTAAGCGCATTGGTCAAACCATCCCGATCAAGGGCCAAAGCCAATGCGCGGCGAACGTGGACATCGGAAAAATGCTCATCCAGCGTGTTGAAGAACAGCTGCTCCGTCACCCAGCTGCCATTGGTTAATACGGTGGTGTCGGGGCCTTGCTTGATCTCATTCGCATTTTGCAGCGCCAGGGACTCGATCGCGTCCACTTCCCCGGCCTTAAGCTGGTTGATCGCCTGACTGTCATCTTGAATCAGCTTGTAGACAAGCTTATCAATATAAGGCTTCCCTTCCTGCCAATAGTAGGGATTTTTCGTAAAGGTTACATCGCCTGCCGGATCCCACTTTTCAACAACGAACGGTCCCGTGCCTACCGGTTTTTTGAAAAATTCTTCCTCGGAAACCCCGCCGAAATTGTTCGGAATGATCCCGTTGGAGAAATTGGACAGCTCCGAAATAAACGGGGTGTACGGCTCCTTAAGCGTAATAACCAGCGTGCGGTCATCCTGCGCTTTAACGGAATCCACCTTGGCCGCGATCGCAAGCGGACCGCCAACCTCCAAATGCCGGTTCAGCGAAAATACAGCATCCTCCGCCGTTACGTCCGTACCGTTGGAGAATTTCAAGCCGTCGCGCAGCACAAACGTATAGGTCAATCCATCATCACTAACGTTATGGGACTTTGCCAGCCAATCGATAATTTTGCCGTTGCTATCGAACGAAACCAAGGGTTCGAATACTTTGTCAATGGCAAAAGCATTGTTCGCCGTTATCTGATTATGCAGATCAAAGGAGGTGACCGATGCAGGCCGTCCATAGACGAAGGTTCCTCCCGCCGCGGGCTCTTTCGAATTTGCGCTTTGATTTGCGCTTTGATTGGTGTTTTGCTGTGCTCCATTATTTTGATTCGCAGCATTTCTAGCTCCGGAGCATCCGGCGACCCATACCAATAATAAAATGGCCGACAAGCCTAACCCTAATGATTTCTTTAAAGACGCTTTGTACTTTAACACAGCTGCCCCCTCCTTAACTTATAATTCCCATTAATTTAGTATGAATAGTATTATGAACCTCAGCTCCATATCTGTCAAACAAAAAATCACGATAAGGATGCGGGTTTAGTTTATTTTTTCCATTGCAGGAAATGAATTTGTTTTAGCGGCATCTGGTTTTACTTATTTATACAATTCAACACTTTTTCGGAGACAACATAAGCTTTAAGGAATAAAAATACGGCCCCGAGAATCTCGGGAGCCGCGCTGTACGTTTAATTGACGGAATCTATATAAGTTTGAAGCTGCTCCTCGCTGCTGATTTCCCCGATGATCGGTTGGGCGATGTTCCCCGCTTGATCGATCACATATGTAGTCGGCAAGGCTGTAACCTTGTACAATCCCGATATTTTGCCGGTTGCGTCGATGATGACGGGGAAATCCAATTGATGATCGGACAAAAATTCATTTACGGTCCCTTTGGACTCCCCCACATTCACAAACAAGGTTACGGCATCCGGGGCGTTGTTTCGGGAAATACGATGAATGAGCGGCATTTCCTTAACGCAAGGTCCGCACCAGGACGCCCAAAAATTAAGTACGATAACTTTGCCGCGATACTCGTCAAGCGACAGCTTCTCTCCGTAAGTACTTACCGCCTGGAATACGGGAGCGGCGCTGCCGATACTCAGTTTCTCATGGCCCTGATGAGCCTCGCTGCTATGACGATTGGACAGGGCAACCCAAAGTACGGCACCGGCGCATAAAAATACGATCAAATAGGTTAACGTCCTATTCATCCTCTATCCCGCCCTGCGGCGCATCCGCATCCAAACTATGCTGAAAAGCTTTATGGAGCGGAAAAGAGCCGTATATCTCACGAAAATGCCGCACGGAGCCTTCGCCGCAAATGCGTCCCGAGTTCAGAAAGATGACGTAGTCCGCCAACTCTTCGGCAATATCCAATTGGTGGGTTGAGAATAGAACCGTTTGGCCTTTGAGCTTTACGGCTTTCACCAGGCTTACAAACTGTTTCATCCAGTAAGGATCCAGGCCATTGGTCGGCTCATCCATGATGACCAAAGGAGGTTTCGACAGCATCGCCTGGGCAAAAAGAACGCGCTGCCGCATCCCTTTTGAAAAGGTGCTGACCAGTTTGTTTTTCTTTTCTGCCAATCCAACAAGGCTTAATACTTCCTGCACTCTTTGCCCGGGCACCTTGCGCAATGCAGCCCAAAAAGCTAATATTTCTTCCGCCGTCATTCCCTGCGGGAACTGAAAATCATCCGGCATATAACTTATCTGTCCGGCGAATTTCTTTCTGTCTTGTTTCCACTGCAGCCGGTTGACGTAAATTTCTCCCGAGGTGGGTTGAAGGATCCCCGCGACCATACGCAGCACCGTACTTTTTCCCGCCCCGTTGCCGCCGCATAATCCGACGATACTGCCAGGTTGAAGCCGGAAAGAAACATCCCGGACGATCCTTTGCCCTTTGATCGTTTTGTTTACACTCTCGGCTATCACAAAAGCTTCAGCCACGCCGTCTCCCCCTTTCCCAAATCCAGCAGACAACCGTCAAGGAGATGACCAGCCAAACCACAAGCAAGACCACAAACATAAGACTGCCGCCAGGACGTTGAATCCAGCTTACCCATTGGTAATATTCCGGCCCGAGCACGGAACCGCCTCCAAGCTTAATCACCACAAACAGCCTGACAAATTCCGCCGGGTTTAAAAACGTCAGAAACACGAGCAGCGGTTTTATCCATAAATACGGCAGGAATCCAAGGACAGCGATTAATATCGTCGGCCAGCCAATCACCGCAAAAAACCAGATCATCACCGAAATGGTCATGGCCTGCCAGCGATTTTTGGACAATGACCCGATCAATAACGCCAGCGTCAAAAAAAGCAGCACCAGCCCGCACGAAAACAGAAAAAAGAGCACATACGTATTTACTTCAAAAACGATCCCAAAAAGCGCGGTGATTAGGCCCATTAAGCCATAGCCAAATGAAATAATGGTTAACACGACGATGGATAAACCAAAGTATTTCCCAAGCAGAAACGGGATGGTTCCCAAAGGAAATGTCGATAACAGCTGCCAACTGCCTTCTTCTTTTTCTGCGGTTAATGAAAACGACCCTAGAAAAAGCGCCATCAATGGGAGCAAGTACAATATTAAACTTAACATCGAGCCGGTTACCCCGGAATACCCGCTAATCTCATTTTGCGAATTTACCAGCAGCAAACAAAGGCTAAACACCGAGAATAAAGCTAAAAATGAGTAAGCCCACGGGTTTCGCAGTCCAACCTTGATTTCTTTCTTCGCAACCTGCAGCATATCTGACATGGCTATAACCCCATGTCCATCATTCCTTTGCTTTGCTCCCAGGTGTGATTATTCAGATCCGCCGCGCTTAACAATCGTCCCACGCCCTGCTCCTTGATAAATGCCTCCGCGGACGCCTTGTCCTTAAAGCTAATGATCCCGTAAGCCATGGGCGTGCGGATCGAAGGATCATAGACGTATGTCGCCTTGGCAAACTCGATCCATGCTTTATCGTTGTAATCGCGTACAAAATCCATTCCGATATCGTCCGTACCGTTTTGCTTTTTCCATTCATTCATACATCCAATGTCATCGAATTTCAAACTCTTGCCTTCCTTCGTCACGATCTGGGTGGCATAGGCATCGTCCTTGACCTGCATGTTGCAAATGACGCAAACATCGACATCCTCATTGACGGGCTGCGCCGTGTACGCCTTCTTTCCGCAGCCGGCCAGCGCAAGCATAGCGATCAAAATTAAACTTAAAGCAGCGAATCCCTTTTTCATGATTTGTTTACCCCCGCATAGATTATGGTTATTACCGATGTGAAAAACAGCAAAGAAGCCACGATGAGCATGAAGCTTTTGCCCGAAATATATTCCCCCTCCGCTGATGAATCCCCGGTGATCACCGGCGTATTCAGATTCATGCGCGGTGAGCTGTCCGTAGTCCAGCTGGTCCGATCATTCTCATACATAGCGCTTAAAAAGCTGATCCCGGGCGACTGGAAAAAAAGCTGAAAGGCGGAATCTTTGGCGGTTAACTCCCGGTAAAACGGATTGATCGAATAGGCGATTTCGCTAATCCCGTCATTGTTCAAGTCCAAGACACGGGACGAATCCCAGAAATTCCGTTCCATTTGGTTTATTTGGCTGTCCGCCGCTTCCGCCTCAATCACATTAGCTACAAAATCGTTTTCATGAATGAGGTTGTTTTCCGCATCAACAAACTGGATACCTACAAAATTTCGGTATATCGAATTGTTTCTTATTTCATTGCGGCTGGACTGCTCAAGATACAATCCCACCCGGTTTCCGTCCACCACATTCTTCTCAACCAGGGACGTTTGCACATCATAAAGCAAAATGCCTTGCGCATTGACGTTGCCGCTTTGTTTAGCGAAGGAATTGTCCGAGACCAGCACATCTCTAACCCCCATAATCATGGCCCCAGTGATGTTAAATTCACCCCGATTTCCGACGATTTTCGTTCCATCGATATACATGCAATGAATGCCGTAGCGTGAGCCGAAAATTTGGTTGCCCGTGATGTCCAAGTTCTTGCTGTCCTCCAGATATACACCGTCTCTCATATTCACGATTTTATTTTGTTCAATGACGGTATTATCCGCATTGTACAGATCGACCCCATTGCCTTTTTGCCCCATCTTGGCGGTCCCCAGGCTTCTGTCCCAAGAAATGAAGTTGCCTGTCACCACGCCGTCATTGGAATCGCGCAGGACAATTCCGAATCCGCGGGTGGTAATCCGCAAATCTTGTACGGTTACGTTGTTACCTCGTACATCGACGGCCGCCAGCTCTTCCCCGGCTTGTTTCTGAAAAATGCGCAGTCCCTCAACCGTTGCCCCGTCAGCTTGTATCGTCATCGCCGATTCGGATTCTTCATTTAATAACGTCGCCCTGCCCAACCCCTGAATGATTAACGGCTTATTAATAAGGACCGGTCCCGAGTAGTTCCCTTCCGGCAACACAATGCGGTCCCCCGGTTTGGCTTGATCAACGATATCCTGCAGAGAAGGAGCGGATTCATGTAAAAACCCGTTATCGCCATCGGAGGCATATACAGCGGACGTATCCCAAAATGGATAACCTAGCAGAAAGACGCCGGACAGAATAAAAATTATGAATTTACTTTTGACATTCATCTTTTCCTTCCTATTCGGACACTCCTCTCACAAAATATCCCAATAGCATCATAAGCTATAACTGTTGATTCTTTATATAGCCCATCCGAGTGATAATAATCATAAATAACCGATGTTTTATGTCTTTTCTATGACAATTAGTTGGGGTGATTGACGATCTGAAAGGACGTATCCATTCGTTCTATTAGTATAGTTCTTTTCACACAGGTTATAACTCAACTTTCGCGGCAAAAAAACGGCAGACAAGCCTTGATGCAGCAGGGCTGCTTCGTTGAGGAAGCGTTAACGATGTGGAAGCGTCACGATCCGGCGGGGGCAGCGTATCTACCTTTTGCACCGTAGCCGTTTCGAGCCGTGTCACAAATCGACGCCTGGTGAGGGGCTATCTAAAAGGTTCGTGTCGTGGTGTTCGTGTCGTGGTGTCCCTGCCTGCTGTCTGCCTTTGCACGATTATCCCCTTCGTTAAGGAGCAGGGAGCAGGGGTGGGGCTAGAGCAAGTCAAGGGTTCCAAAAAAAGAGAAGAAAAAACACAAAAATGCTGAGGAAAAAATGAGGCGGTTCAAGTGAGATTTTCGGCTTGATAGGAGAACGTACGTTTGGTATAATAAAATAAACGGAACCTATGTTCGTATATTTTTAATTCGGGGGCGAGCGAATATGGAAGTCAATACGGGAACGGAACTTCAGCCATTCAGCAGCCGTTTTAACAGCGAGCAGGACTGCATGGAAGCGCTAATCGCGATGAAGTGGCCAAACGGCTTTGTCTGCCCGCGCTGCGCTCACACCCGGTGCAGCCGTCTCACCTCCCGGCATATCCCCTTATTCGAGTGCGGAAAGTGCAAGCATCAAACATCACCTTTGGTCAGCACGATTTTTGAAGGAACGCATCTCCCCTTGGTGAAGTGGTTTCAGGTGCTGGAGTTGTTCCTGCTGGAGGGCGGCATCTCAGCGTTGCGGCTTAGCAAGGTGATCCGTGTCGCCTACAAGACCGCCTGGTCGATGCTGCACAAAATACGCCATGCCGTGGGGGAGTTCGATGCCCGGGAACTGCTCTCCGGAGACGTGAAGGTGAACAGCGATCAGTATGGGCGTAATCCGTCCCGGTGTCAGCTTTCGCATCCGTACGCCTCGGCGGTCGTGGCCGGCTGCACGGTCACGGAGTCGGGCGAGCCGGAGCAGGTCAAAATCCGCCTGGTACCGCATAAGCGGGGAGGCGAAAAGAGGGCAAGCCGTCACGATCAAACCGCGTTTATTAGCCGGCATGTGGATGTCCATACATCGGCGGTACAGTTGTTTCTTCAGGCCTTTCGGCTGTATGCGCCCTTGCGGAAAGTGGTGAGAGAGGCGTGGGAATCGCTGAAGAGTACGTATGGAGCCTTGGGACTGAAGCATCTGCAGGCGTACCTGAACGAGTACACCGGACGCCGCCGGCTGCGCCTGTCCGGAGGACTGCCCGGAGCGGAAGAAACGATGCGGCAGAAGTTGCTGCAAATGTGTGTGGCGATTCCGGCGATCCCTTACCGTAAGCTGGTCGCACGCCAACCGAATCAGCCCCTTGCGGCTGCGGCCTGAATCGTGGCGCTTGAACGCTAGGAGGAGTTTGATGCAGATCAACTTAATGGGTCCTTGATCTCCTGCCTCTTGTCTGTTTCTCTGATGCATGATCAACTCTTAGCTGCCTGATCAAACGGGATAATCGTGCAAAGTCTCCGGACAGCAAGTGTTGATCTACCGCCCACGCCCACCCCACTTCCCTGTCCTCAAGCTTTCAACGGCCTTCCGCGTTTCTTGCCACGAGCGGTTTTCGACTTGACTGGCAAGCAAGGATTATAAGGTTGAGCCAGACACCTCTTCCGTCCGCCTATCTTAATTCTTTGAACACCTCTAGCTCAGGGACTCAAGCTGATTTTTGCTCTGCGAAAGTTGAGTTATAAATGCTATAATGTTCGCAAAAAAGCTTCTCACGAGCATATGCCCGGAGAAGCTTTTTTTAATATTTTATGTGGTTAAACGGCATTTCCGTTTACGGAAACTTTTGATAATAAGGGCGGGGGGCCCTTATTACATCATGCCCATGCCGCCCATTCCGCCCATGTCCGGAGCGGCTGGTTTTTCCGGTTCCGGTTTGTCGGCGATCACCGCTTCGGTCGTCAGGAACAGACCAGCAACGGAAGCTGCGTGCTGCAGCGCGGAACGAGTAACTTTAGCAGGGTCTACGATACCGGCTTCGATCATGTTCACCCATTCGCCGGTAGCGGCGTTGTAGCCGATACCCACTTTTTCTTTCTTCAGGCGATCCACGATCACGGAGCCTTCTTCGCCGGCGTTAGCGGCAATCGTGCGAACCGGTTCTTCCAGTGCGCGAAGCACGATGTTCACGCCGGTTTTTTCGTCGCCTTCAGCTTGAACGGAAGCCACCGCATTGTATACGTTCACGAGAGCCACGCCCCCGCCGGATACGATACCTTCTTCAACGGCTGCACGCGTTGCGTTCAGGGCGTCTTCGATGCGCAGTTTGCGTTCTTTCAGCTCGGTTTCCGTAGCCGCGCCGACCTTAACAACCGCTACGCCGCCGGCTAGTTTAGCCAGACGTTCTTGCAGTTTTTCTTTGTCGAACTCGGAAGTCGTTTCTTCCAGTTGCGCGCGGATTTGGTTGACGCGAGCTTGGATGTCGGCTTTGTCGCCGCTGCCGTCCACGATCGTCGTATTTTCTTTCGTAACGATAACTTGACGTGCGTTACCGAGTTGATCCACAGTCGTGCTCTTCAGGTCAAGGCCGAGTTTTTCGGTGATCACTTGACCGCCCGTCAGAGCGGCGATGTCTTGCAGCATCGCTTCGCGGCGATCGCCGAAGCCAGGAGCTTTAACGGCTACCGCGTTGAACGTGCCGCGCAGCTTGTTCACGATCAGCATCGCTTGCGCTTCGCCTTCGATATCTTCAGCGATGATCAACAGCGGTCTGGATTGTTGCACGATCTTCTCCAGCAACGGCAGGATTTCTTGTGTGCTGCTGATCTTCTTGTCAGTGATCAGAATGTAAGGATTGTCGAGTACGGCTTCCATTTTGTCCGTATCGGTGATCATGTAAGGAGATACATAGCCGCGGTCGAATTGCATCCCTTCCACCACTTCAAGTTCGGTGGCAAAACCGCGGGATTCTTCAACGGTAATCACGCCGTCTTTGCCCACTTTTTCCATCGCTTCGGCGATCAGTTCGCCGACTTCTTCGTCAGCAGCGGAGATAGCGGCAACTTGCGCGATCGATTGTTTGCCTTCGATCGTTTTGGAGATGTTCTTCAATTCTTCAACAGCCGCGCGAACCGCTTTGTCGATCCCTTTGCGCAGGCCGATTGGGCTGGCGCCTGCCGTAACGTTTTTCAAACCTTCGCGGATCAGCGCTTGCGCCAGAACCGTAGCGGTCGTCGTACCATCGCCGGCAACGTCGTTCGTTTTGGTAGCTACTTCTTTAACGAGTTGGGCGCCCATGTTTTCAAAAGCGTTTTCCAGTTCGATTTCTTTAGCGATCGTTACGCCGTCATTCGTGATCAGCGGGCTGCCGAATTTTTTCTCCAGCACCACGTTGCGGCCTTTCGGTCCAAGCGTTACTTTTACTGCGTTCGCCAAAGCGTCAACCCCACGAAGCATTGCGTGGCGGGCGTCTTCACTGAATCTGATCTCTTTTGCCATGATTAGATTACCTCCCTGAAAATGTTGGATGAAAATTCATTCGTATATTTCGGCTAAATTTCACCTAGCTGCTGTTCTTAGCCGATGATCGCGTGAATGTCGCTTTCTTTCATAATCAAATACTCTTTGCCTTCGTATTTCACTTCGGTTCCTGCGTATTTGGAGAACAGCACGCGGTCGCCTTCTTTAACTTCAAGCGGAACGCGCACCCCGTCCTTCAAAGTACCGCTGCCTACGGCGATTACTTTGCCCTCCTGCGGTTTTTCCTTGGCCGTATCCGGAAGCACGATGCCAAATGCCGTTGTCTCCTCCTGCTCGATCGGTTGTACCAGAACGCGTTCACCTAAAGGTTTGATCATGAAAAAACAGCCTCCTTTGAATATGTTGGTTTAAGGGTTTGTAAGGTCATATGTATTAGCACTCGATCTGTTCAAGTGCTAACAACCACTTTTATATTACTCAACTTGCGGACAGATTTCAAGTTCCTTTATGCAATTTTTTTCTATATTTTACGGGCGTGGAGATGCCCTTCCCATTGTATCCTATGAGTTGGAAAAATATTCCTGATACTCAGTTGCCCAGCCTTTGCAATATCCTCTAATATGATTTTCTCGGCGGAGTATTTTTAAGCTTGATTCCCTCCCCCTCGATGCTTAATCACCGTTCCCACCAAAATTCTGCCTCTGCCCCTTCCCCAACCTGCCGCAACACCAACCGCATGCACAAAAAAACACGCCCCATCTCAAAGGCGCGTTTCCTTATTTATATTTCTCCGCCCGCTCCGCATCCGCCGCCACGATCCTGTTATGCACCCGCTGCGACAAGAGCACGCTCAGCTCATACAAAATAACGAGCGGAATCAGCACCATAAAGGCGGAGAATAAATCGGCGGGAGTGATCATCACCGAAATAACGACCAGCGCGAAATAAGCGACCCGGCGCATTTTCCGCAGCAGCTTCGGCGTTACGATTCTCAGCTGCGTCAAAAACAAAATGATAAGCGGCAGCTCGAACAACAGCGAAATCGGCAAAACGAGGTTCATCATGAATTTGAAATAGTCCGCCATGCCGTACGTTTCGACCAGGCCAAGCTGCTTGTTGAGCGACCCCGTAAACGACATCGCCAACGGAAATACGACATAATAACCAAAGGCGAGCCCCACCAAAAAACAGATAAATACGAACGGAATGTATTTCACGGTCGCTCTGCGTTCTGCCGGCCTCAGCCCCGGACTGACAAACGCCCAGACCTGGTACAGTGTAAACGGGAGCGTAATCCCCAGCGACACCAGCATCGCGATTTTCATGTAGACGCCGACGCCGTCCCAAAACGAAAAGGCGTTCAATTCGATTTTCGCGCCGGAAATGGCGTTTGTCGTCAAATAATGATAAATCGGATCGACCACAAAAAAAGCGCCGACCAGCACGATGACAAAAACGATGCAGACCAGCATCAACCGCCGCCGCAGCTCCGACAGATGGTCGACGATGCTCTGCATCTCCTGCTCTTCAGCCATCAACCGTCCTCCTTTTCCCGCCTTGAGCTCATTCCGGCAGCCGGCGGTCCTCCGGTTTAGGGCTTTCGGCGCGGGCAGGGGCCGCTTCCGTCCGCTTTGCTTCCGGCACATCGTCCACAATGTCCCGCGTCGCCTCTTTGAACTCCCGGAACGTACGGCCTACGGCCCGTCCCAAATCCGGTAATTTATTCGGTCCAAACAGCAGCAAAGCCGCGATGACAATCAATAAAAATCCGCCTGCGCTCATCGCTATATTCTCCTTTCGCTACGTCCAAAATAGGCAGGGATATAACATGTTTTAACCACACGCCCACATCATACCATAACGAATGTCACAGTTACAGTCCATATATTTTACATTCAAGCAAAAAACGACGGTAAAAGTGCGGTCGATTACAGGCGGAATTGACCGGTTACCATTAGCAGCGCTTCCGGCAGCTGTTCCATAATGGCCGCCAGATTTTCATGCACACCTTTCGGCGTACCGGGCAGGTTGACGATCAGCGTGCGGCCGCGGATGCCGACAATCCCGCGGAACAGCATCGCCGCCGGATTTTTTTGCATCGCCGCGTAACGCATCGCTTCCGCCATGCCCGGAACCTCGCGCTCGATGACCCGTCTCGTCGCTTCGGGCGTAACGTCGCGGATCGCCAGCTCCGTCCCCCCGGTGGTGAATACCAAGTCCGCATGAAAATAATCGGTCATTTCAATCAAAGCCGCAATAATTTCATCCGGCTCATCGGGAACGATCCGGTATTCTACGATTTCGCCGCCCAACTCCTCTTCCACCAGCTCGCGGATAACCTGGGCGCTCGTATCTTCACGTTCGCCTCTGGCCCCTTTGTCGCTTGCTGTAAGGATCGCTGTTTTCCAAACCATGAAGTCACCCTCCTTATCCATTGTAGGAACTCCAAATTCAGTACGGTCATGCCGGGATCATCAATGCGAGTTCCGTGTGCTTAAATTTTTAAGTCCTCCCCAGCCTTCACGGCCGGACGTAATCCCCGCTTTTTCCGCCCGTTTTCGAGCGAAGCAGCGTCGGGCCGATCGCCATATCCTTCTGCAGCGCTTTGCACATGTCGTACACGGTTAGCGCCGCGGCGGAAACCGCTGTTAGCGCCTCCATTTCAACGCCGGTTTTCCCTTCCGTTTTTACCGTCGCCTCCACATACAGCTCGTCCCGCCCGTTATCGGAAAACGCGATATCCACGCCCGTCAGCGGCAGAGGATGGCACATCGGAATCCATTCGGACGTCCGTTTCGCCCCTTGAATCCCGGCCACCTGGGCAACGGCGAGAACGTCCCCTTTGCCGATCCGGCCTTGTTTTATCGCCTCAAACGTGGAGGGAAGCATCGAAATCTTCGTTTCGGCCACGGCGACGCGGACGGTCGGCGCCTTGCCGGAAATGTCCACCATACGGGCTCTTCCCTGCTCGTTAAAGTGAGTCATGCCTTGGCCCGATTCCGAGTTCATCAAGCTTATCACTACTTTCCTTCATATATATTGTTCCGGCAGCCGTAAACAGCAGGTCCAGCTTAAAATCATGCCGCTCCATCGGAACCTTGCCGGGAACGATCAGTTCCTCAAGCGCCAGCGCGGCCAGGACCACCCGGCCCGTTCCCCCGCTGCGCTCCGCCAAATCTCCGATCAGCCGGTCGTAATACCCCGCACCGAAGCCGATCCGTCCGCCGCCGCGATCAAAGGCCAGCCCCGGAACGAGGATAAGATCGATCTCCGGATACCGGGCAGGCGGCCAAACCGGCGTTTCGTCCCCCGGTTCGGGAATGCCCCAGGTGCCGGGAAGCAAAACTTCTTCCGCGCTGATTTCGTGCAGGGCAAGCGTGCGGTTCCCGCGAATTTTGGGGACGAGCATCCGATCGCTTTGCGCCAGGCAGCTTCGGATCAGCGGACGCGTGTCGGGTTCATCCCGGAAAGACACGTAACACATTACGTTAAGCCGGCCGCCGCGCTGCCCGCGAAGCGGTTTCAGCACGTCCCGCTCGGCCCGGGCGGCCGCGGCAACCGACTGCTCCGCTCTCGCAGCTTCGGGAATGCTTGCCCGAACTTGGAGCATCCGCCGGCGCAGCTCTTGTTTCGCTTCCGCAAGCTCCATTCCTTATCCCCTTCCGTTCACGGCAAAAGTACGATTTCATCATTGATCATGGCAAAAAAAGTCGAGTATTCTCTATGAACTAGTTTATCATTGTTATATGAAAATGAAAACTAAACCGGAAAAGGCAACCCGGCCATACGTTCTCCCACAATGAGCGGTGCAATGAGCGGTGCAATTAACGTTCGTTTCATGTACACTAAATATACAATAATGTTCATATTCTAATGATAATGTTTTTGGAGGATAGAATCGGATATGCTGCTTCAAGCCACAAACATCACAAAATTATACGGAGTAACCGCCGTTCTAGAGGGAATCAACCTGCAGGTGCTGGAACGTGACCGCATCGGTCTCGTGGGCGTCAATGGCGCCGGCAAGTCGACATTTCTGCAAATTTTAGCCGGTGAATTATCCTATGACGGCGGTCAAATATTCAAAGCGAAGGAAACGACGATCGGCTACCTGGCGCAAAACAGCGGGCTGCAGTCGGACCGCACCATCTGGGAGGAAATGCTCGCCGTATTTGCCCCGTTGATCGAAACGGAGCGCGAGCTGCGGCGGATGGAGGAGCAGATTGCCGATCCGGAGCTGGCCCGGGACGAGAAAGCGCATCAGGATTTGCTCAACCGCTACGCGCTGAAATCGGACTGGTTCAAGGATCACGGCGGCTACGAGATCGAGACCCGCATCCGCAGCGTCCTGCACGGCATGGGCTTCGGCGATTTCCCGCCGGACACCGTCATCTCCACGTTAAGCGGCGGGCAACGGACCCGGCTGGCGCTGGCGCGTATATTGCTCCAAGCGCCCGATTTGCTGATGCTTGACGAACCCACTAACCATTTGGACATCGAAACGCTGACCTGGCTGGAGGATTATTTGCGGAATTATTCCGGGGCATTGCTGGTCGTTTCCCATGACCGTTATTTTTTGGACCGGCTGGTCACTTCCATCGTTGAAATCGAACGCCATCAATCGCGTAAATATACCGGCAACTACAGCCGGTTTATCGAACTCAAGGCGGCGGAATACGAGAGCCAAATGAAGCAATATGAAAAACAGCAGGACGAAATCGCCCGGATGGAAGCTTTCATTCAGCGGAACATCGTTAGAGCGTCTACGACCAAACGGGCCCAGAGCCGGCGCAAGATGCTGGAAAAGATGGACGTCATCGGCCGCCCGCAGGGCGATCTGAAACGGGCCAGCTTCTCCTTTGAAGCCGAGGTTATGAGCGGCAAGGACGTGCTGCAGGCCGATCATCTTGCATATTCGTTCGAAAACAAGCAAAAACCGCTGTTTCAAAACGTCTCCTTCTCACTGCAGCGCGGCGAGACGGTCGCTCTGATCGGCCCCAACGGCATCGGCAAATCGACGCTGCTCAAAATGCTGACCGGGGATCTGAAGCCTGCGGCCGGCAAAATCACCTGGGGCGCTAAGGTGAAAATCGGCTTTTACGATCAGGAGCAGACCAACTTGAATCCGGACAATACGGTGCTTGAAGAACTGTGGAGCGCCTTCCCCCATATGGAAGAGGCACGCATCCGCACCGTGCTCGGCAATTTCCTGTTCAGCGGCGAAGACGTGCTGAAGAAGGTAGCCGCGCTAAGCGGCGGCGAAAAAGCCCGGGTCGCCCTGGCCAAGCTGATGCTGCAAAAAGCGAACGTCCTGATTCTCGACGAGCCGACCAACCACTTGGATTTGTTTAGCAAGGAGGTTTTGGAGTCCGCTTTGCTCGAATATGACGGAACGCTGCTGTTCATATCCCACGACCGTTATTTCCTGAACAAAATCGCGGAGCGCATCGTGGAGCTTCATCCGAACGGAGCGGAGCATTTCCTGGGCAATTATGACGACTATTTGGCGAAAAAACAGGAACTTGCGGAGCTTGCCGCGGAAAAAGCCGGAGCCGGCGAGGTTAAACCGGGCGCGGCCAACCGGGCCGTTCCTGCGCCCGAACAGGCCTCCGCTTCCCAGAAGACGGGAGCCGCTTCGTACGAGGCCGACAAACAGGCCAAACGCGAAGAACGCAACCGGCAGCGGAGGATGGAGCAGTTGGAGGAAACGATCGCTAAGCTGGAAGGCGACATCGCCGCTTTGGAGAGCGAACTTGCGCTGCCTGAGGTTTACCAGGATTACATGGCGGTTCAGGAACGCCAATCGGCCATCGAACGGCACAAGGAGCAGTTGTCTTCCGCTTATGAGGAATGGGAAACTTTAGCCGAAGCGTAAAATGGATTTTACAACACCTTCACAAAAATTTTTTATTTTACAAAACGAAAACAATAAAGCGAATTATGCACAAATTTATCCACATTATCCTGAATTATTTTCACATTAAAACGGCCCTTAGGGCCGTTTTTTTTGCAGGTTAACTAGGTTTTTTCACAAAAACGCCTAATTATCCACCAACTTATTCACATTATCCACAGTTTTCAGAAAACAAACCGGGGCTTTTTTCGTATCCGCATTCATAAGTTGACGGACAAGCTTTCATCTTTCTTTCATAAATTTAGCCAACAATCTGTGGATAACCTTGTCCACATCTTGACAAAATCAGACTTTTTTCTTCCCCTTCCATTATCCCATTCCCAAATGCCGGTTTTCTTCACAGGAGATCTCCCAGGTTCGAAGCTCATAGTTCTCGGCTCCCGATTTCACGAACGGATCTTGTCCGGCGATTTGCCGAGCCTGCTCGATCGTGTCCGCTTCGATGACGATCATCCCGCCTTTATAATCGGTAAACGGACCGCACATGACCAAATATCCCAGCCTATCCAGTTCCCTTAAATGGGCCACATGTTCGCGGATCAGCCCCTCGTCAAGGCTTTTCCCGGGATTTAGCGTAAGCAAAATGACATACTTTGTGAATTTCGGTGCCTCGGTCTTCGTTTTCATGCTAATTCCTACTGTCAAGTTACTGATTCTTTTTTCCCGCTTTTTCCGTTAAACCGTTTCACCGCCCGCATCCCGCCTGCAAACCATCCGAAATGCCTATTGCCCTCCCGGTTTTAAACTCTTTATGATCGAATAGAGCAAAACTAGAGAAAGCTGTAAAAGATTGCCGAAAAGGAGAGAAATGAATGAAACTTGTCAAAGCCGCTTCACTGGCCGCACTGGGAGCCGGCCTCGCTTTTTTGGGAGGCTGCCAGGTGCTTGGCGCGACGCAAGACGCTTCATCCACGGCTCCAGCCTTTACGGAATCCAAGCTCCCGGGCGGAGGGCTCGCTTTGCCTCTAAACGAGCGGATTCATTTGTCGACAGACCAAAAGTGGGTTGCGGAGGAAGGCCATCTGTCCGATTTGATCCGGCTGCAATGGACGGCGGAGCGGGCCAAACCGGCCATCGCTTGGGCCAATGAAGAAGGGAAGGACAAGACCGCCATCATCTCGCACGACAAGGCCAACAACCCGGAGCAGCACGATCATAAGCATATATCGATCGAAACGACGATGTCCCCTGACGGGGAGTATAAGGACCAGCTGTTCACCCGTTTTGAAATTCCTTATGATACCGATGTCGCCGAGATTCGCACCCATTCTTCGAACTTCAACGTAATGAACGGGATTTTGCGGGTTGCCGGGGAAGGAAACCGGGTTCTGGAATTTGCCAAAAACGGGAAGGATAACGCCACGACGCCGCTTTGGAGCATTCGGGCCAATAGCGCGGAGCAAAAAGGGAACAACTCCGGGGCCGACCTGAATATCGTCCGCTATTCCGATCAGGGAGAGGCCGTCGACAGCGCTCTGACGATCAAACGCGACGACGCCCATGTCGGGATCGGAACCAATGACCCGCAAGCGGCGCTCGACGTAAACGGCGACAGCATCCGGGTCCAGCAATCCCGGACTCCCGCCTCCGCCAATGCGCCGGGCAACCCGGGGGAAATCGCCTGGGACGAAAATTATGTCTACGTTTGCGTTGCCAAAGATACGTGGAAACGCTCCGCCTTATCTAGCTGGTAATGCCGGAAATGCCGGTAAAATAGCGGTGCGGGCAGCGGCAGCTTTACGGTATCTGCCCTGCCTTAGCCCGCTCCATTTCCTTGCTGCCGTCTCCTCGCTTGTCTTCTCCTTCTTGTATTCTCCTCGTTTGCCGTTTCCCCGCCATTATTTTGCAGTACCGACAGACCTGTTTGAAATCCTCGCCAACTTAAGCCCCCTTTTTCGTCCATGTGTGTAAAAAAAAGAAGAGTTCTCGCCGAACCCTTCTACGCTGTGCGTGTACATTAACACAGAGGACCTATTTGCGCAGTGACTTTTGTTACTTCGAGTTGCCCAAATGCCCTGAAACCCGATACAATAAGCGAAGACAGTTGCAGATCAAAATGGATTAAAAATAACGGGTATCGGAAAGCAGGTGCCGCCACGACATGTCCAGCAAAGCAGTAAATCATATTACAGAGCTGATCGGAAACACCCCGGCCGTTAAACTGGGGCGGTTGGCAGGAGAGCAGGATGCCGAGGTATTTGTGAAGCTTGAATATTTCAATCCAAGCCGGAGCGTCAAAGACCGCGCCGCCTTCCATATGATCGCGGCCGCGGAACGGGCCGGCCTGCTGAAGCCAGGGGCCGCGATCATCGAGCCGACCAGCGGCAACACCGGCATCGGCCTGGCGATGAATGCGGCGGCCAAAGGCTATAAAGCGATTTTGGTCATGCCGGATAACATGACCAAGGAGCGGATCGCCATCCTTAAAGCCTATGGCGCCGAAGTCGTGCTGACGCCGGCCGCGAAGCGGATGCCCGGGGCAATCGAAAAAGCCCGGGAGCTTCACGCTCAAATCCCGGGCAGCTTTATGCCGCAGCAGTTTCAAAACGAGGCCAACCCCGAAGTCCACCGGCTGACGACCGGTCCGGAAATCGTACAACAAATGGAAGGACAATTGGATCTATTCATCGCCACCGCGGGAACCGGCGGGACAATTACGGGGACCGGGGAATATTTGCGCGAGCGTATTCCCGGCATCTCCATCGTCGTCGCCGAACCCAAGGGCTCGCCCGTGCTGTCCGGAGGGCAGCCGGGGCCGCATAAACTGGTTGGAACAAGCCCAGGCTTCATCCCGCCGATTCTGAACACCGAAGTATATGACGAAATCGTCCAGGTTAGCGATGAAGCTGCGCTGGACACCGTCCGGCGCCTGGCGGCCCTGGAAGGCATCCTCGTCGGACCCTCCAGCGGCGCTTCGGTGTGGACGGCGCTGCAGTTTGCCAAAAAGCTTGGAGCCGGCAAACGCATATTGTGCATCGCTCCCGATAACGGCGAACGTTATCTGAGCATGGACGTTTTCCATTAATGCCGCGCCGGACCAGGCATATACATTTTTAATGAAAAGAGGCGCTACTCATGAGCGAAATCATTGACGGCATTTCCCATATCAACTCGGATGAACTGAAGAACCTGCTGCAAAACCCGGATGACCAAACGATCATTATCGATGTCCGGGAACCTTTCGAATACGAAGCCGGCCACATTCCCGGTGTTCCGCTGATCCCGATGGGCGAAATCCCGCACCGGCTGGAGGAATTCGATCCGGGCAAGGAATACGTGTTTATCTGCCGCAGCGGCAGCCGCAGTTTTGAGGTAGCACGCTTCTTCCGGCATAACGGTTTTGAACGGGTTCACAACTACAGGGGAGGCATGCTGAATTGGGATGGCGATGTGGAAGCGGGGCTCCCCGCCGAATGATCGCACCGGCAGCCAAACCATTTTAGCTTATCCTTCCAGCTCCGTTCTATGGCTTGCAAGCCATTCGACGGCATAGTCGACCAAATCGCGCTGGGGCATGAGCATCGCCTCGGCCCCGGCGATCTTTCCTTTTTTCACCAACCCCGTATCCTGCGCAAAATCCGCCCCCAGCTGTTCAAAATCGTCGGCATCGTAGGCGACGTCCGGGAACTCGACCCAACGTCTTACGCCGTTAACATTCATCGGGGCCTTGTTGATGAGCTTCGTTTTGCCCGGATAATCGGACCGGCATTCCGCCAAATGGATGGAGGTGTTGTTGCCGTGCCCGACGCCCAGCAGCAGCACGTCTCCGCGCAGATCATAAATCCGGGCCAGCGGCGACTCGTTTCCAAGCCCGTACGCCAGGGAATGCGCCGTAACGATGCGATCCGCGCGAGCGCCCCGGGCGGCAAAGGAATAAAGCGGGTGCCCGCTGCGCAGGGTTCCCTCCTGCTTGCGGAACGTTTCCGGAATGACGCCCATCTTGAGCGGAAGCGTTAGCGACGGATCGTACGCGGGCATTTGCTCGCGGATCGCCTCCCACCACGCCTCAGGCACCGGCGGATTCCCCCAGCCGGACGGGTCGGTCAAATCGCCGCTATGGGTCGGCATCACGATCGTGCCCGTTTCCCCCACCGCGGCTTCCAGGGCAAGCACGACGGCGGCAGGCCCTCCGCACACCCATTCCCCTAACGATTTAAAAGAGGAGTGTACGAGCAGCGTCGCTCCCTCCCGAACGCCAAGGTTAACCATATCCGCCCGCAGCGTTTCCACCGTAATTAACTTGCCGTTGATCTCTTCCATGTTTCGTTTCTCCTTCTCCTTTTTGGTTGCTCGCTACTTCCGGCTGCTGCGCATCCCGTCAAGCAGCTTGACCCGGCCGTCCTGCACTTCGCAGAACTCGCGGTATTCGCGGGAATCCACGCCGTATAAGGCGATTTTTCCATGTTCATCGTAATGCACGCCCCATCCGTATTTTTTCGGAAGGGCCGAAGCCCGCATGCAGGCGTGCGGTTTGCTGAACAATTCGTCCCCAATCTCCTGTCTGCGCTCGCAGAGTTCTTCCTCGGAAATGCCTTTATGGCGGATATGCACTTCGAAAATCAGTTCCTCATGATTGTATCGGTAAGGCGCCTGCGACAGCAGCTCGTACTGGATCATATGAATCGGTTTTCCCTTCTTGCCCGCCTCCGGAACAACGGCCCTATCCGCCGGACAATCGGGAGAAACCCGAATAAACGCGTTCTTGTAGCTCACATAACCCAACTCCTTCCATTGGAGGGTTCGGCGGCATTCTTGCCTCCGCTTCCGGACTCCAGCAGCGGCTCATACATCATCAACGCATGGTTTTCCGTGACGTACTCGTCCCGCATTATTTCACCCGCAAGGTTGTAGGTGCGCCGGAACAGCAAATTATGCCGGATGTAACCTCCCCAATATTCCTGGGAAATCCGGTGATCCTTTTCATAAACCTCATAGCGATAGTGCGGTTCCTTCATGGATCTGACTTCTCCGGCCAAATACCGCTCCGTTAAATAAACGTGGAGCTGCAGCGGTTCCGGACCGGGGTTATACAGCTTTAAATCAAGGTAGTTGTAGGAGCAGGTGGCTCCGCTTCCAAAGGGCTGGGTTCTTCCCGAATCGGGAAATACGTCATAGCTGTGGCGGTGGCGCTCCGTTATTTCAAGCGGTGAATGCAACGCCATCCAATAAAGCAAATTGGCTAGTTGACATAAACCGCCTCCTATTCCCTGCTTGAATTTCCCGTAGTGCAATACTATGCCGTTTACGTACCCTTTTTTCCGCGTCGGTTTGCCTATCGTTCTCCAAAACGAAAAGGTCTCCCCCGGCCGGATGATCAGCCAGTCAATGTTCTTCGCCGCCAGCTTGAGGTTAATTATTTTGTTGTATTGCAGTTGCATATCGACATCCTTGAGCTGCCTAAGCAAAACCGTTTGATGCTGAAAAATCCGGTGGGGAAAAAGTTCGGTTATCCGCTGTTTGGCCAGCTTATCCGGACCAAACCACCAATTCAGGTAACGCTGAGTCCGATAGAAACAAGTTCCTAACCAAATTCGAAATTTTGACCTTTTAACCGGTTTCACCATGTTCCTCCCATCCCGGCACCCCGGCGGAATGCCCGCTCGCACTTCCATCATTATACACCAGCCGGATGAGCACATTCACTTGCCTTCGACAAAATCCTGCTTGAATGGTGAAAAAAAGAGCAATTTTTTTCACAATGGAGGAATTTGGAACATTTTGCCGAAATAATTGTAGGGGCAAGTAGAAATAATGACTTTTGTCCTACTAGATATATCGGCGCTAGAATGACAGGAGGATGACATGAGGGGAAGATTCAAGAAAAAGTTAAACCGGCGATATACCATGCTGGTCGTACCCGAAGGTACAAATCCCGTATTTCGCTTTAAATTTCATTTTACTCATATGTTAGCCGTTCTGATCGCCGCAGCCCTGCTGCTTGGCTCAGTGTTGGCCTTATTTGCCGTCAATCGCAGCCACACAAGCCGCATCGGTTCGCTGGAGGCGGAGCTTTCCGATTCGTCGAACCTATTCGTCGACAAGGAGAAGGAGATTGACCGGCTATTGTCGGAGCTGATGGAGCTTTCCGAAAAATCCAAAACGATCGAAGCGAAAATGAGTGAATTGGAACAGCTGGAGGCCGAACTGAAGTCGATCACCAAAGACGGCATCATCCAGAGAACCAACATCAATTCCGCCTCTTTATCCAAAAATACCGCTACGGAAGCTTTGGCGGCGGGAGGCGTTGGCGGCGACGCAGTTCCTATAATGGAACAGGACATCGCCTCCCTCGTGGAGGAAACGAAGAAAAGCATCACCGGCTCGTTAAACGAACTGCCGAAATTGCAGCAGCGGCTGGAACTGGCCAAATCATCGCTGCAGCAGTATAAAAAAATGATGCTCATTTTCCCGACTTTTTGGCCCACGGAATCGGTCCGGATTACGTCCAGATACGGTGAACGGGACAACCCTTTTGACGGCAGGGGGCATGAGCTGCACAAAGGTCTCGATATCGGCGGCGGGGTCGGGGATCCGGTATATGCCGCCGCGGACGGCACAGTGACGGATGCGGGACACAACAGCGCACGGGGCAATTACATAACGGTTTCCCATCCTTCGGGACTCAGCACCATCTATATGCATCTAAGCAAAATCGAAGCGGAAAAAGGAGATTCCGTCAAACAGGGCGAGAAGATCGCGGAAATGGGTTCGACCGGCAGAAGCACGGGGCCCCATTTGCACTTTCAAGTAGAGAAGAACGGAGCTACGGTTGATCCCGAGCTGTATTTAAGAAAACCCGGAGAGGAAGATCAAAAATGAAACTAAGAGGCAATAGGCAGCAGCCCGAGAGGCTCGACCCGAACACGACCGACACGTTGATTGGCGAAGGCAGCGTTTTTGAAGGAAAAATCAAATCGGAGGCCGGCGTGCGCATCGAGGGTCAAATTACCGGAGACATCGAATGCGAAGGGGACGTTACGATCGGGGAGAAGGGGCTGGTTCACTCCAACATTCTGGCCAGAAACATCATTATCGCCGGGGAAGTCCACGGCAATGTACAGGCCAAAAACAAGCTGTCGATCACGTCCAAAGGAAAGCTTTACGGAAATATCGTAACCGCGGCGCTTTCCGTTGAAGAGGGCAGTATTTTTGAAGGAACGAGCAAAATGAGCGGCGGCGCCTCCGCTGCTTCGGCAGCGGTCTTAAGCCCCGGCATCAAAGAAACCGCGGCCGCGGCCGAAGCGGCGAATGCGGGGGAAAACCGCTAGGATTCATTGCCGAACGGCACCACGCAAAAACAGCTGTACCATAGAATATCCGGCAACGGTCTATGGCACAGCTGTTTTTTTATATGGAGTTAGTTATCCGTTTGAACGGACCAGCCCTCCAGCGACAAGGAAGGCTCGGCCTTCAGCCCAAGGCTGGAAAATTCCCCGCTTCTCCATTTCAGGTAAGCGGCGGCGCCGATCATAGCCGCGTTGTCCGTGCAATAAGCCAGCGGCGGAATAATCAAGGATATCCCTTCGCCGGCGCAGCGCTCGGTCAGCGCGGAACGAAGGCCGCGATTCGCGGCGACTCCGCCGCAAAGCAAGAGCTGGCGCGAACCGGTCGCCCGTACCGCGCGTACTGCCTTCTCCACCAGCACTTCGATCACCGACTCCTGGAACCCGCGGGCAATGGCCGGCTGATAGCCGTCTTCCCCGCGCATCCGGTGCTGGTTCACCGCGTTCAGCACGGCGGATTTCAATCCGCTCAGGCTGAAATCGTAGGAATCCGGCTCCAGCCACGCCCGCGGGAGCTCCTCGGCCTCCTCCGCTTCGCCGGCCAGCTTGTCCACATAGGGTCCGCCCGGATACGGAAAACCGAGCGCCCGGGCCACTTTGTCGTAAGCTTCCCCTACGGCGTCGTCGCGGGTATGGCCCAGCAGCTTAAAGCTGCCTTCGCGTTCCATCAGCACCAGTTCGGTATGTCCGCCGGAAACGACGAGCGCCATAGAAGGATACAAAATGTCCTCCATCAGGCGGTTGGCGTAGATATGCCCGGCGATATGATGTACGCCGATCAGCGGTTTTTCGAGGGCGAAAGCGAGGCTCTTGGCCGCCATAATCCCGACGAGCAGCGCGCCCACAAGCCCAGGCCCCTCCGTAACGGCAATCGCGGACAGCGACTCCGGCGGAATATCCGCCTCCCGAACCGCTTCTTCCAGGATGCGCGTAATGCTCTCCACGTGCTTGCGCGAGGCCACCTCCGGCACCACGCCGCCGAAGGCGCGGTGCGTTTCGATCTGGCTGGCGATCAAATTGGAGAGGACCTCGGTCCCGTTTTTGACGACGGCGGCGGAGGTTTCGTCGCAGCTCGTTTCCACCGCCAAAATATAACAATCCTGTTCCTGCATCAATACCATCCGCTTCCTTCCGTGTTCCCTGCCCGGTGCGGCCGCTTCGGCAGCTCGCACCACATAATGAGCGCATCCTCATGATTATCGGAATAATACCCTCTTCTTACTCCTGCAGGGGAAAAGCCCATTTTTCCATAGAGTGAACGCGCTACCTCGTTGGAAACGCGAACCTCCAGCGTCATCCGGACCATGCCGAGCTCGGCCGCCCATTTCATCATGCGGCGGAGCAGCTTTTCCCCCAAATGCAACCCGCGGTATGCGGTTCTCACCGCAATATTCGTCACATGCGCTTCATCCACGATCGTCCACATGCCGGCATAGCCGATCGGCTGGCCGTTATATTCCATCACCAAATAGCGGGCAAAATGATTATGAGTCAATTCGTTGCGAAACGCCTCTTCGCTCCAGGGCAACGTAAACGATTCATGCTCGATGACCATAATATCCGGGATGTCCTCCAGCTTCATGGTGCGGAAGCCGACGTTTTCGGGGTTGAAATTCTCCGCTTTCCTTGAGATCATATCGGCTCCCCCCTTCACCCGTTGCGCAGCCGCTTGGCTTCCGCTTCGGCCAACTGGGTATAGTTCGGCTCAAGCGAATGAACCTCGTCGGCCGGAAACGTCCGCAGCCGCTTCACGCCGGCCATTCCCATGAAGATACCTTCCAGTTCGTAAGGGACCGGATGGACCGGCGCCAACGCGGCGGAACGCAGCTGGCCAATGGCCGCTTCGTGCTTCCCGGTTTCGCCCACAAACCAAACCGCGGCCGGGCGCTCCTGCGGCTCCAGCGCGGTAAGGCGCTGCAACAGCTCGCCGGCCCAGCCGTCCATTAGCCGGATGGCGTCGGGCGCGAGCCGCTGCGGCCAGCCGCCGGACGCCGGCGCGGCAAACAGCGCCGTATAGGCCTGGCCGCGCCGCGCGTCCACCAGCGGCACGATCCAGTGGCCGCCGGCGTAGCGGCGGTTCTCGGCGGCCGGCTTGGCCCGGCCGGCTTCAGCCGGGGCAGCGGCCCAAGCGCCCAGCTTGGCCGCGTCCTGCCCGCTGGCGCCGGCCCAGCCGCCCAGCGCCAGCGCCTCCAGGCTCGAGACGCCATATACCGGCAGCCGCAGCGCCCAGGCCAAAGTTTTGGCCGTCGTGACGGCGATCCGGATTCCGGTATACGAGCCTGGCCCGACCCCGGCGGCGATCCCGGTCAATTCCCGTTTGGACAGCCCCGCCGCGTCCAGACATTCCTTGATCGCCGTAACCAAAAGCGACGAATGATCCCGTTCGGCGTGCATGCTCCGCTCGGCCAGCAGCCGGCCATCCTCCATGACCGCTACCGCCAGCGACGACGTCGAGGTGTCAAACGCCAAAAGCCGCTGCTGCGGCCGCTGTTCGTAATTGTTGTTCATCTTCAGGAGACCCCATTCTTTTGCAGGGCGGACACCCACGCTTCATAGGGTTCGCCCCGCCCTTTGATATGCATTTTCCGCGCCGTGGCCGACACGGTTTCGATATAGATTTGCAGCAAATTTGCCGGAAGCAGCTCCTCAATCAGGCTGGCCCACTCCACCAGAGAAACGCCCGCCCCGTAAAAATATTCGTCAAGCCCCAGCTCCTCGGCCTCTTCCAGCGACAACCGGTACACGTCCATATGATAAAACGGCAGCCTGCCCTCGTATTCTTTGATCAACGTAAACGTCGGACTGTTGACCGTGTCCGTTACCCCCAGGTGTCTCGCGAACAATTGGGAAAACGCCGTCTTCCCCGCTCCCAAATCGCCGTCCAGCGCGATCACCGTTCCCGGCAGCGCCTGCCGGGCCAAATGGGCCGCCAGTTTTTCCGTTCCGTGCAGATCCTCGGCCTCATAAACGTACGAAGCAAAGGGTTTGTCAAATTCCACCATGCTCAACCACCTTTAAGCGAGCCAGTATAGCCCCGTGGCCCTTGAAGGCCCCGTCCTTACGGCCCGCCGGATGAAACGATCGCAAAAAAACGTATGTCCCCATTATATCGGTCCGCCGAAGCCCCCGCAACCACGAAACCTATCTGTTCAATACGGTTGTTGTGCTTGGAAATCTCCAATAGAATTGTAAATTAATAGTAAATATAGCATCCTGATTGGATATTTCCAATAGATGAGGCACGGTAGGATGCAAACTGGGCAATTTGAGCGTATTCTACAGGATTTTTCCCCATGAGAGTTCCAAAATCGGCCAATTTTTTGCGGTCACAACCACTCTAACGGTTGCCATAGCGCTTATTTAGCTATAACCCGGGTATTTGGGCTCAGATTAGAGCAGATAACCGCGCTCACAACCGTTAAAATTTAGAAAGGGACTTTTTTGGCAAAATAGCGACTAATACAACCGTTAGATTTTCTGGCGTGATCTCAAATGGAATAGCCGGCTAGGTGTACCAGAGATTTTGTGTAGGCGTTAATGCAACGCCAGTGACATATCTGGCCTTTACCCGGCAAATAGCGACTCCCCTGTCCGTTAGAAATCAAACCGGCGTCTTTTCAGGCAAATAACGGCGCCTGCAACCGTTAGAATCAAATATGGCCTGGCGGCCACCGCCATATATGAAAAATATGGGTTGTACACGCACTCACTTTATGAGGTAATAATTATAGGTGGATCATAGGTCGATTACATTTTGGAGAAACACTCCGTGTTAGAATCGGACCAATTGCAACCACGAGAATCGCCGATTGTTACCACGAGTACGAGTATAAAGTGTCATCTTTATACAAGGTTGCATGATCTGCTTAAAACATCCAGAAAGGAGTTGTTCGTTTTGGATGCGATTTTGGAACGATGTGCAGGTATAGATGTCCATCAGGATAATATCGTGGCCTGCCTTCTGTACGGTCCGCTCGACAAGAGACCGTCAAAAGAAATCGAGACATTCGGAACGACCACCAAGGAACTACTTCGTTTAAAAGACTGGCTCGAAGATCAACAATGTACCCATGTGGCCATGGAAAGCACCGGGGTATACTGGAAGCCGGTATGGAACATTCTGGAGGATTCTTGTAAGTTGACCCTCGCCAATCCGGCCCGCATCAAGAATGTTCCAGGCAAAAAAACCGACTATAGCGATGCCGAGTGGATCGCCCGGTTACACCGAAGCGGATTAATCGAGCAAAGTTTTGTCCCGAGCGTAGATATTCGCGACTTGCGTGACCTCACTCGATACCGCCGGAAACTCCTGCAGAATGTGACCCAAGAGAAGAACCGGATTCACAAGATATTGCAAGATGCCAATCTGAAACTCACCACCTTTATGTCAGACGTCTTTGGGGTTTCCGGCCGATTGTTACTTGAATCCATTGTCAACGGTGAAGTGCTTAATGAACGGCAGGTTCGTGACATGGTGAAGTCGTCTCTGAAACGCAAAGTTCCCGAACTTATTGAGGCGCTAAACGGCCGTTTACGCCTTCATCATCGGAAAATGATTCGAAGACATCTGGAGCATATTGCGTATCTAGAACAGGAGATTCAAGAACTGGAAACAGAAATTGAACAACTGACTATGCCTTATCGCTTGGAAATGGAGTTGCTGGACACTATTCCTGGGATCAAACATGATGCAGCGGCGAGCATCGTGGCCGAATTGGGTACAGATATGTCACATTTTCCATCCGATGCTCACCTTTCTTCATGGGCCGGGGTATGCCCAGCCAACCATGAAAGTAACGGTAAAAAAAACGAAAAAAGAACCAACGCGGAAATAAGGGACTAAAATCCGTACTTTGTCAATGCGGTTGGGCCGCCATAAGGGTCAAAGACTCCCGGATATCCGCTTTATATTACAGGCTAGTCAAACGAATGGGTAAACAAAAAGCCATTATAGCGGTTTCACATTTACTCTTACGGATCATCTACGTCGTCCTACGAGATAAAGTGCCTTACGAGGAACTGGGCGCAGACTATTTGGGTAAACGTGAAAAAACCATCGAGTACTGGATTCGAAAAATCAAACAGATGGGCTATGAAGTTGAACTTCATGAACTGAATTCAGTATAAACCCATATTATGGAAAAAAAGAATCAAACACCCCCCCTTTTTGTTTCGACGCGCTTCCACACTTTAACGCGTTGAGTTATTTTTCGTATAAATTTAGAAAAGATCCTTTTTCGTAAAATAGCCGCTGCTACAACCGTCAGAGCTCCGGCGGACGATAGTTTCGATTCGAAACCCCCGCTAATAGAAAAATATTTTAAAACCATAATAAGACCTATGAGCGTTTCATGCGCCAACTGAGCAACCAATTCAGCCGCATAAACCACATAAACATGCATAAATCGCCTAACGCCTAAAAAGAAAGGAGCCATCCCCTCATGCATACCGTCTGGAAAGGGGCGATCAGCTTCGGGCTGGTCCATGTTCCCGTCAAAATGTTTTCCGCCACGGAGGACAAGGACATCTCCATGAAATATATCCACAAAGTGTGCGGCAGCCCGATCTCCTATGTCCGGCGCTGTCCGGCTTGCGATGTCGATGTCAACTGGGAGGAAATTTCCCGCGGCTACGAATACGAAAAAGGGAAATTCGTCCTGTTTGAAAAAGAGGAGCTTGAGCAGCTGAACGATCACGTCGAAAAAACGATCACCATTCTCGATTTCGTCGATTTGGAAGAGATCGATCCGATTTATTTTCAAAAAACGTATTACCTCTCGCCCGATCAGGCGGGCTCGAACGCCTACCAACTGCTGCTCGAAGCGATGAAGCAGTCGGGGAAAATCGGCATCGCCAAAATCGCCATCCGCTCCAAAAGCAGCTTGGCGGCGATTCGGGTGCTGGAGGGCTGCCTGGCGGTGGAGACGATTTTTTATCCCGATGAAATCCGGCCGATTTCCCAAGTCCCCAACCTCCCGGAAACGATTCAAGTCAACGACAAAGAGCTGACGATGGCCAAATTGCTGATCGAGCAGTTGTCAACCCCGTTTGAGCCGGAAAAATATACCGACGACTACCGGGAGGCGCTGCTTGAACTGATCGAGCACAAGGTGTCCGGCGAGGAGATCAGCCTGGCTCCGGCGAAACCGGAGACCAATGTCATCGACCTGATGGCCGCGCTGCAGGCCAGCATCGAGGCGGTCAAACCGGTTGCGACCGATCCCGGCCCCGCCAAACGAACGCGCAAGCCCGCCGCCAAAAAAGCCAAAGCGCAGCCGGAGGAAGGAGCGGTAGCGGGAAGGGGTGCAGTGGGAGGCGCAGCAACGGGAGGCGCAGCAACGGGAGGCGCAGCAACGGGAGGCGCAGCAACGGGAGGCGCAGCAACGGGAGGCGCAGCAACGGGAGGCGCAGCAACGGGAGGCGCAGCAACGGGAGGCGCAGCAACGGGAGGCGCAGCAACGGGAGGCGCAGCAACGGGAGGCGCAGCAACGGGAGGAACGCCAACCGTCGCGGTCAAACCGAAGCCGAAACGCAAAAGCCCCGCCAAAACGAAAGCCGAATAACGGGCCGGACGCTACATGTTTTGCGAAACGCTGCATTCCTCCGCCGGGACGCCCCCCCAGCCTTGTATGATCGGGTGGCGCATCGTTCCGCCGGGCGTCCACTCCAGAAATTGCACTTTTACGGTCAGGGCCGGCTGAATCCAGACGGCCCCTTTGATGCGTTCGGGCACGTTGTAAAACGGCCGCTCCGGCACGGCGAGCCCCGGAATCTTGGCGGTCAGCTTGCGCCACTCCCGAACCTTCCATTTTCCCGTCCCCGCATGTCCGATGTACAAAAACCGCCCTTCGTCGTCATATAAGCCGAGCAATATCGCGTTAACGATGCCGTCCCGGTACGTAACGCCTCCGATCGCCGCATGCAGATCCCGGGCCAGCTTCCGCTTGACCCATCTGCCATCCTTGCCGCCGATCAGGTACGGGCTGTCAAGCTTTTTGCAGACGATGCCTTCCCAGCCCCGCTCTTTCATCAGGTTAAACAGAAGCTGTCCATCCCGGGTATTGGGAACAAGCTGCACCCGGTCGCCGGGAACGACGATCTCCTGCAGCAGCTGCTGGCGTTCGGCCAGCGTACGTCCGGTCACCCAGCCGCCGTCGTAATATAAAATATCAAAAATCATGTAAATGGCCTGAATCCGTCCGCTCGCAAAGCGGATTTCCCGTTCCCGCCGCAGGCTGTCGCGCCGCATGATCTCATGAAAAGAAGGCTTGCCCCCGGATAAAGCGATCATCTCCCCGTCAAGGATGACCGAGCTCGCCCGGCAGTACGAGGGGACGTCGATGAATTCCGGATATTGCGCCGTCCGGTCGTTGCCTTTGCGGTTGATGAGGCGCGTCTCCCGCCCGTCACGGTAGGTCAGCATCCGCACGCCGTCCCATTTGACCTGGGCCACCCAGTTTTCCCCCTGCGGGATCGTTTCGCTGCGAATCGGTTCAAACGGCGCGACCGGTTTTAAATCCATAAGTGTTTGCCTCCATCTGTCTTTTTAAGTTGAACTAATGACTGTAGGGGGGATAAAGGCAGCCGGGTGAAATGTTCTTACGATCGCTGTTGTTCTCGGATTTCTATGATTTAATTAAATTCATGTATGGTCGAAATCCGCTCACAAAGGCGAACGCTTCGCTTCTTCAGAATCATTTCACCCTCTTGCCTATTCCCGAACTTTTGTTTAGTTCAACTTATAGCTCGATGTCTTCCAAGTTTGCCCATCGCCGCCAAGCTCCATTCTCCCGCCGGCTCATAGTTTCCGCGCCCCCAGGCAAGCCTAGAGATAATAACCCCGCGGGAAGCGCGGCCGGATCGCCCCAGCCAACCGACCTTCCCGCTTGAAAGGAGCTGTCCCAAGCGCATGCCGAAATCGATCAAAGGCACCATCCTCGTCGATGGCGCGGAAGTGCCCGTATCCAATCCCGACAAGCTGCTCTGGCCGGAAGCCGGCATCAGCAAACGGATCTATTTGGAGAAGCTCGCCGAGCTGTCGCCGTACCTGCTGAAATACTGCAAAAACCGCCTGCTGACGACGATCCGTTATCCCGGGGGCATCCACGGCAAATTTTTTTACCAGAAAAACGCGCCCGACCCGCTCCCGCCGTTCGTGCGCACGGCGCTGCACGAGAACATCCGGTACGTCGTTATGGACAGCCTGCCCGTCCTGCTCTGGCTGGGCAATTTGGCCTGCATTGAATTTCATCCTTCGCTGCATTACGTAGGGGAAAGCTTGCCCTGCGAATGGATGATCGACCTCGATCCGTCCCGGGAGGAAGAGCCGCGGATCATGGAGGCGGCCGCCATCGTCGGCGATGTTTTGGCTTCATTGGGACTTGCCTCCGTGCCCAAAACGTCGGGGGCCACCGGCGTGCAGATCATCGTCCCCGTCGAATACGGAGTTACCTTCGATGAATTGCGCTCCATCGGCCACTTTGTGGCCCGCTATGTCACCGAAAAACATCCGGGCCTGTTCACCATCGAACGGTTGAAAAAGGACCGGGGCGACAAAATCTATTTCGACTATCTGCAGCATTACGGCGGCAAAACGCTGGCCGCGCCATACACGCCGAGAGCCCGCGCCGCAGCCAGCGTCTCGACGCCTTTGACTTGGGAGGAGGTGCGCAAGGATCCCAAACCGTCCGACTTCAACCTGCTGAACATCGGCCGGCGCCTGAAGGAACGCAGGGATTTGCTGGCGGCCGTTCCGCCCCAGTCCGTCAAGCTGATTCTGCAGCATTTGCGCGGCCCCGTGAAGGTGTAACCCGCTACAGCAAAGGCTACAGTAAAGGCGACAGCAAACGCGCAAGCAGCTCCATTCCTTTTTGCCAGCGCGAACGCCGGGCAAATTCCGCAAGCCGGATCGGGACCGAGTCGGATATATCCCGTTCGAAATCGTCCGCGAGTTTTGCGATCGGTCCCTGATCGAACAGCAGCGCGGTCATTTCAAAATTGTAGAAAAAGCTGCGCATATCCATATTCGCCGTTCCGACGGAAGCAAGCAAATCATCGACCAGCAGGACTTTGGCGTGGATAAAACCCTTCGTATACTGATAGAACTTCACCCCGGCGGCCAGCAGTTCCTCAACGTACGACAGCGAAGCCAGCTTGACCAGCCGGTGATCGGCGTGATACGGCAAAATGACGATCACTTCGACTCCGCTGAGGGCCGCCGTTTTTAAAGCCGTATAAACCGCCTCGTCCGGGATGAAATAAGGCGATGCGATCCAGATTCTCCGTGTCGCCACCGACATCGCGCCAAAGCACATTTCCCGGATGTTGTTCCTCGGCTGGCCCGGGCCGCTCGTTAAAATTTGCACCTGCTCCCTGCCCTCGCAGCGATGGTCGGGAAACAAGCCCGGTCCTTCGATCCGCTGGCCGGAAGCCAGCCGCCAGTCGTGCACAAACGTCATCTGCAAAAAATAAACGGCATCGCCGCGCAGCTGCAAATGCGTATCTCTCCAGTATCCGGTTTTAGCGTACAGCCCCAAATAATCGTCCCCGACATTCAGCCCGCCCACAAAGCCAACGGTTCCGTCCACAACGATAATTTTGCGATGATTGCGGTAATTCAACCGGCGGCTCTGCAAAGCGGTCAGCGGCGGCAGGAAGAAATAAACCTCCACTCCCTCCGCCCGCAGCCTGCGGACAAAGGAAGCCCGCAGCAGATAACTGCCCAAGCCGTCGCAAAGCAGCCGCACCTTCACCCCTTCTTTCGCCTTGCGGATCATGACCTCCTGAAATCGGGAGCCAATCCCGTCGGCGCGGAAAATGTAAAATTGTACATGGATGTGGTCCTTCGCCTTCTCCATTTCCTCCAGCATAGCGGAAAAAGCGGTTTCGCCCTCCGAGTATACCTGCGTTTGATTGCGGCCCGTGATGGGACTTTTCGGCCAATGCGTCAGCAGCCCGAACAGCCGTTTTTGATTTTGAAAAGCCGGATTCTGCGCCTCTTCGGCCGTGCTTACGATAGACATCCGCTTCCGCAGCTTCGCCTGGGCTTCGGGAAACGGCCGCCGGCTGCGGAGCCGCAGCCATTTGCGTTTGGTGTAATCCTTCGCCACGAAATAATAGGTAATGAATCCAATGAACGGACAGAGGAACAAAATAAACATCCAAGCCACGGCCTTGCTAGGGTTCCTGAACTCCAAAATGAGAATCATAGCGATTGGAGCGATGTACGCGAGTAAAACTACAAGCAACCAGATCATAGGTGCAGCCTCCCCTAGCCATCAGCTTTAACCATCCGGCCTCCGGTTTATTCATCCCGCTCGCCTTGTATGACGGTTCGTACGTAAAACGCGATTTATATCAGACAGGGATTACATTTTTGACATGATTTAAGAGTCATAGGAATAGATAAGATATAGAACCAACTCGAGAAGTAGGGGAGGAGATGCCATGAGGAGTGTAAGCTTGCCGAACCCTAACCGGATGACGCTGCTTGTCCTTCGCGACGCCAACCAGCCCGTCAAGCAGGTTCAAGTGTCCAAGCCGCTCGTTGTTGCCGTCCCGCTGCTGGCGCTGCTGTCGATTTCCGGCCTGATCGTCAGCCTGCAAATCCAATCGGACCACACCGTTTCCAGGCTGGAAAAACAATTAAAATCGCAGACCATCGCTTTTGAAGCGGTCGTTACCGACAAAAACGAAGCGATCCAGCGTCTGCAAAATGAAGTGATTGCGCTTTCCGGACAATCCAAGGACATGATGGACCGGATGGAACGCGTGGCGGAGCTGGAGGCCCAGCTTCAGAAATTCATCGATAAGTACGGCGATTCGAAGGAGCTGGGCAAGCTGTCTTCCCTGTCCTGGGACAATTCGCAGGATTCGCTTGCGGACAGCGGGATCGGCGGCGAATTTATCGCCGTTCACGACAATGAAATTGAAACCCTTGCCCGGGAGACGAGCGACGATTTTGCGATGATGAGCGACATGCTGGATGAAATGGAGAAAAACGTCCCGGTTACGCTCAAAAAAGCAAGGCAAACGCAATACTCCATTTCCGGCACGCCTTCGGAATGGCCCACGCTGTCCACGCGGCTGACTTCGAATTTCGGGTACCGGACGGATCCTTTTTCCGGCCGGGCCGCTTTTCATGCCGGCATCGATATCGGCGGCAAGCTCGGCGATCCCGTTTACGCCGCCGGAGCCGGCAAAGTCATCACCACCGACAAGGACAGCTCGCATGGGAGATATATCGTGATCGAGCATCCCGGGGGCCTGCAAAGCTGGTATTTGCATTTGAACGAGATCGGCGTTATCGAAGGAGACACGGTCGACAAAGGACAGCAGATCGGCAAGCTGGGCAGCAGCGGGCGCAGCACCGGGCCGCATCTTCATTTTGAAATCGTGAAGGCCGGCAAACCCGTCGATCCCCTGCCCTATTTGAAGTAAATATCCTAAGTATGGAGGATTGAAGTGAACGATGTTAAAAGACAGGAAAAATGCCGCAGGACTCACCGACACGTTAATCGGCCAAGGCAGCAGCATCGAAGGCAAACTGGAGTGCAAATCGAACCTGCGTCTGGAAGGAAAATTCAGCGGTGAAATCGAGTGTCTGGGACAGGTCGTGATCGGCGAGACCGGAGAAGCCCGCTCGAATATTCAAGGCGGCGAAGTGGTCGTGGCCGGCAAAGTGGTCGGCGACATATCGACAAGAGGGAAGCTGACAATTACGGGAAACGGCCAGGTTGACGGAAATGTCGACGTCGCCAAGCTGATCATTCTCGAAGGCGGGCAGCTCAACGGCTCAAGCAAAATGGAACCGGCCGCCCCCGCCCCTGCTCCCGCACCCGCAAACGCTAAGGAGAAGCGAAAAAAATCGGCGCAGCCGGAAGCAGGGTAATCTCCGGTGCGCCCAAGGCACTGGAACCCCCCGGGTATCCATGAAAGTTCCCGCCTGCCGGATGCCAACGGGAACTTTTTGCTTTGACGGTCAAGCCGCGACATCCCTTTTTTTGAATACAAACCAGGAAATAAGAAGAAACAGCACGACGTACGCGGCCAGCACCGCCGATGAAAAGCCGAGCGTCATTCCTGCGGGTCCTGTACGTCCGCCGTAGTACTGGCTTAAATTCATATTGGTGAACAGGATGTATTTGGCCCACGGAAAGCGCACCGGGTTAAACAGCGCCGCGAACAGGTCTCCGGCAAACAAAATGAAAATGGACAAACCGATGGCAAGTCCGCCGGAGCGAAAAACCGTGGACAGCATGAAAGAAAAAATCGTAATCACGAAAAACTTTATGTAGTTATAGAGCCAATTTTCCAGAATGGACAGGGCCGGACTTGCCCCTTCCGGAAACACGGCCGAAGGCATGTCCGGAAAGATGAGAAAAGAGACCGCCAGCGCCGCGGCAAAAAACACCGCCGACATCGCCAGCGTAAACAACAGCACGGCCAGCAGCTTGGAAGCGAGCACCTTCGTGCGGGTCCAAGGACGAATCAGCAGCAGCTTGATCGTTCCCCACGTAAATTCTCCGGCAACCACATCGGCGGCGGCGATGGCGGCGAAAATGCCGACTAGATAATACAGAAAGGTCAGCTGATCCACGGCGTCCCAGGCGCTGAGCGTGGAAATTCCTCCATCCAGCGCATACAAAGTCCCAAACAGGAACGTCAGCAGAACCAGCAGTCCGGCCATGATCCAGGTGCGCAAACGGCGGTATATTTTCATATTTTCGTTTTGGACGAGCCGCCAAAAATTACTCAATGCGCCCACCTCCCGTAAGCTCCAGAAATTGATCCTCCAGCGAACGCGTCAACGCCCGGATTTCATAAACGGAAATGCCCGCCATGACCAGCTTCGCGTTGATTTCCGCCGCCTTGGTCCGATCCGCCGCGACGATCAGGCGGCTGTTTTGAATGCGGCCGGCTCCGATTACCCCGGCAGCCCGCTCCGGGTCGCTAACCTCAAAGGCGATTTCCCGCCCTTGTTCCGCTTCCCCTTCCGTCCGCAGCGGTTTGACGTCGATGAGCCGCCCCTGCTGAATCACGGCCACCGTATCGCACATCAGCTCCATTTCCGCGAGCAAATGGCTGGAAACGAACACGGTCGTGCCTTCCTCGCGGGCCAGCGTCCGCAAGTAATCGCGAAGCTCGCGAATCCCCTGCGGGTCGAGGCCGTTGGTCGGCTCGTCCAGCACCAGCAGCTTGGGCCGGTGCAGGATTGCTTGCGCCACGCCAAGCCGCTGGCGCATCCCCAGCGAATAGGTTTTCACCTTGTCGTGGATGCGTTGCTCCAGGCCCACCAGCTCAACCGCTTCCCAAATCCGCTGCTTCGTCACCCCCGGCGACATCCGGGCGTAATGCAGCAAATTTTGGTACCCCGTCAGGAACTTGTACATCTCCGGGTTTTCCACAATCGCCCCCACATGCGAAATCGCTTGTTCGAAATGCTGCTTGATACTGGCCCCCTGAATGAAAATATCGCCTTTGGAGATCGACATCAGGCCGACCATCATCCGGATCGTCGTCGTTTTCCCGGCCCCGTTCGGCCCAAGAAACCCGTACACCTGTCCCGCCGGAATGTCCAGCGTCAAAGAATCGATCAACGTCTTGGAGCCGATCGTTTTGCTCACGCCCTGAATCCGCACAACAGGCTCCTCCGTCACCGTCATGTTGCTCCCCCTTTACTTCTTGTTTGTCGATAGTTCCTTGCTTCGAAACTTCTTATTATACTTCAAAATGTGCAACAAAAATAATGCCTGGCCAAAACAACACCTGGAATGCATGGCACATTGATTGCACGATATCACCGAACTTCACCATTATAATCAGGTAATATTATAATCAAGAATATTTCTATATTCTACCACAAAATGGCATGCCCTTTAACCCGCTTGTTTCCAGGCCAAACCTATATAGAAGAATACACGATTATAGTTATACATAAGTTGCGGACCTACTGCTAAGTTTTGCACGGCCTGCCGCTTTGCAAGGACAAACAAGTTTACTCCTTCTGCACGCCTTGCATGGCAACCCAACCCGCTCCTTCTGCTCCCCAGTTCCTTTTTGCTGTGCTAATTCTTTTGAGCCTAGTGAAGATAGTTTAATGCCAGTTCCTGGAGCTCGTATGCACGAACCCCACGTCCCGTTTCGATAGGGCCCAACATTCCTTTGGCCGAAAGGACTCGAAGGCGATTGCGGGCGGTCCTAAAGTCGATATCAAGCTCTTGGATCACGTCCCTTGGCCGGACGCGCCCGCCCAGCCTCCAAGCCAAACGGAGAATTTCCTTCTCCCTGACGGGCAACCCCTGATCCCTGCCGTCTCGCAGAAGGTAAGGACTGATCACTAACTGAAGCAGCATGCGACATACCTCGGGACGCTGCTGCACATCATCGAAGGAAAAATGGATCATTGTCCAGCCCATCCCGGTTAAAAACGTATCCCGATTCAGCGAATAGCTGAACCTCTCACGATCCATGTCTTTAACATGGCTTTGAAACCCATCGCACTCCAAACCAAAGCGGCCGAAGGCCGGCAAAAAGGCAAAATCGAGAAACTGCGACTTTCGGTTCCAATCATACACTTCATACTCCGGGTGCAGGTTATCAAGAGTTCCGAACAGCGGCCACCACACATTTTGCAATAGAAGTTTCTCGGCATATTGATGCCCGCGAAGCAGCCTGCCTTTCCTTTCCCCCGCCCTGCCGGACAAATGATACTCTAAAAACGCCTGATGAGCTTTTTCAAACTCCATGAGCTTCCCTCCCCATTAACCATAAAAAAAGAACGTCCCGACGCATACCACGATATGCGTAATGGACGTTCTTCGTCTGAACCTAGTATAACATGCGCTCCTTCCGTAGAGCAATTTAGAAACGTTTTGAAATTTACTGGCGGTTTTTCTCTCACTTTACTTGCCTCGGATAACACTTGAGTTAATTCTGATTGGAAATTTCCAATAGAATTTAAAATGGGGCCCCTCGCTGCAAGTTTGATTGGATTTTTCCAATAGAATTGGTCCACAAAGCGGCAAATTGATCCGATTTGAAGAAATCTATTGGATTTTTCCAATGAATGTATCAGTGTGGCCATCAATCCGGAAATTCTATTGGATTTTTCCAACGTACCACGGGTCAGGGGGATACGGACAAGGAGGTGGAACTGCGGAAGCAACAATACCCGGAGGAGGGTGAGTCTATTATGGAACTGATGCCTGCGTGGAAGCGCTTGGGATACGATGAAGGATGAAGGCTTGAAGAAGGCGGCACTCAATATGCTTCGAGAGGGAATGGAGACATCGCTGGGGATTAAAGTTACAAGGCTGTCCGAAGAGCAAGTAGCGAAACTGAAGAAGCAAACAAGCCAGAAGGAGTAGTTCGAATCTTAAGTTCAGCCGAGAGGCAAGCGTATGTCTCGGTGCTAAAAACCTGACTTTTTGAACTCGCACTTATACAAAAACCCGGAGGCCTGATCAACGCAGGTCCTCCGGGTTTTTCCGGTTTAACTCTCGTATATTCGTTTCAATATGCCGTTATCTCGTCAGTCCTTGCCAGCTCTGGCCAATTCGCGCGCGTTGGCTTCGAAGGCGGCGAGCAGGGCCGCTTCGCCTTTAAGGCCTTCGTTCTCCACTTTGCGGATTTGCTCCAGCATCCGTTTGTAGTCCTTCGGAATGACGCGAACGAACTTCGGCAGGCATTCGTTCCAATTGCCCAGTACGCGCCGCCCCACCGCGCTGTCCGTGTACAGGACATGGCGGCTGATCATCGTGCGGAGCTGATCGGCTTCGGCCGGATCCTCCACGGCTTCGAGCAGCACCATCTCCAGGTTGCAGCGGCCGGCAAAATCGCCGCTCTCGTCGAGCACGTATGCGATCCCGCCGGACATCCCGGCCGCAAAGTTGCGGCCCGTTCCACCCAGGACGACAACGCGTCCGCCGGTCATGTACTCGCAGCCGTGGTCGCCCACGCCTTCGACGACAACATTCGCGCCGGAGTTGCGGACCGCGAACCGTTCGCCGGCGATGCCGCGAATGTACGCTTCGCCGCTCGTAGCGCCGTAGAACGAAGTGTTGCCGATGATAATGTTCTCCTCAGGCACGAACGTCGCCCGCGGCGAAGGCTTCACGATCACTTTGCCGCCGGACAGCCCTTTGCCGGTGTAGTCGTTGGCGTCGCCTTCCACGGTTAGCGTCATGCCCTTTGGAATGAAGGCGCCAAAGCTTTGGCCCGCCGAACCTTCGAAGTGCAGCGTGATCGTGTCCTCCGGCAGCCCTTCGGCTCCGTAGCGGCGCGTCACCTCGCTGCCCAGCACGGTGCCGGTCGCCCGGTTGACGTTGCAGATCGGCAGGCGCGCGCTGACCGCTTCCCCGCGCTCGAGCGCCGGCGCAGCGATTTGAAGCAGCTTCGTCACATCGAGCGTCTCCTCGATCCCGTGGTTCTGCCGCTTCGTGCAATAGCGGCTGCCGCCTTCTGGCAGCTCCGGCATATGCAGCAGCGAGTTCAGGTCGATGCCTCTCTTTTTCCAATGGTCCACTGCTTTAATAGTATCCAG
Organism: Paenibacillus sp. FSL P4-0127; assembly: GCF_038007325.1. NCBI lineage: Bacteria > Bacillati > Bacillota > Bacilli > Caryophanales > Paenibacillaceae > Paenibacillus > Paenibacillus sp. FSL P4-0127. The sequence continues at coordinate 1,026,764 of NZ_JBBOWY010000002.1, read as the reverse complement.
GCAGTCGGTGCGGCCGATCATTTCGTCCAGCGAGCGGAAGCCAAGTTCCGCCATCCATTCGCGCAGATCCTCGGCGACAAACTTCATTAGGTTCACCACGTGCTGCGGATCGCCGGTGAAGTTTTTCCGCAGCTCCGGATTTTGCGTGGCCACCCCAACCGGGCAGGTGTCAAGCTGGCAGACGCGCATCATGATGCAGCCGACCGCCACGAGCGGCGCCGTTGAGAAGCCGTACTCCTCGGCGCCCAGCAGGGCGGCGACGGCCAGGTCCCGTCCGGTCAGCATCTTGCCGTCGGTTTCCAGCACGACGCGGTCGCGCAGATTGTTCAGCATCAGCGTTTGATGGGTTTCGGCGAGGCCCAGCTCCCAAGGCAGACCCGCATGGCGGATCGAGCTTTGCGGCGAAGCCCCCGTTCCTCCGTCATAGCCGCTGACCAGGATCACGTCCGCCCGGCCTTTGGCGACCCCGGCCGCGATTGTGCCGACCCCGGCTTCGGACACCAGCTTAACGTTGATGCGAGCCTGCGGGTTGGCGTTCTTCAGGTCGTAGATCAGTTCCGCCAAGTCCTCGATCGAATAGATGTCATGGTGCGGCGGCGGCGAAATCAGGCCTACGCCCGGCGTCGATCCGCGCACCTCCGCAACCCACGGATACACCTTGCGGCCCGGCAGCTGTCCGCCTTCGCCCGGTTTCGCCCCCTGGGCCATCTTGATTTGGATCTCATCCGCATTGACCAAATAATGCGAAGTGACGCCAAACCGGCCCGAGGCCACCTGCTTGATCGCGCTGCGGCGCAAATCGCCGTTTGCGTCCGGCACGTAACGCGCCGGGTCCTCGCCGCCTTCGCCGGTATTGCTCTTGCCGCCGATGCGGTTCATCGCGATCGCGATCGTCTCGTGCGCCTCTTTGCTGATCGAGCCGAACGACATCGCGCCCGTCTTGAACCGGCGCATGATCGATTCCGCCGATTCGACCTCCTCCAGCGGCACCTTCGGTCCAACCGGCTTCAGCTCCAGCAGGGAACGCAGCGTGAGATACTTTTCGTTCTCTCCTTGAACCAGTTCGGCAAACTTTTTATACACCTTATAGTCGCCCGTGCGCACCGACTGTTGAAGCAGATGCACCGTCTGCGGGTTGAACAAGTGTTCTTCCCCGCCGTCGCGCCACTGGTATTCCCCGATGGAATCCAGCACCTTGTCTTTGCCGTCCTTGTCGGTAAACGCCCGGAAGTGATGGTCGAGCGTTTCCTTGGCCACTTCGCTCAGCCCGATCCCGCCGATCCGGGAAGGCGTCCATGTAAAGTACCGGTCGACAAACGACGCCTCCAAACCGACCGCTTCGAAAATTTGCGCCCCGCGGTAGGATTGGATTGTCGAGATGCCCATCTTGGACAGCGTTTTGACCACGCCCTTGGTTGCAGCCTTGATGAAGTTGTAGACCGCTTTTTCGTACGACACGCCTTTCAGCATGCCTTGGCCGATCATATCCTGCAGCGTTTCGAACGCGAGATAAGGGTTTACGGCGCTGACCCCGTAGCCGAGCAGGAGCGCAAAATGATGAACCTCGCGCGGCTCCCCGGACTCCAGCAGAATGCTCACCTTCGTCCGCGTCTCCTCGCGGATCAAATGGTGGTGCAGGCAGGAGACCGCCAGCAGCGCGGGAATCGCCGCGTTCTCCGGATCGACGTCGCGGTCGGACAAAATCAGGATGTTGTGGCCTTTGGCAATGACGCGGTCCGCCGCCTCGCACAGCGTATCGAGCGCCTTGCGCAGCCCTGCGGCTCCTTCAGCGGCCGGGAACAGGATCGGAATCGTGATCGCCTTGAATCCCGGACGATGCACATGGCGCAGCTTGGCAAAGTCCTCGTTGGACAAAATCGGCGAATCGAGGCGGATTTGCCGGCAGCTTTCCGGCTCCGGCTTCAGCAAATTGCGCTCCGGCCCGATCGTCGTGATCGTGGAAGTAACCAGTTCCTCGCGGATCGCATCGATCGGCGGGTTGGTTACCTGCGCGAACATCTGCTTGAAGTAGTTGTACAGCCGCTGCGGCCGGTCCGAAAGCACGGCCAGCGGCGCATCGTAGCCCATCGAAGCGATATTTTCCGCCCCGGTCAAGGCCATCGGCTCGAATACTTTGCGCAAATCCTCGTACGTATAGCCGAACGCCATTTGACGCAGCGAGATATCCTCATGGCTTTCCTGGGGAAGCTCCGGCGCTTCCGGCAGGTCCTCAAGCGTGATCATATGCTCGCTTAACCATTCGCGGTACGGATTCTCTTTGGCGATCGCCGATTTCACTTCCTCGTCGGAAATGATCCGTCCTTCCCGCGTGTCCACCAGCAGCATCCGCCCCGGGCGCAACCGGTCCTTGTACAGTACGTCCTCCGCCGGGATATCGAGCACCCCGACCTCCGACGACAACACGATCAGATCGTTTTTCGTCACATAATAACGCGACGGACGCAGGCCGTTCCGGTCGAGAATCGCGCCGATCTGGATCCCGTCGGTAAAGCCCATCGCCGCGGGTCCGTCCCAAGGCTCCATCAGCGAGCTGTGGTACTCGTAAAACGCTCTTTTATCGTCATCCATATCGTCCCGGCCGGCCCAAGGTTCAGGGACCATCATCATCGCCACATGCGGCAGGGAACGGCCGCTCAAATACAGAAATTCAAACGTATTGTCGAACATCGCCGTATCGGAACCGTCCGGATTGATGATCGGTTTAACTTTTTCCAGATCATCGCCGAAGGCATCGGTTTCAAGCATCGACTGGCGTGCGTGCATCCAGTTCACGTTGCCGCGCAGGGTGTTGATCTCGCCGTTGTGAATCATAAAGCGGTACGGATGGGCCCGCTCCCAGCTCGGAAACGTGTTCGTACTGAAGCGCGAGTGAATCATCGCGATTGCGGATTCCAGGCGTTCGTCATTCAAATCCAGGTAAAACCGGCCGACCTGTTCCGTCGTCAGCATCCCTTTGTAGACCACTTTGCGGCAGGAAAGGCTGGATACGTAAAAAGCGTCTCCGCCCTCCGCCCCGCCGTACCGGATCGCCAATTCGGCCCGCCGGCGGATTACGTACAGCTTGCGTTCAAAGGCCAGCTCATCCCGCACTCCTTCGGCGCGTCCAATAAACACCTGGCGTACGAACGGCTTGGCCTCCTTGGCCGATTTGCCGAGCATGTCGTCCCGGGTAGGCACGGTGCGGAAGCCGATCAGCCGCTGGCCTTCCTCCTCGATAATTTGCGTCAGCAGCGCCTCCTGCTTGCTGCGCAGCTCCTCGTCATGCGGCAAAAACAGCATGCCGACGCCATAATGGCCCAGCTCGGGCAAAGCGAATCCAAGGCTTTGCGCTTCCGCAGCAAAAAAACGATGCGGGATTTGCAGTAAAATACCTGCGCCGTCCCCCGAATTCGGTTCGCTGCCCTGACCGCCCCGGTGCTCCATGTTCGCCAGCATCGTCAAAGCTTTGCTGACGATATCATGGGAGGCCCGGCCTTTGATATGGGCGACAAACCCCATGCCGCAAGCGTCTTTTTCAAAAGCGGGATCGTACAGTCCCTGCTTGGGTGGTGTAACGGTGTGTTTCATCATCTGACGCAACCTTTCTATAAGTAAAATAAGCGATAATTAACGAAACATTTCATGAGTCTGATCACCTTTGCTTGGCCGGATAAGCCCGGAACAATCTTTCTTTTATTCTAACGGAAAATGTCACGTCTGTTTTTGCACTATATTCTATTTCTTTTGCACTATTGATTATATTTTTCAGGGAACTCTGCCGCTTCTTGCCGCGAAAGCGTTCTTACTTATGCAGGATATTCTTCCGGTGTGAATATCAGCCAAAAAAAAAATCCGCTCCCGGCCTTACGTTCCGGAAACGGATGATGATCGGCGAGATAGCGGGTTTGCCCGGCTTATTTTACCGGCGACAGTCCGCTTGCCAAAAAATCGCGGATGAAATTTTTGATCTGGTCTTTGCTTAAAGGTTTATGCGCTTTGTTCCAATCCGAAGTAAGGGTGATGTACAGCTTGAACACCACGAACGAAACCAGCTTGGGGTCGAAATCGCGAATCTCTTTGCGCTCCGCCGAGCGGGAGATGTGCCGTTCCAGATAATCCAAAATGTTGTTCTCGACCCGTTCCAGACCTTCGCGGGCCTTGGGCGTGCCGATTTCCCGCACTTCCTGCGACAGCTTGATAAGCAGCTCATGCTCGCTCCGGTACTCCAAGATCGCATCCATCACCCGGTGCAAATTATCAAAAAAAGGCTTGTTCTCGTCCACCTCACGCTCAACGATCCGGCGCATATCGACAATCACGGAGCGCAGGATTTCATCGAACAGCTCCTCTTTGTTCTTAAAAAAGGTATAAATCGTTCCCTTGGCCACATTCGCGATTTTGGCCACATGGTCCATCGTCGTCGCTTTGTAACCGAACAGCGAAAACGATTTTTCCGCGGCTTCGACGACCTGCTTGCGGCGGTCCACCAGTACCATAAGGGACACCTCCTTGTACAAAGTACATGATATAATCTAAGAAATAAACGCATAAAAAAATCAAACGAAATATCATTTTTGGTCATTAAGTCAATTTTCACTCTATCACTATTAAGTATCGGCTGCAAGGTGTTTTATCATCTTTTGGGGACATGCCCGAATTCCCCATCTGCGGCCGCCTCCCCGTCCAAGGTCCAGCGCCGTACCCGTCCCGAGCCCCTTTAAACCGATGAAAAAAAGAAATAAAATATCCATAGGAAAAAGAGAGAATCCGGATTAAACTTTGGAGCAGGTGAACGACATGCGCAAAAAAAGAGTACTGATCTTATCGGAAGGATTCGGAAGCGGCCACACTCAGGCCGGACACGCTTTGGCCGCCGGTCTTAGAAAGCTCGCTCCGGATATCCAGACGAAGGTGATGGAGCTCGGGTCGTTTTTGCATCCGACGGTAGCTCCGTGGATTATATCCGCTTACCGGATGACCGTGAGCACAAGTCCGGCCCTGGTCGGCAAGCTTTACCGCAAAAATTACGAAAAACCCGTGAGCAAACTGACGCGCCTGGCGCTTCATAAAATGTTTTATCAGCATGCCGCGGATGTGATCAATCAATTGGATCCCGATCTTATCGTTTGTACGCATCCGATTCCGGCCGCCATCGTGTCGCGGCTGAAAGCGTCCGGGATCGATATCCCGTTATGTACGATCATTACCGATTACGATGCTCACGGCTCCTGGATCAGTCCCGGCGTGGACCGGTTTCTCGTCTCCGCGCCCGAGGTAAAGGAGCTGCTGCTGGGCCGCGGCGTAAGCCCGGCCAAAATCCAGGTGACCGGCATCCCCGTCCATCCGGAATTCTGGGTCAAGCAGGACCCCGCTCAGGCCAGAGCCGAGCTGGGACTCAAAAATATGCCCACCGTGCTTGTGATGGGCGGGGGATGGGGACTGTTGTTTGACGAGGAGCTGATTGCCGGAATAGCGGGTTGGCTGGATCAAGTGCAATTCGTGTGCTGCGTGGGAAGCAACGGCAAGCTGGCCGAAAAGCTCCGCAACCACCCGGCCCTGCAGCATCCCCACATGAAAGTTCTCGGCTTCACCCGCGAGGTGAGCAAATGGATGGACGCCGCCGATCTTTTGATCACGAAGGCTGGGGGCATGACCTGCACCGAAGGGTTGGCCAAAGGCATTCCGATGCTGTTTTTCGAAGCGATTCCGGGGCAGGAGGAGAAAAACCGCGAGTTTTTCGTCAGCCATGGCTATGGCTCCGAATTGACTTCGCTGGACGTTTTGGACGATTGGCTCGCCTTGATCCGCAGCGGCAAGGGGCATTCCGCCCCCGTTCAGCCGCGCCGCACGCGGACCGCCCTTTCCTCGCCTTACCGGCCGGGCCAATGCGCCGCAAGCGTGCTGGAGATGCTGAAAACGGCGGACCGCTTGTCCTCCAGAGCTCATCTCCCCGGCAAAAGCCATGCCGCGCAGCGGGCCAACTAGCAGAGCGAGAGAAAAAAGCGCCGGCCGGAATTAACCGGCAAAACCGCCAGGCCCGCCAGGGCCTTTTTTCATTGGCTAAAGCTGACGGTGGCCACCGTCTCGTACATGGGGCGTTCATGCATATGCGTGCGGTAGACCACCAAGCGGTCCGCCGTCCACGAACCGAACGCGGCAGCCTCCTTCAGCGCCTCGGCGCTTATCGCCGCCGCGTCTTCGCGGTATTTGCGGGCCAGCGTAATATGCGGGCTATAGCGCCGGTCTTCGGGGACGAAACCAAGCTCCCGGTTGGCTTCGGCAACCTCTCGGTGCAGCCGGCCCAGCGCCGGCAGGTCCCCTTTCACTCCGGCCCACAGCACGCTCGGACTGGCCGGCCGGCCAAAGGTGCCGCAGCCGCCCGCCTCCAGCGAAAAAGGGGCAACGCCAAAGGCCGCTTTCGTAAGGGAAGTTTCCAATTCCCCCAGCCGCTCGGGCGGCATGTCTCCCAAAAATTGCACCGTAATATGATAATCCTCCGCGTGCACCCATTTGCGGAACGGCAGCCGGTCCCGCCGCTGGCGGCACCAGTCGTCCAGCTTCCGCTTCACCTCGGCCGGAATGGGAACCGCCACGAACAAACGCCATTTCTCCCCGGTTTCTGTCATGTCGTGTCACCTCTTGTGATTTTTTTCCCAATATTTTATTTTTAGTGACGTTGTTTATTTGATGCAAATATTTTCTCATTATAATGTGTCTTAGACCATTCTACATATTCAGACATCATTCCGCAAAAAAGATAGGGGAGAAACCATGGGATTCGCACAAAAAATAACTTCCGTGTTAATCGGACTGCTCGTTATCGTCGGGCTTTTGCTCGGTTTTTTCGGTTACCGGATGACGTACGCCCAAGTCGAACAGTCCGTCGGCATCGAAACCGTAGGCTGCGCCAACATAACGACCGGCCTCGTCGATCCGAAGGATATCGAAGCATTGGCTCAAGGGGACAGGTCCGGCCTGACGGAACTGGAGAAACGACTGAACTGGACGGTGGCCCATAAGCCGCTGTTCAAGGAAGCGTTCCTGATGTCCCTGGACGGCAAAATCCTCGCCGCTGACGAAAATTTGCAAAAACGCGGGTACCGGGCAGGGGATTCGTTCTACTTCAGTCCGCAGGACCGGGATATGATCATGACGATGAAACATTCCGTTTATACGAAGGTTTATGACTACGATGGGGCCAAGCTGCTCAGCGGTTACGGACCGATATACAGAAACCACGATCCGAACCGGGAGATCATCGGCCTGATGGTCATTAACTTCGACGCTTCCATTATCGGGGAGCGCACCTGGGATATCATCGCGCTGCCGTTCGCCGTCGGCGGGGTCGTATTTTTGGCCGCCGTGGCGTTTATTTACTTCTTCATTCACCGCATGATCCGTCCGCTGGAAACTTTGTCGGGGCAAGTTGGCCGCGTCGCCCAAGGCGATTTGACCGTGGAGCCGCTGCTGCTAAGCAGCCGGGATGAGGTAGGAAAGCTGACGAGAGGTTTCGGAGAGATGATCGTCGGTTTACGCCGCCTGATTTCCGAGGTGAACGATATGTCCATGCAGGTGGCTTCCTCTTCGCAGGAGCTTTCGGCCAGCGCCGAGCAGACGGGACGGGCGGGAGAGCAGACTGTGGACATTACGCAGAAGCTGGCGGAAGGCGCGGAGACGCAGCTCCGCAATTTGGAGGCAAATTCGGAGGCGCTGCGCGAAATGTCCGGTACGATCGCTAGAATCGCAAGCCGGGCCGAAAACGTGGCGCAGGCGGCACGGCAATCGTCCGAAGCATCGCGGCAAGGCGGGGAATCGATCCGCCTCGGCAGCGGGCAAATGGAGACGATGGAGCTGAAAATCGTGCAGCTTTCCTCGCTGATTCAGGGGCTTGGGGACAATTCCAAAGAGGTCCAAAGCATCCTGGACATCATGACGGAAATTACCGCCGAAACCAATCTGCTCGCGCTTAACGCTTCGATCGAAGCGGCCCGGGCCGGGGAGCACGGCAGCGGCTTTGCCGTCGTCGCCGCCTCCGTCCGCAAGCTTGCGGAGCGGTCGGCCGACTCCGCCCGGCAAATCGCCGCGTTGATCGAGCATATCGTGAACCAGATCGAAGCGACCGGCCGGGCGATGGACGAGACCGTTCTGGAAGTTAGGCGCGGCGCGGAGCTGGTCCGCAGCGCCGGGCATTCGTTTGCCGATGTCGGCAATTCGGCGGAATTTACCGCCCAGGCTATAACCGATGTCAGCGGAAACGTACAGGCGCTCTCCGACAGTTCGCAAAGGCTGGTTCATTCGCTGGAGAACATCGTCAAGTTCGCGAACCAGACCGCGGAGAACGCGCAAAACATGTCCGCCGCTTCCGAGGAACAGCTCGCCGCGATGCAGGAAATCGATGCTTTGGCCAGCTTCTTGTCTTCCTTGTCGGAGAAGCTTCAGGGGCTCATCGACCGCTTCAAGGTGGTTTAAGCCTTGCAAAAAGACCTGCCCGGCAGCGGTTCGGCTGCCAAGGCAGGTCTTTTGTTTGCGGCGGTGTTTAATCGGCCAGCTTATTTGCCCAGGTAAGCGTTCAGCATCCAACGATGTTTGTCCAGGGCGGAAAGAACGCCGAGAAGCAAATCGCCGGTCGCTTCATCTTCAACGCGGGCGGCCGTTTCCATGGCGTCTTTCAGGTCGCTCGACAGCGTCTCGAAGTCGGCGACAATGGCGGCTACCATTTCATCGGCCGTCTCTTTGCCGCTCGCTTCCTGCAGGCTGGCGACCGCCAGCGATTCGCGCAGCGTAGCTACCGGAGTTCCGCCGATGGCCAGCAGGCGTTCCGCGATATCGTCGATGTATCCGGCAGCTTCGTCGTACAAGGATTCGAATTTTTCATGCAATGTAAAGAAATTCGAGCCTTTTACAAACCAGTGGAAATTGTGCAGCTTTGTGTACATCAGAGTCCAGTTTGCGATTTGCAGGTTCAATTGTTTCTGCAGCTGTTGATCAACTTGAGTCATCGTTTGATTTGCCATTTTAAATTCCTCCTATGTCCAAAAATTTTAATGCCCTTTTCGCTTCGATTTGTGTCTTTTAAAATCTTAAATTTAGACTAAATCTAAATCTTGTTTATATATTACCACTTGACGTCCCAAGTTGCAAGTCTTGGAAACATGAACATCCCGTGAAGATTGAACAGGGCTGTTAACAGGGCTGTTTATTTTCGGGGCTACCCGACTATTCTTCGCCTAAAGCGGCGCCAATATGCAAAAAACCGGCGCCTTTCGCGTCGGTCCTTAGAATGTTCACATCCTTTATCCGTTCCCTATTTATTTGTCCTTGCGAACCTGCAGTTTTAGCTGCTCCAGGCTGCGCTCCAACTGGCGGATCCCGTCTTCGACGAGGCGGCGGTCCACGGCGTTCTCCAGCTCAAGCTGCGGCTTGCGGGCGGCGAACGCCTTTATCTCTTCTTCCCAATAAGCCTGGCGGCGCTGGATTTCCTTATATTTGTCCAGTAAATCGGTGATGATATCGTAAAAGCGCTCATAGTCGACGATGATTTCGTCAAGGAAACGATCCACGTCCTCCTTGTCGTAACCGCGCATTTTGACGTCAAATTCCTTTTCATGAATGGAGAGCGCATCCAGCTTGATGCCAAGCTGTTTGAACAGACCTTTCTGGTCTTCAAGTTTACGCGAGTAATCGTCTTGCATGCTTATTATCCCCCCGTACGGTTCTTGCCTTTTCCTATAATGTACCACAGATACGGGCTTCGGTTCACCCTTCGCCTGTTAACTGTATGCAGCTATTGTAGCATGTATTCGACAAGTTTTAAGATTCTTTTTATAATATGGGATGTAAAAGTCAATAAGTCTATCCATCTGGTGGTGAGCAAGATTTTATACGTACTTTCCTTTTTGCTATCGTTTTTGATCGTTTATTTTCTCATTCCGCCGCTGGGCAAGCTGGCCTTTCGTCTCGACTTTGTGGACAAGCCCCGCGCCGACAACGAGCGGAAAATCCACCGGCAGCCGATCCCGCTGACGGCGAGCTACGCCATTTTTACCGGTTTTTTTGTTTCGTATCTGCTGTTCACGCGGGATTTCTCCTGGGAAACCGGGGCGTTATTTGGCGGAGGCTTGCTGCTGCTGGCGATCGGCACCGTCGACGATTGGTACAAAACGAAAGGCCGCGATTTTCCGGCGCTGCCGAAGCTAATCGTGCAGGTATCGGCAGCCGTGCTGGTCTATTTTGCCGGCATTCAATTCAACGGGTTCGTGAATCCGCTAAGCGGCCAATATGTATTTCTTCCGGAATGGCTGCAATTTATACTGACGATTTTGTGGATTTTCGGCGTAACGACGGTGGTCAATTTCTCGGACGGGCTTGATGGGCTGGCCGGGGGATTGTCGGCGATATCGGCCGTAACGTTGTTTGTGGTGGCAGTGACGAAAGGACAAACGAACTCCGCCATGCTGTCGATCACATTGATCGGGGTTACGCTCGCTTATTTGCGCTATAACAAACCTCCGGCCAAAGTGTTTATGGGCGACGCCGGAGCGACTTTCCTCGGCTTTATGCTGGCCGTGATCGCGCTGGACGGCGCATTTAAGCAAGCGACGGTGCTGTCCCTGTTTATCCCGGTTCTGGCGCTCGGCGTGCCGATCTTCGACAATCTGTTCGTCGTCATTAAGCGGATGATGGAAGGCAAATCACCGTATCAGGCCGATGCCAGCCAGGTCCATTATCGGCTGCTTCGCGCCGGCTTCAGTCAGAAACAGGCGGTCGTGGTGCTTTATTTGGTCAGCACCTGCCTAGGGCTGTCCTCGATTATATTGTTGCTGCTGCAAACATAACGACGGCGCGCGGACAAAAGCAAACGGCCGGTCTCCGAATTTGGTCCTTCGGAAGGCCGGCCGCCCGTTTATTTTTTCTTCAAAAGATCATCCAATATAAATTGCCCCGCTGTCTGAATTTGCTTGATAGCTTCGTCCAAGGAAACTTGGTTTTCCGCAACCTTTTGCAGTTCTCTTTGCATCAGTTCTTCGAACGATGGATAAAATTTGTCCGGAATATTGTCTTCCATGCTATGGTTTGCAATATTGGGTCTTAGTGAATAAAAAGCGTTAAGGTCAATTCCGAGGTCTTCATAATGCCCCCTTCTGGACAAAATAAAACCGTCCATGGTCTTCCCCTTCACTCTCGCGTAATCGTCGCTATTCACGTATTTGATAAACTCCCATGCCGTTTCCGCATTAGGCGATCCGTTTCTAATGGACCATATCTCTTTAAGCTGTATGTCATTGGATAGATCGCGTGCGTGCGAATCGACCGGCCCGGCCGCCGCTCCCAATGAAAATGCGGCATAGTCCCGATTCCTGCCCTGCGCATTTTCAAGATCCTGGAGCAAAAGCAAATCATCCACCGTCATCGCCATAGAACCGTTTATAAACGGATCGTTCATTAAATAATCGCGATATGTACTGCCTGTCCGCTCATCCGGCGGAATATAAACGTTTTTAGAGGCGCAAGCATCCAGCGCAAGCTGCAAAACTTCCCGCCAAGCATCCGAATTTATCGTGACTTTCATATCTTTAGAGTTAACAACGCGCAGTCCTTGTGTTAAAGCGATACGATCAGCCAAAATGTCGACGGACAGGCCGTCCTTTAAGCCAAATCCGTATAATCTTCCCCCATTGCTATCGTACTGCGGAAACCGCTTGGCCAGCTCAATCAGTTCGGCCCAAGTCATTTTATCCTGAGGGGGTGTTATTCCGTATTTTTCAAACAAGGTTTTATTGTAAAAAACCGCCGTTTCGTAAAACCGGGGGCTTAGCCCGTAAATTTTTCCGTTCCCTTTCTCTTGCAGCAATTCGATAATCGCGGGATAGATACTTTGCAAATCATAATTGTCTTTATGGATAAACGTGTCCAATTCCATGAGCAGTCCTTCTTCGATATACCGCTCATATTGCTCCGCCTCCAACAACAGAACATCCGGCTGCTCCCGCTTTATAAATTCGATTTCCGCTTTGTCCACATCGTCTTCGGAAGCGTAGTCTATATGGCTGTAGTCCAAAACTTCAATTTCTATATCGGGATATTTCGCTCTAAACACGTCGCCATATTGCTGATTGAAATATTCCTCGCTATAGTACATCACTTTCAACGATTTCGGTTTATTTGGAGCCGCTGGCGGACTGCCTGCGCACCCTCCGAGAAGCAGTGCAAAGATGATCAATATCCCCCATGCGTATTTCCCCTTAAACAATTTAACCGCCCCCGGTATATCTCAATTTTTATCCGAGATTTCAACCAATTTTTCGATGCGGCCATCGGCATTCCGCACAGCCTCTAAATCGATCGCGCCGTCGGGAAAGGTGAAAAAACGGTAAGTCCCGTTCCCGTCCAGTTCATCCGCAAAAGAACGGACTAATTTGCCGTGGTAATAAAAACGGTGCATTTTTTTATCAAAGGTTAAACCATACTTTTCATATACGGCATAACTCTGCGCGGTCTCTTCACTGTCCATCCAGTTCGCCGTGCCCGCTTGCTCCCGGACCGATGCAACGGCTTCTTCAGCATACGATCCGGCGGCCGCTTCTTGATTGGCCGGAAAGGCTATCCCCGAGCCTATTGTTCCTAAGAGGATAAGACCAAGGACAACGATTCCGTTCTTTTTCTTGGCTATATCCATAATGCTGAAAATTCGCTGCTTCATCTCTTTTAAACCTCCGTGAAAATTGGTGGAAAACATCGTTTGCAGCTTGGATTGATTCCTGATTACCCGAAGGATCGTCTCGCTGTATTGCTGCCTTGCGGCATCATCCGCCCCTTTCACCACCTCCGCATCGCAGGAAATCTCGCATTGCTTGGCAATCGACTTGGCCATCAGATACACCGCGGGGTTAAACCAGTGCATCGCCGCCGCGACAAATACCAGGCTTTTATACCAAAGATCTTTTCGTTTAAAATGAATAAGCTCATGCTTGAAGATATACGGCAATTCATCGGCGGAGAAATGCTGTGCGGGCAGTAATAAAGCCGGGTTTACGAAACCGGTGAGCATCGGGCTGGTCACGCAGGGGACGATATGCAATCCGACCTGTTTGGTTATGCCGAGATCGCTTTTAATGTTCAACAATATTTCATACATTTGCGGATCTGCGGGTTGTCTCCACCGTTTGACCAGCTTGAGAAAACGATAATGCTTCAGGCCATAATAAGCGGCGAATATAACAACCCCAGCCAGCCATAAGCCTCTCGCCGCTTGCTCCCAGGAACTTGCCGCCGTCAATCCCAAGCTCTCTTTGCCGGCCGGGATTAAAGCTTGGGTGCCCGCCGTATGTCCATATTCCTGCATGGCTTGACGAACCTCGGCGGGGGGAATAATATTCACCGGGATTAAAGCCGCGCCGGCGTGGAACCTGAGCGGAAAAATAAGTCCGGCCACAATGATCGCCCAAGCATAGTAAATCCATTTTGCGGCATATCTTTTCGACAGCCACGGTGTGACGGCCATAAAGCCAAATATAAGGACGGTCATGGAAATGGAACACTCGATCAAGGTACTTAGAAATCCCCGCATTTTACTTCCCCCGTTCTCTTACCCAATTTACCAATTCTTCAATATCGCGGTCGCTGAGCCGTTTTCCGTCATACAGCGCATTTACAAAGCTAAGGAAAGAGTTTTCGTGATAAAGTTGCATAAACTTTCCCGTTTCAAACTTGAGATAATCCTCCTTGGTTACAAGCGGGAAATAGGTGCGTTCCTTGCCTTTTTTCTCCGTTCGCAGAAAACCTTTTTCAACCAGGCGCATCATGAGGGAAATGACGGTGGGCGCTTTCCACTCACGTTCGTTGCCCAGCTGTTCCATGACCATGGCTGTCGTAATCGGGGGTTCATTGGCCCAAGCGACCTTCATGATTTCAAACTCGGTGTCAGGCAGTTTTTTGAAGCGGCTCATTCGCTATCCATCTCCTTTTTAGACAATTGCCTATAATGATGTTATACACTTGCCTAAAATGAAAGTCAATACTTTCCAAAGCTGACCCGCTGAAAAAAATTTGTCTATTTGATGGCAATCATGACCCCCAGAACAAACAAAAAGCGCCCGCGAGGGCGCCTCATTCTTTTATGCTAAGATGGTTTATTCGTTTCCGTCGCGGTTTGGATTTCCTGAGTTTTCTCCTCCTCAACGATATCCCCCCGCGCTCCTCTCTTGAACTCCTTCAACATCGTGCCAAAGCTGCGCCCAAGTTCCGGTAGTTTGCTGGGACCGAACAACAGCAGCGCAGCTATGACCAAAAGCAGCAAATGAGAAGGACGCAACAAATTCTCAAGCACATTTATCACCCCTAAGGATTATCTTTGTGGCAATTATACTACTTTATAAAGATAATGAAAACCTTTTATCGGCGCCCCTTCGTCTTCTGCGGACAGGATAACGGCTTCTTCCAGAAACCAAAAACCGCTTCTAGGCATATGCTGTGTCATCACGTAACGCAAAGGAGCGAACATCATGGATTCTTACGGTCTGTGGGCTGTCATCGCCATTGGACTCGCGTCCAACCTGGATAATGCGGGTGTCGGTATTGCTTATGGGGTGCGGAAAATCCACATTCCCTGGTATTCCAATTTGGCCATCTCCTTCATTTCTTTTCTGGCCACTCTAGTATCGGGGCTGTTCGGCAGTTGGCTCTCCCTGTGGTTTCACCCCTGGATCGGGCAAATACTGGGAACGCTCGTCATCGTGGGGGTCGGAGTATGGGTACTGCTGCAGCCGTTCATCGAGAAAAAACCGTTGCCCCCGGCAAACGGAGCAAATTCGCTTACCCGGCTGCTGCGCAATCCCGAGGAAGCCGATACAGACAGTTCCAAATCGATCAGCCTGGGGGAATCGATCGTGCTGGGGATCGCTTTAGCCATGAACGCGTTGGCGGGCGGATTTAACGCCGGAATCACGAGCCTGAATATTTGGTACACCTCGCTGTCGGTCGGCATTTTCAGCTTCCTATTGCTGGCGTTATGCTCCGGATTCGGCGAGAAATACGCCGCGGAAAAACTCGGCGACTACGCCACCGTCATCTCCGGCCTGCTGCTGATTTTTATCGGAATTCATCAAATGCTATAAATAAAGAATAGAACATGTAAAATTTAGGTGGCTCCGAATACCGTAAATAACTTTATTTCGCTGGTGAAAAGCGGATTTTACGACGGAACCACCTTCCACCGCGTCATTCCGGACTTCATGATTCAGGGCGGCGACCCGGATGGCAATGGTACCGGCGGTCCGGGCTACGGCATTAAGGGCGAATTCCCGATTCGGCCGGCTCCCAATTCTTCATCATGGTTGCGGATGCCCCGCACCTTGACGGCGACTATACCGGGGACAGACGCTGTCTCTGGCGAATTGGAACAAGCACGGCCTCTCATTATATAATGATTACAGGTTTCCTAATTTATGGGGGAGGTCGTATTCTTGAACTGGTTTACTAGTTTTGAAAAAGAGCTGGAAACAGCTTTCAGCGACGCGGAAAAGATTTTATCGGGAATGCCTGAAGCCTTCCGGGGACAAGCTGCCGCCTACCTTGACAGGTTTCACGCGCTTAAAAGGGGCGTTTCCCAAAACTACATATGCTACTTGCTGCCGTTTTGGCTGCAGGAGGCTGCCGGCACCAAAACGGAGGACAGCCGGCGCTTAACCGTCGCCATGATTTTCGTCATGATGTATTACCATTTGATCGATGAAGTAATGGACGATCCGGAAGCCGCGGATAAACGGAAACTGCCGTTGGCGAATCTGATTCAGCTTGAATTTTTACATATTTACGGCAGCTATTTTCCCGCCGCTTCTCCATTCTGGGGCTATTTCCGCAAATACGCGGCGGAGTGGGCGGAAGCGGTCGCGTTTGAGAACGAAAGTGATTTTTTCCAAGAGGACCCGGTACGGGTGGCTCACAAGGCCGCTCCGGTCAAACTGTCCGTTGCTGGGGCGCTGCTGCTGACCGGGCGGGAAACGCGGATTCCCGCTTTAGAAGCGGCGGTGGATACGGTACTGGTCACCCTGCAAATGCTCGACGATTGGGAGGATTGGGAGAAGGATTTAAGGGAAGGCAGCTACAATTGCCTGATCTCCGCCGTCCAGCGGGAGCTGCAGATCACTAATGACCGCCGGCCTACGCCGGAGGAGATCAGAGAGGCGTTGTACGTGCGGGACATCCTGCTCACCTATGCGGAACGCACGGATCAACACACTGCGGCCCTGGCCACCGCCGCCCCCGACCTTACGCATTTGCGGGAGTTTCACGAATATCTCCGGCAAAGCCTCAAACAAGGGGCGCAAGATCTACGGGAGCAGCGAAATTTGTTGATTCATGGCGGACTGGAGTATTGGCTGTCGAAAAACAAGTCGCTTACCTAGCACTTTGCCGAGTTCCATGGTATAGTAAAGAGGAAATATTAACCTATTTTTCAGGAAAGGGTGATCTTATGACAACAGGAGCTCTCCTTCAATCGCAAGTTATTGAGAAAGCATGGCAGGACCCCAGCTTTAAGGCGAAGCTGCTCGCCGACCCGAAAGCCGCTATTCAGGAGGCACTCGGCGTAATTCTCCCGGATCATATCAAAATTAAAACCGTCGAAGAAAGTTCTGACGAATTTTACGTGGTGCTGCCGCCCAATCCGGCAAATGTAGTGAAAAGCGAGATTAAACCGCTTGGAAGTTGGGGATAGTTAATAAGCCAGACTCAGCGACGTCGGGCAGTTAACACCAAAACGGACAGGGAGCGGAAACGCTTATCCGTTAGATTGTTCCTCTTGATTTACGGAGGGAAACCGGATAACAACTTCCGTTCCTGCCCCTCTCTCACTTGTAAAGTGTATTTCGCCGTTCATCACCTCGATAATCCGGAACGTAACCATCAGCCCCAATCCGGTCCCTTTGGTTTTGTTGGAGAAATAAGGCTCTCCTAGCCGAGCCAACACCTCATTGTCCATCCCTTCCCCGTTGTCCTTAATATGAATCACGATGCTGTTCTCTTCCTCATAACCCCAAATCAGAATCTCGCCCTCCCCATTAAGCGCTTCGATACTATTTTTAATAATATTAATGAACGCCTGCTTAAATTTTGAGGAGTTTCCCCGAACATAGAGATTTTTGGGAATATGAACGGAGATTTTGCCGCCTTGAAGGTTGGCGAGCGGAATTAATATTCCTTCGATATGGATAAATTCATCAAGCACATTCAGGGCCGTCACCTTCCCGGCTTCAGGCTTGGCAAAAGTCAGAAAGTCCGTAATAATCCCCGACGCACGATCCAATTCTTCCAAGGCCATGCTTAAATAAACTTTATCTGAGTTTTGCTGTTTCTCGGCCAGCAGCTGCAGAAATCCGCGAGTAACTTGCAGCGGGTTGCGAACCTCATGGGCTACGGAAGCTGCCAGTTCGCTAATGATCTCCATTTTCTCCGAACGCTGCAGCTCATTGTTAAACATCTCCAACTGCTTGGAGTACTCAACCACTTGCTCATGATTGGCGGCAATTCTTCTGCCCAAAATAATAACCAGTGAGACGAGGAAGCAGACGACTCCCCATTTCCATAAAGAAAGTTTATAATACCCGCCGTTATAATAATACTGTAACAGGTCCCCAACGCAGATCAGCGCAAAAGTAATAAATCCGGCGAAAAAAACAACCGCCTCTTTGTTCCGATTCATGATATAGATCGTTGAGGTGCAGGCCAAAATAATAAACTCTGCAATCATGATGTATCCGACTAATTGAACGGTAACCACGGAGTAGATCGTGTAAAAATGATTAGACGACATCTCATTGACAAGCATCACAAGGAAACAAAAAATAAAGTAAGCGACTAAAAACTTCCGAGTATGTCGAATGAGGCCACGGTACCCGGGACCGAATATTTTTTCAAAGAAAAAGATCACCGAGGGAAGCATGGTAAACAACGATATGTCAAACAGCATCAACAATAATGAGCCCGCTGTCGTATAGTCGAAAAGCCAATTTACAAACGGTGAATACGTAAGCACGAGCAGCCCGCTAGATAAAATGACCGCGCAGAGCGAAAACCACATCGACATATTTACATATTTCAAAAAAAGAGAACAAACGAGCATAATTACGGCGATAAACATAAGCGTACTGCCCACAATCAAATCCGCAATGTTGCCTCTGACAAAGTCCTTCATCAATCCCTGATAATGACCGATTTTGATATCATCGAAAACGCCAATTTTGTTGGTAGCTGACGATACTCCAATATAGACTGTTTGCCCGGAATTTTCAGCGGTGATCGGGAACAGGACGCTATTTAGGTTATAGTTGAATTTTCGCTGGGTTTCGTAAACTTGAACTCCATCCATATCAACTACAATGTGCCTACCGTATATTTTATCGATTAGAACAACCAGGGAATTGTCGGTTAATTCGGGAAGCTGGATCTTGATCCATTGGGCCATCTCCGCGTTTGGCTTCAACGGAATCTTCTCGCCCGCTTTCACATCGATCCAACCATCAAGCGCCTCAAGCTGCTCAATGCTCATCTGCGGATCTAAGCGGTCAGTCCAGGCAATTTGCCAGCGATCTATTTTGATAACATCCGATCCCGAATCGCTTGAACTATTAAATAGAAAGACACAAAAAGCCGCCAGAAGCAGCACGAAAAAAACAGCCACGCCTTTGATCCAAGACTTCATTACAGCACCTCTGCACTTAAGATAAAACGAGCTACCTTGTACATTTCGCTACAATCCCTATTAAAACCTCCAATTTTATGGAAATGTAGAGAAATTTTTTTAAGCTTTATGCACCACAGTTATTTTAACGTTTACATGAAGTTTTAGCTATGAATAGGTGCAAAAAAATGAAAGAAAAATTTGGCTCAACCTAATAATCAGCACTTGACAGGGAAGGGCGGTGGGTTGGTCGGCAGATCAATATCCACTTTCCGGACGCTTTGCACGAATATCCCGTTTGATCCGGAAGGGCAAGACACCGGAAAAAATGAAAGGTCCGTGATTAGCCCCCACCCTCTACCCTCTGAACCAAAGGGATAATCGTGCTAAGCAGCGTGCAGGGATACCAAGACACGAACGCTATAATTTATTTTGTCAAGGACTGATCTCGGTTTTGAGCCAGAAATTTTGGGCTCAACTTTAGAAATCGGCGTTTGACGAATAACCGTTGGACGAGGAATAAGTGCCGTGAACTATAGGAGCTATCGCTGCAACGCGAAAAACCGCAGGCAGTGCCTGCGGTAAGAGTGTGGCCGAATTTTATAACAAGTAAAGAGGTCACAAATCCGCCATTGTCATGAAAATTATTGATCAAGCAATTTTACAAGTTCATTTACCGTCAACCCTGCTACAGCCGATATTTGGTCAAACATCATTAAGTGGCTTGAGGCGGTTCATCATTAGTGGATTTCCTCCTACAGCAATTTTACCATATCTCTATGGCTGCAAATAAGACCCCTTTACAGTCTTAAAACGGAAAAGAAAGCTGCTCGACCTCCGGGGTAATTTCCCGCTCGGATACGGTGCAGGCCGGCTGCGGGACGGCCCCCGGCCGCGAGGCCGGGACCTCCGTGCCGATGCCGGATGAAGCCTGGGCCCCGCGCGTTTCCGAACCGTCTAGTCCGTGTTTGGCCAAAAGGGCGCGCGCCATCTGCTTAAAACGGTCCGTATACCATGGCTCCGCGTAGGCCCCGGCGTAAAGCGCACGGTAGCGGGATACCAGCTTGGGATCATGCTGCTGCAGCGTCCGGAAGTACCAGGCTTTCACGTCCGGCGAAAGCCTAAGCAAGGAGATCATGGCAAACCCGGCGCCATGCTCCTTGGCCGACCGGAGCAGGTTGTCCAAACCTTCCTCCGAATCGGTCAGAAACGGAAGGACCGGTGCGGCGAATATGCCGACAGGAATACCGTGCTCCGCCAAATATTTCACGGTGGCGAGACGTTTGCCGGGATGAGGCGAAGCCGGCTCCAGCTTGCGGATCAGCTCGGCGTCCAGCGTATTGACGCTGATGTTCACCGAAACGCCAGGCATTTTGCGCAAAATATCGATGTCCCGCATCACCAGCGGAGAACGCGTCGTCACGCTGGTATGAATCCGGTATTTGGCCAATACTTTCAGGCACTCCCGGGTGATCTGTTCCTTGGCTTCGACAGGCTGATACGGGTCGGTGGCCGTGCCGATCGCCACCTGCCCGACATGCCGGCTAACGGCCTCAATGTCGTAGGCGAACTTACGGGCCAAAGCCGTTAGCTGCCGTTCCAGCGCCTCCGCCGCATTTTCCTTGACCGAAATATGAAATTGGAATTCGTCCTCCGCGCTCCTCCCGAGAAACGTCTGGAACGCTCTGGCATAACAGAAGCTGCATCCATGGCCGCAGCCGCGGTACGGATTAATCGACCATTCGAAGGGCATCGCCTCCTCCTTGACGCGGTTTAACGTCGTCTTCGTCTGAATATGTTCATACCGGGTTTCGGACATCCCCTTCCCTCCTTACATTAAAGCTCCACCGAAAAAAAATAAGGGCAAAAACGCACGTTATTCTGGCGATAACCGTCCATTCGAGAGAAATAGAGGAAATTTTTGTCGCTATTATCTCGAATCACAAGGAAATGCCCATATTCTGGACCATCCATAGGAAAATAAGGACAAAAAGTGCCCCTAATGGGAATGAACATGGCTGGTTCCGGATAATAAGTACATAAAGTGCCGCTATTTGAAGGCCGAGGATTCGCCATACCAGCACCCAACAGTCAAGCACCGATTTCTAGGTAAATCCTCATTTCTGCATTCATTTTTGCCAATCACTTTTGAATATCGTCAATTCTTAGTATACCAAACATACGTTCTCATTAAAAGACGTAAGGCGATCCAGATTTTTCAAGTGGAAGTTTCCCTGAAAGCGAGAGGAACACAGGATTTTGGGGCAAACTCAACATAATCGCGAATTCATTAGGAGGGACTTGTTCATGGCTCCAAAACACGATAAAACCAAGGCGGATTTTGTATATGAAAGATACGAACTGTTAGCCGACGACCGCCCGGAAAACGATATTCCCGATGATGATCTGCTGCACCACGATACGCGTGTAACCCAGGGCATCAGCGAAAATACGGGCGAGGACGGCCAAAACGATATCGACAGCCTTCCCGATCTGCTGTTCGGCGAGCTGACCGATGTGCCTGACGCCGACGCTATCCAGAAGGACAGCCCGGTTGATCCGGTCGCACCCGATCCGGACGCAATGCACGGCACCGATTTGTTAAACGGGTACGACGGAGATGAGGATTAGCGGTAAATTGCGGAATCCCCCTGACAATGCCGGGCGCTGGCGCCGTATGCTTAATAAATCGCCCGGCACAGCCGGTTGCGGCCCGCTTGTTTCGCCTCGTACAGCGCCTGGTCCGCCTTGTCGATCAGCTCTTCCTGACGAACGTTGGGATACGTTGCGCTGCCGGCGGAGATCGTTAGCCTAAGCTCCCCGCCTCCCGGCAGGAAGAACGGATGCGCCTCCACGTTTTGGCGCAGCCGTTCGCCGATCTTCTCGATCTGCTCCGCGTCGCACTGGTCGACCAGGATGACGAACTCTTCGCCGCCCTTGCGAAAAATATGATCGCCCGGCCGGAACGTGTCCCGCAGCACATCGGCAAATTGCAATAAAACGGCGTCTCCCGCCGAATGGCCGTAGCTGTCGTTGACCTGTTTGAAAAAATCGATGTCTACAAACAGCAGCGTAAAGGGGGCGCCGTTTCGGTTGGAGGAGGCGACTTTTTGCGCCATCATGGCCTCAAACGCCCGCGAGTTGTACAAACGGGTCAAAAAATCGCGGGTAGCGGCCTCCCTCATCATTTTCACGGACTCGTCCGCTTCGCGCAAATGCTGGAGCATTAAATACGTAAACATCCCGGCGACAATAAATAAAAGGGTATACATAACTATAGCAGTCCATGAACTTATGTTTAACACCAGCAAAAAGAGAACCATCGTATTGGCGGCGGATAACATCAAGGCTGGCAGCCACCTTTTCAGCGAAAGCTTTCGCGCGCGCAGAAAAAACAGGGCAATCACCAGCGTGATCAGCACGTTCACGGCGCCGGCCATGGAACGGAAGCTAAACCCGTGCAAAAAGAACAGGCGGTAGACCGCAATAATCAGGGCGGAAATGCCCCCGCTGATCCCTCCACCCGCGTAAACGGCGATCAGAACGGGCAGCTGCCGGAAATCGGCAACCGTTTGCGTGCCGATGGGAAAGGTATAATACATCAGAACGACGCCGAACAACCCCAGCATCAATCCAAGGAACGCTCGGGTCCACGGCGTGCTTTGTTTTTTGGACAAAAACCTGCTTTGAATCATATAACCGAAATAAATAAAAGCCGTAAGCAAGGCAAAATTGGATAGTAAACTGTGCAGCATCATGAAGGTACCTCTCTGATGGAAGTGCAGGCAAATCGATGATTCATAATGCTAGCATAGCACAGATATAGATGAAAAAGATCATCTTTCCTCCTAAATTTCGTCATATTTCGACAACACGGCCCGTATTCCGGCTTGATAGACTGCGTGCTATAATGGCTCTGGAGATCGCCGAGACGAAAGGGTGAAAACGGATGAATGAGACTACGGAGTTGAATGAGGCTGCGGAGTTGCCGCAGGATTCTGTTCAGGTATGCCTTTTGGCGGGAAAAATCATGCTGCAGAGCGGGGCGGAGACCTACCGCGTGGAAGATACGATGAACCGGATGGCCAGCGCGCTGGGACTGCCCGGATCGCACAGTTATGTAACGCCGACGGGAATCGTGTTTCAATCCGGCGATACGGAATCGGCCAAACTGATCCGGATCGTCGAACGCACGACGGATCTGCAAAAGGTCGCCGATGTCAACGATGTATCGCGAAAGCTGGCCGGCGGAGAGCTGACCTGCTCCGAGGCCCGCGCCCGGCTCCTGGAAATCGAGGCGGGCACGAACGCCTATCCGGTGGCGCTGCAAATCGCCGCCGCCGCAGTGGCCAGCGGCTGCTTCACCTTGATGTTTCGGGGCGGGCTGCCCGATTTCATCCCCGGGGTACTGTGCGGCGGCTCCGGGTTTGCGGCTTTTCTTCTTTTTCACCGCTTGGTCAAAGTAAAATTTTTTGCCGAATTCACGGCTTCGCTGCTGATCGGCTTGCTGGCGGCGCTCCTCGTATCGCTCGGCTTGGGCCGCGAGCTCGACAAAATCATCATCGGCTCCGTCATGCCGCTTGTTCCCGGCCTGTTGATCACCAACGCCGTCCGGGATTTAATGGCCGGCCACCTCGTTTCCGGCTTGTCTCGCGGGGCCGAAGCCTTTCTTACCGCCTTCGCCATCGGTACGGGCATCGCGGTGATGTTTACGTTGTTTTGACGGCAGCAAATTGTTGTTTACCGGACCAAATGTCGTGACGCATCGGAGGGAATTTTAAAC
The DNA here is from genome assembly GCF_038007325.1 of Paenibacillus sp. FSL P4-0127. Taxonomy (NCBI): domain Bacteria; kingdom Bacillati; phylum Bacillota; class Bacilli; order Caryophanales; family Paenibacillaceae; genus Paenibacillus; species Paenibacillus sp. FSL P4-0127. The sequence goes on along the minus strand of NZ_JBBOWY010000002.1, from coordinate 1,003,305 downwards.
CTATGAACTTGATCGTTCAACTGCTTACCAGCTTTATCGCCTCGGCGGCCTTCGGCATTTTGTTTAATGCCCCGGGGCGCACCCTGCTGCAGTGCGGTTTCTCCGGCATGATCGGCTGGATCGCCTATGTGCTGCTCGAGCAGAGGGCGGACGCCGTTTTCTCCACCGTCGCGGCCACGTTTATCGTCGGCGTGATTAGCCGCCTTTTTGCCAGATATTACAAGAAGCCCGTCATCATCTTCAGCGTCGCGGGAATCATTCCGCTCGTACCCGGCGGCCTCGCCTACGATGCCATGCGCAAATTCGTGGAGAACGAGTACAACCTGGCCGTCCAGTTTGCCGCCCAGGCTTTCTTGATCTCGGGTTCGATCGCCATCGGACTGGTGTTGTCCGAGGTGCTCGGCCAGCTTCTGATCAGATATCCGCGCCGCTTAAACGGCAAATAGGCCCTGTCTCGCATCCGCATTTCTTCGGAGCGCTACGGGGCCTGTCCAACGCTTTGTATGATGTTTTGGGATTACTTACTGGGCTTCCAATTTGACGAATTGGCCTTTCGCTTCGCATTTAGGGCATTTTTGCGGCTTGCAGCGCCCTTCCTTCGTTTCCCCGCAAGCTTCGCATTTCCATACCGCCATCTAAGCTCACCTCCCCGCCATCCTTTAACCCGAATTGTAGCAAGGATTTCCGCGAGAAGATGAGACAAATATCACAACCAGGCGTTCGTTATTCCTCTATCGCCGACTTCATCCAAAACGTGTTCATATACACCTGTTCAAACCCTGCTTTCAGCATATTCCGATGGCTGGCCGTGCCGAATTCCACGTCAACGTAAACCCTTTTTAATCCCAGCGCCGCGGCAGCCTGAAGGCGATGCCGGATCAGCGCCGTCTGCAAGCCTTGCCCCCTGTAATCCGGGAACGTAAAATCGTTGGCTACGTATCCTTCCTCGCCGCGGATAAACAGGGAGCCCATCGCGGCCGGGTCCTCGTCCGCATAGGCCACGAAATTTTGAAAGTCGTCCCGGCAAAAGTAGCGGCATTTCCGCTCAATCCCCTGCTCGTCCAGCTTGACCGCGCCGCCGTTCGAGCGGCCGATCAGCGCGATAAACCGCTTTGCCTCCTCCGGCGTGGCGACCCGGCGAACGGATAGCGCGGGAACTCCCGTTTCTCCCTGATTCCGGGGACCGGGGCCGGTTTCGGGTTCCAGCTCCCGCTTAAGAAAAACAAGCTGCAGCCTCGGAACAAAGCCCTGCGACGATAAGGCCTCCGCGACTGCGCCGCTTTGCTTGTCCGGCGTCATATCGAAGCAGGGCACGATATTTGCCGCGCCGTAATGCCGCAGGATGTCCGGCAGCCGCTCCGCTTCGGCCGGTCCGAACCCGATGACGCGATTATAATAACTCGACTGGGGCGACTGACGGTCCATCAGCAGGGTTGCGCCGCCCATTTTCGTCGCCGTCAGTTTTGTTTCAAGATGCGATAACGACCGTTCGTTGTTGAACACCGTCATCTTCATTTCCAGAGCGGCAATCCGTTCCACCTCCTCTACAATCCGGTTCTTTCGCTCCTGAGGCTTGTGCATGCCAGCATCATCCTTTCCGCTTGCTCAAATCCGATCGCCTTCGAAACCGGGGGGCATGATATAATAACAATCGGTTGTCCTTTTGCTAGAATAACATCTCTTACCGAAAGAAGTGAAGAACACCGCGATGATCGGCGATATCATTTTGGAGGTCGTCCTCCCCATTTTCGTGCTGATCGGACTTGGCTGCCTGATGCAGCGCGCGTTCCGGCTCGATTTGTACACCTTGTCCAAAATCAATTTTTATTTCATCACCCCGGCGGTGGTGTTTCTAAGCATGTACCAATCCCAAATGTCCGCGGAGCTGCTCGGCAGCGTCACCGGTTTTTACGTATTATATGTGTTGTTGTTATGGGGAATCAGCATGCTGGTCAGCCGCACCCTCAAGTTCCGCCGCGGGCTGCGGGCCGCGTTCACGAACAGCCTTATCCTCGACAATTCCGGAAACTACGGGCTGCCGATCAATCAATTGGCATTCAAGGGCGACCCGCTTGCCGCGTCGGTGCAGGCGCTGGTGATGACGTTTCAAAGCCTGGTCACCTTCACATACGGCGTGATGTCCGTGCAGCGGGCCAAATCCGGCGGCACGCTGAAAGCCGCCCTGATCGGATTTTTGAAGATGCCCGTGCCTTACGCTCTCGTGCTGGGCATGGCTTTGCACGTCCTGAATTTGCCCTTGCCGTACTTTGTCTCGAAGCCGATGGGGTATATCGCCGACTCCATGGTCGCCGTCGCCCTGCTGACGCTTGGAGCGCAAATCGTTAAATACCCGCTGCGGCTCGACCGGTTCGACGTGTATGTCAGCGTCGCCCTGCGCCTGCTGATCGGCCCGGCGATTGGCTTTGGTTTAATTCTGCTGCTGGGGCTGAAAGGCGTTCCGGCCCAGGCGCTGCTGCTCGCCTCCGGCATGCCGACCGGCGTGAACAGCACCATTTTGGCCGAGGAATACGACAATGAACCCGATTTCGCCTCGCAAACCGTGCTTATCTCCACCTTATTGAATATCGTGACGATGACGGCGCTGATTTCGCTCGCCAAATACGTGGGGTGACAGCGCCAACGCTTGCCGGCGGCGATCGGAAGCGGCAGCAGCGGGCGGTTGCAGCGGGCGGTTGCAGCGCCCGAACGGGGGCGATCGGCGCGGCGCTTGCTACGGCCCGGCCGGAGCGGGCGGCGCGCCGCCTGCATGATTCAACGGCGACGCTAGGCTGCACCATTGGAATCCGCTAGGTAGCTCCGATTGTCGTACTCGTACGGCCAAATCCGTTCCCCTATTAACGGAACTGCTCCAGGTGAATTTTGATCACGATTTTGCGGACTGGACTCTCTTCGTGGATATAACCGCAAGGGCGATGCAGCTCGGAAGGGAAAAACACCGCGAACTGCCCCGGCCCAAGCAGCAGCTCGCTTACGCTCCCGGCAGCGGCGGATTCGTAAAACCGGATGTCCTCCCCGGGCAGCCGATCCTCAATCATGTTCAGGCGGCCGCCATCCATCGTCCATCCGATCCGCTCTTCCCCGCTGACGATGAATTGGATGTCTACGTACGTCTCGTGGGACTCGAAGCTCAGCGAGGCTGCCGGGCGGGTAACATATTCCTGCACCAGCGCATACATCCGCTCCCCTTCCAGTTCGTACCTGCCGGCCGGCAGAGCGGATAGACAGCCCGCAAACAAATGCTCCAAGCCCTTGCGAACGGCAGCCGGATACACCTGCTTATCCCGCTCGAAACGCCTGATGTCGCCCGCCATCACCGGCGTTCGCTTCCTTTGGCGCGGCCGCCGTCCATCCCGGGCAGCTCGGGATCGCGCTGTTCTCCTGCCGCCGCGGCCGTCCGCTGCAGCCGCTTCAGCCGCGCCATCGCCTCGCTGCCTCCGCGCCCGAACAGATCGTGCAGCTCGGTGTACTCCCTGTATAACAGGTCATACACCGCCTTGTGCGCCGGGTTCGGGCGATAGGCCGCCTCCTGCACCCGGGCCATACGCCCCGCCGCTTCCTCGATACGATCGTAACCGCCGCAGCGCGAACCTGCGGCTACCGCGCCGAGCATCGCCGCGCCGAGCGCAGGCGTCTGCGCGGAAGCGGCGATCTTGATTTCGCGGCCGGTAACATCGGCGAATATTTGCATCAGCAGCCGGTTTTTCCCGGGCAAGCCGCCGCAGGCAAACAGCTCGCGCACCTCCACGCCCGCCGCCTCAAAGGTTTCGATCACTTTGCGGGTGCCGAAAGCGGTCGCTTCAAGCAACGCGCGGTAAATTTCCTCCGGTTTCGTTTGCAGCGTCAAGCCCATGATCAAGCCGCTGAGATGGGCATTGACGAGAACGGAGCGGTTGCCGTTCCACCAATCGAGCGCCGCCAGTCCGTGTTCCCCCGGCCGCAGCCGGCTTGCCCGCCGCTCCAGCCATTCGTGTACCGTCAGGCCTTCGCGTGCAGCGGCCTGTTCGGCATACGCCGGCACAGCCTGCTGCACGTACCAGCCAAACAAATCGCCGACCGCCGCCTGCCCGGCCTCATAAGCGTACAGTCCGGGGATAATACCGTCCCTGGCCACGCCGCAAATCCCTTCTACCGCCACCTCCTTGCCGCTGAGCAAAAGGTGGCAGAGCGACGTTCCCATAGACAGCACCATCTGCCCCGGCTTCGTAGCGCCGACGCCGGGGACGGCCGCATGGGCGTCGATCATCCCCGGAGCGACGGCGATGCCGGGGCGCAGCCCCATCACGGCCGCCGCCTCGGCCGTCAACCGGCCCGCGGCCCCATCCAGCTTCGCGATCTCCCCGCGCAGCTTGGTCTCCGCGAAGCTTTCGAACCGCGGATCAAGCGCCCGGCAAAACGCGGCGGAGGGGTATCCCTCCCCGGAGTGCCACAGCGCTTTATAGCCGGCACAGCCGCTGCTGCGCTTCAGCTCCCCGGTCATCCAGAACACGATCCAGTCCGCCGCTTCGACGAAACGATCCGCCGCAGCGTACACCTCAGGAGCTTCACGCAGCACTTGCAGCACTTTGGGGAACATCCACTCGGAGGAGATTTTTCCGCCATAGCGGCTGAGAAAAGCTTCGCCACGCGTTGCCGCCACGGCGTTGATCAGGTCCGCCTCCTCCTGGGCGGCGTGATGCTTCCACAGTTTGACGTATGCGTGCGGCTCGCGGCGGAATCCTTCTTTTAAGAACAGCGGGGTTCCCGCTTCATCCACCGGCAGCATCGTGCAGGAGGTGAAATCGACGCCGATGCCGATCACTTGCCCGGGGGAAACGCCCGCTGCGCGCAGCACCTCCGGTACGGACCGCCGCAGCACCTCCACGTAATCGCCGGGGTGTTGGAGCGCCCACTCCGGGCCAAGCCGGATACCGCAGCCGATGAGTTCCTCCTCCATTACACCGTGCGGATAAGGGGTCGCATGCCAGGCCAGCTCCCGTCCGTCCGCCGCATCAACAAGCACCGCCCGCCCCGATGCGGTTCCGAAATCGATCCCGATCGCATAACGCGGTTCCGTCTCCTTGCCCATGTCCATCTCCATCCTTTCCGCCTCTCTATTTGTACAGCGGGCCGAACGCCGCGCACGCCCGGTAATCGGCGCCGACCGGATCGTTTGCGCCGAAGGCGTCCCAGGCGCTCGGGCGGAAAATCCGCTCCTCGGGCACGTTGTGCATGGTGACCGGAATCCGCAGCATGGCGGCAAGCGTCAGCCACTCCGAGCCGATATGCCCGTAGCTGGCCGCGCAGTGGTTGGAGCCCCAATGGCTCATCACCGCGTAGACGTCGCGGAACGGACCGGAACCGGTCAAATTGGGGACAAACCAGGTGGTCGGCCAGGTCGGGTCGGAGCGGCGGTCCAGCTTCTCGTGCACCTCCGGCGGCAGCTCCACCGAATAACCTTCGGCGATTTGCAGCACCGGTCCCAACCCGCGGATCAGATTGATGCGGGCGATCGTCAGCGACATGCCGCCGCGCGTAGTGAAATCGGTGGAAAATCCGCCCGACGGGAAAAAGTCCTTCGCCGGGCACCAGGCTACCGCGTCTAGACAACGCTGAACCTCCTGCTCGCCGATCTCCCAAAACGGCTTCATCGCCGGCTGCCCGTTCAAGCTCTGTTCCCCGGTGCCGTCCAGCGCGGCCGGGCCGGAATTGATCAGGTGAATCACGCCGCCCGCCGCCCGGCCCGTCAGCCGCTGCCCGGTAACGCGCTCCACCGCCTCCGGACTCCAGTAAGTCCGCACATCCGCGAAGATTTGCGCGCTTTGGCTGAGCTGGTGGCCCAGCAGCATCGTAACCGCGTTCAGGTTGTCGTTTTCGGTCGCCAGCACAAACGGTTCGCGGATGCCGTTCCAGTCGAAGGAGCTGCACAGCACCGCCTCCATGAAATCGCCGGTCGGCAAATGGTCGGTCCAAGCCCGCTGCCCCTGAAATCCGGCGGCGATCGCGTTATGGCCTATCGCTTCCTCGCCATAGCCCATCTCCGCGAGCTTTGGATTTCCGATCATCAAATCGCGGGCAATCAAGGCCATTTTCACGACGGTCTCCCAATCCCGCTCTTTCTGCTCCGCCGATCTTTGCCGTTCAGGGGGATTCACGTCCTCTCCCTCGCGGCAGTTGGCTTTCGTCCAGGCCAGCGCTTTGGCGTACTCCTCGCGGTCGTAAATGCCCCGCTCCATCCGGCGGATGAACTCGGTCATGTCCACGTACTCATTGCGCATGCCAAGGTAGTTCTGGAAAAAGCCCTCGTCGACGATGCAGCCAGCGATCCCCATCGAAACGCTCCCCATCGACAAATACGATTTGCCGCGAATCGCCGCGACCGCCAGTCCCGCTTTGGCGAACTGCAGCAGCTTGTCCTGGACGTCGCCCGGAATGGTATCGTCTCCAATATCCTGCACATCACGCCCATAAATGCTGAACGCGGGCAAACCCTTCTGATTATGGGCGGCTAACGCGGCGGCCAAATACACCGCTCCCGGACGCTCCGTGCCGTTGAAGCCCCAGATCGCTTTCGGCATCCACGGGTCTTCGTCGATCGTCTCCAGCGGATAACACCAGGAGGGCGTTACCGTGATCGTCAGGCCGACCCCCTCGCGCCGGAACTTCTCCGCCGTTTTGGCCGCTTCGCCCACGCCGCCGATCGTCGTGTCGGCGATGACGCATTCCACCGGCAGCCCGTTGGCGTGGCGCAGCTTTTCGGTGAGCAGACGGGCGCAGGCCTCGGCCAGCTTCATCGTCGGCTCCTCCAGGGACTCGCGGATGCCGCCCCGGCGTCCGTCGATAACCGGGCGGATGCCGATTTTGGGCATTTCGCCCGCCAGACGATTTACTATGATAGGTAAGCTCATGTTGTTTATCCCTCCCATTATAATGAAAGCTGCCCGGAGATACGCCGCGATAAATCGCGAAGCTGGCGGACTTCCAAGCGGTTCGTTTCCGTGAAGCTCCGGTGGTCCTTGACGCGGCAGCCATAATTGCCGAAAATGCCCTCCAGCATAAGAAAATACTTGGCGTTGACCGGATACAGCTGCTTCTCGATCAGCGAGGTCATACTTAGAAAACCGGTCAGTTCATCGGCCTTCTCCGGCTGTTCCCGCCAGTTTTGCAGCAGCCATACATACAGGTCCGGTTGAAAATTGGCCATGACCCCGCTGTAGCCATGTACGCCAAGCTCCAGCGTTTCCAGCAGGGTGGCCGTGTTGGCGTTGTATATTTTCAAGCCGCTGTCCCGGGTAGCTTCCAGCTTAAAGCGGATATTGCCGGTGTCGCAGCTCGTGTCCTTCAGGAAGCAAAAACGGCCGGTGCCGGCGCTCCAGCGGAGCAGTTCGGGCGAAATGAGCCGTTTGTAAGGATAGGGGCATTCGTAGAAGCCGAGCGGAATTTGCTCCGGCAGCTCCTTCAGAAGCCGCTCCAGATTGCGTCTCCACACGTCGTCCCCTTCCTCTTCCCGGGCCAGCCGGTTGGTAATGAGCACAAGCGCGTCGATGCCCGTCCCGGCCATCGCGTTCAGTTCCCGGACCTGTTCGGCAAAATCGTCGGAGATGTGCCCCGAAGCGATGACCGGTACGCGCCCAGCCGCCTTCTCCTTAATAAACGCGGCCAGCTTCACCCGCTCTTCCAAACTCAAATGGAACATCTCGCTGGACTGGCATACGGCAAACAGCCCGTTTACGCCATGGGCGATATACCATTCCACAGCCCGCGCCTGCGCCTCGTAGTCGATTTCTCCGCCCGCCGTAAATGGCGTGACCATCGTCGGCCAGACACCGCCGGCCATGGGCGAATTACTCTGCCTATTCATGTGCGTTCCTCCACGTTAGTCATTATGTTTTGCCTCCGGAATCGTAAAGCCAATCCTAACGGACTCCAGCCCCGTTATTTCCACCGCAGCCGCACAAAAGCAATGTTCTCCCGGTTCCAGGTGTAAGTCAGGTATAGGATGCCGCCATGAACGATCAGCGCCGGATAGGAGTACTCGCCTTCCCCGTCCTCCAGCACCGCTTCGCGCCTCCAGGTCAGCCCGTTGTCGCGCGAAATGTCCAGCGTCAGCGGCGTTCGCGGACCCCAGTTGACACCGACCGGATTGCTGCACAGCACCAGCGTCCCGTCGTCAAGGCGGGCAACGTCCAGCCCGCTGTTGTTGTTGGGCAGCCCGGTCGGATAAGCTTCGCTCCAGGTCAGCCCGCCGTCCGGCGAATCGCTGCGGTAGATTTGCCCTTCGGTGCTGCGCAGCAGCATATGAGCCTCCCCGGGCCGGGATTCCCACAGGGACGGCTGAATCACACCCCGCCCGTAGAAGGACTGCTCCGATACCGGAATGTCGCTGGCCGGAGCGGCGCCGCCAATAGCTGAAGCGGCCCCGTGCCCGGGAGCGCTGCCATTTAACGGCACGTCGTCCACGGGAGCAACGCCGCCTTCCGGAACACTGCAGTCCGCAGGAACGCCTCCGTTCCCCGCTGCAGCCCCGAACGCCGATGCGCCGCTGCTTCCAGCTAGACTGCCGGATGCCGATGCGGTGACGCTCCCCGATATGCCGCCGGCCGGCCAGGCATCCTCCCCGCCGATGCCGGGGATGCCGACCCAGCCGCTGCGGCGCCAGCTCCTGCCGCGATCGTCCGAGCGGTCGGTGAAGGCGCGCCACAGCCCGTCCTCGGTCGAAGCAGGCGCGAGCCAGGCCCCGTCCGCCAGCACGATCGCTTTGTTGCGCACCGGTCCGCGCCCGCCGCGATCTCCCGGAACCAGCTCGGCCGCCATGGTCCAGGTGCGCCCGCCGTCAGCCGAGCGCTTGAACAGCGTCCGCCACTCCTTAATCAAGCGGCCAGCTTTATAGAACAGAATGATTTCGCCGCTCTCCAAAACCAGCAGCACCGGATTCCAGCAAGGCTCATCCGGTTCGTCCGCCAGCTTGCCGGGCTCCGACCAAACGCCGCCGCTTCTGCGCGCCCCCCAGATAGCGGTGTCGTCCGCCCCCTCCCGGCTGCCCGCGAACCAAACCGCCAGCGCGTCGCCGCCTTCAAGCACGGCCAGATGCGAAGCGTGACAGCAGGCAAACGGCTTTTCCCCGTTCATGATGAGCTCTTTCTCGATTTTTTTAAACATGTCATGCCCCCTCTCCATCACGTTCACCTAGCCTTTGATCCCCGAATTGGTAATCCCTTCGACGAAGTAGCGCTGCAGGGACAGAAACACGATGATCGACGGGATAATCGCCATGCAGGCGGCGGCCAACGACGTGCCGTACTGGAACTGGGCGGTGGAGTTGGCTCCGCCCATAAACTGCGCAATCCCTACGGTGAGCGGCTTCAGCGCGTTCTCGCGGATCGCGATCATCGGCCACAGGAAATTGTTCCAATTGGAGATGAACATCAGAATCGTCACCGTGGACACGGCCGGTTTGGTCAGCGGCAGCATGATTTTGGCGAAGATGCCGAAATCTTTGCACCCGTCGATACGGGCGGCCTCTTCAAGCTCGTTGGGGATGCGTTTGAAAAAGCTGGTCAAAATGTACACGCTCGTTACGTTGGCTCCCGCCACGAGAATCAGCGCGGCGAACGTGTTCAGCAGCTTCAGTTCGGAGACGAGCAGGAACAGCGGTACAATATAGGCCTGAATCGGAATGAGCAGCATGGACACGATCAGGGTGAACATCAATTTTTTGCCGCGAAAATTCAGCCGTCCGAAAGCGTAGGCCGCCGGCGTCGTCAGCGCCAGCACGAACAGCGTCGACAGCACCGTGATCAGCACGCTGTTCGCCATCCAGCCGGTAAAGGGGTACTGCTCCAGCACCGCCTTGTAGTTGACGAAGGTGAAGGCGGCGATCCATTTTGGCGGATAGTTCATGATTTCGGCTTCCGGCTTCAACGAGGAGACGAGGGACCACAGCAGCGGAAAGACGAATACCGCCCCGATGACCGCCATGACGAGGTATGTCAGCGTTATTTTGAGCTTCATGTCACAGGTCCCCCCTAGTCTTCCAGCTTCAGCAGTCTGGATTGAATTTGCACGAATACGATCAAAATGAGCAAAGTGGCCATGCCAAGTACGGAGCCGTATCCAAGATTGTAGTTCTGGAACGCCGTACCGTACAAATACTGCACCAGGGTGAGCGTGGCCGTCCCCGGCCCGCCGTTCGTCATGACGAAGATCTGGTCAAAAATCTGGATCGTATTGATCAAGGTTAGCGTAATGACCATCGAGGTGATCGGCTTCAGCAGCGGCAGCGTAATCCGCATGAAAGCCTGCGCGCCCGTCGCCCCGTCGATCTTGGCCGCTTCGTACAGATCGGCGGAAATATCCTGAAGGCCGGCCAGATACAAAATCATGTTGTAGCCGAGAAACGACCATACCGTCACGATCGCGATCGACAGCAGCGCCCATTTTTCGCTCGTCAGCCATTCCACGGGGCCGAGCCCCGCCGCTTTCAAATAGTAATTCAGAATCCCGAAATTGTTGTCGTACAGCCAGTTCCAGATGATGCCGACCACTGCGGGAATCAGCACGTAAGGGATGATCGAAATCGTTCTTACGGCGTTTCGAAACCGCAGCTTCTGGTTAAGCAGCACCGCGACCAGCAGGCTGAAGACAATCAGCGGCGGCAGCGTCAGCAGCAGGAACAGCAGCGTATTTTTCAGCGAGACCCAAAATATCGGATCATGCAGCAGCTTCCTGAAATTGTTCAGACCGGCAAACTCCGCGTCGCCCACGATGTTCCATTTCATGAAGCCGATAAACAGCCCGGCCACGCTCGGGCCAAACCGGAAAACCAGGAAAACGAGCAAATAAGGCAACAGAAACAGCGCCGCGACTTTTCCTTGTGATTTCATAAAGTCGACAACCTTTCCAGCCGGCCGCTATTCGGCCAGCAAGCTATCCATGTCTTTCTTAAGCTGTTTTGCGATTTCATGCGGATCCTTGTTGTTCAAAACGGCGTCCTGCGCCGCCGTAAGAATCGGGCTCGGCGCCGTGCTGGAGAAGATTTGCGCCGCTTTAGGATGCGCCGGCAGCAGCACCGCGTTGTCCAGGCTGTTTATGAATGCTTCCCGTCCATCCATGCCCTCCGCCGTTTTCATGCCGTTGTTGCTGGACGGAAGCTGTCCGGATTTGGCCCATTGGCCCGAATTTTTGTCCAGCCAGCGTACAAACTCCACGGCCGCTTCCAGCTTGGCCGGATCTTCGTCCTTCTGCAGCGGGAAGGTCATGATTTCCGCCGCCCCCCAGGCGGCCGGCCGGTCGAATACCTGCGGATAAGGCGCGCTCGCCCACTGGATGTTGGAGCTTTCCAGCTTCGGCATCTGCCACGGGCCGTCGATGAACATCGCAACCTTGCCGCCCATGAAATCGTCGACCGGGGATTTCTCGCCCTTCGGTACAACTTTATATTTGAAAACGAGGTCCTGAAGAAAAGCGATCGCTTTGGCGGTTTTTTCTTCATCCAGGTCCACCGAGGCCATGTCTTCGGTAAACGGGTTGCTCCCCTGCTGGTTCAGAAGGGCGTAGATTTGATAAAATACGTGGTGGTTCATTGAGAAGCCCAGCCCGTACTGCACGACATTGTTTTCGTCAAAGCCGTCCTCGCCCGCATGTTTTCCATTGTTGTCCACGGTTAGCTTTTGCGCCGCGGCGATCAGTTCTTCCCCGGTTTTCGGCGCTTCGCTTATGCCTGCTTTTTCCAAAAGCTCTTTGTTGTAATAAAGGCCGTGCATATGGACGTCCAGCGGTACGGCGTATTGCTCGCCTTTATACTTCGTGCCTCCCCAGGCAAAGCCGGAGTAATTCGCCTCATCCATTCCCACCGACGCCACCGGCTTGCTGTCCAGGACGCCCATCTCCACGAACTGCCCCAGCTCGAACGGATGCATCACGAGCACCTCCGGCGGGTTGCCGCCTTTCATTTCCGTCAAAAACTTGGTGAACAGCGGCGTCCACTGCAAGGAAGTAAATTCCACGTGAATCTTCGTCTGCTGCTGGTTAAACACTTCGACCAGCGCCTGCATCGTGTTGAGATCGGGCCCCGTCCATCCGCCCCAGAAGTCGATATTGACGGTGTCTCCACTCCCGGTAGAAGACGTGCCGCCCGCTCCGGATTGCCCGCCCTGCGGCTTCGGGTCGGACGCGCATCCCGCCAGCGTCAAAGCCATTGCCATTGTTGCCAGTAACACTCTCATGGACCATCTCTTCATTTTCATGTGTTTTCATCCCCCTTGAAGGATTAATTCCGAGCAGTTAAGCGTTTTTGATAATGTAAGCGCTTTCTTATATGCCGTTGCTGATGCGCCGATCACCTCCTGAACCGGATTTAAATAAGCTTGCAACTTTTATTTATTAACGGGGAGAAGCTTTGGGCCGCCCCCCGGTGTTGCCTCGGGCACAAATTTTGCTTAGTTGCTCGGCCCGCCGCAGGATTTGCGCGTAACGATCCGCGTATCCATCTTTTTGGCGGCCTTTACGTTGGTCTGGTACCGCATCATCTCGATCAGCAGCTTCAGGCACTCGCCGGCCATGTCCTCCACCGGCAGATGAACCGTCGATAACGTCGGTACGGTGTAGTTCGTCACTTCATCGTTATCGTAACCGATGATCTCCAGTTCTTCGGGCACCTTCACGCCGCATTCGTCCAGCGCCTTCAACGCTCCGACGGCCATCTGGTCGCTGAGGGCGAATATCGCCGACGGCCACCCCCCGCCCTCCGGCTTTAGGCGTTTAACGGCCTCGTAACCGCCCTGTTCCGAAAAGTCCTCGTAAACGATCCACGCTTCGCCGACGTCCAACCCAAGCTCCGCGGCTTTGGCCATAAAGCCTTCCTCGCGCAGCCGGATCGCCCTGGAGGAAACGTCCGGAACGATCAGCCCCACCTTGCGGTGTCCGCGGCTATGCAGCAGCTCGGCCACCATCCCGCCGCTTTTGAAGCTGTCCACGCTGACGGAGGCATATTTGCCGGAATCCCGCTGGTACAGCACCACCGGCACGTTCAAGTCCGCCGCCTCCAGAAATTCATCGTCCTCCTCCGTCGAGTTGGCGATGATCGCCCCATTGAACCGCGTGCCGGTCACGAGGCTCTGGACTTCGCTCAGCTTCGTGCCCACGTAAGGGTGAATGAGCAGCTCGTATTCGTCTTCCAGCTCACTCATCGCATGCTGCAGTCCCTTCAAAAACCGCCCGACCAAAGCGGCGCGGGTGTCGAGCGTCCAGAACAGCGCAATGATCGGCAGGACCGTCTCTCCCCCGCTGCGCAAACGGCGCGCCGAGATGTTCGGCTGATAGTTGAGCTGTTTGGCGGCTTCAAGTATTTTCCGCTGGGTTGCGGCGGATATCCGGTATTTGTCCCCTTTGCCGTTCAGGACCATCGAGGCCGTCCCTTGCGATACATTGGCAAGTTTGGCGATTTCTTTAATACTGGCCATGACTATAACACCCCGTTCATATTCTTGGAAAAAACAAACAGCCTAATCTCCATTGTACATGGCCCTTGAAGACGAGAGCAATGAAATCCGCCGGACACGTTAGCAAAGCGAAGCTAAATCGTTTTGCTAAAACGTATTGCTAATACGTTTTTATTGTATTTTAAAAGCGCTTACATGTCAACGCAAAAATTATTTTTCCGACCGTAAACATAAGGACAACAATAGCCGCTATTTCGGTGATCCCACCCATTTTGAGTGAAATAGAGGCATTTTATGCCGTTATTTCTCCCCGTCGCAAGAAAATCCCGGTCTGCTGGACCGTTCGTGGAAAAATAAGGGCAAAAAATGCCGTTAATGTGGAGGTACATGCCTGCATTCGGACAATAAGTACATAAAGTGCCGCTATTTTGCAAGGTTGTAGGGGATACGTCACTTAGCCGATGCACGGCAAACAAAAAAGCACGCGCCATTCGGATTGGCGCGTGCCCTTCATCATTTCCATCACACAAAAATTAGACTTTGAATTTAGCGACCAAACTCTGCAGCTCTTCCGCCATGGTGGCTAAAGTGGTCGCGGAAGCCGTGATCTCTTCCATCGACGCCAGCTGCTCTTCGGAAGCCGCCGCCGTACTCTGAGAGTTCCCTGCGGATTGTTCGGAGATCAGCGCTACGGCTTCGATCATCGCCACCATGTTTTGGGAAGAGGCGCTTACTTCCTGCACGATGGCGGAAACTTCCTGGGACTGGGAGGATACTTCCTCGATCATTTTGGTGATGGTTCTGAAGCTGTTCCCGGTCTGCTGCGCCCGTTTCATCCCTTCGTCCACAGCTTGCGTCCCCTCTTGGATAGCCGTAACCGCATCGCGCGTTTCATTCTGAATGTCCTGAATAATGGCCCGTATCTTTTCGGTGGCTGCGGATGATTGCCCGGCCAATTTACGGACTTCATTGGCCACCACGGCGAATCCCTTGCCGTCTTCCCCGGCTCTGGCCGCCTCAATGGCCGCGTTTAAGGCAAGCAGATTGGTTTGGTTCGCGATTTCCGTAATGAGGGATACAACCTCCCCGATCTCGCTCGATTTCTCGCCTAAAGAGTGAATCACATGGGATGTAGCTTCAACCCGGTCATGTACCACACTCATTTGTTCCACCGTTTGCTGAATCACTTCATTACCCTTCATCGTTTCCTGATTTGCGCTTACTGCCGCCTCGGCAACCGCCTGGATCGAATAGGCGACCTGCTCCATGCCTTTTGATATTTCGCTTACGACTTCATTGGCGTCATTTGCGGTTTTGACCTGCTGTTCCGCTCCGACCGCGACTTCCTGGGCGGAAAGCGCGATTTGTTCGGTGGCTTTGGAGGTTTGCTGCGCGCTTGCGTTTAATTCTTCGGATGAAGTCGCCACCTGCCCGGAGCTGTTCGACACATGGCGAATCAGTTCCCTGAGGTTGGCGGTCATCGTGTTGAAACCCTGCGCCAGTCTTCCGACTTCGTCTTTATTTTTGACAACCAGCGGCTCCATCGTTAAATCGCCGTTGGATACCTTTTCCACTTGACCGGCCATGACGGAGATCGGTTTCACGATCGAGCTGACGAACAACCATGCGGCGGCCGCGCCGATGACCATAGAGATGGCCAGGGTAATGATCAGAACCCGAAGCACCTCGTTGGCTCCCTGATTAAACTCGCTCATATAAGCCCCCGAACCTACAATCCACCCCCAGTTTTCGTCCATTTCCACATACGAAATCTTAGCTTCGTCATGGCCGGATAATGGATTGTTCCATATGTATGTAAAAAAACCCCCGCCTTTCGCGCCAAGTTCAGTAAGCGTCTTGCCCATATGAACGCCGTCTTTGGTCACGACCGTATTCAAATCCGACCCTTCGTTGGCGGGATTCATTACGGAAACGCCATTTTTGTCGACCGCATACAAGTACCCGCTTTGACCGACCACGTATTTTGGGTTAATCGGCCGTTTGTTGTCGGAGCCTTTGGGCCCGAGAATCTCTTCGCGAAACATATCCTGCGCTTGCTCAAGCGTTAAATGTCCCGCTTTGACCTCTTTGTCCAAGTTGTTGATCATGGCGATGCTCAAATTAACGCTGTGTTTCAGCTGCGCCCGGCCCGACGCATCCAACTGCTGCTTGGAGATGTTAAAAGCCAGGAAGCCAAGCAAAAGGGAGGGAACGGCCAATAGCAAAAGACAAATTAAAAGAAATTTGGGGCGTAAAGCGTTCATGCGGAAAGTTTTCATGTTAGCGGTATCTCCTTTTGTGATATTTTCGCCATTATACTACGTATTTCGACATATCCATATATAAAATTTAGGGTATTCAAAATCGAGTAGGAGAGGGTGACTAACCCCCGTCCTCTCACACCACCGTACATGCGGGTCCGCATACGGCGGTTCCAAAAGGTTAACAAAGCTCCAGGTAACGAGAAAGCAAACTCTTCAGCCCTTTCACTTCCCAGTAGGAAGTCGGAAGGGCGTTATTTGTGTTTCGAGACATTTCCCATGCACCCCGGCGGGAGTTTGCCATAACATAGCAGGCCCATTCTGGGACTCCGAGTGCCCGAAGTTCACGAATTCGGGTGCGTACCCGCTTCCATTGTTTCCATAGGCACATTCGAAGTCTTCTTCGAATCCACTGGTCGAATCTTTCACAGTGGCTCTTCGCCGATGCGATTCGGAAATATCCAATCCATCCCATGAGGTAACGGTTCAGTCTAGATATACGTTCCTCCATGGAGACTGATTGGGTACGGTTTGTCAACTCCCGGATCTTCTCTTTAAATCGAGAGATTGTCTTGGGAGCCAATCGAATCGTCGCCTGTTTATTCGACAGGAAACTAAAGCCAAGAAACTTCCGGTTCCATGGCCTGTCCACTGCACTTTTGTCCCGATTCACTTTCAGTTTCAACTTTCCTTCCACAAATCGTGTGACCGATTCCATGACTCGTTCACCTGCTCGCCTGCTCGCTACAAAGATGTTGCAGTCGTCCGCGTAACGAACAAACCGCAGCCCCCTCTTTGTCAGTTCTTTATCCAAATCATCGAGTAAGATGTTTGCCAGAAGCGGACTTAGCGGACCGCCTTGCGGAGTTCCCTCGTCCGTCTTCTGGCAGATGCCACCTTCCATCATTCCGGCTTCCAAGTAGGCCCGAATCAGCTTCAAGACTCGCTTGTCTGTCACTCTCCTTGCCACTCTTGCCATGAGAATGTCGTGGTTCACCCGGTCAAAGAACTTTTCCAAATCCATATCTACGACCCATCGCAGACCGCTTTGGATATATCGCTGGGCTTGCTTCACGGCATCGTGTGCTCTCTTCCCCGGTCTAAAGCCGTAGCTGTACCAAGAGAAGGGGGCATCGAAAATCGGGTTCATCACTTGCAGAAGTGCTTGTTGGAGGAAGCGGTCCATCACGGTCGGGATACCGAGCAGCCTTACACCGCCTCCGGGTTTGGGGATTTTCACCCGTCTGACAGGTATCGGTCTGTACGTTCCCGTTAGGAGTTCATCTTTCACCGTTTCCCAGCGTGTGTTCAGGTAAGCCTGTAGCCCCGCTACCGTTACTCGGTCTACACCGGGGGCACCTCCGTTTTGTACCACTCGCTTATAGGCGAGCCTGAGGTTCTCCCCTTCGAGCATTCGCTCCAACAAGTCGTTACTTGCCTCGTGAGAGGAAGGATCGATTTGTGCCGATGAAGAACTCGGCGCTCCAACATACCCTGACGGCTTCACCGCTTCTCTTTGTTGGCAGCTCCCTTTTGGGATATTCGGCTGTCTTTGCTCTTCACGCGAACGCATCGGTTTCCTCTCTCCTTTCGGTTCGGCCCTTCCGCTTTCCGGCGTCCCGTACTTGCGTACTATGGCCTCTGCTGACTCCTGCGGGTTCAGCGCAGCCTCTCGGTTGCGGTTACGAAGTGACTTCGCATTTTTTTTTTCTCCCGCAGGCCTCCCCAGATAAGAACGTCATCTTTCCGCCCACGACCACTGGAGTTTACAGGAGTGATCCTTGGCGGCTTTGGATTTCGCTGTGTTATGGCAGCTCATCCGGTTCATCCTGCCTCAAATCCAGTTTGTGTACCTTGGCCCGTGCTTTTGCCTCCGGCTTCCTTCAGATTCCACCTCGCGATGGACACCCTTGCCCTTGGCTAGCGGTAGGCGCTCGCCAGCCCCCGCTCGGGACTTTCACCCTATAGATGACGCCCATGCTGGGCGTACATAAAAAATACCCCTTAAAAAAATAAGGGGTATTTAACATATCGTGTCCGCTCTATATGAGAATTTTCACTCTTTCTCTTAGCTGCCCGCTTTCGCATTCCGTTCCTGCTCGTTTTGATGCAGCTCCTTAATAAACCGCTGCAGCAGAAGGGCGTCCTGACGCCCCAATCCGTACTGGTTCTCCCTGCAAATCATCCGGCCGATCCGTCTTTTCAACAATTCGCTGCGGCGCTCAAACGCGTCCCCATTACTCAAGCTGCCCACTCCTCTATTTATACTTTATCCGTACAATCCTTATAAGTATAAAAGTTTTGGGGCCGGGCTGAAAAACCGGTTCGCTCCCGATATGACCGGGGATGGCAGCGTGAAGGGTCATGAAAGCGCCCACTTGCCGGCCGGGCATAAACATACTCCCGTTTGCTCCCAGATTCTCTTATTTTGCATTATCGCGGTAAAGCAATGAATATTTCATTTCAGCCTTTGACCGATCCGGCGGCGATGCCTTCCACAATGCGGTTGCTCATGATGAAGAAGGCGAGCAGAATCGGCAAAATGCTGATCATCAGCGTCGCGCCGATCGCGCCCCAATCGGTCGTATACTGGCCGATGAAGTTCTGGACGCCGACCGTCAGCGTTTTGAAGTGATCCGAGCTGATGAAAGTGTTGACGAAAATAAATTCGTTCCAATTGTAGATCATGTTGATGATCGCCGTCGTCGACAGCACCGAAGCGGTCATCGGCAGGATGATCCGGAAGAACATCCGATGGATCGAGCAGCCGTCCATAATGGCGGCCTCCTCCACTTCCTTCGGCAGCGCGTAATAAAATCCGAGCAAAATCATAATCGTGATCGGCAGGTTAAACGCGGCATAGGACAGGATGACCGACAGCGGATGGTCCGTCAAGCCGACTTTCAAAAACAGGCTAAACAGCGGAATCAGCGTCGAGTGTACGGGAATCATCATCCCGACCATAAATAAACCGAGAACAAACGAGCTCCCTTTCCATTTCATGCGGGTGATGGCAAAGGTGACGAAGCTCGCCAGTATTACGGTCAAGACGAGCGATACGGCGGTGATCCATACGCTGTTCAGGAAATAAACGCTGATATTGCCTTGGGTCCATACCTTTTCGTAGTTCTCCCAGCGGGGATGCGCCGGAATGGAGAAAGGCGGCATGTTGAAAACTTCCTGATTGTTTTTCAGCGAAAAGAACAGCAGCCAGATCAGCGGCAAAATTTGCAGCGCCGCCACAAGGACGAGCACGATATATAGCAGCCCGTACCCCAGCTTGCGGCCGAGCTGCAGACCGGGACCGGAAACCGCCGGTTCCAAACGGATCGATTTTTGCGTTTCCATCATTGGCCCCTCCTTAGGAATATTGAATCGTGTCGTCCGAGGCCGTCAATTTGCGGATCAGCCATGTCGCGACCAGACAGATCAGCAGCAGCGAGAACCCGATCGCGCTGCCGTAACCGAAGTCGAAGCCGCGGAAGGCCTGATGGTACATGTAGGAGGCCATCACTTCGCTCGCTCCGTTGGGTCCCCCGTCGGTCATGACATAGATCAGATCGAAATACTTAAGCGAGCCTACAATTGCGAGTACGATCGTCACTTTAATCACTTCCACGATCAGAGGCAGCTTGATGCGAAAGGCGATCGACATTGCGCCCGCACCGTCGATGCGCGCCGCTTCCACGAGCGATTCCGGGATGTTCTTCAGCGCGGCGTAATAGATCAGGATGTAAAAGCCGGCATACTGCCAGATGATCGGCACGAACAGGGCATACAGCACCATCGACGGCTCCGCGAGCCAGGACGGTGCGTCCGTAATGCCTACCCCGGTCAGGAAGCTGTTGAGCACCCCATTCGAAGGGTGGTAAATTTTCAGCCACAGCTGCGCGATCGCGACCGAAGACAACAGCATTGGGATCAGGTAAATTTTTCGAAACAGGTTGGCTCCTTTAATTTTTCCGGACAAGACGAGCGCAATCAGCAGGTATCCGATCAGGCTAAGCCCGGAGAAAACGGCCAGCAGCAAGGAATGGTACGCGCTTTGCCAAAACATCGGATCCTTGACGAGCGTGCTGTAGTTGGCAAGGCCGACAAACGTCATCGCTCCGATGCCGTCCCAGTCCATCAACCCGTAGTAACCGGTCAGTACGATGGGAATATAGATCATGGCCATGATCAGCAGCAGAGAAGGCAGCACATACAGGGCAATGACCCATTTATTCGACATGACCTTATTCATAAGGTTTCATCATCCTTTTCTATCTATCATGCCTTACTCCCCTTTTTGCAGGGCAGCTTCATGCTCCTTGGCGAAATCCTCCGGCGTGACCGCTTTGCCGAACAACGCCTGAATCATGTTCAAGTGCGTTTGCGCCGCGTTCGGTTTCATTTGCACGTCGGCGAACAACGTCAGGTTGCTGGCATTGTTCAGTTCGTTCAGCAGGTCGATGTACATTTGCGGAAGATCGGAAGAAGAGGTGTCCACTTTCGTGGCCGGAATAACGCCCGCCGTGCTAACCGATTCCGCGCCCCATTTGCCGATGAAATACTCCACGAATTTTTTCGCTTCGTCTTTGACCTTGGAGTTTTCGGCGACGAACAAGCCTACGCCCGGACCGCCGACCCAGCTGTTGATGTCGCCTTTCCCGCCTTCCACGGTCGGGAATTTGAAGAAGCCTACCTTGTCTTTGAATTCCTGCGGGACGTCCGGATTCGTCGTGAAGTTCGGAATTTCCCAGGTGCCCATCAGGTACATCGCCGCTTTTTCGTTCATAAACTCGGATTTGCCTTCATCGTTGGACAAGCCGTTAAAGCCTTTGTTGAACGCGTTCGTATCCACCAGCTTTTGAATTTCCGCGGCAGCCTGGATCAGCGCAGGATCTTCAAACGACCCGGAGCGGTCGATCGCTTTCTTCAGCGTTTCCGGTCCGCCGAGCCGATCCGCCAGATACATGTACCACAGCGAACCGGTCCAGCGGTCTTTGTTGCCGAGGGCAATCGGGGCCACGCCGTTCTCCGACAGCGTTTTCACGACTTGCAAAAATTGATCGTACGTTTGCGGTACTTGCAAATTGTATTTCTCGAAAATCGCTTTGTTGTAATAAATCGGCGAAATGTTGAGCTCGATCGGCAACCCGTACGTCTTACCGCCCACGGCGTAAGCGTCGGTCGTGCCCGGGACGAATTTATCCTTCAAACCTCCGTCCAGCAAATCGTCGAGCGGGGTAAACAGGTTTCCTTTGACGTACGGATCCATAAAGCCTGCCGCCCAAGTCACGCCGACGTCGGGAAGCTCGTTCGAAGCGGATAAAATTTTCAGCTTATTTTTGTACTGCTCGTTTTCCAGCACCTCCTGCTGAATCGTCACGTTCGGATGGTCGGTCTGATATTGGGTAATGATTTCGTTGACCAGTTTATTTTGCTGGGCCGAGCTGCCCTGCGGCCACAAATGCATGAACTTGATGGTGACTTTCTCGCCGTCCGCCGGTTTGACTGCTTCGCCGCCGGCATTGGCGCCAGCATTTCCTCCACCGCCGCTCGCCGCGCCGCCGTTCGATTTCCCGCCGCAGCCGGCAAGCACCAGCAATAGTGAAAGCGCAATCAAAAGGATTGATGCTGTCTTTTTGTTGGACATTTGTTATATCCCCCCATCATTATTAACGGTTTTATGTAACCGCTTAACCTGAATTCTAGCACCTTCGTTTCGTCCTCATAAGATCACGCTCATTAGCTAAAATTCCACTTTTTTTAGGTTGTTAATGCGTCCGTTTATGCTAAACATTTACAAAGCTAGTGATAGCGGCAGACTAGTACATATCATTTAGTAAAAGTTAAA
Organism: Paenibacillus sp. FSL P4-0127; assembly: GCF_038007325.1. Classification (NCBI taxonomy): domain Bacteria; kingdom Bacillati; phylum Bacillota; class Bacilli; order Caryophanales; family Paenibacillaceae; genus Paenibacillus; species Paenibacillus sp. FSL P4-0127. The sequence goes on along the minus strand of NZ_JBBOWY010000002.1, from coordinate 981,769 downwards.
AAAATTAAGTGCTCCTTTAGTTTTTTCTTGTTTCTCGGCTAACTTGAACGAAAAATACCTACAAACTTATATAATAAACCAAGTATAATTTCTTGCAATAAAAGCGGCTCAAAACCAGTGCTTGACGAAATAAATTATGACTTTGCCTCTGCGGTGGCTGTCTATAGTATCTGTGTCTGTGTCTGTGTCTGTGTCTGTGTCTGTGTCTTGGTGTCCATGCATGGTGCTTTGCACGATTATCCCTTACGTTCAGGGGGCGGGGGGTGGGGATTGTACGGGATAAAGAAAAAAGAGAAACAGAAAAAATGAGGCGGTTCAGGTGAGATGTTCGGCTTGATTCGAGAACGTACGTTTGGTATAATGAAATAAATGGAATTTATGTTCGTATATTCTTGATTCGGGGGCGAGTAAACATGGAGGTCAATGCGGGAACGGAACTTCAGCCATTCAGCAGCCGTTTTAACAGCGAGCAGGACTGTATGGAGGCGTTGATTGCGATGAAGTGGCCAAATGGCTTTGTCTGCCCGCGTTGCGCTCACACCCGGTGCAGCCGTCTGACCTCCCGGCATATCCCCTTGTTCGAGTGCGGAAAGTGCAAGCATCAAACATCGCCTTTGGTCGGTACGATTTTTGAAGGAACGCATCTGCCCTTGCTCAAGTGGTTCGAGGCCCTGGATTTATTCCTGCTGGAGGGCGGCATCTCGGCGCTGCGGCTGAGCAAGGTGATCCGGGTCACCTACAAAACCGCCTGGTCGATGCTGCACAAAATACGCCATGCCGTGGGGGAGTTCGATGCCCGGGAACTGCTCTCCGGAGAAGTGAAGGTGAACAGCGATCAGTATGGGCGTAATCCATCCCGGTGTCAGGTTTTGCATCCGTACGCCTCGGCGGTCGTAGCCGGTTGCACGGTCACAGAGTCGGGCGAGCCGGAACAGGTCAAAATCCGTCTGGTACCGCATAAGCGGGGAAGTGAAAAATGGGCAAACCGTCACGATCTAACCGCGTTTATTGGCGGGCATGTGGATGTCCGTACATCGGCGGTACAGTTGTTCCCTCAGGCCTTTCGGCTGTATGTGCCCTTACGGAAAGTGGTGAGAGAGGCGTGGGAATCGCTGAAGAGTACGTATGGAGCCTTGGGACTGAAGCATCTGCAGGCGTACCTGAACGAGTACACCGGACGCCGCCGGCTGCGCCTGCAAGAAGGACTGCCGGGAGCGGAAGAAACGATGCGGCAGAAGTTACTGCAGATGTGTGTGGCGATTCCGACGATCTCTTACCGCCGACTGATCGCGCGCCAACCGAATCAGCCCCTTGCGGCTGCAGCCTGATAGAAATGCTTGAACGGTACAGACGTTGCTGCAAACGGATTTCAGGCTGCAGCAAGATCACGGTCTTTTCATTTTTTCTTGTGTCTTGCCCCATTTTTCCCGTCTCAGGCTTGCTTCCCTTCTCTTAAGCCTGTCTATGATCTTAAACAGTTTTAATGATCTCGAACAGGTCTGCTTCTCCCATATCCACTTCTTCCAAATATATCTTCTTCTCTGAATGTATCTTCTTCTCCTGAATGTATCTTCTTCTCTGCCTCCTGATCAAAAGGGATAATCATGCAAAGCGTCTGGCCAGCGGATATTGATCTGCCGACCAACCCACCGGCCTTCCCTATCCTCAAGCTTTCAACGCCTAGGTTGAGTCGTTCATATTTTCCCTTTAGATATCAAAAGTTCTTGACGCTGTTTCTATATTTGCTGGGACTCATGCCTTCGAACGATTTGAACACTTTGATAAAATATTTGTCCGTTTGATACCCGACGCGTTCGGCGATTTCACCGACGGGTAAAGACGTGCGCAGCAGCAACTCCTTCGCCCTTAGCATCCGCAGCCGGCTGAGGTACTCGCTGAACGTCATTTCCGTTTGCTCCTTGAACAAGACGCTGAAATAACTCGGGTTCAAATGCAGCATATCGGCCACCTGGCGAAGTGTCACCGGCTCGTGCAAATGCTCGTCCAAATAGCGAAGCGCATCGCTAACCAGCGGATTGTACCGGGCATCGGTCTCCTTCGTCTCCAGCAGCCGCGGGTCGGCCAGCTTCTCCAGCGTTTCGATGCGGTGCCGATCGCCCTCGACCAGAAGCGCTTGCTCCACGGCTTGCACGAGTTTATGCTTATCCACCGGCTTGAGCAAATAGTTGACGACGCCTAACTGCATCGCTTTTTGCGCATAATCGAATTCCGGATAGCCGGAAATGATGATCGTTACTGGTTTAAACGGCTTATGCTTTCGCTGCATTTCGATCAGCTCCAACCCGCTGATGCCCGGCATGCGGATGTCCGTGATCAGCAGATGAGCGGCGTGGTTCTCCAGCCAAGCCAGCGCTGCCTGGCCGCTCTCCGCCGCTTCGATCCGGTAGCGCCCGCAGGACCAGGCCTCCAGCGTTTTGACAAAACCTTGCCTCGTTCTCGGCTCGTCTTCCACGATTAAAATCGTTTTGGAATGAATCATACCGCTCCCCCATATTCGCTCGGAATTTCAAAGCTCACCAGCGTGCCCTCTCCCGGCCGGCTATATACGTCCAGTCCCGGTTTTGCGCCTTGTTCCTTGTCAAAATAAAGCCGCAGCCGCCGCTGCACGTTGACGATCCCGAATCCGCTCCCCTTGGACGACAGGGCCGGCCCGCCGTCCAACGCCTGCTTCAGCTTGCGCAGCATCTCTTCGTCCATGCCGGGGCCGTTGTCCCGGACCGTGATTTTTACGTAACCTTCCCGGCCGGAAGGCGATACGTTCACCGTCACCACGCCCGGGCCTTCCTTTGTCTCCACACCGTGCAGAATCGCGTTCTCCACCAGCGGCTGGATCAGCAGCTTGGGAATTTTCACACCCCCGAAAGTTCCGGCTTCGATTGACCAAGTTAGCCGCTCGCCCAGCCGGATGTCCATAAGCTGCAAATAATGCTCGACATGCTCGAGCTCCTCTTCGACGGTGACCCACTCGTCCTGGTTCGGTCGGCTGATGGTATACCGGAACAGGCTGGACATGCTGACGACAAGGCTGGCCAATTCCTCTTCGCCTTTCTCCTCCAGCGACCAATAAAAAGCCTCCAGCGTATTAAACAGAAAATGCGGATTGATCTGCGCTTGAAGCGCTTTCAGCTCCGTCCGGCTTTGCAGCAGTTCCTTCTCGTAAACGACCCGGATCAATTCGTTCATGTTGTCGACCATCTGGTTGTACGTATTGTTCAGTTCGTTGATCTCCATCGTGTTGGAGAACATCGGATTGGGCTGCAGCACCCCGAATCTCGCCCCCCGCATCGCCTTGATCAGCTTGAAGATCGGCCGGGTGATCATCGTCGACAGCAATAGCGACATAATCAGAAACAACAGCACCCCGATCGCGCCGGACACGAGCACGGCCGTGCGCAGGGCGGAAATCCCGCTCGTGACGTAGCTGACAGGCGTAAAAAATACGAGCGTCCAGCCGGTAGGCTCTGACTTTTGCTTCACCTCGATAAATTCCTGCCCGCCGATCGTAATGTTTTTCCCCTCGTTGGTAAGCAGTTCGGACAAATTCAGCGTCCCGGCCGACCGGCCGAAATTGGAAGCGATCGTGTGGAAATTCCCGTCGACCAGCAAAATATATTCGCCGCCTTCTCCGCTCACCTGCTCCTGAAGCTGGAAGTAGGTACGGTCGATCCGCACCATCAGATATCCCCCGGACGAAAACCAGCGGTCGATCAGGCTGACGCGCCTTAAGGCGAGCACTGAAGAGGGATCTTTGGGATCGGCGCCGATCCAGACGAGTTCCCCTTTTCCCCGGTCGGCGGCGGCGATCCATTTCGGATCGATCGTGTCCTGCAGCGGAATATCGTTCAGCGGGAACAGCCGGCGGTAATCGGTCGTATACAGCTCCAGCGATTTAATCCCCGTGACGTACGACTGATAATTTCCCAGAATCGATAGAAGGGATTGGCGTGCGCTGAACGGCGTCTTCGTCCCCTCCACCTCGGACAGCAGCAGCTGCTGGATGCTGCCGTCCGTCGCCACCTGCGTCGACAGCGTTTTGATCTGGGCGAGCAAAGCGTCAAGCCGGCCGTTGGCCTGCAGCGCGGTTTGGCCGATATGCTTCTCCGCATTGTTCTCCAGCAGGGCGGAGCCCTGGGTGTAGGTCAGGATGCTGGCTAGCGTAAGCACGAGAACCATGGCAAGCATAAAGCCGACGAAGATTTGATTTTTTAAGGTGAACCATCGTTTCGGTTTTCTCACCTCGAAAGGTCTCCTCCCTGCAATCTTAAGTTGCAAAACATCCACCAATAATATAATCCAAGCGCCTGGCAGGCGTCAGCAAAATTCGTTCGGGTCTGCCGGTAAAACGCGGTATCCTGTATAATGGACGTTAGACTAGTAGATTTGTTCTTATGTTTTCGCCCACGTTATTTAGGAGCAGTCTGCCAGGATCAATCTAGCATATACGGTACATGGCCGAAATAAATAGAGAGACGGCCTTACGCGCCAAACGATAGAAGGAGGAATTCAACCTTGAAGTCTACAAAACCTGCCGCATGCGCACATGCCGTTTTTTTCGATCTGGACGATACGCTCTACGATCATTTGCTTCCCTTTCGCGGAGCCCTGCAAGCGGTGCTTAACACTGGAGACGATTTCCCGTATGAACCCGCTTATCACCGGATGCGCTATTACAGCGACCACCTGTCCGCCCTGGCCGGCGGCACGCCTACCCACGGCCCGGCGCTTGAGGAAATGCGAACGGAGCGTTTCGTGCGCTCCCTGGCCGAGTTCGGTGTAACGCTCAAGCAGGAACAGGCAGCCGCCGTACAGGCCGCTTATCTGGACCGCCAGTTTTGCATCCGCCCCTTTGAGCGTGCATTCGAGCTCATCGGGAAGCTGAAATCGGACAAAGCCCTCGTAGGTTTAATTACCAACGGGCCGCCGGAACACCAATGGCGCAAAATCCGCGCGCTGGAGTTGGATCGCCTGATTCCACCGAACCTGATCTATATTTCCGGAGCCGTCGGCATCACCAAACCGGACCGGAAGCTGTTCGACCGCGTGGCCGCGGAGGCCGGCTTAGCCCCAGAACAATGCTGTTACGTCGGCGATTCATGGCGCAATGACGTCGTAGGCGCCGCCGGTGCCGGCTGGCGGACCATATGGTTCAACCACCGGCGCGCCCAGCCCGAATCCGCGTTTCGTCCGCATGAGCAGGCGTTCAGCTACGCCGACTTAAGCCGCCTCCTTCTCGGGGAATAAGGCGCGCTTCAAAGCGCCTGTCCCCCTCCCCTCTGCATAGTTCCCCTCCATCTACGCACAATAGAAGAAAATGCCTCATTAGGGGGAACTTTGGTGTTATTCCGCCTTTTCAAATTTTTTGCGAAGCAAACAAAACAGCAGAAACAAAAATTGATGCAGGTGGACGCAGGGCCCCATGTAAACGAACCCCAGGCCCCCGGCCCGCTTTCGCTCGCAAACGTGATGGGCGAATTCCGCGGCTGCTCGGATCTGACCCGCCGTTCGCTTCCCTCCCTTAAGGCCGAATTAATCTATTTCAGCCACCTGATCGACAAAAACATCTTCAAACGCGACGTCTTGGGGCCGCTGGAAAATATCCGGCAGGAAGAACTCGGAGCATTGCTGCGGCAATCCCAATTCAACGAAGCCAAAGATGCCGCGTCGGTCGTAAACGGCATTTGCGCGGGCGATGCGGCGCTTTTTGTGCCGCAAGGTGTTTATTTGGTGCATGTGTACGGGCCGGAAACGCGCGCCATCGAAACATCGCAAACGGAATCGGTCATCATCGGACCCCATGACGCTTTTAATGAATCGCTGGACACCAATCTGTCCATCATCCGCCGCCGGATCAAGAGCAATCGGCTCAAAGTCAGGCAGTTTGAGGTTGGCGAAGTCCTCAAAACCAAGGTCTGCGTTATCTATATCGACGAGCTGGCCAATATGGACTACGTCAACCGCATGTCCGAACGAATTCAAAGCATTGAATACAGCGGATTATACGATAGCAACATGCTTGCGCAAATGATCGAGGATTTTCCAAGTACGATATTCCCTATACTTATGACCTCCGAACGCCCCGACGTAGCCGTTTCCAAGCTGAATGAAGGCAGGGTGGTCGCCATTATGGACCAAAGTCCGTCCGTAATCGTAGGTCCAACCACGATCTTCGAGTTTTTTACTACTCCGGACGACTATTACAGCCGCTGGGCGGTCGGTACATTTTTACGGATGCTCAGATATATCGCCTTTTTACTTACGCTTTCGCTGACTTCCTTGTATGTGGCGGTGACGACGTACCATTATGAAATGGTTCCGCAAAATCTGCTCGCCTCCCTGACCGAATCGCGCAGCCGCGTGCCGTTTCCGCCTATCCTGGAAGCTTTGCTCATGGAAACAACGCTGGAGCTTTTGCGCGAGGCGGGCGCCCGGCTGCCCTCGAAAATCGGACAAACGATCGGGATCGTCGGCGGGATCGTGATCGGCACCGCTGCCGTCGAAGCCGGCTTTACAAGCAATATACTGATCATCGCCGTGGCGATGTCTGCCATCGCTTCCTTTGTTATCCCCAGCTATACGATGAGCGGTTCGATTCGAATCATCCGGTTCGGGCTGATCATTTTATCGGGCATGCTTGGCAACTTTGGTTTTATGGTTGGAATTGCCCTGGTCATTATTCACGCCTCCGAGCTGACCAGCCTCGGCGCGCCGTATACGATTCCCGCCGCCCCGATGAAACCGGCCGACTGGAAGGACATTTTTATCCGCGGGCCGTTCTGGATGATGAGCAAACGACCGACACAGTCTCGCACCCCAAACCAACATACCAACAAAATGAAGAAATAGGTGACTTTGCTTGGAACACGAAAAGCTGCATCGTATCCATATCGCGTTTCTGATTTTTAATACCCAAAGCGGTATTGTGCTGTTCATCCTGCCGCGGCTTACGGCCCAGTATTTCGGAACGAACGGCTGGCTTGCGATCGTGATCGTATTCCTGTTTGTCACCCTCAATATCATGCTGATCTCGGCGGTTTACCGACTGGGGCGCGGGGCTTCCGTATTTGAAATTCTCCAGGCATCCCTGCCGCGGGTTATATTATACCCGCTTTATTTGCTGCTTGGAGGCATCTTCGGCATGATCGGCTGCCTCGTGGCCAAGCAATACGCCATGATTTATCAGATCCTGATTTTTCCTACGACCTCGGAAATGGTACTGAAGCTGTTTGTGGACGTTCTTGTGTTTTTGTATGTTGCCAAAGGGATTTACACCATGTCCAAGGCCAACACTTTTTTTGTGGCGGCGCTGCTGTCTCAACTGCCGTTGGCCTTCAACTTTATGAGGGATTTCGATTTCGTACGGTTGACGCCGTTTGTTTTCCGGGGCGGCACAGATATGCAGGAGGGCTTTTTGCGGGTATTTGGGGCGTATGCCGGCTACGAACTGTCGCTATTCTTGTTCCCGTATGCGGAGAAATCAAAAAAATGGCTAAGGTACGTTCATGTCGGAAACGCCATCACGGTGTCGATTTACCTGATCGTTTCCATTTTAAGTTACGGCTATTTTAATTCGGACGAGCTGACCCATATCGCGTTTCCGCTTCTCGACATGTACGCCTATTTAAGATTTCCGTTCGTCGAGCGGGTCCAAAACTTTCTGTTCAGCGTATTTCTATTCTCGATTTTGCAGACAGCCGGGATGTATTATTGGTCAAGCCAGGAAGTTCTCTCGCAGGTATTCCGGCGGATCAATTGGAAAGTTCTCATATTGGTGACCATGGTAATGACGATCCTAATCAGTCTCATTCCGAAAACGCTGATCGAGGTGGAAGGCTGGTTTCGGTATTTTACGATGGCCCAGCTTGCTTTCTCCGCAGGTTTTCCGCTCTTGTTGATTATCCTTCTGCTCCTTCAAAGGGGGAGAAAAAAACATGCGTAAACGGATCGGCTTGCTCTGCGCCTCGGCTTGTCTTCTGTTGGCGGGATGCGCCCAGGATCAGCGGATTTTGGAACGGATCGGTTATGTGGAAACGGCCGCCTTCGATGCCTCTCCCGAGGGCAAAATCAAGGTTACGGTCAGCATTCCGCTGGTTACCCAATTTGCCAAGAACGGAGAGACGACCGACGAACTGCTGACCACCGTCGCCAAAAGCCCCAAAGAAGCGAATAAAGAACTGGGGTTGAGGACAAGCCGCATCATCGTAAGCGGCCAGATCCGGACGCTGATGTTTGGCGAAGCTTTGGCCCGTATGGGTTTATGGAAGCATATGGATACATTCTATCGCGATCCGACCATTTCCCAAAGGACCTCCGTCGTTGTCGTGGAAGGTGACGCCGGGACGGTCATCAGCCAGGAATTTCCGCGCCATACGAAGACGGCGAACTATATTAACAAACTGCTGCAAAAAGAATACAACAGGCAGGGCTCGCCGCGCACCATGCTTCACCAGTTCGTCCGGGATTATTTTGACGACGGCCAGGACCCGATCGCCGTCATGATTAAGGAACAGAAAAAGGATATTACCGTCAGCGGCCTCGCCATGTTTCAGAAAGACCGGATGGTTGAAAAAATTCCATGTAAAGACATGTTTATCTTTTCTTTGATGTATCAAAATATGTCGCGAGGCGAGTTCAGCATAAAGACGGATAACCCGAACCTTGAGGCGATTTCTTTCCACTCCGTAAAAAGCAAGCGCAAAATCAAAATCACAAAAACCGAAAGCGGAGAATACGAAGCGGATATATTTATAAATGTCGTGAGCGGGGTCGAAGAATACATCGGCAATTTAAAGCTCAGCGGCGCCGATCGCCAAAAAGTCGAAGTCATGATCAGCGACTACATCGCGGAGGAAGCGGCCCGAATCGTCAAGGAAATGCAAAAGATTGGCGCCGACGGCATCGGGATCGGCAGGTACGTGCGGAACCGCATGAGCTACGCGGAATGGAAAAGAACAGCGTGGCACGACATGTACAGCGAAATGCCGGTGCGCGTCCACTGTTCTTTCCTGATCAAGCATTTCGGAACGTATTTCGATTAAAGCGCCTTACGTCTCTAGGATATCTGTAAAATATCCACGTCATAAGGGGCAAGGCTAAGCGTTCTCTCTCTCTCATGACGCCGTATAGCACGCTGGGATAACCTGCCGGCAAAGCGGCTCCCGGCTTAAGTTCAGCAACAACCAGGTAGGTCCCCCGATTCGCCGCTCCGCGCTGCGACCTGCACGCCCTCCGGCAAATCCGAAACCACCGGAATTTTCAGCTCCCCGGCGATCGGCGCGAACAGCTCCTTAAGATAACTTGCTTCGGGATGCGTGCCGAGATAGTACTTATGTATTTTGCAAAATAACAAAACTGCTCCCGCCCGATCGATCCTCTCGAAAGATGGCGGAAGCAGTCCATGATGCCAAAACTAAGACGGGCTTATATTTACTTTTTCAGCTTGTCCCAAGCCGCTTGCATGTTGGCCATCCAGCCGCCCTCATCCACTTTGCCGGCGATCAGCTCTTGAATGGCGCTGGCGAATTCCTGGGTTACGCCGTCCGGGAACTTGGACGATTGCAGACCGTACACTTTGTTTTCATCCACGTATTTTTTCACGTCCGCGCCCAATTGCCCGATATCTTCGGACGTTGCCGGGATCGTCGTCAAAGCCGGGATGAATTTCCATTTTTTTACGATGTATTCTTTCCCCAAATCAGAGGTCACAAGCCAGTTCAGGAAGATTTTCGCTTCTTCTTTGGAAGCGGAATCTTTGTTTACGACCAGGTTCGCGGGAATGCCGACCGTCAGCTTGTCGTTTTTCTCGGCATCGTCGTCGATCGGCAGCGGGAACATGCCGATGTTCATGTTCGGCGTGATGTTGTCGATCAGCGTTTGCGCCCAGTTGCCTTCCTGCATCATGGCGACCTCGCCGCTGGCGAACATGGCCAGATGCGTGTTGGCGTCAGTGGTCAGCGGGTTCTTTTGCCCGTATTTCACAGTCAGGTTCAGCAGATTGCTCCAGTTTTTGAACTGTTCGTTGCCGACGATCGTTGCGGTTCCTTCGTTAAGGCCTTTGATGAATTCGTCGACATTGTCCTGTCTTGCGAAAGCGGTGCTGATCCCCTGGTTGCCGAGCAGCCACCATTCTTGATAAGCGTTGCCGAACGGAGTCACGCCGATTTGCTGCAGCTTCTTGGCCGCTTCCTCCAGTTCGGTGATCGTTTTCGGCGTTTCGGTGATGCCGGCTTTGGCGAACAAATCCTTGTTGTACACGTAGCCGATCCCTTCCAGGTTCATCGGCATGCCGTACACTTTGCCGTCCTTGGTCATCGGTTCCGCGGCCAAAGGCACGAGGTCCTTCACCCAAGGCTGGTCGGACAGATCTTCGATTTTGTCCTGCCACATATCAAGCTCCGCAAATCCGCCGTTCGAGAAAATGTCCGGAGCGTCGCCGGACGCGAACTTCGTCTTCAGGGCCGCCGCGTAATCCGCGCCGCCGCCGACGGTTTGGATGTCCAGCTTGATGTTCGGATGTTCTTTTTCGAATTCGACCTTCAGTTCGTTAAGGCCTTCCACGATTTCCGTTTTGAACTGAAAAATTTTAACCGTTTTCACTTCGCCGCCTGCTGCAGCGCTTCCATTTTGTGCGTTGCCGGCTTTGCTGGAGCTGTTTCCGCCGCCACAAGCCGCGAGCAGCATGCTCATAACAAGCAATACGGATAAAATAATCAGCGAGCGTTTTTTCTTCATTTCTCATTTTCCCCCTATGCATAAAATTAATTATATACCTGGAACGCCAGGCCCGGCATCAACCTTTTACCGAGCCTGCCGCGATTCCCTCAACGATGTAGCGCTGCAGCAGCAGATAAAATGCCACGATCGGCAGGATGCCGATGGCCAGCGCCGGAAGCGCCATGTCCCATTGTTTCGTGTATTGCCCGAAGAACGAATAGGTCGCCAGCGGAATGGTCCGCAGCTCGGGCTTTTGCAAAATCAGGGACGGCAGCAAATAATCGTTCCAAATCGCCAGCGCGTTCAGCACGATGATCGTCATCATCATCGGCTTCAGCAGCGGCAGGACGATCCGGAAAAATACGGTGAACGGATTGCAGCCGTCGACGGTAGCCGCTTCCTCGATCTCAAGCGGCACCGATTTGACGAAACCGTGAAACAGGAATACCGCCAGCGGAAGGCTTAACCCCAGGTTCGTCAGCAGCAACCCCAGGATGCTGTTGTTCACTCCCAGCGTGTTGACCACTTTCAGCACCGGAATCATGATCGTCTGAAACGGAACGACCATCGCCGCCACGAACAGCAGCAGCAGCAGCCGGTTGAACTTCGTGTCCGCGCGCACCATCCGGTAAGCCGCCATGGCGCTGAACAGCGTGATCAGAATGACGCTGATCACGGTGATGATCACGGAGTTCCGGAAGGCCTCGGAAAATCGGGCCAGCTCCCACGCTTTGCTATAGTTTTCCCAATGAAACTGCGACGGCCAGCTGGCCGCATTTTTCAAAATCTCGCCAAACGGCTTGACCGAGTTCACGAACAAAAAATAAAACGGTGCGAGAAAAATCAGGCCCACCACAATCATAACGATTTCCGTGACGATGTTTCCCGCGCGCTTTTTGGCTCCCATCAGGCTTCAACCTCCTTGCTCTTCGTGATCCGCACTTGAATCAGGGAGATCACCGCCACGATTAGGAAGAACAGCAGCGCTTTGGCTGTCCCAAGGCCGTACCGGTTGTTCAGGAACGCCTCGTTGTAAATGTTCAGGGCTACCGATTCCGTCGATTTGAACGGTCCTCCCTTGGTCAGCGAGAGGTTGAGGTCGAACATTTTGAACGACCAGGAGATCGCCAGGAACAGGCACACCGTCACCGCCGGCATGATCAGCGGCGCAATGATGCTGCGCAGCACCTGAAAGCGGTTGGCCCCGTCGATTTCCGCCGCCTCCAGCACCTCCTTGGATACGTTGCTGAGCGAAGCGATGTATACGACCATCAGGTAGCCGGAATATTGCCAGACAAACACCATCACGATGGCCCAAAAACCGGTCGTCGAGTCCCCCAGCCAAGGCAGCTCGAAGAACGACCAACCCGTCATGTCTCCAAGCGTCGCAAACCCTTTAATGAAAATAAACTGCCAAATAAAGCCGAGCAGCAGCCCCCCGATGACGTTAGGCATGAAAAATACCGTCCGGAGCACATTCCGCGATCTTAACGGCTTGGTCAGGAAATAAGCGAGGAAAAAGCCTACCCCGTTCACCAATACGACGCCAAGCACGGTAAACCGCACCGTAAACCAAAACGCTTTCCAAAAATCGGGATCGTTCGCGAAAATTTTCGCGAAATTATCGAATCCGACCCAGGCGACCTGCCCTGACACCCCGTTCCAATCGGTAAAGGAATAGTACATCCCCATCACGAACGGAATGATCATCACCACGGTGAAAAACAGGAAGGCCGGGCCGACAAAAAAGGTCTGTTGTCCCCATTGCGACCATTTCTTTGTCCGCAACGCTCGCCCCCTCCTTTCTTTTGTCTATCTTTGTTGAAATATATCTTGTAATGTTATTATGTAGTTAATTTCACGCTCATTACACCTACGGAAGTGATCACTAAGGTGTAAAATATTGATCGGATGTGCACAACATGAAATGGACCAGTATTCGGACGAAATTGATAGTCTTTATGATCCTTCCTATCGCCCTTTGCATCATCGCGGTCATGTTCATCAGCTACTCGCTGACGACGGAGTCCCTGAAAACCCGGGCGGTCGAGGAAAATACGAATTTGCTGTATCAAGGGTACCGCAATATCGACAGCCTGCTGGGGGAAATCAACCGCATTTCGCTCACGGTCTATTCCGATTCCGAGTTCTACCGGTTGCTGAATGCCGGTTACGACGACATGTCAGCCAATATCGACATTTACGCTTCGCTCAATTACATTTACAAGTCCATGCCCGATATTTTTCAGGTGTACCTGTTTGGCGTTAAAGACAGCAAAGCGACGCTGATTACGCAAAATATCCCCAAACGCTGGCAGGGAGCGGCGCCCTACAAAGGCTCGGTTCCTCCCCAGGGCGAAGTACTGGCGGTCGAGGGCACGCATATGAGCCATCTGTACGGCATGACCCTCCCTTTTCAGCAAGCAACCTACGAGCAGGTGTTTTCCCTGCACCGGCGCATCGAACAGATTCCGTCCGACACCCCGCTCGGCTATCTGTCGATCGACGTGAAGTTGACCGCGCTGCAGGATATCGTAGAGCAGCTTTACGACCGCAACGAGGAAAAACTGTATATTACAGACGATGCCGGCCGGATCGTCTACGCGGATCAGCCCGAGCGAATCGGCCGCGCGCTGTACGACAGCTGGTATACGGCAAAGCTTGCCGGATCGCCCGGAGAACAGGGCAGCTTTGAAGAGAACGGCTCCATGTTTATTTATCAGCGAATCGATCATTACGGGGCCCATTGGACCTTGATCAAGGAGATTCCGAAATCCTACCTGCTCCGCGAAGCCAACCAGGCGGTCACGATCAATTTGATGCTGTTCGGCCTGGCGCTGCTCGTCATTCTGACGGCGACCATCCTGATCTCGATCCGCGTCACCGCGCCGATCAAACGGCTGTCCAACTATATGAGCCAGGTGAAGACCGGCAATCTGAACGTCGACGTCCTGCCGGCCGGAAATGATGAAGTCGGGCTGCTGACCGAACGGTTCCGCACGATGATGGACACGATCAACAATTTGATTCTACGGGAGTACAAGCTCGAATTGTCCAGCAAAAACAACCAGCTGCGGGCCCTGCAAGCGCAAATCAACCCGCATTTTCTCAACAATACGCTGCAGATTATCGGCACGCTGGCGCTGGAGCTGAAGGTGCCGCAAATCTACACCCTGATCTCGTCCCTGGCCAAAATGATGCATTACAGCATGCATTCGGGCGACCGCATCGTGACGCTAAAGGACGAGCTTGAACACGTCAAGGCATATGTGGAGCTGCAGAAAGAACGGTTCGAGAACCGCTTTGCTTACCGGTGCGAGGTCGCAGAGCCGCTGCTGCAGGTGGCGATGCCCAAACTCATTTTGCAGCCGATCATGGAAAACTACTTCAAGCACGGCATCGACCGCGCGGGCACGGACGGATGGGTGCGGCTCGCCGCCGCGCGGACGCCGGACGGACTCATCCAAATCACGGTGGACAACAACGGAGCGAGCATCCCGGAGGACAAGCTGGCGCGATTGCAGCGGAAGCTGCGCGAGCTATCCGACGCTCCCCAGGAGAGCGGTCCCGGCAACCCGGGCAAGGAACCGGGCTCATCGTCCATCGGCCTGATGAACGTATTGACCCGGCTGCGGCTCGTGTACGGCGATGAAGCCGCGTTGACCGTAACCAATCTGGAACCGGCCGGGGTGCGGATTACGCTAATCATGCCGGCTCAGCCGCAGTAAATAGTTGAACTAAATTTGAACTATAGAAAAGCTTGAGTTAGTCCAGAGAGTGGAGTGTGAACCGATGAAGGCATTGATTGTTGACGATGAAGCGCGCGTAAGGAAGGCCGTTCGGCTGCTTGTCGACTGGGAAGCGCACGGCATCCGGGAAATCGCTGAAGCTGACGGGGGAAACGAAGCGATCGAAATGATTCAAAGATCGGCTCCTTCGCTGGTCATTATGGACATGATGATGACTTCGGGCCACGGCCTCGACCTGATGGCATGGGTTCGCGAGCATGCCGGGAACATCAAGTTCATCGTCGTCAGCGGCCATGACGATTTTGATTTTGTGCGCAGCACCGTGCGCCACGGCGGGATCGACTATATTCTCAAGCCGATCGAACCCGAGGCGATCAACGCCGCCGTGGCCAAAGCGGTGGAGCAGATCCGGCGCGAGGAGCAGGAACGGCTGGATCAGCAGCACCGCAGCATTCGGCTCAACGAAATCAAACCGATTTACGGCGAAAAGCTGCTCTCCTCGCTGATCGACGAACCCGGCGCGGCCGAATCGTCGCTGCGCAGGTTGCGCCAGGAAGGCGTAATCCCCGGGGAAGTCGCCGCGATCAGGCTCATGCTGGCCCAGGTCGACCCCGGCGACGCCTCCCTGCTGCAGCGCTTCGCAGGCAACAGCGATCTGCTCCATTTCGCCCTGATCAATGTCTGCAACGAATTTCTGCTGCCGGACCATAGCGGGGTCGCCTTCAAGCATTGGGGCGCGCAGACGGAGATCGTGCTGCTGCTCTGGGCGGAGCCGGAACGGGCGCCGGAGCTGATCGCGCAAATCAACGACGGGCTGTATGCGACGCTGCAGCGGCGGCTGCATTTTGGCCTCGCCGCCGCCGGGGAACTCCCGCAAAGCCTCCCCCGGCAGTACGCCGAGGCGCTGGCGGCGCTCCGCCGCCGGAACCTGCTGGAGCCGGACAAGCATATCCATACGCTCCTTGCCGGCTCCGCCGCCGCTGCGCCAGGGACCGGCGGAAGCCTCTCCTTGACCTTCGCCAAAGTGCAGGAGGACTGGAAGCTGGCGGTCAGGAGCGCGGACCCGGCCCAGATTGCCGCGGCAAGCCGCAAATGGATCGACGAGCTCAGCCGGCTGGGAACGGTAACGCCGGAAATGCTGGCCGCGTGGACGTCCGATATTTTGTCGTTTCGCTCGGGACTGATCCGGGAAACGCTTGGCGATAAAACCGATAGTGTGTTGACGGAGTTGGAGCGGGACGATGCCGGACATGCTCCCCCCTCGGCCGACAGCTACACCTTCTCGCATTATGCCTGGAGCGACTGGGCGGAGCAGGTCATGACCGGGCTGGCGGACGTCATCTCCCGGCAGCAGGCGCGCGACAAAAGCACGTTCGCCGACATCGTCAAATACATCGAGCAGAACTACCAGTCCGATTTGTCGCTGCAGGACATCGCCAGCCATTTTTACGTAAGCCGCGAATACGTGTCCCGGAAATTCAAGCAGGACTATGGCATCAATTTCTCGGATTACCTGGGCAAATACCGGATCGACAAGGCCAAGCTGCTTATGCTGAACCCGCATCTGAAGCTGCAGGATATCGCCGAGATGGTCGGATTCCACGACGTGAAATATTTCAGCAAAGTGTTTAAGAAGCAGGTGGGTCAGTCGCCTAGGGAATACCGGGGGAAGTAAAAAGTTGGAAAGTGGCATAGGGACAAAAAAGGTCGTTATTTCGGCGATATCAGCCAACTTGAGTGAAATAGAGGCGATTTATGTCGCTATTATCCTAGGATCGCAAGGAAATGCCCTATCCTGGACCCTTCATAGGAAAATAGGGACAAAAAATGCCGCTAATGGGGAGATACATGCCTGCCTCTGGATAATAAGTACCTAAAGTGCCGCTATTTTGAAGGCTCAGCCGACGGTTCGCCGTTCCAGTCGCCGGCTGTCATGCGCTAGTAATGTCATGGGCTAGTATGGTCATTGGCCGGTATTGTCATTGCGCCGGTATTGTCATGCGCCGGTATTGTCATGCGTCGGTATTGTCATGCGCCGATATCCAGGCCCAAGCCTTATTTACCGGTAAACCCGCGAAAGGTCCCCCGGTTTAAACGACAATAGAAACCGTCCGATAACCGGACGGTTTCTATTTGTTTATCCCACGTACCACTTCAAAAAAGCCTCTGCCACCACTTTGCCGGCAAACCCGTTCGGGTGCGGATCGTCGCCGGGGCTCATAAATTCCGGTCTCAGCCGATGTTCCATAGGAGCCGCCTGGGACAGCAGCGCCGCCATATCGAACACCCGGTCCACTCCCGGGATGGAGGAGGCCCGAATCGCGGCGTTGACGCTCCGCCACACCTGCTCGCGCGATCCGCTGAAATTAAACGGCGGTACGGTGAACAGAATGATTTCCGTGGCGGGATCGTTTTTTTTCAACAGGGATATGATCGTTTCCAGGTCGCCAAGCAGCTGTTCGGCCGTCCGGGCGCCGATGTCGATGTCGTTGACGCCCAGCGCCAGGATCACCTGCGAACCGGGATGCTCCCCCTGCCCGTGCTTCACCTTGCCCAGCCAGGCGCCATCCGCCGCGGCGTCGTACGCTCTCGCCCACCCGGAGCCGAGATTCCATACCCCGTACCGCGCCCCCAGTCCTTCGGCGATCCGCGCCACCCAATATTCGTAGCCGTCCAGCGCCGTTCTGACCCCTTGGGTGATGGAGTCGCCGAAAAACGTCAACTGCCGCTCCACCGCCTTGGCATAACCGATAAAAGCGGGCGCCACCAGCAATTTCTCGGACAGCGCAAACGGCTCCGCCGATTCCTCGTCCGCATGACGGCCGGGGGCATCGTAGGCCGACACCAGCATCTGTTCGACGTTGTACGGGAACGTTTTGCCCGCCGCCGGCGCCGTAATCGTCCAGGTGAACGCCAAATAATGTCCTTCCGGCAGCTCGATATGTACGGGATCGCTCCAAAACGTCTCTCCCGGTTCCACCGCCTTCCCGTTTTCCCCGTCAAACGTGACCGGGACCTGCGAGCCCGGCGCCACCGCGCCGTCCGGCTCCTTGCCGCCGTCGGCCACATAGGCGGCCTCGATCCGCCACGCTCCGCCAAGCTGGCTGCCCTTGGCCACCGTTCCGGTATCCCAGGTGGAGTCCACGGCATTGCTGTGCCAAAACCGGAGCTGAAGCGGGCCGTTCTCCCTTAGTTTAAAATAAGTCCGGTACGTATGCGTGAACCGTTCTTCGCGGTCCATAATATAGTTGGCCGCCGTAGAAACTACGGTGGCTGGCGCATACTCTTTTGTCATGACGAGCACCTCTATCCTCTTGCAGCATTTCGCAAACACGCGAACATTTATGATTCTACAACACCCGCTGCAAAAATGCTCGCGTCCGTTCATGCCGCGGCTGGCCGAACAGCTGCTCCGGCGCCCCCGATTCGATGAACTCCCCGTCGGCCATAAACATCACGCGGTCCGCCACCTCCCGGGCAAACCCCATTTCATGCGTCACCACGATCATCGTCATCCGCTCCTCGGCCAGTTGCTTCATCACCTGCAGCACTTCGCCGGTCAGTTCCGGATCGAGCGCCGAGGTCGGCTCGTCAAACAGCAAAAGCTCCGGGTTCATCATCAGCGCCCGGGCGATCGCCACCCGCTGCTTCTGGCCGCCGGACAAATTCGCCGGGTAAGCGTCCGCCTTATCCAGCAAGCCAACCTTCTCCAGCAATTCGGACGCCCTGCGGCGGATGTCCTCGGCCGGCACCCGCTTTACCAGCTTCGGCGCCAGCTCCAGGTTGCCGCGCACCGTCAGATGCGGGAACAGGTTGAAATGCTGGAATACCATGCCCATGCGCGCCGTAATCTTTTTGATTTGCGCGTTCCCGGCATACCGGCCGTCCTCGACCAAATAGTCGTCGCCGATCCGGATGCTCCCGCCGTCCGCCTCCTCCAAGTGGGCCAGGCTGCGCAGCATCGTGCTTTTGCCGGAGCCGGACGGCCCGATGACGGCCACCACCTCGCTCGTATCCACGGTAAAGGAAACGTTCTTCAGCACCGGCAGCGAACCGAACGATTTTTGCAATTTCGTTACTTCCACGATTTTCATACCCGTTTATTCAACCCTTTATTCGAATTTGAACTTCCGTTCCAGCGCTTTAAACAGCAGCGTCAGCACCAATGTCAGCAGCAAATAAATGATCCCGGCGAGCACGAACGGCATAATCGTAAAATCCCGGTTCACCGCCGTTTGGGCAAAATGCAGCAGTTCCGGAACCGCCACGGCGTACAGCAGGGCCGTATCCTTCACCAGCGTAATCGACTCGTTCGAAACGGCCGGCAGGGCGATGCGCACCATTTGCGGCAAAATGATCCTGGACGTCGTTTGCCAGCGGTTTAAGCCAAGCACTTTGGCCGCTTCGTATTGGCCTTTGTCGATCGCCAGCAACCCCCCGCGAAAAATCTCGGCAAAATACGCTGCGTAATTCAAAGTGAACGCCAAACAGGCCGCCGCGAAGCGGTCCATCACTAAATATTCGCCGATGCCCGGAATGACGGGCAGCCCAAAGCAGATAAACAGCATCTGCAATAGCAGCGGCGTTCCGCGCATCACATAAATGTAGGCGTTCGCGAACCAGGCGACCGGCTTCACCCGGCTTCTCGCCATAAACGTAAACGCGAAGCCAAGCGGAATCGACGTCACGATCGCCAGCGCAAACAGCAGCAGCGTCATCCGCATACCTTCCAGCATCGGTCCCAAAATATCGAAAAAATAACTCAAACTCATCTCGCATCCCCTTCATTGACGGAATCAACGGAAGCGCGGTCCGGCGCGCAGCTCCCAGCGCGCAGTGTTTCGCTGCATGACGGCGGTCGGCCGCATGCTAAGCCCGGCTTACTCGCCGAAAGAACCAGAAAAACCGGATCGCGTTCAATCCGGTTTTGTCCTCGCCCCTGCGCGTTTTCAGCTTCCGGGTTTCCCCGTGTTCTTCGCACCAGGCTCCTTACTTCAGCACCTTGTCTTCGCCGAACCATTTTTCCGAAATCCGAGCGGCCGTCCCGTCCTGGTTCAGTTCGTCCAAAGCTTTCTGCAGCTTGTTCAGCAGCTCTTCGTTGCCCTTTTTCACGCCGATTCCGTATTCCTCCGGAGCGAGCGACTCGCCGAGAATTTTAAAGGTACCTTCTTCTTTGGACATGTAATATCTCGCCACGACTTCATCGATGACGACCGCGTCGAGCCGCTTTGTCTTCAAATCGCTGAGCGCCAGCACGTTGTCCGGAAATTCCGTAACCGTCTTGATCTCGGACTTGATCGGATCGGCGTTCAACGCATCCGCCGCGGAAGACAGCGATTGGAGCCCGACGGCTTTGCCGGCCAGGTCCCTGATCGAAGAAATCGGCGAATCCGCCAGCGTGACGATCACCTGGCTGTTTTTCAGATAGGGCTTCGTGAACAGCACTTTTCCCTTCCGTTCCTCGGTGATGGTGTAGCCGTTCCAGATCAGATCGATCCGGCCGCTGTTTAGCTCCGACTCCTTGGACGACCAATCGATCGGCTGGAAGGTGGCCTCCATGCCCATCTTCTCCGCAGCCGCTTTGGCGTAATCGATATCGAAGCCGACGATTTCGTTCTTTTCGTCGCGGAAGCCCATCGGCGCGAATTTATCGTCAATCCCGATGATCAGCGTATTGCCTCCCTTTACGGAACCCGAACCGGAACCGGAGCAGCCGGCCAGCGCCGTCAGCATAACCGTCAGGACCAAACCTATTAAAGCGATATTTTTCAGTTTCATAGTAACTCTCCCCCAATAATTTAGCAACTCCGCCGAACGCTTTAGTTCGTTAATACGTTATCAGATTCTCATGATAACATACTAATATAGAAGAGTCGAGGGTTTGGGTCATGATTCACCTTTTTTTCTATTCTTTCTGAACGTACCTACAAGAAGCAGCAGTAAGGGGATCGCAAAAAAATGCAGCGGCAGCACATAATTGATCCATACCTCAGTCAGCAGCATCCTGGATGAGGGGTTTAAGCGAACGACCGCCATACATACGGCCAGCGTAACCGTGGCCACGAACCATATGCAGTTTTTCCAGCCGGCCGGTCTGCCGATCCATTGGGCCGTTCCGTAGCTGGCGATAAACAAATAAACGGTCAGCTTGATAAACACGCTGATCAACCAGATCGCCACCAAAAAAATATCCATATTCTGAATGAATTCCATTAAATAAACCAGCTTGACCATTTCGAAAAACGGAAACTGGATTTTGGAAGACAATTCCGGACCAAAGGTCATAATCACCCATACCGCGCCGATCGCCAGGATCAGCGAAGCTACCGTTACCCCCAGCCATACGTTGCGCAGGGCGGACCGATCCGGTTTTTCCAGGAAAGCAACCAGCATCGCGATAAACGCGATTTCGCCGAGCAGGGACATCGGCGTCAGACTGCCCTTCAGAATGGCAAACGCCTCCGTATCGGCATAAACCGGAAGCAAGGCGCCCAAGTTCAAATTGCGCATCGACAGGGCGAAGGTTAGAAGCAGAACAAACAGCAGCACAGGCCCCCAAAGCTCGCTGAAACGGCCGAGGCCGACTATTCCGCCTTGGCGGACCGCATAAACGGCGATCGCCAAAAAACTGACCGCTATGACCAGGTCCGGCGTTTTCTGCAGCATACTTAGCCGGATAAAGCTAAACTGTTCGCGCAAAATGATCCCCATCACCCAATACCATTGAAGCAAGTACAGGAGACCAACGAGCTTGCCCGGCCATTTGCCCAAGATCGAAATGCTGAACTCAAGCAAAGTTTGGCCGGGATATAACCGGCTGACTTTAAACACCAGATACGCGATCAGCATGGCGGCCAACCAGGCGATGATCAAGGAAATCCAGACATCCTGCTTTGCGTCGGTAATGGAGAAGTTCAAAGAAATCAACAGGTTGATCCCCATTTCAAACGTCCATACAAGCCAAAAGAGCTGTCTATTGCTGATTCGCACCGTTATCCTTGTCCTCCACGCCGGGAACCAGGGATTTTCCCGTAAGCCCCGTGCCAGATATTTTCATGTGAACCCGAAATTCAATGTCCGCGTTTACGAACCGCCTGTCCCAATCCTTTTTCATCCTTTTCCAAACATAGGGGTGCTTGCGATGCAGCGTCTCTCCCAGTTCGAAAATATCCGCCTTATATTGCTTCTGCACCAGGGCCACCGTCTGCTCCACCTTTTCCGTCAACCGGCGGTTCAGTTCGTCCTCTACTTTTTTGACGTTGTCCGGCTTGGACAGATCCAGGTTTGCGTTGTTTTCGTTGATTTCGCCTTCCCCGCTAAGCCAAACTGTAAAGCTGACTTCTTCACCGTTGATCTTCGGCACAATCCGGCTTTTGAACCTCATCGCAGGAATCGTTACCGTCTCGCGCTCCTTCCCCATACGGATCGTAAACACGCGATGGTCAAGTTTTTGCGCGATCCATAAACGAACCCAAAAATTGTCAAACCCCAAATAACCTTTCAATTTGAGGTTGCGGTCGAATACCGCCGAGCCTGTCAGCGCCAATTCCGAACCTGCCGCATTGTCCGTATCTTCGCCTTTCTTTGCCGTTTGCCCGGGAGAGACGATCTCCACGATCGGTATCACGCTGCCTCCCGACGCCCCATTCGCCATGATGAAAAAATCGAGCAAAGAACGGCTCACCGGGGCACCCATCACCTCCTGTATTTTTTGCACGCTGATCGTCGGATTCTTTTCCAGCCGGCTGCCCAGGCTCATAGCTTCCTGCGCCGTTCCTCCCTTGACGACAAAAATATTCGTCCGCAGCCTGACCAGCGGATTGCGGGCATATTCGTCAAGCACATCCGCGATCCCGTGCCTGGCCAGCGCCTCGCCGATAAACACGTTCCTCCGGTGGCTAGCAAAGATGACGCGGGGCAGCTTTTTTTGCATATTTTGACCGGCATCGCCGTCGCTCGCGCCATAGGCGGTCTCGATGAGATATTGGTTTTTCCCGCCCTCGGTCCCTCCCGACTTTGTACCCCCGGGAACGACGATGTTGGCCGTGGCAACGTACCGGCCGTCCCCGTTCAGGTCCATCCCCCAGCCCAAAATGATCGCCCGGTCATTCATTTCCTGCCGGTCCCAGCAGCCGGTCGTCAGCAGCACACAAGCCAAAAAAGCCGTCCCCAGCTTCAAACGCATGATGGTCTCACTCCTTGTTTTTCTTGCCCGCATCGTTTGCGCCCGGCATAGGGTCCGCGCTCGCTCTCGTTAGGGAATGCCGCTGCGTTTTGGGCATGTTCCAGGTCGGTCCCCGCACCAGCACATCGTCGGCGCTTTCCCGGGAAACCGTGCTGGGACCAAGCGGGGTCATGTACGGAACGCCAAAGGACTTAAGACATACCAAATGAATCGTCAATGCGGTAATAAACAACACGATCCCGTAAAAACCGAACATGCCGGAAACGATCAACAACGGGAAGCGCAGCATCCGGTAGGCGGTTCCCAGATTGTAACGGGGAAACGCAAAGGAAGCGATCCCCGTGGTAGCCACGATAATGACCATCGGCGCCGAGATGATTCCGGCTTCCACGGCCGCTTGACCGATAACCAGGGTTCCGGCAATACTTACCGCCGATCCGATTTGGTTCGGAAGACGGATCCCCGCTTCCCTGAGCCCTTCGAAAAGGAACTCCATCAAGAGCGCCTCGAACACCGCCGGAAACGGAACGCCCTCCCGGGCCGACGCCACGCTGACCAGCAGGGATGTCGGCAGCACTTGCGGATGAAACGTCGTCAGCGCGACGTAAAGGGAAGGCAGCAGCAAGGAAGTATGGACAAAAATATAACGGACCCAGCGGACAAAGGTGGTGTAGATAAAACGTTCGTGATAATCTTCGGGCGACTGCAAACCGGACCAATAGGTCATCGGACAAATCAGGGCGAACGGGCTGTTATCCATCAAAATAACGACTTTGCCCTCCAGCAGCGACCCTGCGGCCACATCGGGCCGTTCCGTATTTTGAATTTCCGGAAACGGGGAGTAGGGCTGCTCTTCGATCAATTCCTCCAAAATCCCGGAGCCGTTTAACGCATCGATGCGGATTTTGCCCAGACGTTTCCGGACCTCTTCGACCAGCGACGGCTTGGCAACGTTCTCCATATAAACCAGCTTCACTTCGGTCCCCGTCAGTTGGCCGATCGACATCGACTCCATCTTAAGGCTGGGGCTGTGGATTCTTCGGCGCAGCAGGGACGTGTTGACGCTGATCGTTTCCGTAAAAGCGTCCCGCGGTCCGCGCACCACCTTTTCGGAAGGGGGCTCCTCGATGCCCCGCTGCTCCATTTTGGTTAAATCGGCAAGCAGCGCATAGCTTTGCCCTTCGAACAAAATCGCCGTCTGCCCCTCCAATACCCCTTCGATCAGGGAAGCGTATTGGGAAGTCTTTTTCACCTGGGCAGCCGCCGCCAGCGCGTCCTCAACAAACCTGCCGAATTGTTCCGGCTTGGGGAGCCGCTCCGCTTCCCCCTCGCTCAGCCAAAGGCGAAGCAGGATCTGATCCAGCAGTTGGGTATCGGTCATTCCTTCCGTATAGATTAATAAGATGACTTCCGCACCATGTACGGAAACCGGACGGAACACGATGTCGGAGCAGCGGTCAAACGACTGGCGAAGCTGCTGTTCGTTATGGGCCAGCTTTTTTAATATCGGTGTGTCATTGCTCATCCCCGGCACCTCCCGCAAACGTTATCCCGGTTAGTTTCATTCCAAATTTTGCAAAATATTCATGATTGCCGCTTTTTTGCGCCTTGCCAAGATTCACGCGGCATGCAAATATGAAGATAGATGCATGAAAGCGATTACGATTTCAACGCCGCTTCCGCTGCATGATCTGCTTCGTGATCTGCTTCGTGATCAAAAGATGGCTTTTTGAACTACCTTTCTAAGGAGGGGATGTTGATGAATGAACCTGCTGGGCACGGCATGGCGCCGCGGGGTATTACGGTGAATCAGCTCGGCTATCCGCCGGACGCCCGCAAGACCTTCATCCATGCAGGCCAGGGTGGAGTGTTTGAGGTCGTCCGGGAATCGGACGGGGAAGCCGTTTACCGAGGGGAAACCGAACCGCCGCTGGATGATGAAGCATCGGGAATCGCCGTCAGCCGGGGCGATTTTACCGCTTGTTCGGAGGAAGGCAGCTACTTTGTCAGACTGAATGGGGAAAAATCCGCTTCGTTTAAGATTAGCAGCAACCCGTATACAGAACTCCAATACGGTCTGCTCAAAGCTTTTTATTACTTCCGCTGCGGCACTGGACTGGAGGAGCCGTATGCCGGCCCGTGGACGCACGCCGCCTGCCATACGGCGGAGGGCATCGTTTACGGCGAGCCGGACCGGAGGCGGGACAGCTCCGGCGGCTGGCATGATGCCGGTGATTATGGCAAATACACCGGACCGGGAGCCAAGGCGGCAGCCGATCTGCTGCTGGCTTACGAATTGGCGCCGCAGGCGTTCCAAAAGCCGGTTCCGCTGCCGGAGACGGACGGCGTGACGCCGGATGTCCTGCGCGAATGCCGCTACGAGCTCGAGTGGCTGCTGAAAATGCAGGACGAGCACACGGGCGGAGCGTTTCACAAGCTCACGACAAAGCAATTTCCGGCGCTGGACGTAATGCCCGAGGACGACCGGGCGGAGCTGTATTTTATGCCCGTCTCCGCTACGGCGACCGGCTGCTTCGCCGGGGTCATGGCGCTGGCGGCGCGGGTGTACCGGACGTTCGACGAGGCGTTCGCGGACCGCTGCCTGGCTGCGGCGGAACGTGCGTGGGAGTGGCTTAAGCGGCATCCCGCGTCGCCGGAAAACCCCGGCTTCAAAAATCCGCCCGACATCGCCACGGGCGAATACGGGGACCCGGTCGACCTTGACGAGCGGTACTGGGCCGCCGGCGAATTGTTCCGGACGACGGGGAAAGCGGCCTATCACGAGGCGTTCCGGAAGCTGGCGGCGGAATCTTTTCCGAAATACGAGCTGGGCTGGGCCGATATGGGCGGCTACGGGACGATCGCCTACTTGTTCGGGGAAAAAGCGATGGCTGACGCCGCGCTCCGGGCCTCGCTGGAGGCAGGTTTGCTTGAAGAGGCGGAAAGACTGGCCCGGCGCTGCGCCGAGGACGGCTATCTGACCTCGCTGCGGCCTGAGGACTATATTTGGGGCAGCAACATGGTGCTCCTGAACCGGGCGATGCTGCTGCTGATCGCCGCAAGGGTTAGCGGCGAAGCCCGCTATCAGGCACTGGCGCTGGAGCATGTGCACTATTTGCTCGGCCGCAACGTGCTGGACTACAGCTACGTCACCGGCTTTGGCGACCGGGCGGTCCGGCATCCGCACCACCGCCCTTCCGTCGGCGACGGCGTGGAAGATCCGGTGCCCGGCTTAGTGGCCGGCGGCCCCAACCGCGGGCTGAACGACGACTGCATGCAGGAGCATCTGCAGGGCAAACCGCCGGCCGCCTGCTTCATCGACGACGCGCTTAGCTACGCCGGCAATGAAGTGACGATCTACTGGAACTCCCCGGCGGTGTTTGTGGTGTCCCATTTTGTGAAGTAGCTGGGGGCGAGCAAGTAGGAGCTTGCCAGTCGAATTCCATTCTATTGGATTTTTCCAATCACGGGAGGGGCGGGAGCATAAATAAGCACATAACAGACACCTAAAAGCGCACTTAAGGCGCATTTAAAGCGCATTTAAAGCGAACTTAAAGCGAACTTAAGACACACCTAAGGCGACAAAAAGGGATGCGGCAAACGAATGCCGCATCCCTTTTACATTTTGCTCTTTATATATTATTCGCTCTTAATATATTAATCGATAAACTGCAGCGCCTGCAGCATCCGCATCAGCAGGAGGGCCGCCTGAGCCCGGGTGGTATGTCCGTTCGGGGCAAAAGTTCCGCGATTATCGCCCTGCATGATCCCTTGCTCAACCAGCCGGGCCACGTCTGCCGCGGCCCAATCCGGGATCGCCGGACGGTCCGTGAAACGGGCCAGCAAAGCGGTATCGGTGCTTGTTCCGGCAGAACCCCCGCCATCTGTACCCTCATTTCCGTTCTTAACCAGCCGCATCGCTTTCGCAACCATTACGGCCATCTCCGCCCGGGTAATGCGTTCATTCGGTTTAAACGCGCCGGTTGCATCCGGAGTAACGAGACCGAATTCGACCGCGGCCGCGATTTCAGCGGCGAGACTATTTCCCGCCCCTACATCGCTGAATACGTTCGCCTCTTGCGCCGGAGTCAACCCCAGCCCGCGAACCAGCAGCGCCGTAAATTCCGCTCTCGTCATTTCCCGTCCGGGCTCGAAGCGGGTTTCGCTCACGCCTTCCACAAGCAGCTTGGAGGCCAGCTTGCCGATGGCTTGCTCCGCCCAATGCCCGTTTACGTCGGTAAACTGCCGTTTTCTGCCGCTGACCAGTGTATACAAGCTATTGCCCGGACGCTTCAGCTCTAAAGCAGGTTTGCCGTCCGCCATAACCTTGACTGCGGGAACGAAAACCAGTTTTCCGGCCGCTTCATTGTACATAACCGCTGCTACCAAACCACTATCGACTCCGCCCGGCAGCGAGATCGTTCGGCTGAGGTACGTGTTCCCGAAATCCGTGATTTCCCGCTCCTGACCGTCCGCAGTAAGAAGCAGCACTTTGAACCCGATTGTCGCAGAGCCCGTAAGGGTTACTCCCTGATTCGCGGCGGCCTTGGCGATCTCCGCCTGTTCGGACGTTTTGGCCGATAAAATGGAAATTCGTATGGATGCACCCGCCCCGGATGAACTTGATGCGCCGGTGCCGATGAAACCGGAACTACCCGAAATGATCGCCTGAAGCGGGATTCTATAGCTTGCCAGCGCGGTACGAATGGCCAGCGTTACATTCCCGTTTACAGCCCCGTCTTTATTAACCGAAAGGAGCGTATCCGCAGGCAGGGAAATCACGGTTCCCCCCTCGAGGTCCGTCAGCTTCACCACCAGTTCGCCCCGGCTGCTTGAGGCGGCTGCCGCTAGTACGTTCTTCAACACCTCAGGCTTGACGGAGACCTGATTCACCGTCTGGCCGTCGGCGCTGCGGACAACTTCAACCTGCAGCATATCGCCCACAAGCTCATACGCCGCATTTCCGGAGGCGGATTCCCCGGACGGAGTAGCCGTTCCCGGGGTGGGCGCCCCTCCGGATCCTGACGAACCCTTCCCGCCACTGCCGCCACTGCCGCCGCTACCACCACTGCCGCCGCCGTTACCGCCGCTGCCGCCGCTTGGCTTCGCCCGCTCGACGATCCGGCCATCCACGACCGGAGAGACCGTACCACCCAGCCGCCCGATATTCTCGATAAAAATCTCGTAATCGGGATACCCCAGATCCTCGTGGTAAGCCCCGGCGGCGATCGCTTCGGCGAAGGAGCTGTAGCCGTCCCCGCCGTTCGCCACGAAGCTGTTGGTCGCAAGCCGGTAAGTGGAAGACAGATTTAACGGAACATAAGCGCCGCCTTGCTTGATTTGTACGTCAAAAACACGGCTTCCTGCCGGCTGGGCGGGATCCCACTTAAACTTCATGCCGGCGATTTGCGGGAATTTTCCCGGAAGGTCGGTCAACTTGGCTCCGCTGATTCCGTTTTCCAATCCATCCTTCAACTGCTTCCCGGTGACGTCCAGCACGTACAGCGTATTGCCGAACGGCATCACCGTCCGCAGTTCGCCCATCGTGATCTCGCCTTGGTCGATGGAGGCGCGTATTCCGCCGCCGTTCATAATGGCGATTTGCGTTCCTTTGAGCTGCTGCGCTTTGGCCAGCATGCCGTCGGCGATCAGATTGCCCAGGTTCGTTTCCTTAGAACGCACATTGGCACGTTCACCGTCAAGAACGACCGCCGCCGTTCCGATCACCTGCTTCTTCAATTCTTCGAGCTCCGCCTTGAGAGGATCAAGCATCGCCTTCGCTGCGGCGTCTTCGGCAACCTGGCCGTTCACCGGAACCAGGCTGCCCGACGTTTGTCCGGGACCCGTCAAAACCCGGCCTTGCTCATCGAACACCAGGTCTGCCCGGCCGAGGTACTTGCCCCATTCGTTTGCCTGAACGATGACGGTCGGCGTTTGATGGACGCTGTCGGTGACAATTTCCGGCGCGTCCAGCTTCGTATGCGTATGACCGCCAACGATCAAATCGATGCCTTCAACTTCGGCGGCCAGCTTCTGATCCCGTGCGTACCCGAGATGCGAGAGGCCGATGATGATATTCAGTCCGTCCCGCTGCATGGCGGCGACGGTCGCTTCAGCGGCTTGAACCGCTTCGTTGAACGTCACGTCCTTGCCCGGGCTGGACGTATAAGCCGTATCTTCCGTCGTCAGGCCGAACACCCCGACCTTGTGGCCCCCTACTTCAAGAACGACATAAGGATAAACGCCCGCGTGCTCCGTCGTTTTCGGCGCGCTTACGTCAATGTTGGCCGGCGATTTCAGGAGCGGCGCGATGTTGCTGTCCTTACTGAAAGCGATATTGGAGCTGACCAGCGGAAACCGGGCTTTTTTGATGAAATCGGCCAGCACCCTCGTACCTTTATCGAACTCATGGTTGCCGAAAGTCATGGCGTCATATCCCATGTAATTCATAAATTCAAGATCACTTAGGCCCTGCCATTTGGTGAAATACAAATCCCCGGAAAAAACATCCCCGGCGTCCAGCAGCAAGCTGTCGCCGCCCTCGGCGCGGATTTGCTTCACCAGCGTGGCGCGTCTGGCCACATCGTCCAAATGCGCATGCGTGTCATTCGTGTGCATCACCGTCAGCTTCCAGGTGTCCCCGCCATCCTGCGCGGGCCGTACCGTCACCTGAGCTTCGGCCACGCCGTAGCCGTCTTCGCTTAACGCGGTAATTACGGCCTGCCCGGCTGCCGCCGGCGTAACGGTTCCGTCCGCGTCAACGGCAGCGACGGATGAATCGGAAGTCGACCAAACGACCTTTCCCCCGCTGCCTGCCGAACCGCCGGCCGGCGTCACCGTTGCCGTCAATTTTTCCGCCGCGCCGCCTGCGGTGAGTGTCAGCGAGGTTTTATCCAGGCTCACCTTCGTCACCTGCAGCTCCAAAGCCGCTACCGTGCCGCTTACTTCGTTGGCGACCAGCAGCAATGGCAGCCCCGTCGGGCTTTCAACAGCCGGCACAAACTCCAGCCCCTCCGGCCCGGTATCCGTGTTCAGCCCCGCGTTAAAGTCGCGCGTATTCGTGTAGTTGGCGAAGACCGGTTTTTCCGGATCGGTCACGTCGTAAACCATCACCCCGCCGATTCGCTCAAGCCCGGTAAAAGCAAATGCTTTGCTCCCGACTTGGCCGACGGTAACGTATTCGGGCTCGGGGCCTTTTTTCGGACTCCGTTTATCGAAATTCGCTTTGCTGTGGTTGGAGTTAAAATAGTCCGGCAGCCGCTCGGCCGTCACCCGTTCAAAATCGTTCCCGCTATCGTATACCTGCTGCATGGTGTCGGCATCCCACACCGAAAACGAGCGTGCTCCATATAGATAGACCCCGTCCGGGCCCATATCGCTGGCCGTTTCCACCTCGCCGTAACGCGAACCGTTTTCTTGTAAAAAGCGTCCCGCTTGCGAGTCCGGATCCAGCCCCTTCAGCTTTTTGATTTTAGTTACGTTGGTGCGCCCCGGCCATTCGGTTCCGTCACCTTCGTTGGCCGTGAACAAATATGTTTTTCCGCCTACCGTGTAGGCATCGATGCCGTCCGGCATGTACATCCCTTTGAACGGCACGTTTTCCAGATTGATGATTTGGTCTTCAATCAGGTCCAAAGCGTTGTTCGGGTCGCTCAAATCCTTAAACCCAAGCCCGCGAACGTAAAGAACCTCCGCTTTGCCGATATCGATCGCGGCAATCGCGTTGTTCTCCTGCAAGGATACGTATGCCGTAGTCTCGTCGCCGGAGAGCGCGATATATTCGGGCTCCAGGTCGAAGACGGCGTCTTCCTTGGCGCCGCTGCCGGCAATCATGCCATCGGCGTCGGCCTTGCCCCGGATATGCACCAGATCATCGATCACGGACGGATCGTCGAACTTCACGCGGCGGATTTGCCCCTGCGCCGTATCGACGATCGTAACGCTGCCTTCGGGGTCGATCCCGGCTTCGCGCGGCTCGCCCTCGTCCGCCGTCAAAATGTACCGGCCGTCCGAGGTATACTTGACCATGTCGGGCTGAACGCCGGCTTCGTATTCATCCAGCAAATTCCCGTCATAATCGAGCACGAGGATTTTGCCGCTTTTGGCCGCATCGGCTTCCTGCACGGCGGCGGCGATCTTTTTCGTGGCCGTGTTAATGTCAAGGCTCGTCAAATCGCCGAATGTAAAACCGTTCTTCTCAACGAGGCTTTTGACATCGACCGTTTTCTCCCTTGTCAGCGTGCCGCCTTCCGCCAGCGGAACGATATCGATGCTCGGCGGTTCGGACGACCCGTTTACCAGATAAAACTTTCCGTTGTCCTTGTTGTATTTGACGATTTCGGCGACACCGCCGTCCTCGTTTGCAGCCCCCACGGAATAAGAAGCGATTTTTCGGATCTGCAGCGTGTCCTCCAGGGGGGCCTGCTTCTGGCCGGCGGCAACCGTCAACTGCAGAACCGCTTCTGCCCGGCTAGGTTCGGCCGCGCTGTCCGTCAAGGTTACTTTAATTTCATGGGTGCCTTCCGTGCCGGCAGCAGGGGTTCCCGTTATCTTCCCGTTTTGAGCATCCAAAACGAGCCCGTTCGGAAGCCCTTCCGCCGCAAAGCCATAAGGCGGCTCACCGCCGTAAACGGCGATCGTCGCCGAATATGGCGAGCCGACAACGGCTTGCGGCAAATTTTGCGCGGCAATACCGAGCCCGTCATCCGCAGCAAGCAGGGCCTGGCCGGCGGTGCCGCCGGTCCCGGCCGCATCCGTACCGGCGGGGGCAGCTTCAGGTTGGACGGCGTTTGTTTCGGCGGCGCTATCCTCCGCTTGGGGGGCGTTTGCACCCGCCCCATCCCCTCCTGCTCCCTCCGAGCCGTGGGCCGACTGCGTCACCTGAGAGTTTTCCGCGGCAGAGCTTTCCGCAGCGGCCGCCCATTCGCCCGGACCTGCCAAGCTGACGAGTAACGCCGCAGCCAAAAGTGTTGAAACCGCTTTTGAACCTCTTTTCGTCAAACCGATTCCTCCCTAACTTCATCTATCATATTTTCATAGAAGTTTAGCGGGGAATTGTTATCGGAGAACGCTTTTTTTCTGAATTTTTGTAAAATAATTGTTAATAGATATAGATTCATAACTCAACTTTCGCAGAACAAACATCAGCTTGGCCCCTGCGTTGAATGCTTGAGGATAGGGAAGTGGGGGAAGGAGCGGCAGATCAACACTACCTGTCCGGAGGCTTTGCACGATTATCCCGTTTGATCAGGTAGCTGAGAGTTGATCATGCATCAGAGAAACAGACAAGCTCGGGAGAAGAAAATTTGGTGGAGAAGCAGATAGGTTCGAGATAATTTAGACGGGCATAGGCCATAGGAGAAGAAATCAGGTTTCGAGGAGGTGAAACAGACCGGACAAGAGAAGATCAAGGACAAGACGCGAGGGAAACGAAATGACCGTGATTATGCTGTATCCTGAACCCTTCCATCTGCAGCAACGCTCGCACTGTTCATGCTAACCCCTACCCATTAAGTTGTTCTGCATCAAACTCCCCCCATCGTTTCCAGCGTCCCGATCAGGCCGCAGCCGCAAGGGGCTGATTCGGTTGGCGCGCGATTAGCCGGCGGTAAGGGATCGCCCGAATCGCCACACACATTTGCAGTAACTGCTGCCGCATCGTTTCTTCCGCTCCGGGCCGTCCTCCTTGCAGGCGCAACCGGCGGCGTCCGGTGTATTCGTTTAGGTACGCCTGCAGATGCTTCAGCCCCAAGGCTCCATACGTACTCTTCAGCGATTCCCACGCCTCTCTCACCACTTTCCGCAAGGGCGCATACAGCCGAAAGGCCTGAGGGAACAACTGCACCTCCGATGTACAGACATCCACATGCCCATTGATAAACGTGTTTAGATCGTGACGGTTTGCCCTTTTTTCGCCTCCCCGCTTATGCGGCACCAGGCGGATTTTGACCCGCTCCGGCTCGCCCGAATCCTTGACCGTGCAGCCCGCTACGACCGCCGAGGCGTACGGATGCGAAACCTGACACCGGGACGGATTACGCCCATACTGATCGCTGTTCACCTTCACGTCTCCGGAGAGCAGCTCCCGGGCATCAAACTCCCCCACGGCATGACGTATTTTGTGCAGCATCGACCAGGCGGTTTTGTAGGCGACCCGGATCACCTTGCTCAGCCGCAGCGCCGAGATGCCGCCCTCCAGCAGGAATAAATCCAGGGCCTCGAACCACTTGAGCAAGGGCAGATGCGTTCCTTCAAAAATCGTGCCGACCAAAGGCGATGTTTGATGCTTGCACTTTCCGCACTCGAACAAAGGGATATGCCGGGAGGTCAGATAGCTGCACCGGGTGTGAGCGCAACGCGGGCAGACGAAGCCGTTTGGCCACTTCATCGCGATCAGCGCCTCCATGCAGTCCTGCTCGCTGTTAAAACGGCTGCTGAATGGCTGAAGTTCCGTTCCCGTATTGACTTCCATATCCGCTCGTCCCCCCGAATCAAGAATATACGAACATAGGTTCCATTTATTTCATTATAGCAAACGCACGTTCCCTTATCAAGCCAAAAATCTCACCTGAACCGCCTCATTTTTTCCTCATCTTTTTTGTTTTTTTCTTCCCTCTTTTTTTGCCCCCTTTGCTCTAGCCCCCCTGCTCCCTGAACGAAAGGAATAATCGTGCAAAGGCAGGCAGCAGGCAACAGGCAGGAACACCAAGACACGAACCCTTTAGACAGTCCCTTTAGCCCCTTCACCTGGCGTCGATTTGTGACACAGCTCGAAACGACTACGGTGCAAAAGTGTCCGCCTTTGATTCAGCGTCAATTCCGGCAATGGATTGCTGCTTTGCCCAGCTACAATCAAGGCTTGTCTGCCGATTTTTTTACTGCGAAAGTTGAGTCGTAAATTCAGCAATAAACGGACAAAAAACGCCCGAAGGCGTTCGTGAAATGCAGAAAAAGTGCAAGCGATGTTCGCCAAAATGCGGTGGCATATCGACTGCCCCAATCGGCGGCAGTTTTAGCGGTATAACTTTTTCCCCACGTCCGCAAACAGCGCACTTCCGGCTACCCCTTGATCGCGCCTTCCGCCATTCCGGACATAATCCGCTTGCTGAAAATGGCGCAGACGGTAATCGTCGGGATCGTCGCCATCAGAATCGCCGCAAACATCGGGGCATAATCGGTCGTATACTGGTCCTTGAAGTTGGACAGGCCGACCGGCAGCGTCATTTTCAACGGGTCCGATATAAAAACGAGCGCCACGAGCAGCTCATTCCAGATGCTGACGAAGCTGAAGATGACGATCGTCATCAGCGCCGATTTGGCCACCGGCAAAATGATCCGCCAAAACATCCCGTAAACGGAGCATCCGTCGATCACGGCGGCTTCCATCAGCTCGTTCGGAATCGCTCCAAGGAAGCCGCATAAAATCAAAATCGCGGCGGGCAGCGCAAACGCGGCGTAAATAATGATCAGGCCGGCTTGCGAATTGATCATCCCGATTTTGGAGAAATAGACGAATAGCGGAATCAGGGTGGCGTGAATCGGCACCATCATCCCGATCAAAAAATACCCTAACGTAAGTTTCGAGGCTTTCCAGCGCAATTTGGCCAGCGCATACGCCGCCATGGAGCTAACCACGACCACGATCAGCAAAGTAACGGCCGTAATGACCACGGAGTTGAACAAATATTTTCCCGTTCCCCCGGTCGTCCAGGCGTCCGAGTAGTTGCTCCAGATGAACTGCTCCGGAAAGCCCCACGGATTTTCATAGATTTGCGGCGTATGTTTTAAAGAATTCAAAACCAGCCACAGCAGGGGATAAAGGTAAAACAAACTTCCTATGCCAAGAAAAATGTAGATCAGCACCATTTTCAGAGGGTGCCGGCCGATGTCGTTTAGCATCATGGGAACGCCATCCCCTTTCAGTTTTCCTGATCCGTCATGCGGAACAGCTTGTTGATGATGACGGTAACCACCAGGCACATGACCAGCAAAACGACGGCCATCGCATCGCCGTAACCGTACTCCGACTGGTCGAACGACCGGTAATAAAGATAGGAAGCAAGCACCTGCGTGCGGTTGGCCGGACCGCCGCCCGTCATCACAAAAATCAAATCGAAAAACTTCAGCGACCCGATCGAAATCAAAATCGTGTTCACCTTCGTAATCGGCTTGACCAGCGGCAGCGTGATGTGTTTGACTACCTTCCAGCCCGTAGCCC
This sequence comes from Paenibacillus sp. FSL P4-0127, assembly GCF_038007325.1. Classification (NCBI taxonomy): domain Bacteria; kingdom Bacillati; phylum Bacillota; class Bacilli; order Caryophanales; family Paenibacillaceae; genus Paenibacillus; species Paenibacillus sp. FSL P4-0127. The sequence goes on along the minus strand of NZ_JBBOWY010000002.1, from coordinate 946,887 downwards.
CGTCGATCCGCGCCGCCTCGAAAATGTCGGCGGAAATGTTCTGAATCGCCGCGATAAACAAAATCATCGTATACCCGACGAACTGCCAGGACGTAACGATCGCGATCGCCCACATCGCCGTTTTCGGCTCCGACAGCCACGGCCGGGCCCACGCTTCCAGACCCGCCGCCTGCAGCAGCGCATTGATAATCCCCATGGACGGATCGTAAATAAAGGTCCACATCATCCCGACCGCAACGCTGGAAATGACCGCCGGGGTGAAAAAGACGTTTTTAAACCATTCCTTGCCCCGCAGCCTGCCGCTCAAAAAAACGGCCAAAACGAACCCCAAACCGAGCTGCAGCACCAAGCTGACCGCGAGCAGCAGCAGCATGTTGCGGACGCCGACGCCAAACACGTTGTCTTGCGTAAACATCCGCGTATAGTTATCCAGGCCGATAAATTTCATCGGACTGATAACGTCCCATCTGAAAAAGCTGAAGTACACCGAGGAAACGATCGGAACAAAAACGACGGCGGTATAAATCAGCAGAGCCGGGAGAATGAAGAGCAGAATGGACATTCTGTTTCGCAGCACTTTTTCCATCATTGACCACCCTATCCGAAAGGGAGCGGATTCCCTAAAAGTAAACCCGCTCCGTTTATCATTACTTGTTTTCGGCGCGATAACGCTCGGTGTATGCCTGCAATTCCTTAAACGCCTCTTCCGGCGACTGCCCCGCCAAAATCGCCTGAATCGTATTGTTGTATTCATCCCCGATTTGGGCGCCGAGACCCTGATCATAGAAAATAAACATGCCTTTCATCGTCGACATTTGATCGCTTAATTTCCGGGACAGCTCCGGCACTTTCTCCGGATCAAGCTGCACGTTGGTGGCCGGGATATCCCCGCCTTCCTCGACGATCCGCTTCTGGTATTTGTCCTCCGACCAGGTTTTCAGGAAGCGGATGGCCGCGTCCGGATCTTTCGCTTTCGCGTTGATCACCAGGTTAAACGACGGCTGGCCCAGCCACGTGTCCAGGTCGCCTTTTCCTCCTTCAAACGTCGGGAATTTGGCGATATCCACGGCACTTTTCACTTTGGAATCGTCCGCCGTAAGCTGGTTGATCGCCCAACTGCCGGTGACCATCATCCCCGCCCCGCCATTTTTGAACAGATTGACCATGCCGTTGTTGTCGATGCCGAGGAAGCCTTCGGGAAAAGCACCGAGCTTGGCCAGTTCCTGCATGATACGCCCGGTTTTGATGTAGGACAGGTCTTCCCAGGTGCCGCCGCCGTTCATGATCTTGTTAAACGGTTCGTCTCCGCCGATCCGGTTGGCGACCAATTCGCTGAACAACGCACTCGTCCACGCTTCCTTGGCACCGAAAGCAAACGGCGTGACTTTGTTGTCCGTCAGCACCTGAATCACCTGTTTCAGCTCCTTGTAAGTGGCGGGCGCCTTCAGACCGTATTTGTCGAAAATATCTTTGTTGTAAAACAGCACCGCCGCCGAAAATGACGTGGGTATGCCGTAAGTTTTGCCGTCGAACGAGAGCAGATTAAACGCGCCGGATGTAAAGCGCTCTTTCCATTCCGGGTCGGCCGCGAAAGCATCGTCCAGCGGCAACAGCCGTCCTGCATCCACGTACGTTTTCATTTTGCCGGCCGCATGCAGCGAAAACACATCCGGCCCGTTGTTGGCGGCAAGTCCGGCATTGATTTTCGGATAATACGGATCGCCGGGAACATGCTGAATTTCAATTTGCGCGGCGGAATCGGGCAGCGCATTAAATTCCTTGGCCAAATCCTCGCCGATTCGGGTCATGGCCGTATCGCTCGTCTGCCAGTCGTACATCACCATCCGGGTTTTGCCCTCGCCTTCCGCGGACGGGCCGCCGCTCGTATTGTCCGCAGCTTTGCCGTTTCCGCCGCCGCAGGCGGTTAAGCTGACGACTAGCGTCAGAAACGCCGCAAGGCTTGCGGTTTTCATTCTTTTTCTACTCATCCCATCGAACCCTCCCTTTGTCTCGCGCTGTTACTCTTTCATCATAAAGTTCGGGGGAACAAACCAAAACGAGGCGGCGCCGACTTCGATGTGGAAAATTCCGACCCGTTGCCGGATTACGGACCGTCTATTTCGGGCCGGCTGCCCAATTCCGCCCGCTGCCTGATGCCGAACCGGCCCCTTATCCTGCCCCGCCGCCGACTTCTTTCAAGGAGCCGGGCTGGATTCCTGCTCATTCCGGCCTGTCATGCCCGGTATGCCGGGCAGCGTGATCGTAATTTCCGTTCCTTCGCCGCAGCTGCTGTCGACCCGCAGCCCGTATTCTTTTCCATAGTGCAGTTGAATCCGCTGATGAACATTCAGCAACCCGATGCCCGCCGTATCCGCCGGACCGCCGTCCAGTACGGACCTGATTTCCTCCAGCTTGGCGGGCTCCATCCCCCCGCCGTTGTCGCTCACCGTCAGCAGCAGCCGGCCCTGTTCAAAGTACCCTCTTATCTCGATGAACCCTTTGTCCATCGCCAGCTCCAGCCCGTGAACGATCGCATTTTCGACCAGCGGCTGCAAGATAAACCGCGGGACCGACAGGGACAACGCATTCGGATCGATATCGGTGTCGACTTCGAATTTGTCGCCGAAACGGTGCTTTTGGATATACACGTATTTCTCGACATTGCCGATTTCGCTTACCAAAGGAATAAAATCCTTCCCTTTGATCCCCTCCCGCATCAAATCGCCCAGCGCCTTGGACAGCTTGCCGACCTCGGGGGCTCCTTGAATGCGGGCCAGCCAGTTGATCGTCTCCAGCGTGTTGAACAGGAAATGCGGGTTGATCTGGAACATCAGATACTTTAGCTGAGACTGCTGCTTGAGCAGCTCCTCCTGATACACCTTGTTGACCAGATGATTGATCCGGTCGACCATCCGGTTGAAGTTGCGGCTGAGCAGTCCGATTTCGTTGCGCGAGTTGTACACGAAGCGGGCGTCCAAACGAGCTCCTTCCACGTTTTTCATGACGGCGGAAAGCTGGCGGATCGGTTTGGAAATGCTGTTGGAAACGATATAGGACAAAATTACGGCCACCGTGATAAAAATAGCGAAAAGAACAAGCATCCAGTTTTTGAGGAGGATCGATAAGTTTTCGTATTCGGTCGCGGGAATGACGCTGACGATCCGCCACCCCGTTTCCCCGATCATCCGGTAATTGACGACAGCGTTTTGGTTGTTCAGGGCCGTCTTGAAGCTCCCCTGTTTGCCGCCGCTCAGTACCTGGCCGATATAGGCTGCGGAAGGCCGCGTATTGATCAGCTCCTTGTCGCCATGGGAAATGATGACCCCGCCCTGATTGATGATGTAAAGTTCCCCTTGTTTGCCGAGCTGGATCGAGCCGTAGATGGAATAAAGCGCCTTTTCGCGGAGATGCAGCACAAAATACCCCGATTTCTTCAGGTTGTCCATGTCATAAACGGAACTGCCCGCCGTGACGGCGGGCACCAAAGGTTCGGGGTCCATCCAAATCAGATTGCCTTCGTTTTTTTGCAGGCTCCGCCACTCTTCCCGGCTTAATTCGGTCAACGGCGGATCCGAGGATTGGAACAGGTAGGGCTTTAAAGAATACAGTTGAATTGACTGCACCTCGTCCCGGTCGATGATCACGCTGTCCAAAAAATGGTTGATCCGCTTGGCCGCGGCCACGTATTCCACCTGGCTGTCGAAGCCTTTGTTCGCTTCCCGCAAGGCGTTCCGCACATCCACGTTCGTAAAAACGGTGTGATACAGCCGGTCGATGTCCACCAGATGGAGTTCGATATTTTTGCTGACCTCGCTGAGCAAGTCGAGCGTATAATCGTTCGTTTTTTCCTGAATCAGCGATCTTGACTTCTGATAAGTCAACGTGCCGATCAGGGCGATCGGCACCAAGATGAGCAGCAAAAACGACGCCAGCAGCTTGCTGCGGATTTTAAAATCATGGACCCGCTGAATCAGCCTGCGCCCGAGTTTACCGAAGACCATGTTCATTTCTCCCCGCCGGCCAGCTGTTTGCTGCGGAATTCCTGCGGCGTAAGTCCATAGCGCTTTTTAAAGAGCTGCCCAAAATAACGGGCGTCCCGGATGCCGACCTTGGCAGCGGCCTCGTAAACTTTCACGTCCGGATCGGCCAAATATTCCATCGCCTTCTGCAGCCGGATCCGCGTCAGCGTATCGCTGAAGGTCTCCCCCGTCTCTTTTTTGAACAATCGGCTCAAATAATCGGGATGAAAATGGAGCGCCTCGGAAATTTTGGCGATCGTCACCTCCTCCATGAAATGGGCCTCCAAGTAATCCGTCATCCGTGCGACGACCGCATTATGGTTTTCCGCGGCCGGCAGCACCTTCCCCTGCAGGGTGAGCGAATATTCCTTCAATTGCTGGCGCATATCGCGCTCGGCGGCCGCCTGCTCGCGCTCCGCTTCGATTTGCAGCTTGGCCTTCCTGCAAGCCGCCATGATCTCATCCGGATCGGTCGGTTTCAGCACGAAGCCGACCGCCCCCAGTTCGATCGCCGACAAGGCGTAATCGAGCTGATGATAGGCCGTAATGAACACGACCTTGACCGGGCGGTTTTCCTGGTTCAGCGTCTTCATCAAGGACAATCCGTCCATACCCGGCATCCGGATATCCGTCAGCAGCAAATCGGGCGCCAGCGAACGCACCATATCGAGCGCTTCAGGGCCGGAAGAAGCAAGGCCGGTAAGCCTGAATCCTTCGGACTCCCAGTCCAGCGATTGCAAACCGAGGCGGGTAATATGCTCATCGTCGGCAATAACCATCGTGATCACTTCGGTCATCTCCTTTGCGCTAGTCCAGCGGGATGTAATCAAACCAGTCAAAGCGGGCCGGGGCTGCGGGAGCGGAGGTGCCGCTGACCGCGTACAGCCCGAAGAATACCCCGGTGAACCCGCCGGCCACCTCGGTCGCCAGCATGATGCACTCCCCCCTGCCCAGAATCGTTCGTTCTTCCTCCCGTTCCGGATGGCCGTATGTAAAGACGTAATTTTCCGCATCGGCCTGTACGCCAAGAATCACCCGCTCCCCTGCCCATGGGACGCTGTGCTCCACTTTCCGCAAAGAGCCCAGCCGCCGGCGGAAAATTAGGACGCGTTCCCCGCCCGTCCGCGTCAGCGCGATTTCATAATGGAAGCGATGGTTCATCAGCACGGTCAACCCGGCCTCATCCCCTTCGTGAGCGGGCGGAAACTCCAGCAGCGTCTCGGCCCGGCAGGCAAAATGCTGCTGCCGTCTGCCCAGGAACGCCGGCGCATCCTCATCGTCCAAAGTTACCTGCAAACCATGCAGGGTCAACCAGCCGGGGCGTTCTTCCAGCGACCAGCTGCCCGGACGGGGATTCCGCAGGAAATTCCAGGTCAATTCCGGGGCCGCTGCCGTAAAATCGTCGCGGTGATCTGTTTGTTCGCTCCACGGATGCAGCGGCAGTGTATCCGCTTCCACTTTTTCCGCGATCATCCCGCCTTCCCCGATCTCCGGCCAGCCTTGCTCGTTCCATTTCACCGGGGCAAGGAACGTCTCCCGTCCCAAATGGTGCCGGTTCGGATAACCGACCGGACGAATCCCCAGACAAACGGCCCACCAGCTGCCGTCATGAGCCTGCACCAAATCGGCGTGCCCGGTGGCCTGAATCGGACTCGCCTTGCTGCGGTGCGACAGGATCGGATTGCCGGGGCAGCCGGTAAACGGACCGGACGGACTGTCGCCTCTGGCGATCGTCACCATGTGACCGTATTCGGTGCCGCCCTCGGCCAGTATCAGATAATAGGTCCCGCCGATTTTATACAGATGCGGAGCCTCCGGATGTTTGCCGCCGCTGCCGTCCCAGATGATTTGCGGCTCGGTTAATCTTTTTCCCGTCTTAAGGTCGATTACGCTTTGGTATATGCCGGTTTCGGCCTGGCCCGAAGCGGTCGAGAAATACACCGTCCCGTCCTCGTCAAAAAACAAATCCGGATCGATGCCCGGCTGATCGATCCATACCGGGTCGGACCATTCCCCCGCCGGATCGCCGCTATGCACCAACAAATGCCCGCCTCCGGTCACGTTCGTTGTCGTCACGTAAAACTTTCCCTGATGGTAACGGATCGTGGGAGCGTAGATGCCTCCCGAGCTTCTCGCTTTGTCGAGCCGCAGCTGGCTCGGGCGGTTCAGCACATAACCCAGCTGCCGCCAGTGAACGAGGTCGCGGCTGTGGAAGATCGGCACCCCCGGAAAATATTCAAAAGAACTCGTTACCAGATAATAATCTTCTCCCGCCCGGCAAACGCTGGGGTCGGGATAAAATCCCGGAATCACGGGATTGCGGTAAGGGGCCATACAATTCATTCCTTTCCATTCGATCAATTTTTGGGTTCCGTAAGCCGGCCGCGCGTCCGGCGCCCTCAAATATGATATCGCCCGCGGAATTTGCCGGGCGGTTCGCCGGTCCAGCGCTTGAACTGCCGGCTGAAATGGGCGATGTCCTTGTAGCCGAGCCGCCGCGAGACGTCTTCCACCGACAGCTCCGGCTCCATCAGCAGCAGCTTGGCTTTTTTCAGCTTCAGCGCCGACAGGTACTGCCGCGGAGACATGCCGTACACGCTGCGGAAGATGCGGTTGCAGGAGGAGGCGCTGTACCCGAGGCCGGCGGTCACGGCCGCCACGGTGTCCCGCGCTCCGTCCGCGTCCTCGACTGCGCCCGCGCGGCCGCCGCTGTCGCTGCCGCCTTCACCATCGCCGCTCACGTTTCCGCCGCCTGCGCCGTGTCCGCCACCGCCCGCCGTCTCAAGCCCGGCCGGACGGCTCCAGGCGTCCGGCGCCTCAACGCAGCGCGTAAGGCCCGCGGCGATCTCCGCGGCGATGCGGTGCACGCGGCTGCCGGAAGCGCCGGCGCCGCCGCTTTCCGCCAAGCTGTCGCTGAGGCCGGCGAACAGCTCGAACAGCGCCGCCAAGGTTCGCATCTTGTCGGCCAGCTTCACGCCCGCGCCGCCCGAGGTAAGCGCGATCAGCTTGTCCAGGCTGGGGCGGATTTGCCTCGCCAACGGGCTGGCCGCCGCGTACAGCACCTCTTCGCCCCGGCACAGCACCTCCCGCAAGGCGGGGTCGTCCACGTTGAAATGCAGGCAGTAGTACGTCATTCTTCCCGTCCCCGCCGCCCGGCTCTCGTGCACATCCTCGGGCCGCAGCAGCATCAAGTCTCCCGGCTGCTGCACGTAGCGCTGGCCGCCCACGATCATTTCCTGGCGCCCCTCCAGCAGCAAATTTACTTCAAACAGCGGATGGCTGTGCCGCGGGTAGGACCATTCGTTCGTTACCGTCCGCATATGCGCGGCAAACAAACGGAACGTCGAATCCATATCGGGCAGCATAAACTCGGCCACCTGATGCTCTCCGGACATATTCATACACCGACTCTCCTTTTACCGTCAATTTCTTTTTTCTGATTGATTTGGGTAAATTGATTGGCGGTTTGGACATAGGAGGCTCCAATACCCCTTGATATAATCAAACTAACATACCATTTACCGAAATAACAGGAGGTAATCAAGTTGGGTAAAAATATTTTTTTCAACGCGCATCACTCGCCGGTCGGCGCTTTCGCCAGCTTCACGCTCGGGTATCCCGGCAAAAGCGGCGGGTTTGATCTGGAGCTTGGCAGCCCGCCCAACCAGAATATATACATCGGATTGCAGGAAGACGGCCAGAACCGCTACCGGGCCTTGCCGTTTTTCGGGGAAGGCCAGGACGAACGCGACCGTTACACGACGGAGGATAGCGGAGATGAGGGTGAACTTCAGCATTCCGTGCAAAAAAATGACAGCGGTATCATCGCTGCGTTTGCGCGCGGGGAGATCACCCGCAAGTTTGGCGTGGCGACCGACGAGTGGCAGGCCGGCGATCTGACGTTCCGCCTGTACTCCCCGTTCGGGCCGGTGCCCGATCCGGCAGCCGCCGCGGAGGAGGAGCTCCGCTTCGCCCTTTGCCCAGCGGTGCTGGCGGAAATTACGGTCGACAACACCCGCGGCAAGTCGGCGCGCAAAGCGTTTTTCGGCTTCCAGAACACCGACCCGTACACTTCGGTCCGCCGCCTGGAAGACACGACCGAAGGGCGGATTTGCGGCGTCGGCCAAGGCCGGAACACGGCGATTGCCTCAAACGATCCGCGGGTGGCGAGCGCCGGATTTTTCACGATGGAAGCGATTCTGCAGCCGAAGGTGCCGGAAAACCTGCGGTTCGGGCTCGGTCCGGTGGGCGCGCTGTTGATGGATACCCCGGCCGGCGAAAAAGCCACTTACCGCTTTGCGCTTTGCTTCTACCGCGGCGGTTACGTTACTACCGGGATGGACACGTCCTACTATTACACACGGTTTTTCGGCAATATCGAGGAAGTGGCCGCTTACGCGCTGGAGCAGTTCGACCGCAAGCTCGCAGCCGCGCGCCAAGCCGAAGAACTGGTGAACGCTCCGCATCTGAACGAGGATCAGCGGTTTATGCTGGCGCACGCCATTCGCAGCTACTACGGGTCCAGCGAGCTGCTTGACCACGAGGGACGGCCGCTTTGGATCGTCAACGAAGGCGAATACCGGATGATGAACACGTTTGATCTGACGGTTGACCAGCTGTTTTTTGAGCTGAAAATGAACCCGTGGACGGTCAAAAACGAGCTCGACCTGTTCACCCGCCGCTACAGCTACGAGGATACGGTCCGCCTTCCGGGCGATGATACCGTGTATCCCGGGGGCATCAGCTTCACGCATGATATGGGCGTGGCCAATTCGTTCTCCCGGCCCGGCTACTCCGCTTATGAGCTGCATGCGATCGACGACTGCTTCTCGCACATGACGCATGAGCAGCTTGTCAACTGGGTGCTGTGCGCTTCCGTTTATGTGAGTCAGACGGGGGACAACGAGTGGCTGAGCCGCAACCTCGGCGTGCTTGAGCAATGTCTGGATAGCATGGTAAACCGCGACCAACCGGACCCGGCCAAGCGGACCGGCATCATGGGCCTGGACAGCTCGCGGACGATGGGCGGCGCGGAGATTACCACGTACGACAGCCTGGACGTGTCGCTCGGTCAGGCGCGCAACAACATTTATTTGGCCGGCAAAAGCTGGGCCGCCTACGTGGCGATGGAGAAGCTGCTGCGGGATAACGGCCGCGAAGAGCAGGCGGCGCTGGCCGGCCGGCAGGCCGAGCTGTGCGCGCGGACGATCGTGGCTCACATGCAGCCGGGCGGCTACATTCCCGCCGTGATTCAGGAGAACAACGACTCGAAAATCATTCCGGCGATCGAAGGCTTGATTTTCCCGCTGTATACGGGATGCGGGGAGGCGCTGGACAGAGGCGGCCGGTTCGGCGAGTACATCGCGGCGCTGGCGGAGCATTTGCGCGCGGTGCTGAAGCCCGGCGTCTGCCTGTTCGAAGACGGCGGCTGGAAGCTGTCCTCGACGAGCAACAATTCCTGGCTCAGCAAAATCTACCTGTGCCAGTTCATCGCCCGCCGCATTCTTGGCCTGCCGTGGGATGAGCAGGGCCGGGCCGCCGACGCGGCGCACGCCGCCTGGCTCACCTCCGAGCAGAACGCCTACTGGAGCTGGAGCGACCAGATGATGGCCGGCGTCATTTGCGGCAGCCGCTACTACCCGCGCGGCGTAACCGCCATTTTGTGGCTGGACGAGAAATAGAACAAATCTGCGGGGTGCCGCGCAGTGAGGTAAACCGCCGGCCGGAGGCCTCCCCTCCGGAGATCCTTTGCTTGGGATGTGGAGAAGGCGCACTGCCTGCGTTTTTGTAGGTGGCCAGGGGAATAGCGGTAAATAATGTCCCTATTTTCAGCAAAAAAGGTAAATTGACTAAAATAGAGGAGTTTTTTACCGCTAATTTGGGAATAAGTGGACAAAGAGGGGCTTTTCCCATGCTTGTTACCCAGATAAGGCCCAAAAGTTCCGCTATTTCATGCAGAAGCGGAACTTTTTAAAAATAACGCCATAAATTACCGCTATTCCGGCAACAGAGGCAATGGCTGGCCCCTATCCTCGCCTCCCCGCACCTAAAGCAAGGGTTTCTCAAAAAAACGGGGTTGTCCCTAAGGTCATGTATATGACCTTTTGGGCAGCCCCGTACTATATCGCGTTTTTTATGATGAAATCTGTACATGCAGCCTAACGAATGCGCTGTTCATCCACTTCATTTAATTCCAGAACGTTACCCCAATATCTTATAATATCGAAGCTGAAGGGGCCGGGATATTGCCGGTAGTTCGGAATGGAGAGAAATGTTCCTTCCCCGGCATCATATTGCTGAGTGAAGGGATGACGCTCGCCGTCGGCATCCGCAAACGTATCCTTCAGTTCGAAATACCCTCCTTTAACCTCTTTTTGGGGCCCGTATTGCAGACGCAAACGCAATTCCTCGTCCGTACTTTCCTCCGGAATCCGCTCCAGTGAGATCTGGGAATCGGGAGAGTGAACCAGCTTGCCTTCCTCGGGATCAACGGTAATCTGCACTTCGTGATCGGGCTGGAAGCTCGCATAATAAAATTTTAGCCATAATTCCCTATGCTCCGAGTAGAAGCTGCTGGTCAGGTAAATCGTTCCCCCTTCAGGCGTCAGCAGGGTTCGATCATACCTTAATGTTGTATCAAAATCCATGCGCTCCTTTGCCTGCTTTTTCAGTGAGGCAAGCTCCAGCACGGCTTCGATCTTTTCCAGCTTTTGGCCGGTGCTGCTCTTGAAATCGAAAACAAGGTCCGTCCTCAGGGGGCTCTGAATCAGTTTGGTAAAGGTGATCTGCTGTCCGCTCTGCGTTATCTCCACGTGGATCGGCCGCTCCTCAATATCCGCGGCGTGAGCGCCATTTTGAATCGTAACGGGTACGACCAGGTTTTCTGTTCTCTCTACACTAACATTGCTGCTTTGGCGTTCATTGCTGCCTTGCCGTTGAAACTGAGACCAGGTCGTTTTGATCTGGAAGCTTTCCGGAATTTGTCCGGCCGTTTCAAAATCAAATACCATAACCCCCTTGGTCAGCGGCTGATTTTTAGGCAACTGGGCGTAGGTGTCCCAAGTGAACGAACCATTCAGCGGCCGGCCCTGACGATCCAGCAACTGCGGAGGCTGGTTATAGCTCAGGCGTAATGGAAGATCCTCATTCTGGTTCTCTGTGGTATAAAACATAATGATTCGCCTGCTGTCCGCCACGATTCCATCAACCGTCATTTTATAACCTTTAGCGACGATAGATTGATTCAGCTCATGATACAGACCGTGATCGGCAGCTTGTTTGAGCATGTTGAGAAGTGAAGGATTATCCAATTGGCTGTTCGCATCGAAAATGTTCTCCACATAGGAGGGAATCCGCGCATTGATCGGTGCCTTTTCTGCCGCTGGGACCCGGTATATCCGGTTTAGCTTATAGCTGCCTACTGCGCCGGCTCCGATGACCAACAAGATAGACAGGACCGCAGCGGCAACGCGAAGCCGCTTCATCGTCCGCAATCGGGACAACGGACGCATCCGTTCACGAGCAGCCCGCTCTATGCCCTGCCGCAGCGCCTCGTCTAACTTCTCGTCCGTTACTCTTCCGGCAGCCTGACGTACTTCCTGCCAGCTTTTTTCCATTATCCAGTCCTCATGATTGGCCATGTTGAAGTTCACCTCCATGTTCGTCTCCGTAATTTATTTTGCCGCGCAATTGCTTGAGTCCCTGGTGCAGCCACGTCTTGATGGTCCCCTCCGCCTTCCCGAGTATTTGGGCGATCTCCGGAACGGTCATATCATTGTAGTACCTGAGTATAATTGCATTTCTGTACTTGGGCTTTAGGCGGCTTAGCGCCTTTTCCATGTCGAGCTTTGCAACACTTATCATCTCGGGGGTGTATGTAACGGAGCGCTCCAAAATGATCTTTTTCCGGCGTTTTTGCCGTCTTAGTTCTTCTATGCAGCAATGGATGACGATTCGGATCAACCAAGGCAGCATTGCGCCGGGATCTTTTAATGTGTGGCATTTCGACCACCCCCTATATGCTGCTTCCTGCAGCATATCCAGCGCGTCGGCCTCGTTGTGCATATAGCTGTATGCAACACCGTAGAGCTTTCGCTTGTGCCTGGACACGAAGTTGAAGAAGGCTTCTTCATCTCCCGTGCAAACAGCCACGGCCAGCTTTTCCTCTTTCATGATGCCCTCCCTGTTCATAAGCTTCTTTCTTCAGTTGAATGCTGCTGATCTGTCTTGAACTCTCACTTTATAGACGGAAAGTTAACCTCCAAGCGTTTTATTTTTTTATGGGCATGAAAAAAGATCGCCGCGTTATCCTGACCAAGAAAGCAGGGTAACCGGCGATCTTTCTTTTAAAACGGGATGTTTGTATTGAACCGATAACCAAGCTGACCGGATAACTTGGCCAGAAATTCGGCATCAGTTTTGGCTGCCTCTCTGTAGGAAAAAATAGACTTCTGTTCTTCATAGCGCCCTCAATCGGGCTCGAATCTCCGACAACAGCCGGTTCTTCTCTTCCGGGGGAATCCAATCCGCGAGTCTGGCGGCGGCGACCGGCAAGGTCCATCCGTCGATTTCATGATAGCTCACATTCGAATGCTTTAAGTAGTGCTTTAAATATCCTTTTCGGCTTCGCTGATTCGCTGCCTTAGGAAATTTACGATGATGGATACGATTTTGGGAGTTCCCTCGGGCATCGTTCCGTAAGTCAAAAAAAGCAGGGATCTTGCAATATCCCCCGATGGATTGCCAGCCATTCCGGTCATCCAATCGATGATCCAATAATCCGTAGCCACCAGATCATCTCCTATAAAGATGGTACGTCTCGAAATGACAATATCTCATTGGAAATATCCAATGGCTTTGCCGCGGATGGGCTCCTTTCGCGAATTTTAGCTGATTCTATTGGAAATATCCAATCAAGCTTGCGAAACTGGGAGCAGAAACAAAAAAGACCTCCGCAACGGAGGTCGCCAAAATCAAAGTTAGTTAACACACAGGTTAAACGATCTTCCCTGTTAAGCGCCAGCTTTACCCACTTTGCCCGCGTTGCCCGCTTTCGTCTCCGCGGCGGGCGAGCCGCCCTGGCGTGAGATGATGAACAGCGCCGCCCAGATCAGCACGAAGCCGCACACTTGGGCCGCCGTAATCATCTGCTGGAACGCCACCCAGTTGACGAGCACCCCGACCATCGGGAAGCTCAGCTCGGCCAGCGTGGCTACCGACGCCTTCGTGGTCGTCAGTCCTTTGTAGTAGACGAGCAGGCTCAGGAGACCCGGCAGCAGCGCTTGTCCAAGCATATTCAGCGAAACGGCGGCGATTTGCCAGCCTCCGGCCGGCAGGTTCCAGCCCGCCCCTTCGTTCCAGGCGATAGCCAGCAGCAGCGGCAGCGCCAAAATAAACCGCAGCGACGTCACCGTCTCGTACTTCATCTTCCCGACCATCAGCCGCCCCATCACGGTGGAACCGCCCCAAAGCGCGGCCGCTCCCAGCGAAAGCAGGCTGCCGATTTGCACGAAATCGCTCCAGTGCCCGATCGGAACCGTAAATCCGAAAGTAAGCAGGTACGTTCCGGCCAAAGCGACCGTCAGCAATCCGAAAAAGTGGCGCGGCAGCTTCTCCTTCAATAGCAGGCCGGCGAGCAGGATGGCGAACAGCGGCTGCATTTTTTGCAGCAGCAGCACGGCGTTCAAATCGCCGCTGGAGAGCGCCATCGTGAACAGGATGGTGGCGATCGCCGACCCGCCCCAGGAAATGAAGAGCAGCGCGCCGGCGTGGCGCCAGCCCAGCCCTTTCAGTTCGGAGCGGTTTTTCCATAACACCGGAACGGCCACCAAAGCGATGATGATGTGTTCAATCAGAACGATTTGCGCCGACGTCAGCGACTTCAGCAAAATGACCCGAAACAGCGGGTCGACGCCCCAAAGGGCGGCTCCCAAAACAACGAGCCAAAACCCGGTTTTCGCCGTACCTTTCGCGGCCGCGCTCCCGGCCAAGGCTGCCGCTTTCCCTGACGCGCCGCCTGGCGCTGCGGCCCCTCCCGCCAGCGTGCCGGCGCTGCGTCCGGCCTGCAAACCGGTCTTGCCGGTTCCCGCTCCTACTCCGTTTACTCTGCTGCTTGCGCTTGCATTTTTCATAATGATGTCCCCTTCTTGAATATGGGGTCTACGTAGAAAACCCCCGCAATCCTTCCTACAAAAGGGGTTGCGGGGGCGACCAAATAAGCCTGGCCGAAGCAAAAAAAGCTCCGTTCAAACTTGCTTGTTTGATCTTCTCCCATCCGGACTATACCGTCGGCCTTGGAATCGCACCAAGTCAGTCGCCAACCGCGGACAACACGCGGTAAACGAGTCGCGGGCTTAAGCCCCTCTCTTCCCATGGAACAGAGGAACCTCACCGCCGGTCAGGAATTTCACCTTACCCCGAAGATCCATATTCATTTAAATTTTTTTAAAAATGTTGGGTTGGTTTCAGCATAACGCATCCACCCCAATATCACTGTAGCAAAAATCACATGAAAATTATATTTGAAAATTCTTGAAAATTCAAGACCTCCCGACATTGGCATTACCCGCCCAACGTTAATTACCTGAATTACACCCGCTTCGCCACGTCGAAGTTGTTTTCGATAAGCAGCCAGTTTTGCGGGAAGCTGAAAGCCCCCGTTTCCTATAGCTCATGCCCCAAAGGTCCAGTTCTTCCCAAGCCCGTTTTTAGAACGCCGGCAGCGCGATCTCGTCGTATTTTTGTTCCAGGAACTGTTTCACTTCCGGGCTGGAAATCGCTTTGGCCAGCTTTTGGACCGGCTCCGAATCCTTGTTGTCCTCGCGGGCGACAAGCGTAATGGCAAACGCGGAATCGACGGTTTCCGTCAGCAGCGCGTCCTTCTTCGGCGTCAGTCCGAGCGGACTGGCATACGCCGGCGTCATCAGCACCAGGTCGGCGTCATCGAGCATCCGGGCCAGCATCAGCAAATCGACTTCTTCGAATTTGTAATTATGGCTGTTTTCCACGATGTCCCCCTGGGTGGCTTCCAGCCCCGCGCCTTCCTTCAGCTTGATGACCCCCGCCTTATCCAGCATCATCAGCGACCTAGCGATGTTGGAAGGATCGTTGGCGATGGCGATCGTCGCCCCGTCCGGCAGTTCCTCCATCGATTTGTACTTTTTGGAATATGCGCCGTACACCGCGTGATATACCGGCTGAACCGCCGCTAGATGGGCGTTTTTGCTTTCATTGTACTGTTCCATGTAAGGAACGTGCTGGAAAAAATTCGCATCGACTTCCTTGTTCGCCAAGGCATCGTTCGGCTGCACGTTGTCGGACAATACGACCAGTTCCAGATCGATGCCCTCCTCCTTAAGCTGCGGCTTAATCAATTCAAGAATTTCCGTCATCGGCGGAATCAAGGTGGCTACCTTCAACGTTGTCGTTGTTGTTTCTGCGGACGCTGCCGCCGAAGTTGCCCCGTTCGTCCCCGCTTCATTTCCGGCGCCTTTCGCCGCCCGGTCTTGTCCGCCGCCGCCCCCGCACGCAGTCAGCACAAGCGCCAGCAGCGCCAAGCTCATCATCCATTTCATCATTTTCATGAAAAAACTCCCCCTTCAACCCTCATCCTAATTCTCTTCCTTGCTCTTTTTACCCGCTGCCTGCTTAATGCTGCCAGTGAATCCGGGCTTCCCCGCAAAAAAACTTAACGCTTGTCCAAACGCCGGGAAATCGCATTTCCCGCAAACTGAATGCCCTGCACCAAAATAATCATCAGCACGATGACGGCAACCATCAGCTCCGTTTCGAAGCGCTGGTAGCCGTAGCGGATGGCAAAATCGCCGACCCCGCCGCCGCCGACCACCCCCATGACCGTGGAGTAGGAAATAAAGCTGATCGTCGAGGAGGTCAGTCCAAGCACCAGACCGGAACGGGCTTCCACCAGTAAAAATTTGAAAATGATAGCCAGCTTCGAGGCCCCCATGGCCCGGGCCGCCTCCATCACGCCGCGCGGCACCTCCAGCAGCGACTGCTCCACGAACCGCGAATAAATCGCCACCGCCACGATCGCCAGCGGCACGGAAGCGGCCAGTGTTCCAATCGCGGTGCCCACAATCAAGCGGGTGAGCGGAATCATGAACACGACCAGCAGCAAAAACGGAAAGGAGCGTACAATGTTCACAGCGCTGTTCAGAACGGCCGACCAGCCGCGATGTTCGTACAGCTGCCCTTTGCTGGTCAGAAACATCAGCGTGCCGAGCGGAAACCCAAGCAGGATAGCCGCGGCCAGCGAGATACCGACCATCATAAACGTTTCGCCGATCGCTTCCCCGATCTGAGCGCGGTATTGCAGCACATCGTGCCACATGGCGGCAAAATCAAACATGGCGCCCCTCCGTTCCTGCGAGCAGCTGCTCCCGGTAGGACATCGCAAGTGCAGACTTATCCGCCGCACCCCGGCGCTGCCCCAGAGGGAACGTATCCGTCAGCCTTCCGTTCTCCATGACGGACACGGTGTCGCAGAGGCTTTTCACGACCTCCATTTCGTGGGTCACGATCACGATCGTTACTCCAAGGGTGTCGCGGATATGCCTCAGCACCTCCAAAATTTCCGCCGTCGTCCGCGGGTCGAGCGACGAGGTCGGCTCATCGCAGAGCAGCACGTCCGGCCGGTTCGCCAGGGCCCGGGCGATCGCCACCCGCTGTTTTTGCCCGCCGCTTAAGGCCGACGGATACTGCTTCGCCTTGTCCGGCAGGCCAACGAACCGCAGACACTCATCCACGCGCTCGGCGCGCTCGCGTCTTGGGGTCCCGGCCAATTCAAGCGGCACCGATATGTTGCCGCTGACCGTCCGGTTATTCAGCAGATGAAACTGCTGGAAAATCATCCCGATCGACCGGCGCACCTTCCGCAGCGCAGCCTCCGGGAGAACTGTCAGTTCCCGCCCCATGACGGTAATTCTCCCGCGGTCGGGCAGCTCCAAAGCGTTCATCATCCGCAGCAGCGTCGATTTGCCGGCCCCGCTCGCTCCGATAATGCCGTGAATCGTCCCTTTCTCGACGGCAAGGGACACATCCTGCACCGCTTCCAACTGACCGTCCGGCAAGCGGTATGTTTTGCTCACATGCTCCAGGGTGATGATAAGCCCCTCCCCCTTTCTTTGCGCCAAAACTACTGTACTAGTTATTTAAAACTACTGTTATATAAGTTATTCACCACCTGATTATAGACTATGTTTTTATCTGTGTCACCATTTTATATTATCTATTACAAGAATGAACTCGAGAAGAATCCGCTCCTCAAGACCTCTAATGGGCGAGCTTAAAACATGGGGGCACGTTAAAGGACTGCCGGAGCGATTAAAGGACTGTCAGTGCAATTAAAGGGTGTAAGGAGGACACGCGGCCTGCGTTTTTGTGGAGTTCATGAAAATAGCGGTAAAAAAGGTCCTTATGTTCCCCAAAAAAGGTGTGCAACGAAAATAGAGGATTTTTTTACCGCTATTTCAGAAAAACGGGGGACAAACATATGCTTTTTCCAAGCTAGTCCCCAAATAACGGCAAAAAATGCCGCTATTTTGCGTAGAAAGGGGAGAACTCACAAAATAACGGCATAAAATACCTCTATTTCCCGGCAGAGGTTTGGTGTGGTGTGGAGATAAAAGCGGGGACGCAGCCGGTCAAATCGCCGGCATCACATTGCCGCCGCTGACCGGAATGTACGCGCCCGTAATAAAGCCGGCCAAATCGGATGCGAGGAACGCCACGGCGTTGGCGATATCCTGGTCCTCGCCCCGCCGCTTCAACGGAACGCCGGCGATGTAAGCCGAATCGTTCCGTTCCTCTAAGTTTCGTTCCCGCTCGCTGATCGTCCAGCCCGGGGCCACCTGGTTGACGGTGATTTGATGCTCGCCGACCTCTTTGGCCAGTACGCGGTATACGCCGTCCATCCCTCTTTTGCCGGCCGTGTAGGCCGATTGATTCGGGAAATTCTGCATCGCGCATTCGGTGTTGATCCCGATAAAACGTCCGTATTTTTTCTCCATCATTGCCGGAATAAACGCTTTGGCGAGAAATACGCTCTGCAGCACACACGATTCGAACTGGCTGACGTAGTCCGATGCAGGCTGCTCCAGCACGGACATCCAGTCGTATTGCACGACGGCGTTGGCGGCGACGATATCCGGATCGCCCAGGTTCTCCCGGATTTCTTTTTTCATATGCACCGTGGACGCTTCCTTCGTGACATCGCCCTGCACAATCATCGCCGATCCGCCCGCCGCCGTTATTTCGTCAAGCAGTTCCTGCGCTTTGGCTTCGTTATTCATGTAATGAATGGCCACCTTGGCCCCGCACCCGGCCAGCGTCCGGGCCATCACCCGTCCCAGTTGCCCCGTTGCTCCAGTGATCAAAGCAATTTTTCCCGTCAGATCGATTTTTAGCATACCCATGTTATCCTTTCGCCCCTTGCGATTTCAGCTAATTTAGCGGTCCGCTTCGGACAGCTCTATGCCAATTCTACCATTTGAGCTTTCGTAAGCCTTCAGTACCGAATCGAGCAGTCCGGGAAAGCGGTACTCCAGATCCTCCTCCCGCAGCGACAGAAAGCGCTGGGTTCCCTGGATGCGCGTAAACACAACCCCCGCCTCGCGCAGCGTGCGGGCATGATGGGACAATGTCGATTTGGCGACCGGCACGTCGAAGCAGTTGCACGGCTGCTCGCCCTTTTTGCGGATTTCGGCCACGACGCTTAACCGTACGGGATCGCTAAGGGCATACAGTACGGAAGACAACTGGATTTCTTCCCGGTCCGGATGATACAGCACTTTCATCGAAAAAACCCCTTTGTGCATATATTGATCTGCCATCGATTAAAAATCGCGTAAAAGAAATTTTATCTTTTTTTCGATTCCCTAATTGCATTTTAAACGATGGCATGCTATATTTCAATCGTTCGATTACAATCGAACAATAAAACAAATAAAGAGTGGGTGAAATGCTGCATGAATGTTGTATCAACCGAAATTCCCGCGCTCCCTTCCTCCGAAACCTCTATAAAGAAGGAAGGGCTGCTGACACTTTTGCTCGGACTCGCCGTCGTCCTGGTCATCATGAATACGGCCATGTTTAACCTGGCGCTGCCCGACGTAACCGAAACGTTTGGCCTCACGGCTTCCGTTTCCTCCTTGATTGTCACCGGCTATTCGATTATGTTTGCCATTTCATCCATTACGTTTAGCCGGCTCGCAGACTTTCTGCCCATCCGGAGGCTGCTGGCGGTCGGGCTGCTGACGCTGGGGCTTGCCGCCGTAGCCGGACTGTTCAGCACCAGCTTCTGGTTTTTGCTCGCCGTACGCGTGATCCAGGCTTCCGGCGCCGGGGCGATCGTGTCGCTGTCGCTGGTGCTGCTCACCCGGTACGTGCCGATTCAGCGCCGCGGCAAAGCGATGGCGCTGATTATGTCGGCCGTTTCGCTGGGACTCGGGCTTGGTCCCGTCGCCGGGGGCGCGATCGTGGAATACTGGGGCTGGAGATACCTGTTTGTCGTAACCGCGCTGACCCTGGTGCTGGTACCGTTTTTTCTCCTCTACATACCGAAGGAGAAAACGGCGCGCGGCACCTTCGATACCCCCGGCGCCGTATTTATCGCCATCGGCACGACCGGGCTGCTGCTGTTTTTGACCCAACACGCCTGGGTCGCTTTGGTCTTCGGCGTACTTGCGCTCGCCTTGTTCGTCTGGCGCGTCCGCAGCGCGCGGGAGCCGTTCGTATCGCCCGCCCTGTTCGGCAACGGCGCTTATCTGACTTTGTCGGCCGTGGGGATCGCCTCGTACTTGTGCAGCTTCGCCACACTGTTTCTGCTGCCGCAAATCCTGGTGCACCATTTTCATCTTAGCGCCAGCCATGCCGGCCTCATCATTTTTCCCGGCTCGATGCTGGCCATGGTCGTCTCGCGCAAGGTCGGCTCCGTTATCGACCAGCACGGCAACGGCGCAATTTTGCGGTTTGTGCCGCTGCTGATGCTAAGCGCCATGATCCTGTTCGCGCTGTTCAGCGGGCAATCCTGGCTCGCCATCCTGTTCATTTATTTGCTCACGAGCCTAGGATTCACCATTATTTCCAGCAGCGTGTCCAACGAGATCTCCCGCATCCTGCCCGCGTCCCAAATCGGTTCGGGCATGGGGCTGTTCCAGCTGCTGCAGTTTTTCAGCGGGGCCTTCAGCATCGCCTTGGCCTCCAGCGCCATCGAGTGGCAGCACGGCCTGCCGCTTACCGCCGCCTATGCCAACATTTTTTGGGGGCTGATGGTCATGGCGCTGCTCGCCCTCGGCTCATCGTTTGTTTATCTCCGCAGCGCTTCCGCGGCGGGGTCAAGAAAACGCGAGTCCCTAGAAGCTTGAGCTCTTTCTCGTGAGTTATGAATAAGGAGCCGCCTCACGGCATCCCTTCCAAATAAATGCACCCCGAAGAGCAAATATCGGAGAAACGCCTATCCCGTTTATCTCGATGAACTCGCAGGGGTGCATTTTATTGGGCCGATTTTATTCCGCTTCCCGCAGCCTTTCCACGATCGTTGCCCTGGACATCCGGCGGTAGGCGGCCAGCGTAACGCTCAAAGCTATCGCGATGAGCAGCGGCACCGCGGCGGCGATCGGCAGCGGGTTCAACCGAAATTCCGCAAATGCGATGTTGTCGGTAACTCCCCTGGCTACCGCATACGTCAATCCTATTCCCGCCGTGCTTACGATCAGGCTCGTCAATAAAACGCTGTAGAGCCCTTCAAACACAAGCATTTTCTTCAGTTGTTTTCGGGTCATGCCGACACTCTCCAAAATGGCGAATTCATTACGGCGGGAAATCATGCCGGTGATCACCGTATTGATATAGTTCAATATGCCGATCAGGGCGATCACAAAGCTCAGACCGTAACCGATCGTTTGGAAGATGCGGATAAAGCCTTGCATCTCCTGTTTGTAATCCCCCCGGGATTTTACGAACAGGCTGGGACTGGACGCCGCGATGGATTTTACCGCCGCCTCCGCTTCACCAAGCTTGGCCGGATCGGCATGCAAGGTCGCGGACAAAATGACCGGGTCCTTCGCCGACTTGACGAACTCGTCCGCCGGCCAGAACACTTTAAAGCCTCCGGTCATGTAAAACTGCGTCCCCGCCGCATACAGCGCATCCGATTTCAATACCGCCATAATCTCATAACTCTTCTTCATGCCGTCCGGCTTAATCCGGTCGCCCGGCCGATAGTAGCTCGTATATTGATCCGGGCCCAGCTCCGCTTCCGTAACGAGAACATAATTCCCGGAATCGAACTTGACGGGGTCAAACGCACCGGCGGCGATCTCGTTTTTGTCGAGCACACCGTACCATCCGCGGTCAATGCCATGAAGCTGCAGCGGGACGGTTCCGTTCTTCAGAAGCATGGCGAACGCGGGCTGCCTGGGGTCTTCCGCCGCCGCCAGCGGTTCCAGCGTCCGCCGGATCGGCTCGCTCATTTTAAGCACATCAGCACTATAGTACACTTTATCCAAGCCAGTGACCCCGTCGATCCCGCTTAGCTCCCGGCAAACCTCTTCCGTAAGCACGGCGGTATCCGGCTGGGGCACGCCACCCAGGCCCCCGGCATCCTCTTTAACGACAAAGTCTCCGGAAATAAAAGTGTTCAAATACTTGTTAACGCTAAACGAAGAGATGACCGTATAAATCACGCTGAACAAAATAATGCTTAACGACAAGGAGGCCAGCATGAGCAACAGCTTCTTTTTGTAGCGGAACAGATTCGCAAACGACATCCTGAACAGCTTGGCTCCATGCAGCGAGCGTTTGGTTTTCCGGCCCGCGCCTCGGCCGCCGATCCCGGAATATTTCACCGCCTCGACCGGCGGAATCCGCGCTGCCGTCCGGCCCGGCTTGCTGGCGGCGATCCGGACCGTCAAATAAGCAAAAATGGCGGCTCCGAGAAAAATCAGCGGGTTGGCCGAATTTACGGTCTCCATTCCATCGGACAAGCGCAGCAACAACGGCAGCAGCCACACGCCGGCTCCGTAGCCCAAAGCCAGCCCGACCGGAAGACCCGCCAAATACAACCGGTTCGCTTGAATGGAAATGACCCTTCTGAGCTGCCGCGGGGTGGTCCCGATCGTTTTCAGGAGCCCGTAAAATTTAATGTCCCGCACGACGGAGATATGAAAAATATTGTAGATCAGCAAATATCCGCTCAGCATAATAATCAAGATCAGGATGACGAGCGGAATCACATTCGTCGGGTCCTCATTCAGAGCTACGCTGGTGTAGGCCCAGTTGACGCCGTAAGGAACATCCAGCCCGGTGTCGGACAGCACCTTTTGCAGCTTCTTCTCGATGTCCCAGGAATTGCCGAACATGACGTCCAGCCGGATCGTATTGACATAACTGCCGCTCAGCCGCGACCGTTCGGGGTCGATCTGTGAAATATTCCGCTGCACAAACGCCTCCGATACAAAAGCCAGCCCCGACATCGACAAGTTGCGGTCCGCCGGATAATACCCCGACAGCACAAACTCTTTGGAGACCGCCTGACCGTCGATATCCAAATCGAGCTTTACCTTGGCGCCCAGTTTATGGGGCACGCCAAGCAAATCGAGCACCCAAGTGCTCATCGCGATTCCGTTCTCCTCCTGCGGCAGACCGCCCTGCGTAAATTGAATAAAGCTGTGCTTGGCCTCATTTTCGTCGATTTGGTCGATTTCCAGCGCGGTGCCGCGCAACGCATCGCCCGTCGCGAACCCGACCAGCACGGATTTGCCGTACTCCTTAATCGCCGGGTGCTGCAGGAGCCGGTCCGCCTCCTCCGGCTTCAAATATTTGAAGCTGCCGTGAAAATCGCCGCCGGACGTTTTCATTTTCGTCAGCTGCATCGATTCGTTGATGCTGAAGGCCATCGTAAACACGGAGGTGAGCAGCAGCGTCGTGAGCACGATGGCGCTGATGATGATCAGATTGCGCGGCCGGTTGGCCTTCAGGCTTCGCCCGGCGATGCGGGCGACCGCTTTACGATTGTTCGCCGCCATCATCTCGAACCCGCCTCCTGCCCTTCGGCGCGGCCGGAACGGCCGGCGATGAGGCCATCTTCGATCCGCACGATCCTATCGGCGGTGAGCGCGATCTCTTCATTATGGGTAATCATCACAATCGTCTGATTAAACCGCTCGCTCATCTGCTTCAGCAGGATCATCACTTCTTGGCTTGTTTTGCTGTCCAGGTTTCCGGTCGGCTCGTCCGCGAGTATGATCGCAGGCTTGCTCGCCAGCGCCCTGGCAATCGCCACCCGCTGCTGCTGCCCGCCGGACAAATTCGCCGGCAGATTGTGCACCTTACCGCCAAGCCCAAGCGCTTCGATGACCTGGTCCACATATTCCTTGTCCACGCGGGCTCCATCCAGTTCGATCGGCAGCACGATATTTTCGTAAGCATTCAGGATCGGGATCAGATTGTAGCTCTGAAACACGAAGCCAACCGACCGCCGCCGGAAGATTGTCAGCTTCTCGTCATCCATCGCAAAAATATCGTTTCCGTCAACGTAAACCTTTCCCTCCGTCGCCCGATCCAGCCCGCCCAGCATATGAAGCAGCGTGCTTTTGCCGCTGCCGCTCGTGCCGACGATCGCGACAAATTCGCCTTTTTCCACGCTCAGGTCGATTCCGTCCAGCGCCTTTACGGCGGTGCTTCCTTGACCGTAATATTTCTTAAGCCCCTCGATTTGCAGAATCGGCATGTCCTTTTCCTCCCCCCAATAAAAAAACCTGTACGCACGTACAGGATTAAATGTAGCAGATCAATCTGACTCCCGGGTGTCTGAAAAATAACAATATCGACAGAATTCCCTAAATCGCGGGCAAAAAAACAGAGAACACCGCTCCCTGGCGGAGCTTGGACGACACCTTAACGTACCCGCCCTGGGCGGTAACGATCTCCCTGGCCAGATACAGGCCGATCCCGACGCCTTCGTGCCCCGCCGCTTGCTTGCTGCGGTAAAAGCGTTTAAAAATATCGTTCCATTCGCTCTCCGCGATGCCGATACCCCGGTCGGCGACATCGATGCGGGTGAACATTTCGCCCGCCTGAACCGAAATACGCACGCTGCTTCCGGGCTCGCTGTATTTGACCGCATTCTCCAGCAGGTTGAAGAGCGCCTCCGCGGTCCATTTCGGATCGTGCTTCGCCGCGGCCGCCGGATCGCAGTCAATCGCGATCCGTGTGCCTTTGCGCTCCGCCGCCGCATACACATGCGATACGGCTTGCGTAATCGTGGGGATCACCGGAGACACGGCGGTCTGCAGCGAGATCATGCCTGCCTCCAGCCGGGACATTTTGACCAGCGAGCCGATCAGCCAGTCCAGCTTCGCCGCTTGGAGCTTGATCTGAGCCGCATACTGGCGGGCATCCTCTTGCAGATCCGGAACTTCCTCCAGCAGCTCGCTGTACAGCATGATGCTTGAAAGCGGCGTTTTCGTTTGGTGCGAAATGTCGGAGATCAGCGTTTTGATCTTGCTCCGTTCCGTTTCGATTTGCCGCTCGCGCGCCCGGGTCAGCTCGACATAGCGGAACACTTTGTTTTCCAGCGCGGAAAGATTCGTTTCCGCGTAGCCGGTGAGCCGCTGCCGGCCGCCGATCGCCGCGTCCACAATGTCGAAAGCCGCTTGGATCGCGGCCGCCGCTCTGGCCCTCAGGAGCAGGGCGAAGGAAACGGCGGCCAGGAACATCGCCGCGGCAAAGGACACGGGCAGCCAGAGCGGCGGGCCGAACACCTCCCCGGCCAAATACCGGGCCGCAACCGGGTAGCCCAGCACCAGCAGGCCAAACAATGTCCCGTACGCCGCATAGACCGGGGCAAAAGCAAGGGCGTTCCGGCCTCGGGAGCCGGCTTGCGCGCTGGATCGACCTTGGCCGGTTGCTCTGCCAATTCCGCCGCCGCTCATCGCCGCACCCCCGCGTCGGCCCACATGTATCCGAGACCGTATACGGTTTTGATGTACTTCGGCGCGGACGGGTCGTCTTCGATTTTGGCGCGCAATCTTTTAATCGTCACCGTCAGGGCGTTCTCGTCCACAAATTCGGCCTCCCGCAACCACACGGCGTCCATCAGCTGCTCCCGCGTCAAGATTTGCCCCCGGTTGGCCACCAGCGTTTTCAGCAGCTTCTGCTCCGTAATGCTGAGGCCGATGCTTTGCCCCTGCTTGCGGTAATCCATTCTCCCGAAGTCGAACAGAAACGGCGGAATCGCCGCCTTGTCCTCCTGTCCGAAATCGCAGCGGCGCAGCACCGCCATCACCCGGGAGCGCAGCACCATCAGGCTGAACGGCTTGGTGATGTAATCGTCCCCGCCGAGCTCAAAGCCCATGACGATGTCCGACTCCATATCGTTGGCGGTCAAAAAAATAACCGGCACGCGCGACCCCGCCCTTACTTTTTCGCAAAAATCAAGCCCGCTCCCGTCCGGCAAATTCACGTCGAGCACGATCAAATCGACGCCCCCTGCGGCAAGCCGCCGCTCCGCGCCGGCCAAATCATAGGCCTGTTCGATCGAAATCCCGTCCTGGGCCAGCGTTAACGCAATCCCCTTGTTCAAGCTCATATCGTCTTCCACGATCAGAATGGTCGTCATGGTATATGTATGCTCCCCTTCCTTCCGCCGTCATGCTTAGACTGGAATCAATTATACACAATGGTACAATTACAAAGGTGATAGATTGGTTACAGAAAACTAAGCGCAGCGGTCGCGGTGCTAGTGAGCGTGCATCTTTTGCACAGTAGCCGTTTCGAACAGTGTCACAAATCGACACCAGGTGAGGGGCTATCTAAAGGGTTCGTGTCTTGGTGTCCCTGCCTGCTGCTGCCTTTGCACGATTATCCCCTTCGTTCAGGAGCAGGGAGCAGGGAGCAGGGGGGGCTAGAGCAGGGTTCCAAAAAAGAGAGAAGAACAAAACAAAAAAGATGAAGAAAAAATGAGGCGGTTCAGGTGAGATTTTTGGCTTGATAAGAGAACGTACGTTTGCTATAATGAAATAAATGGAACCTATGTTCGTATATTCTTGATTCGGGGGGACGAGCGGATATGGAAGTCAATACGGGAACGGAACTTCAGCTATTCAGCAGCCGTTTTAACAGCGAGCAGGACTGCATGGAAGCGCTGATCGCGATGAAGTGGCCCAGCGGCTTCGTCTGCCCGCGCTGCGCTCACACCCGGTGCAGCCGTCTGACTTCCCGGCATATCCCTTTGTTCGAGTGCGGAAAGTGCAAGCATCAAACATCGCCTTTGGTCGGCACGATTTTTGAAGGAACGCATCTGCCCCTGGTGAAGTGGTTCCAGGCGCTGGAGTTGTTCCTGCTTGAGGGCGGCATCTCGGCGCTGCGGCTGCGCCAGGTGATCCGGGTCACCTACAAGACCGCCTGGTCAATGCTGCACAAAATACGTCATTCCGTAGGGGAGTTCGATGCCCGGGAGCTGCTCTCTGGAGACGTGAAGGTAAACAGCGATCAGTATGGGCGTAATCCGTCCCAGTGTCAGCTTTCGCATCCGTACGCCTCGGCGGTCGTGGCCGGCTGCACGGTCACGGAGTCGGGCGAGCCGGAGCAGGTCAAAATCCGCCTGGTGCCAAATAAGCGGGGAGGCGAAAAGAGGGCAAACCGTCACGATCTAACCGCGTTTATTAGCGGGCATGTGGATGTCTGTACATCGGTGGTACAATTGTTCCCTCAGGCCTTTCGGCTGTGTGCGCCTTTGCGGAGAGTGGTGAGAGAGGCGTGGGAATCGCTGAAGAGTACGTATGGAGCCTTGGGACTGAAGCATCTGCAGGCGTACCTGAACGAATACACCGGACGCCGCCGACTGCGCCTGCCCGGAGGACTGCACGGAGCGGAAGAAACGATGCGGCAGAAGTTGCTGCAGATGTGTGTGGCGATTCCGGCGATCCCTTACCGTAAGCTGATCGCGCGCCAACCGAACCAGCCCCTTGCGGCTGAGGCCTGATCGGGACGCTGGAACGGAAGGGTTAGCTTAATGCGGATCAATTTGATTGATGTGGGTTAGCATGAAGAGTGCGAGCGTTGCTCCAGATGGAAGGGTTCAGGCTACAGCAAAATCACGGTCTTTTCGTTTCCCGCGCGTCTTGTCCTTAACCCCTGTCTTGATCTCCCATCCGGTCTGTTTCACCTCCCCTAAACCTGGTTCCTTTTCCTAAGCCCGTCTAAATTATCTCAAACCTATCTGCTTCTCCACCAAATAATTTCTTCTCCCGAGCTTGCCTGTTTCTCTGCTACCTGATCAAAGGGGATAATCGTGCAAAGCGCCCGGGACAGTAAGTGTTGATCTGCCTCCCACCCCAAGAAAAGAATACTTTAATTCGTTTGGCAGTTGATTTAGGTCGGGCTGATGGCCTATAACAATGAAACACCACTTCTGTCTGATCGTAGAAGCTCGTCACTCTCGCTTTACCAAACGTTTCGCCCAACTCCCAAATCGCCTCTCCCCCAAAATAGACACAAAAAGTTCCGCTAATTTGGCGATACCGGTTGAAACGCGCAAAATAGCGGAACTTTTAGAACTAGACTAGAATTGTACTGTTAGGTTAGCGGCCACGGTCACTCCCGGCACCACGAGCGATGTTCGACAAGCAGTTGCTCGACCTGCATTTCGGTGATCGCGTGCTGACGTCGAGGAAATCCTTGCCGTCATGGCCGGCCGTATTTGTATCGATTTCCTCCCATCTCGACTGCTCCATACATATTCCTTTTGGAAAAATTAGTGCATCGTACATCCTACATTGGCGTTGTCGTCGTTTGGGCCGCCATTACCGGGGGCTGCGAGGATTCCGCGAACGCCGGAGCCGGCGGCGCCAGCACCTGGTCCGCATCGTGATCCGCAGTATGTCTGAACGATACAAATCGGGAATAAAGCAGCGATGCCAGCAATGTGATCAAACCGATCAAACCGGTCGCTATGCAATCCTTCAAAACTTGGGCGGTCGTCAGCCCCTTCAGCATCACCGCGCGCACCGCCTCGAGAAAATAGGTCAGCGGCAGGCCGTGGGCGATCACCTGCAGAAATTTGGGCATCGCCTCCATCGGCCAGGAATGTCCCGACAGCGAAAAAGAAGGAAGCGCGACCAGCATGGAAATTTGCAACGCCGTGATTTTGTTGGGAGCAATCAGGCTGAGCAAATAACCGACGGACGCCACGGCAAAAGAGAAGACTACGGCGATCAGCAAAATCGACCACGCCGACCCGCGGAACGACAGCTCATACACGGAGGTGAGAATCGCCATGACGACGAAGACGTTCAAAATACCGATAAGCCAATACGGAAACATTTTGACGAACATGATTTTCCACGGGCTTCTCTTCCACACGGCGAAGCGGCTCCAGGTCCGCTCTTCCTTTTCCCGGGCGACCGCCATCCCGACGGCCATAAACATGACCTGCTGCAGCGTCGTTCCAGCCATCCCGGTGACGAGGAAATCCACGTAATCATAGGTCGGGTTATAAAGTGTACGCGAGGTAAACGGGATGATCGATAAGGTCGCGCTCACCTGTTCATCCTTCATTCCTTGCTGCTGCAGCCTTTTGGTCGTCGTTCCGTAGCTGTACGTCGTGACCACTTCGTTGGCGCCCTTGACGACGGCGTTCGTGATCATCAGGTTGGTGCCGTCCACCGCGGCGACGATCGGCGTCGGCGTTCCCCGCTTCAGCTTGGCTTCCAGATCGGCCGGGATGATCACCCCGGCTCTGGCTTCGCCGTTATCGATCGCTTGCCGTAGTTCCCGGCTCGAATGGACTTCCCCGACGACTTTGATCGACTGATGCGCATCCAGCGCCTGGATGATTTGTTGGCTTAACTGGCTCTGATCTTCATCGTAAATGAGCGTGGGAATTTCCAAAACCGCCCGATGACTGTAAAGGGAGGCGAAAAAAAACGTATAAAAAATCGGCCCGATCAGCAGGATGACGAAGATCACCCGGTCCTTGAAAATATTTTTCCACTCTTCCGCCAGCATAGAGCCTATCGTAAGCCTATCGTTCACTGGGCTTCACCCGCTTTGTCCGCTTTGTCCGCTTTGTCCGCTTTGCCCGGCGATTCCTCAGTTCCCGCCTGCCCCCCGGAGGTTCCGCCGTCCTTGCCGTACCATTCCACGGTCATCCCGGTCGCGGCGGTGTCCGGCAAATCGATGAACTGAACTTTAATGCCGAAGGAGCGGATGTCCAGGTCCCCGGTATTCTGCGTCGCTTTTTGCGAAGCGAACGTCGCCGCCTGCGCTATCGTAACGACCTTGGCCTTCTGCATGCTGCCGTCGGCAACGAGTTTCACGTTTACGATATCGCCTTTTTTCAGGCCGGCCATCTCGGTTTCGGGCAAATAAAATTTCGCCGTCTTGACCGCTTCGGTCTGCTGAATCGTAAATACGGGGAACCCGGAACCTACGATTTCGCCGAGCTCCGCCGATTGGGACACGATTACCCCGTCTACGGGAGCGATCAGCTTGGTGTAGCCCAGATAGGTTTGGGCCTCCTTCAGCGCTGCGGCGGCTTGCTTCTTGCCGGACTCGGCCGTCCGCCGGGCCGCCTCGGCCTGCTCGATCATCGCCACGGCCGCGTCCACATCCTGGCGCTTGATTTCAATTTGCGCCTTGTTGGCCTCGGCCAGCGCCAAAGCCGCTTTCGCCTGCTCAAGCTGGGCTTCGGCAGCATCGATCTCCTCCTGCCGGGCGCCTTCTTTCGCCATGTTGTATTGCTCGACCGCGGCGTTGTAAGACGCTTCTGCCTGCGTATAGGACAAGTTCACTTTGTCAAAATCGGCTTGGCTGACTATCCCTTCGGCAAACAAGCCTGTGGTCCGCTGCAAATTGTCCTTGGCGATGTCGTAAGCTTTTTTGGCCGCTTCCATTTGGACTTTCGCCTGCTTCAGCTCCTGCGGGCGCGCTCCCGCTTTGAGCCCATTAACCTTGGCCTGGGCCGCCTGAACCACCGCCTGCGCCTGCGCGATCTGTTTGTCGATCGTTTCCGCCGTCAGGAAAACGGCACTTTCACCCTCCGCTTTTTTCGATTTCGCCGCATTTACGGAAGCTGCCGCTTGCCCGATCTGGCCTTCGGTCACGGCCACCGCCGCCTGGGCCTGGGATACCTTGGCTTTGACCTCATCGCTTTCGATCTGGGCCAGGATATCCCCCTTTTTCACCTCATCGCCTTCCTCCGCCAACAGCTCGACGATCCGTCCCCCGACTTTAAAGCTCGCGCTCGATTGATCAGCCTCGATAAACGCCGTCGGGCGATTCTCTTTTTCGCTGCCTGAGGTAATCTGGTTCGAGTTCAGGATCCAGATTCCGCCCGCAATGAGCAGAACGATCGCAACATAAATCAACAACCTGGGTATCAGTGCTCTTAGCTTTTCCATCTTCCTCTACTCCTCCAAATATCATCTCACTTAAGTTTGAACTGTTAATGGTTCATGCGCGGCCGCTCGGCCGACAGGCCTCCCGCCAGAAAAATCCGCATGGATTCCTTGATTCGCTCCTTCTCCAGCGGCTCGTGGTTTTTGTTCCAATCCAACGTTAACGCTATGTACAGCTTCAGCATGACGAAAGAGATCACTTTCGGATCAAAAGCATGAATTTCACCGCGCTGTCCAGCCAGCGTAATTTGCCGCTCCAAATAATCCAGAATGGCGCTTTCGATTTTTTCCAAACCTTCCCGCGCCTGCTGGGTGCCGAAATTACGCACCTCCTGAAACAATTTGGCCAGCAGCTCATGCTCGCTTCTGAACTCCAGCAAGGCATCCATGCTTTGAAAGAGATTCTCGAAAAAAGGCTTATTCTCATCCACCTTTTGCGCCGTGAGCCGCTTCATCTCCGCAATGATGGAACGGAGAATTTCATCGAACAGCTCTTCTTTGTTGGAGAAAAATGTATATATAGTCCCCTTGGCTACATTGGCGATTTTGGCCACTTGATCCATCGTCGTCGCCTTATAGCCGAACAGCGAAAAACATTTCACGGCGGCTTCAATCACCATTTCCCGACGGTTGATTTGAGCCAATCCCCATAGCGCCTCCTTTCGCGAAAATGACTGATTGACCAAAATAAGAATATAGTCAATTGGTCGATTTTTACTTTACTCCTTCCACAGACGAATGGCAAGGTATTTTTTGCAAAAAACCTTTAAAAAATTTTCCCGTTCCGTGTTGCGCGATTTTTTTATTACTCGTTTTCGCTTTTTATTGATTAATATTTGGTGATTTTATCGTGTTACTACTTTTTTGCGAGAGATAGGGAATATTCTTAATGTGCCGCTATTTTGAAGGCTTGAAGATCAATTGTTGGCTGTAGCCGGCTGTTAGCGCCGACTCTGCCGGTGAACATCACGCTGCCGGACAATAAAGAGACTGAATAACGTTATTCAACTTGACAAAAACCAGGCCCCTGGCGGCGCCTGGTTTTTGTCATACGTTTAGCTGCGAAAGCGCCTCAAAGGCTAGTCTTCCCGTAACGAACATCTCAACCAAAAAAGTCCCGGCCCTATCGTACAAAGGGCGGGACTCTGCTTGCTTATTTTTTCCGGTTTCGCAGCTCTTTCATGATTTTGCGGCCGGTCGGCGTTTGGGCCAGGCCGCCCTGGGCCGTTTCCCGATGCCGGCTGGGCATCGCGGAGCCGACCTCCAGCATGACGTCGATGACTTCGTCGGACGGAATCGCGCTGCGCACGCCGGCAAGCGCCATATCCGCGGCCGCCAGCGCATTGACCGCCCCGAAGCCGTTGCGGACGATGCAGGGGATTTCAACCAGACCGCCGACCGGATCGCAGATCAGGCCCAGCGTATTTTTCAGCGCCAGACCGACGGCGTGCACCGCCTGCTCCGGCGTTCCCCCGCGCAGCTCGACCATCGCGCCCGCCGCCATGCCGATCGCCGAGCCGATTTCCGCTTGGCATCCGCCTTCCGCGCCGGAGATAAACGAGTTGTTGGCGATGACGTACCCGATCGCCCCGGCGCAGAACAAACCTCGCACCAGATGCTCATCCTCCCAGCCAAAACGTTCCTGCGCGCTGACGAACACCCCCGGGATGATACCGCAGGAGCCGGCCGTCGGAGTGGCCACGATCCGCCCCATCGAGGCGTTGACCTCGGAGACCGCCAAAGCGTAAGCCATGGCCTGACAGGCGATGTCCCCCGCGGCGGGCTCCCCGCTGCCGCGGTATTCGTTCACCCTTTTGGCATCGCCGCCCGTCAGCCCGCTCGTCGAGGTAATTTCCTCCGTCAATCCTCGGCGTACCGCTTCCTTCATAATTTGATAATACTCGGCCATCGCCGCCATGATTTCCGCTTCGCTCTGGCCGCTTTCCGCCGCCTGATCCTGCAGCATCACCTGCGAAATCGTCAGGGCCTCCTTATCGCACAAAGCGACGAGCTCCCGCAAATTCCGAAAACGCATGTTTATCTACCCCTTCACTTTGATGTCAAACGCTTTACGTTAAATCGATGTAAGCCGTCCGGCTCACGTGCGGAAGCTTTTCGACCGCTTCGATGAGCGCGCCCGGAATCGCCCCATCCGCCTCGACGACGGTCAAGGCTTCTTCGGTCCTGCCCTTCCGGTCGGTTATGATATAGCCGATGTTCACGTCCGCCCGGCTGAACAGCGCCGTGATGCCGGCCAACATGCCCTGGCGGTCGGCATGCTCGATCACAAGCGTCGGCAGCTCGCCCGAACACTTGACCTCAAACCCGTTGATGCCCTGGATCGCAATGTTCCCGCCGCCGATCGACGCGCCCGTCACCTCGACCTTGCGGTTTTCGCCGGCCAGTGCGATTTTTACCGTATTGGGATGGACCCCCGGCTGAACGCCGGTCGTAAAGTCAAGCTTTATCCCCGTTTCTTCCGCGATTTGCAGCGACTCCCGGATGCGCTCGTCATCCGTGCGATAATCCAATATCCCGCCGGCAACGGCCAGATCCGTGCCATGCCCCTGATACGTTTCCGCAAACGATCCGTAGAAGCAGATATGCGCTTCGGCGGGCGCCTCTCCCAACAGCTGCCGCGCAAAACGCCCGATCCGTACCGCCCCCGCGGTATGGGAACTGGACGGTCCAATCATCGCCGGACCAATAATCGAAAATACATTTTTAAACCGCATGGTCATCTTCCCCGTTCCCCAATATCTTTGTTTTCACCATTTCGCAAAAATCTTACTTTCAGCTTTCCCTATTAGTGCGTGTTCAAAAAGGTCGGTTTTCAGCACCGAAGCGAAGGCTTGGGCCAGGCTGAATTCAAGATTCGATGCCTATGTAGGAAAAATACCCGATGCCCTCCAAGCGCCAAAAAGGACAGAAAAAAGGCTTGCAGCCTTTTCTCTGTCCCCGTTACCTGAGAGTTTGATGCTTCCGTTGGCCGGAACCACGTACCCCTTGGGTGGCTTTCGCTCTCTCCAGAGTCGCGTCAGGCCATGGTCCTTGTACCTGAGAGATTCAAAGCCGCCCCGCATGGCCGGCTATTTGCTCCTTCGGTGCCGCCTCCAAAGCGGACTCTCCCATGACCCTCATTCGCGCGATATCATTTTGTAATTAATGTAAAACGAAAAGCACCATATGTCAATATAGCTAACATACAAATTCAGCTAGATGCCAAATAATATAGTAAAATATTCCTATTTTTCTATGAGTATATGTATATTTTCATAAAATTCTACTTGTGCATTTTCATTTTCATAGATATACTATTTTCAAAACAAGCCAGTATTTACCTATTTTTATTTTTTATTGAAAATAACCTACTTTTCCTATCGAATTTATAGATCAGCCAACCTCAACCCCATCGGTAGTTCAACGAAGGCTTGAATTTATCGCCGATACCTCACTGTTTTCCGCTTCACGTTTTGGTTATGTCCTAATCGGCTTGCCGTATAAACCGGGCCCGACCGCCAAGCGTTAGCTCCCCGCTGCCCGAAGCGGCTCGCTTTCTCAACTCAACGGCAACTAGTGTTAACTTTTCTCCCATGAAAGGAGGTGATGCTTGGAATTACGATAAATGTCCGTCTTTTTTTCGCAAGTCTCTCAGGTCGTCTCCGGTTTTAACTGACAGCCGGCAATTCTCCGGGCTGCCACAAGAGGATGTTCCGAAGGAACCATTAACCTAGAAGAGGGAGTGAAGAAGTTGATCCGATTCAAAAGATTCCGTAAAAATTTCTCACTCGGTATGTCGATCCTCCTTGTGCTTACTTTTGTTCCTGCGACCTATGCCGAAAACGCCGGCGCTGCGGCCAGCACCAGTTTAAAATCCAGCTCGCCGCAAATTGCCGAAGCCAAGATCGATGACAAGCTCACGACGCAGTTCAAGCAGGACGATTACGTAACTTATCTTGTCAAATTAAAAGAACAGACCGATACGGCCTCCGTTTCCAAGCTGGCCCTGCAAAAAGCCGCAACCCAAAAAGCGACGCCTTCGGCCGCCAAGCTGTCGGCCCGGACCTCCGTCATTAGCGCCCTGCGCGAAACGGCTTCCCGCACCCAATTCAGCTTGGAAAACTATTTGAGGCAGGAGCAAAAGTCCGGAGAGGTTAAAGATTACAAAAGCTACTTTATCGTAAACGCCATGGCGGTGACAAGTACAAAAGAAGTGCTTGACCAAATCGCCCTGTTTCCAGAGGTAGAAAAGATTCTGCCCAACGAAGAACGGTTTCTGGATAAGGTGGAAATCGACAAACAGGAGGCGGCGGCCGGTCAAGAAACATCCGTCAAGGATGCCGCGGCCGATCACGCCGGAGCGGCGGCCGTCAAGCCGAGCAGCGTCGAATGGAACATCGCCCAGGTCAACGCCCCCGAGGTGTGGGCCCAAGGCATCGACGGGACGGGGATCGTCGTCGCCAATCTCGACAGCGGCGTGGAATACACCCACCCGGCTTTACGCGCTAAGTGGCGCGGGTTTGACGCCGCCGGAAACATCGTCAACCCCGAGCTGAACTGGTACGATCCGCACAGCCACGCCACGCTCCCGGCGGACACCGACGGGCACGGCACCCACACGATGGGCACGATGGTCGGATCGGAGCCGGACGGCTCGAACCAAATCGGCGTAGCGCCCGGGGCAAAATGGATCGCGGTGCGCATTTTCAACCCGTCGACCACTGACGCCATTATCCTGGACGGCGGGCAATGGCTGCTCGCTCCAGTGGATGCGCAGGGGAATCTCCATCCCGAACTGGCTCCCGACGTCGTCAACAACTCGTGGGGTGGGGGCTCGGGGGTGGACGAATGGTTCCGCCCGATCGTGCAAGCCTGGCGGGACGCCCAGATCTTCCCCGAATTTTCAGCCGGAAATACGACTCTCACCAATCCGGGCGGTCCCGGTTCCGTCGCCAATCCGGCCAACTATCCGGAGGCATTTGCCACAGGGGCGACGGACATCAACCGCAACCTGGCCGATTTCTCCCTGCTTGGCCCCTCGCCTTACGGCGAGATCAAGCCGGAGGTATCCGCGCCGGGCGTCAACATCCGCTCCTCCGTACCCGGCGGCGGTTATGAAGGCGGCTGGAACGGCACCTCGATGGCCGGCCCGCATACGACCGCGATCGCCGCGCTGCTGCTGCAGGCCAACCATTCGCTGACGGTCGACCAACTGGAAGAAGTCCTCACCGGCACGGCGACGCCGCGCACGGACAGCCAGTTCCCGAACACGCCGAACAACGGATACGGCCATGGCATCGTCAATGCGCTGGACGCTGTCGGTTCCGTGCTCGAAGGGGTCGGAACGGTGTCCGGCCGGGTCGTCACCGCCGGCGACGATTTCGAAGAACCGGTGCTGGAGCATACTCCGCCTTCTTTAATATATGAAGGTTTCGACGTAACGTTAACCGCCCATGCGGCCGATAATGTCGCCGTGACTTCGGTTGAATTTTACGCCCGGGAGGCGGGAACCGAGCATTATTTATACCTGCCTGCGAAGCGCGTGTCGGGAACGAGCCAGGACGGCGTCTATGAAGCCACCGTCCCGTCCTTCCTGGTCGGAACCGCGGGGCTCGAATATTACATCAGGGTCAGCGATTACGGGGGCAACGGCTTTGATACCGCCCCGTATTCCGTGACCGTGTCGGCCGGGATTCAGCCCGGATACGAGCAGGATTTTGAGACCGGTGTGATCGGGTACGCCTCCGGCGGAACGGGAAACACATGGGCCTGGGGAGCGCCGGTCAGCGGCCCGGGCAGCGCCTATTCGGGGGAAAAAGTGTACGCCACGAACCTGAGCGGCACCTATTCCGCGAACGCCAACTCCTACCTGCTGGCGCCTCCGATCGATCTCACCGGAAGCCCGGAAGGGGCGCTGCTTTCTTTTAAACATTGGTACGATCTTGAAAACAACCGGGATTACGGCACGGTGTATATCGCTTCCGAGGAGAGCGATTACGCTTTCGCGCCGGTGGCCGAATTCACGGGAACGAGCGGCGGCTGGAAGACGCAATATATCGACCTTCGCCCCTATGCCGGCCAGCAGGTTTATCTGCAATTCAATTTAACGTCCGACGGTTCGGTGCAAAAAGCCGGCTGGTATCTTGACGACCTGTCGCTGCAAGCTCCGGACGACGTGGCTCCGGCGGCTCCCGGCGGGCTTAGCGGTTCCGTCAATTTCGTCGGCAGCGCGGAGCTTTCCTGGTCCGCCCCGGCCGATGAAGACGTGAAGGAATACACCGTATATCGCTCCGTAACTTCGGGAACGGGCTACGAAGCGATCGCCACGACGGCGGAAACGGCTTATACGGACGCTTCCACCGCGACCGGCGCCACGTATTACTACGCCGTCGCCGCAATCGATTACAGCGGCAACGAAAGCGAAAAATCAAATGAAATCGCCCTGACGATCGAACGTCCGGTCAGCCTGTTCAGCGACGATTTTGACGGCGCCGACGACGGCGGCTGGACCCATAGCGGCACGCAGGACGAATGGGAACGCGGCACACCGTCCGCCCCCGGCCCGAGCAGCGCCGTATCTCCCCCGAACGTGTGGGGCACGGATCTCGACGATACCTACGCGAATGGAGCGGATTACTCGCTCGTGTCTCCGGCCATCGATCTGAGCGGGGTGGACAATGCCACGCTGGCCTTCGACCACTGGTTTGAAATCGAAAGCAACTATGATTTCGGATACGTGGAAGCCAGCTCCGACGGCGGTGCGACCTGGGCCCAGCTGGGCAGATTTTCGCACAGCACGAACGGCAAGCAGTGGAGCCCCGTATACTACAGCCTGGACGAGTATGCCGGCGGAGCGGCGAAAATCCGCTTCCGGCTGAAGACGGATAACAGTGTTGCCAAGGCGGGCTGGTATATCGACAACGTTCAGGTGCTCAGCGTAAATACGCCGGCAACGAAGGCTGCCCAAGACGTGGTTGACGAGATCACCCCGCAAAAATCCAAGGCCGACAAACCCGGTCCCGCCTACAAGCTGATCCGCACCACCAAAAGCGAATATAATGCCGCTGTCGGCAAAGCGCAGGGGAGCGGTGAAGTCGGCGTCAGCAGCCTGCCGGCCAGCGCAACCGTGACGGTGGTGGAAACGGGACGTTCCGTGAAAACGGACCCCGCGACCGGAAAATACAGCCTGACCCATGTGGCCGGCAACTATACGCTCAAGGCGGAAGCCTACGGCTATTATCCACAAACACTGCCGGTCTCGATTGAAGATCAGAAGAACGCGAAGGCTAACTTCAATTTGCAGGCGATCCCGAAAGGGCAAATCGCCGGCACGATTAGCGACGAACGCAGCGGCGAGCCGATCGCGGACGCTACCGTAATCGTGCTTGAGGACGCGGCCATCGCCCCGCTGCGCACCGGTGAGGACGGCGGCTTCTCGCTGGAAGTGCTGGAAGGAACGTACACGCTGTCGGTGTCGGCGCGCGACTATTACAGCGGCACAATCACCATAACCGTGCCGCCGGACGGCAGCGCCGACGGATCGCTCGCGCTCAAGCCGTTCATCGGCTTCCCGGGCGAAATCGGCTACGACGACGGCACGGCGGAAAACGCCTGGTCCTTTAACTCCGCAGGCAACGCCTGGGCGGTGCGGATGACGCCGGAATCCGGCGCTGCGCAAGTGACCGGCGCCTCCATCCGGTTCTGGAACGAGGAATGGCCCGTACCGGGCGGAACGGCGTTCCAGTATGCGGTATTCGACGCCTCCGGACCGGACGGCTCGCCGGGCCGCCAGCTTGCAGGACCGTTTGACGGCACGGCGCTGCGCAACGACCGGTGGACGACGCTGGAATTGCCGGAGCCGGTGACGGTCGAAGGCGACTTCTACATCGTCTATATCCAAACGTTGGCGGGCACCAGCGCGCCGGGCCTCGCGGCAGATGAGAACGGTCCGCACGCCGGCCGCAGTTGGCAGCGGGTCAGCGGCGTCTGGAGCCAGACGAAGGAAGAGGACGGCAACTTTATGATCCGCGCCATTGTCCGCTACCCGGTGAACGCGCCGGTGATTACCTCGCCGGCGGCCGGCTCCTTTACGAACCAGCCGACGATTGCCGTAACGGGAACGTCGCCGGCCAATGAGGCGACGATTAAGCTGTACAACGGCACGGAACCGGCCGGTACGGCGACTGTGGAGAACGGGCGGTTCAGCTTGAATACCGAGCTGCATTCCGGCGCGAACGAACTGAGCGCGGAGGTCGTGGTAAACGGCAAAACGACCGACCGTTCGCTCCCGCGGACGGTGACGCTTGACAGCGACGCACCGCAGCTCGACGTCGTATCGCCGCGGGACGGATTCCGCACCAATTCGGAAGTGCTGAATGTGGCCGGTACCGCCCTAGACGATTATCTGAGCAAGCTGACCGTTAACGGCGCTGAGGTTGCCGCCGGAGACGCGGGCTCCTTCGCCCACCGCATTTTGATAAATGCCGGCGAAAATATCGTTACGGTCACGGCCACCGACCGGGCCGGCAACGAAACGACGGTCACCCGCGCCGTTTATGTCGATCTCGAGCTGCCCGAAATCACGGGCCTCTCCCCGGCCGAAGACGTGCATTTGACCGCCGGCGAACCGCTTACCGTAGCTTTTGACAGCGTTCCGGGACTTGATGCCTCGTTCCGCATCGAGCTGCCGGTGGCGCTGGCGGGAAGCGGCGGCAACGGAATCGCCCTGGAAGAAACCTCCCCGGGGCATTATGAGGGCGTTTATGTCACGCCGGCATCGCTTGTGCTTGACGGCGGAGTGATCGTCGTCAGCGTGCGGGACGAAGCCGGGAACGCCGGCGACTTCCAGGCCCCGGGCCGATTGTTCGTCGCCGCGCCGGGCGGCAACCCGCCGGGTGAAGATCCGGGCGAGGACCCCGGGCAAAATCCCCCGGACGACAATTTGGCTCCCAAAGCCGTGATCAAGGCCGCTAATAGCGCGCAGAAGAGAAAGCAGGTTGAATTCGACGGCAGACGTTCCTCGGACGAGGACGGCCGCATCGTCAGCTACAGCTGGCAGTTCGGCGACGGCGGCAGCGCGTCCGGCGCGAAAGTAAAGCATCGCTTTGACCGCGCCGGAACCTACACCGTGACGCTGACGGTCACCGATAATGACGGAGCTACCGGCACCGCCGTTCACACGATCAAAATCAAATAAGCAGAAAAAACAGGCGGCCTTGGCTCGAGCGATTTAAGCCAAGGCCGCCTTGCATTTTGCTGCATTTCTACATTCCGTTATGCTGGACCAGGTCCAAGCGATTTCCGTAAAGATCCTCGAACACGACCTCGATCCCCCACGGCACTTCCTTTGGCTCACCGAAAAATTTGACCCCGTTTGCCTTCATATGCTCGTAATCGCGATAGCAATCCTCAGTCTGAACGGTCAGAAAAACGTGACCGGCCGCCTGGCTGCCGACCCTATCCGCTTTGTCCGCCGTGTCGGCCTCGACAAAAACGATCGCCGTTCCGGCATCTTGAGCCGGGGCGACGGTCACCCAACGCATCCCGCCTCCGAACGCGTTATCCGTCAGCAGGACGAAACCCGCCTTCTTCGTGTAGAACTCAATCGCTTCATCGTAATTTTTCACCAGCAACGTAACATGCCCTATTTTCTTCACAATTTCACTCCTATCACTTTGTAACTACCACTTCGTAACTATCACTTCGTAACTCATAGCCTGCTTCTTCATTAATTTTTCCTCTGATCGAACATAGTTTATGGGAGATTCGCCGTATCTATCCAACTCCCCAGCCGGAAGATCTATTCTAACGGTTGCCTTAGCGCTTATTTAGCTAAAACCCGGCTATTTGACTCAGATTAGAGCAGATCAACATCCGCTGTCCGGACGCTTTGCACGATTATCCCATTTGATCCGGAAGCAGAGAGGAAGAGAATTTAGGAGAGGAAAATAGGTTTGGGAGCAGCGGACATGTTCGAGATCATTTGTTCGAGATCATTAGTTCGAGATCATTAGTTCCAGATCGTTAGACAGGCTTGTGAGAAGGAGGTTGGAGAAGTGAAGCAGACCTGAAGGGAGGAATAGGGCAAGACACCGGGAAAATGAAAGGACCGAGATTAGCCCTCACCCTCTCCCCCCTGAACAAAAGGAATAATCGTGCAAAGCAGCATGCAGGGATACCAAGACGCTTATTTTGTCAAGCACTGATCTCGGCTTTAGGACTTTAAAAAGATCTTTTTTCGTAAAATAGCAGCTGCAACAACCGTTAGATTCTCAGCAGGTGTAATATCGGCTCGAAAACCTAGCAATTGCGGGAAATCTGAAAAGTATCGGAGCAAACACTAGTGTAATCTGTAGCATGCAACGGATACAGCGGACCTTATTAGCCCTTTTAGCTCGTTTTGCCACTGCCAGCAGCAGCTCAGCGATACCTACGACGCCGAAAAGCTGCGGATAACCTCCTCGAAATCGGGCTCCTCCATGTCGACTTCGTCGATTTCTCCCCAGCCGCCAAGCTCCCGGATGATCTCCATGGTCCCGATCTCGCGCCGGTCGGCTTCGATGACGACCGTGTTCTCCTCTATGCCTGTGACGCGAAACGGCAGGCCGGACGGGGCGAACGTGGCCCGAACGGCCTGCGGACCCGCCGTCGCCCGAACGAATCCGGCCGAGGCAGCGCCATCCGGGGAACCTGCAACATGCCGTACCTCGAACCCTTCCTCCTGGTTCCCGGCAACATGCCGCGCCTTGATCCCTTCCCCCGGGTTCGAGGCAACATGTCGCGCCTCTCTCCATCCCTCCGGCATCCGAAACCCGCCCCGGAACTTTACGCGGATGACCGTCGGCAAGCCGATCATGTCCCGCAGCGCGCGGATCGTCCCGTCATAGGCGAGCTGCCCGTGATTAATCACCATCACGCGGCTGCAGAGCTGCTCGATATCGTCCATGTCGTGCGTGGTAAGCAGGATCGTTTTCCCGAATTCCTTGTTCAAGGTTTGCAAAAACTGGCGGATGTTGCGTTTGGCGTGCACGTCAAGGCCGATCGTCGGTTCATCGAGGAACAGCAAATCCGGATCGTGCAGCATGGCGGCCGCAATGTCCGCCCGCATCCGCTGGCCCAGCGACAGCTTGCGCACCGGCGTCATCCAAAATTCGTGCAGGTCCAGCAGCTCGGCAAACCGGTCCAGGCGCTCCCGTTTTTCCGCCGGGCTTACGCCGTACATTTCCGCTAGGATGTCGTAGGAATCCTTCACGGGCAAATCCCACCACAGCTGGCTGCGTTGTCCGAACACGACACCCAACCTGCGAACGGCCCGCCGCCGGTCGCGATGGGGATTGAGGCCGCCGATCATAACCGTGCCTGAGGTCGGATGCAAAATGCCGGTGAGCATCTTGATCGTCGTCGACTTGCCTGCGCCGTTGGGACCGATATAACCGACAAACTCCCCGCGCTCGATGTTGAAGCTGATGCCCCGGACCGCCTCTTTCAGCCGGTATTCCCGCGAAAACAGCGTACGCAGGCCGGACAGCTTTCCCTCCCGCACGACGGGTGTTTTGAACTCCTTATATAAATGGCTGGCTTCGATCATAAGCCGCTCCTCCTTTTCGTCCTGTATGCCTTCGCTTACCCTTACGCAGCATGCCTTCACTGACTTATACACAGCATGCCTTCACTTACTCGTACGCACTAGCTTCCTTGTACTTACGGCCTTCCGTTCTTACTCTCCCTGTGCGCTTAGCTTCCTGTGCTTTGATATTTCGTGATGCCGAACAGCCAGAACCGCAGGCTTGCGGCTAAGCATACCGCCGCCGCCCCCGCCGTCGCCGCAAGGATCCACGGCCCCCATTCGCCCCGTAAAATATAGAGCGAAGGTACATAATTCACAAAGCCGACCGGGATCACGAACAAAAATAGCGAGGACATCCACTTCGGATACAGGGTGAGCGGGTATCGCGCCGCCGTTTGAGCGGCATCCTCGGTGAAGTTTTGCAGTTCGCTGATGCGGGTCGTCCAGAAACCGAGCGTAGCCGTAGCAAGTCCGATAGAAAACAAAATGACCGCGCCGGTAACGATAATGAATAGCGTAAACGGTACTGCAATCCAGCCGACTTGTCCGCTATGCGTCATCGCGCCGAGCGACCAGCACAGGATGAAACCGCCCT
The DNA here is from genome assembly GCF_038007325.1 of Paenibacillus sp. FSL P4-0127. Classification (NCBI taxonomy): domain Bacteria; kingdom Bacillati; phylum Bacillota; class Bacilli; order Caryophanales; family Paenibacillaceae; genus Paenibacillus; species Paenibacillus sp. FSL P4-0127. The sequence goes on along the minus strand of NZ_JBBOWY010000002.1, from coordinate 904,290 downwards.
GCAGCAGTTCGCCGGGCATCAGCCGGAAGTTCTGCGGCATTAAAGCGAGCAGCACCGGCATCGGCCGCGTCAATAGCTGGTCGAGCTCTCCGCCGACCAGGTATTTTTCCAGATGGTGCACCTCCTCGGCAAACGTGCGGTACAGCGTCCTGGACAACGTCATCACCGCAAACAAATACCCGATCTCGTAAACCGACCAGCCCTGTATTACGCCGAACTTGTCCAGAACGATCGCGATCATCAGAAATTCGGAAATCTGGATCAACGCGGCCAGCACCGTACCCAGCACAAAATTGAATTTGTACTGCATCCGGCTTTTTATGCTCGTACGGATCAGCAGCCGGTACAGGTTCAGCCAAGACATCGGCTTCGCGCCAGCGGACCGGGTCGGGCCGGCAGTGACCTTCGAGAATCGTCCGCCGCTGCCGCTAATGTCATCGTACATTTCGTGCGTGCCGTCTATGCCGCTCATAGGCTTCTGCCCGCTCTTAGACTTCCGCCCGTTCTTTGGCTTCCGCCCTCTCCCAGGCTTTTGCCCGTTCTCAGCGCCAGGCCCCTTCCTCTCGTTCATCCGCCCTGCACCTCCACTTTCCGCCGCAGCAGCCGGGTTGCCAGCAAGCAGCAAGCAGTCATCAGGACGCACCAAAGCAGCGTTCCCCATAAGGCGGAGCCGCTTCCGTTTCCAAGATAAATCGTTGTGGGAACATAGAGCAGGTAAGGGTAAGGCGATAGCCAGGCGAGGTTTTCCAGCGGTCCGGGCAGCCATTCCAACGGGATGAAAAATCCGGCAAGCAAATTGATCAGCGCGCTATTGGCCCAATAGAGCCAGGACGATTCCATCGTCCACAAGGCGCTTACGCCGATCAAATAATTGATGCAGATCGACAGATAGGAGGCCCCGAGCAACCCTAACACGGTGTACAACACGGCGGTCCATTGATTTGGAATTTGCAATGAAAAAATGAAGAAATACAGGAGATAAATCGGGATGGATTTGAAAATGAACTGGTAGGCGATCTGTCCCCATTCCCTGGCCATCGTATGGCTGAACAGATGGACGGGACGCATCAGATCAAGCGCGATTTGCCCGGTCCTGACGGATTGGGGGATGCCGAGCCCGTTCGTGATGAAGCTGGTGATCCAGAGACACGCCTGGGTGAAGGCGATATAATTCACCATTCCCTGCGTTCCGTACTCTCCCAGCGGGTGGTCCTTCCCCAACCCGATCCAGATGCACGCATACATAAATCCGAACATCGCGCTCGCGAGGTTGTGCACCATATGGGCTCCGCGGTACTGCAAATTGCGGGCATAGGCTTTGGAAGCCAGCGTGAAATAAAGCATCCGGTTAAACACCTCCGATAAGCTTATTTAGAGGGGGGGTCCCCCTCATAGACGGGCAGACCCGTCCACTTCAGTCAAGGCGATTTTGCAAGAAGGGTACTATCATACCTTAATATTCCAAGAGTGGCAAGAGAAATTTTGCGCACCCGGATTACCAGGAAATGGATTGCATGTTTTATGGAATCGTGATACGATGTTTTTTGTGAAAAAAGCGGCTACGATAAACGGCAAACCTGTCGAAAGGCAGCGACGCAAAGCTAAAGGGCCTTCCCGCAAGGATGGCAGCCAGCTACCGAACAGAAGGCTTTTTTTGTTTTTTTATATGTATATTAATTTAAGTAGGCTCAACCTAGAAAACAGGTATTCGACAGTCGGCTGCTGGAGCGCACCAAACGCCGGTCTTCAAAATAGCGGTAATTTATGTGCTTATTATCCGGAGCCGGGCATGTTCATCCCCATTAGCGGCATCTTTGTTCCTTATTCGCTTGTGAAGGGCCCAGAACGCGGGCGTTTCCTTGCGACTGAAGACAATAGCGGCATAAATCGTCTCTATTTCTCTCAAATTGACGGATATCGCCGGAATAGCGGCATTTTTTGCCCTTATGTTTTGCGCTTTTCGCAGGAGTCTCTCATGATCGTTTGGTCAAGCGCCGTTTTGGGTTTTTGTGCTATAAAATAGGAAACGCTTAATCCAAATGAACGGGTTTTGGCATACGCAAGCGGAATGTACTTCCTTGCCCTACTTCCGAGGTTAACGTAATCGTCCCCCCGTGGTCTGTTGCAATTTTTTTGACGATATAAAGGCCCACGCCGCTGCCCTTAATTTGACGGGAACCCGAATGACCGGCTCGATAAAATTTATCGAACAGCCGCGCATGCATCTCCGCGGGAATTCCTATTCCGTAATCCGTAACCTCGATGATATAATAGTCTGCTTCTTCCGCGATTCGGATGAGTACTAATGGTTTGCCGGGAGAATATTTAATCGCATTGCTGATTAAATTGTCAAAAACTTGAGACATTCTAAACCGGTCCGCGTAGATGAAAGCGTCTTCAACCTCGGAATCCACCTCGATAAGATGCGATGATTTCAAATTCCACCGTTCGGTCACTTCGTGAATGAGTTCAATCAGCGGTACATAAGTTTTATGATAGTTATACCCTCCCGATTCCAGCCGCTCACTGTCCAAAACATCCTCAAGCAGATGGGACAACCGGTTTCCTTCCGCAAAAATGATTTCCATGTAACGCCGCCTGTTCTCCGCGGAAATATCGTACTGCATCAACATTTCCACATAGCCCAGCAGCGTCGTCAGAGGTGTCCTTAATTCGTGGGAGACCACGCTGATCATTTCGCGTCTCTGCGGATCGGCCGCCTCTTCTTCGCCGCATTCCCGAAATACCAATAAATACCCGTAACACGCCGTTTGCGCGGTATCCAATACCGGGCTTACATAAAACGAGAACAAACGCCTAGGTCCTTGGGCATATGGGAACTTCCCCTGATTTCCGTTCACCTCTCCTTTTCGAAACGCTTGTATGGTCTTGGTCAGCTTATGGTCCTCCTGCTGAATGTTCGCATCCATAGCTTTGGTAAAAGCCGTAATATCCTGCCCCGTCATCTCTTCCAAGCCGAACAAATCTTTGAGCCTGCGGTTCATAAACACGATCGTCCCCCTAGTGTCGCATTTAAGGATACCTTCCTGAAATGATTCCAAGTAGTACGTATCGATGTCCTGTTGTTCCTCAGCCATGTTTTCTCTCATTCGCCAACCGCTTGTCCGGTTTTACCGCCTGGCCGGCACCTCATGGTTTTGCTCTTCCCCCTTTCCCTCCTTCGCCATCCAAGGATCGGCATAACGGATCATGTCGCTGTCTTCGATTTTTCGGCCGATTTGCAGTTCGATCAACTCCAGATCGCTGTACGCCAACAGCGCATGTTTCATGCCGGGCTCAACGACAACAACGCTTCCCGCCTCTACGGGAAACGTTTGGCCGTCAATGCACGCTTCGCCCGCGCCGGCAATCACGATCCAGATTTCTTTGCGCCGCCCATGTTCATGATAACCGATAAAACGGCCTGCGGAAATCACGGCCCGGTTGGTCAACGATTCCGTTTCGCCCGCGCGTCTTGCGGTCAACACCGTCTTCCGGCCCCACCCGGTTTCTTTAAAACGGGGGGTGATTTCGACTTGAGCCACCATATCTTTAATGCCGGCCGACGCTTCCCGGTCGGTGACCAGAATACCGTCCGGTCCCGCGGCCACGACAATGTTGGGCACTCTCCATACGCCCACGGGGATATCCAGCTCATTGACAATCCGGGAGCCGGATGAATCCGGACAGACATAACCGCTCCCGCTGACCTGCTGCTCCATTTCTTCCGAAAGCGAATTCCATGTGCCGATATCCTTCCAGCGGCCTTGATAAGGAACGGCTACAATGCGCTTCGTTCGTTCCACCACCTCGATGTCGAAGCTTTGGCGCGGAAGCAGCTTATACATGCCGAGCAGCTCATCGTAATCCGCCGGCAGGCCCCTTTGCTTAAGCGCATCAAGCAGAAATCCAAGCCGAAACACGAACACTCCGCAGTTCCATAAGGCGCCCTCGTCAATCAACGTTTGGGCCCTAGCCGCGGAAGGCTTCTCCACAAACGCTCGCACCCGCAAGCTTCCGTCCGCTTCGGCCGGCTGCTGCGTCACAATATAACCGAATTTATCCGCAGGCGCGTCTGGGGTCACGCCCAAAAGCGCCAGATCGGCGCCAGCGTCCGCCAACACGCCGGGCAGTTTGCCCAAGGCTTGAAAAAAGGAATCCTCCGCATAGCCATCGACCGGCATAACCCCCACGATTTCGTCAGGACCGCAGCCTTCCTTGCTGTGCAAGTAGGCGGAGGCCAGACTGATGGCCGGAAAGGTATCCCTGCGCTCCGGTTCCTCGAGAATCGGCGCCAGATCGCCGACCTGCCCTTGAATCAGCTCCCTTTGTCCGAGGCCGGCCGAGAACAACAACGCCTCCCCTAGCCCCGCGCCGGAAAGCTGGCGGCAAACCCGCTGCAGCATGCTTTCCGCTTTCCCCTCATGCCGCAGCACGGGCAAAAACTGCTTCGGGCGGTTCGTGTTCGACAAAGGCCATAGCCGTTTCCCCGCACCGCCTGACAATAAAATTAGACGCATTTTTTCTCCCACCTTTAAATTGATGATTGTCACATTATTTCAAATATTAATCATTTTTGTAATTTTGTATATTGCAAATATTAATTTTTCCTTTATTATTTCATAGAATAGGAGGGTGACTTATGAATGAGTACCAAAGTACTACTTGTTGATGATGAGAAAAATCTAACCGACATGATCGCTCTCTTCCTTGAAGAGAACGGGTACCAGGTGAATAGCCTCTATCATTCCCGGGAAGCGATGCAAATGCTGAAGCAAGATGAGCCCGATGTGATCATCATCGACTTGATGCTGCCCGGGATGGACGGCAACGAGCTGGTCCGGGCGCTTCACGCCCATACTTCCGCACCGGTTCTGATGATTTCGGCCAACACCCTGCTTGATGAACGGATTCGCGCGCTCGAAAACGGGGCGGACGACTTTCTGTGCAAGCCGTTCAGCCTAAAGGAGCTGGACGCCAGAATCAAAGCGCTGCTCAGAAGATCGCAGGCCGCCCGCGAATCGCCAGGCGCCTCGCCCGTTACGGCCAAAAAGGGCGAAATCGCCGTAAACGAGTACAGACGCTGCTTATTTGTAAACGGCGAAGAGATCGAAGTGACGAATATTGAATTTGAAATTATGAAGCAGTTGGCCAGCTCCCCCGGCAAGGTCTTCACCCGCAACGAACTGCTCGACCGGATTAAGGGCAGCGATCGCGCCTACTTGGACCGCACCATCGATGTGCATATTTCCAGCTTGCGCAAAAAAATCGAACCCGACCCGAAAAATCCCCGTCACATTCTGACTGTATGGGGAGCCGGGTACAAGTACGCCTTATAAGGTTTTACGAAAAAAACCGCCTTTGGCCTTGTTGATAATTCTCATGGAAGAACAGCCGGCCCAACGCAAAAATACATACCGCACCAACCGACAGGCTTAGCACCAGCAAAACGATTCCAATCTGATAGAAGCGGCGGAGAATCACGACGATCCTGCCGCTTCCGCTCCCGCTCGTGATGAACCCGGTCGTTACCCCGTTAACGGCGATGCGCGCCCGTTGCTTCTCTCCGTTTAGTTCAAGCTCCCACAGCGGATGGGGCGATTCGCTCTCATTGATCAGCACCTGCTCATGCCGCGGATTGTGGAGCGTAAACCTGCGGCTCATCGCATCTATGCGCTGAACCGTCACCTCGGGCGGATGCGGCGGAGAGATGAAAAAGGGGCTGCTGCCGTCCCCTTCAAAAAGGATAAATTGATCGAGCAAAATCATGTCTTTGTACGGAATGACCGAATAATTTTTCATCCGGAAAAACCCTTTTTCCCGGCGATCCCCCTTCGCCAGCACTTGAATCCGCATCCCCGCCGCCCCTTCGGGCGCAGTAAAGATCTGCTCATAATGATTCCACTTGTTTTTGTAGCTCTCTTCGATCTCATCGACGTAGGAAGTTGCAATCACTTCATCTTGATCGTTAAAAAACACCACTTTCAAATGCCGGCCGGGAGCATTCTCCGATACAGCGTCAAAGCTTACCAGGTACTCCCCATTCGCTTCTGCGGGCATCAAGCCGGATTCATAGGTATACCAGGCGCAGGAAGCGCTGGGAGAATAGCGGATTTCCAGCTGGTCCGCCGCTGTTTTCAGCTCCGAGCGGCCCAGCGGAAGACGGACGCACGCTTCTTCCGCATGCACCGGTGCATCCGACGGCGCATTGGTCGGCACATTGGACGGAGCATTGGACGGAGCATTGGACGACGCATTGGACGGAGCGTTGGACGACGCATTGGAAGGCGTATCCACCACAGCGGGCGCCGCTTGGCCGGATGCTTGCTCCGGCGCCTGAAAATCCGCCGGCGAGCTCAGCGACGGAACCGAACTGTCGAAAACGATCGACAGCGTGTAAGTTCCTTTAGCCAAATGCAAATTCCGGATTTCATGGCGCCGGTAATCCGCCAAAACTGCGGGCAGACAAAGCAGCTTTTTGGGGAATGTCTCCCGCAAACGGTCGGTTTCGATCACCGTATCCTCTGTCCGAAGTATACTTGCCCCCGCCGCTTGTACGGTGCGTTTAATCACTTCCCCGGACGCCTGATTGGTCAAGGTTACCGTCAGCTTGCCGCGGTGACCGGACGGCAAATTGGCCAGCAGTGCCGCCGAATAATCGCCGTCCCGCAAAATTTCCACGGTTCTGCGCAGCTCCCCGTCCTGGTAGCTGACCCCGCGGCCCATGCTCAATTTCGGGTAAGCACGATCGCTTTGCACGTTCCCCAATCCCATAAAATCGTGCTCCGCCTCCAGCACCAAAAACAGCTTGGCCCGCTCGATCGCCCGCTTCACGGGAAGCGCCAGTTCCTCCCGCTTCTCGTCAGGAACGATTGCCAGCGTATTGACGGCATTAAATCCCTGAACATTGGTTACCGAAACATTCACCTCCCCCTGCGGCAGCAGATGCTGTCCCAAGTCCACCCATTGAAACTGATTGATGCTGTCGTCTTTGGTCGGCACATCGACCGTCCCGTCCGGCAACGTAACACGGATGCTCCCCCCCGCTTTGTTGATCAGCACCCGCGCGTAGATCCGCGCTAGCTGCTGCTTGTCCATCGTTTTATGCATGACAAAAGTGTTCGGTTTCTTATACGCCCCGAGATCGGCCAGATCAATCGCATGAATCCGCCAATAGGTATTTTGCTCTGGCCGCTGCCGGGTCAGCAGGTCGATCCGCATCCGCGTGGTGCCGGGCGGCGTGATAAACTCCCCGTAAAAGCGGGCCCCGTCAAAGTCGCTTTCCGTCGTAGGGGCGACGACATAATGGATGCCGAGCTCATTTTTATTTTCATCATAAAAACGGACCTTGAAATGCAATTGGTTTGTCCCCTTGCCGGAAGCCGTAATGGAAAATTGATAAGGGTTGTTTTCCTTCGCCTCCAGCAAACCCGATTTGGCCACCTGCCAGATGTTCTTCGGTTCTCCCTTCATAATCTCTCCGTACAGTTTGGGCAACCGCTCCGCCGAACTTGAGGAGGCCGCCTCGATTTTGAACAGGTCCGGGTTATCGGCGGTAAAAAATCGGTTCTCGCTCAGCATGCCGTCAAGATCAAGCACCGTTTTCCCTTTGACCCGGTCCATCATATAAGGTGCGACATCCAGCTTGCTGGTGGCAAAGGTAACGGCGGTCCCGGCGTTCAGGTCCATGTCAAAGGGATAATTGCCGATATTTTGCGAGGCCAAATACCACAGCCAATCATTGTTGGAAACCAGCGTTTTCGACCATTTCAGATAAGCGTTCCCGTCCTCGATGGCATCGAACGGGCGCAGGTAATACTCGGCGGGAAGCTGGGACAACAGCAGATCGTCAAACGAAGCCGCCTCCAAATAATCCCCTTGGTTCACGGCCGGCAAGATCGGCAGCGAGGGGTTTAAGCCGGTAAACAGCACCGCAAAATTGGAGAAGTCAAAACCGGGTTGATGGCTGTAGCTTTCCATGCGGCTGAAGCCGTAAGGCGTCACCACCTTGCGCGGGACGACATACATGTAGGGCAGCGCGTGTTCCAGCCGATACAATGAGAAGTACCGGTTATTGTACGTATTGTCCAAGCCTTCCTGCATCTTCAGCAGCTCTTGGTTAAACGCCTGTCGTTCTTCCTGCCCGGCGTATTCCTGATGGTAGACAAGCTGGTCGATCCCAAAAGGCGCAAACAGCTTGCCCAGCTTGCCGCTAAGCCCGTTATCCAGCAAATATTGAAGAAAATTAAAATAGTACGTAATGCTCGGCGCGTTCCCCTCATGGTGAAACAACGTGTTCTTGGGCGAAGAATACACCTGAAAGTCGCCGGTCGCTTTTTCCATAAACGTATTTCCTTGATTCCACACCGGTGTGGCCACACCGTTATAGCTCTGAATCATATTGTCGGCGATAGGGAAATAAAGCGCCTTGCTCCCGAGCTGCTTGGCATCGGTCTGCTTGGCATCGGTCTGCTTGGGATTGGTCTGCTTGGGATCGGTCAGCTTGGCGGCCAGTTCGCCATACTCCGCGGGAATTTGCACCGGCATGTAGTAGCCCTTAATAAACTCTTCGCGCAGCGGATTGACATAAATCCATAAACAGCCCAGCACGGCCAGCACCGCCGCCGCTTTCACAACACGGGAGCAGCCCGGCGGCTTCAGCCACGCCAACGCCCGGATGACGCCAAAGGACAAAAGCACGCTGAAATTGACGGCAAGAAGTCCGACGATTTTGTTCGGGTCGCGGAACATCGTGCCGATGATCGGCGTCTTGGTCACCAGCAGGACAAACGCCTTGGCCAACAGCGGGATTTTAACCCCTGTCGCCACGAGCGCAAACACAAACGTCAGCAACGTAAACATCAAAATGATGGAAAACCGGCGCGACGCTGTCAGCATGCTTAATGCGATCAGCGCCAAGAGCACGCCGCCGCCAACGTAGAAGGAGCGCGGCAAGCGCTCCAGCGGAAACATCGGCCACCAGTAGCTGATGAAGTACAGCACATTGACCAGGCTGCTGTTCCTGCTGAAGAGGGACAAGGTGTCGACCACGTTGATGTTGTTCTGGGACACCTGGGCATCCATCAAGATGCTGCCGAAATACAGGGACAGCCAATAGAAGCTGAGCAGACCGAAGAAGAGGCCGAAGATCACTCCTTTGAGCAGAAAGTTCCGGTACAGCGCCTTAAGTACGGACCAGCCGCCGCTGCGGTAAACCCAGCCCTGCTTGATCGCCAGTAACACCGCAAACATCCCCAAATAGATCAGGCCGTAAAAAAAGTAGTGGATCGCCGCCGCGCTAACGGTAAAAACAACGGCAAGCAGAAACAAGTCAACCACGTTGCGGCGGTACAGCCTGCGAACATCGTAATTTTCGATCCGCCGGCGCTGAAATTTCGGATCAAACGCGCTGAAGAACAGCATCAGCACAAGCGGGAACAAGCTGTACCCGCACAATAAATAAATGTGCTGAATGCGAAACACAACCCATGGGTTAAGCGCGTAAAACAACGCCCCCGGAAGCAGAGCCATCATGCGGATGAGCGTAAAGTCGCCGGAATCGGAATAATACACTACGGCCAGCCGTTTCGTAAACAGATACATCGACAGCGCCGACACCAGCAGCAGACAGGTGACAAACGACTTGAGCAGGACGGCGCCGCTTCCTCCAAAAACAAGAGACAATCCATAAAACGGTAAAATATACAGCAGCCTCGGCGCGTTGAGCAGGGTCGACGTAGACCAGCGCTCATTCCAGACGCCGACAATTTCCTCCATGTAGCGGTCCGAACGGCCGCCAAAAGCCAAATCGCTGAACACGATTTGCCCCCGGCCGTAAATGGGCGCCAGAAACAATAAAACAATCAATAGAATCGCTCCGGCGGCGATCAAATCGTAGCGATATATGTAAATCCACCGCTTCACTAGCGTCCTCCTCTACCCGCGGCGGCTATTTGCCCCCCAACAACCGTGATTTCAACAAAGCTGCGATGCCGATAAAACTTAGGCATACATACATATACAGCATGGCGGCGGTCAATACCGGATGCTTGGCATATTTCCGCAGGTTGGCCGGGCGGTACAGCACCGGACGGAAGAAATACCAGCGCTCCAGCGCTTTGCGGAAGCCTCCCCGCTCCGAAGTCAACGTACGGTCCATCACCGAAAAATAGTAAGCTTTTTTGCTGAGCAATTCGCGCAGCAGCACTTTTTTCTCATCGTGATAGATTTTGCCGAAGGTCGCGCGCCGGACAATCCCGCCCTGTTCGAGATAGCGGAGGGTGGGCTGAATCTCTTCAAACGAAATCTGCTGCGACTTGAAGCCCCCGGTACCGACATAAGCTTCCATTCTCCAGAAGCGCGCCGCCTCGATCGACCTTTTCCCCAACTCCTCCCCGGCGTTGTTGAGGACATTCCGTTCAAATACTTTGACTTTGGAAAAAAAATTGCCGGCATGCGTAAACGCCTGTTCAGGCACCACAAGCGCGCCCACCTCCGGATGAGCCTCGAAGTAATCGATCCCGCCGCGCAGCAAATGATCGTCCAAAATCATGTCGGAATCGATCACAAGCAAATAATCGGCGCCCGCCTGGCGCGCCGCTTCTACCGCCTTGACCCGGGCCACGCCGCGTTCGCCGTGCGGCAGTTCCAGCAGCGTAACGGGATAGGGAGCGGCGGACGCCTTGCTGCGGATGACCGCAACCGTATCGTCCGTGGAGCCGTCATCGGCGATAAAAATCTCCAGGCCGGGGTAGTTTTGGCGCATACAGCTGTCCAGACACGCCTCCACACTGGAGGCGTTATTATACGTCGTAAACACGATCCCCGCTTTCTTCATGATGCTGTTCTCCTTTCGTCAAGCTGTCCATCCAGCGGCCGAACACGGCTCCGGTATTGTCGAAATGAAATTGGCGCGAAAATTGATGCGCCCGCCGCCGGATCGCTTCATACTCGCCGGGGTTTTCGACGACCCTTTGCATTTGCGCCGCCAAACCGTGCACGTCTCCATGGATCGTCAAATAGCCGCATTTACCGAAATCGGTCGCGTCAATCAGTCCCGCCGTGTTGCTGACGATGCTTGGCGTACCGACCGCCGCGGCTTCCGTCACGGTCAGCCCCCAGCCCTCCCGCCGCGAAGGAAAAACAAGCGCATGGCAGCGGCTCATCAGCTCCAGCTTCTTCTCCTGCGTGACAAAGCCGTGAAAGAAAATGTCCGCCTCCAGCGCGGTTTCCTTACGGTCGTCCGGCTCCGCGCTCCGTAAGCCGTACCGTTCCAGCAGCGGCCGCAGCTGCTTTTGCACATAGGCCTTGTCGGTTTTTCCGGCGATCCACAGCACCGCGTCGGGGTACTTTTGCTTGAACTCTCCGAAGGCCTGAATCGCCAGATCGATGCCTTTATATTTGACGAACCTCCCTACGTACAGAAATGTAGGCCGCCGCTGCTTGGGCAGAAAGCGCTGCTCGGGCCAATGCTCGAATTCGATCCCTTCGGGAACGATCTGGATCCGGCCGGCCTGAAAACCCAGCTTCACCAAATCGCTGCGGGTCGAGGGGGAAACCGTCAGCGCCCGGTCCTTCCTGGCCAAGCGAAGCAGCAGCGGTTCCAGCACATAACCGACGGCGCCCGGCAGCGGGCCCAGGTTATGAAACCAGATTTCCCTCGTCAATTGGTGGATAAAAAAGATACGCTTGGACGGCGGCACCCACAACCGGGTGAAAAACTGGTGGGTATTGCATTGGTTGACCACATAATCGATGGCTTTGCGGTGACGCCAATAGTACAGCATGGCATGCACGATCACACTAAACGTGTTGCCGGCTCTCAGGTAAGTTACTCCATCCGCTTCCTCCCGCGTTTTGGCGCCGGGAAAACGCGGCGAAAAGTGAATAAACCGCAAGCGCGGATTCGCCGAGCGCTTTAGCATTTCATGCGTGAATATCTCCGCCCCGCCGCTTTTCGGAGAGAAAATATCCCGCCACGACAGCAGCAAAATGACCGTTTCCCCGGGATTACTGCGGATATTTCTCATACATAGCCCTCCCTTTGATCCGTCTAAAGCCCAGCGCGGCATCGGCGGCAAAACCGGCCGCAATCCCTCCATATACGGCAAGCTGCGCCAGCTGCAACTCTTCCGGCGTGCGGTGCCGGAGGCCGAAACTTAGCAACAGCGCCGCCGCCCCGGCCGCCAGCCACAGCATAAAACGTCTGCGTCCGGTCAGCACATGCAGATGCGCGAAAAACAGCACGGCCGCAAGCAGCCAGTACACCGCGCCTCCAAGCGGAAGATACCGCTCCGCCGCCTGATAGCCGGGACCGAACAGCAGCGGGAGTGACAACGGAAACAGCCAGGCGGAACCGGCATAAACAAACCCCGCGCAGCCCAGCATAAATCCCCCGAACAGTAAAACCTGCTTCCTCAGCGCGGCCCTGTCCCCCGCCTTCGCCCCAAGTTTGGGCACAAATGCCGTGATCACGCTAAACGCCACAAAATAAACGAGCTGGCTGTACTTGAGCGCGATTGCATATACGCCGGCATCTGCCGGCAAATAACGCTGCACGGCGAGCATATCAATCGACGTGAAAAACAATATGAACAGATTCATGAGCAGCGTGTCCATCCAATCCCGGCCCAGACTCTTCAGCGGTTTGCCGCGAAGCGAACCGTCCGCGGGGGATGCGGGTCCGGCGCTTTTTCGTTCCGCAAGCCAACCGTGCGCAAGCGCTAAAATCATGCCCGCGGCCAGCGCCAGCATCAAGCTCCAAACTTCCAGCCCCAACGGAACGCAAACGAAGATGACGGCCAGCTTGCCGCCAACCTCGAGGTAAAAATTGACGTTCAGCGCCAGCATCCGCTCGCGCCCTTGCATGCTCCCTCTGAACAGGCTGACCAGAATATGCATGGACACCACTGCGTACAACAGGATCAGCGCTCCGCCGTCCACGTTGAGCAAGCGGACAAGCAGCGGATGGGCGCCGCCCAGCGCGGCAAAAACAGCGGCAGCGGCCAACGCCGGAACAAGCGCTCCCCCCGGGAACCCGCCGCCGGCTTTGTTTTGCGAAACAAGCTTGGCCGCTAGCAGCTGGACGGATAAGCCGAGTACGGACAGCAGCGCGAACAAAGCCAGCAGCGCGTTGGCCTGCCCGTACTGATCCTCGGTCAAATACCAGCTTGCGGCCATATGGAAGAAGAAATTGAAGGCATTCAGCAGCACATTAAACAACGGAAAAACGAGCGCACGCCATCTCCGCAGCATAGGGCTACCTAATCCGCCGATCAAGGCGCCAAATATCCACCAGCGAACGCATAAACCGGACGGAATCCCGCCACACCTCGATGTGCGAGCCGTCGCGGTCAATACATTCGACGGGCAGCTGCAGCACCCGCAGCTTCAGCTTCTTGGCGATGAACATCATTTCCAGATCAACGGCCAAGCCCAGCTCTTCTTTTAAATGGGGAAATATCCGCCGCACGGCGACAGCGCTCATCACCTTCAGACCGGTCTGCGAGTCGATGACTCCCGCCGGCAAAAAGGGCTTGGACACGATCCGTTTGCACTTGCTGATCCAAAACCTTAACCATGGCCGGTTCTCCGCAGAGTCGTCCTTCGTGCCGATGATGATGTCATAGTAGCCCATTTTGACGATATTGATCATCCGGGCAATGTCCTCGATAAAAAAGGAATCGTCGGCGTCCACAAACACAAAATAATCGGCTTCGATGGTGCGCATCCCTTCAAGATAGGTGCCGGCTTTGCGGGTATTCCTCCCCAGTTTTCTGGCGCTTACCAGCGGAATGACGTTATCGTTATCGTTGATCCGGCCTGCCGCCAGATTCGTCTCCCGCTCGATCCCTTCAAGCAGTTCCAGCGTCCGGTCCTCGCTGCCGTCGTCGATCAAATAAATGGAGCCCTCGATGAGATGGGCCTGAATATAGGCCTGCAGGCGTTCGCAAAAGCGGCGCACATGCCTGAAACGCTGTTCTTCATTGTAAACGGAGAGGATAAAAGCGGTATGCGGGCCTTCCGAGAGAAATTCCGGATGCAGCTGCCGCTGAATTTCCAGCAGCAGTTTGCTACGGTAATTCTCTTTCCAGTGGATCAGACTGATTCTTCCCACCCCGCGAATACGGATGAGATCATTATCGCTTAACGCGGCTCCCATATCTGTGATGAGAAGCAAAGCAACCTCCGGCAGCGATGCGCGGATGGTGTTGGAGGCGGCAATAGCCCGCTCGGGATCCGCATAATCGACAATGCAGCAAAGCACGGGCTGAAGCAGAATATCCGCGCGCGGTTCCGCAAAATATTTAACCGCATAGAACCGGTTAATTTCCGTATAGGAAATGTTTCTCTCGCGGTCCGTGAATATTACGACATCTCTATCTCTCACAATGAAAACCTCCATTACCTTTCGTTTCCATTGTGCGAAATGAATTTTAAGAAGATTTGCGTCAAAATATAAAGGAATTATGAAGTTTATTTGCGCTTTTTTAACAATTTATGAGCTTATTTGATAAAATAACTTGCGAACCCTGGCGGAAAATTGTTGAACTATCGGCGCCGTAAACGAGAACTGCCCCATCCTGGAGCCACCAGGCCGATGTTCGTATCTTGCGATGAAGAGTCATGGGGGCGATTTGGGGCAAAAGCCCCGCTTTTTTACAGGATGAAATAAATCGGTCGTAAACCTTGGGAGAATTACTTGACGCGCCGCGAGGCATCCACGAGCTGGAGCGTATCACTTAACGCAGCCCGGAGCGGTAATCAAGAAAGATTACTTGAGTTTAGGAGGGGAACAGGTAGTTTGATTGGAAAAAATCCAATAGATTACGCCCAAATCTCCCGTTTTCCGCCCTGCCGAGCCTATCTATTGGAAATATCCAATCAAACGGCTGTATTTTCCATTCAATTTCCATGATATTGGATATATCCAATGGCAATGTCATCTGTAAGAAGGACCGCTGGAACGAATTCCTCCGGCGGTCCCTTTGATGGGCAAAACAAATCTCTACTGGAAATAGAGACAATTTGTGTACTTATTTTGAGATCCCCCCCTCCTGGGGTAAAATAGCGGAAATTTTCGTCGTTATTTGGGGATTAAGCTGGGAAAAAGCGTCTGTTTGACGCCATCTATCTAAAATAGCGATCAAAAATTCCTTTATTTCTGCTGTATACCCTTTTTGGGAGAAAATAGGTCCATTTTTCACCGTTATTTCCAGTAACTTTAGAAAAACGCAGGCCGTGGGTTCCCCTCCGCACCCGCAAAAAGCCCTTAAATCTCCCCGAGGGTGATTTAAGGGCTTTTATTGCGTAATATTCAACTGTCCAAGGACCCGCCGCCCGAGACCTGCTTTACTCGAGATTGGCGTGGCGTGCGAACATGTCTTCGTCGGTTTGTCCAGTCTCCTGCTTCAAGTCGATGATGATGCTGTCATAGATTAGCCAGCTTAGCTGCTCGAAGGAGGAGCCTTTGGTCTGGATCGACGCCGCTTTGCCTGCTTCCTGGTTCACCTTGGAGGTAACGCCGGGAATTTTGATGCAGGCCGAAGCCAGAGAACCGATCGTATTCGCCGGAAAAATCGTCAAGGTAGCCAGTGTTGCCCCCTGATCGAGTGCCTTTTGCGCCATTGCCTTCAGGCTGGCCGTTTCGCCGGAGCCGGAGCCGATGATCAGCAGATCGCCCGGCTGAATCGACGGTGTCGTCGGTTCCCCGATAAAATAAGCGCTAAACCCCAAATGCATCAGGCGGTTGGCGAATCCCCTGGCGGCGAAGCCGGAACGGCCCGCCCCCGCCACGAACACGCGCTTGGCCTTGGCAATCAGGTCCTTAACCGCTTCGACCTCCCCACCGTCAACCTGCTTTGCGTCCTCCGCAAGCTCTTCCAATATCGCCAGCAAATTACCGCATGGTTTCATTACCGCATCTCTCCCTACGTTTTCACTGTATTCCCCATCTTCATCAAACTTACTTACTTACTTACAATTCAACTCACTATCCTCACAAGCATTTTCACACTCTTCGCGCCATTGCTTCTTTAATCAGCCGCGCTTCCTTGACCGGGTCGGCCGCATGGGTGATCCCCGTTCCCACGATGATGATGTCGGGTTCGAGCGCGACATATTTGTCGATTGTGCTGCTGTTGATGCCGCCAGCGACGGCGATTTTGGCCGATTTGGCATGGGCCTTCATCACCTTCAGATCATCGATCGGCCGTCTGCCGGCCGCCTGTTGATCAGCCCCCGTATGGACAGCCAGCACATGAACGCCTAAGCCTTCGAGCTCGTTGATTTTGTCCGGCAGATTGTCCACGCAAATCATGTCGACCACCAGTTGCTTGCCGAACTCGTCCGCCGCCCTCAGACAGGCTTGGATCGTCAGCGCATCGGTAACCCCAAGCGCCGTTACATATTCGGCCCCGGCATCGAAAGCCAGTTTCGATTCAAAAAAGCCGCCATCCATAATTTTTTCGTCGGATAAAATTTCTTTGTCCGGAAAACGCTCCTTAAACGTTCTGACCGCGTTCATGCCTTCGGCGATGACGAACGGGGTACCGATTTCGATAATATCTACGTAGTCCTTTACCCTTTCGGCAAATTCCAGCGCTTCCTCCAGTTTCAATTCATCCAATGCCAGCTGCAGTTTCATTTTCCTGTCTCCTCTCCAATTTTTAGAGGTTGTTCAAAAAGTCATCTTTCCATGACGAAGCAGCTCATGAAGTGGATTCGACGTCGAATCTTGAATTCAGCCGGGCCAAGCATATGCTTCCGAAACCGTTTTCTCCGAAAACGTTCAGCTCCGCTACTCAGTCCCTAGCTTCATCCAACCTAAAGCGTTTTGAAAAAACGCACTTCGGAAGCATACGCTTCGGTCCTGAAAACCCGACTTTTTGAACTACACTATTTGAATTACACTATTTTAAACTCGCACTATTAGTATTTGACGGCAGGGCATTGACCCGGATAATCCAGGAGCACCTTCAATTCCTCGTCCAGGCGCACAATCGTGAGCGACGCGCCGTTCATATCCAGGGACGTGACGTAATTGCCGATAAATGTGCGGTCGATCCGGTGCCCTTGTCCCGTCAGGAGCTCTGCCACTTTGTCGTAAAGCACATACAGTTCCATCAGCGGGGTCGCGCCCAAACCGGACAGTAGGACGGCCAGGTTCTCCGACCCCTCGAAAGCAAAGTCCCGCAGGATGGCGCCGGTCATTTCTGCGGCGATTTCGTTCGCCGTCCCCAGCGGCTGCACCCGGATCCCCGGCTCGCCGTGATGGCCGATCCCGAACTCCATTTTGCCTTCCTCAATGGTGAAATTGGGAGAGCCGGCCGCCGGAATCGTGCAGGAGCCAAGTCCGACGCAGATGCTGCGCGTGTTGTCGGCGGCTTTTTGCGCAGCGGCTACAACTTCATCCAACGAGCCGCCCATCGCCGCCCGCGCGCCCCCGGCCTTCCACATGAACAGGCCGCCGGCAAAGCCATGCCGCTTCTCCCGGGTTTCCGGCGGTGATGAAGCTATATCGTCCGTGGCGGTCACATACTTCACGGTAATCCCTTCGTCTTCCGCAAGCTGCACCGCCATTTTGACGTTCATGTTGTCGCCCGCGTAATTGCCGAACAGGCAGGCCACCCCTTGGCCGGAATCGGCTTCGACGATGGCGTCAAAGAACGATTGGGCCGGCGGAGAAGCGAAAACTTCGCCAATCGCGGCCGCATCGGCCAGCCCTTCGCCGACATAACCGAGAAAGGCCGGCTCATGGCCGCTGCCGCCACCGGTGACAATGCCCACCTTGCCCTCCACCGGGGCTTGAATCCTCTTCACCACACGGTCATTGCGGTCCGAAAGTATGACCGTATCTCCATGGGCTTTGACATATCCTTTCAGCATATCGTCCACGATCAGATCGGGATGGTTTACAAAACGCTGCATTCTTACGCCCTCCTTAACCTGTTTTGGCCAGCCGGAGAGAAGCTTCGGCCAAGGCCCCCAGAATGATATAGCAGGAAGTTGCGCCCGCGTCCTGATGCCCGATCGCGCGGTCTCCCAGGCGGCTGCCGCGGCCAAGTTTGGCCGCCATCCCTTTCGTCGCTTCAAGTCCGTTCCGGGCGGCTTCCAGCATCCGGCCCAGGCAGGCCTCCAGATCGCCGCCGCCGGCCGCGGCTTCCTCATAAGCCCGTACTGCCGGGTCCAGCACATCGATCAGCGTTTTGTCCCCGGCCGCGGCGTCCGTCAACACGGCGATCCGGTCGTAAGCTTTCCGCAGCATGTTCCCCATGACCGCCGCGCCGATGACCGGCTCGTTTTTGGACGCCATGGCCAGGCCGCGGAAGAAGCCACCGTATAAAGGGCCCATCGAGCCGCCGATTTTGCCTACCAACACGGTGCTGATCGCAAGGAAACCCGCGCTCATATCGGCGTCAGGCTGCTTGCTAAGCTCTTCGCCGGCGATGGTAAAGCCTTTGCTCATGTTGATGCCGTGGTCGCCGTCTCCCACCGCGGCATCGACCCGGCTCAAATAATCCCGGTTGGCGCAGACCGCCTCAATGACCGCGGATACAACAGCGAAACCCGCCCGGTTCGTAAATTCCATACTCGATCATCCCTTCTCTTCCCAGCGCTGCCGCTTGATCCGGGACAGCTCTTCGTAATGGTGCAAAATGGCCTGATGCAACCGGGTCGTCTCCGCAATTCCGGTATAGCGCGTAATCGCCGCGCCGATGCCGTGCTTCTCGATAAACAGCCGCAATTCCTCGCTTTGGGCGTCCTCCGGGTTCCTGAACAGAAAAGCGGCGGCGATGCCCTGCAGCAAGCGGTCGTTCTTCAGCCCGTAAGCCTCGCAGCCGAGGCAGGGCCCGACCAGCCGATCATCCGGCTGCAGCTTGCGGATCGGCGAGCGGCAGACCCGACCGATCGTATCGACGATGCCCGGCGTCCGGAAACGAGCGACGGCAAAATCGACATATTCGGCCAGCTCCCGGATCGCGAACCCGTATTTGCGCTCCAGCAGCCCCGCCGACTCCATCATCGCCTCCAGGATCTGCCGCAGCAGGGCGTCATTTTGGAACACGTCCTGAATGATCTCGTAGCCGTAAATATGGCCGATGTAGCCGGCCCAGGCATGCCCGCAATTAATGATATACAGTTTCCGCTCCAGAAATTTCAGCAGATTGTCCGTATACACGGCATTTTGGATCGGGATGCTGCCGGGTTCGGCCAGCTTGTTCTGCTCGATGACCAGCTCGAAGTCTTGGCCGATGTTAATGACCTTTCTGCCTTCCCGCTCATCCTCAAGCACGAGCCGGTCAACGGCCGTATTCGGAAAAGCGGCGGTTTCCGCCAATTCTTCCGCTGACAGCCCGCCTTCGATGGAGAGCAGGCTGCTGCGCAAAATATCGGAGTTGAACATCGCGTTTTCGCAGGCGAGTATATTCACCTTGCTTTTGCCCGCCTCCCGCCGGGCCCGCAGCCCCTTCAGGAGAACGGGCGCTATCCGCGGCAGGTTGTCGGCCCATACCGAGGTCGTAATGATATCCGCATCCGCCAACGCCGCCACGGCCTCTTGCTCCTGGGTGACCGAAGAGACGGCGCACACGTGGTCAATCGTCTTCCTTGCATAGTTCTGTTCAATCACATACAAATCGTAAGCTTTGTCCCGGTTGATCTGCGCGATGATCGCGGGATCGACATCGACAAACGTGATTTCGTATCCCGACGCATGCAGCAAATCGCCGATAAAACCTCTGCCAATGCTCCCGGCTCCAAAGTGTACCGCTTTCAAAACAAGCACCTCTTTTGTTTGGCCATGAATTTTATAATCTTAAAAAATACCCGTGATGGCGCCGATAATACTAATCGCAATAATGACAAGCATGATGACCGTAAAATTTTGATTTTTCTTGTTCAACCACCAGTACAACCCCAGCACGGCCAAAAGCGGCAGCAGACCGGGCACGATCCCGTCGAGAATCTTCTGCAGCACGAACGGCTCGTTGCCGCTGCCGAAATTGAACTGCAGCGGGGTGCTGAGCTTAACGTAGGTGGACGAGAGCGCCCCCATCATGAACAGCCCGAGCGTGCTCGCGCCCGCGATCAGCTCCTTGATCCGCCCGGAGTGCAAGAGTTCCCGGATCGAAGCCTTGCCGGCCCGGTACCCGTATACGGACAATCTCAGGCCAACCAGGATTTGAATCAGCGGCAGCAGCAGCAGGACAAACGGGCCGATGATGCTCCCGGTCGCGGACAGCGTCGCCGCAAGCGCGAAAATAATCGGCTTCAGCGTGGCCCAATCGATGGAGTCGCCGATCCCCGCAAGCGGTCCCATCAGTCCTGTCTTCATACCGGTGATCGATTTGTCGGTGATCGGTTCCCCTTTGGCCTTCTGCTCTTCCATCGCGATCACGATGCCGTTGACCGGCGAGCCGAATACCGCTTCCGTATTATAGAAGACGAGATGCCGCTTCAACGCTTCCTTCAGATCCTCAGGATCCGAGTACAGCTTCTTTAGAATCGGGATCATGGCCGTCGTAAATCCCAGCGCCTGCAACCGTTCGTAAGAAATGCCCATCTCCGCCACCATGTAATAGGTCAGCCAGTTTCGGCGCACATCTTTTTCGGTGATCAATTTGCCGGTTTCCTGGCCGGTTTCCGCTACATTTTGCGTTTCCGTCATTTTCCTCACGCCTCCATGTTCTTCTTATTGTTGTAATAAGTGATCAAGAGCACCGCGCACAGGCCGAAGATCGCCGCCCCAATAATCGGGATCCCGCTGAACTGAATCAGGAAATAGCCGATGATAAACCAGGGAAACAGCTCTTTTTTGCCGATCACGAACATCGTTAAAGCGAATCCGAGAGCGGGCAGCAGACCGCCGGCCACGCTAAAGCCGTGAACCAGCCACTGCGGAACGCTGTTCATGAAGGAATTAACGGCATCAGCGCCGTACAGGATCGCGAAAAAAGGAATCGGAAAACGGAAGAAAAAGCTCAAAGCGGTAGGATAAACAACGGAAGCCAGCATGATTTTTCGGGTGTTGCCTTCTTCGGCATAGCGGTCGGCCATATGGACGAACATGACATTGATCGTTTTGCGCAGCTGATCGACGAACACGCCCATGACACCGACCGGAACGGCAATGGCAATCGCCAGCGCCGGGGTAAGATGCGACTGAATCGCGATCGGTATGGCAATGAGTCCCGCCAGGCAATCGTCGGCCGGAAGATTGGAGCCCGCCGCCACCAGACCGATATACAAAATTTGCACGGCTGCTCCGATAATCATCGCTTGTTGTACATCGCCCATCATCAGACCGATGGGAAGCGCGGCGAACAGTGGCTGGCGAATCGCGTGGGTAATCGCGTAACCGACATCGGTTTTACAGATCCAATACCATATTCCCGCAAAAATACTTACTGCCAACATTGCCATCGTCTATACCCCCAATTTTTTCAGCGCTTTATCCAGCGGAAGTTTGGTTTCCTCCGGGGTGACCTGGAATGAAACCTCCGTGCCCCGGTCCTTCAAATAAAGCAAATTGTCCGCGTCTTCCCGGTCGATGGAAATGCCTTTGACCACGGAGGTTTTGCTGCCGGCCGCGCCGAGCCCTCCGATCTGCACCTCTTTGAAAGAGATCCCCTGCTCCGCAGTCCGGCGCACATCTTCGATATTTTTAAACAGCACGAGAATGCTGCCTTTATCATATTGGCCGGTCTTCGCCTGCTCAGTGAAAGCAGCGATGGAGAGCACTTCCACCTTGATGCCGGGCGGAGCCGCCATGACATAAATGTCGGCCATAAATTCGTCTTCGGACAACTCGTCGTTGACGACGATGATCGTTTTGGCCGTAATCGTGTTGCTCCATTTGGTCACAACTTGGCCATGAATCAGTCTGAAATCAACGCGCACCAGTTTGATTCCGTTTAACATGCCGGTCCATTCCTTTCTTTAATGATTTTGGTGATATTGCGGATGCCCTCGGCTCCGAACGCGATAATTTTGTCCTCGACTCCTTCCCATTCTCCCAAGGACCTGCGCGTTTCCGCCTCGATCAGCATCGGCAGATTGACTCCGCAAATTACGGAGTATCCATCCTTCTTGGCAAAATAAGCGCCGATATTCGACGGAGTTCCCCCGTACAGGTCGGTAAGAAAAATGGAATTCGGCGGTGCCACGGCCAGCGCGTTCCGGATCGTTTCAATCAGCGTTTTGGATTCCATGCCTTCCATTAAGGAGTAGCAGTACACATCCTCCATTTTTCCGATGATCATTTCCGCGCTTCGTTTCAGTTCTTCGCCGAAGGTCCCATGGGTGATGATGATAATCCACGGCTTGGTATTCACGGTTAGCCCCCTCCAAGTTCCTTGATGTTTCATTAACCCCGCGATTTACCGCCGGTAATATTCACGATGGTGCCTGAAATGTAGGAGGAGCGGCCGGACAACAGGTACGTTACCAGATCGGCGATTTCCTCCAGCCTCCCCGGTCTGCCCAAAGGGATGATTTTCATATAATCGGTGGATACGCTGCCGGCTTCCATTCCACGGGTATAGGCCAGCGCTTTGACATGTTCGGGATTGCCCATCGGTGTAGGTTCGTTGATCCCGGGAGCGATACCGACCACCCGGATGTTGAAGCGGCCAAGCTCTTTTGCCCACGATAAGGTAAAAGAATTCAGCGCACCCTTAGTGGCGGAATAGATGCTTTGCCCTGTCGAGCCTTCCATGCCGGCTTCAGAACTGATATTGACCACCACGCCGTAATTTTGCTTGATCATCACTCTTGCGGCCGCCTGAGTGCAAAAGAACGCCCCTTTCACGTTGACGTTAAACATAAACTCAAAATCTTGCTCGTTGAATTCATGATTCTCGTCATCGTGGTAATAATCCACCAGCAATTTGGGCCGATTGACTCCGGCGTTGTTAACCAGGCCGTCAATCCGCGAATATTTGGCCACAACTTTGCCGATCATCTCTTCCACCTGGCGTTTATTGGTGATATCGCACTGTATAAAATCCGCGTTTCCTTGAGCGCTCCCTGAAACATCCGCGATAACGACCTGCGCACCATGTTCGTCAAGGCTTTGCACGATTTTTGCGCCGATGCCCGAACTTCCCCCCGTGACCACGATGACCTTTCCCTGCAGATTCAACCAATCGTCCTTCATAGCTGCTCCCGCCTTTCTTTTTCTACTTCCCCTCAAGACATCATGACGTCATTATGTCTTATCGTTATAATGACACTATCTCTCCTTTTTGTCAAGCGCTTTCATTGGAAAAACGGTACAAAAAAATAAACCGGCCGCATCCGTTCATTCCCGCGGTTGGCGGAAATATTCAAAGCGGCAGGTTTATCCTGTCCATCATACTTATTGGATAAGTGTGGGAAAATGTCTAATCCTTGTATCTCAGCAGCACCCGGAACCGGTTGAGATCGCCTCTGTCCCTGGACACGGAATATTCGAACGGTCTGTCTTTGTCATCATAAGTGACCGTCTCCACCAACTGGATTGCAAAGTTCGGCTCCACCTTCAAAATCGCGGCGTCCTCGGGGCTGGCGTTGATCGCGCGGAACGTCTTGTTCGCGTAATTGATTTTGAGGCCGTAATGCTCTCTTAACGTGGCAAACAAAGAAACCTCCGAGAAGTTAAACCGTTCCAAATCGGGCGCTACATCCACCGGCACATACGTCGTTACCAGTACGGATGGCTCATTTTCAATAAACCGGAGCCTTTCCAGCTTATAGTACGAGCTATGCCCCTCGCCGAAAACGCTCTTTATCGTCTCGTTGGCTTTGACCCGCTGCATGCTTAGCAGCTCGGTTCTGGCCGCCAAACCTTGCAGGCCGGCGATTTCGTTAAAGCTTCGCAATTCGGCCAAATCCCATTGATTCAGGTTCGGCTTGGCCACAAAAGTGCCTACTCCCCTCCGCTTCTCCAAGTAACCTTCGTTGACGAGCAGATCGATCGCCTGTCGGACCGTCGTTCTGCTGACGCCGTACATCGTCATCAACTGGGTTTCGGAAGGCAAACTTTCGTTCACTTTGTATTCTTCATTGTTGATTTTTTTAATCATGTCCTCTTTAAGTTGAAAATATAAAGGAATTGGACTGTTTTTTTCCAGTTCAAAAGACGCTGAATTACCCATTTTTTCCTCCTATATAATTAATGATGTCACGTTGTCCGTACCTCTATTATACAGCAGTTGTGATTTGATGTACAAACGGTTTATTTCCGATGATTTCCATAGGGGCTCTGGTAACCGTGAACCCTCCGCCCGCGCTGAAATATTAAGCCCCCGGTCAGTTGAACCCGACCGTGGGCTTGAGCTTGAAATGTATTTTTACAGCACACGATGGCGCTCTTGGTTTACCGGTACTTTAACTCGATGCCGACGACAACCTGTGGTTCGGTTCCGTTCCCTTCGCTTGCTTCTTCCGCAAACACCCGCCACTGCCGGCCGATCAGGGTACGGAGGATTTCTATCTCCTCCGGTGTCAGGCGAAGTCGCCGCAGCGACAAATTTTCCTGCGTGTAGTCACGGTCCGCCTCCTTGCCGAAGCGGAAGGCAAGCAGTCTTTTCAGTCCGTTGATATGCAAAAACTTGAATTCATAGCCGTTTCGAAGGGCCTCTTCCCAATTATCGCCGATTTCCTCCGCCGTCCGCAGCCTGTCCGCGAAATCCATCTCCGGTTCCTTGACCTTCTCCAGCAGAGGGGAAAAGTCCCCGCTCCGCAAACACGAAATGATCGCTTCCTTCGGCTCGCCGCTGGTCAACGCGTTTTCCACCAGCATCGCCACCGGAATGGAAAGCTGCACATGGCTCATGCCGGAGCACATCCTTTCACAAATATTGCCCGAACCACGCGTTCACCTGCTCGAAGCTGTCGACGCGCAGCGATGGCTTGCCGCTTTTCAGCAGCGTATGGTTGGAGCCGGGATAACGGATAAGTTTCGTCGTTTTTCCATACCGCTTCAAAGCGGTGTACAGCTCCTCGGCTTGCGAGATCGGCGTGCGGTAATCATTTTCGCCGTGCAAAATCAGCAGCGGCGTTTCGATCCGGTGCGCATGGGCCAGCGGCGATTTGGACCAGAGCAGCTCCGCGTGCTCTTGCGGATTGCCGCCGATCACGCCTTCGACGTACGAGATGCCGATGTCGCTCGTCCCGTACATGGACAGCCAATTGGAAATGCTGCGATGCGTCACGGCGGCCCGGAAGCGGTTCGTGTGGGCGACGATCCAGTTGGTCATGACGCCGCCGTAGCTGCCGCCGCCAATCCCCAGCCGCGTCTCGTCGATAAAATCGAATGCGGCCAGCGCGTAATCAACGGCCTCCAGCAAATCCCGGCAGTCTCCGCCGCCGAAATCGCCGCGGCACGCCTTGGCAAAATCCTGCCCGTATCCCATGCTTCCGCGCGGATTGACCCACAGTACGGCATACCCTAGCGCGGCCAGGGTTTGCATTTCATGGCTGAACACGCCGGTGTACATCGCGTGCGGTCCCCCGTGAATCTGCAAAATCAGCGGAACTTTCGCGCCTTGGGGCAGCCCGGCGGGCTTCAGCAGCCAGCCGTGGATGCCCGGCCCGTCCGAAGCCTTGAATGCGATCCGTTCCGGGATGCGCACCTCAAGCTCGGCCAGAAACTCATCGTTGCGCCGCGTAAGCCGCAGTTCTTCTCCTGTGCGGACGTCGACCCGGTACAGTTCGCCCGGCCGCTCGGCCGTCAACGCGGCAGTCACCATATAGCGGCCGTCCGGGGACAACGTATATTGGTAGACATCTTTTTCGCCGCCCCCCGTCACCGCCTCGCAAGCGCCCGTTCCATCGATCCGGTACACGTTAACGTTGCCGTGATCGGTGCCAAGTACGTACACGCCGAGCTGCGGATGGTGCGGATCATATAACGGGGACGGGCTGGCCCCCGCCGATTTCATATCGCCGAGCGCGGCGTTGCCGAGCTGCATGTCCAGCCCCGGGGCAAGCAGCTCCGGCGTGCCTCCCGCGGCAGGCACCGTATACAGCCGATTATGGCTGCCGCTGCCGTACACGCGGTCGCTGGCGATCAGCGTCAGCCGCCGCCCGTCCGGCGCATAGGCAAACTGGCTGATCAGCAGATCGGACGCCGTGATTTTTACCGGCTTGCCTATCGGCTGACCGCCGCTAAGCTTCACGGTGTACACATCGGCAAAATGCAGCAAATCCGCGTCCAGCAGCTCATCCTCCACCCGTTTCGAGACGAACGACAAAGCTTCGCCGTCCGGCGACCAGACCGGAGCGGAAACGTCCCAGGGACCGGAGGTCAGCTGCGTGATCCGGCCGGTTTCCAGCTCCAGCACAAACAACTGGCTGTACAATCCGTCCCACCAGCCAGAGCCTTCCGTCTTAGGAGTGGTGCGCTCAAAAACGCGGCCCCGCAAGGCGGGCTGTTCCGGGTGTGCAGACTGTGACTGGTGTCGCTCCTGCAACTGTGGCTTATCCTGTATCTGCGGCTTATCCTGGACCTGTAGCTTATCCTGAACTTGTGGCTTATCCTGCAACTGTGGTTCCACATCCGCGCCGGCCCGGCTCATCAAGGCGATATACCGCCCGTCCGGCGACCAGACAAAGGCGTTCACTCCCCGCGTAAGCGCCGTGTGCTTCACGGCCAGACGGGACTGAACCTGGTCCGGCTCCGCCGCCTCTCCCTCCGCCGGGACGGTATACAGCTGCTTACCGCCTTCGGCCGGGCGCAGAAAAGCCAGCCGCGAGCCGTCCGGCGACCACGACGGCGCGGAGTCCTTGTCTCCCCCGGTCAAGCGCCGGTCGCCGCTTCCGTCCAGAGAGACGGCGCGGATATGCGTTATATAGTCGTTTTTTTCCCGGTCCACCGTCTGATTCACGTAAGCCACCAGGCCGCGCGGGTTGACCGACGGCTGGCTGACCCACTGGTATCCGTATAAATCGTCCGGCATAATCGGCCGTTTATTCATTCCAATCGCTCCCTTACTATAGGCGTGGGAGGGAAGGGGAAAGGGAGATTGCTATTGTCTCTATTGCCGGAAATAACGGTAATTTATGTCGCTATTTTGAGATTGTCCCTCTCTTACGCAAAATAGCGGTACTTTTAGGCTCTATTTGGAGAACAGGCTTGGAAAAAGCAGCTTTTCACCCTCGTTTTTCCGAAATAGCGGTAAAAAATTCCTCTATTTTAGCCAACCTCCCTTTTTGCCGATAATAAGAACCTTTTTTACCGCTATTTCCTCCGCAGTCTCCCCCCGTCTCCACAAATACGCAACCGCCTGCCCTTCTCCCTACTCCCAAATTTTATAATTACCACAGGAAGAACCACCACTAATCGAGATCTGGCTTCCTGGAAATATACGCCGTTGCACATCGGAAGCATTCGCTTCCGTGCTGAAAATCCGACTTTTTGAGCGCTCAGTTCAAACCGGATAACGGAAAATGGCAGGCCGCAAAATGCCCATCGTCATGCTCCGCCAGCGGCGGTACCTGTGTCCGGCATAGATCCTGCGCATAAGGGCAGCGCGGATGGAAAACACAGCCCGAAGGCGGATTCGCCGGACCCGGGATCTCCCCGGACAGCAAAATCCGCTCCCGGCGCTGCGTCGGATCGGGCACGGGCACCGCCGCGAGCAGCGCTTCCGTATATGGATGCCGCGGCTCGGCGAACAATTCGTCGCGCCCGGCCAGCTCGACGATTCTGCCCAGGTACATGACCGCGATGCGATCGCTGATATGCTTGACCGTCGGCAGGCCATGGGCGATAAAAATATAAGTCAATTGAAACTGCCGCTGCAGTTCTTTCAGCAGATTGAGAATCTGCGCCTGGATCGACACATCCAGCGCCGACACCGGCTCATCGCAGACGATCAGCTTCGGCTTCATCGCCAAGGCGCGGGCGATCCCGATCCGCTGACGCTGTCCGCCGCTGAATTCATGCGGATGGCGGTCGGCCAGATGCGGTCCCAGGCCGACAGTCTCCAGCAGCCGGTAAACCTCGTCCTTCAGCGCCCGGCCTTTGGCTAAACCATGCACCTGAAGCGGTTCGGCAACGATGTCGAACACCTTCATGCGCGGGTTCAGCGACGAAAAGGGATCCTGGAACACAAACTGCAAATCCCTCCGCACTTTGCGGATTTCTTCCTCCGACAGCTCATCCAAGTCCCGCCCCTGAAAGACGATCCGGCCTTCCGTCGGCGCTTGCAGCCGGGTAATCAACTGCCCGGTCGTCGACTTGCCGCAGCCCGACTCCCCGACGATCCCCAGCGTTTCGCCCGGCATTACCCGAAAGCTCACGCCGTCGACGGCTTTGACGACGCCGCTTTTCCTGGAGAACCAGCCTTTGTTCTGGGGATAATACTTCTTCAGCCCGCTCACTTCAAGGAGCGGCTGTTCGTTTTCCTCGGACCGGCGCTCCGCTCCCGCCGGCGAGTTTACGGCCGTTCCGTTCTTCGCCCCGGACAGCCCCGGCCCCGTTTCCACTGGTTCGACCGTTTCCACCGGTTCGACCGCGGCCTGCCGGCTTCCCATCCCGGACGCACCAAACGCCGTTTCCGCCGCAGGTCCGCCCGCTTCTCTGTTCGCTCCGGTCATTATGGCGCCACCTCCTCCATCCGCAGGCATCTGACTTTATGGCCCGCTTCCTTGACGCGCAGCTCGGGATATTCCTTCGCGCATGCTTCCTGCGCGTACGGGCAGCGCGGCCGAAACGGACAGCCGCCCGGCATGTGGAGCATATCCGGCACGGTGCCCGGAATCGAATCAAGCTTGTCCCTTTGCTCGTCCAACCGGGGCAGCGAGCCCAAGAGGCCGATCGTATACGGATGCCCCGGTTTGGCAAACAGGTCGAACACGTCCGCTTCCTCGACGATTTCGCCGGCGTACATCACGGCCACCCGGTCGGCCATCTCCGCCACCACGCCCAAATCGTGCGTAATCAGGATGACGCCGGTGTTCTCCTCCCGGCTCAGCTCGGCGATCAGCCGCAAAATTTGCGCCTGGATCGTCACGTCCAGCGCGGTCGTCGGCTCGTCGGCGATCAGCAGCTTCGGCCGGCAGGCGAGCGCCATGGCGATCATCACCCGCTGACGCATGCCTCCCGACAGCTGGTGCGGGAAGCTCCGCGCCGCTTTGGCCGCATCCGCGATGCCTACCCGCTCCAGCATCGCGACGCTTAAACGCGCCGCCTCCGCCTTGCTCACCTTCAAATGCTGAAGGATCGCCTCGCGGACCTGATTGCCGACCGTAAACACGGGATTCAGCGAGCTCATCGGCTCCTGGTAAATCATCGAAATTTCATTGCCGCGAAGGGTGCGCAGCTCTTTTTTGGACAACTCCAGCAAGTTCCGGCCCTCGAAGCGGATTTCGCCGTCCGTCACTTTGCCCGGCGCGCCGACCAGCCCCATGATCGACAGAGACGTGACGCTTTTGCCCGACCCGGACTCCCCGACGATCGCCAAGGTTTCGCCCCTTTTCACGGTAAAGCTGACGCCGCGCACGGAAGGAACCGTCCCCTCCTCCGTCTTGAAAGAAGTTTTCAGATTGCGAACCTCCAGCAATTCCGCTGTCATAGGCTTTCGCGCCCCCTTTCCTTTAAGTATGTGTTCAAAAAATGACTTTTTGAACTACCTCTTTAGGCTTTGGTTTTCATGCGGGGGTCCAGCACATCGCGCAGCCAGTCTCCGAGAAAAATAACGCCCAGCACGGTCACCGTAATCGCCAGTCCCGGGAACGTCGCCACCCACCAGCTTGTCGCCACATATTGTCTGCCGTCGCTGAGCATCCCGCCCCAGGATACGTCCGGTGGTTTGATGCCCAGCCCCAAAAAGCTTAGCGAAGCTTCCATAATAATCGTTGTGGCCACATTCATGCCGGAGATCACGATAAACGAGGATAGGATATTCGGCAAAATATGCTTCAGAATGATCCGCCCGTTTTTCGCTCCGACCGCTTTGGCCGCTTTGACAAAATCGCGCTCCTTGATGCTCAGGACTTCCCCGCGCACCACCCTGGTATAAGACACCCAATTCGTCACGCCGATCACAAAAATAAGCGTCGTCAGGCCCGGCCCGACCACCGCCATCACCACCAGCATAAACAGAATCGTCGGAATCGCCATAAATCCGTCGGCCACCCGCATAATGACGGCGTCGATCCATTTGCCGTAAAAGCCCGAGACCAGGCCAAGCACCGCGCCGATCGCCCCCGACACCAGCACCGCGCCGATCCCGACGATCAGCGAAACCCGCGAACCGTAGACGATCCGGCTCCACATGTCCCGGCCCAGGTTGTCGGTGCCCAGCCAGTGTTCTTTTGTTCCGCCTTCCAGCCACATCGGGGGCTTCAGCCGGTTCAGCGGATCGACCGCGGCCGGGTCATGGCCGGCCAGCAGGGGCGCAAGCAGCGCCGTCAGGCACACGATCAGCACCAGCACGGCGCCGACTGTTCCGGTTTTGCTGCGGAGCAGCCGCTTCAAAAAAAACCGGAAACCGGCCCGTTTGCGCTCCGGGTCCAACCCCGCAACCTCCGGGCCTTCCTGTAAAGGACCAGGTTGCAGCGGCCCGCCCTGGCCCTGACCTTGAGCCGGTCCTCCCGGCCCCTCCGCCGACAAAGAACTTTCATTTATCGCCGCCACAGTCCTCGCCTCCCCTAGTTGTATTTGATTCGCGGATCAAGCAGCCGGTACGCCGCGTCCGTCAAAATGTTGGTGACCACCACGATAACGGCGATCACGAAAACGGAAGCCTGCACGATCGCCATATCATGCGTGTTGACGGCCACAACCAGCAGCTGGCCCAGGCCCGGCCACGCAAACACGGTTTCGGTGATCAGCGTGCCGCCGATCAGGCTCGTAAACTGCAGGCCCATAATGGTAACCACCGGGATCAGCCCGTTGCGGAAGGCGTGCTTGCCGATGACGAGCAATTCGACGATCCCTTTGCCGCGGGCGGTGCGGATATAGTCCTGATTGAGGATATCCAGCATGCTGGAACGGATCAGCCGGGTCATTTGCGCCGCCAGCCCTACGCCAAGCGTGAACGCCGGCAGCACCAGATGAGCGAATCCGCCCCGGCCGGACACCGGGAGCACGCCCAGCATGACGGAAAACAGCAAAATCAGCATGATGCCCATCCAGAAGTTCGGCATCGCCTTGCCGATCACCGACAGGCCCGAAATCACCAGATCCAGAAACGTATTGCGCTTAACGGCCGAAGCTACGCCCAGCGGCACGGCCATCAGCACCGCGAACAGCATGGCCGCGGCCGCCAGCTCAAAGCTGGCCGGCAGCCGTTCCAGCACGAGCGGCAGCGCCGGCTCGCCATAGCGGAACGAGCTGCCGAAATCTCCCTTGAGCGCGCTCCCCAGAAATTTCACGTATTGCGTATATAAAGGCTGGTCCAGCCCCAGCGCCTGCGCCAGCACCGCGCGGTCCTCCTCGGTGGCCGTTTCCGGGAGCATAAGCGCGACGGGGTCGCCGGTCACCCTGACCAGAATAAAAACGATCAGGGAGACGATCAGCAGGACGGGAATCACCTGCAGCAGCGATTTGACGATATATTTTCCCATGCGGTATTCACCTCCATCACCATCGCGAACGGACCAGGCAGGCCCAGGCTGCCCGCAGACCTTCCGCAAACGAGATTACTCGGCCGCCGGCGCGATTTCCTCGGCGTAGAACAGTTCGTCGCTGCGCGGCTGGAAGTTTACGCGGGCATCCGTACCGTATACCCCTTCCATTTGATACAAATACACCGCCGGACGTTCTTCGGCCAAGATTTGCTGCACCTGCCGGTACTCTTTCTCCCGAGCCGCCGGCTCCATGTTGACCAGCGCTGATTGCAGCAGCTTCTCCACCTCCGGATTGTTGTAATCCGTCTCGCCTTTCGCTTCCTCAAGCAGGTAGCGGGTGTAGTTGTTGGAGGCGTCGAACAGCGAGTTGCCGATCCCGATCATAAAAATTTCCTTAAACGATTTGGAACTGTAACGTTCGCTGAACGCGCTCGGCTCCAGCACATCCAGGTTGATTTTGAAACCGGTCTGATCCAGCATGGCGGCCACCACTTCGGCCTGTTCCTTATA
The DNA here is from genome assembly GCF_038007325.1 of Paenibacillus sp. FSL P4-0127. NCBI lineage: Bacteria > Bacillati > Bacillota > Bacilli > Caryophanales > Paenibacillaceae > Paenibacillus > Paenibacillus sp. FSL P4-0127. The sequence continues at coordinate 872,220 of NZ_JBBOWY010000002.1, read as the reverse complement.
TTGCGACGATACGGAAAGCGTTAGCTCCGGGCCGCCGTCCGGGTAACCGGCTTCTTTCAGCAGCTGCTTGGCTTTTTCCTGATCGTACAGCGTCTGTTTGTACAGCGAAGGGTCGGCGCCGAAGTTCCCCGGCGTTACGGAAGTCCGGGTCACAATGCCCGCGCCCCCGGCGATGCTGTCCACAATGCCCTGCTTGTCGATCGCCAGATCGATCGCTTCCCTCACCTTCGGATCGGCGGTCGCGGTGCCTGCGGTATGGCGCAAAATCAACTGCAGCACGCGCTGGGTCGGCGTTTTGACGATTTTTTTGCCGTCCGCGCTCTCGATTCGCGAGATGTCCGTCGACGGAACCCCTGAGATGATATCCACGCCGCCGGCCAGCAGCTCGGATACGCGGGTCGAGGCTTCCGGAATGACGCGGAACACAACGCTGTCCCATTTCGGCTGGCCGCCGAAGTAGCTGTCGTTTTTGATCAGTTCCACGCGGTCATCCTTCAGCCATTTGCTGAATTTGTACGGCCCTGTGCCTACCGGCTGCTTCAGAAAAGCCTCCATGCCGTTCTCCTGAATATATTTGGCCGGCAAAATTCCCGCGCCCATCTTCGACAGCCGGTTCAGCAGCAGCGGGTCCGGTCCGTTGGTCACGATGTCCGCCGTATGCTCGTCCACGACCTTCACTTCCGCGATATTTTTAAAGTAAGAGTGCTGCTTCAAGGTGCTGTCCTTGGCTACCCGCTCAATCGTAAATTTCACGTCTTCGGCGGTGAACGGGTCGCCGTTATGGAACGTCACGCCTTCGCGCAGCTTAAACCGCCAGGTCGTGTCGTCCACCTGCTCCCACGAGGTGGCGAGCCCGGGAACTTTGTCCGCTCCGCCGTCATTTTTCAGCAGGTAGTCAAAGACGTTGACCAGCACCGCTTCGCTGGCCGTATTGTTGTTGTTGTGCGGGTCGAAGCTCTCAATGTCGGTGGCGTTCGCAACCGTCAGCGTTTTGCCGCCGGTCTCCGCCGCCGCGCCGCCATCCTTCGCCGCATCGGGCGCCGCCGCGCTTCCCCCGCCATTGCCGCCGCCGCAAGCCGTGAGCACCACCATCGCGATCAGCAGCGTTAACAAAGCGCTAGTCCATTTATGTTTTCTCATCTGTTCCACTCCTTTTAGAGGTTGTTCAAAAAGTCATCTTTTGAAGATATAAGGAAGAATAGGCGTCTTAAGCACAGCTTCTTTATATCGCAAGAAAAACTACCGCTAAACGCGGTCTGGCTTCCTTGAATGTACTTCGATAAAGTTTTTCTTATCACGAAGCAGGTCATGAAGTAGACCCGACATCGAATCTTAAATTCAGCCGGGCCTAAGCATATACTTCCGAAGTATGTTTCCTGCGGAAACATTTCAGGTGCTCACGTACCCAAAACGTACGCTCCGCTCCTTTCGTCCCTAGCTTCATCCAGCTTTCTCGGTGCTGAAAACCTGACTTTTTGAACTCACATTTTTACAGTTCTCTATTCAAAAAATTCAGCGCAATCGCCGACAGCATGCTTACTCCATAAGGCAAAGCCGTTTCGTCCAGGTCGAACATCGGATGGTGCAGCGGGTACCTCGTCCGCTCCTCGCCGTTTCCCGACCCCAACCGGAAAAACACCCCCGGAATATGCTCGCAATAAAAAGCGAAATCCTCCCCGCCCGTGGACGGTTTAATGTAGTTCCACACCTTGGAGCCGTAAACTTGCTCACTGGTTGCGGTCATCAGATCGACCATGTCCGGATCGTTGATGACAAGCGGATAACCCGGACCGAACTTCAATTCGTATCCGGCGCCAAACGAAGCGCATACGCCGCTGACCACCTGCTCGACCAGGCCCGGCATCCGTTCCCGCAGCTCCCGGGACAACGTGCGGATCGTGCCCGTCATCTCCACCTCGGGCGCGATAGCCGTCCCCATGTAACCTCCGGAAATTTTGCCAATGGTTACAACCACCGGCTCCAGGGGGTCGACCATGCGGCTGGAGATGTTTTGCAGCGCGCTGATTACTTGCGCGGACACCGCGATGGCGTCGATCCCTTCATGCGGCCGGGCCGCATGGCCGCCTTTCCCCAGTACCTTGACGGTAAAAGCATCGGCCGATGCAAAAGCGACCCCTTTGCTTACGCCAAGCGTCCCCGTGTCCAAGTCGGGGAACATATGCAGCCCCGCGATGGCATCGACCTTGGGATTGTCCAGCACCCCGTCTTCGATCATCGCCCGCGCGCCCGCCAAACCTTCTTCCGCCGGCTGGAAAATAAATTTGATGTTCCCCGCTTTCGGCTTTCCAAGCCCGGTCAGGAGCTGGGCCGCGCCCATCAAAATCGCCGTGTGCGCGTCATGCCCGCATAAATGCGCTTTTCCCGCCACCTGCGAGCTGTAATCCGCCGTCTTCTGATCCTGGATCGGGAGCGCGTCCATGTCCGCCCGCAGGCCGATCGTCGGGCCCGGCTTTTCGCCCCTCAGCAGCCCTACGACGCCGGTCCCGCCCACATTCCGGGTCACTTCCAGGTCCAGCTTTTCCAGATGCCCGGCAACAATCGCCGATGTGCGGAACTCCTCGTACCCCGTTTCCGGGTGGCGGTGAAAATCCCTGCGCCAGGCGGTCAGCTGCTCTTGAAGCGGTTTTGTCCGTTGCAAAAGCTCTTTAATTTCCATTAACTCCACGGTCTCCTTCCTAGTCCCCGGCCACCACGCGGGCGTAAATGGCCTCTGCGGCAAAGCTGATATGTCGTTTCATCACGGCGCGCGATTGGTGTTTGTCGCGGGCCTCGAGCGCTGCGAGAATCTCCTTGTGCTCCCCGCAGTTAGCCGAACGCACATTTTCGTCGTAAGGCATCAGATCGAGCGCGGGATTAATCCTAGTCCGAATCTTTCGGACCGCCGCCTCGCAGTAGGGGTTGCCCGAAGCCTTGGCGATGGTCAGATGAAATTTGACGTCCAGCGCCCGGAACCATTCCCGCGTACAGTCCGGTTCCAAGCTCTGTTCCAGATAGCTTTGGAGGAGCTTCAGCTCGCCTGCGGTGATCCGCTCAGCGGCAAGAAAAGCGCTCTCCGGCTCCACAATCGACCGGTATTCGAACACCTTTTGCATCTGATTCCAATCCCGCCTGATCTCCTCCCGGGTTCGCTTATGGGCGTAGGCCGTCGCCGGCAGGATAAACGTTCCCCCCTTGGCCCCGACCCGCTTCTCAATGAGGCCCTTGGCCTCCAACGCGGCAAGCGCCTCGCGCACCGTAATGCGGCTGGCATTAAAAATCTCCGCAAGCTCCCTTTCGGACGGAAGCTGATCCTCGCTCATAAATTCTTTCAGGATGATCGCTTCCTCCAGCTGCTCCTTGATGAATTCGCTGACCTTTTTGGTCGATACCTTCTCAAAGGGCAGGGGAAATTGAATCGACATATTTAACACTCCGATCTATTAATGGTCTAGATCTTATACCATTACTATAATACCAAGTAAACTGATATGCAATCTAAAATTTTATTTTCAACATTTTGGGTGAATTAGATTCGAATCCCTTGTTTTATAATTTCTACACTATCTTAGGAATCCCTTGGTATCGGAGTAAATGTGCGGGGACGGCCGTTTTCCGGTGAATTTGGCTTGACCTGAAATGCTTTTCATACTTTATAGTAGAGGTAATAGTGAAATGTTCGTTTTTTAATATGAGATTAAGAGGAGGCAACATGAGCTACAAAATCGTATTTTTTGACATTGACGGAACATTGGTAAACGAACAGAAAGAAATTCCGGAATCCGCCCTGCAGGCTGTGCTTGAGCTAAAGCGCAAGGGGATTGAGACGGTCATCGCCACGGGAAGGGCGCCTTATTTCATTACGAAAATTGCCGGACGGCTGGGCATAGATTCGTTTGTCTGCCTGAACGGCGCCTACGTCGTATACAAGGGATGCCCGGTCGTAGAGTATACGATTCCCAAGGAGCACCTTGAACCGCTGGTCGAGCGGGCGGGAAAACATAATCACTACCTGGTTTATCAAGGCAAAGAAGCTTACTTCTCCAACGCCAAACAGCATCCTGCTTTGCTGCAGTCGGTCTCTTCCTTAAAGGTAGAGCTCCCGGGTTACGATCCGGACTTCTGGCGGCATTCCGACGTATACCAGGCTTTTTTGCACTGCACGGCAGAGGAGGAGCATCTATATACGAGCGATATCCCTCATTTGCGGTTTGTCCGCTGGCATAGGCACGCCATGGATGTCATGCCTGTGGGTGGCTCCAAAGCGCGGGGCATTCAGGACTTGCTCCAGCACTTGGAGGTAAGCCCCAAAGAAGTCGTAGCCTTCGGCGACGGGCTTAACGACAGGGAAATGCTGACTCTCGCCGGGCTGGGCATAGCCATGGGGAACGGTCACGAGCAGCTCAAAGCTTGCGCGGATTACACCACCACCGACGTGGACAATGACGGGATCGCCAACGGCTTAAAATATGCGGGATTGCTGTAGATTTATGCGCTTGAACCGATGGCCCAGGCGAGCGGTACAACGCTAAACATCCAAGGAAAAGGTCCGCCAGACCTATCTGAGAAACTCCTGTAAAAACATAAGGACATAAAATGTCGTTATTCCGGCGCTATCCGTTCATTTGAGAGAAATAGAGGCCATTTATGTCGCTATTTTCTCGGATCACAAGGAAATGCCCGCGTTCTGGACCCTTCATAGAAAAATAGGGACAAAAAGTGCCGCTAATGGGGGATGAGCCTGGCTGGTTCCGGATAATAAGAGCATAAAGTTCCCCTATTTGGGAGGCTGGCTGCCTTGGTTGTCCAAGTAGTCGGCTGTCAAGCAACGATTTTAGATTGAGCGCAATAAAACGCCCGACGGTGCCCCTGAGCTTTTTCAAAGGCACGCCGTCGGGCGTTTTTCCCTATCTGCCGCCGGGGAACCGCAAGAATTCCGGATCGCCGGAAACAAGCAGCGTCATAGCGGAAGAGCATCCGATATTTCCCCGGTCAGATTCTCCGGGGCCGCAAATGGAGGTAAAGCGGCGGTCCGTCGGCAAAATCGCGATGGGTCACCTTGACAAACTCGCTTTCCCGCTCAATGAGCGGGGACCTCTCGCTGTCACTGGGCGCCTCGGCCCCGGCCGCTAAGGACATGACCAGCCGCCGTTTGTCCTCGGCATACTTTTTGTGCGGCATTTTGGGACGCCTGAACGCCTATGGGAAAGGCGCAGCCAAAAATGCCGCACATTTTAACGTGCGGCACCTTGCCGGTTCAGCCTACGCCAAGGCCTCCCGCCGGATCCGTTCCAGCAAAGCCCGGCAGCCCTGCTGCACCATCTCGTAAACCTCCTCGAAATTGCCCGTATAATACGGGTCGGGCACTTCCTTGATTTTCGAGTCGGGAACAAGGTCGAGCAGCTTCCATATTTGGGCATCCGTCTGGCGCGCCAGCGCTCTCAAATCCCGCTCGTTTTGGTTGTCCATGGCGATGATATAGTCGAAATCCGAGAAATCCGCAGGCGCGACCTGTCTGGCCCGCAGCCCTTCGTACGATATTCCGTACTGGTCCAAAATCCGGCGTGTGCCGTGATGCGGCGGATTGCCGGTATGCCAGTTGCCCGTTCCCGCCGAATCGATGCGAAACCGGCCGCTTAAATCCGCTTCGGCCACCAGATGCCGGAACACGGCTTCGGCCATCGGCGAACGGCAGATGTTTCCGAGGCACACAAACAAAACGCCGATCGGTTGTTGCTTGTCCTTCATTACGCTTTTCCCCCCTGGTCAGATATTACTATAGGATTTCCGTCAGAACAACCTGCCGGTGATTTTTACGGTTGGGGGCCACTCTAAACGGCAGCAAAAAGCCCTGCCCGGGAGTATCCTCCCGGGCAGGGCCTCTATGAAGACGACGCTGGGCTGCCCCCGGTTGGGCAAATCCGCCGTCCCCGGGACAAACGCTACTCTTTCCGCACGACCGGAATCCAGATTTCGCTTTTGTACGTCGGCGAGGTGACGTCTGGGCTTTCGTTCCAGAGAATTTCCGGCCCTTCGGCCAGCTTGTAATTTACGGACGGGAACCACTCGGCGTATATTCGTCCCCAAACGTTTTGCAGTGTCTCGGGGAACGGCCCCACCGCTGTGAACACCGCCCATGTCGAAGCAGCGACTTCAAGCGATGCCAGATGAGCGGGACAGTCCCGCGTAGTGGCGACGCCGATATAGTGATCGAGTTCCCCTTGCTCCTTCATCCGGCCCTCCGAAAAATTCGCCGACGCGCTGATCATCCCGGCCGGCTCCACATTGGACAGCCCTTTCAGGAGCCGAATGGTCTCCTCGTCCAAGCTCTGCCACATTTCCGCGATCTGCGGATTGACACCGTGAAATTGGATCGGCACTCGTTTGGATAACCCCACAATCCGAAAAGCCTCTTTTTCCACAATACGATAGTTCATTTCGCTTCCTCCTTGAACGGTAAATTGGAAGGTCATACGCGGATAAGCTTTTAACGGTTGGCCTGGATTTCTCGCTTCGGACGGCATGATGCCGTGCATGACTTGAAACGCCCGGGCGAAAGCGTCCGCCGAGCCGTATCCGTATTTTACCGCTACGTCGATAATCCGGACATCTTGATGCTGCAGCTCGAACGCGGCCAGCGTCAGCCGCCTGCGGCGAATGTATTCGGACAACGTCACGCCGGCCAGAAAAGAAAACATCCGCTTGAAGTGATATTCCGAACAAACGGCGAGCCTGGCCGCTTCCTTATAATCGATTTCATCCGCCAGATGCTGCTCGATATAGTTTAAAGCGGCGTTTAAGTTTTTAAGCGAATCCATCGTCTGTACCTCCTTCACATTCACAGGATAACAGGATCAAGCTGGCCCGATCCGACTTTTCGTGCCCGAAAATAACGGGGGTGTTCATCTTGTGCTGCAGCCGGTTGGAGCAGCGGGCGTTTGGAGCAGCAGCGGGTTTTACCGCGTGCAAGCCCGGTAAGCGGTCGGGGAAATCCCCGTATGCGCCTTAAATTGGCGGGAGAAATGAGAGAGCTGCATGCCGAGCCGTTCGGCGATTTCGGCGATGCTCTCGTCGGTATACGTCAGCAGCCGCTTGGCTTCTTCCATTCGCTTGCGCTGCACGTAGTGCATCGGGGTGACGCCCATAATTTTTTTAAAATACGGGATAAAATAATTCGGATGCAGGTGGGCGATATCGGCCAGCGCTTCGATCTCTATCGGCTCGTGCAGGTGCTCCTGAATATACTTCAGCACGCCCGCCAGCTTGTTCCGCTCCGTAAACTGCATATAATCCTTCAAAAAGTCCCGGTATCCCCCTTCCTCCAGGCAGCAGGCCAACAAATTGAGCAGTCCGGCCTGGAGCCTTAAGCCCGCAAACGGCCCGCCCGCCTGGAACAGACCGATCATCGTCTCAAACGTCGTACGGACAAATTCCGGGTCGCGGACATCGCTGATGTACAGCTTGCTCCCCGCGTGAAACAGCGGCCACTCCCCCACCTGCGCGTCGAAATGGCAAAAATACCGGGTATACGGATTGTCCGGCGCGGTAAAGGTCGTTTGGCTCGATCCCGCCGGCATGATCATCAGTTGGTTCGGCCGCGGATAATACGTGGTTCCGTTGATGACCACCGCACCCTCGCCTTGGGCGATAAAATACAGCCGGTTGAAGCTCGGGGCTTGCTCCGCCCGGTTCCAGCCGGGGAACCCGCTTTTAAGCTGGACATGCGTTACCGTTACGGTCAGGCTTTCGGGCAGCCGCCCGGCCAGTTGCTCGGCTTCTTTCATAGGAATTATCGTCTCCCTCGTTTCCTTTGATCGTGGGTCCGGCAATTTACGGATTAATTTTGCAAGCACTTTCATTGGTTGTTTGATGTTCTTATTGTAGCATCGCGTTTTTACCAAATACACCTTAATTTTGTGCAAAATACCCTTAATCTTTGCCATTCTCATCGTTTGGAATTCAAGCTAAGCTAAGGGGGCATGAGATACATACTCGGCGGTTTAAAAACGGTAGCGGAGAGGGGAGCTTAAGGAGATTCGCCGTTACCGAACGGAACATCCCTCCACCCAAAAATTCGAGAAAGGCAGGGAGCATCATGAACAAAGTACGGTTTGGCATCATCGGCATCGGAAATATGGGGACGTCGCACGCGCTCTCTTTGATAGGCGACATTAAGGGGGCGGAGCTGACGGCCGTATGCGATTGGAACCCGGAAAGGCTGAATTGGGCAAAGGAGCGATTGCCGAGTGCGGTGCGCGCTTTTGACCAGGCGGAAGCCTTTTTCGCTGCGCGGGTTATGGACGCCGTGTTGATCGCAACGCCGCATTACGATCACCCGACGCTGGCGGTGCAGGCTTTTGAGAGCGGTTACCATGTGCTCGTGGAAAAGCCGGCCGGCGTGTACACCAAAGCGGTCCGCGAAATGAACGAAGCCGCCGCGAAATCCGGCAAGCGGTTCGGGATCATGTACAATCAGCGGACGAACCCGCTGTATGCGAAGCTGCGCGATCTAGTACTGTCCGGGGAGCTCGGAACGATCCGCAGGACGAACTGGATCATCACGAACTGGTATCGGTCGCAAAGCTACTATGATTCCGGCGGCTGGCGGGCGACCTGGGCCGGGGAAGGCGGCGGCGTGCTGCTGAACCAGGACCCGCACCAGCTTGACCTGTGGCAGTGGACGACCGGAATGATGCCGAAGCGGGTGCGGGCTTTTTGCCATTTCGGGAAGCACCGCAGCATCGAGGTCGAGGATGACGTCACCGCCTATGTGGAATACGAAAACGGCGCAACCGGCCTGTTCGTCACGACCACCGGCGAAACGCCGGGGACGAACCGGTTCGAGCTGGCGGGGGACAATGGGAAGATCGTCGTCGAGGACGGCAAGCTGACGTTTTGGCGCCTGCGCGTGCCGGAGCCGAAGTTCAACGCCGAATATACCGGCGGATTCGGGCAGCCGGAATGCTGGAAATGCGAAATCGCCGTGGAAGGCGGCATAGGTCCCCAGCACAAAGGCATCCTGCAAAATTTCACCAACGCGGTGCTGCACGGCGAACCGCTCTTGGCTCCGGGGGAAGAAGGCATCCTCGGCCTGACGATTTCCAACGCCATGCACCTGTCCGCCTGGACGGAGGATTGGGTGCAGCTGCCGCTCGATGAAGATTTATTCTACGAAAAGCTGCAGGAAAAAATCAAAACCTCGGTGTACCGCAAGGGCAGCGGGGGCGCAGGCGGCGGCAGAGTGCTGGACGTGTCGGGTACTCACTAAGGGAGAGGCCAACTGGTTGGGCGAGGCTGATGGGGTTTGTGGAGGCAGATGGGGTTAGTGGAGGTTGATGGGTACTGGTGATCTGGGGGATCGGGCGATTGGGCGGGTAGGTGAACGGGTGGATGGACGGGTGGATGGACGGTTAGGCGGTTGGACGGGCGGGTGGATAGACGGGTGGATGGACGGTTGGGCGGTTGGACGCGGGTGGATGGACAGTTAGGCGGTTGGACGGACGGGTGGATGGACGGTTAGGCGGTTGGACGTAAAAATAGCGGTAAAAAATGTCGTTATTTATTTTGTCCTCTACCTATTCAGGAAAATAAGGGAAAATTATGTCGCTATTTAAGGGACTGAGTGGAAAAATGCCCGTTCAGCCGGGGTTGCTCTAAAAATAGAGACAAAATTTGCCGCTATCTGAGTACAAAGCTCATGACGCTGCAAAATAAGGCCATAGAATGCCGCTATTTTTCCCCAACTATTCCCCTAGTACCTTTCCCCAACTATTCCCCTGCTACCTTTCCCTACTACTTCCCGATACTACTTTTCCCTACCACCTTTCCCTGCCACAGTAACCAATGCACCCCATTTTCATATCAGCCCCCCCCCTATCTAAGAAAGCCGCCGTGCTAGTCCGACCGACCTGTTTTATGTATGCCGACAAGCTTATACCTAAGGATTACACCAAAGGAGGAGCGATGTAAGATGAAATTGTCCGTGTTTACGGTGGCCACGCCGGATTTGACGCCGGAGGAGCTGGTTCTGACGGCGAGGGAAGCCGGGCTGGATGGCGTCGAGTGGCGCTTCAAGGGGGTGCCCGCCGAAGCCAAGGATGAAGCGCCGTCGTTTTGGCGCAACAACCTGTGCTCGATTGACCCAGGACTTTCGGATACAGAAATGCTGCGGTTCAAGGAGATTACGGAGGCGCAGGGCCTGGAGGTCGTTAGCGTAACGCCGTACTTAAATTCCTTGAACCTGGAGGAGACGGATCGGGCCTTTCGGGCCGCCCGTCTGCTCGGGGCGAAGATGATCCGCGTCGGAGCGGCCGGCTACGACGGGTCTACACCCTATCCTGAACTGTACGAGGCCACCGTCCGCTATTTAAAGGAAGCCGAGCGGATGGCGAAGCAGTACGGGGTCAAAGGCGTTGTGGAAACGCATCACAATACGATCGCGCCAAGCGCCGGGCTCGCCCACCGGCTGGTCAGTCACTGTGATCCGGAATATATCGGCGTGCTGTTTGATCCCGGCAACATGGTGCATGAAGGGTATGAACGGTTCAAAATGGGGCTGGAGCTGCTCGGTCCTTATTTAGCGCATGTGCACGTGAAAAATGCCGTTTGGACGCAGGACGGCGCACGCGCGGACGGGACGGCCGGCTGGCGTTCCGAGTGGGCCCCGCTGGCAAGCGGGATCGTCGATTTCCGCACACTTCTCTATGACCTGAAATCCGCAGGTTATGACGGCTGCCTCGGCATCGAGGATTTCAGCGGCCAGTACGATTCCAAAACGCTGCTCAAAGCGTTTGCCGAATTTATGCGCGAAAGGATGTAAAACCGATGAACGAACCCTTCGAAAAGAACCCGACGACTCCGTCGAGCCCGTCGAGTCCGTCGAGTCCGTCGAATCCATCAAATCCGTCGAATCCATCAAACCCATCGAGTCCATCAAATCCATCGAATCCGACGAGTCCAATGAAGGCGCACGTCCCAGACCAGCAAAATGGCGGCGACTCCTCGCCCTCGTCCTCTCTCCAGCCCGAGTCTTTTCAGACGAGCGACGGCATGAATTACGCGCCGAAAGGACGGCCAAACCCCGTTGTGGGGCCGGGCGAGTTCGTGTTCGCGGCCGTCGCCCTCGACCATGGCCACATCTACGGCATGTCCGGCGGGCTGGTCGAAGCCGGGGCCACCCTGAAATGGGTCTATGATCCCGACCCGGCCAAGGTGAAGGCGTTCTCCGCGCAGTTTCCCCAGGCCGCTGCGGCCGACAGCCTCGAGCAGGTGCTTGCCGATCCCGAGGTCAAGCTGGTCGCGGCCGCGGCCGTCCCATCGGAACGCGGTCCGCTCGGCCTGCGGGTGATGGATGCGGGCAAAGACTATTTTACCGACAAAACGCCGTTTACGAGCCTGGACCAACTGGAAGCCGCCAGACAAAAGACGCGCGAGACGGGCAAAAAATACGCCGTCTATTACAGCGAGCGCCTTCACGTCGAATCCGCCGTGTACGCCGGCCAATTGGTCCGGGATGGAGCGATCGGCCGGGTGATTCAGATAACGGGCTTCGGTCCCCATCGCCTGAACGCCGCCTCGCGTCCGGAGTGGTTTTTCCGGAAAGAAAAATACGGCGGCATTCTCTGCGACATCGGCAGCCATCAAATCGAGCAGTTTCTGTACTACACCGGCTGCCAGGATGCGCAGGTGCTGCACAGCAAAGTCGCCAATTACCATCACCCGGAATACCCCGAGCTGGAGGATTACGGGGACGCCACCCTAGTCGGGGATAACGGGGCCACGCAGTATTTTCGCGTCGACTGGTTTACGCCGGACGGGCTCGGCACCTGGGGCGACGGGCGGACGTTTATTTTGGGCACCGAAGGGTACATCGAGCTGCGAAAATACACCGATATCGCCCGGGACGCCGGCGGCGATCACGTTTATCTCGTCAACCGGAGCGGGGAGCATTATTTTAACGTTCGCGGGCAGGTCGGCTACCCGTATTTCGGCGAGCTGATTTTCGACTGCATCCACCGGACGGAAAATGCCATGACCCAAGAGCATGCCTTTAAGGCCGCAGAATTATGCCTGAAAGCGCAGCAGCAAGCGTTGCGAATTTCTTAAGGAACGGAAGGGATTAGCGATGCGGGAACAAACAGGGGCGGCGATCGTCGGCTGCGGAACGATTTTTCCGGTACATGCCGGGGCTGTTAGCCGAATGAAAACCGCCAGCTTGAAGCTGGTCGTCGACACCGACAGGAGCAAAGCGGAGCAAGCCGCGGCCGAATACGGCTGTGAAGCGGCAGCGGATTATCGCGCCATTCTGGAACGTGACGACATTCAGGTCGTTCACTTATGTACGCCCCACCATTTGCATGCGGAAATGGCGGAAGCTCTGCTTCAAGCAGGCAAACATGTGCTATGCGAAAAACCGCTGGCCCATAACTTGCAGGCGGCGGAGCGGCTGCTCAAGACTGCGCAGGAAGCGCCCGCTCAACTTGGCATCGTGTTTCAAAACCGGTATAATGCGGCATCGCAAAAAATCCGGGAGGTGATCGATTCCGGCGCATTGGGCAAGCTGCTCGGCATGAAGGGAATCGTCACCTGGAACCGAGGCCGCGATTATTATGCCGGCAGCCCATGGCGGGGACGCTGGGAAACCGAAGGCGGCGGCGTGCTGATCAATCAGGCCATCCACACGCTTGATTTGCTGCAGTGGTTCGGCGGCGCCATCGCCTCCGTCCAGGGCAGCGTCACGACGGACGCCCTCGCCGATGCGATCGAGGTGGAAGACACCGCGCATGCCGGCATCGCCTTCAAAAACGGGGCTTGGGCTATTTTTTACGCAACCAATGCTTTCGTCGCCAATTCCCCTGTTGAACTGGAGCTCGTCTTTGAAACAGGAGCGCTCCACCAGCGGGATAACCGCCTTTATTTGAGGCAAAACGGCGCGGAAACCCGCCTGGATGAGCCTGCTTCGGGCCAAAACGCGAGTATCGTTCCAGGGAAGGCGTATTGGGGCGGCAGCCATGAGCTGCTGATTTCCGATTTTTACGATCATGTCCGGGAAGGACGCAAATTTGGGATTGATGGAACGGAAGGGATTAAAACGCTGCGGATGATCTCGGAACTGTATCGTTCATCGCAAACGCGCCGTTCGAGATAAGCGGGAGCGGATGAATAGGGCTTGCCGCCGGAATGCCGGGCACTCCGGCAGCGATGGATTATTTGCGGAACAAATAAAAAACGCCGTCCTGGAATGAGGTGAGAAGCGCTGCATATGACCATCCAATTACAGCAGTCTTCTCATCTTCATCAGGATCGGCGTGAGTAGGGACCCGCGTTTCTTTTCGCGCGGAGCCTCATTCCGCATCGACTTGGCCCGCTCTTTGGCCTGCTCTTTGGCTAGCCGCCGCATCTGCTCAGCTATCCTGCACCTCTCCATCTCCATCTGAAGATCACGGATATGTTGTTTGGCAATATCCAGGTTGTTGAAGTTCATTCATTTCATCTCCATTCTTTATGATTCCGGGCGGCCTGCAGCAATGCTCCGGTTTGGCATTCCGCTTTGTCGCCCTTTCTCATCATAAAGCTCCCAATGCGGTAATGCCAGGTACAAAACGGCTTTAATTCTTTTTTCCAGAGACGCCAAAAACCGGCCTCTCGTTTATTCGGAGAGGTCGGCTTTAGCATTTTGCTTGCGCCGGGTTAGGAGATTCCCTTCACCAGTTGGCCAAGGGCTTCTTGAATAGGCTTTAGCGGGCGGCCGAGCACTTTTTCGAAATCGTTGCTTTCAACTTCCAAAGTGCCTTCGCGAATGCCTTGTTGAATCCCTACCAGCATCGGGATTACGAAGTCGGGCACGCCGGCGGCTTTCATGATGTCCGCGTAAGCGGCGTCGTCCACTTGCTGCACTTGCACATCCTTACCCAACACAGCGCCTAGCGCGGAAGCCAGTTCTTCCTGGGTCAACAGCTTGCCGGAGAGCTCGTAGATCGTATTTTCGTGACCGTCTCCCGTCAATACCGCCGCCGCCGCTTCCGCGTATTCTTGTTGAAGCGCCCAGCCTACCTTACCGTTTCCTGCCGAAGTCACCCAAGGGGCCCCGGACAAAACAGCCTGAATGGTCGAAGTTTCATTTTCCAGGTACCAGTTGTTGCGCAGGAAAGAATAAGGAATTCCCGTTTTCAAAATTGCTTCTTCGGTTGCCTTATGCGTTGGAGCCAGCATGTTTTTGCTTGCTTGGGCATTGGCGATGCTCGTGTAAGCAATAAATTTGACCCCGGCTCGCTCGGCGGCCGTTACGGCAGTTTGGTGCTGCCGGATTCTTGTTTCGTTGTCGCCATCCGCAGAAATGAGCAGTAAACGTTCAACGCCTTTAAAAGCCGCTTCCAACGTTTCCGGACGGTCAAAATCGCCCTGCCGCACCTCTACGCCCCGCGCCTTAAGCCCTTCCGCTTTCTCCGGGTTGCGCACGCTGACCGCCAGATCGCTGGCCGGTACGGACTTAAGCAGCGTCTCAACCACTTTCGTTCCCAGTTTTCCCGTTGCGCCAGTCACTAAAATTTTCATCGGTTTTGCCTCCATTAAATTGGTGTAGTTCATTCTGTTATAACACATTTGGTTACAACGAATGTATAAATAAAAGCTCTTATGTGAGCTTTTATTGAAACTTTTCGATAATCTGGCCCAGCGTCGTTTGCGCCAGCCTATGTTCCATCGCCAATTGGGCGTCCTTCAATTCCGCTTGCAGGACGTTTTCGATATTCCGTCCCACGAGACAAGCAATATTGGAATTTTCATGAATGCGGAACAACTGGTTCTCCTCCGCCACATTCACGGCCCGATATACATCCAGGAGCGTGATCCGGTCCGGTTCCTTGAGCAAAGCGGCTCCTCCCACCCCTGGCCGCACCTCCACCAATCCCGCTTTTTTCAGCATTCCCATAATTCTCCGGATGATCACGGGATTTGTGTTCACGCTGCCGGCGATAAAATCCCCGGTGCAATCCGGCGTGACCGCAATGAGGGAAAGGGTGTGCACGGCAATCGAAAAGCGCGTACTGATCTGCTTCATAGGGTATCACCACCGTTGTAACCAGTATAGTTACAAACATTCATTTTGTCAACTTCCTCAAACTCACACTGCAATATGCCGTGCTGACGCTTTGGGCTGTTAAAGTATTACCGCCGCGCTCACTTATAAGGGTAGAACGGGAGCAAAAATAACAACCGCTTTTTTGGATTTTTTTGCCCCATCCCCTTTGGCGAAAAAAAAGCCGGCAATAGTGCCGGCTTTTAGCGGAGCGTACGCTTCAAGAACTTTTCATCATCCGGGACATCTCCTTGATCATTTTCCGCTTCCATTTGTTCACTCCTTGTTGCGTCATATTCAGCTCGCGGGCAACTTCCCCTTCTGTCTTGTCCTGCAGATATATTTTGTAGATGATCTCTTTTCCCGTGTCGGAGGGAAGTGCGTTAATCAACTGTTTCACAACGATTTTGTCATCAGAAGATGAGGTGAAGCAAGTTTCCGACGGTTCGAATCCGTTGAACGAACATTCCCGCTTCCTTACCAATTTGGCTCTGTACTGAATCCTCCAAGCGATCCGATAAACTTCTTTCCGATATTGCTCGTACACGGTTGGCTGTTCTTTCATAACTACTTCCCCCTTTCATCCATCTTCTACCTATAGGGAAATCCAAAGGGGCGATTTACAACCAAAAATGCTTAGGTAATTAGTATCATTTCATTTTTTTCTAATTACTGGTTGTAATTATGGTCATTTGATTATGGAGGAATTGAAGAAAGTTTAAAGAAAATATATAGGATGGCTAGTCCGAAAAAAAGGTTGGAAAGGGGTACAACATGCAATTCCTTCTGAATGAAGCGGTTGAGGTGCTGGAACGTACGCCGCTGGCGCTGGAGCAGTTCTTATCCGGTTTGTCTGAAGCATGGCTCCGGTGCAATGAAGGCGAAGGAACCTGGAGTGTCTCGGAAGTGATCGATCACCTGATCGAGTGGGAAAAAAGCAATTGGCTGCCGCGGCTTAAGTCGATACTCCAGGACGGTGACAGCAACCCGTTCCCTCCTTTCGACCGGAACGCACATTTGAAAGATAAACCGGAAACATCCATCGAACATCGGCTACGGGAATTCAAAGAACTCCGAACGCAACACATCGTTAAAATCAAAGAGCTCGTCGACCCAGCTTCGCATCTTGAACGAACAGGTTTACATCCGGCGTTTGGTGAAGTCAAGTTAAGGGAACTGCTGTCCACGTGGGTAGTGCACGATTTGACACACCTTGCCCAAATCGCCAGAGTCATGGCCAACAGATACAGGGCCGACGTCGGGCCTTGGGTGGAGTATTTGGGGATATTGAATAGGTAATCAACCATTATTGCCCGCAGATTACGCCGATCCGTCATGCCGTTCAACGCTGGAGGTATCTTTTCGCCAACTTTGTGTATTACATGTTTGGACATTAAAGAAGGAATTGAGGTAGAAATCATGGTTACGCCGGAAAATGGCATTTTTCTCCGCCCGCTAAGTAAAACACAGGAAACCAATGATGATTTACGTAATCATTTAAAAAAACTTCTTAGTTTGATTAAACCAGGTTCCCCGCGACATGAAGAAGTTGATTTTGGTGTTGAAGGAGACGAATTGATTTGAAGACCATTACTCCATGGAGAATCTGATTTGGCTTGGACTTTGATCCGCAAGCTGAAAGGGAATAAGCCGGGAGCGTATCTACCATTGTATTGTCTGAATTTGATTTTAGCGAATAAGGAGTTTTGTTTGGGTTTGTCTAATATCCAAACTAAAAACTACGTTTTGAAGTTGCTCTTGAGGGACTTCAAATAAATGGAGTGGTCCACCTGTCAAGCGATTCACTTCCGGCAAAGAAATTTATCGCAATACGAGATCATTTTGAGTTAAAATCCAAATCTTAGCTCCGAAGCAGTAACGATGTCTGCCTCAGAAAATTTTACATAGCATAAAAACCAATATTTCACTGTGCGGATAAAAAAAATCAAGTCAGATACGTTTATATCCCACTGCGTTAAGATAAAACTAGCGTGCTGAAACATAAGACTCGCAACAGAATGAACTTTATATCCCATTACGTTCAGATAAAACGTTTCCTTGGTTACAGGGTCTTTGACCTTTTGACACCTTTATATCCCACTACGTTCAGATAAAACAATGCAAAACCTTGAAAGACTTAGGTTACGGTTTTGTCTTTATATCCCACTACGTTCAAATAAAACGTTGTCTCTGTGAAAGTAAAAAGCACCCTTGTACCATCCTTTCCCACTACGTTCAGATAAAACGCTGATCAGTCAACTGCTGCAAAGCCACCTGCATCTGCCTTTATATCCCACTACGTTCAGATAAAACGCAGCTCCCAGGCGATGAACTCCGAGCTGTTATCCTTCTTTATATCCCACTACGTTCAGATAAAACTTAGCTTGCTCGCCGGATGTAACCCTACTGTCGGCCCTTTATATCCTACTACGTTCAGATAAAACGCTCATACACTTTGTTATGCTTGCGATACTTCTTATATCTTTATATCCCACTACGTTCAGATAAAACTCAAGAAACACCCCGGACGTTGACACGTAAATGCAACTTTATATCCCACTAAGTTCAGATAAAACCCATTCCGGATTCAACTGTATCGACAACGTCACTTGTCTTTATATCCCACTACGTTCAGATAAAACACTGGATTCCAACCGTGACACGCATAGCCAATTCGTTCTTTATATCCCACTACGTTCAGATAAAACCAACTTCCCTCCCAGACCATTAAAGCGGTCTTTGTACTTTATATCCCACTACGTTCAGATAAAACGTGATAGTGCGCTCTACATTTCCCTTTCGCATAATACTTTATATCCCACTACGTTCAGATAAAACGGTGATACGCCATGAAATAGACATAGTTGATGTAGGTACTTTATATCCCACTACGTTCAGATAAAACTTTCGACTGTTTTGGTGATTTTTTGACCTCTACAACCTTTATATCCCACTACGTTCAGATAAAACCCCGATTTTTTGCAGCCGAAAAGCCTTGTTATATCAGCATTTCTAGGTCAGGGGTCTTGCTCATTTTGCATTGAACCGTCAATTTGGAAAATACATTCCTTCAAAAAAGGGCCTTCAGCCCTTGAGGCACAAGGCTCTCGGGCGATTCGACAAAATTTTTGATCGCTGCATTTTTATCAGAAGCGCCATTTTCCTAACTGTACACTTCAAAGGAATAACTTATCGAAAGATCGGTCTTCCCCGATAACCTCTTTCACAATAGCCTTGGGATTCTCGACTTTGTACAGATAAATCGAATCTTCATCCTCCATCATTCCCCGCAGTTCGGCTAGACAACGCGTTAATTTTCCTTTAGTGATCTCACCTTCAAACACCGAATTTTGCGTCCAATCCAGGTATTCTCGTAATTTCTTGCAAACTTTGCCTACGCGTTTCTCTCCAATATCGTACGTAATAATGACAAACATGTCTACCACCAAGCCTTAAAAGGTTTGTAGCTTTCATCGCCAATGACGTGCTTAATCAGCTTGTAGGCTTCTAGCCGAATCAAATAGCGATACGTCACATTGCGCTTCAATTTCCGATGTTTAATCGTGGTCTTCATCTTTTCATCATACGTGGCCAGAAATATTTTTCGTCCTTCTTCAGTTAAGTATACGATCCCATCTCGATCGTCAAAATGCTTCGCTTGAATCCGTCGATTATTTACCAAACTAAAAATAAGCGGATCAATCAAAAACGGCTTGAAAATTTCCGCAATATCCAAGCTAAGTGAAAAACGCTTGCTTGAAGGCTCATGCAAGTAACTGATCGCCGGGTCCAACATCGTTTTATATAGCTCCGACACAACCGAAGTGTACATTAGTCCGTTACCAAAAGAAATCAATGCATTCAGCGGATCACGCGGCGGGCGTTTGCTGTGGCTCTCCCAAGTAAAACTGCTGTTTTTGGCTAACAAAGGAAACGTCTCATAGTATACTTGACGGCACTGTCCTTCAACCCCCATCACGGACGGAATATTAGAGGCATTTTCAAGTAGAGCCACTTTGGATTGAATAGTATCAATGTATGGCTTGGATTCATCACCCGCTTTCCGCAAATTTCTTACCATATAATGTACTCCGCCCTGTATAAAAGACTTGGCCAGTACCAACCTTTTATTTAGATCCAAATAATGCTCGCTTTGGCGAATTACCGTATAGCCGGACACCCGGGAATTTCGCGGATAATAGGTACCATCGTAATAACCATAATGGTTATATACATGTAAACGCACATCATGCTGGGTTAAAATATGCAGAAGTGAGGTATTGAAATCCACATTTCCAAACAAATGTAGATTCTCCGTCTGTTCAACGGGCAATGGACTGGACTTTTCTTCCTCATCCGTAAAATACAACGTATTATGCTTGCGATGCAGCTTGCCAGTCGAGAAGACAAACACATCCCTGCTCATTCCTCTTCCCCCTCTCCCGCTTCACAAAAGTCTTGATAGGCACACTTGGAACAATACTTTAGTTTTCGATAATGCGGGAGTTCGCCTTGCAGTACTTCGTTTATGCCCTCTATGGCCGAACGAACCTCCAGCTTCTCATCAAACCCCAGTACAACTTCGGTCGTTTTCTTTTCCTTTGGATAGCTCAGCAATCCCTTTTTCTCGACTCCACGTTCCCTCAGTAAATAAAGATAATAGAGCATTTGCAGACAATCCGCTTTCTCCATCCGGCTGCTAATTTTAACTTCCCTGACGTATTCTCCATCTATGGCGTCCAAAACAGCCAAATCGTCGGCATTGATCTCCTTATCCAATTTGGCATACGTATGTTCATGAAGAATTTTTCCTTCTTCTACCCGATCATATTGTTGCTCAAAACCGATTCCCCGATGAAATAACCACAATTTACATTTGTAAACGGCATAATAGTGTATTTCTATCCCACGAATAGACATTGGAGAAATCCCCTTCTATCACTGAAATAGAGGAGCTGTAATCCCCTGTATATCCAGCCCTGTCTCCTCGCAATACTTGGCATTCACATAATAAAGACCTTTAATTATCGGGAAGGGAGTGAGTATTTTTTTATCTTCCGCCATATAATAATTCACTCCAACGGTATAATTCTCTATCGTTCTCCGTGCTTTACGCTTCGCTCGTTTATCTTTTGCCTTCTTCCAAACTTCCAAAGCTTCCTCGATTTCCTTTGTTTCGCGATAACTATCCGGAATCGCCTGCACTTCCCGAATATCCCGGAGAAGTTGTTGAGCCTCCAATTTGTCCAGCTCATACATCGGACGATCCTCCAGTTCTTTCATAGTTTTATCGAATTCTTCTTTAAACTTGGAATCTTTCAAGGCTCCCTCGTCATAAAGAGCGCGAATCATCCTCTGCTTGTCCGACTCCAATAAAATGCCGGATTCATGCTGTGCGAACAATTCCAAACTCCGGTTATAAATATCATCGTGATACACCGAATTCTTGCCGAGTTTTACGCCGGACACGTCCCCGGTATACACATGTATGTTCACCTCGTCTATCGACTTCTTCCCTTTGCGGTTGCAGCGTCCGTAACGCTGAAACTGGCTATCCAGCGTCGACATTTCCGTATGCAAGCGATCAAAATCAATATCCAGACTGGCTTCAACCAGTTGAGTTGCGACCCAAATTCCATTCCCTTCCCCCTTGGCAAATTCCAAAATATCGGATTCTTTTTGATCACGGTCCTTTTTGATATATTTGGAATGTAGCAATTGAAGCAGCAATTGAGCTTGTTCCGTTCGCAATTTCAACGCTTCATACACTTCCCTTGCCCGCCTAACCGTATTGCAGATAACCAGAACTTTAGAATTCTTCCCCTCTTCGGCAATTTGTTCTATTACACTTTCATCCAAAATAGACTTCGGACTCAGCTGAACATGATGGCGAACAACGCTATCGTCGATAAACTCCTCACAGGCGACTGGTAATCTGGATATCCCCAAATGCTTGATCAAAGCTTTATAATAGAAGTCCGGCAGAGTAGCCGTCATGATCATAAAAGATCCGCCGATTCGGTCAATCAGAACTAGTGCCCTTACGATCAACGCCGCAATGCGCGGATTATAAGCTTGAAGCTCATCGATAATGACTTTCGCCGAAGCGACTGTCGCGTATTCTTTTTCGAAGCCTAAATAAAAGAAGGGAAATTTCAGAATTTGATCGATTGTAGAAATGACCAGCTTGTTTGCGTACTCTCTGGATTGGGAATGAATTTTCTCAAGGATGTCATCTCTGTTCGTCTCCATTTTCTCATCCAATTCCGCCTCCTTCTTCTCGTTCGACTTCTCATGTAAATAATCCAGACTGGTGGAATGCAAAAGACCCGTCGCTTCTTCCCCCTCACCGTTCGACAAGCTGGAACGCGAAAATCCGATCTTGTTTTTATCTGTAATCCGTCCGTACATTGCATTAATACTTACTCTTAGCGGCAAGGTGAAAAATCCTTTGGACGAGCCCAGCCACAATAACCCGGCTTCCGTTTTGCCCATTCCCGTCTGGGCCACGACAACGACATGCTGATCCCGGTGCCGCTCCGTAAATTGCTGCAATTCATTCTTTTTGCCTCCAAAATTTGTCTGAATAAACCTGTCCACATATTCTCCCACATGCATATCTATTGCTAATTCAACAGGGACATGGGCCGATGCGGCGTGATCGAGGCGATGAAGCAATCCTTTGATTAATACATAGCGAAGAAACACATCCCCTTTATCTTCCCGGATCCGTTTTGTATTGGAGAGGTGCGCCAGCTTTTGACTAATACATTTGTCATCCAGTTCAATGCCCAATTCCCGTTCGATTTGATCACGATGGGGCAGAATATGCTGCTTATAGATAGCGGCAACTTCTTGATTTATAATGTTATCGTTTCTTTCATGGTGATATCCTACCGCTTGGGCAAGGATATATTTTTCGTCATCGCTTAGCCCGAGTTTTTTGAAAGGAAGCGCCATAACGGAGACATAATTATGCCTCACGTCAAAATTGCATTGCGTATCTACAGGCCGTTGCTTCAAAGCACGCCTAATTTTATTTTGGAACACCGCATCGTATTTACCGACATCATGATACAAAACAGCCCAATAAAGCAATTGCCAATCCCGGTCGCTCATCCGCAAAACGTTCCCGTACCCATTTTTAAGCTGATGATAGCATGCAATCAACGCATTCGTGTGCTGCTGTATTGTCTCTGTTTCCGGCAAAGGCGGTGTTGATTTAGCAAAAAATATCACCTTGTACATGTCTCCTTTCAAAACAAAAAGAGAGAACCAGTCATAGATCGGTTCCCTCCTTCCGGCAAATTTACATTTTAACTTGGTTGAGCAAAAAACACGCCATTTCCATCTTTATCAATCAGCAAACCGTCATCTTCGTTATAAATGGACGAACCTGCTTGTACATAACCAACATGCAGCTTATCCCATACGCGAACCCCATCCACAATTCGATAGGTCCAGTTCAAGCGATAGGGAAAGTGCTCGGTCGGCCCCAACAATCCAATCGGCACAAACGCATTCTGTTGCAGAATGATTTCTTCCTCTGTGTTTACCAGCTCAACCCGCTCGCACGCATCAACCCGCACCAAGTCTTCCCATCGGCCGAGGCTTAAATGGACATTTCCCTCATGAACGCGTTGCTCCAGTCGTTCCAGCACATCATCCTCGGCATGGATATGAATCAGCAAGTTGACGTCATAAAGCATATGGCTGTAGATCGGCATTGTGGTGATATCCTGAAACTCCCTGTCTATTCCCAAACCATCCACGGTTAATGCAAATTCATCCGTTTTCTCCGTTTTAAAAAAATAGTGCGTCTGGTAATCCGTAACCAGCGTATCGTAATTTCCCTGAATGCTAATCTGCATTGGAATTAGTTCGCCCGCTTCCAGAATCGCATGCACCATCCCCTTCACGGTCGAATGAGGAGGGAGCGGGTATGTTTCCGCTACTTTAAAGGCGTAGGGCTTTTTGTAACAAGCCGTTTGCTGATATAACTTAAGCCGTAGTGCATTCATTTCACTGCTGCTCCATAGTAAGCATCGATCTCATCTTTTAACACGGCAAAAAACTCCTCTACACTCCCCGTTCTGCCCGGCGCCGCTTGTTCAAATTGCGAATCATTGCGGAAAACGCCGGATACAAAGCCAATACGTGTGAATGTCTGCATCGCTTGTCCGCCAAATGTCGTCTTGCCCACATCTTCCAGGGCGGACACATTAAGATTCCAAGCCTTGGTTTGCGGCTCGAGCATAATGCGGCCAAGGAAAAACGGATTTGCCACAGGATATATCCCGCCGATAACGAACAAAGGAGCAAGCGATTCCTGCCGGCCGCGAATATTGCGATTGAGCAGTTTAAGGATATCCAGTAATTGGTGTAAGCGCACCGCTTTTTCCGCTACCGCCAGTTCCACAGGATTACCCTTATCGGCTGGATCCACGCCTACTCGGTCTAAATCAACCGTCACAGTATAGGTATAGAAACTTTCATGCTGCTCAATATTCGCCAAATTGGGAGTTTCATCAATCCGCTCTGCAAGTCCCATGTTATTTAAAAATTCGAGATCACTGCGGTAAGGCTCCAAAGATACGGCATGAGACAAGCGGGCAACGGCAGGACGTTTCTGCGATTTTTTTCCCGTCTTGAGATAACCGAACAAATCCATTTCAACCGAATCCGCAATGTTGACATCTTCTCTGAATTGCAATGTTCCTTTGGCTTTGTCCACCGTTTGCAAATTCCACCCAAACCACTCGTTTCCGAGGCGAACGATATCATAGCGAATGCTTTGCCGGGAGGCAAAGGTCAGCACGTCCCCGTTCCCGCGATGGATTTTTTTCAATTCGGAAATGTTCCCGATACCTTCCCCATAATTCAGTGAGTTTGCACGAAAAACGACAGTTAGAGTCAGAGCTTTACTCATTAATGGCTACCTCCTCGGTGGATTGAGATGATGGAGAATCCTGACCAAGTAATCCGGCTATAAAAGCAGTGGCGATAGAATCAAAATCCAGACCATCTTCTTGTTTAAAACCGTCCAGAAAGATGCTGGACACGCCTACGCTGCCATATCTGCCGTTTTGGCGCGCGCCGGATGTATTTGCAGTTAAATACAGGCGGAAGACGGTATCCATAAACTCTGCTTTATTGTTGGATTTGGCCGAATTCAGCAACCGATAAGCCCAACCTTCCAATTTTTTTCGACCGGTAGCTCGATACTCCTCTCCTTCCACTTCTTCGGTCGGACGCGTAGAGATCAAGCGCTTACGAAGAGTAACCCCCTCGCTGTATACATGATAGATTTTCTTATCATAGCTGGTCATTTCCTTCTCTCCTTTCTTGGCCTGTAAAATACGTTTGCGCGTTCTGGCGGCTTGATAGGCGCTGGAAGCAATTCGAGCCTTCTCGTTCATATTCAGTTTGGGATCAACTGATATTCTAAGCAATTCATAAACAGATGCCTTAGGATCAAGTCCTTTTAAAACGGAGCGTAAAAAAGCTTCTCTTAAATGGTGATGATGAATGGACTCAAGCGTCTCACCGTATTTCTTCAGAAACGCAGCAAGGTAAAGCGGCATGTGGTAGTAATCCAGCAACGTTTTCTTGGCCTGATACTCGGAATGCAGTTCTACGAAAAGATAGGCAGGTTCTTTTACTCTCGCTGCCTTATCTATGGACTCGTTCAACAAGCCAACGATTGCTTCTCCAAAGGTGCTTCCTTCCCGGCTGCGCAACGTACGATAGCGTTCGTTGTCCTTAACCACTTCAATAAATGATTTCTGAGATAACACCATTCCAAAAAAACGTTTATGTTCGTTGAATTGTTCCGTGCCCAACCGGCGATTGTAAACCGTGAGCCCGATAGGGACGGCAAGCAGAATGAGGCGCGCTACCGCGCTGATTGGAACCGGCAGCCCTTTATTAAAGTTCCAGTTGAAGTTCACGGCATTTTTCTTGGACAAAGCCAACGGAGAAAAGGTCATTTCTTCAAAAGATTGGGTGGCAGGCAGGCCGTCAATGAATGAACAAGGAAGCAGCTGTTGCTTAAAAAAATGATGAATCTCTTCGGGACTATTTATTTTTTTGGCGGTTTTTAGCCAGTCTTTAAAAGGCTTATAAGTTTCACTATGCTCCTGCAGCAACGCAAGAATGTTGGACTGGTCGGGAGAATTGCTTAATTCCCCGTATAGTTGAAGTTCTCGCAACGCAGGAACGGCAAAATCCTTATCCAGTTGATCGATATGCTGTTCAGTAGACTTGGCGTTGAATGTGGGCTGAAGGATGGACGTTTGTCCGAAAAAAGGCCCCATAATTAACGCCTTAACGTAATTTAACGTCAGTTTTTCGTTAATGACCGGAGTGGACATCACCGTTTCGTAAAGATCCACGTTTTCATGGATTTTCGACACTTCATCATGCTTATTGATAGAATTCAAAGATTCTATAATTTCCAATAGCTTACTATATTCTGGCAGATCGCCAAAGTATTTTTCTACTTTTTTCGCCTGTTCGGTCATCATCTTGCGGATTTCTTTGGCGGCCTCCCTAACTTTCGCATCCATTTCAGCCGCTTGATTAGGCTCGCTCTGAGCTCTTGACTGTGCCCGGTCCGCTTGATTGATCCACCATTCCATCCGTCTTCTGTCACGTTGAACGATGCTGAAATTTTGGATCATCCAATAAATGTACCTTTTCGGGAATTGTAAAATGTGCTCTTCGCTCAAAACAATACCGCTGTGGGTTAACACCCGGTCCCGGTCCTCTTCAAACAATCGGGTCAACCCGATCAAGCCGGCGGAAAGCATCCAGTCTTCGGCTTCGATCGCTATTGAGATAGTCATGCTCGATTACTCCTCCCGAATGTATTCCAGCAATCCAAATGATTGCGAAGCCCGTTTCCCCACGCCGGACTGATATAGAAGCTGCAGATCCTCAGGATGACCGCTCAGCTTCAATTGCCCTCGGTAAGCCGTAAAATACAGATAGTTATTCTCGGAGTCGGAGCGCTGGCGAAAAACGGAGTTGCTCTCCCTAATTACCGTCTTTTTCATGACCAATGGTTCAATCTTTATGGCCTCATACGGTTCGCGCCCGGTTAATTCTTGAATCCGCAAAGCCGCATAATAGCCAAATTCTGTGACATAACTCGGATCGTCCGGATGAACCGGTTTCCCTAGCTTATCTTCGATTAAAACCGGAGAAAGAGTGGAGAAATAAACCTGACGCCCTTGAATCTGCGCTTCCTTAAGCATTTGTATGCTGATCCGACGCCACGTTTCTCCGGCCGTCTTATATGTATTCAATCTCTGCAGCCCGTTAAAAATATGCAGCATGAATTCCATATCAAAACTGGAAATCGTGATCGTCAAGCTGTTCAGCTGAATCTCGTGCTCCAAGTAACTGAAATCCTTTAAATACACGGCGGTTGAAAAAGGCTTCATACTACCGGCATTTTCTGCGTACAACTTGTTGCAATACCGCTCATCCGATAGACATAAAGCCTCTTTTAATAACGACAAAACAACCAATCGATAATCGATCGGAATGCGCCCTACCTTATAAGTCACAGATAGTCTCAAAGACTCACTCCCTTCCTAGAAAAATAGGATAATTTTACCTGGTTACAGGATAAATTTAACATGGTTCTACTTCGTTTGACAACCAAGTTTGGAAAAATGTTGGATTTTCCCGCAGAGTTCAGATAAAACAAAGCTCACTCTCAGCAAGTGAACATACATACCAAACTTTATATCCCACTAAGTTCAAATAAAACGATCCTTCGCCAAACATGATCGCTCACAGCACAGCCAACTTTATAACCCACAAGTTCAAATAAAACGAGCTGCCGGCGGTTGAGGATATCATTGCTGTAATCGCTTTATATCCCAATACGTTCAAATAAAACTAGAACCAAAAGTTTTCGTTGGTCATGTATGGCATCTTTATATCCCACTACGTTCAAATAAAATAAAACAACGCTTTGCCGGGCGTTATCGGGCTCGTAACTTTATATCCCATTACGTTCAAATAAAACGTCCAAGTGGGCCACCGGCTTCGGTGTCTCCAGGCATCTTTATATCCCACTACGTTCAAATAAAACCCTGTTGCTCTATGGCCGCTTGTCTCTTATTGACAACTTTATATCCCACTACGTTCAAATAAAACACGCCTGGCCACCACGCCATCACCCATATTACGGGCTTTATATCCCACTACGTTCAAATAAAACTGGCTGCCATCATGGCAATCATCAGGACCTTAAGGTTCTTTATATCCCACTACGTTCAAATAAAACCGCCGCTGCCTTTGTAATCAGGCGTTTGCATATCGTCTTTATATCCCACTACGTTCAAATAAAACGTTTACATCGCTGTCAGCCAGCAATTCATTAGTGAGCTTTATATCCCACTACGTTCAAATAAAACCCCGGTTTTTTGGGGCTCAAAAATCCTTGTTATATCAGTATTTTTTGGCCAGAGGATTTGCTCGTTTTGCATTGAACCACCAATTGGGAAAATACACATCTTCCAAAAAAGCCCCTTAACCTATGAGGTGCAAAGCTTCCAGGCGATTCGACAAATTTTTCGACCGCTGCATTTTATCAAGAAGTGTCGCACTCTCCTGAATACACTTCAAATGAACAGTTTACGTACAAGACCAATCCTCTACAATAATCTCTTTCACTATAGCCTGGGATTCTCTACTTGTACAGATCATTGTGGGCTTTATCTTCCACTATTCCCTACAGTTCAGCGAAGAAGCGTGTTAACTTCTCTTTTATAATCTCAACTTCAAACACCGAATTTCACTTCAAATCCAAGCATTCTGAAATTCTCTTCCCGATTTTAATCCTTGGCACGGCTTTATATATCATTACGCTCAGAAAAAACGGCCAAACTTATGTTTATGCCCGAATCATCGACCATTTCTTTATATCCCACTACATTCCAGATAAAAACTTCTAACTATTTAATAACAATGTTTTAGGCTGAAAACTGCTTATTTTGCATTGAACCTATGAATTAATCTTTGCAATTCTTTAAAAATGTGCAGTATAAAATCCATATCAAAACTGGAAACCATCATGATTAAGATGTAAGCCGGATCTTATTTTCAAGGAATCCGCACAAACTTTTATGTTACAGATGTTTACAAAGTCTCGCCCCTCCCATATACCCAAGTTTAAGATGAAATCACCATATTTCTGTTTATTTTGTTTGTAAAAAGGTCGCATTTATAATTGAACATCCTTAAGCTATTTTGATAAAAACCTGTTTACGTTCGACACCGCGAACTTTATATCCCACTACGTTCAGATAAAACGGCGTTTCCTCCTGCTCGCTGTCCGTCACTTTCTTCTTTATATCCCACTACGTTCAGATAAAACTTAGTTTTGATAGAAGTTTCCGCCCTGACGCTGATAGCTTTATATCCCACTACGTTCAGATAAAACGGTAATTGGATTGCTTGCGACATATATCTTTACTCTCTTTATATCCCACTACGTTTAGATAAAACTGCTGGCGTTGTTTTGAGCAGGTTGAGGCCAAGAATCTTTATATCTCACTACGTTCAGATAAAACCTGCCTATGTATTGCCGTCTCCCCAAAAGTTTGTACCCTTTATATCCCACTACGTTCAAATAAAACAGAACGGCAAAACAGCATCCCGTTTTCGCTCTCAACTTTATATCCCACTACGCTCAGATAAAACCATGACGGAACGGTTATCGGCGGAAGCCCAACCATCTTTAGATCCCTCTACGTTCAGATAAAACACCGCCTGCGGCACCACGAACCGATCCCAATTTGCCCCTTTTATATCCCACTATGTTCTAATAAAACTTGGCACACAATCAGCGGGCACTGGGGCGCATCACCGCTTTATATCCCACTGCGTTCAGATAAAACACAACGCCGTGTTTGTTCTTGGCATTGTCATTGATTTCTTTATATCCCACTACGTTCAGATAAAAACATTACCTATGGGATCGAGAGGGCACTCATCTTGATACCTTTATATCCCACTACGTTCAGATAAAACTTATCGGGGCAACGCTGACCAATCAGGACATTACAACCTTTATATCCCACTACGTTCAAATAAAACTCGGAAAACTCTTAACCATGCTGTACGTATCAAGCCTTTATATCCCACTTTATCAAGAAGTGTCGTACCTTCAACTGAATGCACTTCAAATGAACAGTTTACGTGCAAGACCAATCCTCTACAATAATCTCTTTCACTATAGCCTGGGATTCTCTACTTGTACAGATCATAGGGAGCTTTATCTTCCACTATTCCCTACAGTTCAGCGAGGCAGCGTGTTAACTTCGCTTATATAATCTCACCTTCAAACACCGAATTTCACTTCAAATCCAAGCATTCTAAAAATTACTCAAAAAACCATGCCCATCTCCAATTGGTCTACTACCAAGCCATAGAGGTTTCATCTCACCAATGACGCGCTTGATCAGCTTATAAGCTTCAAATCAAGTTAAATTACACTAAAATTCACTTCGCTTAAAATTTACGTCCCAAAAGATTCATTAACGATTGAAACCGTGATGATTAAGATGCTAAGCCGTATCTTATTTTCAAGTAATTATCTGGAATCGCACAACTATATGTTACAGATGGCCTCAAAGTCTCGCCCCTCCCATTTACCTGGTTTAAGATGAAACCACCATATTTCTGTTTATTTTGACAAACAAGTTTGTAAAAATGTCGTATTTATAATTGAACATCCTTAAGCTAATTTGATAAAATTAATTATCAAACTAATTATGATGATTTTGATTTATCACTCAAAATAATTACTTTCCAAAAGTATCATGAGATCCGAAATAGGGGGTAGTTAAATGCCTGAAAAAAACGCAATGAACGAATTGTTATTAGAAATTGCCAAGGATCTAAAAGAAATCAAATCCCAAATTTCAAAAGGCTTCGATCAAATCGATCAACGATTTAATCAGATTGAAAAACAATTCAATCAAATCGAAACAAGAACAACTAGATTAGAAAGTGATATGTACCAATATAAATTTGAAGTCCGCGAGTAGCGGACTTTTTTTAATTGACCTCATGGAAAAATGTTTTTATTCTCTATACTCACAATTGAATCTAGTCTTAATCTAAGATTTTACTTTTGAAATGTTATTTCCTAATATGTATCTGATAAAATGGGACAGCCATAATCCAATTTCGCGCATGTTGACACTACGAAAACCCACTACATAAGATAAAATGGCCGTACTCTTATATCCTACTACGTTCAAATAAAACGAATCGACTCCGGCGAATTGTCGCCCTGGTTGAATACTTTATACTCCACTACGTCCAGATAAGACGAGGCGAGCATCACAGCAGGATACACAGAGCATTTAACTTTATACCCCATTAGTTCAAATAAAACAGTGTATGAGAGCCAAACTTATGAAGTGATTTTACAACTTTATATCCCACTATGTTCAAATAAAACTAACCCCACGTGACAACCGTAGCGCGGGCAGTTGGGTCTTTATATCCCACTACGTTCAAATAAAACGACATATACGTTTCCAGCGCCATCTTTCGATGGATCTTTATATCCCACTACGTTCAAATAAAACCTTGATGAACGCCTCGGTTATGGTTGTTGTTTCCTTCTTTATATCCCACTTCGTTCAAATTCCCCCCCATGCGTGAGGTGTACACGTAAACAAAACATTACTTTATATCCCACTACGTTCAGATAAAACCCAAAGCTGGCCGCCTTCAGTCAGCGTGAGTTTGGTCTTTATATCCCACTACGTTTAGATAAAACACCGAAACGTATTGGACGATCGGTTGGGGGCATTACTTTATATCTCATTACGTTCAGATTAAACGGAAATTCAAGAGCTCGTTCATTGCTAAAATGATGCTTTATATCTCATTACGTTCAGATTAAACCCAGCGATTGGCGCAGCTTCGGATTGAGCAAAACGTGCTTTATATCCCACTACGTTTAAATAAAACGTCACCGGCTGCAAGATACCAATATCCGATATTTTTACTTTATATCCCACTACGTTCAGATAAAACTGCAGGCGTTGCTCGCAGTGGACAAAACCTACACACCTTTATATCCCACTACGTTCAGATAAAACAGAGAGGCCATCTATTTCGAACCGCCGCTTTTGGAGCTTTATATCCCACTACGTTCAAATAAAACATGATATCCAGTCTTGATGGCCACGTTTTTAAACACCTTTATATCCCACTACGTTCAGATAAAAAACCTGGCACGACGGATGCGCAAACATCGTCACCTTCCGACTTTATATCCCACTACGTTCAAATAAAACACTTTTCCGCCAGATCTTCAGTATCGTAAGCAGCACCCTTTATATCCCACTACGTTCAAATAAAACCCCATTTTTTGCAGCCAGAAAACCTTGTTGTATCAGCCTTTAAGGTTAGGCTATCTAATTCATTTTGCATTGAACCACCAGTCCTGTAAATAGAGCCCACTTAAAATTCACTCTCAGCCCACACGGTATAAAGGATGTAGGTAATTCGACAAATTTTTCGTCCACTGCAGTTTGGAAATAATAGCACGCTAGTTTGCTTTCAATGAACATCTTTACTTTTAAAATTTCGATGCCTTTCCCTGTCTTTCCTCTATTACAAGCACCTTTTGTTCATTTAACGCTTCCTCCATTTATCCTTCACGTGATTAAAGCATCAACTAACCACCCAAATATAAGAGGAAATCGCAGGTAAAAATAACAACCGTAAATTGCTCCAAGTACTGATCCCCTGTTTTCCCACCCAAAAATAAAAGACCGGCATCCTCCGGTCCTTACAATAAACTGATTATGAGATTTCTTCCAGATCGTATTTTTTGATTTTATTGTAAAGGGTGGCCAGGGAGACGCCGAGCATTTGCGCGGCTTGTTTGCGGCCTTCGAGCGTATTGTCCGTCCGCTTCAGCGCTTGGGCGATTCCTGCGCGTTCCGCTTGCTCGACCGCTTCTTTCAAACTTCCGCCGCCTTGACTGGCCGGCCGCCGCTCCGCGTGCTCCTGGCGGATGTAATCCGGCAGGTCGCGCGGCGTGATCGTGTTCCCTTCGGCCATGCAAACGGCGTAGTCGATCACGTTTTTGAGCTGGCGAACGTTGCCGGGCCAGTGATACCGGGCGAAAATATCCATCACCTCCGGCTCGACGACGTACGCTTCGGCATCCTGGCCGTTGGCCCGCGCCTCGTGCTTCAGCATGGAATCCACAATCGCTTCGATATCGCGGTGCCTGGCGCGCAGCGGCGGCAATTGCAGCATAAAGGCGTTAAGCCGGTAAAAAAGATCCTCCCGGAACCGCCCCTTCTCCACCATCTGGGCCAAATCCTTGTTAGCCGCGGCGATCACCCGCACATCCACCTCCAGCTCATTAACGCCGCCCACCCGGCGGATGGCCGATTCCTGCAGCACCCGCAGCAGCTTGGCTTGGATATCGTAAGGCAGCTCCGAAATTTCATCCAGAAAAAGCGTGCCTTGATGCGCCAGCTCAAACAGGCCAAGCTTCCCCCCGCGTTTGGCGTTCGTAAAAGCGCCCTCCTCATAGCCGAACAGCTCGCTTTCCAGCAGCGCTTCGGGGATCGCGGCGCAGTTGACGGCCACGAACGGCTTATCGCTCCGGCCGCTCTCATTGTGAATCGCCTGAGCCAGCAGCTCCTTGCCGGTCCCGCTCTCCCCGTAAATCACGACCGAAATCGCGGACCGGGCCGCCTTTTTCGCCTTGGCGATCACCGCTTTCAGGTCACCTTCCGCGCCGATGATATGCTCGAAGCTGTATTTGGCTTTGCTCAAGCTGTTCATGCCTTGCTGCAGCCGTTTGAGTTCCTTGCTGTTCTTTTCCAGTTTCTTCACCAGCTCATGGACCTCGACGGCGCCTTTGCAGATCGATACCGCTCCTTCCACCCGGCCGCCCAAAACGATCGGAGCCATATCGACGACGTACTCGACATTCCGCTCCTTCCGCCGCAATCCGACCACGACCTTATTCTGTTTCATCACCTCCACCAGCTGCGCGTTAGGGCGAACCGACAACAGCGGCTTGCCGACGATCTCCGCTTCGGTCACCCCGGTGATCCGGGTATACTCGGGATTGATGAACAGTACGACGCCTTCTTTGTCAATGACGAGCAGCCCATCCTGAATTGAACGGAGCAACGCGAAAAAGTAATCGGCCAACGAACCGGACGGCAGCTGCAGCAGTTCTCTTTTATTCCACATAACGCCTCCTTGAATACGGTTTCATCCTATTTTAAAAAAAGAAAGAAGCGCGATCAATGCGCAAACCGCGCTTCTTTTGCCGTCATACACACGGCACAGCATGCTTCTTTACTGCCACCTGCATAGCACACAATTCTAATCCAGCTCGATCTCCAGCTCCAAAAACGCCGAGGAAAGGCTTTTGCCATGCATATCGATCGCCAGCGAACGGGTCACTCCGCCGCCCAACGCCTTGGACATAACGAAGTTCAAAGCATGCAACCGGGGCAGTTCATAACGCACCACTTCACCCTGGACGATATCGCTAAAAAACTCCCGCACCTTCTCCGCGGTAACCTGCGCCTTTACGGCTTCATAATCGGCTTCCTTGTACACGATCAGCGAAATGTTGGAGATATCGCCTTTGTCGCCTGTCCGGGAATGGGCAATTTCACGCAGCTTCATCCTCTACACCTCCTCGTAAAATACGGCAATCTCAATATCATCGGCCGGCACCAACACGGACGCAATCGAGACAATCTCTTTGACGCCCGCCCGGGCTCCCCCGCCGCCGGCCGGCCCGTTGGTGTACAGCGCCTCCACCTCATTGCCGATCACGGCCGCGTGTTCGCGTTCGAGCGTTCTCCCCGCCACCCGCAGGCGGACTTCGCTTAGCCCGTCAAAATCAGCATTAATCATACGGGAAATTTTATTTCCGTACAATGAATTTACTCCGATGTAATCCACGCGCAGCTCCTGGATCGGCACCTGCAGCAGCTCCAGCCGTTTGGCTACGATTTCTCCGGCCAGCTTGGCCCGTTTGTAAGCCCCGCTGCCGCCGTAGCTCATTTCGCCTTCGCCAATATAACAATCTTGATATCCCACACTCGTTTTATAAAAACCCGTCTTGGCTTTTCCTTTGGCCCCCGTCACTCTAACCTGGTTTAATCCGATTTCTTCAACGGTCAGCTCCGTAAAATCGGCCACCACATCAGGGGTCAGATAATTGGCCGGGTCGTGAATTTCGTACAGCAGCTGTTCTTTAATCGTATCCTTATTGACCACGCCTCCGGTATCGGGGAGCTTCTCGATCACAATATTTCCGGCGCTGTCGACCTCGGCGATCGGAAAGCCGATGTTCCACGGCTCCGGCACGTCTTTGTAGCCCGGATCGGCGTAGTAGCCCCCGGTAACCTGCGCTCCGCACTCCAGCAGATGCCCGGCCACCGTCCCGGCGGCCAGCAGGTCGTAATCCTCCATGCTCCAGCCGAATTCATAAACGAGCGGGGCGATCGCCAGCGCCGGGTCGGCCACACGGCCGGTGACGACGATATCCGCTCCGTTACCCAGCGCTTCCACGATTCCTGCGGCCCCGATATAGGCGTTGGCCGAGACGATCGAGGAGCGCAGGGAACCAAGCTTCTCGCCGGTTTCGACGGTCGGGTAGTCGATATATCGGTCGATTTTGTCCGCGATATCGTCACCGGTTACGGCGGCGATTTTCAGTCCGGTAATACCGAGGCCCTGGGCGATCTCTTTGATTTTTTGCGCCGCGGACAGCGGGTTGGCCGCCCCCATATTAGTAATGACTTTCACATTATGCTGCTTGCAAAGGGGCAGCACTTTGACCATCCGGTGCTCCAGCAAATGGTTGTAGCCCTTCGTCGGGTCCTTCAATTTCTGCTGCTGCGCGATCGCGATGGTGCGCTCCGCCAGACATTCGAACATGATATAGTCGAGGTTGCCTTTTTCCATCAGCTCCAAGGCCGGTTCCAGACGGTCTCCGGCGTACCCCGCTCCCGCGCCGATACGGATTGCTTTCATTGCTTATCAGTCCTCCACTTTTTTGTCTTCTTTATATCGATATGGTTCCTGTGATGAGCGCTATCGCGGTAAACACAAGCGACGTGCCCCAAGCCCACTTGAAGGTAAACTTCTGATGCTCCGCCAGGTCCACCTCGGAGAGGGCGACGAGCAGAAACGTCGACGCCGTCAGCGGGCTAAGCGGAAAGCCGACGGTCATCTGTCCGAAGATGGCGGCCCGCCCGATTTCGATCGGGTCCATCCCGAAGTTGGCCACCGCTTGGGCCAAAATCGGCAGCATCCCGTAATAGAAAGCGTCCGGCGTAAACACCAAGCTCAGCGGCATGCTGATGACGGCCAGAATCAGCGGCAGGAACCGGGCCATCGAATCGGGCACGATCGAGACGAGCGAATCGGCCATCGCGGCGATCATCCCCGTGCCGTTCAGGATGCCGGAAAAAATGCCGGCCGCAAAAATCATGCTGGTCACAAGCACAATGCTTTTGGCATGCGCGTTCAAACGCGCCGACTGGTCTTTCAGGTTGGGATAATTGACCAGCAGGGCGACCGCAAACCCAATCATAAACAAAATCGTATGCGGAAAAATATGCGTCATCAGACCAACGATCAACAGCACCGTGAACACCGCGTTGAACCAGAACAGCTTGGGACGGCGCATCGCCTTTTGTTCCTCGGTCAATTCATCTTCCATGTTGTAGTTGAAATCAATGACGCCCAGCCGCTTGCGCTCCCGTAAGCCCAGGAAAAAAGCGACCGCCAGCACGTAGATAATCCCGCCGGCCATGGACGGAAGAATCGCGGTGAACATCTGGCTGGCATCGGTTTGCAGCGCGGACATGGCCCGCGCCTGCGTCCCCGACCAGGGAACGAGATGCATCGCCCCCGCCCCCAAAGCGACCACGCAAGGCAAGATCAGCTTGTTGATCCCGATGCGCTTGTAAATCGGCAGGAAGGCGGTGATCGTAATCATAAAGGTCGCGGTTCCGTCGCCGTCCAGATGGACGAGCATCGTCACGGCGGCCGTGCCGACAATAATTTTCAGCGGATCGCCTTTGACGGCGGACACCACTTTTTTAATTATAGGGTCAAACAGACCGGCATCGGACATCAGCCCGAAGTAGAGTACGGCGAACATGAGCATAATGCCCGTCGGGGCCACCTGGATCACGCCGTTTAAAGTTGCCTCCCCCAGTTGATCCCAAAATCCGCCGATCACCGCGAACAGAACCGGCACGATCACCAGCGCGACAATGACCGAAACCTTTTTGGTCATGATTAAATACAGAAAAAGCGCAATCGTCAAAACACCTAGCAAAGCCAGCATATTCTAACCTCCGGATACAGACTGTACTGCAAAATAAGCCCCAAGCGCTATACCAGCTCCACGATCGTGGACACGCCCATGCCGCCGCCGATACACAGTGTAGCCAGGCCGCGTCTGGCGCTGCGCCGCTTCATTTCGTACAGCAGCGTCACGAGCACCCGCGCGCCGCTGGCTCCGATCGGATGACCCAGCGCCACGGCGCCGCCGTTGACGTTCAAGCGGTCCTCCGGAAAGCCCAGCTCGCGGGCCACCGCCAGCGCCTGCGCCGCAAACGCCTCATTGGCTTCGATCAGATCGATGTCGGCCACAGTCAAGCCCGCTTTGGCCAGCGCCTTGCGGGTGGCCGGGACCGGCCCGGTGCCCATGATCGCCGGATCGACGCCGGCACTGGCATTGGCGCGGACAACGGCCAGCGGCTTAATGCCTAGCGCTTCGGCCTTGCTCCGGCTCATCAGCACCAGCGCGGCCGCGCCGTCGTTGATCCCCGACGCGTTGCCCGCCGTTACGCTGCCCGCCTCGGTAAAGGCCGGTTTCAGCTTTGCCAGTTTCTCTACTGTAACCCCTTCGCGCGGGCTCTCATCTGTGGCAAAAATCACAGGCTCGCCCCGGCGCTGCGGCACGGATACGGGCACGATCTCCTCGGCGAACACTCCTTTGCGGATGGCCTCGACCGCTTTTTGCTGGCTGCGGGCGGCGTACTCATCCTGCTCCGCGCGGCCGATGCCGTACTTCGCGGCGATGTTTTCCGCCGTGATCCCCATGTGATAACCGCCCATGGAGCAGGTCAAGCCGTCGCTCACCATGCTGTCCACCGCTGCCCGGTCGCCCATGCGGTACCCTTGGCGCGCTCCGGGCAGCACGTAAGGAGCGGTGCTCATCGATTCCATGCCGCCGGCCACTACGATCTCCGCCTCCCCGCTATAGATGGCCTGGGAAGCAAGGTGAACCGCTTTCAACCCGGACCCGCACAACAAGTTCAACGAAGTCGCCGGCACCTCCTGCGGCAATCCCGCCAGCATAGCGGCGCGGCGCGCCGGGTTCTGCTTTTCGCCAGCCTGAAGCACGTTCCCCATAAACACTTCATCCACCATGTCCGCGGAAATCTGCGCCCGGCTTACCGCTTCCCTGATTACGGCGGCGCCAAGCTCCGCGGCGTGAACCTCCCCCAGCGCCCCCATAAACGCTCCAATCGCCGTACGTACGGCGCTGACAATAACTACCTCGTGCAAATCGCTTCCTTCCTTTCGTTTAAAGAGATTGTTTTTCCCGGTGCCGGAAAACCGGATTTTATGAGCTCGCACTTAAAGTTGCGGCAGATTAACGGCAAAAGACGCCGTTGTTTTTGCTTTTACCGTGTCCAGGTCTACGCCGTCCGCCAATTCGATCAGCTCCAGCCCCCGCTCCGCAAAGCGGAACACCGCCAGCTCGGTAACGATCATGGACACCACGCCGACGGCCGTCAGCGGCAGCGTGCAGCGCTTGACGATTTTCGCCGCGCCGCCCTTGGCGCAATGCTCCATGGCGATGATGACTTTTTTGGCCCCGGTGACTAAATCCATCGCCCCGCCCATGCCCGGCACCATTTTTCCGGGAACCATCCAGTTGGCCAGATTGCCCTGCTCATCCACCTCAAGTCCGCCGAGCACGGACACGTCCACATGACCGCCGCGAATCAGCGCAAACGACACGGAGCTGTCGAAATAGCTGCCCCCGGGACGAAGACCGGTCGGCTGGCCGCCCGCGTTCACCAGATCCTTGTCCGTCTGCTCGTTCACATCCGTCAGGCCGATAAATCCGTTTTCGGATTGAATCTGAATATCGATCCGCGGGTCCAGAAAAGCGGGGATCAACGTGGGCAGCCCGATGCCGAGGTTCACCACATCCCCGTCGCGGATTTCCTGCGCCACCCGTTTGGCGATTTTCTGTTTGCCCGTCAGCGCCTCCGTTTCGCTTCCCTTCATTCCCGTTCACCTCCGCATTGCACGATTTTGTCCACCAATATCCCCGGAGTGACAATGCTGTCCGGGTCCAGCTCGCCGGTCTCCACGATCTGCTCGGCTTCCGCGATCACCAGATCCGCGGCCAGGGCCATGATCGGGTTGAAATTGCGCGCCGACTTGCGGAATACCAAATTGCCCGCCCGGTCTGCCTTGTAAGCTTTCAGCAAGGCCACGTCGGCGCGCAGCGGAGTTTCCAGCAAATATTCCCGGCCGTCCACAGCCACCTTTGGCTTGCCCTCTTCCACCAGGGTGCCGAGCCCCGTGCGGGTCAACACGCCGCCCAAGCCGGCGCCGCCCGCGCGGATCCGTTCGGCGAACGTGCCCTGCGGGGTCAGCTCCACCTCCAGTTCGCCGGCGATCATTTGCCGGCCCGTCTCCGGATTGGTGCCGATATGGGAGGCGACCAGCCTCTTCACCCGGCGCTGGACGATCAGCGGCCCGCAGCCTTTGTCGACCGTCCCCGTATCGCTGGAGATCAGGGTCAGTTCGGCCAGCTCGCTGTCGAGAATCGCCCGCACCAAGCCCTCCGGCGCGCCAACGCCCATAAATCCCCCCATCATGACCGTCATTCCGCTCCTCAGGAACGAAAGCGCCTCGTCGAGCCGAATTACTTTGTCTTTCAATTTTCCTTTCACCTCGTTGCAGCAAAAATGTGGTTCAATTAAACTAACAAGCAAAAACCGTGCCAAACTCCGATGATAGTGGCGGAAAAGCCCGGTACTCCAGCAAAAAATAAAAATCCGGAGGCAATGTCTCCGGACCGGACGGCCGTCAATATTTCTAAATATTTAGAACAGAACCCGCTTCATGGAAGATGGTTCCACGATCCGCAAGCGTTCCAGCTTTTGATAACGGAATCCCAAATATT
Source organism: Paenibacillus sp. FSL P4-0127 (assembly GCF_038007325.1). NCBI lineage: Bacteria > Bacillati > Bacillota > Bacilli > Caryophanales > Paenibacillaceae > Paenibacillus > Paenibacillus sp. FSL P4-0127. The sequence goes on along the minus strand of NZ_JBBOWY010000002.1, from coordinate 832,891 downwards.
TAGAAGAAAAGAAAGCAAACGATGCGTTATCGCTCATTTTTGAACCCAATGTGAACTTTGGCCAAAAAAATATTTTTCCCCCGCCTAAAAAGTAAAGGCTAACTTCTTTTTGCGAGAAGACGGTGTATCATATTAAAAAATCGCGCTGCCCGGCGTGGCGTGAATCACCACCGTTATTTGGAAAGGAGTTCATCCGCGTGCGTACCCAAATCCAGAACAAGCAACGCCAATCCGTGCAATTGAACGTCAATCCGCAAATGCTCCAGACGTTTCGGCTGCTTGCGATGCCGAACGGCGAATTGGAACGCCTAATCAGCGAAAAGGCGCAGACCAATCCGTTTATCGAAATCCTGCCGCCGCGGCCAAATAGACGTATGTCCGCCGGCCTATCCAGGCAAATCGCTGCGGGCTTGTCCACTGAACTGCTGGGCTATAAGTTGAAAGCGAAAACAACGAGTGAAGAGGCGATTTGGGAGGAGTTAAAATTCAGCGTGGATGATCCTAAGGTGAAAAAAGCGCTGCAATTCCTGATCGGGAATTTGGACGAAGCGGGGTATTTGCCGCCGGACATCGACCGTCATGCCGAACAGGCCGGTATTTCCCGCGCCGCGTTCGCCAGGGCGCTTTGGCTGCTGCAGCAGGAAGGCGCGCCCGGGATCGGTGCCCGTTCATTGCAGGAGTGCCTGGAACTGCAGTTGATTCGCGAAGGCCGGAAAAACTCCCTGGCCTATATAATGGTGCACAGCTACATGGAAGAAACGGCGCGGGGCGACCTGCCGGCCATTGCCAGGGAAACCGGGGCTCCGCTTGCAGAAGTGGCGGAAAGCCTGGCCCGCATCCGTAAGCTGCAGCCCCGGCCGGGATTGGTTTACGAGGACGCAGAGCCCGCCCCGGCAGTGAAGGATATCGCCGCCAGCGTAACGATGGCCGACGGACGCCTGAAAATCGCCTTGAATTCGCTCAAGATCAGCCTGTATGAAGAAACTGGCTATCTCGAAAGCATGAAAGAGGCATGTTCCATTGAGTTAAGGCAAAAGATCGAGGAGGCGAAAGCGCTGGCCCAACAGCTGGATTACCGGCATACAGCGCTGTTAAAAGTGCTAACCGCGCTAGTGCGGAAGCAGAGGGCTTTTTTCCAAAGCGGCATCCATGAACTCAAACCGCTTAAGCTGGAACAAATCGCCGGCAGCACGGGAATGCACCCGTCCACCGTCAGCCGGGCGATCAAAGACAAATGGCTGGATACACCTTGGGGCGTGTTCAGCTTCAAATATTTTCTGGCGGGGGGAATTGAAGCTGAGTCCGGGGATATGCTCGCCGCCGGCGCGGTCAAACAAATGATCCGCGAGTTGATCGCGGGCGAGGATAAAAGGAAACCTCTTACGGATCAGCTCATCAGCGATCTGCTTCAAGAGCGGGGGATCTCCATCTCCAGAAGAACCGTCGCCAAATACCGGACGCAAGCGAAAATCGCCCCGGCCTCGCAGCGTAAATTGAACCTCCATGTATAAAGGTAAAATAAACCCGGAAATAACAACGTGCTCCCGCGGAATTTTATACTTTCTGGCTGATATGCTGAAAAAGCCTGCAAAAGCGCAGGCTTTTCCGTTTCCTAGCGTCCTCAGTCCTTCCGCTCCTTGATCATCTCCAGAAACTCGAGAATGATATCGGAAACGGCGTCTTCTTTAGACATATGGATAAACTTGCTTGTATGCAAAATGTCGCCTTTAAACAACTCAATCAGCTTTAACGTTGATTCGGGATCGTTCTCCCTCGCTTTGCGCAGCAAATTCAGGAACTCTTCATCATCCGGGACAGCTCTTTGATCATCTTTCGTTTCCATTTGTTCACCCCTTGCTGAGTCATATTCAACTCGCGGGCGACTTCCCCCTCAGTTTTGTCCTGTAGAAAGAGTTTGTGGATGATCGTTTTCCCCGTATCGGAAGGAAGCGCATTAATCAACTGTCTCACAACGATTTTGTTATCAGAAGATGAGGTGAAGCAGGTTACGGCCGGCTCGACTCCATTGAACGAACATTCCCGTTTTCTCACAGTCTTGGCTTTGTACTGAACCCTCCAAGCGATCCGATAAACTTCTTTGCGATATTGCTCGTACACGGTGTGTTGTTCTTTCATAACGACTTCCCCCTTTCATTTTCATCTTCTATATATAGGGAAATTCTGGCGGGCCATACACAACCATAATTATATAGCTAATTATTATTATAACATTTTTTCTAATTATTGGTTGTACTTTGCCCAAATAAATTTCACTATATAAGTGAAAGGCCCAAAAAATCAAAGGAGGTATTAGCATGCAGGTTGCGGATATCGTGTCGTTGGTTGCCAATGTCGGGTTTCCTGTCACGTTGTGCTTCATTCTGATCAAGTATGTGCTGCAGACCGTCGGCGATAAATTGGGCAAGATCGAAACCTCGCTTGAGGAGCTTTCCGAGCAGGTGCAGCAGTTGGAAAGCATGGTGGACGAAGAAAAAACGGGAAACGCGTTCTCGACGAAAAAAATAATCTAAGAAACTTTCAGACTTCCCGACTGGAAAGGTTGTACCGCCGGGGCGGCTAAAAGCTGCCCCTTATTATACATATTCCCGGATGCTTCATTTTAGAACATTCACCCCACCTCCATCCGTTTTCATTCCCTTCGGCCGCACCGCAATCCGTGCAAAAAAATCCCGCCAAGGCTTCTCTGGCCCGACGGGATAAAGTTTTTACGCTTGCTTTTCAAACGGATAACGCAGCCCCCACGGTTCGCGGATCTTATCGAGCAGGCGCATGATGGCCAGCGACTCGTCCAGCGGGATTTCCGCGCTTTCGGTCAGCCCGGCGCTCAGGGCCCGTCCGACCGCCTCCGCTTCAAACACATAACCCTTCGTTGCACGGTCGTCGACAAACGTTTCCGCTTCTTCCCCGTCCGCGTACAAGGTGGCGGTTTTGGCGTTCAAGAAGCCGGGGACGTATATTTTCCCTTGGGTGCCGTGAATGTAAGCATCGTTGCCGATCGCCAGCCGGACGCCTCCGTTCAGGGAGGCGATTTGGCCGCCCTCATAAGTGAGCAGCACGGAAAAATGCTCGTCCACTCCGGTTTCCCCAAGATGGGCCGTGCTTTGGATATGCTGCGGATTGGCGCCCAGCACCATCGCGGCGAAGGAAACCGGATAAATGCCGGCATCCAGCAGCGCGCCTCCGCCAAGCTCCGGGTTGAACAGGCGGCCGGCCGGATTCCAGTCGGCGCGGAAGCCGAAATCGGCTTTCACCAGGCGCACCTCTCCGATCCGCCCGGCGGCCAGCCATTCCCGGACCCGGCGAATCGCGGGCAGAAACCGCGTCCACATCGCTTCCATCAGAAACAGCTTGCGCTCCCGCGCGTAGGCGACGAGCTCCTCCAGCTCGGCGCTGTTCACCGTAAACGGCTTTTCGCATAGAACCGCCTTTCCGGCCCGCAGCGCCAGCATGACATTGTCCTTGTGCAAAGGATGCGGAGTCGCCACATAAACCGCGTCCACATTGGCATCCGCAAGAAGCTCCTCATAGCTGCCGTAAGCCTGCGGGATACGGTATTTATCCGCAAACGCCTTGGCTTTTTCCAGCGAACGCGAGCCTACGGCATAGGCTTCCCCATTTCCGGCATGGGCCAGATCCTCCGCGAATTGCTCGGCAATCCAACCGGACGCCATAATGCCCCACTTGATTTTCGCCGTTTCTCCCACTTGCGAATCCCCTCCTGAGCCAAACGAAATTTTCATCATGATTATACTCTTTTCGAGGAAAGCAAGGAAATCACCTGCCATACCGGGAAATATAAAAAACCAAATTCCATATATTGATATTGTTGATTAAAAAGGATATTATTGGATTTAGATACGGCTGGAGGTGCACATCCGGAGCGTATCCGCCGGTGGAAGCAGCATACATTTTTGACCCACCAAAAAATTTCGTTGGAGAAAGGGAGGTATGTGAGTTGAAAAAAGCCCTAGCCCTTATTTTGTCCAGTGTAATTTTGGTAGCGCTATCAGGAGTAATACCAGCGAAAGCCGCGTCCCCGATCGTGGTCAATTCAACGATTGTGGTGAAAGCGGGGGAAACGTTTGACGGGAAAGGCCAGACATATGTGGCGAATCCCGCCACCTTGGGAGACGGCAGCCAGGCCGAAAACCAGAAACCGATTTTCAAACTGGAAAACAACGCAACGCTGAAAAACGTCTATATCGGCGCACCGGGCGCCGACGGCGTGCACGTCTACGGCAACGGCACCATCTCAAACGTGACCTGGCTTGACGTAGGCGAAGACGCCCTGACGCTCAAAAAGTCCGGCACGGTCAATATTACCGGCGGCGGAGCGTATAAAGCTTACGATAAAGTGTTCCAGGTCAACGCGGCCGGCACGATCAACATTAAGAATTTCAAGGCCAACGACATCGGCAAATTAGCCCGGCAAAACGGCGGCACCTCGTATAAAGTCGTGTTCACGCTGGATAATTCGGACATTTCCGATGTGAAGGACTCCATTTTTAGAACGGACAGCAAAACGAGCACGGCCAAAATCACAAACACGCGGTATCATAATGTGCCCACGCTGTTCAAAGGGTTTGCTTCCGGCAACACCAGCCAGTCCGGCAATACGAAGTATTAGAGGCGGCTGTCCCGGAGCATTTTGTAAATACTCCAATACACCCCGGGAATAACGACAAAAAGGGCCTTATTTTCCCGAAAAAAGGGGGCCTGCAGAAATAGAGGAATTTATTGTCCCTATTTGAATAAGGTGAGGGCAACCAGGTGCTTTTTCCCATCCTAGTCCCAAAATAACGACATGAATTCCCTCTATTTTGCGCAGAAGCGAGCAAATCTCGAAAATAACGGCACAAATGGTCTCTATTGCCAACAGAGGCTCGGCGGCGACGATTTCGCTGGCGACGACCAGCGAACCGGCCTCGGCGACCCCGCGAAATCCGCCGCCGATGCCTCCGGGTTTGCGCAAAAAGGGAGCGCTGGAGAAATTCCTCCGGCGGTCTTTTTCGATCAAAAAATTACACTCCGGCGGCGCTGATCCAGGCATCCGCGATCAGCCCGTGTCCCGCTGCCGAAGGGTGGACGCCGTCCGGCGCCCAGTAAGCCGGCTCCGCTTTGGCGGAAGCCGCCGCAAACAAGCCGTCGAGCGGAACCAGGATCGCTTCGAATTCGCGGGCCAGCTCGCGCACGATGGCGATCTTCGGATCAAGGTCAGCGCGCCACTGTTTGCGGTCCTCCGGAACCGGCAGCACAAACGGCTCCAGCAAAATCAGCTTCGCGTCCAGCCGCTCCTTGGCGCGCTCCAAGATGTTGCGGTATAACGCCGCAAATTGCTCCGCGCTCGTCGCGTCGTTCGAATCGTACCGCCGCCAGGTGTCGTTAATGCCGATCAGGATCGATACCCAGGTTGGTTTGAGGTCAAGGCAATCCCGGTCCCAGCGGTTTTTCAGATCGATGGCCCGGTTTCCGCTGATGCCGCGGTTTACAAAGGCAAGGTTTTTCTCCGGGAACAAATGTCCCAGCCGCGAAGCCACCATCAGCGGATAGCCGAAGCCCAGCGAGGCGCTGTCCTCGTAATTCCGCCCGCAGTCGGTAATGCTGTCTCCTTGAAACAATACGACGTCGTTCTCCTTAAAAATCATGCGTGACTGTTACTCCTTTCGTTTCCCCAGGGTTAGTCCGGCTTTCGGAGCGGATCTTATGTAAGCGTTGTCGATTCTGGGCTGGCAAACCGCCCGCTGTCGTACGCATTTATTATAAGCCATTTGCCGGCTTGCCGGAATACGGCGATTTTCGGACAATTACAGGGCGGTTGCCGGGCAACCGCCGGTGCGATCGCCCTATTCTTCCGCGTCTGCGGCGGCGATCGCAAACGTCACCACCGCTCCGCCGTCCTCCGCGTTGCCGGCTTTGATCCAGCCCCCGTGGCTTTCAACCAGCCGCTTGGCGATGTAAAGTCCCAGGCCGGAATGGCCTTCCGCCTGCCCGCGCGCTTTGTCGGCCCGGTAAAAACGCGCAAACACCTTTTTCTCCTCCCCGGGTTTAAAGCCGGGACCGGTATCCCGAATCCGATAAAGAACCTGCCGCTCTTGGGTTTTGAGACCGACTTCGATGCGCCCGCCTTCCGATGCGTAAGAAATGCTGTTGGAAATGATATTGCCGAGTATCCGCTCCAGCTTCTCCGTATCGATCCGGTATACTCCATCGGCCCCTTCCGGGTGAAAGAGAAGGCGAATCCCCTTGTCCCTGGCGGCCGGTTCGAATTGCCCCACCAGCTTTTCGGTCCAGGGAATAAGTTCGACCGGCGAGACGTCAAGCCGCCCTTCGAGCCGTTCCACCTCGGCGCTGTATTGCAGCTGGCGCACGAGCCCGGCGCTTTTTTGCGCATTGTCGTGGATCACCGAAAGATAACGGCGCTGCCTATCATCCGCGGCCCCGGATTCCAGCAAAGCCTCGGCATAACCCGAAATGAGCGATACCGGCGTCTTCAGATCATGGGCCAGCGCTTCGACCATTTCGGCTTTTTCCCGCTCCAGCCGCCACTGCGCGGACAACGACGAGCGGAGCTCCTCCTGCATCTGCGCGAACGCGGCGCACAGTTGTCCGAGTTCATTGCCGGAGCGGTATTCAATCGTGAAGTCCAAATCCTTGTCGGCAATTTTGCGGGACGCCTGCATCAGCATGCGGATCGGCTCGTTCATCCGCCCGGCGATTCGTCTAGCGAACAGCAGCGTAAACAGCAGGATGTAAAAAAACGGCGACAGCAAAATAGCGATGTAAACGGCCGCCAGCCAGCCGCGGCCTTCGGCGTACGTCGGGCTCAGCGTGTAGGAGAGCAGGACGGCCCCTGAAATCCGCCCGTCCCCGCCGATCACCGGCACCGTCTGGACATACCGGCCGCGGAGGCCGGTCACCGTGTTCAGCTTGTCGTACAATTGCCGTTTTCCTGCGAAAATTTGGTCGTGGAGAGTTCCATAGATATAGTCTCCTTCGCCGTCGACCACCTGATAAAGGAAGCCGGCCGCGGGCACTTGGGCTTCCAGCGCTTCCCTGCGGGACGGATCGAGCAAAGCCGTATTTTCCTCCCTGATGTATTCCTTAATGCCCGGAATTTGTTTTTCGTAAAAATTGGCCGGATAAACGCTGCTGTTCTCCATCCGGGTGAACAGCAGGACCCCAAACGCATAGGTGATAACGGTAGCCGCCAAACTGAGCGCAAGGATCAGCGCAAAGCCGAGGGTAAACTGCGATTTCAGCGACCAATGGGCGATTTTTTTCATCTGCTTACCCCTTATTCCATTTGTAGCCGATGCCCCATACGGTCTGGATATAGTCCCCGGACGGATCGGCCGCGGCCAGCTTGGCTCTGATTTTTTTGATATGTTCAACGACGGTGGACGAGTCGCCTTCCGCATCCAAACCCCAAATCCGTTCATACATCTGCTCCCGGGAAAAAACCTGGCCCGCGTGCAGCGCAAGCAGCTCGACGATTTCGTACTCCCTCCGGGTCAGCGCCACCGGCGTGCCGCAAACCGTTACGGCCATGCCTTTCAGGTCGAGCTCCAGGTTCCGCCAGCGCAGAAGCGCTTGTGCCGCAGTTCCCGCACCGGTAGTGCCGGTGATATTCGCGGTGCCGGTGGTATCGGTGGTGCCGGTGGTATCAGCGGTACGGATGGGGCCAGCGGCATTTGCGTTTTGTCTGGCGCGTTCCTCCCGGCGCAGATTGGCCTCGATGCGGGCAAGAAATTCCCGCAGGCCAAAAGGCTTGACGATGTAATCGTCGCCGCCGAGCGAAAAGCCCTTGACCCGGTCGTTTTCCGACTGCCGGGCGCTGACGAACAGGATCGGACAGCGGACGGTGTCACGGATCGCCCGGCACACCTCAAAGCCGTCCCGCCCCGGCATCATGATATCCAAAATGACCAGATCGGGCTGCGAGCCCGCCAGCTCGATGCCGCGGTCCCCGTCGTACGCGGCCAGCACGTTGTGCCCCCTGGCCGTGAGCTCATCCGCCAGCAGCTCCACCATGTCCCGCTCATCGTCAACGATCAAAATCGTACTCATCGCAACCTCCGCCATTTCTATTCGTAAGTTTTGCGTCCTTCCCAGCGGACAAACCATATTGTACCGCAGATTGCGAGAACGATAAACGCGGCGAGCGCCAACAGGAGGGCGGCGTTGGCCTGCCGGAGGTACAGCTCAAGGGACAGGGCGCCTTGCCCCTGCCGAAATTCCGGCAGACGCTGCATCAACGGCAGCAGCGACAGCCGGACCGGCCAGGCCCAGGGGACGAATGTCCAAATACGGTCCCCGATGGCCGTGGCGCCGACGATCGCGGCGAGCAGAAAACCCGCCCCGCCGGCCGCGGCGGAAGCGCCCATCCCGTAAGCGAACGCCAGCCATAGATGCAGCGCGCAAAGCGCCAGCGAGCCGAGCGTCCCATACGCCGCTCCCGCGAGAAAAAATCCGGCATCGGCGTCGGCTATGCCAAGCAGCGTCCCCATGCCGGTGACGAGCAGCAGCGTGGCCGCGAAGATGCCGCAGCCGACGGGCAGCGCCACCATCAGCAGCTTGCCCGCGTAGCTCAGCGCCCGCGGCTGCCGCCTCCCGAGCAGCCCGCCGAAACGGCCGGCCTGCTCCTCCTGCATGGCGAGCATCCCGGACAGCAGGCCGATGGCGAGCGGCAGCGCGGAGGCGATCAATTGGAAGAACGCGTCATATATCGAGTTCGCCAAACCCGGCGTCACCGGCCGGCCCGAATAATACCACAGTAAAATTCCCGCGGCCAGCGGCGGCGCCGCGAACACGAGCCAGCGGTAGCCGGTGCGTTTGGTGAGCAGCCAGTCGGTGCGGAGTATGCGCAGAAGAGCCATCGTTAACGTACCTCCCTGCGGGAGTACCACAGTGCGGTCAGGAGCAAGGTGATGGCCAGAAACGCGATCGCAGCCGCGAACCCGGCCGGAATGACGGCGCGGCTAAGCAGCGGATCGCCGGCCGGAAGCGGGACGCCGTTCGGATGGACCCCAATGAGCGGGGCCATCAGGCGGGTTGGCCAGCTCCACGGGACGAGCAGCCAATACGGCCGCGACGCCGCAAGGACGCCGGCGAACATTCCGGCCAAACCGAGCAGGAGCGAGACGGCCGTGCCCTTCCATGCTCCCACGAGCAAATGCAGCGGAATCAAGGCCGCCGACAGCAGCCAGACCACCGCGCTGGCTATGGCAATGTCCGTGAAGGGCACAGGCCCCTCGGCGATCAGCAGGCCCGCGGTCACTACCGACGCGACCAAAACGGCGGAAGACGCCAGCGTGTGGCCGGCCAGAACAGCCGCTTTGGCCAGCCACAAACGCCGGGGCGAAACCGGCAGCGCCCGCAAGGAGCGTTCGGCGCCCGATTTTTTCTCACGTGCTTCCGTCAGACCGCACAATAGCGCGTTCCCGACCGGCACAAACAGCACCGGCCACCAGTTAAACACCATGAACAGGAGCGCGTCCCAGCCGCCGATCGTCTGATCGGGCATCAGTATTTTGACGACGATAGCGAACAGCACGAAGAACAAAGGAGCGCCGCAGGCCAGCTTCCTGGCAAATGTGCGTTTGGATTTCAAGATTTCCGCCCGAAGCAAGTTAAGCATGGCCCATCCCCTCCTTCACCTGGTTTTCCCGGACCACTTCCATAAACAGCGCCTCCAGATCGCTGCCGCGCCGGTTTGCGCCCTCGTAGCACAGGCGTCCCCCGCTGATAATGCCGATATCGTCGGCGGTATGCTCCACCTCGGTCAGGATGTGGCTCGACAGGATCACCGTTATGCCCCGCGCTGGAAAAGAGCGGATCAGTTCGCGCAGCTCCTGAATGCCAAGCGGATCAAGCCCGTTCGTCGGCTCGTCCAAAATCAGCAGTTTCGGGTTTTGCACAAGCGCGATCGCGATCCCCAGCCTTTGTTTCATGCCCAGCGAAAATTGGGACGCCTTTTTGCGGCCGGTACCGGTGAGGCCGACAGTCTCAAGCACCTCCCGGATCCGCGTTTCGGGCAGGTTCAGGAGCCGGGTGTGTACCAGCAGGTTTTCGCGGGCCGTCAAATTGCCGTACAGCGCCGGCGATTCGATCAGCGCCCCGATCTCGTTCAGGCAATCGCGGCTCCACAGCTTGCCGTTCATCCATATTTCGCCGGAGGTAGGCCGCAGCAGTCCCGCGATCATTTTCAGCGTTGTCGTTTTCCCGGCGCCGTTGGGACCCAGCAGGCCGTACACCGTGCCCGGGCGGATATGAAGCGACACGCCGGAAACGGCGGCATGTCTGCCAAAGCGTTTTTCCAGATTCACCGTTCGTAAAACTTCATTCATCTGCCATCATCCTCTGTCATTATTATGGGGGATTTCCCCCTCTGCCAGAGAGCTTATCAAGCAATTATAAAGAATCGCTAAAGATGATTTCGGGTGTCCGAAAAAATTCAGCTCCATTTGTTCAAAAAATTGTTTGAATTTTGACACAAAATGTTCAATAATAGAGTTAGACACAAAACGTTCATAATTTCTTCCTGCCGGTGAACGAATTCAAAGTGCGAATTCAAAAAGCCCGGCTTCACTTCGTGATCAAAAGGGACTTTTTGAATCACCTCTTAAAGGAGCTGATCCTCATGTGGCAAAACGGAAGCGATTCTAAAGGCAACGCATTTTTGTGGATTGTTGCGCTGGGTACGTTTTATGCCGTGTTCTATACGATGTTCACTCTTTTCTCGATTCATGGATAATAAAGCTTCATGTTTGTAACCGCTAACAGACAAACCTATACAACGACGTCCCTCCTATACAACGCGGTTTCCTTGTACCCATAAAAAAACAAACCGCTGTCCCGTCCGATCAGGCGAACCGGGTCAAGCGGTTTGTTTTTCGCTTTGCGCTCCATGCAAAAAGAGCGGGTGCCCGTTGCATCCCGCCCTTGTTTGCTTTGCCGTTATAACATTATACCGCGCTGTCCAAAACCTCTTGCGGCACTTTGATTTCGGAAACTTCGTTGTGCTTGGAAATCGTGCTGTCCATCTTCATTTCGAGCGAAACGCTTTGGCCGTCCTGGCTCATTTCCATCGTCATTTCGACATTGGTTTTTGTCGGCAAATAAGTTTCCTTGTTTATGCCGTAAGTAATTTTGATGCCTTTAATGTTCATTTGATCCAGCATCGCCGCCATTTGCTCATTTTCCCCGCCGGACTGGCTCATGAGCGTTTTCGCCAGCTCTTTAACGCTGTCGCCGGACACGTCGGCCGCCAGGATATATTCGCCGCCTTCTTCGGACACTTTCGTCTCGCCGGCAATCGCCTTAAACTGCTCCAGTTGTTTTTCCAGATTAGCCGATTGCCCCATGCTGGCCAAGATTTGATCGCGCTGATCATCCGGCAGCTTCGTCCAGGTGCCCGTAGCATTCGTGAAAATGCCTTCTTCGGTGACGTATTGCTCGAATTTCTGTTCCCCGCTGTCCGGGATGGACATTTGCGTTTCATTGTACATGGCCAGAGGTTCCTTGGTCGTGTCGATCTTCATCTTCATGTCGACCTTTTGCTCCTGCTTCTGTTCCCCTGCGGTTACGACAATATTTTGGTTTACGCTGGCATCCATCGAGAAGCTTTTCAACCCTTTGCTGGCTTCCGTCGTTTTTTGGATCAGCTCGTCCACCGTTGGTACGGCTCCAGCGTTACCCGAAGTCTCCGCGGTTGCCGGCGTTTGCGCTCCCCCTTCGGCATTGCCGCCTTTTGCCGCCTTTTCTCCCCCGCATGCTGTCAAACTTACTGCCAAAATTGCCGTCAATAGTACTGTGACCCACTTCTTCAAAAGCTTGTCCTCCTAAATTATGTATTCCTATCCATGTTAACTAACATGCGGTGAAAGCAATAGGGAAAAAAGTCCAGTTTATCCGAAGTTCAAGGTCCTGATTATGTAGTTATTTAGAACTATATACTGCTGCCTGAGGGACGAAATCCCAGAAAAGTTTATAATAGAAATAACCCTATTTAGAAGCATAAGGAGTTTTCACCTTTGAAAAATATTCTGGTTACCGGTTACCGGGCGCACGAGCTCGGCATTTACAGCAACAAGCACAAAGGCATCCCCTATATCCGCCAAGCCATCGCCTCCCGGCTCATTCCGCTGGCGGAGGAAGGGCTTGAATGGGTGATTACGCCCGGGCAGTACGGCGTTGACCTGTGGGCCTGCGAAGCCGTGTTCGGCTTGAAGCGGAGATACCCGCAGCTGAAATGCTCCATCATTACGGCGTACAGCCGTCAGGAAGAAAAATGGAGCGAAGAGAAACAACAATACTACCGGCAAATTTTGCAGCAGGTGGACTTTTTCGCCGAGGCGAGCAAAGAGCCGTATACCGGGCCTTGGCAGTTCAAGGCCAGGGACGAGTTGTTATTCCGCAAAACGGACGGCATCCTGCTCGTTTATGACGAAGACGCGGGTGAAGCCAGCCCGAAATTTTTCAAAGAACGCGCTTTGAAAAAGCAGGCCCAAGACGGATACGCCTACTTCAGCATCGGCGCCGAGGAAATCCAGGCGATCGCCGCCGAAGAGCAATCCGCGTATATCGATGAAAGCCCGGATGGCAGCCTTGATGGCGGCCTTGATGACAACCTTGATGATGGCCTTGACGGCGGCTTCGACGGCAGAGTCGACGACAGAGTCGACCGGGGACCTCGATAGGGACCTCGATGGCTAATTCGACAGCTAATTCGATAACTGATTCGATAGCTAATTCGGCGGGATCCTCGATAACAGCTCCGGCGGGATCCTCCATGACAACTCCAGTGCGATCTGCGATGAGGAAGCTCGCTGGCTGATTCGATGGCAGTTTCGCGTGAACCTCGAGCAGTCCGGAATATAGTGAGGCCGGTTTCCAACGAAATTCAAGCCGGTAAATGCAAGCTAGTTTGGTACGAGATCATACGGTTTGTTCTAGTGCAAGCTAGTTGGTACGAGATCATGCGGTTCGTTCTAGTGCAAGCTAGTTGGTACGAGATCATGCGGTTCGTTCTAGTGCAAGCTAGTTGGTACGAGATCATTCCGAATTGTTCCAGCGCAAGCTAATTTGGTCCGAGTGCATACCAGTCGTAGGCCATTCTATCGCGTACATACTATGCAAGTCTCCCATCAAATGCAAAAGTGCAGGCGATTTTTGTCGAAGCTGCTCAATATGGGCGGTTCAAATGCAAAAGTGCAGCTCGTACTCGCCTGTATAACCATAATTTGTAAATTCGATAGAAATCAACTGCACTTTTACATTTCATCTCCCCGGAAACGTGAAATTCAGAAAAATGAACTGCACTTTTGCAGTTGGTTCTGCAAAGTAAAAGGGAAGGCGCACGTTATCTGCCAAGTGCTAAACAAAGTTTAGCCGCTCGCATGGATGCAGGCGGCTAAAGCTAGCAGAAAGCGCGGGCGGCCAAAACCAGCCGCGTTAGGCGAAATCGGCCAGGACAGAGCCGCGCAAGGCGCTGACCGGATATCCAGAGCCACGCAATGTGCAGGCCAGATAACCCAGAGCCGCGCAATGTGCAGGCCAGATAACCCAGAGCTGCACAATGTGCAGGCCAGATAACCCAGAGCTGCACAATGTGCAGGCCAGATAACCCAGAGCCGCACAATGTGCAGGCCAGATAACCCAGAGCCGCGCAAGGCTCGCAGGGCGGCCAAGCCCGAGCCATCAGGGCCCAAGCGCTCTCTTGCGCCCAAGCCGCAATTTCCGTTCACATCCCAACCGAAGCGGAGATGGCCGCAAATACGGCCGCGATGATCCACAGAACGGCGAACAGCTTGATGATCACTTTGATCCATTGGCCGAAGTTGATGCGGGCGATCGCCAGGCCGGCCAGCAGTACTCCGCCCGTCGGGGAGATCAGATTGGTTAGGCCGTTCCCGAACTGGTAGGCCGTGACGATCGCTTCGCGGTTGATGCCGACCAAGTCGCCCAGCGGCGCCAGCACCGGCATCGTCAACGCCGCTTCGCCGGAGGAAGAAGGCACCAGGAACGTGATGACGTTATGCACCAGCAGCATGATTGTCGTAAATGCGTAACTCGGCAACCCTTTCAGCAGATTGGCCAGAGAGTTCAGAATCGTGTCGATGATCATGCCGTTTTCGGCAATGACGAGAATTCCGCGGGCCAAGCCGATGATGACGGCGGCATAGATGAATTCGGCGCAGCCTTTGACGAAATTTTCCGCCATTTCGCGCTGATTCATCTTCGACACGATCCCGGCAAACAAGCCGAGCGCAAAAAACACCGCCCCGATTTCGATCATATACCAGCCTTTGGCCAAAATCCCCCACACGATCAACCCCAAAGTGGCGACAAATCCGCCGACAATCAGCTTGTCCCGCACGGAGAAAACCACCTCTTCGCCGCTATCCTCCTTAAGAAAAAGCGGACGGGTCAGCAAATCGCTTTTGAAGACGACCGATTTCTCGGGGTGCTTTTTGACCCGGTGGGCATACCACATCGTAAACGCGATTGAGACGCCCGTAAACACGATCCATTCGATAAACCGCAACCACAGCTGCGGATTTCCGTGGATTCCGGCCACCCCTTGCGCGATCAGGACCGAAAACGGATTGGTCGTAGAGCCGACGTAACCGATTTGCGTGCCCAAAAACAGGATCAAAATCGCGGTCATCGAATCGAACCCGAGCGCAAACATCAGCGAAATGAAGATCGCGTACAAAGGAATCGTTTCCTCGCTCATCCCGAACGTGGAGCCGCCGAGGCTAAAGATCACCATGGCGATTGGAATGACAAGTATCCCTTTGTTTTTAAGCCGCCGGGCCAGCGCCAGCAGCGCCCGGTCCACCGCGCCGCTCTGCAAAATGATGCCGAAAGCCCCGCCGACGATCAGCACAAACGCCACGACATCCGCGGCATTGATCAGACCTTCCATCGGCGCGCTCAAAATCTGCGGGATCCCCTGGCGCAAATTCCCGTCTTCGCCGTTTTTCGGCACGGTATGGTACGTTCCCGGCACGATCGCCGATTTGGTCATGCCGTCGACGGTAACCTCCTGGCGGTCGAACTGTCCGCTCGGCACAATCCAGGTTAGCGCGGCCATCAGAACGATAATGGCAAAAATCAACACATAACTATGAGGCAGGGACCATTTCCGTTTTTTACTTTCCGCTTCCATTGAAATCCCCTCTATTCCCGGATTTGTATAAACTAAGCAGTTTTCATATCGTTATAAGACGTCTTCTTCAAAATGACATTATTCCCTAAATTCCCTAGTTTGGCCAACCTCGTCATGCGTAATCAAACCGCCGGAAATCGTCAGCAGCGCCTTGGCGCTCCTTAAGTCCGCCGCTGGAGTTCGCAGCAGATTGCGGTCGAAAACGGCGATGTCCGCATATTTGCCCGGGGCGAGCGTGCCCGTCTGCTCTTCCATGTAACAATGCTTCGCGCCGTTTACGGTCCATGCCCTCAGCACCTCCGCCGCCGGCATGCCCCGCTCGGGATACCATCCGCCTTCCGGCGACCCGTCCGGGAATAACCGGGCGGTGGCGGCGTACAGCGAATCCGGTACGCTCGTGATAAACAACGGTAAATCCGTACCGATCGTCACCGTTACGCCGGCATCGAGCATCGCTTTATAATCGTAGAAACGGCACTCTTTATCTTTCCCCGCTACTTCAGCCATATAAGCTTGTTCGCGGGAGGGGTTCAAAAGTAAAATCTGAGCGTACACTTCCGCAAAAATCCCCAAATCGGCCATCCTCGTCAAATCGCCCGGATGCGGATATTCCAGATCGCTGATAGAGTGCCGGATGTCCCGGTCTCCGTTCAGCTTGCGGCACTTCTCCAGCATTGACACCGCCCTGCGGATCGCCGCGTCGCCTTCGGCGGTCAAAATGCATTTCAGCCCGTGGCGGTCCGCCTCCATGACGGCAGCTTCAATCGCCTCGTAATCGACAGGCCGCAGGTTCGTCACTCCCGGCAGATCGGCATATGGCTCCAGCATATCCCCGGTATGATCGGCCACCACGCCGTCCACCATGATCTTAAAGCCTTGGAATCGGAGCTTGTCGCCGCGATAGCGCGCTTTGTAATCCAGCCCGGCCGTAACGTTAAGCGGCTCCAGCACAGGCTCCAGCGCGAAGTGAACGCGCAGCGGCAGCCGGCCGTTCTCCTCAAGCTCCGCCAATACGGGCAGCAACCCGGCGTAATCGTCAAAGCCGATGTCTTTGACCGAAGTGACTCCACGCCCCGCCAGCATGCGGCAAAAATCCAGAAACTCGGCCTCCACCAATTCCCGGTCCCGCAGCATATCCCGCAGGAGCAGCGCCCGGTCCTCCGCGCTGCACCGGTCCGGCGTAAATCCGTATTTTCCGATCGCAACCGCGTTCATCCAGCAATAGCTTTTGTTACGATTGATCGCAATCACCGCCCGGTCCGGAAACGCCTTGTCCAACGGCCCCTGCTCCGGCAGGCCGCCCCAGTCGGCGGCATCCCACCCGAAAGCGTATACATTTCCGTGAGCAGGCAAGGTTTCGGCATACCGGCTCAGCATATCGAGCGCCTCCCGGCTCGACGCCGCGGCCGATAAATCCAAACCTCGGTGCATCGACATATATCCGGTAAAAAACACATGATTATCGTGAATCCCGGGCATGACCAGTCCGTCTCCAAGCTCGTAAACCTTCGTCTCCGGCCCAATCCACTGCAAAGCCCCGGACTTTGGCCCAACCGCGCTGATGCTCTCGCCGCATACGGCCACATACCCGGGAGCGGCCTCGTCTTCCGCACCGGTAAACACGGCGTTTGACAGCAGCACGATATCCGCATAGGCACCATTTGTCGCTTTCATCTTCACCCTCCTCTAGTCTTTCCCGATATATTTCTCAAGCGCTTCCATAATCCGTAGATCGGTTTCGTCAGGGCGCTCATAATAGCGGAAATCGGTAATTTCCTGTCCCAATAACCCCTGATACCCATAATCGTTCAGCGTTTGGATCATCGACTCCAGCGGAAAAGTACCATCGCCCCAAGCCAGGTGGCCGTAAGGCGTCCCATCGATGAAATGGAGGTGCACGATCGACTCGCCTAGCGCATCAAACCACTGCTCCAGCGTCTCTCCGGCAATGCCCATCGCCGTGGTGTCCACCATCAACCGGAAGGCCGGAGAAGCGATCTCATCCAGCATTCTTTTGGCGCCCGCGAGCGTGGTCACAATCTGCGACTCTTCCGGGCGCAGCGCCTCCATGGCGATCACCACGCCTTCCTGTTCCGCTATACGGGCCAGATGGGACAGCATGTCCGCGGATCTCGACCAGGCCTCCTCCTTCGTTTCGTTCAAGTAACCGTAACCTGAATTGACCGTCATCAACTTGCAGCCGAGCTCGGCTGTCGCCTTAATCGCATTGGTGAAATAGCTTTTGCTTTTGGCGAATTGTTCGGGGTCGGGGGCCGCGATATTATACGGATAAATAATCGATTCCGGCGTAAACGCGCCGATCGTCAAGCCGCGGGCCGACGCCTTGCGCCGGACGCTTGTGCAGTCGGCGTAGCTTAGCGCATCCATATAAAAATGCGGCGCCCCTCCCCACAATTCAACCGTACGCATGCCGGCCTTTTCCACCGAGTCCAAAAAATAATCCAAGGAGTAAAACAAATAGTGAATATTCATTCCCGCAACTTGCCGGCGTTGTATGCTGGGCATAATAACAACTCCTTATAAGAGACTTTGAATCATCCGGTTTAAGAAATCCGCCCTTTCGCCAATACGTATTATAACGTTATATCCAAAAATATACAGCCCCGCATTATGCCGAAGCTATAAAGTTAGAGGCTATAAAGATAGAAGCTATAAGCTACGTTCCAAGCGGAACTTGCGGCAAAAGGGCGGAAGCGGTTAAAGCGTAAACCGGTAGCGGTCTCCAATGATATATTGCTTGCCGACATGAACGGGCAACCCCTGATCATCGCAAATCACCGTCTTCATATAAAACAGGGGTTTGCCGATCTCGGTTTCGAGCAACCGGGCCTGCTCCTCGTCCGCCAGCACGATTTCCAGCGTCGTCTCCCCCGGCTGGTTCGGATCGATCCCGTATTTGTCGCGCAGCAGGTCATACAGCGAGCCTTCCAGCGGTTCATCCAGCAAAAAGGAATACCGGCGCTCCGGGTAATAATTGTTCTCCAGCATCAGCGGGTGGTCTCCGGCGAATCTTTTCCGCTGAATATAGATCGCCTTTTCCCCTTTCGCCAGTTTAAGCGCGTGCTGGAGCTCGGGATCGGGAGCCACGATTTCCCTTTGGGTCACCTCGCTGCGCGAAGTATATCCGTTCGCCTGGCAGGCCGCCGTGAAGCCGATCAGATGCTCGATTTTCCGGCCGATTTTGGCGTGGCTGACAAAGGTCCCTTTGCCCTGCCGTTTGGTCAGATAACCCTCCTGGACCAGCTCCTCGACCGCTTTGCGGACGGTGATGCGGCTGACGTTATAGCGCTCGCTGAGTTCCGTCTCCGTGGGAATTTTCTCTCCCTGCTGAAACGTACCGTTGAAAAAATTCGATTGGATCGCTTTTTTCAATTGGATATATAATGGTTCAGGATGATCTGCGTTTAACATGGTTACCTCGCTTGTTATATAACGTTATATTCTCTCTCAAAGCGTATCAAACGTTTTCAATTTGCACAAGCGAGCACCGTTAATTTTCTGCGCTAAATTCATTCGTACGGAACGCCGAAGCCAAACGATCCTTCCACCAGGCAGCTGGCCGCCGCAAACCGCGACCCTTCCTCCATGGCTTTCGGGATATTCCGGTCCTGAAGATAGCTCAGCAGAAACGCGGCAATATAGGAATCCCCCGCTCCCATCGTGTCCACCGCCTCGACGATGTCCGGCGCATGGAAGTGGAAGTTGCTTCCGTCATAGACCATCGATCTGTCGCTGCCGCGGGTGGCGGCGATCAGCCGGTTTCCGGCCTTCCATTTGGAGCGGATATATTCCATCGCCTCATCCTCCGGCATATGGCTGCAGGAAAAGAAAGCAAAATCCGCGTACGGAATGAACCGCTCCACCTGCTCGTCCTCAAAATCGTCGGAGAAGTCGAACGAGAGCGGAACGCCAAGCTGTTTAAGCTCGGGCAGCAAATGCCCGGTATGGCTGTAGAGTCCGGTATGCATGACCGCGAAGGAGCGGATATACTCCTTGTCCTCCTCGTCGAGCTTAAGCGGATTCAGCCGCGTTACCCCGCCTTCGTTACTCCCCAGGAACACCCTGTCGCCGTTTTCCAGCGTCACCCGGGCGCAGCCGTTTTCCCCGCTGCAGTGGCGGCACCGCGAAATATCGATGCCAAGCTCCCGCACCGTGTTCTCGACATGCCGCGCCTCGCGGTCGTCTCCGAACACGCCCACAAAAGCGGCTTCCACGCCGAGCTTCTTGGCGAATACGCTAAAGTTCAGCGCATTGCCGCCCGGGTACATCGTTTTTAGATGGACGTATTTGTCCACCACATTATCGCCTATTCCTAAAACTTTCATGTTGTCACCTGCTTTCGATCGGTTTCTCCCAAAAATCCGTTTGCCTGTTCCCCTTGAAAGCTGTTAAATCATTATTAAATCAGTAGGCCACTTTCCCCATGTAACGGCGGGTTTCCAACGGATGATTGCGTACGTCCGCCAACGCCTCGCGGTATACGCAGAGGATGCTGTAGAACAGAATCGGGTTAAAAAACTCCACCACTTCATCGGCGATCGTACCGATCCCGAGCTCCTTGGCGTCCACGACCTCCACTTTTTCCGCGTACTGCTTAAGGAAAATCAAGGCGCGTTCATCCAGGGCGCGGGTGCGTCCTTCATTCATCATCAGGATAAACGGCGTTTCTTTATCCGTCACTTCAAACGGGCCGTGGAAATATTCGCCCGAATGGATCGGCGCCGCGTTCAGCCATTGCATTTCCATCAGGGAGCAGATGGCGAAACCGTAAGCGTGGCCGTAGGAAGCGCCGCTGGACAAAATGTAGAACAGATCCTCCGCGCGGTATTTGTCCGCAAACGTTTTGGCCCGGGGAGCCACCAGCTTTTTCCCGGCGACAATGATGCCGTTGATCTTCTGCATCCCGCTTTGGAAAGCATCGTAATGCGCGTACCCTTCCACTGTGTTCAAAATCTCCACCACGAGTTCGAGAATAATCGCCATCGGGTTGTTTTTGACGTCGCTGTCTTCCCCCCACTCATACAGGAAGGTGTGGTCGGAATGCTTCAGCAGCGCGGCTTCCTTGTTATGCGTCAGGCCGATCGTATGAGCGCCGTGTTCCTTGGCCGTCTTGGCCGCCGCCACCGATTCCGGCGTGTTGCCACCGTGCGAGCAGACGATGACGACGGAGTCTTTGTTCAGGCGCTTCGGCAGCGCGTGGACGAACTCATTGGCCGTGTACAGGCCGGTTACGACTTTTTGGGCTTCGCTTTCCAAAAAATATTTCGCCGGATACATATCGACGAGGGAACCGCCGCAAGCGACCAGGTAAACTTCCGTAATCCCGTTTTCCGTCTTTTCGCTGATCGTGCTGATGACTTTCGATACGTTCATATTGTTCTCTCCTTTTTATATAACGTTATATAACGTATTGTCTACAAATCCAATATAACCGCTTTCATAAATCGCGTCAAGGCCAAAATGGAGTAAATTCCGATTCCCTCAATTTTTCGCCACATTTTGCATACGATATCAAGAATCTCCGGAGTCGGTTTCCCCATCAAAGGAGGTATTCCCATGAACGAACAGAAATTGCCTGCGGTCGCTTATTTTTGCATGGAGTACGGGCTTCATTCCGATTTTAAAATGTACGCCGGCGGCCTGGGCATTTTGGCCGGTGACTATATCAAAGGCGCCAAAGATTACGGCGCGCCGATCGTCGCGGTCGGCATCAAGTGGAAACAGGGCTACACCGATCAGCGGATCGGCCCTGACGGCAAGCCTTACGATACGTTTGAAAACAGAGACTATGATTTTCTCGAAGATACCGAGGTGACGGTCACCGTCAAAGTCCGCTCGGCGGACGTTCGCTGCAAGGTATGGAAAACGGAAAAGTTCGGCAACGCGCCGCTTTATTTGCTGGACACGGACCTGCCGGGGAGCGGCAGTGCGTGGATTACGGAGCGGTTATACGGGGGAGGCTTCGGCGAGGAGCGGATCGCCCAGGAGATCGTGCTGGGCATCGGCGGCGTCAAAGCGCTGCGCGCGCTGCAAATCCCGGTGGATGTCTATCATTTTAACGAAGGTCACGCCGTGCTGGCGGCCACCGAATTAATCCGCGAAAAGATGCAGTCCGGGCTCACTTTTGAAGCCGCCTGGCGGCAGGCCCGCGAGGAAGTGGTGTTCACCACCCATACGCCGGTTAAGGAAGGCAACGAAGCTCATCCGCTGGACTTGCTTGAGGCGATGTCCGCATTTAACGAATTAAGCCGCGAGCAGATGGAGCGCATCGGCGGCAATCCGTTTAACATGACCGTCGCCGGTTTGCGACTGTCCCGCGTTTCCAATGGCGTGGCCGCGCTGCACGCGGAAACGGCCAACCGCATGTGGCGGGATGTCGCCGGGCGCTCCGAGATCATCGGCATCACCAACGCGGTTCACCTTCCGACCTGGGCCGATCCGCGCATCGTGCGGGCCTATGAGGAAGGCGGCGATTTATGGGCGGTCCATATGGAGCTGAAGCGCGAATTGCTCGAGTTCATCCGGGAGCGCTGCGGGGCCGCGTTGAATCCGGACCGGCTGCTGTTCGGTTTTTCCCGCCGCGCCGCCCTTTATAAACGCAGCGAGTTGATTTTTTCCAAACCGGAAGTGATCGCCCCCTATCTCGAATCCGGAGAAATCCAAATCGTTTTTTCCGGCAAAGCCCACCCGAACGACGAAGCCGGCAAGCAAATCGTCGCGGGTCTCGTCGCCATGGCGCAGAAGTACCCGGGCAGCGTCGTGTTCCTGGAAAATTACGATATGACAATCGGCGCCATGCTTACCCGCGGCTGTGACGTCTGGCTCAACAACCCGCGCCGGCCGCTGGAAGCGAGCGGTACGTCGGGGATGAAGGCCGCGGCCAACGGCGTGCTGAACTGCTCGATCCTCGACGGTTGGTGGCCCGAAGGCTGCCTCGACGGCGAAAACGGCTGGCAGTTCGGGGACGGCTACGAGGCGGACGATCCTGCGGAAGCGGACCGCCATGACGGCGAAGCGCTGTACGATACGCTGCTGAACCGCGTGCTGCCAGCGTATTACGGCGACCGGACCCAGTGGGTGCGGATGATGCGGCGCAGCATCGAAACGATCCGGCAATCCTTTGCGACCGCCCGGATGCTGGAGGAGTATTATCGTAAAATGTACATCCGCAATTAACAACCGCCGTCTTGCCGCCGCAAAGATAAGCAGGCCGAACGGGCAAATCGGGCGGCTTGGCGGAATCAGGTGCGCAAATTGGTGCGGCTTTTGGCGGAACCAGATGCGCGCTTGGGGCGGCTTCGGCGGAACCGGGCGCTCGCTATTGGCCTCCACTATGGAACGGACCGCGCTCTTTCCGGAGCGGGCGGTCTTTTTTTCTTGGGGCTTTCGGCCGATATTACATAATGAGACATTATCAGACATAGGGAAGAAGGAGTACATATTTTATGAAAAAGAAACTGCTGCTGTTGTTGCTCGCCATGATCTGCCTCGTGCCCGCCACGATCCCGGCTGCATCCGCGCCTGCTCCCAAAAACGTCGTCCTGACCGACGCCAAAAGCGGCCGCGCTTTTGTACCGGTCCGCATTTTAAGCGGGTTTGAAGGGACAAGCGTCCAGTGGAACGCCGCCGAGCAAAAAATCGATATCGCCAAAGGCGATGTACAGCTTACGATGTTTGTCGGGAAAAAGAACGCTTCGGTCAATCAACAGTCTCATTCGTTAACGGATGCGCCCTTTACCGAAGCCGGGGTCGCTTACGTCCCGCTGCAGCCTGTAAGCGAGCTGTTAAATTTGCCGATGGACCGGGACAAAAACTTGTCATCAATCAGCCTGGGGCAAGGCGAGGAACGGCTGACCCTGCCGCTGGCCAGCCGGGGGGCGACGGACAGCGGCGGCAAGCCGATCGTCAGCGAACGCAAGTCGTTTAAAGTCGGCGGCAAAACGTTTAGCGTGCAAATGGTTACGATTTCGCTGATGGACCCGAAGGTCCAACTGGACGTCGTGCTGGCGGGCGATAAAGTCGGCAAGGTCGAAGACTTAAGCAGCATCGCCAACCGCCATAAGGCTGCCGTCGCCGTGAACGGCACTTTTTTTGACGCCTACACGTCAGGCGCCTATAAAGCCCCTTACGGCTATATCGTCAGCGGCGGCGAAGTTAAAAAGGCAGCTTCCGGGGACAAGCGGACGATTTTTACCTATGACCAAAACCTGCTGGCGCAGCTCATTCCGGGCAATGAGTTCAGCGAGCGGTATGACGAAGGCCGAATGGAAGGCGCCTTGCAGGCCGGACCACGCCTGGTCGCAGACGGCAAAGTAGCGCTCGACGTCAAGGCGGAGGGCTTCAAGGACCCGAAAATCCTGACCGGCGGCGGCGCCCGCAGCGCCCTTGGCCTGACCCGCGACCACAAGCTGATCCTGCTGACAACCGGCGGCGCGACGATTCCGCAGCTCGCGGAAATCATGAAGCAGGCCGGCGCCTATCAGGCGATGAACCTCGACGGCGGCGCTTCCAGCGGGCTGTATTATAACGGCAAGTACTTGACGGCGCCGGGCCGCAAAATCAGCAACGCGCTGATCGTGACGTACCGTTAGGGGCGCAGGCGCGCTAGCTAATGCGGAAACTTTGTTCCACATCGCCATGGGCGGATGGATCTCGCTCACCAGCAGGTAGAGGCATCCCCAAAGGCATCCCTTTCTAGCGGGCAAATCCATTCTACCGCGGATAATTGCATCTCACTTACCATCAGACAGGCTGCATCCCTTACTGGAAGGCAAATGCCTCCCTTATTAGACGGTAGATGCCTCCTTACTAGACGGTAGATGCACCCTTACTAGAAGGGTAGATACACCCTACTAGAAGGGTAGATGCCCTTTCCGGTGGGCAAATGCAAAAGTGCATGCGAACTTCGTCGAAAATGCCCGAAAAGGGCGGCTCAAATGTAAAAGTGCATTTCATTTCCGTCTTAAAATCAACATCCGTCCCAATGAGCTTGCGGCAACTGCACTTTTGCAGGCGATCCGCCTCGATGGGCGGAAATTTCGCTAAATCAAATGCACTTTTGCATTTCGTGCAAACCTGCCTCCAATAAAAACGGCACTTTCGCGCACAGGGGAATTCCGGAATTCCCGGCGGCCGAAAGTGCCATTTTTCATATGATGCTGATCGGTGCAGCGGTCGTGCAACGTCCAAGTGAGCTTGCTTACTGTTTAGTCCAGCGTTGAAGTAACAACTTGATAAAACAACATGATACACTGACTTGAAATAACAACTTCGTCTATAATCTGGTGCAGTAACTTGGTTTAAACTACTTGGTCCAATAATCTGGTGCAGTAACTTGATTTAAACTACTTGATGCAATAATCTGGTGCAATAATTTGATACAACGGTTTAATGTAGCTTAGTTTGCGCCCTTGCGGCGGTTTGAGATGTCCAGCCAGACGGCGAAAACGAGGATCGAGCCTTTGACGACGTACTGCCAAAACGACTCCAGCCCCATCAGCGACATGCCGTTGTCGAGCGAGGTCATGACCAGGGCGCCGATCAGCGCGCCCAGCACCGTGCCCGCGCCGCCCATGAGCGAGGTGCCGCCGATGACGCAGGCGGCGATCGCATCCATTTCCGCCATGTTCCCGGCGGTGATCGTGGCCGAGGCGAGCCGGGAAGTCAGCACGATCGCGGCGATCGAGGACAGCAGGCCGCTGAGCAGGAAGATCAGCATCGTTTTGCGGCGGATGTTGATCCCGGAGAGGCGGGCCGCTTCCAGGTTGCCGCCGATGGCGTAGATGTGGCGGCCGAAGGTCGTTTTTTTCGAGAGGAAATAAAAAACGGCGGCCAGCACGATCACGAAAATGATCGGGAACGGGATGCCTTTGTAGGCGTTCATAACCAGCACGAACACAACCACCAGCAGCGAAAGCGCGGCCACCTTGATGACGTCGGCGGCGAGCGATGCGACTTCAAAGCCGTATTTTTGCCGAGAGCGGCGTTTATTGAACATGCTCCAGACGAGCAGGCCGACCGCCAGCACGCCAAGTACGATGCCGAAGCCCGGGGCGAAATAGGCGTTGCCGAGCAGCGCCAGCACCGGGTCCGATACCGGGATCGTCATCGAGCCGGTGATGCCCATCAGCGCGCCGCGGAACACCATCATGCCGCCCAGCGTAACGATAAAAGCGGGGACCATCTTGTAGGCGACCAGCCAGCCCTGCACTAGTCCGAGCACGGCCCCGGCCGCCAGCGTGGCAAGGATAACGACGATCGCCGGCAGGCCCAGCCAATTGCTGAAAATCGCCGCGATCCCGCCGGTCAGGCCGACGATCGATCCGACGGAAAGGTCGATATGTCCGGCCACGATGACGAGCACCATGCCGATCGCGAGAATGGACGTGACGGACATTTGCGTAAACAGGTTGGACAAGTTCCGCGCCGTCAAAAACGTCGGGTCCAGTATGCCAAACAGCACCCAGATGAGGATTAGGGCGCCGACCATCGTATAGGCCCGCACGTCCATTTTTCCGAACAGGCCGCTCCATAGCGCCGATTTGGCGTCAGCGCTTTCCGTTTGCGGCTGAACATTTTTTTGCAGCTCCATGCTATTTCCCTCCTGTTGCGGCTTGCATGATATTTTCCTGGGTCGCCTCGCGCCAATGAAACTCCCGTACAAACCGGCCCTCGCTCATGACCAGAATCCGGTCGCTCATCCCAAGCACCTCCGGCAGCTCCGAGGAAATCATAATGATCGCCACGCCCTGGCTGACCAGCCGATTCATCAAATGGTAAATCTCGTATTTGGCCCCGACGTCAATCCCCCGGGTCGGTTCGTCCATGATGAGGATTTTCGGATCGGACATCAGCCATTTGCCGATGACGACCTTCTGCTGGTTGCCGCCGGACAACGTGCCGACGGGCGTTTCCAGCGAAGCCGTTTTGGTCTTCAGATCCTGCACGTACCTTTGTCCCCATTTCATTTCCTCGTTGTCGTTAATGACGCCGAACCTGGACACTTTGCGCATTGTCGCCATCGTCGTGTTCGTTTTCACATCCATCCCCAGCACCAGGCCCTGCCGCTTGCGGTCCTCGCTGACCAGGCCGATGCCCGCTTTGATCGCATCCGCGACCGAGCGGATTCGCACCGGCTTCCCTTCGATCCGCACCTCGCCGGACGAGCGGCCCCCGTACGCGCCAAACAAGCTGCTGACAAGCTCGGTGCGCCCGGCGCCCATCAGCCCGGCGATGCCGAGAATTTCACCTTTTCGCAGCGTAAAAGAAACATCCTTGATGACTCTTTGATTGCGTTTTTCCGGATGCCAGACGTTGTAGTCCCGCACCTCCAGCACGGTCTCCTGCGGGGTATGCTCCACCCGGGGATACCGCTCGGTCAGCTCCCGGCCCACCATAAGCGACACGACCTGGTCGTCGTTCGTCTCCTTGCGGTCCAGCGTCGCCACCGTACGCCCGTCGCGCAGCACTGTAATCGAGTCGGCCAAAGCGAACACTTCCGGCATCTTGTGCGAAATGTACACGCAGGATACGCCTTCCCGGCGCAGCTGATGCAAAATTCCCATCAAAATCGCCACTTCGCTTTCGGTTAAAGCCGCCGTCGGCTCATCCAAAATCAAAATCCGCGTATGCTTGGACAGGGCTTTGGCGATTTCCACCAGCTGCTGCTGACCGATGCCGAGGCTGGCGATTTTCGTTTCCGGGGAAATGCGCAACCCGACCCGGTCCAGCCAGACGGACGCGTTGTGATACAGCTCATCCCACTGAATGACGCCGCGTTTAGTCGGTTCCGTCCCCAAAAAAATATTTTCTCCCACCGTCATTTCCTTCACGAGCGCCAGCTCTTGGTGAATGATGGCGATGCCGGCCTTTTCCGCATCGGTGATGTTATGGAACTGTCTTTTTTCGCCGTCGATGATGATGTCGCCGCTGTAGGTGCCCGCGGGATACAGGCCGCTAAGCACCTTCATCAGCGTCGACTTGCCGGCCCCGTTTTCGCCGCACAAGGCGTGGATTTCACCCTTTCGCACCTGCAAATTGACGCGGTCGAGGGCTTTGACGCCCGGAAACTCTTTGCTGATGTTCACCATTTCCAACACGTGCATAGGCGTTTGCACTCCTTTTTTTAGCCAATACCAAAGGCGGGTTCACTCCGTTTACTGCTGCGGCCATTGATCCTTCGGCACGTTTTTGTACACGTCCTCCAGCTTGTGGAACCCGTCCTCAATGACCGTGTTCAGGCTGCTTTTGTCGACCGGGATCGGGTCCAGCAGCACCGACGGAACGTCGATTTTGCCGTTGTTCACCGTTTTGTCCGTGCCGATGTTCTCGCCTTTGGCGGCCGATACGGCCATTTCCGCGGCTTTGGTGGCGATCGATTTGATCGGCTTGTAGACCGTCATCAGCTGTGTGCCCTCGGCGATCCGCTGCACGGCGGCCAAGTCGGCGTCCTGCCCGGAAACCGGAACTTTGCCGGCCATGCCCTGCGCGGTCAACGCCTGGATCGCCCCGCCGGCGGTGGCGTCGTTGGCGGCGACCACGCCCTGAACGTCATTTTTGTTTGCGGTCAGCGCGTTCTCCATGTTTTTCAGCGCTTCTTCGGGCTTCCAGTCCTTGGAGAACTGGTCGTAGACGATTTTGATGTCGCCTTTTTCCTCCAACGGCTTAAGCACGTTCATCGCGCCCTCCTTGAACATGTGGGCGTTGTTGTCGGTGTCCGCCCCGCCGATATACACGATGTTCCCTTTCTGCGCCGCGGCGGTGACGGCCTGGGCCTGCAGCTCGCCGACGCGGACGTTGTCGAAGGAGATGTAGTAGTCTACTTCGGCGTTGTTGATCATCCGGTCGTAAGCGATCACCTTGATGCCTTCCTTATGGGCCTTATCCACGATCGGCGCGGTCGCTTCCGCGTTGTGGGCGATCACGACGAGTACGTCGACCCCTTGGGAAATGAGCTGCTCCGCCTGGCTGAGCTGCGTGGCGTCGTCGCCGTTGGCGGCCAGTACCTTCACTTCCCCGCCAAGCTCCTGGACCTTCTCCGTAAAAATATCCCGGTCCTTCTGCCAGCGTTCTTCTTTCAGCGTGTCCATCGACATGCCGATCACGATTTTCCCGTCGTCTCCGGCGCCTCCATTCGCCGCCCCGCCCGAGTTATTCGGCGCATTGCCGGAACCGCCGCCCGCGCCTCCGCCTGCGCCGCCGTCCGAAACGATGCCGCACCCCGCCAGGGAAGATGCCAGCAAAACGGCCGCCAAACCAAACCGGAAACGTTGACTGAATTTTTTCATATTGCTTCGCCCCTTCTCGTTATTCGGATTATGATTGCGCTTACACACAAATCTTAGCACCGATTGATCCGCCGCGGGGCCGCTAATGCCAGCACTGGTTTGCCCGCGATCAGCATTTGGTTGCTGCCGGATGAAATGAAATTCATCGCCTGAGCTTTCACAGCACATTTTTGTCGGCCGGACAGCAAAAAAGTCCTTGCCTGTGGACAAGAACTTGAGGATGGTCCTTTCTGTTTCGGAAATAGTTGCATTTTATACACGTAACCGCTGGGTAATGGTCGCCGGTTCCATTTTAATTGCAAAACTTACAACAAAACGAATGCTGCGCGCATCAACCTCTGATTTTCGCCTCAATAACTGCAGCTTTTGCAACTATTTCTGGTAAGCAGCTTATATTCCGCCTATTTAAGTGTACTTTTTACAATTATCTTCTCAAACTGATGGGGACCCTGGGCCATTGCAGTGCCACGTTCCATTTCGGGCATGCCCCGCGCCACAGTGGTGCGCCGCTGCGTTGGTCACCAGCGGTGCTCCACGGCGTGCTCCACCGCGTCACGCCACGGCGTAACGCCACGGCGCTACGCCCCTGCGGTGCGCCTCAGCGATGCTCCACGGCGTGCTCCACGGCATTACGCCACGGCGCTATGTCCCAGCGGTGCGCCTCGGCGGTGCGCCACAGTGGTGGCCACGGCGATGCTTCCACGGCGCTACGCCCCAGCGATGCGCCACAAGCGGCGCGCCGTGGCGACCATGCCCCGTCCTCCCGTTTATTCGCTGTGCTGGCGGTATTCCGTCGGCGTCATGCCGGCCGCCTTTTTGAATACCCGGCTGAAATAGTTCGGGTCCTTGTAGCCTACCTCGTAACAGATTTCCTTGAGGCTCAGGCGCCCCTCCGCGATCAGCCGCTTGGCCTCCTCGATGCGCAGCCGGGTGACGTAGTCGCTGAAGTTTTCGCCCGTCTGCAGCTTGAACAATTTGCTGAAATAATAAGGGCTAAGATTGACGTGCTCGGCCGTCTGCTCCATGGAGAGTTCCTCCTTGTACCTTTGGCCGATGTACAAAAGCGCGCGCTGCAGCACATGGGAGCGGCCGCGCTCCTTCGCTTCCCGCAGCCCGTCGATCCAGGCGGCCAGCCGCCGCTGGGCCCCGTTGCGCAACGAGTCCGGATCGTTAAAGCCGCTCAAGAAGGAAATCAACTCGCCGCCGTCCCCTGCCTGCGCGCTTCGGCCCAGATGCAGTAGCAAGCCGATCACGTCCCCGCGCAGGCGCGGGAAATGCCGGGGCTCGCTTTGCGCAAGCCGCTCGAACAGCCGGTCGAACCGCTGCGCCGTCTCCTGGCGGTCATGCCTTAGCAGCGCGTCGAGCAGCCGTTTCTCCTCATCCGGCGGGAGCGTGGGCCGGCCCGAGCTTTCAGCGATGTCGTCGTAATGGCGGACGCTGGCGACGTCCTGCTCCTGATCGTCCGCGCAGACGCGGACCGCCTCCCGGTAGGAGCGGCCGAGCCCGTCCCAGCCCTCGCGGACCGGACCGATCCCGACCGCCAGCGGCAGCCCGAACCGCTGCTCGACCTGGCTGCGCAGCCGCTCGCCCCATTCCAGCGCGGCCACGCGCTGCGAATATCCCGGCCGCCCGGGCGGAAACGGGATAAACAACGCCAGCTGATGGCCGACCACCGGGCTGACGAGACAGGACAAGCCGGGTTTCGTCCATTGCTTGACGGCTTCGTGGAGCTCTTTTTTGACCAGTTGGAAATTGGCCCGCTCCTTCGGGGAATGCCGCGAAAAAGACAACACCATCGCGTACCCCTTATGCCAGTCCAGATGAAGCAGCTCCGCCAGCTGCGCCAGTTCCGGCTCCTGCGCGCATTCCAGCATCAGCATCAGGGACAGCTCGTTTTCGGCGAGCGGCACTAGCTGCGCCAGCTTCTCCTGCATCGCCAGCCGCTCATCGCGGGCGCGCCTGGCTTCCTCGGCCTCGGCGATCAGGCGTTTCAGCAGGTCCAGCACTTCCTCCCGCCGGGCCGGCTTCAGCAAATACTCGCGCACCCCGAGCGCCAGCCCCTCCTTGGCGTAGGCGAAATAATCGTGCGCTGTGATGATCACGACCGGCGTTCCCGGCTGCCGCGCCAAAATTTCGCGCACGGCCTCCAGTCCCGGAATCCCCGGCATTTTAATATCCATAAAAATAAAATCCGGCCGCTCCTCCTCCGCCAGCTGAATGGCCCGCCGCCCGTTCTCCGCATGGAGAAAGCGGAACGTATCCGGCAGCATATGGCCGATCATCAGCTCCAGGCCTTCCCGTTCCAGCGCTTCGTCATCCGCAATCAGCAAGGTATACATGAATCGGAAATCCTCCATTCTTATTTTTATATAAAGTTAAAGTGCAGCCGTGTGAAAATGTTCTTTTACGACGCCATGGCCGCCGTACGGTACGGCAGGGTGAATTTGACGGTCGTGCCGGCCCCTTCCTTGCTGTCGATGTCGATCTGCTGGCGGCCGTCGAAAAACAGATGCAGTCTTTTGAACACGTTATGCGTGCCGAGCCCGGTCGACTGCCCTTTCCCGCCAAAACGCGGCGCTTCCTCGCGCACCGACCGCAGCAGCCGCTCCACCGTTTCGCGGCTCATGCCGGCGCCGTTGTCGCGGATTTCGATCTCCACCTTACCCTCCTCGCTAAGGCGGATCGCCAGCTGCAAAAGCGCCCCCTCCTCCATCTGCTCGATGCCGTGCACGAAGGCGTTCTCCAAAATCGGCTGCAGGGTGAGGCAGGGAACGATGCCGTCCAGCGCCCGTTCGTCCACGTCCAGCTCGAATTTGATGCGGTCGCGGAACCGCGCCTTCTGAATGTTCATATATTCGCTGACATGCTGCACCTCTTCGCGCAGCGGGACCGCCTGGTCCAGCTTCTGCAAATTGTACCGGAGCAGCCTGGAAACGGAGACGGCCAGGTCGCTCGTTTTCGGCGCCCCTTCGATATAAGCCAGCTTGGAGATGGAATTCAGCGTGTTGAACAAAAAATGCGGATTGATTTGGCTCTGCAGCGTCTTCAGCTCCAGCTCCTTGACCAGCCGGTCTTTTTCCAGATTGTTGATGTTTTCGGCCATCAGGCGCTGGATGTTGTCGATCATCCCGTTAAACGCCCGGCACAAAATGCTGATCTCGTCGTTGCGGTCGCTTTCGGGAGCTTTCGTGTCCATCCGCCCTTTGGAAATTTGCTTGGCCGTGGCGACGAGCCGGCGAATCGGCCCGGTGATGCTGCTCGACAGCCAAAGCGCCAGCAAAATGCTGAACGCCGCCGCCGTCACCACGAGCATAATGCCAAGCCTGTTCAGCTTGTCCGTCGCGTACATCATGTCTTGGTAAATCGGCTTGTACTGCTCCAGCTCAAGATCGACGAGTTCCTGGGCTTCCTCGCGAATGAAGCGCTGCGTTTGCTCCGCTTCAATGTATTTTCCCGCCATTGTGCCTGAATCTTCGCCGCCGATCTGGTCGATCATGTCCTCGGCTTGCTCCAGGAACGTATCGACGATATTGCGGTAGTTGACAAGCGGCAAAGCGCTCCCGCCGATCGTTTCCAGCCCGTCCAAGTCGGCCCTTAAGGTTCTGACCGCGTTCAGGTGGCGTTCGACCTCGGGCAGACTTTCCGTATCCACCTGCATGATAAAGCGGTTCATCGCCCGCATGATCTCGCCGACCTCGTAGGAGACTTCCTTGTACAGCAATATGCGCTTCATCATCAGGTGATAGCTTTCCTGCACGTTTTTGCCGCTTTCGAACAGAAAAAAAGACACCGAGCTCATCAGCAGCACCAGCAGCGGAATAAACAGAAACAGCTTGCGGCGGATGCTCATAAGCTTTCCCCCTCCCGCACGTTGCGCTGGTCCAGCACTTTAACCTCCGTGTAGTATTCCGGCTGAAGCGGTTTGCCCTGAAAATGCTCGTACAGCAGCCGGACCGCCGTCTCCCCCATCAGGTAAGGCTGCTGCGCGACCGTCGCGGCGATCTCGCCCTTGCGAATCGCCGCCAGCGTTTCCTTCTGATTATCGAACCCGATAATCATCAGACGCTCGCGCTGCAGGCTTTTTGCCGCCTGCAGCACGCCGAGGGCATCGGTCGCGCTGGTGCCGACCATGACCCCGATCTCGGGATGCTGCCGCAGCATTTCCGCGGCCTGCTGGATCGCCTCCATATGCGAGATGTTGGAGCTGCGCACGGCAACGATGTCGAGTCCGGGATGCTCGGCCACAACCCGCTTCAGCCCGTCCAGCCGCTGCAGCTGGCTGGCGGCCTGATCGCTGCCGATGATCACGCCGAGCTTGCCCGAGCCGCCGGTCGTTTGCACCACCAGGCGGCCCAGCCGCTCCCCCGCGGCCAGATTGTCGGTCCCGACATAGGCCAGCCGCCGGCTGTCCGGCGCGTCGGTGTCGATCGTCACGACCGGGATGCCGCGCTGCACCGCCTTGTCGATGACCGGCGTGAACTTCTCCTCGTTCAACCCCTGCACGATAATCGCGTCGGCGCGGGCGGCGATCGCTTTTTCCAGCAGGTTCAGCTGCTCCTCCATGTTGTTGCGCACCGCGCCGGTAAATTCGATGTCGATGCCGTATTTTTCCGCCGCCTGGGCCGCGCCTTTTTCGACCATCTCCCAGTATGGGTGATACCGTTCCTGCTCGATCAGCACGATATGGTAACGGCGTTCGCCGCTTGCGGGATTGCCCCGCAGCTCCTGAACGATGCTGCCGATTTTCCCGGAATAGCGGGCAAAGCCGAAAAACAAATAAACCAAAATGACGATGCACACGGTAATGCCCGCCAGCCATGTTTTGTCCTTGATCATCTGCGTTCACCTCACCGATTATCCTAACTCATGATTGAAAGCGGTTGCAATCAAAAAAATGAACTTGTCTTGTTAGTGAGTACGAGTACGTAAACATGCAAGTATGCAAATAGGCTCCCTTGTGGCTGGTTCCCTCGCCTCTAATTGGATAAATCCAATAGATTGACGAAAGTCGGCCGCAACTGGGGGCTCTCATTGGAAATATCCAATAGATTTCTCGCAAACAGCCCATTTTGCCCTCTGCCGAACCCAATCTATTGGAAAAATCCAATCTAACCAAACCATATTCCACTCATTTTCCATTCTATTGGATATTTCCAATAGAACCATCCATCGCATCACCCAAACCTGCCGCCAAACTAATATTAGCTTGCAACTTGCCATCCACCAGCCTTATTGACTGACCACCCGCCAAACTTACCGCTCACCACACAGCACACTTCTTAATTAGTCTCCAGCGAGCGCCAAAAAGGCCCGGAGCGTATGCCCGGGCCTACCAAAACAGCCACAAATCTCAGGTTGACCGGCTAATCCTGATCGGCCGCGTACCGCAGCCCAAACTGGCGCCGCGCTTCCTCCATCAATTCGGCGACGGCCAGGGAGCGGGCGTGCGTATTGATCTCGCTTTCCCGCCGGCCGCTTTGGAGCAGCTCAATGAACTCCAGCGCCTCGTAGTACATCGATTCCTGGGGCTGGGAGCGCGACAGTTCTTCGGTCGTCCCGTCGCGGTACAATATTTTTACATCGTAAGGCTGGTTGATCTTGTCGATCACCATCGTCCCGTTTTCCCCCTGGATTTCCGTCGGCACATACGAGTCCGTGATTTTGGAATACATGATCACGCCGTCCATATCCGGGTACCGCGCAATAAGGCTGCCTTCGCCGTCCACCCCGGACGGCAGCATCACCGCGGACGCCTGAACGGATTCCGGCTTGCCGAACAGCGTCACCATCGGATAAATGCAGTAGACGCCAAGGTCCATTAAAGAGCCGTTGGAGAACGCGGGATTAAAAGCGTTCAGCACTTTTCCTTCCTTAAAGGCGTCATACCGCGAAGAATACTGACAGTAGCTGGAAAAATATCTCCGCACCCGGCCGATTTTGTACAGATTGTCCTGAACCGCCCGAAAGTTCGGCATCAGCGTCGACTTCAGCGCCTCCATAAGCAGGACGCCATTGCGGCGCGCCGCCTCGATCATCCGCCGGACTTCAGCGGCGTTGGAAGCCATCGGCTTTTCGCACAGCACATGTTTTCCGTGATCCATCAGCAAAATCGCCTGCTCGGCATGCAAAGAATTCGGACTGGCGATGTAAACGGCGTCTACGTCAGCGCTTTCAGCCAGCGCCTTGACCTCGGTAAACACCTTGGGGTCGCCGAATTTGGCGGCAAACTCCTTGCCTTTCTCCTCCGTGCGGGAGTAAACCGCCGTCAAAACAAACTGCTCCGTTTCCAAAGCCGCCTGGATAAAGCGCTCCGTGATCCAGTTCGTGCCAATGGTGCCGAATCGTATCAACGTTATGTCATCCCCTTTTTTGAATGAATGGTCTAACCGTATTCTCTCATTCCCTGTCAACCTTGTCCACTTCCAGGCGAAAAAGAAATTCGCCGGCAATCAGTGTCTTTACGGATACCGTTAGCGCCATCACCGATCGCGAACAGCTGCAAGGGCGGTCCGGGGCGGTCCTGCAAACGGCACCCCACTCCCTCCACGAAGTGCATCGAGTACCCTGCAAACCGCGCCAGGCCGTTCCGCCGGACAAAAGCCGAAACTTTAAGCGTTTACATGAGGTTCAACGCGGTGAAGTCTACTTGCGCACCGAAAGAAAACTAATCTACAATAGGGGTAACAGGCGTTTATATTACGGACCGAGCGACCTTCCAAGGTTTCGAGGCTGGAAAGAGGTGAAATCTGTGAGCGAGGACAGCAGCGGAATTTTCAACAACGAATTTAAGTACATGGTGAGCGGCGATTCCATTTCCAAGGGCGTCATTTATGATGAAACGAAAAACAAATACGTCGTTTTGGAGGACAATTATGTATCTCTCCTGCAGAAAAAATTGAGAGGAGCGATCCATAACACGGCCAGGTTCGGCAACACGCTGGTTAAGGGGTTAACCAACCTGAAAAAGGACGTTTTGAAGGATCGGCCGAATTTTGTCCTGATCGAATATGGCGGCAACGACTGTGACTTCAACTGGAACGAGATTGCTGAACAGCCCGACGCAGAGCACAGCCCGAAAACCGACTTTTCGATGTTTGAGAAAATGCTGACCGAAGCGATCCAATTCGTCAGAAGCCAGCAAATTACCCCGATCCTGATGAGCTTGCCCCCGCTTAATGCTGACAAGTACTTCAAATGGGTCAGCAGAAACGATCCGGAAGCGGAGCAAAACATCATGAAATGGCTCGGAAGCGTCACGAAAATTTACTGGTGGCAGGAAAGATACAATTCGACCATCCTCAAAGTATCGGAACTGACCAAAACAAAGTATATCGATGTCCGGGGGGCGTTTTTGGAACACCCCGATTTTACGAAGTTCCTTTGTTCCGACGGCATTCACCCCAACCAGGACGGACACCGGATCATCTTTGACAAAGTGCTTGAATTCATGCGCACGAACTATCGTTTCTTGCTTCGGGAGGGCGGCAACTTGGCGCTGGATTGAACCGGATGGCGCGGATGGAGGTGCCAGGTGCCGGAACCTGAAGATGGCGCAGATAGAATTTGCCCATGAGGAGCTTCGCGGGCCCAATGGAAAGGCATCGAAATTAGAGGCAATTTTTGTCCTTATTTCGAGAGTTCCCCCTCTCCTGTCCAAATAGCGGCAATTTTTGCCGTTATTGAAGGGCTAAGCTGGGAAAAAACAACTGTTTGCCTCCATTTTTCTAAAATAGCGGCAAAAAAGTCCTCTATTTCTACTGTAATACCTATTTGCGCGAAAATAAGATCCTTTTTTGCCGCTATTCCCATCCCATGATCCCCACAAAAAGGCAGACCGCGTGGTTCCCCGGCACTCTGAAGTTTTACAAAGAGACCTGACCCCAGGTCTCTTTGTTCATTGCATAGGCGGCAGCCTTATACATGGCGGCTTATTGCGGGCGCCGGCTTTGCTGCAGCTCGCGCCACACCTTTTTGTTGCTGTAACGCTTGTCTGTGCTGATGTCCGGGCCAAACCACTGCGGCGGCTGAAACTCCCGCGCCTCCGTCTCCGAAGCGAACTCCACTTCCAACACCATCAGGTCGATCTGATCGTAGCGGTCGATTTCCAGCACGATCCCGTTCCACTCGGCGGTCACCCGCCGTTTCGTCAGCGGTATCGCCCGGTGGATTCCGGTGATTTGCTCGTAAAGCCCCTCCGAAATGGAAACCTCCACTTCCTCCCGGGACAAACCGAAGCCTTTTTTAAACGTATGCGTAAACGTAACGTTCCCGGAGGCCGCATCGCGGATCTTCCGCACCCGCAGCTCCTGATCCTCATGCAAAGCCAAATACGTCTGATCGATCTCCTGCTCCGAGCGAATAATCAGTTCACCTGTCCGAATCAGCTCTTCCGGATACTCCGGCAGCAGAAATTTACGTTCTATTTCCAACGGCATAGCGGTGTTCCTCCTGGTTGTCGGCGGGCCCACGGGCCCTTTTTTCAGAATGCATGTTACCATTATACGAATACATACCTGGCGGGACAATCACTTTAAAACGCAGCCGCGGCCATCGGCCAAGAAGCTCAGGAGAAATGCCCGCCGGATTGCGGTATAATAAACTTATTAGTGGAAAAAGGAGGAAAAACGAATGGCAGCAAGCGTCAAATTAGGCAAAACCGATTTATATGTAAACCCGATCGGTCTGGGGACCAACGCGGTAGGCGGGCACAACATTTATCCGAATCTGGACGAGGAAACCGGGAAGCAGGTCGTGCGGACCGCTCTGGAGCAGGGGATCAACTTCCTGGACACGGCGTATTTCTACGGGCCGGAGCGGTCGGAAATCCTGATCGGCGAAGTCGTCAAAGAGCTTGGCGCCCGCGACCGCGCCGTCATCGCCACCAAAGGCGCGCACCGGATGGCGGGCGGCAAAATCGTGTTCGACAATTCGCCGGCCTTCTTGCGCCAGGAGGTCGAAAACAGCTTGAAACGGCTGCAGACCGACTACATCGACCTGTACTACATCCACTTCCCCGATGAAGCGACTCCCAAGGACGAGGCGGTCGGGGAGCTGAAGAAGCTGAAGGATGAAGGTAAAATCCGGGCGATCGGCGTATCCAATTTCTCGATTGAACAGCTCAAGGAAGGCAATAAGGACGGATACATCGATGTGCTGCAATCGGAATACAATCTGCTCAAGCGCGATGTAGAGAAGGAACTGCTGCCGTACTGCCGGGAGCAGGGCATCTCCTTTGTCCCGTATTTTCCGCTAGCGGCCGGCCTGCTCGGCGGGAAATACGACAAGGATACCAAGTTCGCCGATTACCGGGCCAATCACCCGATGTTCCAGGGCGAAGCGTTTGCCCGCACGCTGGAAAAAGTGGACCAGGTCCGCAAGATCGCCGCAGCCAAAAACGCCGAGGTGGCCCATGTCGTGCTGGCCTGGTACTTAACCCGGGATACGATCGACGCCTTGATTCCCGGAGCCAAGAGACCGGATCAGGTCATTCGCAATTTGAAAACGCTGGACGTGACCCTAACGCCCGAGGAAATCGCCGGCATCGACCGTATTTTTTCCTGAAGCAACGGCGGAAAAAGAGGGATGAAGCCCGGTTATTCGGGGTTTCATCCCTCTTTGGTTTGCCCGATTCACCAAGGTTCCCGCTGCCTAGCGGTTTCTATCCTCCTCCAGCGCACGGACCGCCCGGAATTTGGCCCAATTGAACCCCGGCCAGCCCTGGCCTTCGGGTATCGTTGTCATGACGTCCCAGCGTTCATGCAGCTGGCGGTTCAGTTCCGGATCGGCCTTGCGGCTGTAGCTTACAAGCCATGGCAGCGCGTCGGCGGACAGAGTCGTCAGGTAATGGGCATCGATTTTGCCGGTCGCTTCGTAGCGTTCAACGTTCTTTTTGGCGATAAAGAGGTCCATATTGGCATAGTTTACCGCAACGTAAGCGGCCAGGCCGAGCACGATAAAGCATTTGGCCAGCGGAACCCGCGCGAAGCGGATGCGCAGCCCGGCGCAAACGAGCAGCAGCGCCAAAAAGATCATAAAGGCGAAGACCAGAAAGCGGATATAGGTATAGCCGTAGGCTTCCTGGTACAGGGCCAGCCGCGTAAACGCCGACAGCAGCATGATGCCGGAGCATCCGACAAGGATATACAGCAAAGCCTGATTCAGCGTCCGCAGCGCCTTCCTCGCCTCGCCGCCCAACGTCAAGGCGCCGATCAGTATCGCAAAATTGATCGACGTAACCAGAACGAGCTCAACAAATCCGCTTCTCGCGTAATCGGCGTAAGTGCTGCCGTCCGGCAAAACGCCCCGCCACGCCCCGAACAAATATGTAAACTGGAGCGAAACGAACAGCAGATAAACGATGTTGATCGAGACCAGCACGGTAGCGGCAATCAGCGGATCGATTCTGACGGGCGTACTGCCCGGGTACGTACTGCCCGGGTACGGGGAAGCGGCAGCGGTTGCGCCAGGCAGCGTTTCGCTTCTGCCTGCACCGCTCGTACCGTTGCGGCCCGCATCATTCTGAATCGTTCTGCTCACGCCCGCACCGCTCACGCTCGCACCGCCCTCACCCGCTCCGCTCTGGACCATATCGCTCTGGACCGTATCGCTCCGGAACCCACCGGTCTGCCCTATACTGTCCGCCATCGGGATTCCTCCAAACCAGTCTACGGGGTTTTCCCGCATCGGGTCGACGAATCCCCACAGATAGCCGAACAGCAGCAGGCCGAGCAGCAAGATCCAGATCAGCCGGAACATCACATCCCCGAACGAAAGGCTGTCGTTCAGCCAGTCCGGGATCGCCGAGAGCAGGCGGTCAAAGCTGCTGTCCGCCGAGGTCAACAGCCCGATCACGACGATCAGAAGCGGCAGCGCGATCAGCAGCCCGAGCAGCACCTTGCCGGCCGCTTGTTTGCGGCTGTCGCCCATTTTTTTCGTCGCTGCCGATTGCACGGCACGGAATGCTGTAGCCCAGTGCCGGAAGTTTTGCGGAAGCAGATGGTCGAGCACATCAAAAATAATCCTTAAATCGCCCCACGACCGTTTTTTCAGATTAAACATATAAGTCGTCTGGGCAAAAATGAGGCCGGGCAAGGCAAGCAAATTCAAGGCAAAAAACACCGAATTGGCAAACAGCGCATACGTCAGCGACAGCAGCACGACCGCCGCCAAGGACAGCCAGCCGAACCAGGTCATCGGGCGCTGAAACCGGTCCCTGGCGCATAAGAACAAATACAGGTAAAACAAGCCGGCAAAAATCGGAACGGATACGCCGTAGCCGCCCCCGTAAAACAAATATTGATGCGCCGCGGCCAGCGCAAAGCCGCCGAGCAGCGCCGCCAGCACTTTGTCGTGCGGCATGGGCCTGTTTTCGTTCATCCCTTGGATCCCTCCGTAACTTCAAGGTTCGTCGAACCTTTGCTTTCTACCGCCCATTTTAATGGATAAAACAAGAAGATAAAGAGAAGGTTTTTCACAAGAAATTTCGTATTTTTAAAAAAGGCCTGCCGGACGGCGTCATCATTCAATCCTTATTTCCTTCGTTCTTCCCGCGTACCATGCGTAAAACGACCTTGCCCAAGCGGCCGGAACGCCGGGAAGCTTGTGCTGCAGAACGGGGCGGGCCCGGTTCGCGATATGGACGGACGCCAGCCCCCACCGGCGCTGCAGCGGGCCGCGGGTCACTTTCACTTCAATGATTTTCTCCCGCTTGCTGATAAACAGCCGGGAAGTCAGCCCTCCGGTCCGAAACTGCAGGAAACGGCCATGGATGGCATAAGCCGTATTGAAATGATTCAGGATATTCCGCGCCACGGTCCAAATCAACAGCCCCGCCGCGGCCATCCACCACCAAGCCGCCCCGAAAACCGGTACGTCCGGTATGAAAGGAAGCCAAGGAAGGGATAAAGCAATAAGAGAAACCCAAGTCCACCCTGACTTAGCCAAACTGATTCCCAGGGATGCCCGGGGGAGCGGGCTCATTTCGGCGGAAATCTCATAGGAAGGCAGCATTTCCGACACAAGGCGGAAGGCATCCAGGACCGGCAAAAAAGGATAAAGCGAGTTGACCTCCCGTTCGTCTTTCCCCTCGCCGCCCGCGGTGATCAACCGTACCTCCGCCAAACCAAGCAGCCGCTTCATCAGGGATTGGACAACCTCCACCCCCTGCACTCTTTCTTTTGCAATGGAGAACGCCGTACGTTCGATCATCCCCTTGACGATATAGATGCGCTCCGCATCCGAAGAAAGCTCAAAGCCCCCATATCTCACAAAAGTTACGGCGATCCCCAGGACGACGGATACCGCCGCCAGCAGCGAAAGTGTCGCCGCCGCCGACCACCAGGTACTCATCAGCTCGGCCAGAACGCCTTGGGCTTGTTGCTCAAGATCGAAAAAGTCATCGGCTTTGGAATACAGCGAAAAAAGAACCGGAATCAGAATAAGGAAACTCAAGGAGGTAAACGAAGCTTTGATCAGGTCTTTCCGGGCCGGACTGAAATGCAGGGTCCGCTTGGAATCACCGGCTTCTTTGGGCTTTACTTCCGAGGTTGCCCTATCGCCGTCCGCCGCAGTCAAAGCATCCTCCCTTTTTGCCGGTCCCGCCACCCGCTCCTCCAGCCGGTCCGCTTCCGCATAGGAGATGACGCGAAACTCGACGGCCGCATCTTCGCCCTCCATCCCGGTTTCAAAACGGATGGCGGTCACCTTGAAAATCCGGTGAAACAGCGTCGTATGACGGTTTATATTTTGAATTTTGGAGAAGGGGATCACTCTTTTCGACTTGACGAAAACGCCTTGGTATAAACGGAACGAAGTGTCATCAAGCTGATACCGGCGCGTGAGCCAACTCCACAGGATGGACAAGAGGCTGATTCCGGCCAGGACCAGCAAGGCCAGCCTGCCGTATTTCACCCATGCCGCGTCCGAGCCCGCTTTAAGAACAAATAAAAAGAAAAAGAAATAAATCGCATTTTTCCCCAAGTTCCAGATGCCCAGCAGCATAACAAACGGATGATAACGTTTGGCCCGGCTCATTCGTCGGCCTCTTTCAGCTTGGCATAACGGGCGATCTGATTTCTTAGTGCCTTGGCCGCGTCCTGGTCCAGGACGGGAATCGTATGCGAAGCCCCCATCGTCGTGACCGTTACCGAGCAGACCCCGTACCTTTTTTGCAATGGACCCTGCCGGGTGGCCACCGCCTGAATTTTGGTCATCGGAATCAACTCCCCGGTTTCCGTAAGGATTCCATATTTCAATTGCAAAAACTGCTCCGAAATGGCGTAACGCCATCTGGCATACTTCATGGAAGGCTGGATAAACACGGACCAAATCATCAGCGGCACCTCAAGGACGGCGAGTCCGGCCAGAATCCATCCCACCCAGGAAACCCATGAAAAACGGTGACCCAGATAAAGCAGCACCCCGATCACCAGAAATGTGACGGCGCTTTCGACCGCCTCATGAATCCTCCAAATTTTCACCGCATTTTTGGATAATCGCTGCCGAGGTTCGATGACTTCGTTAGACAAAAAAGAACCACTCCTTTCTATCAAGTCTAAGTTTAGCAAAGGTTACACATGAAACTCAATATGATTTTATTGTTTTTCGATAAATTATTATTGATTTGCAGTGCGACTTGTGCTAAATTCAGTTCCAGACACAAAGAGATTACGAGAAGAGGAGTATGAAATCATGAAATCCAAAATGTTCTTCAAAGCGGGATCCGTCGCTAGCTTGATCGTATTTTTTGTAGCTCTGCTGATCGGTGTGCTGGAGGCGATAGAGCATGTTTCCCGTCTCTGGTTCGCAGGCAGCGGATGGACCGGGGTTTTGGGCGATTTTGAGCCGGTATTCAGCTATATCGATATCCATTTTCTTGCCAATCCGGAGCTCTACGACAGCAGGGCGTTTATCGCTTTATCCTTCGTTAACTCGATCAGCGCGCTTCTTTTAATCGCGTTGTCCGCGTTTTATATGCATAAGTTGCTGCGGAACATTCACCGGGACAGCCTGTTTATGTATGAGAATG
This sequence comes from Paenibacillus sp. FSL P4-0127, assembly GCF_038007325.1. Taxonomy (NCBI): domain Bacteria; kingdom Bacillati; phylum Bacillota; class Bacilli; order Caryophanales; family Paenibacillaceae; genus Paenibacillus; species Paenibacillus sp. FSL P4-0127. The sequence goes on along the minus strand of NZ_JBBOWY010000002.1, from coordinate 790,365 downwards.
TTTCCGTCTTTTACAAACTGGGGATCGTTATTATTGTACTGGGTACGTTATTCAACTACACGGAATCCGTTATGCTGACGCAGGCCATCGGCGAGCTGCAGATCGTGGGCGCCTCCATTCAATTGACCGACATCTCGTACGTAGACAGCCTAATCAGCGGATTCGTTATGATGATCATTGCCTCCGCCCTCAAAATCGCCGTAAACGCGGTGGAAGAAAACAAAAATACGATCTGATCGAGAAAGCAGGTGACGGGCGTGATCAGAATCAAGCTTGATGTCGTAATGGCCCAGCGGAAAATGTCGTTAACCCGTCTCTCCCAACTGGTTGGAATTACCCAGGCCAACCTGTCCATCCTCAAAAACGAAAACGGCAAAGCGATCCGCTTCTCCACGCTGGATGCGCTTTGCCGGGCGCTCGAATGCCAACCCGGGGATTTGCTGGAGTACGTGGAGGATGAAGACGGGAACGCCGCGGAGCGGGGTATCGAAGCGGAATGATCCAAAGCGGACTTTTTGAACTACCTCTATGAAGAATACTTCTAAAAAGGGGGCGGCTCTCATGAAACTGCACCATCAATATTTGCTGCTGCATGAGCGTTACGGCGCCAAGGAGGGTGAAGCCGCCGTTGCGGGAGTTACGCTGGACGAGCTGGCGGCCGCCCTGGACTGCACCCACCGGAACGCCTTGACGATCATCCGCAACATGGAGGAGCGCGGCTGGATCGGGTGGACGCCGCGGCGGGGCCGGGGGGCGCGTTCTTCCTTGCGCTTCCTGGCGAGAGCCGAAGAAATCGCCGCGCAGTCGGTCATGCAGGCCATCCGCCGCAAGGATGTCCGGCAGGCGATCGAGGACATCCGCCGGCACGCTGGAAGCTCCTCGCTGCAGGACCAGCTCCAGGGCTGGCTGCTTTCCTATTTCGGGCATCACGCCGAAACGCGCCGCGACCGGCAGATCGACACGCTGCGCCTGCCGGTCCGGCAGCGGCTTTATACGGTGGACCCGCTGTACATGAACCTGCTGGCGGAGTCTTTTGTGTCGAGCCATGTGTTCGACGGTCTCGTCCATCAGCAGAGCGCCGCCGGGGAATTGCTGCCAGGCATCGCCCACGCCTGGGACGTTGACGCAGGCCGCACCGAGTGGACGTTTTACCTTCGCAAAGGAGTGCTGTTTCACAACGGCAATCTGCTTACGGCGGACGACGTCGTGTTTACCTTCGAGCGGCTGGCCGGAAGTACGCGCCGCGCTTTGTACAGCTCGATTTTCAAGCAAATCCGGACGGTTCGCGCGCTTAATCAAAACACCGTCCGCATCGAGCTGAAGGAGCAAAGCGAGCTATTTCTTCCGTGGCTTTGCACCAGCCGGGCCGCCATCGTCCCGCGAAACCTCGACGGGCGCGGGGAAGCAAGATTCGGGGTGAGTCCCGTCGGCAGCGGGCCGTTCAAAGTCGCCGAGATGAACGGCGATCTGTGCGTGCTGGAGGCTTTCCCGCATTATTTTCAGGGGCAGGCGCATCTTGACCGGATCGAAATCGTGTATGTGCCCTGGAATATCGCCGGGGAACCAGGCGCCGGAAGCGACGGGGATTCTCTCTCCCCGTTCCACGTTATCCCTAATCCGACTGCGGCGGAAAGCGAAGGCTGGAGCCAAATGCATTCCCGGGTCTCCGTCCGCAAATTCGTGACCTGCAATACGCGAAAAAGCGGCCCGCTCAGCGATCCTGCGGTGCGGGCGCGGGTTTTTTCCGCGCTGCGGGGCGCTGCCGCCGAGCCGGCTCGGCGTGCCGACGCGCCGGGGCGGCTTGGCACCGGACCTGGGCAAGACGTTGCCGACTCTGTGCGAGGTAGCGCCGATTCAACACGGGATACTGCCGATTCAGCACGGGGTACTGCCGATTCGGCGCAAGGCGGCGGCTCATTTGGCCAGGACGCTATCGCATCAGAAGAGGGCGCCGCTGCACCTGGGCGGGACGCCAGCGCACTTGGGTGGAGCGCCGCCGCTGCACCCGGGCTGGACGCCAGCGCACTTGGGTGGAGCGCCGCCGCTGCACCTGGGCGGGACGCCAGCGCACTTGGGCGGAGCGCCGCCGCTGCACCCGGGCTGGACGCTAGCGCACTTGGGCGGAGCGCCGCCGCTGCACCCGGGCTGGACGCCAGTGCGCTTGGGCGAAGCGCCGCCGCTGCACCCGGGCTGGACGCCAGTGCGCTTGGGCGGGATACGGCCGCACCGGCGCAGGATGCGGCCGGGTCCGAGCTGCTTATCGCCACCATTGCGCCGTACAAGCCGGACGCCGACTTCGTCGCCGGACGCTTGATGGCCGCGGGCTATCCTTGCCGCGTACTTTCCGCGTCGGCGGAGGAATTCAAGGGCGATATCCGCCTGAAGTCCGACCTGATCGTCTTTTCCCTGCTGCGGGACCAGGACGAGCAGCTCCGCCTGTTCGATCTGTATCAAACCGTCTCCGAACACGTGGAGCCGCATATGCAGATCGACATCGGCAGACTGCTGCAGGCCGTGGCCTTGGAGCAGCATCCACGGCGGCGGGCCACCCTGTTCGAGAAAATCGAAACGCGGTTAATCGCCGCGGACGAACTGCATATTTTATACGAAAAACCGGTCCAGACCGCTTTCCTCCCATCGGTGCGCGGCGTCGCTTTCAACAGCCAAGGCTGGGTCGATCTGCGGAATATCTGGTTTCCGCCGAAGCTTTAAGCACGCCAAAAAAATTTGCCCAAATGCGGCAAAAAACGCTCGCAAGTGAAACATACCTCATCCTGGTTACGTCAGGAAGGCAAATACTTAAAATTAAAACGATAAGGAGGGACTTGATGCACAGTGTACGGGGACGGCGGTTATGGTCTGGCGGCCATATCTGGGGCCATATTCGGGATTATGTTCGGGATCATATCCGGGACCTTATTTGCGGCCTGGTTCGAGGCCCCATTCCGGCTGCGGCCCTGCTGCTGGTTTCCGGCTGCGCGAGGAGCGAAGCAAGCAGCGGGAACGGCCTGGGCAGCGAGCCGCCCCTGCCGGCGGTCCGTACAGCAGCCGATACCGCCATTACGGTAATTCAGGGGTCGTACTGTTGGAGCAGCACCGGCAAGTCCGGGAAGACGGGCCAGGGAGTCTGCGTGGATTACGCCAGCCCGAGCGAAATGGCCCAGGGCAAACCGGCCGCGGCGGCAAGCCCCGGGGAGAAGATAACGTTCCGGTTCGACAACGTCAAGCCGCCGACGGAAACCACGGTAACTTTATTTAAAGACGGCCGTTCCGAACAGGTTGCGGCGGCGGACGGTTCCTTCGAAGTGCCGCATGAGCCGGGAACGTACGTTTACGATCTGTTTGCGATATGGCTCAAGGATCCGGAAAAACGCATTTCCGCAGGCACGTCTAGCTATGTTTTTTCCGTCCGGGTCGAATAACGAATAACTCAACGCGATGGCATGCAGGGCTTATGCGGGGCTTGAAGCCGCTATTCGGAAACTTGAACTCGCCGAAGCCTTTGCGTAGAAGGAACCATATGCCACTCCCCCACTGTCGCAGATATAAGTAACGGGGAATCCTACGAAATGCAAAAGTGCATGCGGTTTTTATCGAAATTCCTCGAAACAGGGGGTTCAGATGCAAAAGTGCAGTTCATTTCTGAATAAAAGATACTTTTTTATCGGATAGTTCTAAATGAGATGAACTTTTGCATTTCAACTGCTCCAAGACGGCAATTTATATAGAATGGAATGCACTTTTGCATTTGATCCATTTGATCCCGCCAGGCCGTCCTTCAATATGTTTCGACTGGCTGAAAAAAGTGTGCTTGATGATCCGCCGATTTCATGCTGCGAAGATTGAGTAATTACTCTTTTACGGGAGGCAACCTATGAACAACACGAGCAAATTCACTTTCAAATGGATGAAGCTGACGCTGCTTATGGTCATCGCCTTCACCCTGCTGGTTGGCGGCACCGCCTCCGCCTTCCAAGACGCCAAAGGAGGCCGTGAGCAAAAAGCGATCGAAACCTTGAAGAAACGAGGCATCCTTAAAAGCGACCAATCGGGATATTTCAAGCCGAACCAAAAACTAGACAACGCTTCGGCCATCTCGCTGATCGCCGGCGCGTTCGAGCTAAACCTCGATAACCTGCGTTTCGTGAAAAAACCCGAGGCCAGCGACTACTACAGCAAAGTAAAAAACGACGCCTGGTACGCCGGAGCTTTCGTGATCGCGCTTTACCGCGGCTTCGATATTCCGAAGGACATCGACCCTTCGGCGAAAGTGACGAAGGAGCAGTTCAGCCACTGGCTGTTCCAGGCGATCGCCACCCAAGGCGAATACGCGTGGCCGATGATTTATACCGAAATCAAGGACGGCAAATCGATCGATGCGGATTTGATGGGCAGCATCCAGAAGCTGCTGAACGCAGGGATCGTGACGCTGGACAAAAACAAGAAGTTCAACCCCGCCGGACCGATCACGTTCAGTGAAGCCGCCGGCATGCTGGAGCGGGCGCTCGGGTTCGTCGAAGACAGCAGGCCAACCGGCACGGTGACCGGAAACTTGTATGACTTCAACTTGTCAAAAGACAAAGTGAACGGAGGCATCTACAAAGTGACGGTTTCGGCCATGGCTCCCCATCCGGGATACGGCATCGAAATCGCGAGCATCGTTTTTGACGGGGACAAAGCCGTGATCAACTACCGGATCACTGGGCCGGAGAAAGGCAAATTGTATCCACAGGTCATTACCGAGGTTAAAGCGGTCACGTATATTCCGGACAATTACAAGCCGGTGCTAGGCGAAGGAACGAAGTGAATCCGACGGTCCGCCCCAACGGGAACGGTGAGTGAGTAAGTGAGATAGGCCCAAATACAAAGACAAAGACGATTCCAGATCCGCCCGCAAGCGGAAATGAAATCGTCTTTTGCATGCATAGTTATTGAATTTTCACTTTATTAGGGCTCTACTCCCCATACCAGCGAATCATCCAGGTACAGCGTTACTTTATCCCAGTCGGCATAAGCCGTTTTGGTCGGATCGAAGGAGTAGTCGTCCGCTTCGTTGAAATTGGACCAATCGGATTTGGCCATCCGCAATTGAATTTCACCGGTTTCCCCGCCGGCCGAAATCGAGCCCGCCGCAGCGGTAAAGCTGAGTTCGACATAAGCGTCGGTAAAGGCTCTTTGAATGTTTTCGGCTCCGATCGGCGCCCAATCCACCCAAGAGCTCATGCTTTGCGTGCCGTCTTTCGAGAAGTAATAGCGGAGCTTCAGGCCGCTCAAGTCAACTGCGGTTGTACCGTTGTTCTTAATATTAAAATGCGGTTTGATCTGATTGTCGGTCGGATTGGTGTCGGCCGCCTTATACTGCACGACCAGATTGACATCAGGCGCGTTTGAGCCTTCTTTCGGCGTCGCGGCCGCCTCGGCGGAATTGCCGCTTTCTCCGGCGCTGTTCACCGCGCTGACCACATAATAGTAGGCCGTGCCGTTGGCAAGTCCGCGATCGGTAAAGGCCGTGCCCGTGATCCCGCTGGCTACGGTCGTGTACGGTCCCCCGCTAACCGTCGCTCGCTTCACCTTATAGCTTTCCGCCCCGGCGGAAGCCGACCAGTTCAAGCTGATCTGTCCGTTGCCCGCCGTAGCCGTCAATTTGCCCGGGGCGGCGGGCAACGTTTCGCCTAACGGCTGCATAATCCGGTCCAGCATGGCTTGCTTCGGCTCGTTCCAGGTGACCCAATCGTCCAAAAGCAGCCCGCCCGTGTCTCCGGAGTTCGGGTTTACGCACCAATAAGTCCAATAAAGCTCGTTCTCGCCGATATAATCGACCAGGCGGTTCTGCCAAATGCCTTCAACGCTGCTCATGTCCACGCTCCGGCCGCCGAATTCGCCCACGATGACCGGGGCGATGTTTTGCTTGCTGATATATCCCCAGTAGGCGTCCCAAATCGCCGGCATGTTATCGGGGAAGGAAGGGTCCGAGAACCAGGGCTGGGAAGCGACGCCAGGGCCGTAATCATGGGCGGAATAAACCAATTGGTTCGGAACGTCCAACTCAACCGGGTGATTGGCGACTCCTTTAAGATTGCCGCCCCACCAGTAGCCGTCGCTGTAGCCTTGCACATTTTTCTCGATTCCTTCGACGATGATCAGCCAATGCGGGTTTACGGACAAAATGGCGTTGCCCGCCCGCTCCGCCGCCAGCTGCCAATCGGTGGCCGGATCTCCCGTTCCCCAACTGGCCGGACCGTGGGGCTCGTTGTGCAAATCGGCGCCAATCACCGTGTCGTTGCCGTTATACCGTTCCGCCAGCATCTTCCAGTCGTCGATCCAGCGTTGTTCGGAGTAGTCCGCGGTATACCAAAGCTCGGATTGTCCGCCGGACCCGGGACGATGGCGGTCGAGGAAAATCTTCATGCCGCGGTCTCCTGCTTTTTCGATTAGTTTATCCATGATCTGAATGGGAGTCAGCCCTTTTAAATCCGGGTTTTTGTCGTAGTCGATGCTGTTGGGGGCGGATCCGGGGTCAAACATCTGGTTGCTGTACGGCAGACGGATCAGATTGTAGCCGCGCTCTTGGATCTGATCCAGGACGTCATCCATGGACCGTGTCCACAAGCCGTGAGGCGAATAATTCGGTGTCTCGAATCCGAACCAGTTGATCCCGTTGAACACCGCCGGATTTCCGGCCGAATCGACGATCCGGTTCCCTGACGTATGGTAATAATTAGCAGCCGCTTCCGCATGGCCCGGTGCCAAGCCGGCCATCCCGATTCCCATAGCGCCTAATACGAGCGAACCGGCCAGAATACTTTTAACGATCGTTTTGAACATACGCTCACCCTCTTTCCTAAAATGCGGTTTATATTAAAGAAAACAAAAAATCAATCCGTTCATCCATCAAGGCTCAATTCCCCAAACCAGCGTACCGTTCTGATACAAAGCAACATGGTCCCAATCGGTGTAGGCGGTTTTGGCCGGGTCAAAGGAATAGTCGTTCGCTTCGTTATAAGCCGACCAATCATTTTTGTTGATGCGGGTCTGAATTTCGCCGCTGTCGCTGCCGGGAGCCAGGCTGCCCGCACCGGCATTGAAGGAGATTTCCACATACGAATCGGCATTCTCCTTAGCTTCCGCCATCTTCACCGTTTTGCCGCTAAGATTGCCGCCCCCGATCTGCGCCCAATCGCAATGGAACGTTTGCTCCTTGTCCCCATCCACCGTATACCAATAGCGAATCGTCAGTTCCGACAGCGGAACAGCGTCCGTACCGTTGTTTACAATGCGGAATAACGGCTTCATCTGATTGTCGTCCGCATTGGTGTCCCCGGCTTTGTACTGGAGCACCAAAGTTCCCGGCTGGCCTCCTTGCCCGGCTTGGGGAACCGCGCTGATCTGTGCGGAGTCGGCGCTTTCCCCGGCGCCGTTGACGGCGCTGACCACATAATAGTAGGCCGTGCCGTTCGTCAGGCCCGCGTCCGTAAAGCTTGTCGCCGTGATCCCGCTCTTCACCGTCGTGTAAGGGCCGCCGTCCACGGTCGCTCTTTTCACGTTATAGCTTATCGCTCCGGCGGCCGCGTTCCAGTTCAGCGCCACTTGAGCATTCCCCGCCTTCGCGGCCAGACCGGCCGGTACACCCGGCGGCTGTTGCGGCTCTTGCGGCGTTCCGCCGCTAGGCTCCTCGCCGACCACCTTCACTCCGTTCAGATAAAGGGGGATTCGGGTTGTCTCCCCTTTTGTGGCGGAAATCCCTTGACGGCTCCAGTCGTTCGTTGGGTCCCAATGACTCTTATATTGGGAATCCTGCTTCGCGATCAGGCCGAATTGGAAGTCCCGGCTGCCGTAAACCTCGTTGCCCGACCAATCCAGCTCATAGTAGTAAATCCCCGCCGCCGCGTCCACCGCATAAGGTCCGTTGACCTTGACGGCCCCGCCGTAGCTTGCTTTTTGCTCATCGTAATACGTTTCCAGCGTGACGTCGTTAATGCTTTGGCCCGCCGCCAGCAGCTCGCTGATGTTGAAATAATAACGGGCGCTCATCGTTCCCTCCGTATGAGGCGGATGGACGGATTCATTGTGAATGGTAACCGTAACCTGGGTCCGCTGGTCGTTTTCCTGCTCGATTTTTCCCTCCACCCGGTATTCCGTTACGCCTTGTTCGGCGGGCGGACTGTCGGCCGTAACCGTTTCGCCGTTTCCGTATTTCAGATACAAGCCTGCAAGCGCGCCGACCAAACCGGCATTGTAGTCGATCGCCACCTCGTTATAGACGTAATCGGTCGTAACATCATTGTGGAAATCCTTCGCGTCCGGTCCGCCGACAAGCGCTCCCCAGAGCACATGGCGGTGTTCCGCCGGGACTTCCATGTTGTTGGTCATGGAGCCGTGCGCGGCCCGATGGTGAGGATGCTTGGCCGATTCGTCCGGCGACGGGAAGCCGACGATGTACGAATAACCCATGGGGTTGTCCCCCATGATATAATCCATTTGGCTCTTGGCCCAGGCCGCAAAATCGGGACGGTCTTTATACTTGTCATACACCAGCGCGCAAAGCTGGGCGGCCGCGTTGTACCGCGCCGAACCCCATGTGGTGAGAACGCCGAACCCGGCGGGCGACGTAGTCAAATACGTATTGTCGTTCGCCTCCTGATGAGGAACCTTGCCGCCCGACCAATATTCAAGATTCCAGCGGGCGTAATAATCATATTGGGCATTGTCCGGGAACAGGGCCGCAAGCCGTACAAAAACGCCGCCCCATACCGTGTCCCAGCTGTGCGTCCAGATATTTTGCCAGCTATCCGCTTGAGAAGGGACGATTCTTTTGAGATATCCGGTGTATTTTCCCGACGCGTCAACCGATACGATATCCTGTATATACGTGTTGTCGCCGGTCGCGGTATACAACCAGACGGCCGCCCATGACAATTCATCTTCGTCATAACTGGAATTATAAAAGCCGTCGCTGTTGCCGAGTCCTCTGTGCTGCTGGGCAAAGCGGTAAAGCGCGGCGGCCGTATCCAGGCACTCCTCCGCATAGGCAGGATCGGTATCCTTCGTATTGAGATACATCAGAGCAAGGGCGGCCGCAGCTCCGGCAGCCTGGTCGCTGGCGGGTTGATCCGCGGTCGCGAACGTGGCCGGACGCGGATATTTGTCGGGATCCTGCAGTTCGGGAGGGCCCCAATAGGTGTGATCGACCGTTCCTTGACCAACCATGTAGTTGAAGGCGACAACCTCACCCTTGTCGTTACGGAAAGTAGAGCGCAGAAAATAGTCGCTGAACCATTTCAGCTCTTCCAGCATATGCGCTTCCTGGCCGCTCTGCCGGAAAGCTTCCCTAAACTCGTAAAAGCTCCATCCCAGTGTCGATGCGGCATAGGATTGCGGCAGGCCGAATTTGACATGGTCGCCGGCGTCGTGAAACCCTCCGCTCAGATCGACGGACCCGTTGCCGTCGGGGTCCAAGATCGGCAGGTTCTGCGCGATAAAATCCTCCCGCAAATTCGTCATGTTCTTCGCGGTGCCGTTCACGCCGAGCGGTACGTACATGTCGGACAGTTCCGAGTCCCCCCGCCATTCCAAACGGCCGCCTGTAATCCCGGGACCGGATTTCTCCGCGTCGTAAAACCAGAGGGATTTTTGCAGGGCATCCGCATAATTGTAAGCTTCCGCGTCTGCAGCCATTGCGGCCGAAGAGGCCAGAAACGGAAATCCGCCGCAGGCAACCAGACCGGACAGCACGGTTTTTCCGAGCCAATTTTTCCAGGCCGGCCAACGTGCTTTTTTGGTTTTGTTCATCATTCACAACCACCTTTCCCAAATTATTTCGTTGGTTTGCCGAATATTAATTTGGCTCTCACCCCCTTTTCCGCAAGGATAAATATTTTAATATATAAAGGAAGAAATTTGTAATAAAAAGTAAAAACTTGGCACCTTCATGTTATTTTTCCGTTCTTTTTTTGTATAGTTTAAATTCTTCCGCCGTTAGGTTGAAATTCTTCTGAACGATGAAGAACAAAGCGGAGAAGAACAGACAAGCCTTCCCCGCTTTGTTCGCCGTCAAGGCGCATGCCGCTTCGTTATTACGGTTCTACGCCCCAAACGAGGGTATCGTTTTGGTAAAGGGTGATATGATCCCAATCGGCGTAAGCCGTTTTGGGGGAATCATACGAATAATCGTTGCTTTCGTCAAAGTTGGACCAGTCGGTCTTGGATATCCGAAGCTGGATGTCGCCGGACTGCCCTCCTGGGGCAAGCGTCCCGGCCGCGGCGGTAAAGCTAAGCTCGATATAAGTGTCCGCGTCCGTCCCGGATACGGTGCCGAACGTTTTTTCAATGTTCGACGCGCCCAGTTGGGCCCAATCGATCCAAGCGTTCAAGTCCTGGCTGCCGTCCTTCGTAAAGTAATAGCGTATCTTCAACGTGCTCAAATCAACAGCCGTCGTACCGTTGTTTTTGATATTGAACTGGGGTTTGATTTGATTGTCGGCAGCGTTCGTGTCCCCGGCACGGTATTGCACCACCAGATCCCCGGTGCCGGTTCCTCCGCCGCTCGGGGTGGCGGCAACCTGGGCCGAATTCGCGCTTTCCCCGGCGCTGTTCACCGCGCTGACGACATAATAGTACGTCGTGCCGTTTGCAAGGCCGGTGTTCGTGTAGCTTGTGGCGGTAACGCCCGCCGCCACGGTCGTGTACGGCCCGCCGCTGGTCGTGGCGCGCTTCACGTTATAGCTTGTGGCGCCGCTTGACGCCGTCCAGCTAAGCTCAACCTTTGCATTGCCCGCTGTCGCGGTCAGGCCGGCTGGCGCTACCGGAACGGATATCGTCGCCAGCGGCGTCGCGGCAGCCTGGGCCGAATTCGCGCTTTCTCCGGCGCTGTTCACCGCACTGACGACATAATAATACGTCGTGCCGTTTGTCAGGCCGGTGTTCGTGTAGCTTGTGGCGGCAACGCCCGCCGCCACGGTCGTGTACGGCCCGCCGCTGGTCGTGGCGCGCTTCACGTTATAGCTTGTGGCGCCGCTTGACGCCGTCCAGCTAAGCTCAACCTTTGCATTGCCCGCTGTCGCGGTCAGGCCGGCTGGCGCCGCCGGAACGTCAGGCGTCTCGCCGCCGCTGGTCGGAATAGCCGGATATGCATTCTGAACCAGTTGAACGAATTGGTCATGGAACCAGTGTCCGGAAATCGGAGCACCCGGCAGCGCGCCGGTCAGCGTGCCGTTGGCACTGGTATAAGTCGGGTCGCACATTCTGTCGAACCCTTTGCCTTCATTGTTGGGAATTTCGGTGCTGGAGCCGTCCGATTCACCCGGAGGCTTCACCCATACGAAAGCGTCCAGATGAGAGGCCGGATAACCCGCCGGAGCGGCTTGCGGAGGCTGACCCATCCCGGCGCCGCTGGCATTGCACCAATTCCCGCGATGGAGACGCTTGTCGATGCGTCCGGAATTGGCATACGCATCCACCGTTGTTCCGCTGGCTCCGGTCGGACGATCCGGGCCGCCCCACCCGTTGCGTGATGTATCGATCAGGAAGCCGATGCTGGACGGCCAGCCCTTGGCTACGAATCCGGAATACAGAGCCGCGGTGAAATCCACTTCGTCAAAATAGGGATTCCACTCATAATACTTGGCGGATTTCAGCTGCATCCCGTTAATCGTCAAATTCGGGTCGGTCAGATACGGTTCCTCCAAGGGAGTCGTGTTGGCTGTATTGGTGATGAAGCCGTCCACGCTGGCAAGTCCGGCAGGAGTCCCGGCGACGACCGACGTAAAGAGGTCGATGGCCGGCTGCCGATTGTTGTCCCAGCCTAACCAGCCGGAGTGGCCGATGTCCATGTAGTTGTAAACGTTAGGAATAGCATGCAGCTTTTCGAGGGCATACCGCGTTGCGTCGCGGTAAATGTTGGTCGAATTGGCCTGCGCGCATTTCGGGTCGCTCAGGTTCGTCACCAGGTTCGGCAGCGAATCGGGTTCGATAATCGCGACAATCCGAATGTCGGCGTATTTCGGATTGGAGAATACTTCGACGATGGGATCAATATAGCTCGTTTTATAAGTCTGCAGACCTTCCGCAGTCAAGGGCAGCTCCCCGTTGGAAGCCAAAGCGTGACAATCCCGGCCCGGCAGGTTGTAGATTACGAAGGTGGCTACAATCGGCGTATCCCCCTGCTTCTGGGCAAGCACCTCGTCCATGGTTTCCACCAGGCTTTTCCGGCCGCCGTTGGCCTCACCTCCGGCAATGGCCGCAATGCGGTCCAGCCAAACAGCCGTCGGGTACGACTTGACGGTTTGCATCTTCGCCTTCAGCGTATTATCGCTAACTTTGGCAATGGAGGTATCTACGAGCTCCGCATAATCGGAATTCACATACATCGTCGCGCCCAAAAAAGGATTGTCGACATGAGCTTCGGCGGCATAGCTCCTTTGTATTCCAAAAGGCTGCAGCAGCGTCAGCGCCAAAGCAGCAACCGCAGTCATCGCCACCGTTCGTTTGAAAAGTTTGGATAACATGGAATCACTCCTCATCATGGATTGTTTACTTCAGTTCTTCATACCAGCACAGCATTCCGGTACGCCGTCACCTTGTCCCAATCGGTATAAGAGGTCACCATCCTTTGAAACACCTCATCCGCCTTCCCGAAACGTAAATTTAGCCCTCACCTCCTTTTTTGCATGGCATTATTCCAATCCGAACCGACGTTTTATCGGGCCGAAGGAATACCTGGTAAAAGTTCATAACATCCCGCTGCGATCTAACGCTTGCCCTGTCAGCTGCTGGGCTTGTCCGCTTTAAGTTGAATTCACTGGAAAAGTATGCGCTTTCAAAAATGAAATGAAATGGAGGGTTAATGAACAAAAGAAGAATAAGTAGCAGAATAGTAAAATCTTGGCACTTTCATCTTAATTTTTCTGTTCTGCTTTTGTATAGTTTAAATTTTTCCGTTATTGAGTTGAAAATCTTCTGGCCGGCCCTAACGGGCGCCACGAACTATTGACGGGTAGGGGAATCAGCCGCCAATAAAAAACAAAAATCCCAACGGCGAAATGAAGCAAACACATTGATTAATTCATTAAGCGCATCCAGTTGATGCGTACGTTCGGAAAATTGATTTAATGTCATATTTTTTCGGCTCAACCTAATAATCGGTTGCTTGACAGGGAGGGCCGGTAACCGATCGTGGCAAGAAATATCGGCAGATCAATATCCGCTGTCCGGACGCTTTGCACGATTATCCCATTTGATCCGGAAGCAGAGAGGAGGAGAAGTTCAGGAGAAAAAATAGGTTTGGGAGAAGCAGACATGTTCGAGATCGCTAGACAGGTTTGGGAGAAGGAGGTTTAGGAAAAGTGAAAGCAGACCCGACGGGAGGAATGGGGCAAGGACACCGGGAAAAATGAAAGGACCGTGATTAGCCCCCCTCTCCCCCCTGAACAAGAGGGATAATCGTGCAAAGCAGCATGCAGGGACACCAAGACACTAACGCTATAATTTATTTTGTCGAGCACTGATCTCGAATCGTTCAACAGGATCGTGGTGTCGTACAAAAATAGTAATCTACACAAAAAAAGCCCAGAGTTGTTGATTTCAACTCCGCGCTTTTGGGATTATGCGGTCATCTTTATTTCGACTTTTCGAGCTAATTTTAATGCCCCTTGATCGATATATTTCATATAATAATGCGACAAAATAAATAACGGCACCATAGAAACCATAAACGTAATTGCATAAGCAAGATTATAACTAAAAAAATGAATCACTTTACTAAACAGGAACGCGGAGAACGTATTTAGGAAAGTGAAATGAATGAGGTAAAGGGAAAATGAAATCTGTCCTAAATAAGCAAACGGCTTCCATCCAAACACATGCTGCAGCACTTTTAAACGAAGCAGAGCAAACAAAATCATAGCAGAACCTAGGGTTCGGGCAAGAAGCCGCGGATCGATGTTAAATTGAATCCATGCATTGATATTTTTTGTCCACACTTCTATTGGTTCGTACATAGTCCCCATTAATGAAGTATACGGCGCTGAACCTAAGTAAATCCCTATTAAAAGCACAAGTACTGCCGTTATTTTACTTTGGACCCATTTGTGCTTAAGCAAATCGGCCAGCAGCATTCCCCACAAAAAAGCGACAAAATAGGTTTGAATCAAAGCAATGGATAAGACCGCATACACCATCCATCTTTTTTTCACTCGTCCGAATAATGCAAGAAAACCGAAAATTAAAAAAGAACCTAATAGCTCATAGCCCATTGTCCAAAGGACCGGATTGTAAGGATGGGCATCAAACCGGAAAAATGGATCAAAAATAGCAGCCTTGATAACGGTATATATATTTGTATCTAAAGCGTAGTAGTCCTTTTTCATATCCGTCCATGTTGTTCCCCATATTTCTTGGAGGTAAAAGGCCCTCGTAATAATTGCTAGATACACAAGCAATACGGATACCGCTGCCGGCACGGCAAGCCGAATGTACCTTCGTATAGCGCTGGAATGCAACAATTTTTGAAAGGTCGTGCTATCAAGCTCTTTTTTAAACATTTTGACACTGAGCACATAACCGCTTAGCACAAAAAACAAACAAACGGCAAATTGTCCATTATAAAATAAATTAATCGGAGAATGTCCGTACCAGATATCCCATTTAAAATGAGCTTGTTGCGGCCTTCCGTTTAACGCAGCTGGATAAAATACTTGTATGTAGTGTGAAATAACCACGGCAAATGCCGCGAGTCCCCTGATGCCTTCCAAATAGAACAGCTTTTTCTCGGATGTCTCTTCATTCATTTTTTATTTTTCCCCTACTTTCACGAATAGAACTACTATAACATGTGTCGCTCGAATAAGCGCGGGTGGCAACCGTTAGCGTAGTGTTTCGCTTCATCAGAACCGATGTAAGAGACGGTTTTCGCATCGCAGGATAACTCCTGCGGTAGGCGTACCACAGTACCGGATTGAACCAGTGCATGATCAGCAAAACCGTCATTGCCCAGTTGACGGCGATATCCTTCCGTTTGTGATGAACCAGTTCATGGAGGAATATATACTTGATCTCATTTGCGGAGAATTAGTCTGCGATGGTCGCGGGCAGCAAAATTTTGGGCGACCTTAGTCCGTGCAGCGCCGGGCCGCCTCCTTGGTCCGTCATCCGCAGTGAAATTTCACGGCGGACACCAAGCTTGTGTTGGCAGGACTGCAGCAGTTCCTCCAGCGCTGGATCTACCCTTCTATGAGAGCCGCTGACAATGCTCTTGGTAAACCTATGGTTGATACGGAACATATGGACGGACAAAGCGATGACGCCAATAAGCCATAATCCGAATAAGCCTGCGTAAACTCCATCTTTGGGAGTTAATCCAGCGGGCTGCCGGGACGAATCCGCCGGCTCGGCCGGGGCCGCCGCGGTCTCCATCTTGGACGCTTGGCCGCTAACCTCGGCCACAACGTTCGGCAAGGTCTCTTCCGCCGCCGGTTCAGCCGCGTCCGGGCCGGGCTGCCGCTGCTCCGCTACCTGCGTAATTAATGCGTCGATCCTGCCGCTTGGCTCGGAGAGGGAAAACAGGTTATACATGCTGATGGAGCTTTCGGGTGCCCACGGAAGCAAGGCCCGAAGGAGGACAATCAGCCAAAGCGCGTACTGCCAATTGATCGGGAGCCACTCCTTGAGCGCCCATTTGAGCAGCAGCACCAATCCGACCAAAATGGAGACCATGATCGAGGTTTGAAACAGCCAGCCCAAAAAGCCGGGCAACCACCTTAGCAGGATCATTGCCGCGTTCCATGCCACGGTCATTGCCGGTCCGTCTTTTCATCGAGAATTTGTTTGAGTTCCTTGATTTCTTCCTCGGTAAGCCGTTCTTCCTTTAGAAACTGCACGAACATCGGCTTCAGCGCTCCTCCGTACAGCCTTTTCAGAAACGACTTGCTCTCCGCCTGGATACATTCCTCTTCGGTCACGAATGGTGAGTACAGGTACGTCTTCCCCTCTTAGTGGAAGCCGAGTGCTTTCTTCTTCAGCAAGCGGTTGATCAAGGTTTTGACAGTAGCCGGTTTCCAGTCTTTGTCGTCGCTGAGCGCTTCTATTACATCGTTCGCCGAAGCCGGCGAGCTTTGCCAAAACACCTTCATTACCTCCCATTCGGCTTCGGATATCCGCGGAATTTGCGACATCATAAACTCCTCCTATTTAAAGTTTACATATGTAATCGATAGATCGGTCAACTCAATGTTTACACTTGTAAACGGAATATGTCAAGAAGTGTATTTTCCAACCATGCATCGTTCAACTTATAGCGAAAGGCCCAACAAAAAAGAAACAGCGGCAGGGAAAGACCCAAAAACAAGGTCTCGTTTGCCACTGTTTCTCTAAAGTGATACGCGCTTCTGACCACAAACTATTCTAACGGTTGCCACAAGCGCTATTTGTGCCAAAAACGCTGATTTAAAATTGTAACGGTTGCCATAGCGCTTATTTCACCCAAAACCGGCTGCTATTACCTGAATTCAGGCAAATAAGGTCGATTACAACCGTTAGAAATTGGAAAAGGCCTTTTTTCGGAAAATAGCGGCGGCTGCAACCGTTAGATTTCCGTCGAGCTACCACGGGATACCGGGGGATACCGGGGGATACCAGGAGATACCATGAACTACCAGGTACTGCTAGATAATGCCGGGTAATGCCAGTATAAACCATAATATACCAGATTTACACATCGAGCTACCCGCCGGATTACTCGCTAGATTATTCGCTAGATTACCCGCCAGATTACTCGCCGGATTACCCGCTAGATTACTCGCCGGATTACCCGTTAGATTACTCGCCGGCTATCCGGCAGGTTACCCGGCCGATCTACCGAACCACTTAACGATAACAAACGAGAATATCCAGCGGATAACGCCCGGCGTTCCGCCCGTACAGCGCCAGCCCGCCTTCGCCCGCCCGAAGCTCCAGGCGGAAGCTGCGGCTGCGGTCCAGCTTGGCGGCGATTCGCCCCGGCACCTTCACCTTGCACAAATAACCGTATGATCCCGCTTCATCCAAACGGTTCGCCACCGGCTGATAGTGCCAGGACAATACGCCGCGGCTGTCCGCCGGATCGTCGGGCAAGTGAACGGTTCCGGCCGGCTCTCCGTCGATGCACACAGTGACCTCTGACTCATGCCGCTCTTCGTCCGTCATGTAGTACGTATTCGGATTGTGCTCCACATCGGCGGCGGCGCCATGCATAAAGTGGATGCCCGTCTCGCGGGCTTTGGCGCCTTCGATGTTGCGGGCCAGCACTCTTTTGGCGCTTGCTTCAAACACGATTTCGATATCGCCGATCAACTCAAGCCGCTCGCGCTCGGGAAGCCGTACCTCATAAGCGAACGCCCCGGCCCCCGCGCCGCTCACCTTGGCCCCCTGAATCGCATCCCAATGATGCGTAAACGATTGGCCGGCAAAACCGCCTACCGGCAAACTGATGTGGCCGAAGCCGGAGTCATATGTTCCGTCCGCCTCACCGCTCCGCACGTCAAACGTAATGAAGTTCCGGGTAATCGCTCCCCCCGCTTCATCCAATAAACGAACCGCCAGCACGGCCACGGCATCCCGGTTTGGCATCGTCAGGTTCAGCGGCGCAATCGGGGCTACGCCGTAGCCGTTCCATTCGATGGAAGCTTCACCGCGGTCGGCCGCTTGGCGCTCGCCAAGCTGGTCGTACCACAGCTCCCAGTCCAGCTTCAGCGTCCGGCCGTGGTAACGGTCGGAGTAACTGGAGCGCAGCAGGGCGACGGCAACCCGCTCGCCGCCTTCCACCGTTCGGCACGGAGGCGCGTCGATGACGATAAAGTCGGGCGAATGCAGATCGGCAATCGTCATGCCGGGCACAAAATCGCCGTAGCCGAAGTCTTTGTCCGTGCCGTCGAGCCGGTAGTAGCCATTGAATTCATTCGTCACGTCGCGGAATTCCGTAAATACGAACCCGCACATTTTGTCATGGCGGCGGAATTCGTTCAGCATGTACCGGTAATGCCACGCCAGGTCGCTGTCGCCCGCACCGTGTTCGATGCCCCAAACGTTGCCGCATTCGCTGTTCATCAGCGGCGCATCCGTCTGTACGTTCCCGCCGATAAAGTTGAGCTCGGACCCGGGATAGGTTTTTTCGACCACATCGCTCACGTGCTGCCGGACCTGTTCATACCCATTGATATAAAAATGCCAGGTATTGAGATCCGTTTCGACGTGGTCCCAGTTGCAGGCCGAATTGTCCTCCACCAGCCGCGTCGGGTCGGCTTCCTTGGCCCAACGGTACATCCGCCGCACCCATTCCTGGGTCTCCGGCAAATAATTCATGTTGCCCGATTCATCCCCGGTCAAACTGCCGGCCGCTTTCCCCGATTTCAGCCCCCACGTCTCATTGAACATCACCCAGGAAAAAATCGCGGGATGATTGTAATCCCGGGCGAGCACTTCACGGGCTTCGCTTTCGTAGGCAGTTCGCGCCCGCTCATCCGGCGCGCCCCAGAAGCAGGGCATATCCTCCATCACGAGAATCCCCAGCTTGTCGGCCCAATACAGCTTGCGCGGCTCCTCGGGTTTGATATGAATCCGCACGAAGTTCAGCCCGAGCCTTTTCATAAGGTAAATCTCGTTTCTCATTTCCTCGTCGCTCGGATACGTAAAATAGCCGGTTTTGTGATAAGACTGGTCGAGCGTGCCGTTCAAATAAACCGGTTTTCCGTTCAGCGTGATCCAGCGGTAATCGCGGTCCCCAAACCGGGCGGTGGCGATTTCGCGGATTCCGAAATAAGTGCTGACGCGGTCGCGGCCAAACGAACCGGACAAAACGATCTCCCCTTCATACAAAAAAGGGGTTTCCGGGCTCCACAAACGGGGATTTGCCACCGTAAACGAGGTGCGGACCGTATTTTCGCCGGCCGTCAGCCGGACCTGCTCCTTGTGGTTCACCGCGCCTTGCGCAAATTGGAAGGACAATTCCGCTTCGGTAACCCCGCCGGAGATAATGAAACACTCCACTTCGATCCGTCCGTCCATGAACGTCCGGAACCTGGCTTCCCGGACAAAGCTTTCCGGGCGCGCCTCCAGCCAAACGGGCTGCCAAATGCCGCGGATTTCCCCGTACCCTTGTTTGCCGCGGGCCTGGTAATCTTCGTCCCGGTCCTCCACGCGCACGACGATCGTGTTTTCTTTATCCTTTTTCCACGTGTCCGTCACTTCGAATTCGAATGCGCCATACCCGCCCCGATGCAATCCGGCATGAACGCCATTGACCCAAACATCGCAGCGGTAATCCACCGCCCCAAACCGCAAAAAAATCCGCGCCGGCCCAAACTCCGGCTGCCAAGCCACAGTCCGCCGGTACCAGCCGATCCCGGGCTCATTGACGCCGATGCCGGACAAAGGGCTCGACCAGGAAAAAGGAACCTGGATTTGCTCGCGAAAAGCCGGCACTCCCTCGTTTTGCCAAGACTGGCCGATCCCCTCGTCGCTTGGATCAAAACGAAACGCCCACGCCCCATTCAGATTGAACCAGTCTTTCCGCTCCCAATCGGGCCGGGGAAATTCCGGACGGGGAATTGCAGCTGCATCCGCGGTCATCGCTTGATTAAACATCGTCATTAGCCACACCTCTCTCCTAAAATCGCTATTAGTCCAACTTATATGGATGATTCCATTTGCCCACATCATAGCATGTGTATTACTTAATTGCAATGTACATTATAAATTTACAATATACATCTTTTATAGTACACTGGACACAGGTTTCATCCTTATGCAGAAAGGATTTTTTGTTGATGAGCGATCCCCACCGCCAAGAAACGATCCATTACCCCGCTTCGCGGATTCTCGATGTGGCCAAAGCGCTGTCCGGCGACGTGCGTCTGCGGATATTGGAGGCGCTCGGCAAACAGCCGATGAGCATCAATCAGTTGGCCGAAGCGCTGGGCGTCGCCCAGCCGACGATTTCCATCAACGTGCAGACGCTGGAGCAAGCCGGCCTGATCGTATCGGCGCAAGGCGCGAACCGGGAAAAAATCTGCTCGGTCACCTGCCGCTCCATCCTGCTGGAGCTGCCGACCCAGCCGGGCGAAGGCCTGCATCACATTGAGGAAATCCATATGCCGATCGGCATGTATTCGCTCAGTTCGGTGCAGCCCCCTTGCGGCATGGTCGGGCGCGACGGCAGTCTGATCGGCTCCCAGGACGATCCGCGGGTATTTTATATGCCGGAACGGACGGATGCGGCGCTGCTGTGGTTCGCCGAGTCGGGATACGTGGAGTATTATTTCGCCAACCCGCTGCCGCCGGGCGTGGAGCTTGAAGAATTAAGCGTGCGGGCTGAAGTCTGCTCGGAAGCCCCGGGGTTCCGGGATGCCTGGCCGTCGGACATCAGCGTAAGCATCAACGGCCACCCGGCCGGAACCTGGACGAGCCCCGCCGATTTCGGCGACCGCAAGGGCAAACTGACGCCCGAAAAATGGAAAGGCGGCACCGAATACGGCCAGCTTATCGAATGGCGCGTTACCCGGAGCGGCAGCTTTGTAGGCAGCGCCCTGGCCTCCGCCACCACGCTTGGCGCGCTTGATCTTGCCTTCAACAAGCCGATCCGCGTCCGCTTCGAAGTCCGGGAGGATGCCGTGAACAAGCGGGGCCTTAATTTGTTCGGCATGGGCTTCGGCGATTATCCGCAGGATATCGTGTTATCGTTTAAACGCAGCAGCAATTAATCATACGTCAATTAAAAAGCAAGCAGCCGCACCCCTTCATTTTTCAGGGCGGGCTGCTTGCTTTTTGTTCGCGGCCGGGGATATATACGTAACAAAATGTAACATACTTTAATTGGATGCATACTTTTTTCAATATGAATGACTATTTAAAGTGCGGAAAATCATCTTTTTCGGATAAATCAAACTAATAATCCCTTTACTAAACTGGATTTTTCAATTATCATGTGAGTGAAATGGCACTTTTTCTCACATACAAAACAGTTATCCGTAAATGCGGGGAACTCTTTGCCCGATCAGGCACACGACTTCATAATTGATTGTATCCATCAGTCCGGCCACTTCGTCGATGGCGATAAACGTCTCCCCTTCACCGCCGAACAGGGTTACGACATCGCCGATTTGCGCGCCGCCCACCGCAGTGATGTCGAGCATCGTCTGGTCCATGCACACGCGCCCGATGATCGGGACTCGCTTCCCGCGAACCAGCGCCGATCCCCGGTTGGAAAGCGCGCGCGACAATCCGTCCGCGTATCCGACCGGCACGGTGGCGACCACGCGGTTCGCAGGAGCTTGATAAGTGCGGCCGTAACTGACGGTCCGGCCCGGCTCGATCGGCTGGATGGCGGTTATTTTCGTTTTAAGCTGCATCGCCTGACGCAGCGGGTAAGCCGAGGTGCGCAGCCGCTGTGCGGGATACAAGCCGTAAAGAGCGATGCCGACCCGGATCATGTCGAGATGCATATGCGGAAAACGCATGGCGGCGGCGCTGTTGCAGCAATGCTTGAGCGGAACCGGCACGCCGGCGGCGTCCAGCGCCTCGATGCAGCGGCGGAACCGCTCAAATTGCCGCTCGGTAAACCGGGCATCCGGTCCGTCCGCATCGGCGAAATGGGTAAACAGTCCCTCGAGCGTGATCCAGGGGCAAGACTGCGCTTGGCGGGCCAAATCAACGGCCGCCTCGATCGAGGTTAGCCCGATGCGGGTCATCCCCGTCTCCAGCTTGAGATGAATACAGGCCCGCCGCTGCTGCCGCTGGGCGCTGTCCATAATTTCGTCCAGCACTTCCTTCGTATACACGGTCATCGTAATATCATGCCGGATCGCGGTTTCGACGGCATGAGGCGGCGTGTACCCCAGCACGAGAACCGGCTCCCGGATGCCCGCCGCTCTTAATTGCAACGCCTCATCCACCAGCGCCACGCCCAAATACTCAGCGCCTGCCGCGATTGCGGCTTGCGCGGTTTGCACGGCCCCATGTCCGTAACCGTTCGCCTTGACCACGGCCATGACCCGGCAGCTTTCAGCCGCCTGCCGGCGGAACAGCTTCGTGTTATGGGCGACGGCCGCCAGGGAAACTTCCGCCCAAGTATCGCGATAACCGACGGTATTTGTGTTTCCTTTTACCGATATCATGGAATGGCCTCTTTCCGTTTTGGGATTTGGAATCATATAATATTCCGCAATTAGAAATTTGAAATACGCAATAATCCGCTAATCTGGGAAACACGAAGGTGATGCCTATGGGCCGAGAACCAACTTTATTTGACTTTTACGCCGACAATCTGGAGATGCTGGCCGAAACGATCGGCGAGACGCTTGGCCGTCCCGTGACGATCGAGGACGCGAATCACCGGCTGGTCGCGTATAGCTCGCATGCCCCGGATACGGACCCCGCCAGGCTGGCGACCATCGTCGGGCGGCGCGTGCCCGATCAGGTCATCAGCAGCCTTTGGCATGGCGGCGTCATCCGCTGTTTGCTGGAAAGCAATAAACCGGTGCGCATCGCCGCCATTCCCGACGTCGGGCTCAGCGAGCGGGTGGCGGTCGCCATCCGCTCCAACGCCGCGGTGATTGGCTTCATCTGGGTGCTTCAGGCGGGCAAGCCTTTCACCGATGAAGAGATGTCCTTGCTGGAGGCCGCGGCGTCCGCCGCACGGAACAAGCTGGTGCAATGGCCCCTGCAGCGGCACAAGGAAGAAGCGGCGCACAAAGATTTTTTCTGGCAGCTGCTGACCGGACATATCCGGACCGAGGCCCATATTCGCGAGAAAGCCCAAAGCATCGGCATCGTCCTGCCGGCTCTTTTTTACATTGCCGTCCTGGAATTTACCCATACCATCGAAGAACGGCAACAGCAGCAAGCCCTCGAAAGCTTCGCTTCGTTCGCGGCCCATTGCCGCATCGTACTTTGCGTAAGCGATAAAAACCAACTGATCCTGCTGTCCGCTCCCACCGTGCACAAAACCAAAGCCGCGATCGGCCGCCAGCTCGAGCTCGCCGACGGAAATTTGCGGGCCCGGTTCGGAGCGCGTTATGCCGGACTGGCCAGCGGAAATCTTTACGAAGAATACGGAAGACTGGAGACGAGCTACCGGGAAGCGCTGCTGCTGCTTCAAGTGAAGCGGCGTTTGCCGGAGGAAACGTCCCGCCTCCATTATTATTCCGATCTGGGTTTTTACCGCTACTTGCCGCTGATCTGGGAAGAAGCCGGCAAGCACAGCTTCGAAAACGAAAGCCTGGCCAGGCTGCGCGCTTATGACCGGGAGCATCACGGCGAGCTGGTTCATACGCTCGAGGTATTTCTAGCCTATGACAGCAATGTCAAAGCCGCCGCGGACGCGCTGCACGTTCACGCCAATACGCTAAACTACAGACTGAAACGAATCGGCGAGATCGGAGGCATCGACTTGACCGATATGGAGCAAAAAGTGACGCTCTACCTGGACTTCAAAACGGAGAAATTCGGCGGCGGCCGCGATTTGTGAAATTGCACAAATCCGGCCCCTTTTTTTGTTGGATCTCCATAAACACAAAGAATTTCACCTGTCCTATACTGGTGTCAGCTTAGTTTACAGCTATGCCGTTAAGGGAACAACTTATGACAAACCGGCATGTTTGTGTTAACTAAAGTGACGAACTGACGAGGAGGAAGACAAGATGATCATCGGGGTCCCCAAAGAAATCAAAAACAACGAAAACCGGGTGGCGTTGACGCCTTCGGGCGCGTATTCGCTCGTTAGCGCAGGCCATCAAGTGTTTATTGAAAAAAACGCCGGCGCCGGCAGCGGCTTTACGGACGCCGAATACACCGCCGCGGGAGCCCGGCTGGTCGGGCAAGCCGCCGATGCCTGGTCGGCGGAGCTGGTCATTAAAGTGAAGGAGCCGCAACCTTCGGAATACGCTTATTTCCGTAAGGGTCTGATCCTGTTCACTTATTTGCATTTGGCGCCTGAGCCCGAACTGACGGCGGCGCTTCGTGACAAAGGGGTAACCGCCATCGCCTACGAAACCGTCGAGGTGAACAAAACGCTGCCGCTGCTGACGCCGATGAGCGAAGTTGCCGGGCGGATGGCCGTGCAGATCGGGGCGCAGTTTCTGGAGAAGCCTTACGGCGGCAAAGGAATCTTGCTCGGCGGAGTTCCCGGCGTGAAGCGCGGCAAAGTAACGATCATCGGCGGTGGCGTCGTCGGGACGAACGCGGCCAAAATCGCCGTCGGACTTGGCGCTGAGGTGACGATCATCGATGTGAACCCCGAACGGCTCCGCCAGTTGGACGATATTTTCGGCGCCCGCCTGCAAACGTTGATGTCCAACCCGCAGCATATCGCCGAGGCCGTGGAAGAATCGGACCTGGTGATCGGCGCGGTGCTGATTCCGGGCGCGAAGGCGCCAAAGCTGGTGCGGGAAAATATGGTCAAGGCGATGCGCCCGGGATCGGTGATCGTCGACGTGGCCATCGACCAGGGCGGCATCTTCGAGACGGTCGACCGGATCACGACGCACTCCGATCCGACCTACGTCAAGCATGGCGTCGTTCACTACGCCGTCGCCAACATGCCCGGCGCCGTGCCGCGGACATCGACGTACGCTCTGACCAACGCCACCCTGCCCTACGCGCTGGAGCTCGCCTCCAAGGGGCTCCACGCCGCGCTTAACGACCGCCCCGCGCTGCGCCGCGGCGTGAACGTGGCGGGCGGCGCGATCACCTACGACTCCGTGGCGAGGGACCTGCACTATGACTACGTGCCTGTGGAGCAAGCGCTGGAGTTAAGCGGAAGCCTCGCGCGGTGACGTACGGGGCTTCCGCCCTTGGGTGCTGGAGCCTCACGCGGTGACGTACGGGGCTTCCGCCCTTGGGTGCTGGAGTCTCGCGCGGTGACGTGCGGGACTTCCGCCGTGGGGCGTTGGAGTCTCGCGCGGTGACGTGCGGGACTTCCGCCGTGGGGCGTTGGAGTCTCGCGCGGTGACGCGCGGGACTTCCGCCGTGGGGCGTTGGAGTCTCGAGCGGTGACGCGCGGGGCTTCCGCCGTGGGGCGTTGGAGCCCCGCTGCGAGGTTACTCTAGCTCTATCAAGCACAGATTTCTAGGTTGACCCCAAAAATAACGGCAAAAAATGTCGCTATTCCGACGATATTAGTTCAT
The DNA here is from genome assembly GCF_038007325.1 of Paenibacillus sp. FSL P4-0127. Taxonomy (NCBI): domain Bacteria; kingdom Bacillati; phylum Bacillota; class Bacilli; order Caryophanales; family Paenibacillaceae; genus Paenibacillus; species Paenibacillus sp. FSL P4-0127. The sequence goes on along the minus strand of NZ_JBBOWY010000002.1, from coordinate 765,217 downwards.
TTGAGGGAAATAGAGGCAATTTGTGTCGCTATTTTCCCCCATCGCAAGGAAATGTGCCCGTTCTGGACCATTCACAGGAAAAATAAGTACATAAAATTCCGCTAATGGAACGAACATGCCAGAGCACCGGATAATAAGTACATAAAGTGCCGCTATTTTGATGGCTGACAGCCGGTCGTGTCGGTAGCCGACTATCAAGCACCGATTTCTAAACTAATTTCTAAACTAATTTCTAAACCGGGCCCGTAAATTTACTGCTACCCTCCTCTTTTTGCCTTTCCTTCGAAAACAAGCGGACTAATTGCACAAATTTGCACTTAATCGGACAACGTGGCAGCATTTCCGGATAGGTAGCGGTATGTTGTTTTTCAACTAGTTCTTCAACCATAGCGACCTGAAGCGAGAAGCGGGCGCACTTGATCGGGTGATCGCTTTACCACACGTTCGATGGAGTAATCTACTTTGCTACACGTTTGAGGGAGTGATCCCTCTACCACAGCCTGATGAAGTGGTGGTCTACTTTGCTGCACGCTCGACGGACTAATCGCACTGCCCGCTCTGCCACACGCTTGGCGGAGTGGTTGCCTTGCCGCCCCGCAGCGATCAGATCACGCCGGCGCCAATGCCTAGACGGCGCATCAGGGGCTCCATCCGCTCCAGCGCCATGTACAGGCTTTGCGTTCCCGCCGCGTAGGAAAAGCGGATATGCCCTTCGCCGCCCGCGCCAAACACATGGCCGGGGACGGCGGCAACGCCCGCTTCCCGGAGCAGCAGCTCGGCGAACTCAGCGGAGCCGAGTCCCGTGTGCACGATGGAAGGAAACGCGTAGAAGGCGCCCCGCGGCTCATGGCAAGGGAGGCCGAGCTCCCGCAGCCCTTGGACGAAGCTGCGCCGGCGCCGGTCGAACGTTTCCTTCATCCGCTCCTTCGCCTCGAGGCCATGGCGCAGCGAGGCGAGCGCGGCTACCTGGCCGAGCGTCGGCGCACACATCGCCGTATACTGGTGGATTTTGAGCATGCCGGCCATCAGGTCACGGTTGCCGCAAGCAACGTAACCGACACGCCAGCCCGTCATGGCAAACGCTTTGGAAAAACCGCTGACCACCACCGTGCGTTCCTTCATCCCGGGCAGCGAAGCGATGCTGAAGTGCTTCCGGCCGTAAGTCAATTCGGCGTAGACTTCGTCCGAGATGACGATCAGGTCGTGTTTGATCGCCAGCTCCGCCACCGGACGCCAATCCTCTTCCGTCATGATGGCACCTGTCGGATTTCCCGGGAAATTGACGATCAATACTTTGGAACGAGGCGTGATCCGCTTGGCTAAAGCGGCTGCGGTCAGTTTAAACCCCTGCGCGGCCATCGTTTCCACCTCGACCACGTTTCCGCCGCAAAATTGCGCGATTGACGGATAAGCTACATAGCCCGGGGCCGGAATAAGAATTTCATCCCCGGGGACCGTGCAGGCCCGAAGCGCCAGATCAACGGCTTCGCTGCTGCCCACGGTTATCATTATTTCGCTTTCCGGTTCGTATCCCAAGCCAAAGCTCTCCTTCAAATAACCGGCAAGCGCTTCTCTCAACTCCGCCATACCGCTGTTCGCCGTATACCCCGTCCGCCCTTCGTTCAACGCCCGAACGCAAGCTTCACGCACCGGCTCCGGCACGGTGAAATCAGGTTCTCCTACGCCAAGCCGAATCGTATCGGCCCTTTCCCCGCTCAAATCAAAATATTTCCGGATGCCGGACGGCGGCACCTGCCGTACCTGCGGGGCGATCCAATCCCGGGACATCATGACAGCACCTCCAACCGAATTTTTCCGTCCTCGGGGAACGGCTTTGGCCAACTTGCTTCTTTCAACGCTGGTATCGCCTGCTTTTCCGCTTCTTCCGAAGCTGGTATCGCCTGCCTTACCGCTTTTTTCAACGCTGGTGCCGCCTTCTTTACCACTTCTTCCAACGTTGGTATCGCTTGCCTTACCGCTTCTTTCGTAGCTGGTGCCGCCTGTATGGGGGGTTCCGCCAAAAACGACGCCGCCCCGCCTCTTCGTTCCAGCAGCGACAGCCCGATGATGCGGTCCAGCAGTTCCGCATAGGATATCCCGGCTGCCAACGCGCTTTTGGGCAGCAGGCTGGTTGCCGTCATCCCCGGCAAAGTGTTCACTTCAAGCACACACGGCACGCCGTCCTTCAGGATCATGTCGATTCGCGCATAAACGCCGCACTTCAGCATCCGATAACAGGCGAGCGCCATATCACGCACGCGCGCCTCCACCTCGGAAGGCAAAACGACCGGCTGCTCCTCCGCCCCGCCCACACTGTATTTAGCGCGATAATCGAACCATGCCGCTCCATTCGCCCGGATTCCTAAAATCGGCAGCAGCTCTCCCCCTAAAACGGAGCAGGTGATCTCCTGGCCGTGAACCATGGATTCCACCACCACCGACCGATCCCAGCGAAAAGCCTCCTCAAGCGCGGCGCGCAGCTCTCCTTCATCATCAACCCGCCGCACCCCGATGCTGGAGCCGCCGCCGTTGGGTTTTACGAATAAGGGATAGGCCAGAGCCGAATCCGGACTCCCGTTCCCACGGCTGCCGCCGGACGCAGCCGACGCTTCGCTCCATGACGAGCGCTCAAGGCAGACCCAATCCGGCGTAGCGATCCCTTCGGCCCGCAGCAGCCGCTTCGACAAATCCTTATCCATACACAGGCTGCTGGCCAAAACGCCGCTGCCGGAGTAAGGAATGCCCAGCGTCTCCAACACGCCCTGCACCGTCCCGTCCTCGCCAAAAGCACCATGCAAAGCGAGAAGCGCAAAATCAATCTCCCTCACTTTATCGATCAACTCTTCCCGGCGGGAAATCTCGATCGGCAGCACCTCATATTTACGGCGGTCCAAATGAACCGCCATTTCCTTGCCGGTCATCCGTGAAACTTCACGTTCCGAGGAGACGCCGCCCATAATAACGCCTACCCTCATCCCTCATCGCTCCTTTAACCCTCGTTGATTTCACGCCATCCGGCGCCGCTTCGCAACTCTATAAGTCGAACTTAAGTCGAACTATTGATTTTACGTGACAGGGCAGCCGTGCGAAATGTTCCTACGATGCACCTGCCGTGTCCCTTCGCGCATTTGCCGTGTACCCGCCGCGCACTTGCCGTGTACCCCCGCGCACTTGCCGTGTACCCACGCGCACTTGCCCGTGTACCCCCCGCGCGCTTGCCCGTGTACCCCCCGCGCGCTTGCCCGTGTACCCGCCGCGCACCTGTCGCTGGCTACATCATTCCGGCCGCGGTTTCCCCGATGATGCGGATGCCCTTCCCGATATCTTCATCGCTCACCCGCGAGAAGCCGATCCGCATCGTATTCCTGCCCCCGCCGTCGGCATAAAACATATCCCCGGGCGTAAAAATCACGCCTTGACGGGAACACGCCTCAAGCAGCTCCCACACGTCAAACCCTTCCGCGAATTCGACGAACAGGTGCAGCCCGCCGCTGCCGGAGAGCCGGGAGTACGGGATAAACCGCTCGCAGCATGCCTTCGTCCATTCGTATTTCCGTTTATATTCCGCCCGCGCTTTTTTCAAATATTTATCCAGATGGCCGTTTTGCAAATACTGATAAAGCACCGACTGGTCCAGGGTCGAGGTATGGATGCTGCGCGCCCGCTTCACGCTTTCCAGCACATCGACCAGTTCCCGGTCCGCCAGCACCCAGCCGACGCGCATCCCCGGGAACAGCACCTTGGAGAAGCTGCCCAGGTACACCACGCTGTTCCCTTGACCCGCCATGGCGATCAGCGGCGCCACATGCGAGCCGGAATAACGCAGCTCCTCGTTGAAGCCGTCTTCGATCACCGGCACCCGGTATCGCGCGAACAGCTCCAGCATGGCCAGCCTTTTCTCCGCCGAAGTGACGATCCCGGTCGGATTATGGTAAGAAGGGACCAAATAAGCGCAATCGTAGGGCCGCTGCGCCAAAGCTTTTTCCAAGCCCTTCAGGTCCATCCCGTCCTGCTCCATCGGAATGCCCGTAATCTCGAAGCCGTGCATCCGCAAATTTTTGATCGCCGTATGGTGCGTCGGATTTTCGCATATCACCGCTCCCCCAGGCTTCCCGCCGATCGAGGACAACACGATGTCGAGCCCCTCGGTAAAACCGCTGGTGATCAGCATATCTTTACCCGCCAGGCCGACGCCCTTACGCTCCATATACTGCAGCAAAACGTCGATCAGCGGCTTATAACCCTTGGCATAACCGTAATTAAGCAGCACGTTGCCTTCAATCGCCATCCGGTCCAAAAAAGCGCGCTTCACATGATCCAAATCAAACAGCTTCTCATCAGGGGCAATGCTGGTGAACGAAATCGTTCCTTTCTCCGCCCGGATGCCGCGTTTTCGGCGTTTCATATGATCGAGCTCCACCGCCAGCCGCGCCCCGCCGTTCAAGCGTTCCAACCAGTCCACCTTCCACGGCGGCACGGTATCCGCGGCCGAAGCCAAAGCGGCGGCATCCGGGGCCACGAAACTGCCCTGGCCCGACACAGCGTAGATGTAGCCTTCTTCCTCCAGGGCTTCATAGGCGGAGATGACGCTGTTGCGGCTGACCGCAAGCAGCCCCGCCAGCTCCCGCGTCGACGGCAGGCGCTGATCCGGCTGCAGCGCTCCTTTGGCAATCAGCCCTTTGATATAATCCTTCACCTGAACGTAGACCGGACGGTCCGCGGTCAGCTTCAACTCGTTAAACATCGGTTCATCGCCCCCAACCTCATGATGACATCCTTATCCGAAAAATAAAAGAACCACCGTCCCGCGATTTTGTTCGGGAGGTGGTTCCTTTCCTATCCAATTGGCCGTTCTTACACCATCACTTTGCAAATATCGTTCGTGAATTCGACCGGATCGGCGATCGGCAAGCCTTCGATCAGCAGCGCCTGATTGTACAGCAGGTTCGTGTACAGGCCGAGCTTCTCTTTGTCGCTTTCGTACGCCTTTTTCAGCGACTTGAACACATCGTGGCCGACGTTGATTTCCAGCACCTTGTCGGCTTTGACATTTTGTCCGTTTGCGCCCGGCATGGCGCTGAGCACCTTTTCCATTTCAATGGACAATTCGCCCTCCGTCGACAGGCACACCGGATGCGATTTCAGCCGTTTTGAAGCTTTAACTTCCTTCACTTTGCCCGCGAGCAGCTCTTTCATCGCGGCAAACAGCTCTTTGTTGTCGTCCGCTTCCGCTTTCTCTTCGGCGGCGTCGGCTTCGATCCCCAGGTCGCCGCTCGATACCGATTTGAACTCTTTGTCCTTGTAGCTCATGATCATTTTGATCGCAAATTCGTCGATATCGTCGGTAAAATACAGGATTTCGTAGCCTTTGTCCAGCACCAGCTCGGTTTGCGGCAGCTTCTCCAGCCGTTCCACCGATTCGCCGGCGGCGTAATAGATATACTTCTGATCCTCCGGCATCCGCGACACGTATTCGTCCAGCGTAACGAGCTTCTTTTCTTTGGAGGAGGTGAACAGCAGCAGATCCTGCAGCACCTCCTTGTTCATGCCGTAATCGTTGTATACGCCAAATTTCAACTGACGGCCAAACGACTCGTAGAACTTCTCGTATTTCTCGCGTTCGTCCTTGAGCAGGCTTTGCAGTTGGCTTTTGATCTTGCTTTGGATGTTTTTCGCAATCATTTTCAGCTGCCGGTCATGCTGCAGCAGTTCCCGCGAAATGTTCAGCGACAGGTCCTCCGAGTCGACCATCCCTTTGACGAAGCTGAAATAGTCCGGCAGCAGGTCGGCGCATTTGTTCATGATCAGCACGCCGTTGGAATACAGCTCCAGGCCTTTTTCGTACTCCTTGGTGTAGTAGTCGAAGGGTGTTTTTTCCGGAATGTACAAAATCGCGTTATACACGACCGCCCCGTCCGCTTTAATATGGATATGCGATACCGGCTTGTCGAACCCGTAACGTTTCTCCATATAAAAGTTTTCGTAATCTTCGTCCGTCAGTTCGGATTTGTTCTTGCGCCAGATCGGCACCATGCTGTTGACGGTTTGCTCTTCCGTGTACTCCTCGAATTCGCCTTCGCTGCCTTCCTTCGGCCGGCTGCCCGTAATGTCCATCTTGATCGGATAGCGGATAAAGTCCGAATATTTCTTGATGATCGATTTCAGGCGGTATTCTTCGAGGTATTCGTCGTATTGCTCGTCCTCGGTGTTCGCTTTGATTTTCAAAATAATTTCCGTACCGACCGTATCCTTTTCGCACGGCTCAACAGTATAACCGTCCGCCCCCTGGGACTCCCACTTATAAGCCTCATCACTGCCCAGCGCCCGGCTGATTACGGTGACCACGTCCGCCACCATAAACGCCGAATAAAAGCCGACCCCGAACTGGCCGATAATGTTGTGCCCGTCCTTGATTTCGTTTTCGTTCTTGAACGCGTACGAGCCGCTTTTGGCGATGACGCCGAGGTTGTTTTCCAACTCGTCTTTGGTCATGCCGATCCCCGTGTCGGTGATCGTCAGGGTGCGGGAAGCCTTGTCCGGCTTCACTTTAATAAAATAGTCGTCCTTGTTGAACACCAGCTTGTCATCCGTCAGCGCCCGGTAATAAATTTTATCGATGGCGTCGCTGGCGTTGGAAATCAGCTCCCGCAGGAAAATCTCCTTCTGCGTGTAGATGGAGTTGATCATCATCTCCAGCAAGCGTTTGGACTCTGCCTGGAATTGTTTTTTGGCCATGAAAAACAGGTCTCCTTTCGTTGAAACAGCCTGATCTCAAAATATTAGCACTCCAACCACCAGAGTGCTAATTCCTATTTTTATATTATCGATCCTCATTTTCCGTGTCAATATCGGATGCCGCCGCGATCGGCGTGTACCCCGTTTGCTCGACCAAGGCTTGGCCTTGCGGGGATAAAATCCACGCGATCAGCCGGCTTACGTTCGGATTGTCGCTGCCTGCCGTCACCGCGTAAAACTCCGCGGCCAGCGGGTATTCCCCGCTTTGGATCGTCGTTTTGTCCGGCTTCACTCCATCGATCTCCAGCAGCCGGATTTGCCCGTTGTGCGCCATTTCCGTCGCAAAGAACAAAAAGGAGTACCCGAGGGCGTTCGGGTAGTTGCGGTAATCGGCCGTTTGCGCGATAATCCCGCCCATCCCCGATACCACATCTTTTTGCGGGGGCGCCATCAGCTCTTTTCCTTCCATCAGCTTCTGCAGCATCGTTTGGCTGCCGCTGCCCTCCGGCCGCTGGAAAGCGCGGATTTTGCCGCTTCTGCCGCCGACCTCGCTCCAGTCGGTAATCTCCCCGGCGTAAATGGCCTGGATCTGCTGTGCGGACAGTCCCTGCACCGGGTTGTCCGCATGGACGAAAAACACGAAAGCCTCGCGCCCGATCGGCGTCAGCTTCAGCTCAAGCCCCTGTCTTTTCGCCTGCGCCAGCTGGAGGCTGGAAGGAGCAGCGGCAAAAATGACGTCGGCCCGCCCATCCAGCAAATTTTTGTAGGCTCCCGGCGTCGTATTCGCCATCACTTCGCTGTCGTAAAGGTCGTATTCCTTGCGGGGGTACACCGCCTGCGCAAAAGCCGAATATAGCGGGTAAAGCGCGGTGGCCCCGTCCATCCTCGGCAGATCATCAAGCAGCGTCAGCGACGAAGGCTTCGCCAACACTGCGACTTCCCCGTTATTTTGAAAAGGCCGGTACTGCTCCAGGTCCACGTCCTGATCGCTGACAACGGCAAAGCTGTTGTGGTAAGCCTGGTTGATTTCGTACGCCGCCACGGCCACTCCGCATGCCGCAAAACAGCCCAGCAGCACGTAATTGACCGTACGCGCGCGCCCGGGCAGAAACGTGCGGGCAATCACAAACAAAACAAGAATCCCGGCCACCGCCAGCGCGAGCGGCGCGTAAAATTTCTGTCCCCCCATAAATGCGGTTATGAACGCCGTCACCGCGCCCGCAAACAAAATGACGAACGCCGCTGCCAAACAGCCTAGAACTTTCAGCAAAATCCTCCCGCTTTGTTTCATTATGTTGCCTCCCCTTTATTAAACATAATAGTACGAGTTCAAAAAGTCAGGTTTTCAGCACCGAAGCGTATGCTTCCGATGTGCGTTTTTTCAAAACGCTGTAGGTCGGATGAAGCTAGGGACGTCAGGAGCGGAGCGTACGTTTTGGGTACGTGAGCACCTGAAATGTTTCCGCAGGAAACATACTTCGGAAGCATATGCTTAGGCCCGGCTGAATTCAAGATTCGACGTCGAATCCGCTTCCTGACCTGCTTCGTGATCAAAAGATGACTTTTTGAACTACCTCTAAAAGCCCCTCATTGTGCAGCTTCCAAATCCCGCATCGCATAAAGCGGCAGGCTAATCGTAAATTCCGTGCCTTCGCCCGGCTCGCTGCTTACCGATACCGTTCCGCCCAACGACAAGATCGCTTGGTACGAAAACGTCAGCCCGAGCCCGGTGCCGCCCGATTTGGTCGAGAAATAAACGGAGCCCAGGCGCCGGGTCTGCTCTTCCGTCATCCCGATGCCGTTATCCTTGATGGACAGCACCACCTTCTCCGCAGCCGTCTGCAGCTTGAGGATGACTTTGCCCTGCCGCAGGGGCGCTTCGGCGCAGGCCTCCACCGCGTTTTTGATGAAATTGACGAGCACCTGCTTCATTTTATCGGGATTGGCCATGATCCATAAAGGCTCCTTATCCGCGGGATACTCGATTTCCATCTCCACATTGTGCATATTGGCGAACGGATTCATGACATCCCTTGTAATTTCCAGCAGCTCCTGCAGGTTGGTAGGCATCTCTCTATCGGCAATCGGCTTCGAGATCGCAAGATACTCCGACAATATGTATTCCGTACGTCCGATTTCGCTCATGCAAATGTCGATATAACGGGCTGTCTTTTCCCGGTCCGCCGCGCCTTCCTTGATCAAGGTCAAGAAGCCTTTGACCGCCGTTAACGGATTGCGCACCTCGTGAACCAGCGAGGCCGCGACTTGGCTGATCGCCCGTACCCGCTCCTGCTGCGCGTAGTTGATATACAACTCCTTGTCGGCGACCGCTTTTTTGAAAAACGTAATCAGCAGCCAGCAGCCGATCGAATTTTGCGCAGGGATGACGAAGAGATGAAAAAACAAATGGTTCAAAACCGACTGCGGGTTGTACAAATACACCATACCGATGGGAATCGCCGAAAAAAACAAACCTGCCGCTATAATGACGGGCAGCTTGCGGCTGGTCCGCTGGTAAATCCGGTACAGGACGAGCGAAACCGGGAAGGTAACCAGCGTGATGAGCAGCGCAATGAACGTACCTTCACCCCCGAGATATAAGCGGTACAATATAAATTCCGCCAACAGGATCAAACCGATCTGCAGCCCGCCGAAAATCAAGCCGAAAAATATGATGATATATCGAATGTCGTAAGTATATCCGGGAACGGTGCTGATCCCAAAGGTCATCGATAAGAAAAGGCAAATCATGCTCGTGGCGATGATGAATTTCGGCGTATAATTTTGCGTGCGGTCGCGATAAAACAGGTTAAACATGACTAAAGGCATATGGGCAAAAAAGAGCTGGAGGATTATTTCCTTAACATACAACATCATGCGCATTCACCCTTCGTCAAAAGACATGGTCGGCCCACCCGGATTCACCCTAAATTATTCCATATCCCTCCGGTAAATCCTCTTTCTTTCGAAGGGTTCTCTCAAGTTTCTTGGTTCGAAAGAAGGCATGGCCGGTTGTCCCGATGCATAGGTTGTATAAGCAGGACTAGCCTGCGACTCCATTACCTGCAAAAGGATGATTCCCGTGAACCGCAATCGCCAAGCTTACCGGGCTTTTCTTCTACGCCGCCTGTGGAAAAAAACAATCCACATCCTTGCGGGCTCCCTGATCCAGGGCTGCGCCATGGGCGTTTTTTTGTTTCCGCACTCCATTCCCTCCGGCAGCGGCGCAGGCCTTGCGATGCTGCTGAATTACTGGTTTCATCTGCCGGTGAGCATCGGATTGTGGCTGGTTAACATCTCCTTCCTTTTGTTTGCGGTGCATTACCTGGGACGGGTCAGCGCATTCGGGACGATTATGGTTATCACGATAACCTCGGTTTCCGTCAATTTTTTTGAAGTCTATGTCAAAACGTCTTTCGGCAATCTGTGGATCGATCTGCTGGTTGGCTCCGTCGTTTTGGGCACCGGAATTACCATCCTGTTCAGGGAGCGGGTGACGAACGGAGGAATCGGTTTTGTTGCGCTGGCCATCGCGAAATCGCGGAGAATCAATCCCGGGACCTCTTTGTTTATCATAAACGTTCTCATTTTTTCGCTGACTGCGATCGTGATCGATTGGAAGATTATTATCCAAGCCCTTATATGCCAGTGGATATCGACACGCGTCATCAAGTGGCTGCACCGTCCCTCTTTGTTGGGAAGAGCGTTTTTCCATTTGGCCTGGCGCAAAAAATAATCCGAAGTACATGTAATATTATTATATGATTTTACATCCAATTTTTAGGGTATTTTCCAGTTCGGTTTGTGTGGTAATTTAATAATTAGAAAGCGCTTTCAAATTACCGGATACGGTGTATTCGCGTTCATCGTATTTCAAACTTAAAGGAGGTTCCGATATTACTATGCGAAAAAAGAAATTGAAATCCGGTTTGGCGCTCACGATGGCCGCCGCCCTGTTGATCACCTTGTTTTCCACGGTGGTGTCCGCGGCCGATGATGTGCCGGAAAGCATGGCGCAGAGCTCAGCCAAAAAGAGCATGCAGGCCTACGTCGAAGCCATGCAGCCGGGATGGAACCTGGGCAATACCCTGGATTCCACGGGTTCCGACGAAACGTCCTGGGGCAACCCCCGCATCACCCGCGAGCTGATTCAACAGATCGCCGCGCAAGGCTACAAAAGCATCCGGATTCCGGTTACCTGGGATAGCCATATCGGAAAAGCGCCGGACTATACGATTGAACCGGCCTATCTGGATCGGGTGGAGGAAGTGGTGAATTGGGCGCTTGAAGCCAAGCTGTACGTCATGATCAACGTCCATCACGATTCCTGGATGTGGATTAGCCACATGGAGAAAAACCACGATGAAGTGCTGGCCCGCTACGAAGCGGTGTGGACGCAGGTCGCGGAGCGCTTCAAAAATCATTCCTCCAAGCTGATGTTCGAAGGCATCAATGAGCCCCGTTTTACCGACGGCGGAACCACCGACCGGGCCAAGCAATACGAGATGCTGAAGGAGCTGCTTGTATCTTTTCACCGGATCGTCAGGGATTCCGGCGGCTTGAACGCTACGCGCCCGCTGGTGCTGCCGACGAGGGAATCTTCTCCGGCGCAGGACGATTTGGATGAGCTGTACAAAACGATTCAAACGTTAAACGATCCGAACCTGATCGCGACCGTTCATTATTACGGCTTCTGGCCGTTCAGCGTGAATGTCGCCGGGTACTACAAGTTCGAAAAGGATGCGCAGCAGGATATCGTCACGACGTTCGACAACGTCCACAACACCCTGGTCGCTAAAGGCATTCCCGTCATTCTTGGGGAGTACGGGCTGCTGGGCTTCGACAAGGGCACCGATGTGATCGAGCAAGGCGAAAAATTGAAGTTTTTCGAAGCTTTGACCCATGATGTCCAGCAGAAAGGGATCACCCATATGCTGTGGGACAACGGCCAGCATTTCAACCGGCTCACGTATAAATGGTCCGATGACGAGCTGTTCCAAATGATGAAAGCAAGCTGGAAAAAACGTCCCGCCACGGCGGAAACCGATCTGGTGTACTTAAGAAAAGGCGGGAAAATTCAGGACGCCAAAATCCCGCTCAATCTGAACGGAAACCAGCTCACCGTTTTGTTTGCGGACGGACAAAGGTTAAAAAAGGGGATGGATTACGAGATAAGCGGCCGGGAACTGACGCTGAAATCCGGCCTGCTCGACCGCCTGACGGACGGCGGCGCTCCGGGGCTGAACGCGGTTTTGTCCGCCCGCTTCAGCTACGGCCCGGATTGGCGGCTGAAAGTGTATGTGTACGATACGCCGGTGCTGAGCGGCGCGTCGGGAACGACCGGAGCGTTTGCGGTCCCGGCCGCGTTTAACGGCAATCTTCTGGCGACGATGGAGGCGGTTTACGCCGACGGCAGCAATGCCGGTCCGCAAAACTGGACCTCTTTCAAGGAATTCGGCTATACGTTTGTGCCCGACTATGAAACAGGCGTCATCAAGCTGCAGCCGGAATTTTGGCGTGAAGTGAACGACGGCGAGGTGACGCTGAAGTTCCATTTCTGGAGCGGCGAAATCGTGGCGTACAAAGTCGTCAAGAGCGGCACGAGCGTGACGGGGACGAGCGCGAAGTAACGGGAGCAAGCGTGGAGTGACGGGGAGTAGCGTGGAGTGACGGAAACGAGCGTGAATGGCGGGTAAGGGAGACTTGAGGGGGGGCAAAATAAGTTACCGCAAGTTAGCGAGTCCCATAAATCCGGAAAGTCCATGAAAGCTCCTATAGTTCTGAATTCCCGACGCAATTGTGGATGATCAAATTCCGCGAATTTCACGCGAAGTGCAAAATTTAACGCGAAATGCAAAAGTGCAGGCGATTTTCACCCAAATGGCCCCGAAATGGCCGATCAAATGCATAAGTGCAGTTCATACTCGCGAAATTAACCATAATTTGTAAAAATAACCTGAATCAAATGCACTTTTGCATTTCAGACGCCTCATAACGGCGATTCACGAAAAATGAGATGCACTTTTGCAGTTGGTTCGCTCCGATAGCTGCTGGTTGGCGCTGATTTTAATTAAGGCGTTCCTCCGAGATCTGTCCCGGGGGAGCGTCTTTTTCTCAACTGCCGGTTGAAACCGCCGCTATTTTCAATCACGAAGTTATTGTTCTCCACTCTCGCCGCCCCTACAATAGGGATAACCAAGGAGCGTGAGAGGATTGAAAGAACAGCTTGCCAGAACGATCAGCCGTTATCGGAAGGAAAAAGGCTTGACCCAGGAAGAGCTTGCCCAAAAGCTGGGCCTCTCTTTCCAAGCGGTATCCAAATGGGAAAACGCCCAAACGATGCCCGACATCACCCTGCTGCCGCAGTTATCTGCCATTTTAGGCGTCACGATCGATAAATTGCTGGGCTACGAATCGCGGTTGGAGCCGGTAACCATTTACGAGGAACAATACGAAAAACCCGGGTATTATTGGGGTACTCAGCCGAATTCCTCCTGTTACCGGATATTGCAGCTCATGCCGCCGGTTCGCCCGCTGAAGCTGCTGGATATCGGCTGCGGCGAAGGCAAGGACGCCGTGTTCCTCGCCAGAAACGGCTTCGACGTCACCGCCTTTGACGTGACGGACGCCGGCGTGGAGAAAACGAAGCGGCTCGCCGAGCAGGCAAGGGTACACGTCAACGTCTTTAAGGCGGACGTCCGGGATTTCCGCCTGGACAGCGGGTTCGACATTCTCCATTCCAGCGGCGTATTGCACTATATCCCGCCGGAGGAACGGGAGGACATTTTCGCCAACTATAAACGGTTCACGAATCCGAACGGGCTGCACGTATTTAACGTGTTCGTCCATAAGCCATTCATCGCGCCGCCCCCGGAAAAAGAACCCCACTCCTACCTTTGGCGTTCGGGCGAACTGCTGGGCCTTTACCACGACTGGCTGATCCGGGACAGCGCGGAGATAGTGTTCGACTGTAACTCTTCGGGCATCCCTCATCAACACGCCATGACGAAAATGATCGCGGAGAAACTCTCCGGTTGACTTGTATGGGAGCCCCCTGCCTTATCTACCGTGAACCTCCCGCCTTGCCCCATACAAGAAGCCCCCGCCTTATAATAAGGCAGGGGCTTTCACATTTTCATTTATCCTGAGTCAGCTCATACGTCAGTTCAACCAAAGGCTTGCCCCAGTCGTTGCTGGGATGCTCCGCAACTTTGACGAAGCCCGCCCGCGTGTACATCCGGATCGCCTGCTGCTGATCCTCCGTCGTTTCCAGGAAGACTTTCGGGTAGCCTTTTTCCCGGCAATAGTTCATCGCTTCGTCCAACAGCCTGCGCCCAAGTCCGATCCCGCGGTACTGCGGATGCACGACAAACCAGCGGAGCTGGGCTTTGTCCGGCGAATGCTCGACGATGGCGATCGCGCCCACCATATTGCCGTTCGCTTCCGCAAACCAAAACCGGTCCTTGCCCGGGCTGTAGTTTTCAAAAAACTCGTAAAACGTTTTGCACACGTACCCTTCAAACCGGTGGTTGTAGCCGCGCTCCTGGTAAATCCAACCGTGCAGATGGACCAGGTAGCCGGCGTCCCCGGGCCGCAGCTCGCTGCGGATGACGATTTCCTCCCCCGTCAGCGCCGGTTTCTCCGACAGCGCCGCTTCAATCGATTGCATCCCCTGGGCGAGTTGCAGCTGCTCCTGCTCCGGCAGACGGCTGATCATTTGATAGATTTGGCCGTCGGACAACCCGTTGAGCCGGGCCAATGTCTCCTTCCCCTGATCGGTCAGGAAAAGATAATACAGCCGCCCGTCCTCCTTGGACTGCTCCCTGTAAGCGAGGCCCATTTTTTCGAAGCGTTTGATGATCCGGCTTAAATAACCGGGGTCAATACTCAGCAGCTCGATCAGCATTTTAGCCGTACAGTTTGGGGTGTTGCCGATTTCGTAAAGCACCCGGGCCTCCGACAACGAAAAATCGCTATTCAGCATATGCTGATCCAACAGCCCGAGGATATTCGTATAAAACCGGTTAAACCTGCGGACGGCCTGAATGATAGGGTGATGGACGGAATTCATGGGTTACCTCCTAAAAAAGCCAAAGAATAGTAATCCCATCATAAAGCATTTAATTTGACTTAGTCAACTAATTTGCGTTTAGCATCAGCAACTACATGGCGCCGGCCGGCAAACGATAATAAGGGATCATCAGCGAAGGCACGAATCCCAGCTTCTGGGCCAGCCTGTACGAGCCTTCATTTTCCCGGCGGCAGGACCAGACCGGCTCCAGGCCTTGCCGCAGGCAGTAATCGATCAGCGCCGAGCATACGGCGGCCGCAAAACCTCTTCCGCGGTATTTTTCAGCAGTCTCTATGCCGATTTCCAGCTCTTTTTCGGTGATGAACGCAGAGAACGCCGTAGCGGCGATTTTCCCCTCGTAAATTAGGCTGAATCCAACCCCCATCCGCTCAAACTCAACTTCATCCTTCCAGAAAAAACGCGGCACAACCGCCCCCGGAGCGGCAAGGAACATCTCCTTCGTCGTTCTGACGATCTCGCAGCCCGCCAAATTTGCCGGTTTCGCGGCAATCCGGTATTTATCCCGCTCAAAACGAAAGTTAACCCGTGTATACTCGACTGCCTTAGGGGATACAGCTGCGATTTCTTCCTGCAGCTCCGTACTCTTCACCACCAACTCCGAGCCGAGCATTTGGCGAATCCGCCCGTTCCAGTCGGCCGGGTAGGCCTGCAGCCATTCGTGGCCGCTGCGCGCCCGGGCTTTGTCCAGTAAATATTGCTGCAGCCACTGGTTAAAGCCGGGCTTGTCCGCAGCGCCAAACAACAAGGACATCCCGTAAGGGTGGACGACATAAAACACGCTTGGGTTTGCCTCGTCGTCTGCGTAAACTTGCCCCGGCGTTTTCCCGTGAATCACGGACTCCGCAAATAATGTGTTAAAACCCACTTCCCGCAAAGGCTTCTCGGCTTTCTTGTAATCCCGGACGTCAAGCAGAATCATCGGTTTCCCTCCACTATCTCTTGATATAATCCGTAATTCCCAACCTGTTTCCGAAGGGATCTTCAAATTCGACCGCCGTCCCCGTAGCTATCGCAAAGGGCTCGGAATTGAATGCAACGCCCTTTTCTCTTAACTCATTATATTTTCGCCGGGCGTCGTCAACCAGAAACCATATTGCCGGTTGGGCAATGGGAAAATGGGAAGTATCTCTAAGGATAACGGCGGGCTCCTCCCGGCCGATCCGATAAGCCAGCATTCCTTTTGCCGAAAAATCGAATTTCACATCCAAACCCAGCATCTGCCCATAATAGTATCCTGCCTGCTTTAGATCGCCAACGGGCAGAAAAAAATTATCGTAGCCTTTCACATATACTCCTCCTTTAGGACTTGGATTACCCGACGATCGGTCATTTACCGTTAACCTGATTTTGCCAAGCCGGCAGCCGGGACATCATATTTCGCGCGGCGGCTTCCGCAGCTTGCCGGTCCAACCCTTGGGTCCGCACGATAAAAGCGGCCCAGGATTCCAGCTTCTCGTCGTAAGACTGCATCGTGCCGTCAGGACGCGCGCAATGCACGCAGTAGTCTTTCGCGGTATCCCCCGCGGCAAATTCGGACGGTTCGTTCATCGGCATTCCGCAAGCAATACATGTTTTCATTGCCCATCGCATCTCCTTAACATTTTTTTATGGCAAAAGACAGTTATCTTTTGACAGCGATCATGCGCCAATAATGCTCCAGCAGTTCTTGACCGTAACGCTCCAGCACGGATCCGCCCGGGGCAAAAAGGTCATTATTGGCCAAATAATAATGAATCAAGCCAGTCCAGGTGTTGAATAACAAATGCAGCGGGTACGCATCTATGGCACCGGCATTCATTTCCCGCTCGGCCGCTTGGCTTACATGTAAAGACACCGTTGATTGGATCGCAACCAGCACGTTTCGGGAGCTTTCCGGCAACAGTCTGCTTTCGATCACCAAACGGGTATAAAAGGCTTCAAACTCCGCCAGGCCGGTGAGATGTGCCTTCAGCACGTCCCGCAAGCCGCCGCCTTCCGCAGCCAGTTCATGCAACCGCCGGGATACCCGCGAGCCAAATTCCTCGATAACGGCATCCATCAGCGCTTCCTGCGTGGAAAAATGGGCAAACACTGTCCCGTGAGAAACTTTTGCCGCTTTGGCAATATCGGAAGTACGAGTAACCGT
This sequence comes from Paenibacillus sp. FSL P4-0127, assembly GCF_038007325.1. NCBI lineage: Bacteria > Bacillati > Bacillota > Bacilli > Caryophanales > Paenibacillaceae > Paenibacillus > Paenibacillus sp. FSL P4-0127. The sequence continues at coordinate 748,265 of NZ_JBBOWY010000002.1, read as the reverse complement.
CAAGCCGTTTTGAGCAAACTGCACCAATGCGGTTTCGACCAGGCGTTTTCTTGTTTGTTCTTTTTGTAATTGACGTTGGGTTTTATGTTCAGTCACTCCGATGACTCCTTACTCAATGACTTTATACTCATAATAAGTTTCTTCGTTTGTAATGTCAAGATATGGATTTCCAATTTTCCAAGTAAAAAAACGCCAGAACATTTTGTTCTGGCGTTTTTTGCTGCACTCCCTCGAGAGCTTAAGCTCAAAACGAGCATCAATTACTTCTTCTCCACCTGCAGCAAAGTGATGCGTTTCGTCGCGTAAGTGTCTTTGAGCCGCTCCTCGGGAATGACGTTCAGCTTAATCAATCCCGCCACCTTTTGCGCATCCGCTTTGGAAATCAACCGCCATACCTCAGGGTCGGGGAGCGCTTCGTACAGCTTTTGGTCGTCATATTCCTTCCGTTCCTGAATAACCGTCTTCACCCGGTAGTTCCCGATTTCAAGTTCGGCAGCTCCCTGTTCAAGACAATGCTTCAAAATTTCGCTGCGCAGTTCGGCCATTTCCAGCTCCGCCTCTTTTTGCTGCTGCTTTAATTGATAGTACCGCTTCACTTTTTTATCCAACCTGCTCACGCTCCTTCTAAGGCATGTATATGAACGGACAAGGTGGAATAAAACTTTACTTCCTATACTGAGTGAAAATGCGGTAGATCACGACAGCCGCTTCAGCGCGGGTGGCCCCTTGCTGCGCGTCAAACTTGCCGGCCGGTTTGCCCTTCATCACGCCAAGCTTGGCGACGAGGCCAACCGACTCCTTCGCCCAGCCCGGAATTTGCGCCTGGTCGGTGAAGCCGGAAGGTGCCGCAGCCGTTCCTCCCGTCCCCAGGTCCAGGTGAGCCAGCGCCTTGGACAAAATAACGGCCATTTCGGCGCGGGTAATCTGCCGGTTTGGCCCAAAGGCGCCGTTTTCATAGCCGGCAATAAGCCCTTTGGCGGCGGCGATGCCCACCGTTTCCGCAAACCAGCTGTCCGCCGGGACGTCGCTGAATTTGGCTTTTCCGGCCGCGCCCTCATCCGCTTCCAGCTCTAGCGCCCGAACCAGCAGCGAGACGAATTCGGCGCGGGTGACTTTGGAACCCGGAGCAAACGCGTTGGCGCTCATCCCGGTTGCAATGTTTTGGGCCGCCAAAACCTCAATTTCGTTCACCGCCCACGGATAACCCGCTTCGGTTACGTCGGCGAACGAAATTTCTCTGGCCATAAACATGTAACGGCCAAAGCCGTTCAAATGAGCCACCACTCTATCATTAGCAAGCCGCCCTGCATGCTGTTCAAGTACGCCTTGGCCGCCGAGCTTAAACAGGCCGAGCTTTTCTCCGTTCACGTCTCCCGCGTTCAGGGCGCTTAGAGGAATCGAAGCCTCGGCAGGCTTGCGGAAAACCACGTTCTCGATCGGCTTCCCGTCTTTATCCAAAAGGGCTAAGTCGTAATAAACCCCAAACGGTTTCAGCTCCGCGCCAAGCTTCAGCCCCTTGATCAACATGGTCGCGTCGGATTCGGAAGCGGGCGCCACCTGCACAAAAGCCGCCTCCGGCGATGGGATGGCCCCGGCCGGAATCGTAAGCGTAAAGCCGTTCGGCAAAGTGATAACCGTTGGCTCATTCGCTTTGATCGCTTCTTTTACCGCTTGGTTGGGAGGCGATTGCTTTTGCTGTTCTTGCTGGTTTTGCATTATTATTCCGCCATTGTTCTTTCCGTCGCCGTTCTTTCCGCCGCCGCCACCCGTGCCACCCGAGGATGCTTCGGTAACAGTAACGCCTACGGTCGCCGTCAAACCTTCATAAGTAATCTTGATCTTGGTTTTGCCGGGTTTATGCGCGGTCACCGTCCCTTTCGACACGGTTATAATTTGCGGCTCCTCCGGCCCATAGTAAACCGCATAAGTCACGTCTGTGACCGTTCCGGCGGTGTCCTTGTAAGCGACGGTCAACCGGCCGGTTTTCCCTTCTTCAAGGGATAAGCTTTGCGGCGTTGCATGCAGTTCGGCCCGCTCTTCAACCGTCACTTGAGTGTCGGAGACCAATCCCGCCGGAATTCCGTTCCCGTTCTGATCGTACAATGCCAGGTTAGCTACCTGGAAAGTATATTGCCCGGCAGGAGCCCCCTGAAACGTAAAAGTAGCCAAAGAGCCATCGCCGGCATACCCTTGTGCGTCATGCAAGCTTTCCATAAATTCAAACCTGGTCTGGCCATCATCCAGTTCATAAACCGCCTTAGACACCGTCAGCGGGCGATCCGGGTTTTGCGCCGCCTGGCGCGCGCTAAGCTCAGGGCTTGGCGCAACGCTGACCTGTTCCAACTCACTGCTGTACAACAAATCGAATTTGGCGGCGTATACGGCCTCCGTAACCGAAAACAGCACATCCAGCTTAAACGGGTCATTCCGCTGTACCCGGGAAGGCTCGACAAAAGGAGTGACGTAACCCGAAAGCGTATAATTAACCACGTGGGCCGGAGTTACCAAACCGTTACCCGCCAAGTCGTATACGTAAATTTCATACGTATTGTCCCCTGGTGCAATCGGGACCTCAATGGTGAAATGGCCCGTGTCGTCAATGGTCCCATCCATCTGTTCCCGCTCGCCGTCCCCGTTGCCGTCAAACAAGGCGGCCACGCCAATCACATCGCTTACCGCCGCCCCGGCCTCGGAAACCAGCAAATCGATCAGCAGATCTTCCGTGACCTGACCGGAGATCGTCCCTCGAAGGCTGGCCGCGTCTACCTTAATGGCAGGGTCGCTTAACTGCGATACCGGAGCCTTTCTGTCCACGATAAACACCTCGAACTGATTCTCTAAAGGCACGGCATCCGCCAGGCTGGTGCCGACCCAAGGCTCCAACAGGTAACCGCCATCCGGGAGATCCACGCCGTCCCAGCCGCGAAGAGCGTAGCTGTCCGGAGAAACACCGTCTTCAACTTCAATCAACGAACCGAGCCAACTGCCGTCCAAGGCGAAAACATCCAGGGAAAAATACTCGGTATATTCATTGACCGTAAACGTGATGTCCGTCGTATCGAACCTGCCGTCCCCGTTCGGCGAGAACGGATTCGGAGTTAATGCGAGATCCGTGACGGCATCCGCTTGCGGGGCTTCACCGACATAAACCGAAACCGGTATATGGATAACGTGGCCGCTCGAAGATTCCGTCAGGATCAGCTCGCCTTCATAACGCTGGCTAGCGGCTTCCTCCGGCGCTTCCACCGCTACGGTGAACGAGGTTTCCCCGCCCGCCGCAACCTTGGCCCGGGTTTCGGACAAGGTCAAAGTTACGGGAGAATCGCCGCCATACCAAACGGATTCAATAGAATAGTCCGACGCTTCCCCGGCGATATCTTTAACGATGACCTCACGCTGCACCGCTGATCCGTATCCGACATAACCGAACGAAAGGCTGCCCGTAAAATACGGCGTAGGCTCGTTGCCGTCGACGGAATCGGTCGTGTCCCCGACCAGCGCCACCGCCTTCGCTTCGACAACTTGATCCAGGCTGACACGCCCGGCCCCCTGATCCATATGCGAGTAGCGGCTGCCACTGCGGTCGGACAACTTAAGCGCATTATTCATCAGCAGCGCTTTGATTTCATAAGGCCCAAGCTTGGGATAATGCTGCTTAAGCAGCGCCGCGGCTCCCGCGATATGCGGGGCGGCCATGCTCGTGCCGTTTTGCGCCTCATACCAGCCTTCATAATCCGGCACGCTGGAACGGATGCCGATCCCCGGCGCGGAAATATCCGGCTTGATGTCATAAGAAGGTTTGGACGGCCCCCGCGAGCTGAAAGCGGCCATAATGTCCTGTTCGACCGTTGAGCCAAATTTAGCCGCAAGCTCCTGCCGATCCAGCGCAGCTTTGATTCGCTCACCGTCCGCCCCGGACAACGCGTATACCGGGATCGTCACGTTGGCGTCACCCAGAGTGCCGCTTTCCAGCGCTTCCGGCAGGTTGTTGTAGATAATCGCGGCAAGGGCTCCAGAGGCTTGAGCGTTCAACGCTTTTTCCGCAAAAGGAATCTCCCCGCGTTTAATAAAAGCGACTTTTCCGCTCCAATCCTTGCCCTCGAAATCGCCTGGTTTGCCTAACCCGGCATCGCCGAGCGGATAGGACTCGGTCAGGTTTTCCAGGCCTGCCGATTTATCGAACGTGTCCATATAAAACGGATCGCCTTCCAGCCCGGCAATTTCCATAACCGGCGTATCCAGCGGGGGTTTGGAAGCGCCGACCGTAATCGCCAGTTCCGCGCTGCCCGGGTCCCCTACCGTGGCCTCTTCGGGACCGGAGTTGCCGCTGGATACGACCGCGATGACGCCCGCCTTCATCGCATTGTTGACGGCTACGGAATCCGCCGACTGCTCGTTGTTGGAATCCGAGCCGAGCGACAGGTTGATGACGTCCATCCCATCCGCCACCGCCCGCTCGATCCCGGCGATCACGTTCTCCGTCGTACCGCTTCCATACGGCCCCAGCACCTTGTACGCATGGATTTCCGCTTCCGGCGCGACGCCTTCGATCCCCGCTTGGCCATCCGCGCCCGCGCCGCGCCCGGCCACGATCCCGGACACGTGGGTTCCGTGCGAGGTCCAATACGGTTTGCCGTCCTCGTTTACCTCCGGAAGCGCCGGATCATTTTCCCGCGCTTTCTCGTAATCTTCCTTGGTCGTTTCGTACGGCTCGTTATCCTCGTTTACGAAGTCATATCCCCAATCGCCGTCCGGGACGGCGGCCGCCAGATCGGGATGATCCTTGGCCACGCCGGTGTCGATGACCCCAACCTTGATCCCCTGGCCTTTGATCCCTTGCTCCCAAAAAACTTCGCTGCCGATAAACGGAACGCTGCCCAAAGGAGCGGACGGGGTCTCTTCTTCGGCGGTGGCGTACACCTCGTTGTTCGGGTACACCGCTTTGACCCCGGGAAGCTTAAGCAAATTTTCCACCTGATTGGCGGCGATCGTTAAAGAAAAACCGTTGAAAATTCCTGAATAAGAGCGCTTGAATTTTGCGTTCAATTTGCTGATCGCCTGCTTTTTGAACGTTTGCTGCTCCAAATTCACCGTTTGCTTATGCGTGGACAACGACTTGCTGCTGCGCAGCTTGCTTCCGGCCGCTTCGAACACTTTGACCGGAGCTTCCCGCAATTCTACGATCACGGAAATCCGCTCCGTGCCATCCGATAGAGGCACAAAGCTTTGCGGTTCCACCGCGGCGGAATCCGGGGCGGCGTCCTGCCGCTCCAACTGCAATCCAGCGCCGAGCAGCGGGGTTTTTGCCGGCTTCGCGCCGGCCGGCCCTTTCTTGCTCTGCAGCCGAAGCTCCTTCGCCTTGACCGCATCGAGCGCTGCGGGGGCGGCAGGATTCAGCTTGGAAACAGCGGCCCTCCCTTCTTCCGCCCCCTGCCGGGCGTCTCCTTCAGCCCCCGCCAGCGGCGGCAGCAGCGAAAACGCCAGCAGGAAGCTTAATAGCCCTGCGGCAACTCTCTTGCTCAAACTCTCACTCTCCCTCTCTATATGTAGTTTTCTAGAAGCTGAAACAAGTTGACATATAATATTTATTTTGGAAATTATAATAAATTCCCATTTTATTTCAGGGAAAAAAGTCATTTGCAATAACAGCCCCGCGAAAAACATAAGGGCAAAAAATGTCGCTATTCCGGCGATACCCATCCGTTTGCGAGAAATAGAGGCCAGATATGTCGCTATTTTCTCGAATCACAAGGAAATGCCCGTATTCTAACCCTTCAATGGAAAATAAGAACAAAAAAATCCGCTAATGGGGATAAACATGCTTGGCTTCGGAAAATAAGAACACTAAGTTCCGCTATTTTGAAGGCCTACGGTTCTTCGTCGTTCCAGTCGCCGGCTGCAAGCGCCGATTTCTGGGTTGAGCCCCTAAAAAAGCCTGGAACTCGCTGTTATTGCGTAAATTCCAGACTTTCCGCACGGTTTATATACATCGGCACCTACGATTCTTACTATCATAAAATTTTAAATTCTATCATCTTAAAAAAAATCATCAACTGCCGATATTTTCTTATACGCATTTATTAAGGGGAGGACGAGGACATACATGGATATTATTACTGCACTGGTACAAGCTGCACCCTATTTCAAGCAAATTCATTCCCAGGATATTATGATCGGCATTACGGACCGGGAGATTTTTCACTATTACGCTCCCAGCCGGACGCTGGATTTCGGTTTGGTTAAAGGAAGCCCCGTTCCTCCCGAAGATCCCACTTTGAAGAATGCCTTGGCCGGGCAAAGAACGATCAACCGGCTTCCCGCGGAAATTTACGGCAACCCGGTCATTTCGGCGGGCGTGCCCGTTTACGGTCCGGATCAAGAAGTCGTCGGGGCCTTTGCCATCGCATACACGCTGGAAAACGAACAAAAGCTGGAGGCGTTGATGGAGGAAGTGAACGGGATCACCGGCCACTTGGTCGATATGGTTCAGAACGTGGCGGCCCATTCGGAGGAACTGTCCGCGACGACCGAGCAAATTCTCGAGAACACCCGCAAGACGGTAGAAGATTCGGAACAGGTAGGCAAGGTGGCCGGTTTTATCCGCGAAATCTCCGACCAAACGAATCTGCTGGGCCTGAACGCCGCCATCGAGGCCGCTCGCGTGGGAGAGCTCGGAGCCGGCTTCGGCGTGGTGGCAAACGAAGTCCGCAAGCTGTCCGTTCATTCCAAAGAAGCGACGCAGAACATCGAGAAATCGCTGGTCACCGTACAGCGCTCCATCGAACAGATGGAAAGGGAAATTCAAGCGATCGCCGCTTCCTCCAATGTTCAGGCGGAGCTCGTCAATGAATTCAGCGAAGTGATCGACCGCCTGAACCAGGCCAGCAAGGAAATGGCCGTGTTTATCCAGTCGTTCACGAGGTAGTTTTGACGGGAAGCGAAAACGGGGCCACCCGGACGTAAAAAATCAGCGCTTGACGGCCAGTTGCCGGAATGAGGAACCGTCTGCCGTCAAAATAGCGGCACTTTATGTACTTATTATCCGGAGCCGAGCCTGTCCGTTCCCATTAACGGCATTTTTTGCACTTGTTTTCCGATGTATGCCCCGGAACGCCGGCATTTCCTGGCGACGGGGCAAAATAGCGGCATAAATGGCCTCTATTTCTCTCAAATGGACGGATACCGCTGGCATAAAGACATTTTTTGCCCTTATGTTTCCGGCCTTGACCAGCCACTAAAATAGGACTAAAAAAACACAAAAAACGCACTGTCGCGGCCCTGGACAATGCGTTTTTGTGTGTCCGATCCGATCAGGAAACGAACAAATCGTCCGCCTTCGCCGTTTCCGCCGCGCTCCCGGACGCCCCCCGGCGGTTCCCTCTGATAAAATATTCATACCGCCCCAACCGTTTAAGCGCCTCTTTGTCCGGCTGCCAAACCCAAGCCTCGATTTCCGACTGGCACCGATGGTCCCGGAACGCGGCCAGCTTGGCCGGCAGATGGTTTTGCACGTCGACTTTTACGATATCGCCGCGGGTGTAGCCAAAAACCTCCGGCCGCTCCATGGCGTCGCCGAAAGAAATGAAATACAGCGCCCCCCGCTCGCCGAGCCGCCGGAAGGCCGCCGTCGTTGCCTTGCCGATGGCGCAGTGGTCGGGATGGCCGCCGAGGCGCTCGTGAAAAGTAAGCACGACGTCCGGCTCAATCTCCTCCATCAATCCGGCGATGCGGCCGATCAACAGCTCCTCGTCGATAAACTCGACCGTTTTGTCGCGAATATCCAAAAACCGCAAATCGCGGATACCAAGGCTGGCGCACGCGTTCCGCAGCTCTTGCTCCCGGGCCGCCCCCATCGTCTCCCGGTTCAAATACGGAGGATTGCCCATGCGCCGTCCCATTTCGCCCCGCGTGGCGCTGACCAATGTGATCTCCACGCCCTCATGGGCGTATTTGGCCAAGGTCGCTCCGCAAATAAAGCTCTCGTCGTCCGGGTGGGCGAAGACGGCCAACAGTTTGCGCGTCCGCTGTTCTGTCACATTCGTTTTGTTCATTCCGGAAACGGCTCCTTTCCAAGATGCAGGGCTACGTTCATCCGCCCCCGCTCGTCATAGCCCGCCAGCAAAAGGCGCCCCTGCTCGTCCGCTTCATAATGGGTGAGCTCCTCCATGCGCAGCCAGCCGTGCCCGTCAAACCGCAGTGCGGCCCGGTAAGGACCTTCCCCGGCGATAAAAGCTTCCGTGACGCTCACTTTGAAATTGCGTGCGAACATATAGGAAGTCGCCTCGCTATGCACATACGCTTCCGCGCCCGCAAAAGCCCGGAGTTCCTTCGCCACTTTCTCCCTGTCGATTGGTTTCATCATCACTTGCATTCCTTTACTGCGTATTTTTTTCGTGCGCCTGCACAACCAACCCTGCTTTCTTTTTCACAGTACCATTATACTAGCCTTGTCCGGATTCACAATAAGTTAAATTTGCGGCCGGCCTTGAAAACCGCAGGTTCCCTGTGCCAAAATAATGGAGGGCCGGGCTTGTTTGGCACGATATCATGGTATCGCTTACATATAATCAAAACCGGGCAGCCCAGCACCTAATCCGCTTAAGGAGGAATCACGAACGAATGAGAACGATCAAGCTTGGAACAAGCTCGCTGGAAGTGCCGGTCGTGGCCGTCGGCTGCATGCGCATAAATGCTTTGGACAAACCCGCGGCAGAACGTTTTGTGCAAACCGCGCTGGAGGAAGGGGCCAACTTTTTCGACCACGCCGATATTTACGGCGGCGGAGCCTGCGAAGAAATTTTCGCCGAAGCCATCCATATGACGAGCGATGTCCGGGAAAAGATCATCCTGCAGTCGAAATGCGGCATTCGCCAAGGAAGCTTCGACTTTTCCAAGGAGCATATTTTGGCCTCCGTCGACGGCAGCCTGAAGCGGCTGAAAACCGATTATCTCGACGTGCTGCTGCTGCACCGCCCCGATGCGCTGGTTGAACCCGAAGATGTCGCCGCGGCGTTCGATCTGCTCGAAAGCTCCGGCAAGGTGCGCCATTTCGGCGTTTCCAACCAGAACCCGATGCAGATCCAGCTGCTGAAAAAACACGTCAAACAACCGCTCGTGGCCAACCAGCTGCAGCTCAGCATCACCAACGCCACGATGATTTCTAGCGGCATCAACGTCAACATGGAAAACGATGCGGCCGTGAACCGCGACGGCAGCGTGCTGGATTTCTGCCGGCTGCACGACATTACGATTCAGCCGTGGTCGCCGTTCCAATACGGATTTTTCGAAGGCGTGTTCCTGGGAAGCGATAAATTCCCCGAGCTCAATCAAAAAATCGACGAAATCGCCGGCAAATACGGCGTAACCAACACGACCATCGCGATCGCCTGGCTGCTTCGCCATCCGGCGCGGATGCAGCCGGTGACCGGCACGATGAACATCGAACGGCTCAAAGACTGCTGCAAAGCGGCCGACATTCGCCTGACCCGTGAGGAATGGTACGAAATTTACCGCGCGGCGGGCAACGTGCTGCCGTAAAACTTGCCGCCATAGGCAAGGGCTGATCCGGTGATATATTGAGAGCAAATCGGCAAAACGGATGCCCCCGCAGAGGGAAGCATCCGTTTTTGTTTTTTCCGCCAAAGCAAGGTCAGAGCTTCTCGCTCCGCTTTTGCAATTGAGCGATCGCCGGCACGGTAAACCGGGCCAAATTGCCGGGAAGCCGGTCCAGCGAAAACCAGCGCACTTCCCCGATGGCGCCGCCCTCCTCCATATTGCGCGGCTCTCCGCCCGTCACGGCCGCTTCATACAACGCCGAAACCCAATGATTCCCCTTCTCCGGTTCGATCAGTTCCGCCGTGCAAAGCAGGCCCTTCACTTCCACGTCGAGGTCGACTTCCTCTTTAATTTCCCGGACGACGCAAGATTCCATCGTCTCATACAGGTCCACTTTTCCGCCGGGAATGCTCCATGTATCTTTTTCCGGCTCCCGGTTTCGCCGCACCAGCAAAATTTCGCCCTGCTCGTTTAAAATAACGGCCCCCACACCCAATCTCGGAACTTCCGGCATAACACTCAACCTATTCCCCACCTTTCAATAAACACACATGAAACACACTTGTCCATAATTATAAAGCTTAGGGAACGGACGCTCCAATTAAAATTTGAATCGTTCCACCGATTTGCCGAGTTGATCCGCGATGGACTCCAGCCCTTTGGCGGAGGCCGATACCTGCTCCATATTGGCGAGCTGCTGCTGCGTGGAGGCGGAAATCTCCTCTGTGGACGCCGTGGCCTCCTGGGCAATCGACGCCATGCTTTCGATCGTTCCGATCACTTCGTTTTTATCTTCGTTAACCTGGGCAATGCCGCTGATTAATACTTCGATTTCCTCGGTAACCAGCTGTACCGTGCGATCTATCATGTTGAAAGCTTCCCCGGTTTCCAAGGACGCGGCGTTCGTCCGGTTGATAGCTTCGGCTCCCTGCCGCATGTAGCTTTTGGCGTCGGCCACGGCCGCGCCGACTTCCCGGACCATGTCCTCGATCCCTTGAACCGACCCTCTCGTCTGCTCCGACAAACCCCGGATCTGCTCGGCGACGACGGCAAAGCCGCGCCCTTGTTCGCCCGCTCTGGCGCTTTCAATCATGGCGTTCAAGGCGAGCAAATTCGTTTGTCCGGCCACCGCTTTGATCACCGCCGCAACCTCCGTAATCGCTTCCGATTTGACGCTGAGCGCGTTCACCTGTTCTTCGATTTTCAAGGTGACCTCCGCATTTTCGCGGATGGCCCGCTGCAGCTGCTCCATGCTGTTCATGCTGGCTTGGTTGGCTTCCCGCGTCTGTTCAATGCTCGCTTTCATCCGGCCCGCACGTTCGGTCAGCGCCATGATTTCCGCCGCCAGCCGGTTAAGCCGGTCCAGCCCGGCCTGTGAATTCGCCGCCAAGCCGCCGGAACCGGCCGCCAGCTCATCCGCGGCTCTGGAGATTTCCCCGCTCGCATGGGAGGTTTCATCGATCATGGAGGCAAGTTCCCGGGAACTTGCGAACACCTGATCCGCGTTCTTCTGAATCGTTTCGACCATTCCGCCCAGCGTTTGCCGCATATGAGCCAGATCGCCGGCCATCGCCCCGATCTCATCTTTGCCGCGATGGGTCAATTCGGCGGTGAAATCCCCTTCGGCAAAGCTTTTGATCCGCTCCGACATCATGGCGATCGGCCGGATCATTTTCCGCGCCAGGACCAGCCCGATGCCCGCCGCCAAAACGAATATGAGCAGCGAAAGCACAAGTGTTTCAAGCTGTGCCTCGCGGATTTGGCCGTACATGCTTTTCAGCGATATCCCCACGTTTAATGCTCCCGAAAGCTCCGGGCTGTACGTAAAATCCGTGGAAATATTGTACACTTTCTCCCCGCCGGCCGTTTCTAAAATGCGGCCCTGCGTTTCCTGCCGCTCAACGACCGCCGACAGATCGCTGCCGGTGTTGGCCGCCGAAGCCGAAGAGACAGCATCCGCTACAGCGCCTTCCCCCTCCTTGCGCAGGCTGCTGTCCGAAACGATCACCTGCCCCTTGGCATCGGCAAGCGAAATGTAGACGATATTGCCGCCGCTGTCCTGTTGGATCGTCTGGAACACCTGCTGCAATTCCTGCAAATTCAGCAGCTCATCCTTGACGATTTCCCGCTTGATGTTGGCCACAAGAGTCGTCCCGTCGATTTTCATTTGGCTGGTCATCGATCTTTGAATCTCCGTGTGCGAGACCAGCGCAAAGGACACGGCGCAAACCGCTATCAACGATAGCAGGACGGCAAGTATTTTTCCGGTTAACGATCTAAAAAATCCGATCCGTCCGGAGGAACGCAACGGCTTGTTTAAGTTGTCTGGGTTGTTTGGATTGTCTGGGTTGTTTGGCCTAGCTGTTTCGCTTGGCTTGACTGGCCCGATCATAAAGTTCGCCACCTTTTTTATGATGATTTACACAACAAAGTTAGGCTCAAAACCGAGATCAGTGCTTGACGAATATTGTGACTTTGGCTCCATGGATTCCAGGATGCCGGACTGAGGTGGCTGTCTATATGTCTATATAGCGTTCGTGTCCTGGTGTCCCTGCATGTTGCCTTGCACGATTATCCCTTTCGTTCAGGGGCAAGGGGGGCTTGTGTACGGGATAAAGAAAAATGAGAAAAGGAAAAAATGAGGCGGTTCAGGTGATCTTCTTCTCCCGAATATACCTCCTTCTCTTGAATTTATCTTCTTCTCTGCTTCCTGACCAAATGGGATAATCGTGCAAAGCGTCCGGACAGCGGATGTTGATCTGCCGACCACCCCACCAGCCTTCCCTGTCCTCAAGCCTTCAACGCCCTTCCGGCACTTCTTGCCACGATTGGTTGCCGGCTTGACTGTCAAGCATTGATTATAAAGTTGAGTCCAAAGTTATAAGCGAGACTACTAAATTTTAACAATTACTTCTAAAATTACAGTGACTATTTTCATGATATCTATGACTTAGGACACGGGTTAGCAAAATGTTGGAGATTAGAACAGCAGCATTTGGGGATGGCAAGTCCGGGAACTGACGCGGAAATTTATAGGCAATGCCATAGTTTCGAACGCGAGCCGTCACAATTCATTCATCATTCGCCCTTTCCTGGAGCGGGAAAACGCGGCTGCCCGCATATTTGTCCGCAATCGGAAGACAATAACCAGTGAATTCCAATGAAAGGAGCGAGAGGATGGCCCAAATCAATCAAGTGGAGCTGCAAAACCTGCGGCATCTGATCGGCGCCCACGAGACGGAAAACCAAAAGATGCTGACCTACGCGCAGCAATGCACCGATCCGCAGGTGAAAGCTTATTTTGAGAAATCGGCCCAGGCCGCGTTAAACACCAAACAGCAGCTGATGTCATTTTTGAAATAGGGAGGAGGCAGGTCAACATGATGCAGGACAAAGAAATGGTCAACGATGCGCTTTCCATGGTCAAAAGCAGCTTGACGACCTATACCAACGTGATCTCGGAATGCGCCAATCCCCAGCTGAGAGCCACGATTCAGCAGATCAGAAACAATTGTGAAGCATCGCAATACGAGCTGTTTCAGCTCGCCCAATCCAAAGGCTTTTACCAACCGGCCATGATGGCCGACAACCAGGAAATTCAACAGGTGAAGTCGCAGTTGGGCAGTTGATATCAGGGAATTTACGAACGCAAAGAAGATGGCCTCGGTAACCGCCGAAGTCATCTTTTTCTTTACGTCTTTCATCAAATTACGAATCGGGACTCAACTTATGATGTCTTATGATCAATAATGCAAAATTAGCGAAAAAAACAGGCGGCCGTCAACCGCAAATCAGGTCAGCACAAAACGCGTGTGGCTGTGGCCTTCTTTCGTTTTCTTGACCTCGAGAATGGCCGGGATCGCCTGCTTCAGTTCCTGCACATGCGAGATGACGCCGATGATGCGCCCGGATTGCTGCAGGTCGATCAGCGTTTCGATCGCCTTGTTGAGCGATTCTTCGTCCAACGAGCCGAAGCCTTCATCGATGAACATCGTTTCCAGCGAAATCCCGCCTTCGTAGGCCTGAATCACGTCGGCCAAGCCGAGCGCGAGGCACAGCGAGGCGTTGAATTTTTCCCCGCCGGACAACGTCTTGACGTCGCGAAGCTGGCCCGTATAATTGTCGTACACGTCGAGTCCGAGGCCGCTTTGTTTCCCGCGTTTCTCCATCCGTTCGCTGCGGACGAGGTAAAATTGGCCGCCGGACATCCGGGCCAGCCGCTCGTTGGCATGGTGGATGATTTTGACCAAAAATTCAATTTGCAAATAACGCTCGAACGAGATTTTTTTGCTGTTTTCCCCGCGCACGACGTCATACAGTCCTTTGACCAGCCCATGCTCCCGTTCGGCTTCCTGCCACGTTTGCTCCGCGCGCACAATGTCCTGCTTGCTTTCCTCCGCTTTTTTGCATTGGGTTTCGGCCAGCAGACACTCCTTCCGCAACGTCTCCACTTGCCGCTCCAGCTCTTGCAGCCGCAGTTCCATGGAGGCCAGGTCCTGCCGCTTCTTGTCGGCCAATTGCGCCCTCATTTCCTCAAGCTGGGCCCGGTTGGCGGCCACGGCGGCGTTGTAGGCTTCGATTTGCTCCTTCAGCGCCTGGCGTTCGGCATCCGCCATTTTCACGGCTTTATACTCTTCCTCCGCGGCGAAGCCGGCCTGGGTTAAAGCTTGGGCATAACTTTGCCGGGCCTTCTCCCGCTGAGCCCGGGCGTCCGCAAGCTGGCTCTCCGCATGGCTCAGGTTTTCCCCGGCTTTGATGCTCTGCCCGTTCGCTTCCTGGTAGCGCTGCTGCGCTTCATGCCAAGCCGCCTCCAGTAAAGTCTTCCGCTGCTCCGCCTGCCGAATCCGCTCTTCCAGCTGATTCAAGCTGCGAGCATCCTCGGGCAAGGCCGCCAGCTCCCGATCGAACAGCGCCTTCTCCCGCGCATAACTTGTCTTCTGCTCCTGGCTGGCATGGTCGGCCCGCTCTTTTCGCAACCGCAGCTCCTCCAACCGCTGCTCCAGAGCTTCCAGTTCCTTGCGCAGCTCCAACAGCCCGGCGTGCTGTTCCTTGAGCGCTTTTTCCTCGGCGGCCAGCGCTTTCCCTTCCTTCACCAGTTCGTCATAAACATGGCGGATGTCGGCGGGATCAAATCCATGCTCCCGCACCTCCTGCAGCCGCTCGTCCATTTGCCGCCGCGTTGCGGCGAGTTCCGCCTGCGCTTGCAGGTAGGCTTTTTCGGCATCCGCTTTGTCGCGGCGCAGCCGGTCGAGCGCTGCTTTGTCCGGCGCATCTCCCGAAGCCGCCGCCTTCTGGGGATGATGAACGCTGCCGCACACCGGGCAGGCTTCGCCGTCCTGCAGAAGAGCGGCGAGTAAACCCGCCTGCCCTTCCATCCAACGCTCCTCCAGCGCCGTATACAGCTCGTTGGCATGTTCGTAAGCCGCCTTCGCCCCCTGCTCGGTTTCCCGCTCTTTTTTCGCTTTTTCGGACAGCTTCAAATACTCCTGCACGATCTGGGCCTGCTGCCTAAGAACGGCCAATCTCGCGGATTTATCCGGCAACAAGGCCACCCGCTCTTCGATTTCTTTGACCCGGCCCCCCTTGGCGGACCGCTCCGTCCTTAGCAGCTCTAACTCGCGCTGAACTTGCTCCGCCTGCTTGGACAGCTTCTCGGCTGCCGCGGCGAGCGCGGCGACAAGCTGCCGCTTGGCGTCAAGCTCTTTGACCGTCGGCAGAAAGCCCTGCAGCCGGTCAAGCTCGCGCAAAGCCTGCTCCCTATCTTCCTTCCTGCCTTCTTCCTCGGCATACCGGGCCGCTGCCGTCTCCAACAGCCGCTTGGCCGTCTCGTTTTGGGCCTGGGCCGCTTCCAGCAGCTTTTCTTTTCGCGCCAAATCGTCCGCCGCTTCCGCATCATGCCGTTCATACACCTGCAAATGCACGGCCTGCTCCGCCCGCTTAAGGCGCGCCGCTTTTTCCCGGTATTCCGGCTCCTGCTCGGCCAGCTGCTGCCAGGCTGCAGCTTTCTGCTCGAGGAGATCAAACTGCTCGTTGACGCTTTTGGCCTGATGATATAACGCCGTTTGCCGCTGATGCTCGGCCGCTTCCCGCTCGAGCTGTTGCTTTTTCTCGTTGGTCTGTCCGGCGAAATAGGCGATCTCCTGATCCAGCGCCTCGAGCACCTGATGGGTATTGTAATATTCCTGCCGAAAAACGGTGTGCAGCGCGGAGCCTTCGCGCCCGCCCAAAGCGCTTTTGGCCTGCTCTATGTACAAATCCCGCGTCTTTTGCAGACTGTGGCAAATTTGCTGCATTTCCTTGCGCTTTTCGTTGAGGTGGTCGGCGACGTGCTTGTACAGTCCGGTCTTGAAAATCCGCCGCAAAATCTCCTCTTTATTCTCCGTCTCCGACGTCAGCAGCTTGCGGAATTCGCCCTGCGGCAGCATAACGATCTGGATGAACTGCTCTTTGGTCAAGCCGATGAGCTCGCGGATTTTTTGGTCGATTTGCGAAACGATCTGACGGTCGGTCAGAGGGATCTCTTCTCCATTCGCCAATTCATACAGCTCGTACCGGTCGCCCGTCGCCACCTTGTTGCCCGCTTTAACGTGGGCAAGCTGCCGGAACACCCGGTATACGTGCCCTTTTAGCTCGAATTCGAAGTCCACCGAGGTGTATACCTGATCGTCCGCGAAGTGGCTGCGCAGCATCTTGCTGTCATTCCGGTCTTCGCCGCTGGCGCTGCCGTACAAGGCAAAACAGATCGCGTCGAAAATCGAGGTTTTACCCGCTCCGGTATTCCCGGAAACCACAAACAGGCGATGTTCCTCCAGCTCGGAGAAATCGATGACTTCCGTATCTTTATACGGCCCGAACGCCGTCATCGTCAGCTTCAATGGCTTCATCCCGTTCCCCTTCCTTCAAGACGATTTCCTGCAGCGTCTCGGCAAACAGCCGTTCCGTTTCCGCGGACGGCTCGTCGCCCGTAACTTCCTGATAAAAAGCCCTGAACAAAGAATACCCGTCCATTTGCGCGCGGCCCTGGGTTTCCTGCAGATCTCCCGTCAGGCCGCGGATCGCCTGTTTCCGCTCCACATGCATGGCGTTCGGATACACCGAGCGCACCCGTTCCATCGGGGACAGCACCAGCGCCTCGTCCAGCAGGCGCACAAACACGTAATCTTCGTTGACGGGATGGCGCTCGATATCGGCGATCAGCCCTTCCACCGTGCGCATATCGCGCCTTGGGACAAGCGGCCGCTGTTCCACTCGCACCTGCCCCGTACCATCCAGCTCGACGATCAAATATCCTTTCCGGTGATGCTCCTCGGAAATCGAATATTTTAGCGGCGAACCGGCATAACGGACCGTTTCATTAGCGACATGATGCGCCTGATGCAAATGCCCCAGCGCCGTATAATGAAATCCGGCAAAATGCCGGGCGCTCACATGCTCGGCTCCACCGATCGCCAGCGGCCGCTCCGAATCGCTGGTGTTCGCTTCCGGCTCCCCGTGCGGCGTCACGAAGGCATGTCCGACCAACACATGTCTCGCGCCCGGATCCATCGTCCGTTTGATCGCGTCCGTAATGACCCGCATCGCGTCATCATGGGTGCGGACCTCCTGCTCGCCGAACGTCTGCCGCACTTTGCCGGGTTCGGTATAAGGGACGAGATGGAAATGAACCTCCCCATGCTCGTCGCGTAGCACCACCGGTTCAAGCGGGGAGGACAGCACCCCCGCAATATGTAATCCCGACGCCCTCATGATGCGATGGCCGAAATCCAGCCGCGTCGGGCTGTCGTGATTCCCGGCCACTGCCAGCACCGGCACCTTAAGCCGCAGCACGATGCTCTCCAGCACATCGTCCAGCAATTGCACGGCCTCCGTCGGCGGAACCGCCCGGTCGTACAAGTCGCCCGCAATGATTACCGCATCCGGCCGCTCCGCTTCAATCTCATTTACAAACTGCTGCAATACGTGCCGCTGATCCTCCGTCATATATACGCCCTGCACCAGCTTCCCCAGATGCCAGTCCGCCGTGTGAAAAATTTTCATCAGCTTCCGACCATCCTTTCTCTTCTATGACCAAAACACGATTCTAGTGTATTTATACCTCGCCGGTTTCTATTTTCGTCTAAGCAACTCTATTATATCAGAAGATTCAGCTCAAAAAGCTCCAAATGCCCCGTGATTCCAGCTCCCCGGCCGCCCCAAATACCAGTGGTTCCCACGCCACGGCCGCTCCAAATGCAAATGTGCAGTTGAAATAAGCTAAAATCGGTAAATTTGCCCAGTGAAATGCAAAAGTGCAGTTGAAAATGAGGTTTGGAGACAAGTTTGATCAAAATGGCAAAAATCGCCTGCACTTTTGCATTTGAACCCGTATAAATGGCTTGATTGGGGCCGAATGAACTGCACTTTTGCACTTCGTTCGCTTGCGGGGTAACGTGAGGAAATGGATACTTCAGACTAGTTATATAATTACGGCTAAGCACGGACTTTCTAAGGATTTCCCATGGACTTCACTCGGACTTACGTCGGTGCAATCTCGGCGTATCTAACGATCGTTATCTACACTACAACCCAAGCCCATCCTTAGCCGAATACACATCGATCATCATCAGCGTCCCCAGTTGAAAGCCGTTCACAAAAGAAGCTGCAGCCAATAACGATTCCGACTCGAGACGTAAATCCAGCATAACCTCAAGCTGCTTAAACTCATTAGGCGAAAGCTTCTCTTTCCACATTTGTATGGCCTCGGATAGTTTTCGATTTACGGCTCGGTACTCGGGATCTGCAGGGACAATCGTTGCCTCCGGGTGGATTTCACCGCAGTATAAGGCTTCCAGCATGCTTTTCATTTTCATCTTCCTTTCGTAGTGGGTCGCGGCGCCTTGAAAGAAAGACATACACATGTTAAATTTAGGGTGCAGTCTGTCGATCAGGCAACTGCGTGGCGGAAGTGGCGAATTCTTTTGTGGGAGTGAGCCACTTCCCTTTCTTATGCATGGTCGTCCAGTTTCTCGATGCCCCGTCTCATAGCCTCGTTTCTAGTCACCTTATGCTTTGCTGCATAGCGTTCGAGGATATCATTATGCCTCTTATCAAGCCGCACCGTAAGACGGATTTCTTTCGGATTTTCCGAAAAAGGACGCCCTATTTTCTTTAGCTATGGATTTCACCTCCCAAAATTTATTACTCTTAAGAGTAAAATTCCTATTACCAATATACTACTCTTAAGGGTATAGGTCAATACACTTTTTTCCGAACTATGCTATAATAATTGCGTTTACTCTTTAAGGTAATGGAGGAACTATGAAAATTCGTATACGCTTACGGGAAATCCTTGCCGAACGGAATATTTCGCAAAGACAATTCGCCCTGTCGATGAATATGCGGATTGCGACCATCAACCATCTTTGTTCCGATTCCGTGGACAGAGTCTATATCCGCACGCTGGAGCAGATTTGCAATGCTTTGGAAATTACGGTCGATCAACTGATCGTGTCCGTGGATGAGAATGATCGATAGAGACCGCCCGATTGCGCCGCGGCAAAGGTCCGTAAAATGACAAAGTCCTCAAACCGATCCAACGGGTTTGAGGACTTTTTATATGGCAGCTAAGCAACGTCGGTATTCCTTACGGTGTTACAATCCGGGTTGTCAAAACGTCCAACGCATTGCGAACTTCTTTGGCAAATACCAAGGGTTTCTCTTTCTTTTCAAAATGAATATACCAAAGGTTGGGTTTATCAAAAAGCCAGTGGTTATGCAAGGCCGTTACCTTTATATTATGCTTTCTAAGACGGGTGATAAACGGATTGATCTCAGCGGTCAGGATCACGGTTTCTCCGAGACAAAGAGCGCGTCCGTCTTTACCGATGCTCTCGAAAGAGAATGCTTGGGGGATCGCCAGAAACGATCTGCTTCGCTTGCCCAGAATAATAGGTTTAATATTATTACGGACTCTCGATGCGGTGCAGACGCCGTTAATAACTTGAGGTGTTGCACCGGAGCGAGCTCTGGCCGGATGAATTATGAAATTTTTCCGTCGGCCGGTTTAAAAACCTATTTCTTAAATCTTAGCCCGGCCACCTGAACGTGACCGCTGAATGTGAGGGCAGCGAGTAGACGAATGAACGCGATTTCCAGACCACCTTGACGGTGTGCGGCGTCTCGCCGGTATTGGCGGCGATCAATACGATCGTGCCGTCCGCGTTGCGGAACGCCACGTTCTCGATGTCCGCTTCGGCCGGCGAGGATTCGATCCGGACCGCTCCGGGACCTACGAATTTGCTGGCGTGGCCCAGCGCGTAATATTCCGCATTCCGGGTTACCGCACCGCTCTCCGGGTCGATGGTCACGACGCCGCGGCAATCCGTGCAGCCCCCATTTACAGGACCGCCCTCCGGATCAAGGGCCAAATTCCAGAGCAGCACCGTCTCCGCCCAGTTGCGGGTGGCGCCGATGAGCAGCTTGGACATCAGCCAGCTCAGGTTGCTCCCGAAATCCTCGCTCCAGCTCCCGCCGCTGCATTCCGTAAAATAGACCGCCTTGTCCGGGAACGCGTCATGAATCCTGGTCATCACATTCGGCTCGCCGCCGTAGCAGTGATAAGCCGTCCCCTCAGTATACCTGCTCGCCTCCCCGTTGCCCAGAACGGTTCGCGCATACGATTCGCCGAGATCCCAGTTGTGATCGTAGGCGATAATTTTGGTGCCCAGCCCGCTCTGCTCGATGGCCGGGCCGAGGTAGCCGCCGATAAATTTCGCCTGCTCCTCCGCCCCCATGCTCATGCTCGGATAATCCGGGGTGGTGAATTCGGGTTCATTTTGCACCGTAATCGCATCGATCGGAACGCCCGCCGCTTCGTATGCCTGAATATATTTGACAAAATAATCGGCATATGCGCGGTAGACCCGCTCGTCGGTATAATCCAAGTACCAGCCGTTATATACGGTTTCCCCGTATTTCATCCAGGGCGGAGCGGTCCAGGGAGTGCCGAGAACCTTAAGCTGTTGATTTTTATTGACGATTTCCCGCATCAGGCCGATGACCCGGGCGTCCCGCTGAACAGAGAAGTTGTTTAATTCAAAGTCCGTTTCTCCCTGAGGAACATCGTCATAGGTATAGCTGCTCGGCTTGCCGGATTCATCCACGGAAAAATCGGACGCTCCGATCGTATGGCGAACGTAGCTGAGGCGAATTCCGCGGTCCGTAAACAAATCGTCCAGCAGCGCCTCGCGCTGCGAAGCGGACAGCTTCCCGCCGATCAAATAAGCGCTTGAACCGGTAACGGCCGCGCCGAACCCTTCGATCGTCTGATATCGCCGGCCGGCATCCACTTCGATGACCGCGTCGCCGTATTTGCCTGTCCCGCTGAAGACCGATACCGGCTGGGGCGTCAACAGATTATTTCGATCGGGCGTCGTCAGCCAGGATTCCACAGTCAGTTCGCCGGCCGAAAAGCCGGTGCGGGACAACTGCAGGAACAGCAGGACAACAACACACGCGATAAAAGTCAAAACAACCCGGTAACGGATAAGCGCCTCCCCCTTTCTCTTTGCTTATACACAGAAAGAGCCGAAGCAAAGTGCTGCGGCTCTTTCCGCTACTCTTTTATTCCGTCCTTAAGCGGATGACGGGCGTGCAACAAGATGTTATTTCCCCGACGGGCTTCCGACGGTCACGCTGGTATTCAGGCGAATATCCTCGGAAGAGCTGCCGACATAAATCGGAACTTTGCCTTGCGGCATCACCCATTCGCCCGACTGCTCGTCCCAATAAGACAGCGCTTGGGGATCCAGTTCAATCTCCACCCGCTTCTGCTTGCCCGGCTGAAGCTCGACCTTGGCCCATCCGGCCAGCTGTTTCGGCGCCGTTTCAACTGCGGCCGGCAGCTTACCGGTGTACACTTGCACCACTTCCGCCCCCGTAACCTTGCCGGTATTGCGCAAATTTAGCGATACTTTGATTTTACGGTCGTCTTTATTGCCGCTTACCTTGGCTTTCGCGTTGCGGTACTCAAAATTCGTATACGACAAGCCATGTCCGAAGGCAAACGCCGGCTTGATGCCGCTAAACTCGTAACCGCGATAACCGACCATCACGCCTTCGCTGTAATCGGCCTTACTGTCGATGCCCGGGAACTGCTGCTCGGTCGACACCGGCGTGTGTTCATCGTCCACCGGGAAAGTCACCGGCAGCTTGCCGGAAGGGTTGACTTTGCCGAACAAAATGTTCGCGATGGCATGACCTTGTTCCTGCCCGGCATACCAGGCTTGCAGGATGCCTTTAACATTCTGCCGCCAGGTGTCCATTTCGACCGCCCGGCCGCTCATCGAAACGACGATGGTGTTCGGATTGGCGGCAGCCACCTCGGCAATCAATTGGTCCTGGTTGTTCGGCAGCTCCAAATCGGAACGGTCGATATACCCTTCGCTTTCATAAGTGCGAACCACGACGATAGCGACATCGGAACGCTTGGCGAGATCAACCGCCTTCTGCATTGTTACATCGACCGCTCCGGCCGGCGGTTCCCATCCGAACCGGATCAGTCCGCCGAAATCGGAATCCAGGTTGTCCGGCCAATCCGTGCGGTATTCGATGCGGACGTCGTGTTTTTCTCCGGCGGTGAGGTTCACCTTGGCTTTGCTTGTTTCCACCTTTTCGCCCTTGTTGTCGATCAACAACTCGCCGTCGAAATACAGCTTGCCGGATCCGATGCTCGTAATGGACAACGTATACTCGCCGGTTTTGGGCGCGGCGATCGAGCCGGTCCAACGCGCTGACATCATGCCGTTATATTCGTTGGGCAGCTTCGTCAACTTCTGGGATTGCCCATTCAGCCCATCATAGTTATAAAAGCCGAGATTCATGTTGACTTGGCGGTCCGTTCGGGTTAGGGACGGTTCGCCTTCCATTTTGTTGTTGGTCCAGTATTCCCCATGCAGTCCCGATTCTTTGGATGACCCGTAAGCGGATGATTTGCCGCTTGCCGGGAACAGCATGGAAGAAGGCACCGCGGACGGGCCGTTGACGATATCTCCGGTGGAGATCGGGTCGGTTCCCGGCGCATACTCCACTTGAACTCCTTTTCCGGCCTGCTCCCGGATCGCTTCCAGCGGGCTTACGGTATACGTCGGCTGGACCAGGGAACTGCCGCCAACCGTAGCGTAGCTGTCCGCATCCGGGCCGATGACGGCGATGGAGTCCAGCTTGTCCGCATGCAGCGGAAGCGCGTTATCTTCGTTCTGGAGCAGCACCATGCTTTCTTCGGCCATTTCCAGCGCGGCTTGGCCATGTTCCTTGGCGGGGATTTGCACGTTCACGGCAGGCTTATCGAACAATCCTTTATCGAACATCTGTACTAAGATTCTTCGAGCCATTCCATCGATTACATCTTCTCCGACCTGGCCGTTCTTAACGGCGGCCAACAGCTTGTCTCCCCATTCGCCATAAGGCTTGCCCGGCGTTTCCAGGTCGAGGCCGGCCAGCGCCGACTCCGCCGTACTTAGATTGGCGCCGTAGTCGCTCATAATAAACCCTTTAAAGCCAAGGCGGTCTTTAAGAATTTTCGTCAGCGCCGTCTCATTTTCGCAGGCGAAAACACCGTTGATCCGATTGAAGGAGCACATGGCCGAACCGAGGTCGGCCTCTTTCACCGCAGCCGCAAACGGGCGGGAGTAAATTTCCATAATCGCCCGTTCGCTTGCCCGGGTGTCCACCGCAAACCGGTCCGTCTCTTGATTGTTCAGCAAATAATGCTTGGCGGTGGCAATCACCGGATATTTCTGCACGCTGTTCACATATTCGACCCCAAGCTTCGATTGCAGGAGCGGGTCTTCACCAAGCGATTCAAAATTGCGGGAGCCCCAAGGCAACCGTGCGATATCGAAACCCGGTCCAAGCAAGACGTTATGAGTCGTATTATACGCCTCATTGCCGACCAGATCTCCGTAGCGCGCCGCCGTTTCCGTATTCCAGGTGGCTGACAGCGCGATCGGCGTCGGAAAAGCCGTTGATTTTTTACCCTGAATTTCGGAGTTCGCCACACGGACGCCGGTCGGACCGTCGGCCATGGTCAACGCGGGGATTCCCAAGCGTTCAATCGGGGCATTGTAAAAGCCGTAGTTGTTGTTAACGTCCCCCGTTACAAAATCGATCTTCTCCTCAAGCTTCATTTCCCGAAGCAGCAGCTCGGTCCTCTCCTCAGGGGATTTGGACATGTCGAACCAAGGCTGTTCGGCATTTGTCCCGGCTGCTTTGACCGTGCCGAACGGCGAAATGATTGCGGCCGAAACGATCACTGCAGCGAGCATCATACGAAACAGCATTTGTGATGTTTTTTTCACTGGTTGTTCTCCTCCTTATGCATAATCGGATGCTGCAAATTTTTTCGTCGGTTGCCCCAGTTCCTCTCCGTCTCTTAACGGTATGTACGCAGGCGGAGCAACCGATGGAGCTGACATGCATTGGGCAAATTACGTGTTCAAACGCTTAATACAAATTGCTCACACGTGAAAAATAAGATTTAGTAACGCTTCTTATCCCGGGCGTGTTTGGGAGCGTCCTATCTGCCGACCGACGAATGCCATCATTTTCTGGTGCGTACTCTCGGCTTGAACCGCCGCCCCCGCATGCCTAAATAAAACGTTAAGCTAAAAATTCGCTGAATGCACTACCTAAAAAATGGAATGCCTATTCACATATCTGGAAAATAATATAAGTAACCGTTTTATTGTAGGACTTTATAACTTAAAATTTTGTAACTTTTATGACCTTGATAAGACTGAAGTTCCAAAAAAATAGTGCTTATTTTTCCGGAATAAGTTACAAAAAGTTAACTATTGAAAATTAGAACAAAGTAACTAAAGTACAAAGAAAAAGCGAAAGCGCACGAGTTGCATGCACTTCCGCTTTTTGGATTTTCTCCGGCTGATTTCGCCCTGCGTTATAACGCTGAACCGATCGGTTTAAGCCGATCCCACCTGCTTGCTCAACACATCAACCGCCAAGATGGCGTTGGCGACTTGCTCGGGCGTGATTTCGCTCGACAGATTCACCATCGTTTCATTCGGCTGCGTGGCGGCTTGGCCCACTTTCAGCAGTTCCTCAAAAGTCACATGTTCCAGGTGCAGTTCCTTCAAGGTTGTCGGAAGCCCCAGTTCCTGGTAAAAGTCAATATACTTGATGATCTCCGCCTCGGGATGCAGTTCCAGCATCAATTGAACCAGCGTGCCGTAGGCTACCTTTTCGCCGTGGGTTAAGTGATGGATATCGCCGGACAACACCGTAAATCCGTTGTGGATCGCGTGGGCCGCCGCCAAACCGCCGCTTTCGAAACCGAGGCCGGACAGCAGGGTGTTCGCTTCGACAACCGCCTCCACATGCCGGGTAACCAGCCCTTTTTGCACAGCTTGATAAGCGGGAATTCCGTACTTGAACAGCGTTTCTTCACAGGCTTGGGCAATCGCTTGCGCGGCAATGCTCGTTTTACCCCCGGACATGGCGGTACCGTTGCTTTTTACCGTGGCGCGCACTTCAATCCAAGTTGCCATCGCGTCGGCGATCCCCGAAGCGAACAGGCGGGCGGGCGCTTTAGCCACAACGGCGGTATCGACCAGAACCAAGTCGGGATTTTTATGGTAAAACCGGTAGGACTCGAATACCCCTGCATCGCTATAGATTACGGACAAAGCGCTTGTGGGCGCATCGGTCGACGCCGTGGTCGGAACGATCACCACTTTGGATTTCAGTTCGTCGGAAACGGCCTTGGCCGTGTCCAGCGTTTTGCCGCCGCCGACGCCAATGACGAAATCGACGGATTGCGACCGCCCCTCCTGGGCGATGCGGTTCACTTCATTGGAAGAAGCTTCGCCGTTAAAAGAAACGAAATGAAACTCCTTGCCCTCCGCGGACAAGCTTTGCTTGATCACGTCCCCGGTAATGCCCCAAACCACCTCATCGGCGATGATCAGCGGTTTACGGCCCAGCTCTTTAATGTGTTTGCCCAGTTCCTGCAAAGCGCCTGCGCCCTGAATGTATTTGCCCGGTGAGATAAAAACGATGTTTGCCATTGCGATCGCTCCTTACATGGTTTTTGTTCATATTCGGTTTTAACATGTGCCAATCATTCTATATTATGCCAAATTTATCATACCCAATTTATTATACCAAACTTTTATTTAAAGTTCGTGTTCAAAAAGTCAGGTTTTCAGGACCGAAGCGTATGCTTACGATGTGCGTTTTTTCAAAACGCTGTAGGTCGGATGAAGCTAGGGACTGAGTAGCGGAGCGTAGTTGAGACTACGTGAGCAACGGAAGGCCCGGCTGAATTCAAGATTCGACGTCGAACCCGCTTCATGAACGACTTCGTCATGGAAAGATGACTTTTTGAACAACCTCTTAAACGTGGTATTTCTCGATCGGCTGGTTTAACACCCATTCCAGCATCTCAATCTGGGCTTGTACAACAGGGTCATTAGCCCTTTTGGCCGACAGTTGTTTTAATTCATATAGTTTGCGCTTGATTTGGTCTTCCGTTCTCATGATATTCCCCCTATTTGCAGTGGTCCTAATGCGATTAACGTAATCGATAGCTTCGGAGTGATTGACGACTTCAAAATGCTCGCGCAGCTTTTTGCCGCCGATCGTTAAACCTTCCTCAAGCACGAGCTTCGTTTCAAAGAGGGGAAGCGTGTTGCCTTCAATCGCATTCGAGTTGTACGTCCATTCTATCCGATATACCTCGTCCAGATTTTTGACGGCCGCCGGCGGGAATGGCCGAACTGCGTCCGGCTCTTTTTTTAATTGTTCGATGGTGTCAAAGCGCATATCCCCCCTCCTTAACTATATTTACCATTATAGCATCCCCCTTTCTGGAATCTACCTTCCCCCCTGCGGTATAATAAACTTATTGAATTATTTTCAGACTTCTTAGCCAAAAAAGGACGGTAAACATGACCGATATTTCTTTACCCTTGGAACAAATGAGAGCCTTACAGAAAAAGCTGACCCGTTTTTTGATGATGTATAAGTTCGCCTTGCACGAGATGGAGACGAAAATCGAGATTCTGCAGGAAGAATTTCAAATGCTGCACGACTATAATCCGATCGAGCATACGAAATCGCGCCTCAAATCCCCGGAGAGCATCATGAGGAAAATTTACCGCAAAGGCGGTCCGCTCTCCCTGGACGGCATCAAAAGCAGCATCCACGATATCGCCGGCATCCGGATCACCTGCTCCTTCATTTCGGACATATACCGGATCAGCCAAATGCTGCAAAACCAGAAGGATTTAAACGTGCTGTCGATCAAGGATTACATCAAGTACCCGAAACCGAACGGCTACAAAAGTTTGCACATGCTGGTCGAGGTTCCCGTGTTCATGTCGGACGGCGAAGAGCCGGTGTGCGTGGAAATTCAGATCCGTACGATCGCCATGGATTTCTGGGCCAGCCTGGAGCACAAAATTTTTTACAAATACAATGAGTCCGTCCCGGAGCGGCTGCTTCAGGATTTAAAAAAAGCCGCCGACACCGCGTACGAGCTGGATATAAAAATGGAGCAGCTGCAGCGGGAGATGGAGGAGATCAAGCTTGCTAATCAGGCCGCCGCGGCAGGCGAATTTCAGCTGCTGATCGACGACCGCAAGATCAACATTCCCGAGAATTTGCTTAGACTGCTGTCGGGAGAGCCGGAATAATCGCTGCCGCACAGGCCGGCTGGTTGATTCAAATAAACAGCTATAAAAAATAGGTGCAAAAAGTGTCGTTATTTCGGCGATATCCGTTCATTGAGAGAAATAGAGGCAATTTATGTCGTTATTTTCCCCCGTCATATGGAAATGGGGCGTTTTGGACTATTTCATAGAAAAATAAGGACAAAAAATGCCGCTAACGGGGATAAATATGCTCGGCTGCGGATAATAAGCACATCAATTGCCGCTATTTTACAAGGCCGACGGGTGGTTGCTTTTCGGCAACAGGCGGTCAAGCTCCGATTTCTAGGTTAAGCCGAAAATGGAGCTTTTTACCGTTGTTTCCTTACTTCTCATCCAAAAATAAAGGAGCCGCCCCCTAGCAGGTCTGCCATAGATGGCTTCCGGGGTACGGCTCCTTTTATTTTTACCGCTTGGAGAAAATCATTCGGTCCATATTGCCCACGTAGGGCAGTCCGGACGTCGTCGAGCCTTTCAGTACGACGCAGATCGTTTGCTTGCCGGGCAGCGTCTGATCGAGCGCGGCGCCTTGGATTTTGTACGTCCCCCAACCGCTGCCGGTATTCGGCAGTTGGACCTGTCCGACCAACTCGCCGTCCTTATCCCCCAGGCGAATTTCGGCCACGACGTCCGCCGGGGCTTTTTGGGATGGAGCGTCATATTCGATCTCGATGTAATTTTTCCCTTGGGTGCCGAAATCGACGTCATTATACACCAGCCACGCACCGGTAAAAGTGTTGTTCACGACGGTGTTGTTCCCGTTGTTCTTCTCCGTCCTCAGCCCGCCTTTGCCGAAGGTGCTGACCTCCGTCGTCCAGCCGCTGTAGCTTTCGAACTCCACGGTCACATTCGGCTCTCCCGGTTCCGGCTTAGGCTCGGGCTCGGGTTCCGCCGTCTTCAGCGAAAAGCTGGCGTTATCGAAGTTCCCGATATAGGTATATTTCGAATCGGTCGTACCGGTCAGCACGAGATAAACGTCTTGAACGCCGGTGACGGTCCGGTTCAACTCGGCGGTTGCCGTTTTATAGGTTCCCCAGGAGCCAGCCGTCGGCGGTACGGCTGCCTTGCCGGCCAAAGTTCCGTTCACGGAGCCGAGACGAACTTCAACGGCGGCATCGGCCGGGACGCTGTTGCTGTTGCCGGAGTATTCGATCGCGAACTGATTGACGCCCGCGCTGCCGAAATCCATTCCTTTGTAAGCAAGCCACGCCCCATTGAACGTGTTCGCTACTTGCTTCCCGCTTTTTCCGTTTTCCGTTTTTAGCGGCGTGCCTTTGGCCGGGTTAAGCTCCGTCGACCATGCGTCAAAGGTTTCCAATTCCAGCTTGGCATAATCGCTTCTGACTTTGTCGAACGTAAAGCTGTCGAAATTGCCGATATACGGAAGATCACCCGTCGTCGTGCCTTTCAGCACGATATATACATCCTGGACGCCGGTGACGGTGGTGTTCAGGTTCGCCGCGGCGGTCCGGTACGTTCCCCAGCTGCTGCCGGTATTCGTCAGCGCTACGGTGCCGATCAGGGTGCCGTCTACCGAGCCTAGGCGGATTTCCGCCCTGGCGTCGGCCGGCGCTCTCCCGGTCGGGGCGTCATAAACCACTTGAATCCGGTTCATGCCCGCGGTTCCGAAGTCCGCGCGTTGATAAGCCAGCCATGCGCCGTTAAAGGTGTTTTTGACCACGGTCCCGCCGTTGTTCGGTTCCGTGCCTAACGGGGCGCCGTTAGGGTGCTTATCCGATGACAAGCCGGTGTAAGCCTCAAATTGAATGGCCAACTTCCCGTCCGCCGCCTCGAAATTCGGCGTTTCCGCCGGCGGTTCCGGCTCCACCGCTGGTTCCGGCACATCCGGCGTTTTCACCGGTACCGGCAGCGGTTCCGGCAGCGGCTCTTCTTCGCCCGGCTGTCCCGGCTGTCCCGGCTCTTCGCCGCCCGGCGTACCCGGGTCCGGCTGCGGTTCGGCCTGCGAGACGATCGGCTCGGCCAGCCAGAGCGAATCATAAATGTTGCCGTCGTATTTGTCGACCAGGTAGATATTTACCTGATATTTGCTGGCGTTGACATTGAAGCTTTGCGTCAGATCAAAGTTTCCGGTTGCCACCGGCACCGCGCTGGATACAAAAGCCTGTTGGCCGCCGTTCATCAATTGGATGACGGCAACGGCCGAATCCGCATAAGCGCCTTTCAGCGTGCCTGACACGTCAACGACCATATTGCCGGTCCGTTTGACATCGGCGTTCAGGTCAAACACGTCCCATTTTATGTCGGAGGTGTATGCAGCATCCGAAAGCAGCGGCTCCCCAGCGGTTACGCCCAGGCTTTCGTTCGCCTTGATTCTCACCTGCACAACGCCCGCGCCGTAAGCGACCGGGCCCACGATTTGCGGATTGGCGGTGGCGATCGTCCAGGTGCGGCCTCCGTCCGTGCTGAATTGATAGTCGGACGGCTGCTCGAAGCCCGGCACGTTAGTCCAGCCGAACGTGTTGGCCGTATCGTCCACGACCGGTCCGGTCGGCGCGGCCGGCTTCGCCATTTCCTTCACCGCGACAAGACCGAAGTCAAAGGCGATATCCGAGCTGGTCGCATTCACCTGATGCACCTCTACGGTCAGCACGTTGGTGCCTTTCACCAGAAGCGAAGGATCAATTTGGAAAACATTCCGGTCCCGCTCGTCATTAACGGTCGCATTGGCGTACGTGTTATAGCTAACCGGTCCGGTTGGCATATTGGTACGAATGACTTCGTGCCCGTTCAGGTACACAACGGCCCCGTCATCACGGACCAGCGTAGCGTCCAGTTCGAGGATGCCTGCGGTGTCCGCAACCTCAAACGTTTTGCGGAAATATGTCGCCGGGTACTTGTTGTTGCCGTCCGGCCCATAGCTGACGACTGTTTTCGCGTAGCCTTTGTTGTCGTATCCGAGCGGCGCCGGACCCGACTTCCACGCGCTGTCGTCATAGGCCGCGCCTGTCCAGCCGTCGCCGGCGTATTGACCCTTGTCGTAGTATTTCCAGGCCGAACCTTCGGCGATCAGCGCTTGACGGGACAAGGAGTTGTCGAAATCGGTGCCGTAGTCGGTCATCGGCGGTGCCGCTTTGGCCTTGGCGCCCCAGGCGGTGTTCGGCTCCGAACCCATGTCGAATTCCAGCGTGCCGCCGGCCATAATATCCTCGTACTTGATCCAGGCTTGATCAAATTCCCCGCCGTTCAGCGTGGCGGATTGAATAAAGCGGTTTTTGCCGGACACATTGTTCGCTTTGATCGTAAACGTTTTGCCGCCGTCCAGATGCAGCTTCACTTCCGAGAAAATCGGCGATCCGATCAGGAAAGCCGCGTCGCCCGGATTGGCGGGGAACAGCCCCATCGCGCTGTAGACGAACCAGGAAGCCATTGCACCCGCGTCATCGTCCATCGACGGCAGGTAGCCTTCCGGGTCGGCCCGGTACAGGCGCGATTTCAGCGGATAGGAATACGCCCCGTGGTTATGGTATTTATGCGTCACCACTTCCGTCGTATACTCGCGGGCAAAATATTGGGTCAAATACGGATAACCCAGGTAGTTGAACAAATACGGCGCGTCCAAATCCTGCTCGTTGACGGCCATATATTCGTCTCTAATGAAGAAGTCCGTCAACTGCTCGGCCATTTTCGTTTTGCCGCCGATTAGTTCAGCCAAACCTTTGATGTCCTGCGAAGCGGACCAGCGGTACTGCCACAGGTTGCCCTGGTAGGCGTATCTGTCCACCGCCGTCACATCCCCACTGCTAACGGTTATCCCGTTCGGGGTAAAGAACCCGATCTTGTCGCCGTTTTCGTCGACCTGATCCGGATTCCACAGGTCCTTGTAAGACAGAGCTACCTGCTTGTATTTCTCGTACGTCGCTTTGTCCCCGAGCAGCTCGGCCAGTTTCATCGGAAAATAACCGCTTTTTGCTTTTTCCAACTGACCCGACACTTTATCCTGATCGCCGAAGTTGCTCACGTCGACGCCCATGCCCTTCAGCGCCGTGTACGCGTCAAAATCGCGGAATCCCTTGGCATATGCGTCCAGAAGGACCGCGCCGTTAAACTCGTTCCGCACTGTCGGGCTCGGCCAGTATCCGTCCCCAAATTGCGTATAGGTGCCGCGTGTCTCGTACAGATCCGCCAAAGATTTCACCATGTTGTTGTATTCCGTTGGCGTCAGCACGGAGAACAGGGCGTATTTGCGAAAATCGTCCCAAGTCGCCCAGCCGTTGTAGTATTCAAAATCGTCGCCCAGCTCGGAAGCCTGCCGGATCGTGTTTTCGTCCCGTCCTGCTTTGAAGGTGCCGGCGGAGCTGGTTACGTTTTTCGGATGAAGGAACGTATGGTACATTTGCGTGTAAAAAATCCGTTTGTTTTCTTCGTCGGCATCGGTGATCTCCACTTTGCCGAGCAAATCGCTCCAAGCGCCGCGAATCTTGGTGTGCTGAGCGTCGAAGTCCCAGCCCTCGATGTCGTGATCGCGCTCGTATTTCGCCTGTTCCACGCTGATCGGCGACAGGCCCACTTTCGCCTGAATCACTTTGCCGGCGGCGTTTGCGAAGTTCACCCACACGCCGCTGTTTGCGCCGCTGCGCACTGCGTCCGTTCCCGTCGCATCGCCCTGCCAGGACGTGTAGGAGTCGAAATCATGATCGAACTGGATGGAATAATACATGACGTAATATCCGTATCCGCAGACGTTTTTCGATTTGACCATGCCGGAAATTTCATTGTTGTTTTCCACTTTAAGATTGGCGTCGATCATGCCGGCATACGAGTTGGACAGATCGACCAGCACGGAGCCGGTCGTTGCCGATGCCGGGAACGTGTAGCGGTGAAAGCCCACATTGTCCGAAGCGGTCAACTCAACGCCGACACCGGAGTTCAGGTTTACCGCATAATATCCGGCGGAAGCCTGTTCGCTGGCTTTATCGTATTTTTGCTTGTACTCGTTGACGTTTTTCGTGAAAGAGCCGGTTTCCGGCATCATCAAAATATTGCCGCCCGCCCCGCTGCAGCCTGCGCCGCTGAATCTCAGGTGCGAGAAACCCTTCAAGTTCTTATCCTGGTAGTAGTACCCGCTGAACGCTCCGCCATCGCTATCGGGCCCTAGGGAAACGAGGCCAAACGGCATCGTCGGTCCCGGGTTCGTCTGGCCGTTGTCGCCGAGCGTATTAATGAACGGGTCCACGTAGTCGACCGGATCGAGGTTGGCCGGCGGATAAGCCGGCGTTTGACCGGCATCAACCCCGTACAGCTCAAGCTCATACAAGCGCACGGTATTGGAGTCATGTGCTCCTTTGCTCACGTAGAACCGGACATACCGGGCGGAAAAAGGCTCCGGCAAATAGCGGTCGACAATCGTCTGCGCGTTGTTTTGCACGACGTCGACGTCCGTCCAGGTTTTGCCGTCATCGCTTTTTTGCAAGCGGAAATTTTTCGTGTTCCAGAACGGGCTGTTGCTTTCGTTGATGCCCGCGTTGACGACAACCCATTCGTTGATGTTGTACACTTGGCCCAAATCAAGCTTTAGCCATTTGATTTTGGCGTTCGTATTGTCGCACCATTTCGTGTCGGTTTTACCGTCGATGGCAAATTTGGCGGCTTCGCTGCTGTTGCACTGCCCCGAGGCCGTCACGGACGCGTTCAAAGCGACGTTCCGCGTCGGTTCTCCCTGGACCGCAGGTCCCGCGGCCGCGGCGGAAACGGGAACGGCGCCCGGAATCATCGACTCGATCAAGCCGCACAGCAGCAGCACCGTCATGAGCGCTGCAAAAATCCTCTTCTTCATCGCGTTTGGTTCTCCTCCTCTTGTTCGCATGTATAATGTAAGTTCAAAAAGTCAGGTTTTCAGCACCGAGAAGGTTGGATGAAGCTAGGGACTGAGTAGCGGAGCGTACGTTTTGGGTACGTGAGCAACGGAAGGCCCGGCTGAATTCAAGATTCGATGTCGAGTCCGCTACTTGACCCTGCTTCGTGATCAAAAGATGACTTTTTGAACTACCTATTATAGAGAACTGTTAGTAATCAGCCGTTTAACCATAACAGCAACCTCGGCGCGGGTCACGGCCCGGTCCGGGCTGAATTTCTTCCCGTCGCCTTGAATCAGGCCTTTGCTCCATGCGCTGCTGGCGGCGGCCTTCGCCCAGCCGGAAATGCTGCCGGCATCGGCAAAAGCGGGCTGACCTCCGTTCGTTGCCGCCAGGTTGAAATAATCCGCAGCGCGGACCAGCGCAACGACCGCTTCCTCGCGGGTAATTTGGTCGTTCGGCCGGAATTTGCCGTTGTATCCGGTAATGATGCCAAGCGCCGCTGCGTCGGCCACATTCCGGGTGTAATATTGGCCGGCCGGCACGTCCGTAAATGTCCCCTCGGCGCCCTGGTCTGCCAGCGGTTTGTCCGATTGCTCAAGCGTCCGCATGATCAAGGCGACGAATTCGGCGCGGGTAATGCTGCGTCCCGGCGCGTAATGGTTCGCGTCGACGCCTTTCACGATCCCCTTGGCGGCCAGCGATTTGACGGAGCTTTCCGCCCAATGCCCGACTAAATCCACAAATGTTTTGCTGTATTGCAGAATCGTGTAATAGGAAAAATGCCCGACGGTAAAGTTAAACGTTCCGTTCTTCACCGTACCCGGCGTATATTCAAGCGTTTTGCCGTCCGCATAATAAACGCCGGCAAGATCCGCGGAAATCCGCTTCGCCTGCTCTTCCGTCAGCTTCAGCGTCACCACAGCGGGTTTGTCCAACTGATGGATTTCCGTCACGTTGTCGCCGGAGATTAGCTGAATCACGACGGAGAGCACAACGCCGGTGGATGTATAGTCAGGACTTACGCGCAGCGACTGTTCGACCACCGCCTTGGCTTCATCGCTCCAGGCCGCGTTCAGCACGACACGGACTCGCGACAGATCATCGTTCGAGACCGCAAATGAGCCGGCAGGGAAACGAACCGTGCGGTTATCCGTTGTGACGATGAGGTCCAGATTTTTATCCTTAATGGCGTTCAAGGACTTCGCAGGAATTTCCAGCGGGCTGCCGGATTCTCCAGCCGCTGCGGGCAGTTCGATCGTTACCGCGCCTTTCGCTTGCTCTGCGGCTTTCGCGATTGCGTCGCTGCCGGCGATATATCGGCCGTCCTTGGCCAATTCCGGCTGAACGTTTGCGCCGCTCACCTGTCCCGCGGCCGGCGGAATGTCCTTGGAAACGGAATTATTCGCCGGTGGAGCCGTTGTTACGGGACTCGAATTCGAGCCTCCGCTCGGTTTGCTTGGTCTGGAAGGTCCCTCACCCGGAGGCTCGGGATTATTTCCGCCTTTGCCCGGAATCGTAAACGTGCCGGACTGCGTCAAACCGCCGTTGCCGGCAACGACCGTATAAACGCCGGAGGGCGCCAGGTCTTCCGTCTCCGGAATCGTCACCGTCTTCGAATAAACGCCGTTTTCGGCAGAGATAACATCGATATACAAAACCGTTTGATTCGGACTCACCATTTTGACCACGACGTCGTCCGTTTCGTCCGCCACCGTTCCGGAAAGTGTAATTTCGCCGCCGCGCTGCACCTCCTTCACGCTTAACTCCAGCGTGAAGGAAGCCGCGGCGTAGACCGAAATCGGCGCAAGTACGAACAGGAACGCCAGGATGGCCGCCACATATTTTTTCACCGTATTGTCCTCTCTTTCTGCCCGTTACTGAAACACAACCGGTCTCGCCAGTTGGAGCGGCACTTCAAGGTTGCTGTTGAACTCGTCGAACACAAACACTTTGACACTGTACTTATCTCCGCTGACATTAAAATATTGGGAAACATTCAGCTTGTCCTCCTGCAGCGGAATGGCGTTGATCAGCAGCGGCTCGTTTCCGTTCAGCAGCTCAAACACCACGTAGGCGGGTCCGCTGTAATCGGCCAAACGCTCGACCTCAACGTCCACCCGGAGCTGGTCTTCTCTTTTCAAGGTGCCCGACAGGGCATACGTATCCCGAACGCCGTTCGCGGTAAACGGTTTATCCGAAACCAGCGGCAAACCGGCCTCGGTTCCTGCCGCTTCGTCCCCTTTCACGCGCACCAGCACCGTGCCTGCGGGATAATCATGATCCCCCACCGGCTGCGGGTTGGCCGTTACCGGCTGCCAGGTCTTGCCGGCGTCGGCGCTGTATTCGTAAGCGGACAGCTCGTCATAACCGGGAACCAGGGTCCAGCCAAACGTGTTGCGCGCGTCATCGACCACCGGAGCGGTCGGCGCCGGCGGCACATCGCCCTGCAAAACGGCCGTTCGAATGTCCGAATTGTCCCGCTTATCCACCGCTCTGACCGCAAACTCGTACGTTAAAGCAGGATCCGTATTGTCGACTGTGTATTGATAGTCCGTTTGGCCTTCAACTGCCGGTACGTAGACGCTCCAATTCGGGCCAAGTCTACCGTTCACTTCGTAAATCCGGAAGCCTCGAACTGCGTCATCGGCGTTTTTGTCGGCCGGTTTGGTCCAGGAAAGCTCTGTTTTCTTGCCGTCTACCATCTTGGCAGACAGCCCTTCAACCGGATTTGGTTTTTCGCTGTTTTGGACGATCGTATAGCTGTCGAACGGAGTATCTTCACCCGAAATATAGGTGTTGATGGTCAGGCTGTCCTCCGTGATATGAACGCCCGAATAGATCGGTTTATTCGGTTGCTGATAAGCCGCGGCGTAATACTTGTCCGCATTTGGATTGATTTGATAGTATTTTCGTCCCGGCGAGTTGTTGATCATATACAGCGTTCCGTCCGGATTGATCAGCCGGCCGTTGGCGTCCGTCTGCACATCCGTAACGGGCTGGTTGTTGTACATTTGATAGGATCTCATGAACGTATGGTCATGCCCTTGCAGAACAAGATCGATCCCCAACTCGTCCAGCACCGGGTAAAGCTTCTTCCGCAACTCCGCGATATCGGAATCGGTAGCGTGATTGCCCACGGAATATATCGCTTTGTGGAAGGCTACGATTTTCCATTTTTTGTCCGTTTGAGCCACTTCTTTTCGCAGCCACTCGATTTGCTTGTTGAACGAATTCGTCTGCGCCGCGTCCCAAGGGATATCGCCGGTATTCAATACCATGATATGAGCGGGCCCGTAATCAAAGGAATAGACCGTGCCTCTCGGTTTGGGATCGGTGTGCGAGTCGTCCGGCAGATTAAAATGATAGAAAAAATTGTTGTTGTTCGGCCCCTCATGGTTGCCGATCGTCGCCATCAGCGGCAGATTCATCAGCAAATCCTGAGGCTGGCCGAAATAGTCGCTCCACTGTCCTTCGTTCGCTCCGGCATCCACCAAATCCCCGGGCATAACCAGAAATCTTGCGTCAGGATAGTCGTCCAAGGCATTCTTGAGCGAATTGGCCCAGACGCGGTAGTCTTCGGTATTCGCGCCCTGCGAATCCGTCATATACAGGAAATCGTATTCGTTCTCGTTATTCCCCTCGGTCGTAAAGCGGCCGGTTTGGCTCCAGTTGCCGTCGCTGCCCACCCGGTATTTGTAGGCCGTTCCGGCAGTGAGGCCCGTCGCGATCGCCTTGTGGCTGATAAAAGAGCCGGTGGTGCTGCCAAGATTTAAGTTCTTAAGGATCTGCGTTTCTTTAGGATCGCCGACAAAACGCATCACCGCCGCCGAATCAAAATCCTGATCGGCAGGCACGA
The DNA here is from genome assembly GCF_038007325.1 of Paenibacillus sp. FSL P4-0127. NCBI lineage: Bacteria > Bacillati > Bacillota > Bacilli > Caryophanales > Paenibacillaceae > Paenibacillus > Paenibacillus sp. FSL P4-0127. The sequence continues at coordinate 711,333 of NZ_JBBOWY010000002.1, read as the reverse complement.
CTTCCACGATGCTGTCCAGAATATTGGCGGGCGCGTTATCCGGAACCTCATATGAGGTATACCAGGCAAACGAACGGGTCGTTTTCGCGTCACCGTAGAGGGACATCGCTATATCCTTCGGCGAATAGTCCACGGCTTCGGATTGATTGACCGGACTGAAGGTAAAGCCGCCTACGTTTCCGCCGCCGGCAAACTGCAGCCCGGCTTGCCCGTCGTAAACGACATTTACGATTTCTTTGGGCTTGACGGTATCTTCCAGCTTAAGCTTAAGCACGGTCGGATCGGCGCCCTGCTCCACGCTTTCGACTTTAAGCTCTTTGCCGCCGGCTTTCACCGTTAGATGGTCCTTCAAAGCGGACGGCAAATCGCTCAAGTCCTCCATCAGGTTAAGCGAAACGGTCAGGCCGTCGGCCGCCAAGTTGCCCGAGACCGGTCCGGTATAGTTTTCCGGCAAATAAAAAGCGGTCGCCGGCACGATATCCTTGAGCATGTTCGGCGTCGACCAGCGCAAATACAGGTTGGAGCCGCCGTAATCCTCGAAATATTCCACCTTGAATTTGTATTTGACGCCGCCCTCCAGGGTCACCGGCTGGCTGGTCTGCTCGTTGTCCCAGTCGTTCACCCAATGGTCGATGACGACTTTATCGTCGATCCACAACTTGAACCCGTTGTCGCCGATCATATAAAACGTATAATCGCCCGATTCCGGCGCCATAATTTGCCCGGTCCAACGCACGTTGGCGTCGTCCTGTCTGCCCGCCCAGGTTTGCAGGACCGGGTCGAGATTCGTGAAGTTGATTTGCGAGTCGACGATGGTCGCTTTGTGTTCGACAAAATTAAATGGCAGATCGCCGTTATTGGTGTAATATTCGGCAAGCAGCCCTTGACTTGTTCCAAGTGCGGGCGGTTCCGTGTCGGAGCTGTTCAGCTCTAGTGAAAAATACAGGTCGGAGCTGTCGGCGCGCTGCTGATGGACTTCCGCGGCGATCACGTTCGTGCCGTCAACCAGCAGGGACGGATCGATCTCGAAAAGCTCCTCGTCCCGCTCGTCGCCCACCGCTTCGGGAGCAAGCGTAGTGTACGTGATGGCGCCTTGCGGCAGATTCGTGCGGTACACCTCCTGGCCGTTCAAATAGATGACCGCGCCATCGTCGCGGATCAAAGCCGCGGAAAGCTGTTTGATCGCGTCCGCGTCCGCTACCTGGAATTCCTTGCGGAAATAAGTCGTAATGTATTTATTGCTTGCACTGGGGCCGTATTCGATCACGGTCGTCGGCTGCGGTTTGCCGCTGCCGGCATACCCGAGCGAAGCCGGAGCCGTTTTCCATTCGCTGTCGTCAAAGCCGGCGGCGCGCCAGGCCGTACCCTGATCGGTACCGTTGTCGAAATAGGTCCACTCGCTGTTGTTTGCAATCAGTTGGCCGGCCGCAAGAGCTTCTGCCGCTTTCGCCGCCGCGACGGTGACCAGCGCGGATGCTTTATAACCGCCATCCTCCGTGGTCGCGGTGATCCGGGTTGTCCCCGGCGCTTTGGCCGTAACGAGGCCGTCGGCATTCACCTCGGCGATGGCCGGGTCATCCGACGACCACGTATAGGCGGCATTGGCCGCATCGCTTGGCGCAACCGTCGCCGTCAGCCGGTCCGTGCCGCCCACCGCCAGTTCCAGGTTATGCTTGTCCAGCGTAATGCCGGTCACCGGTACGGCAGCCGGATTTTCCCCAAACGAGCCGTAAGCCGCAAACTCATAGATGTTCGCCTGATAGTTCCCGCTTTCGTTGGCATCCCCCGGATCGGTGATGTTCAGCTTGAAATAACGGGCCGTCACCGGTGTATTCAATTCATGCTCCGTCGTGCCGTACGTATTGTCCGTCACCGTCACCGCGGTTGTCCAATGCACGTCATCGGAACTGGTTTCGATCGTAAAATCGCGGGTATTGAAGTCGGCCGGTTCGCCCGCGTGGGCCACCACGAACCTGTGTACCGCCGCTTCGGCGCCCGCGTCGATTTTGAGCCAATAAGGGTTCTGCGCGTCAGGAGACAACATATCTCCCTCATAAGACCATTTACTGCCTGTAAAATTTCCGTCAATCGCTTTAGACGGGGCATAACCTCCCGATATCTCTCCGTTTGCCGAGGCCGTTACGCCCGGGCCGGCAAACACATTAACGTCCCCGGACTCCGCCAGCGCCGGCCGGACCGGAACATACCCCGCCGAGAACAACGAGGTTAAAAGCACAACCGCCGCAAGCACCCGGCTTGTCAGCGCAACCCTATTTTTCACTCCCAAACTCCCTCCCTGTCAAAGTATTGATAATCGAAGGAAATGATACGCTTTAGCCTGACTTCATTCAATTCATGCATCGTTAAGGGGGCATTAAATTTTCGTTAAGACAAACGGCAAAATAGCCCGCTTAGAAAACCCGCTTCCCGATCACGGCAAGTTAATAATTCCGCCGCTGCTTTTTTTTGTAAGGAAAAGGATGATAATGAACAGGATTTAGTTCATGCCGAAAAAAATGAAATGTGCAAGATACCCCTAAATATCAATGGGTAAGCGCTTGCAGGATATGCCGGTATCGCCGCCTTTGTTCGCCTTATGGGTGTCCTCTTCCCAATGTTAAATCTATGTAAAAAACGCCGCACTATTTCTAAATTTTAGGTAGTTTATTTTGTGACAATCCTTTGCCGAAAAACGCGAAAAAACCGCTGAACGGACCAGAGGCTTTCAATTATATGTAAATCCCGATATACGCAACTCCCAATAGCAGCATTTTTTGTCCTTATTTCGGCACCATTGCCTTTGTCGAATCAATAGCGGCATTTTTTGTACCTATTTCTCGCATCCCCCCTCGAACGCCCCCTATTTTACCTGGTCCACCGAAAATAAGAACCTTCTATGCCTCTGTTTTGCTCATAACCCGGTTCCGCCAAGAAATAAGAGCATAATTGTCCGCTATTCCAGGCCCGGGGGCCGGCGCAAAAACCCGGCAGACCGCTTCACGCTCGTCCCGGGACAGCGGGGTTACGGTGATGCCGTCGATCACCCGCGAAATCCCTCTCTTCATCTTTTTTAATCAAACCGGTCAAAAAACGTAATATCCCGTTCATATCCTAAATAATGTAACGAAATAAAAGCAATGGGATGATTCCGTGAAGAAAACGCAGTCATACGTGGCAACATGCTGGAATATGCGGGTTTTACCTTCTGACGGTTATGGTATAATCACCATGATTTGCAAAATGGAAGGACATTTTTGCAGCTTGAATGAGAGAACAAACAGAAACAGGTGATCAAATGTTCGAACTGAAATGGCTGTGGCAAAATCTGCGCGGGGACAGGGCAAGGTACATACTGGCTCTCATCCTTTCCGTCGCGGGCTCCTCGCTGACGATCGTGAATCCGTACATAGGCCAGCGTATCGTCGATACGTTTATCGCCGGGCCCGACGCCATGCAGAATTTGACGCAGGAACGGCAATTGCTGATTATGCTCTGCCTGGGAATGGTCGGCTTTTCCTTGCTGCGCACGGGTCTGGCTTACTTAACGATGATGCAGTACGAGCGGGCCTCGCAAAACATGCTGTACCGCGTCCGCATTTATCTGTACAACAAAATCCAGGAACAGGACATGCATTACTACGATCACAACCGCACCGGCGATCTCATGACCAAGATGACAGGCGATCTGGACATGGTTCGGCACTCGATGGCGTGGATTATCAAAACGATCATCGAATCGCTGACGATTTTCGTTGCTGCGGTTGTTTATTTTTTCACCATTGACGCCGTGCTGACCTGGTGGCTGCTGATCTTGTCGCCGCCGATTTTCATCGTGGCCTACATGTTTGCGAAACGCGTTCGCCCTATGTATGTGGACCTGCGCGAACGGCTGTCCCAACTGAACACGACGACTCAGGAAAATATCTCGGGCAACCGCGTCGTCAAAGCCTTCGCCCGCGAGAACTACGAAATCGAGAAATTCACCGAGAAAAACGTAAACTTCTCAAAGGCCAACAAAGCGGCCGCGCTCGTATGGCTGGATTATTTTCCTTATCTGGAGACGTTCGCGCAAGCGTTCAACGTGATCCTGATGATCGCCGGAGGGCTGTTCGTAATGAACGGACGAATCACCTTTGGGGAATATTCGGCGTTTGCCGCGCTGGTGTGGGCCGTCTCCAACCCGATGCGCAACATCGGCATCATCATCAATGACATTCAGCGCTTTTTCGCCAGCCTGACCAAAATCGTGGAGATCTATTACGCCAAACCGCAGATCGTCAACGGGCACAACGCGGAGGAGCCCCGGCGTTACGAAGGCCGGATCGAGTTCGAGCATGTCAGCTTTAAATACGACAACGCGCTGGTGCTGGACGATGTGAGCTTTACGGTCGAGCCGGGTGAAACCGTTGCCATCATGGGCTCGACCGGATCGGGCAAAACGACGCTCGTCAACCTGATCCCGCGCTTTTACGATGCGACCGAAGGGCGCGTGCTCGTCGACGGCGCGGATGTGCGCCAGCTTGAGCTCGACGAGCTGCGCGGGAACATCGGCGTGGCGACCCAGGACGTGCTGCTCTTCTCCGATACGATCGACGGCAACATCGCCTTCGGCGATCCCGACCTGCCGGAGGAGGAGACGATGGAATACGCCCGGCTCGCCGCGGCGCACGACTTTATCGTCAAGATGCCCGAGGGATACGACACCATCGTTGGGGAGCGCGGCGTCGGCTTGTCCGGCGGCCAGAAGCAGCGGATCGCACTGGCCCGGGCCATGGCGGTGCGGCGGCCGATTCTGATTCTGGACGACACGACCTCCGCGGTCGACCTTGAAACCGAAGAGCATATCCAGAAAAGCCTGCGCGAACTGGAATATCCGTGTACGAAAATCATCATCGCACAGCGGGTGTCCACGACCGCGGAAGCCGACCGCATCCTCATCCTGGACGGCGGCCGCGTGATCGAGGAAGGAACCCACGCCGAGCTGCTGGCGAAGCGGGGCTACTATTACGATGTGTTTATGCTGCAAAACGAAGGCGTTGGAAGGGCGGTGACGGCAAATGGCAAGGAATAAATTCGACATCGACGAAAACCTGGAATCGCCATTTGACATCAAGCATTTCCGGCGTGCAATGGTCTATATCAAGCGACAGAAAAAGCCGATGCTCGTCGCCTTTGCCCTCAGCGCTTTGTCCGCGGCGATCGGGCTGTCGGCCCCGCTGATCATGCAGCACGTCGTCGACGTGACGATTCCCGAGAAGGCCGTCCTTCCCCTGCTGGGCTGGTCGGCGCTGATGCTGGCGACGATCGTCGTCAGCGTGATCCTGGCGACGGTGCGCTCGCGCATTATGACGAGCGTCGGCCAGGACATCATCTTCGACATCCGGACGGACCTGTTCAAGCATTTGCAGGAGCTTCCGTTCAAATATTACGACGACCGGCCGCAGGGCAAAATCCTGATCCGGGTCGTCAACTACGTCAACGCGGTATCCGACGTATTGTCCAACGGCATCATCAACTTTATTTTGGAACTGCTCAACCTGATCTTCATCGCCGCGTTCATGTTTGCCGTCGATGTCCGGCTTTCGCTGATCACGCTAGCGGGGCTGCCCGTGTTCCTCGGCATCATGCTGATGATCAAAAACAAGCAGCGCCGGTCGTGGCAGGCGGTATCGAACAAAAGCTCCAACATGAACGCTTACCTGCAGGAGAGCATCAGCGGCATTCGCGTAACCCAGATTTTCTCCCGCGAGCAGCGCAATGAGGGGATTTTCACGCGGCTGGCCGGCAATTACCGGCGCGAATGGATGCGGGCGATCCACTACAACGCGCTGATCCCGTTTTCGGTCGACAACCTGGCGACGATCGTGACGATGCTGATTTATCTGATCGGCCTGCTCGCGCTGAATCCGGCGGAGGTGACCTTCGGCGTGATCCTGGCGATGAGCAACTATGCGGCCCGCTTCTGGCAGCCGATTTTGAACCTGTCCAACCTGTACAACAGCTTTATCAACGCCGTCGCTTATCTGGAACGGATCTTCGAAACGCTGGATGAGCCGGTCACCGTCAGCGACGTGCCGAATGCGAAGGAACTGCCGCAGGTGAAAGGCAATGTGACCTTTGACAACGTCACCTTCGCCTATGACCCGGGCCTCAACATCCTGGAGAACCTCTCCTTCGAGGTAAAAGCCGGGGAAAGCATCGCGCTTGTAGGCCCGACCGGGGCGGGCAAGACGACCGTCGTCAACCTGATTTCACGGTTCTATAACGTAACGGGCGGCAGGATCCTCATCGACGGCGAAGACATTTCGCAGGTGACGCTGAAGTCGCTGCGCAGCCAAATGGGGATTATGCTGCAGGACAGCTTTATTTTCTCCGGCACGATTTTGGATAATATCCGCTACGGCCGGCTTGACGCCACCGAAGAGGAAATTATCGCCGCCGCCAAGACGGTATGCGCCGACGAGTTCATCCGCGAGTTTGAGCACGGGTACCTGACGGAGGTTAACGAGCGCGGCTCGAAGCTGTCCCAGGGGCAGCGCCAGCTCATCTCGTTTGCCCGGACGCTGCTCGCCGATCCGCGCATTCTCATCCTGGACGAAGCAACCTCGTCCATCGACGCCAAAACCGAACGGCTGCTGCAAAAAGGCTTGAACGAGCTCCTCAAAGGGCGCACCTCGTTCATCATCGCGCACCGGCTGTCCACCGTGAAGAACTGCGACCGGATCATGTACGTCTCGGACAAGGGCATCGCCGAATGCGGTTCGCACGACGAGCTGATCGCCCGCCGCGGCCTCTACTACCGCCTTTACACGGCGCAGAAGATGGAAGCTATGTAAGAGTAACGCTGGCAGCGTAGTCGTATGAATCTGACTTCAACGTTGGACAAAGGGAGGGAGGAGTATGGGATTTCACCCCATACTCCTCCCTCCTTGGTATTTCCCGGCCTAATCCCGACCGAAATGACGCTAACTCACGCCAAAGAAGTTCAGCCGGGCAATTATAGTAAATAACGAAATGGAAAGCTAACTTGACATTTCGCATTTGAGTGTGTTAGTTTTGATGTAAAGTTAACTTTCCATTTCAAGCATTTGAGGTGAATCTGTGAAAAACAGGCTTGAGGAAATACGCAAACGGGACGGGATTAGTCAGGAAGATCTGGCTGCTGCGCTCAAGGTTTCACGGCAAACGATCGGCTCGCTGGAGAACGGGCGGTACAATCCGTCCATCATCCTGGCCTTCAAGATTGCCCGCTACTTCGGTATGAGTATAGAAGACATTTTCATCTATGAGGAGGAGACATCATGAAGATAAAAGCATCGGTTTATATAGCTGCGTTGATCGCGGGCATTTGCTGCATCGCGGCCAGCTTCGGTTTCAAAAGCGAAGAGGTAAAAGCCGTATCCGGAATGCTGGTCGGCGTCGGGGCGGGATTGATCGGGATGAGTGTGGCGCAGCTCTATATGAAACGGTTTGAATCCAGGAATCCCGAGCTCGTAAAGCAGACGGAAATCGAAATAAGCGATGAGCGGAACACGATGATCCGCTATCGGGCCAAAGCGAAAGCCGGCGACATCACCCATTGGCTCATTATGGGCATTGCTTACATGACGATCCTCATTTCCGCCCCTTTATGGGTCACGCTGGCGGTGGTAGCCGTTTTTCTGCTCCATACCGCAATCGGCCTTTATTATATGAACAAATACCAAAAGGAAATGTAAGCCGCGAGACTATCTCTCCATTGGCAAACATGTCATGCGGGAGGAAATGAGCGGATGCTCCCGCTTGGAAACTTTGTCCCTCCGGATCAAAGATTTTCATTGACGTACCCCTTTCCAGGACGCTACAATTTTCGACATGAACATGGTTGTCCGAGGAGATGGAGAAAATAAAAAATATCATCGTCAACATTTTAAAGAACGCCGCCGTTCTTTTATTATATGCGTGTTTTCTTTTCATCGAAATCAAGTTTTACGGGCATATTTCGCTGCCGATCCAATTGCTCGCCATCGCGCTCCTGATCGTGTTTACCTATTTCGTAGCCTCGCCTCTATGGATGAAATCGTTCCCAAGGAAAAGAAATTTCGCGATTCGCCTGATGCTTGGCATTATTCTCGTGTTAAGCTACGCCTGGGATTTTCTCAGAACTCAACACTCGGCCCACGTGTTCAGCGTTGAGATTTTTATCGTGCCCATCATTCTGGTGTTATTGTTTTTCTCGCTCAAAGAGTCGATCATCGTCTTGTTGTCCTGCGTCGCGATCAGCGCGATCAACGTTCTTTCCCGCCTGAGTGCTATCCACATCGATGCGGTTTTTTCGGGGGTGTTGGAGGTGGGGATCTGCACGCTGCTCATCTTCATCATGAATCGGGCGCTGAAAGTAAGGTCCAGGCTCATCAACAAGCAGAACATTTTCGTGGAAAACTCCCGCGCCTTAATGATCGGAATCGACCGCACCGGAAAAGTCGACTTGTGCAATCCGGCGATGTGCCGGCTTTTGAGAATGAAACAAGACGAGGTGTTGGAGCACTTTTTTTGGGAAGTCGGCGCAAAAGTATCCGGCGAAGCGGTGGATCAAATCTTCCAGCTATTGGCCGGGCGCAAAAAAACGGAGCAGTTAGAACTCCAATTTCCGGACGGCCAGGGGGCTTCCACGTTTTTGGCGGATACCTATCCCGTCGAAGATGACGGACTGGTGAGCGGCATTATCGTCGTATTAAATGATATTACCGACCGAAAAATCGCCGAGAAGAAACTGTACGAGCTATCGGTTACCGATGATCTGACCAAGCTGGCGAACCGCAGGCATTTCGAGCGGCGTCTTGACGAAGAAATCATTCGCTCCAACCGTTATGGCCGCCCGCTTTCGTTAATGCTGATCGATCTGGATCATTTTAAGGACATCAATGATACATACGGTCACCCCTTTGGGGACCTGGTGCTGTCGACGATAGCCAAGCAACTGGAAAGCCATGTGCGGGATACCGATGTTGTGGCCCGCTGGGGCGGAGAAGAATTCGCCGTATTAATGCCTGAGACCGAGCTTCAGGAAGCGGAAAAAATCGGCATCAGGCTGCTCAAAACAGTTCGCGAGACCTCCATTCCGGTTCCGGAAGAGCGCGGTGAACCTATTACGATGACCTTCTCGGCAGGGGTCGCGACCCAATCATCGGACATTGTGAAAGAGCAAATTATCGAATCCGTCGATACGGCCTTGTACAAGTCCAAAAATAACGGCAGGAACCAGGTTACGCTCAGTCTTTAGAAGGATTTTGGAAGCATTTGTCGAATAGGTCTATAGACCTGGAATTGTGAATTGGAGGGAATCTACGGAAGTGCAGCGTCCATCGAAACCAACCGCAAGCCCGGCGCAAAGATCATCCGCGCCTCAAGCCGGACGAACGGCCGGCGGGCAGGCCAGAGCGGCCGGCAATACGCCAAGCCGCGCGTCCGCCGCTGCGTCCGCAGGAGCGGGATATCCGGCCAGCAGCGCAAACCAAAAGACCGTTGTCTGCCGGAAATGCAAATCTCCGCAGATCGTTGCCAACAAGCGGGGGTACAGCTTCGCCTACCTGTTTACCTGTCTTATCACTATGATTCTTTTCGGCGTTTTCCTCTTTGTGCTTAGCGGCGTGATGTTCATTTCCGCCAATATACACACAGCTAAGGCTTTTGGCTTTTTGGGGCCACTCGGGCTCGTTTTTATATTCTTTTCATTGCCTGTCAGCATATTGGTTGGCTTTGTCGGAAGAAGCACGATTGTAAACGGCTGTATGAACTGCGGACACAAATGGACACCTGCCAAGAAGAAATAAGCAAACAACGCTGCCGATCAAGATAAGTTGAACTAAAGAAATACGGGAATCAGGCAAGAGTGTGAAATGATTCTGAAGAAACGGTAGTGGTCGCCTTTGTGAGCGGATTTCTACAACATTCGAATTTAGTTGATTAAAGAAATCTGTGAGCAACAGCGATCGTAAGAACATTTCACACGGCCCTATCACGTACAATCATTAGTTCAACTTATTATACTGCGGCGTTGTTTGCTTTCCGGACTATGAATTGTTTCACATGGTTTGTGAATTTGTTCACAAAACTTTGCAAACAATCATGTTATAGTAAACGGGAACAACAGGCATAGAAAGTGGAGGGGTAATCATGACCAAGAAAACAACAACAGCGCTGATCCTCGTTCTCTCGCTCGTTCTCGTACTGGCGGGATGCGGCGGCGGGAACCAAAATCAGACCAAGAACCAGACCCAAGGCCAAAACCAGAGCCAAAACGCCGGGAACAAGGACACGGCCAAAGAAGCCGAAGCCGTCTCGGGCGCGTCCGAAACGAATAGCTATACGCCAATCGACCAGCTTAAGGACAAATACGATCTCATCATCGTCGGCGCGGGCGGCGCCGGGATGACGGCCGCGCTTGAAGCGAAAGCCGGCGGGATGAATCCGGTAATTTTCGAGAAAATGCCGGTGGCCGGCGGAAATACGACGAAAGCTTCGTCGGGGATGAACGCTTCCCAAACGAAATTCCAAAAAGAGCAAGGCATTGAAGACAGCAACGATTTATTTTATGAAGAGACGTTAAAGGGCGGCCATGGCACCAACGACAAAGAGATGCTCCGCTTCTTCGTGGACAATTCCGCGGCGGCGATCGATTGGCTGGATTCGATCGGAATCCGCTTGAACAATATTACGATTACGGGCGGGATGAGCGAAAAACGCACCCACCGTCCCGAAGACGGCTCCGCCGTCGGGCAATACCTTGTCAACGGCTTGCTGAAGAACGTCAAAGAACAAGGAATCCCGCTGTTCGTGAACGCCGACGTCAAGGAGATTACGGAAAAAGACGGCAAAGTGAACGGCGTCAAAGTTCTTTTCAACCAAACGGATGAAAAAACGATCGCCGCGGCTGCCGTTGTCGTGACGACCGGCGGTTTCGGCGCCAATATGGACATGATCTCCAAGGTGCGGCCGGATTTGCAAGGATATGTGACCACGAACCAGACCGGCAGCACCGGCGACGGCATTCAGATGATCGAGAAACTCGGCGGCACGACGGTCGATATGGATCAAATCCAGGTTCACCCGACCGTGCAGCAGGAAAAATCGTATCTGATCGGGGAAGCCGTTCGCGGAGAAGGCGCCATCCTCGTGTCCAGCGAAGGCAAACGGTTCACCAACGAGATGGACACCCGGGACAATGTCACGGCGGCGATTAATAAACTGCCGGAAAAATCCGCTTATCTCGTATTCGATTCCGGCGTCAAATCGCGCGTGAAAGCGATCGAGCAATACGAAAAGATGGGCTTTGTGCTCCAAGCGGATTCCACCCAGGCATTGGCCGGGCAAATGAGCGTGCCGGCGGATGCGTTGCAAACGACGCTGGATACGTGGAACGGCGCGGTGAAGAACAAAAACGACGCCGAGTTCTCCAGAACGACCGGGATGGACAACGACTTGTCCGCGGGTCCATACTACGCCATCAAAATCGGCCCCGGCATCCACTACACGATGGGCGGCGTAAAAATCAACACCAACACGGAAGTGTTGAATAAAGCAGGCCAAGCCATTCCGGGCTTGTTTGCAGCCGGCGAAGTAACCGGCGGCCTGCACGGCCAAAACCGGATCGGCGGCAACTCCGTGGCGGAAATCATCATTTTCGGCCGCCAAGCCGGGATCAAATCGGCGGAATATGTGAAGGCGCAGCAATAGCTTTGCAGCAGTTCCTTCGGCAAAAGAAAACGCTTGGGCACAACAGGCCCAAGCGTTTGTTCGTTTAAATTCGGAATGATTCCAATCAAGGCAAACCCACGCCTCGAGAACTAACGTATAAACTGTACCATTCATCGCGGCTCAATACGATGTTTTCGGCTTCCGCACACGCCCTAATTCGGGATGGGGCGGTTGTTCCGATGACCGGTTGGATGGCGGCGGGGTGTTTCATCAGCCACGCAAGCACGATCGCTTCCGGCGATGCTTGCTTCTCTTCCGCCAGCCGTTTAACCCGTTGAGCCGTATTTTTCACACTTTCGCTGGCATTCTCCAGGCTGGCTCCTGAATATAAGCCTTTGGCCAGCGAACCCCAGGCTTGGAGCTGAATGTTTTCCAATTGGCAATATTCGAGCGTACCCTCGGGAAAAATATTGTTTTTCGCCGCGTCTTGATTCACGTGGATGCCGGTTTCAAGCCAGCCGATTTTGTGCAAGCTCAGCTCCAGTTGGTTTATCACCAGCTTTTCACTGCAATGGGCCTGCAATAAACGAATTTGCCCGGCGCTCATATTGGAAACGCCAAAATAGCGGACTTTTCCCGCTGCCTTTAACTGATGAAAGGCTTCCCCTACTTCCCGCGCGTCCATGAGCGCATCCGGACGATGCAAGAGCAGAATATCCAAGTAGTCAATCCCCAGTCTGGAAAGAATCCCATCCACACTCTCCAAAATATAGGCCTTGGAAAAATCATAACGCGCCGGAATGCCCCTGACTTCATCCGGAAAGCGAATTCCTAATTTGGATTGAATGATCATTTTTTCTCTTAACTCCGGTTTTTCCTGCAACACCTGGCCAAAGACGGTCTCGGCTTTTCCGTACGCGTAAATATCCGCATGATCAAACATATTGATTCCGCTGCCCAAAGCCGTCTCCACCGCTTCATGCGCCTGCTTTACATGTTCTGCTTGAACGGGATCCCGGCTCCAGCCTCCGCCAAGCCCCATACATCCAAAAATAAGCCGGCTTGCGTTCAACCCGTGATTATGAATCGGCAATACTGTCATCTCAAGCACATCCTCTGTTATATAAAATATTGTTTCATAGCTCCATTTTCATCCGTATAATCGATGACCGACTGATTCGTTTTAAGATCAACGAACAAGGTACACCGCGTTTCATCCTTTTGCCAGGAAAGCCGAATTTCATCCGCCGCGGAGTCAAGCACTTGGAACTCCCCGTTAAACGCCGCAAATTCATTGCGAAACCGGATCAATTTCAACAATCTCTGAACCGCTGCTTTTTCCAAAGCCTGTTCGATTTCCCCAAGGGTAAAATTGTGGCGGTTGATTTCCCGCCCTTCCCCGGTTTTTTTCACATTTTCCAGGTCGTTTTCCCCGGCCAGCAGTCCGACATAATACACCTGGGGCACGCCCGGCGTAAAGAACTGCAGCGCCCGCGCCGCCAAATAGGCATCGTCATCGCCATCTAGAACGGAGTAGTACGAGCACCTGATTTGATGAACATCAAAACCATCCTCGGCTTTATGCTCGTCCGATAAAATCAAACTTAGGTTCGCTCCTCTTTCCAAACAGATATCGACTAATTTCCTAGCTTCTTGGGTATCCAGCAAATCGTCCAAATCCGGCTTGACCGGAATGCCGTCATGGCAATCCAGCATCGTAAACTGTTTAGGCGGACGAGTCCTCAAGTATTGCTTCAGCGATTCCCCCGATTTATTAATGAATGCTTCCAGGATCCGGTACGGCAAAATAAAATCGTAAATCCAATAGCCCCGTTCCGCCAGTTTGTACTGGACGGAGTAATGCGCGTGCACTTCAGGCAGCAATTCAATGTCCAAGGAATCGGCAAGCTCTTTGATCCAATCGAGAAATTCGTAGATTTCCGGTTCTACGAAAAAGCAGCTCGTGCCCAATTTTTTAACGACATATCCGACAGCGTCAAGACGTACGATTTTCACATGATGCCTTTTAAAATGCGTAAAGAAATCGGTAAACAGCTGCTTGACCTGCGGCGAGTTTATATCCAAATCGATTTGTTCGGAGGGATCGGTTTTTCCAAACGTCGTCCACACCTTTTCTTCCTGGCCGGTTTCTCCAATGGTAAAGGCCGAATACGGCAGCGGTCTGCGCAAGAACATTTTTTCAATATCCGCTTGTACCGGTTCTCCGTCTCGCCAAATCTTATCCAGCGTAATAAAAAAATCAGCGTACTCCGATTTTCGGCCTTTTGCGAGAAAATCCTGAAAATACTCCGACTGCCGCGAAATATGATTGACCATCAAATCGACCAATACGTCAAAGTTTTCGCCAATCGCTTTGACATCGTCCCAGGTGCCGAAGTGCGGATCAATCTCCAGATACGTAAGCGGAGCAAAACCGCGGTCTCCCGAGGAAGGGAACGGCGGAAGAATGTGGACCCCGCCTTTAAAAATATCCGGAAAATACGCGGAAAGAACGCGGTTGAGCGTTTTTAAATCACCTCCTAACGAATCCGGATACGTGATCAGTTGCACTTGATTATGGACCGCCACTTTTTATTCCTCCCGTAATCCATACATGTCTTTTATGACTTCCAGCTTTGGCAAATCGGCAATGGCGCCGGTATATTTCAATTTATAGGCGCTGACTGCAAACCCCAGGGTTAAGGCTTGTCTGATCGTATGCCCTTGCACCACCGCCGCGTAAAATCCCGACCAAAAAGCATCTCCCGCCCCCGTCGTATCCGCCACCGAGGTGGCCAAGGTGTCGAAGCGGACCGTTTCCGAACCGTTGGAAACCAGGGCGCCGTCTTTTCCCAAGGTCAGGATAACGAGTTTGGCGCCAAGCTCCAGGAACGTTTCCATATAATATTCGGGCGTTTGTTTGCCAAACAATCTTTCCGCATCGTCTGCGGACGGCTTTACAATATCCACCCTTCCGAGGAGGGACTTCACATACCCGACTCCGTCCTCGCCGTTCTCCCATAACATCGGATGATAGTTTGGATCAAAACAGACCAATAATCGATTCATTTGAGCTGTTGTTATGATTTTTTCAATGGTGCCCCTCGCCGGTGTTCTGGATAGGGGCCAGCAGGAGAAATGTACGATTTTGGAATTTAGCAAAGCCGCTTCAAGCTCCGCGGTGTATGACAAATGATAGTCCGCGCCCCGGTAAAACACAGGAGTCGGCGTGGCTTGGCTTTTGGTTACGACGACCATGCTCGTGGAGTAATCCGCTAACCTTTGAACACACCCCGTGTCTATGCCGGCGTTTTTTAACTCATTGATTAAATAGGAGCCTAAGCCATCTCCCCCCACCGCCGACGCAACAATAGCCTGAATCCCTAATTTCTTGGCGTTCATCGCAATATTGGAGGGCGATCCGCCAAAAAATCTCTGGTATGTGCTGCACGTAAAATCATCAGTATAATCCGCGGATATCATATCGATCAGAATTTCTCCCGCCATGAACAGATCGTTGCCGTTGCTGTTTTGAAGCTCGATTGGATGATCAAAATTAAACATGTCCGTCCCCCGAAATCCGCTTAATGAGCCCATACTCTTGTTGTCGTTTTTACTTCTTGATGCGGACTTTTAAGCGCCGCGTCCATCATCAGAGAAATATAAGTATCCTGCAGCGCTTCTTTTAATGAATAAAATTCGGTTCCAGTGGCCAAGTATGCGCCCATCCGCTCCAAGCAGGTAGACACGGCGATTTCATCATCGTTCAATCGAGCGTTCGCAAACGGATTCCTATAAACGAACTCTTCACCCAACATGATTCCGTAGTGAGCCCATTCCTGGTTATTGTATTTGCCTAAGTCGATACGGTTTAATTCCTGCGTTACCGGCACGTTGCTAGGCGTAAGATATCGTACGGTCAAGTCATCGATTTCGCCTCTTACGCCTTGCACGGTCAGTTGGCGGGTGCGGATAAACGAGTGGTACTGGGCCGGATCGGAAAAATCGAAAAACGCGACCTTCCCATTTTCGAATTCCAAAGTTAAACGGTCCCTTGTACAGGAAAAAATCTTCCCGTCAAAGTCCATGCCTTCACGCCCGTAGGTTTCCGTCACTCGGAAGGAAAACCTTTTCCCGCGGATTATACAATTTTCATAACCTGCGTTCAAAAACTTTCTGATGATGCTGACGCCGTGATACCCATGCAAGGACGAGAGATTCATATTGCTGACTTCTCCGAGTTTGCCGTCTTGAATCACCTTTAGCCAAGCGGCATACAGCGGCTGTACAAAGTATTGCTCGGCAATCTGAACCTTGGCGTTGTATTTGTTGGACTGTTCCCACAGCTCCTCCAAAGCTTCTATCGTTTCTCCCGGAGGTGTCTCGCACAATACGGGGATTCCTCTTTTAAATAAGTCGATTAAATAATCGGTAACAAAACCTCTCTTGACGGATAACACCACATAATCGGGCTGGCTTTTGAGCAGCCCGTCCAACGATTGGACGACGTTTACTCCGAATTTTCGGGCAAACTCCTCCCCTTTTTCCCGATTTCGTATGACCACCCCGGTTAATTCGAATTTCTCGGGAATGGCCTTTGCAATACGAATGTAAAATTCGGCTCTCCACCCCGAACCTATAAGCCCAAATCTTATTTTGCTCATCCTCATTCTCCCTTTGATGTTTTATCCTTTAATCCCCCCGGAGGTTAAGCCGGCAATGATTTTCTGCTGAAATATTAAAACCAACGCAATGAGCGGAACCGTTACGACAATCGACGCCGCCGCCATGTCGCCCCATGGGAGTTCATAATTGCTGGGAAACAGCGCAATTCCAACCGGCACCGTTCTCATGCTGTCGTCCGTCATAAAAGTCAAACTGTAAATATACTCATTCCAAGCATTGATAAAAACCAATAGAGCAACCGAAAAGGTAGCGGGTTTAATGAGCGGCAGCATAATCCTGAAAAAAGTTTGCAGTCTGGAACAACCGTCAATGGTTGCCGCTTCCTCGAAGCCCTTCGGCAGTTGACTGAAGAAATTCGTTAATAACCAGATCGCCATGGGCAAGGCGAATGTAGTATAAGGGATAACTAGCCCGGCATACGTATTTAGCAGGTTCATATTTTTCAAAATTAAAAATAAAGGGCTGACTGTGGAAATCGTCGGAAACATGGAAATCGTCAGGATGGACAGCAGGATGACTTTTTTCCCTTTAAAGCGCAGTCTCGCCAAGGCATAGGATGCCGATGCGCCGATTAAAATGCTTACAACCGTAGTCATCGTCGCTACAATCACACTGTTGAATAAATACCTGGCAAACGGATGTTTCTGAAACACATTGAAATAATATTCTACGTTAATTTTGCTGGGCACCCATTTGGCAGGGATCGCCGATATTTCCGCAAGCGGTTTGATCGAGGTTAAAAATTGCCAGATATAGGGCAACAAAATAAAGCCTAAAAAGATCAAAACCATGACATATAATAAGCTCGACTTTAATGTCCGTGATATTTTCAAATCCATTGAAGCTTCCCTCCTTTCCGAAAATATTAGGCCAGATTTTTACCAATTAATTTCATATAAATTAGACTAATGGCAAATACGACCAAGAAGATCAGAATCGACAGCGCTGAACCATAGCCGAAATTCAGGAACTTCATCAGGTGGGCGTAAGCATATAAAGATACGCTTTCCGAACCGTTCGCCCCGCCGGTCATTACGGAAACCAAATCGAATACCCTGAACGCGTCGATCGTTCTGAACAGAAGAGCGACAAGCACGGTGCTCTTGACCATCGGCAAAGTAATTTTTACGAACGCCTGAAAAGCATTGGCGCCGTCGATTTTCGCCGACTCATACAAATCGCCGGGAATCATTTGCAGCCCCGCCAAGATGAGCAGCGCCATAAACGGAGCCGTCTTCCAGACATCCGCAATAACCAGCGCCATAAATGTACCGCTTTCCGTGCTTAACCAGGCTTTATAGCCGTCGATCATCCCAAGTCTGTACAGCACATCATTAAACAAACCGTACTGGTCGTTATATATAAATTTCCACATCAGGGCCGATACGGTGGTCGGAATCGCCCATGGGATCAGAATCGCCGCTCTAACCATTCCTCTGCCTTTAAACGTTTTGTTCATAATCATCGCCGCAGCAAAACCGACGATTAATTCTAAAAAAACAGTCGTAAGCGTGAATTTAAAAGTAAAAAATATGGAAGCCCCCGCTCGTTCGTCCCGAAAGATATCGGAATAATTTTTCAAACCGACAAATGGATATCCCGAGCCCGGATCCGTTAACACCATTTCATGCAGACTTAACCAAAATGTCCTTAAAATCGGATAAACCGCAATGACCGATAAAATGATTAGCGCAGGGAACATCATCAGCCAGGCATCTCTAGTTTCCTTTCTTTGTTGTAAACTCTTCATTCCCTCATTAACTCCTTCTGGCGGCATGGACTGCAGCGAAGCGGGTATTTAAGTTGAACTAAATAATTATTCAACTTTATATACCCTGCCTACAGTCCATGTCCGTCTATTTCTTTATTTGCTTAATGCTTCGAGGTCGGTTTGGATGGTGTCCAAAGCCGTTTTAATATCGATATGTTCCGACAGCGCCGCATGGATATTACGTTGAATCGAATCGGAAACTCTAGAATAATGAGGAGACATCGGTCTTGCTTTCCCATTCATAATAATGTCATAGAAATCCGCGTAGAATGGATTCGCTTTCAAAACTTCGGGATCTTGATAAACCTCTTTTAACACCGGCGGTTGGGCCGCGATCAGATTCATTTTCTTCTGTACGCTTTCGCTGGACAAATATTTGATAAAGTCGACGGCAGCCGCTTTATGCTCGTCATCGATGGAATTATTGATCACCAAATTCAGACCGCCTAAAGTGGAATGCGACTCGGTTCCTTTAGGGCCAACCGGCAGAGCGGCAACGCCCACTTTATCCTTTACCTTGGAACCTTCTTTGTTGGCTTGGCTCCAGAACCCGGACCAATCCCGGATAAAAAGCGCTTTGCCGTCCAAGAATACCTGCTCGCTTTCCGGCTCCGTATAAGTCGTTACCCCCTCGGGAGCATAGCTTTTGACCATATCAAGCATGATTTGCGTCGCTTCGATATTATTTTCCGAATTGACAACCGGTTTGCCTGATGCATCCAGGATCTCTCCACCGTTGTTGGCTACATATTCAACCCAGTTGCATACCAACGCTTCGGACAGAGCAGCTTGAAAAACCCCTGTGTATTGAACATCGTTCATGCCTTGCACTTTACTTTGCAGATCCATCCAGCCTTGATACGTAGCAGGAGGTTCTACACCCAATTGATCAAGCACGTCTTTACGGTAAAAGAGAGCGCTTGCATTTGTAAACCACGGAAAAGCGACAAGTTGACCGTTGTATGTTGCCGTTTCAATGGTACCCGGCAAATATTTATCCTGCGTCGCTTGATCAAAATACGGGGTTAGATCGGTTAACCAACCGGCCGCCGCAAACTCCGCCACATAAACGACATCCAAAGCCATAACGTCCACGCTTTTATCGCCGGAGGCCAGTTTATTCACAAAATCATCGTGAACCACATTGGCATCCTGCGGCAAAATTTTCGTTTTGACAACGTATTGATCCTGACTTGCGTTATATTCATCGACAAGCGTTTGCGCCGGCTGCCCGATTCCTTGGTCAAACGAAAAGGTGATGGTCACCGGGTCCTTTGCTCCGTTTGATGTCGGCTCCGTTTTGGCCGAATTCGCGCCGCATCCTGCCAACGAAAAAACAAGAGAACCCGCAATTAAAGGCAACCACAATTTTTTCCCTTTTAACAGTGTCATGAAAGTACCCCCATCAAAGTATAGATTGCAAACTTCCGACAAAAAAATAGGAAACGCTTTCTTTAACGGCTAAAAAAAATGTATTCCCCCTTTTGATTTCGTTTCAGGAAAACCTTTTCCTAATACTAAAAAAAACGGCACTCATTTTTACCGCTAATCCCCCCTTATTTCCCCAGAAGCAAGGTTTTCCGAATCAATTTCAGGAAAACCTTTTCCTGATGTGGGTATATTATACCTCGAATTTTTGGTAAAAATCAATAGAAATTTTGTGCCTTTCAAAGAGATATTTTGCGCACACTAATTCTTCTTATGATTTTGTGCGGAATAAATTGAGTTTTCGGTATGGCCTGCTGCTTCTGATGAATCAGCTTGAACAGAGTTTTGACCGCTTTCAGCCCTTCATCGAAGTAAGAGATTCGAACCGTTGTCAATTCGGGGCTGAAATATTTACCGAACTCCAAATCATCGAACCCCATAATGGAAATATCGGCAGGTACCGAAACCTTCGCATTTTTCAAAAACCGGATAGCCCCAATCGCCATAACATCGTTGCATACCATGACGGCGGTTGGCAGAATGCTGTTTTCCTCATATATTTTTTTCATACAATCATACCCGGATTCGAAGGAAAAGTTCCCATGCTCGATATAAGAATCCGGAACTTCAATGTTGTGTTCCTTCAGCGCCAGCTCATACCCTGTTAAACGTTTTTGCCCGGATGAATAATCGTTTTCCGGACCGCCTATAAAAGCTATTTTTGTATGCCCGTTTTCAATAAGAAAAGAGACCGCATCATACGTAGCCTTGATATTGTCATGAGTGACCGTGTGAATCACTTCTTCTCCTTCCGAAGCCTCCTGGGTAACCAGGACGATGGGGTACTCTTTCCTTTTCATTTCTTCCACCAAGGTGGAATTCACGTCGACTCCCGCAAACAAAACCCCATCAACCTTTTTATTGGCCAATATCCCTAATAATTCGATTTCCTTCTCCTGTTGTCCCCCCGATTCGCAGACCATTAAAGTATAACCCTTCTGTTGGCAGAAGCTGTTAATCCCCCTGGTCAAGGCACCGAATACCGGATTTGAAATGTCCGGAACGATGATCCCGATAATGTTGGTTTGATTCATGATTAAACCTCTTGCCAAGGAATTCGGCTTAAAGTTTCTTTTTTGAATTACATCATTTACTCTTTTTTTCAGCTCCGGACTAACCGCTTTGGAATTATTGATCACTCTGGAAACGGTTGCGACCGAAACCTGGGCCTCTTTGGCAATATCTTGAATCGTAACAGACATGACACCACTCCTTGAAACCAACTATTAATCATTTTGACAACATTTTAGCATTAAATCAACTCGAAACCTTGGTACAACCGGTACATCGGCAGCTCCTCGCTCATCGTTACGGCCAGGGCATAAGCCTCTTCCGCGCTCTTTCCATGTTGGATCATTTCATAGAAAAATCTCAGCACGAACATCAGCGCATCATTGCCGTCCGGATAATCGTCCGGGCCGATATAGATGCGGCAGCCGCGGCCGAGAAACGCCCGGGCCAGTTCCTTGTCGCCGAGCGTGCATCCGTTGCCGATGACGATCTTCCCGTCCAGCTTGGCATAGCGCAAAATCTCGGCCGGACCAAAGTCCCCCTGCGGCTCCCCTTCCTCGTAAACGTCCTCGCCCAATT
The DNA here is from genome assembly GCF_038007325.1 of Paenibacillus sp. FSL P4-0127. Taxonomy (NCBI): domain Bacteria; kingdom Bacillati; phylum Bacillota; class Bacilli; order Caryophanales; family Paenibacillaceae; genus Paenibacillus; species Paenibacillus sp. FSL P4-0127. The sequence continues at coordinate 690,122 of NZ_JBBOWY010000002.1, read as the reverse complement.
CCGGCATGATGAATTTTCCTTCATCGCCGTGAAAACAGAGGACGATCATATCCGTCCCGGCGTACAGGTCCTCCCCCGACAGGACGGCGATTAAATCGTTGGGCCGGCCGATCCAATACGTAAACACCCTCGCGCCAAAAAGCTCCAGCGCGGCGCGCACCGCCTGTGTTTCCATATCGCAATCCGGTCCGCACACTAATGCGATGTTCATTACAGGTTTAGACATCCCTATCCTTGCTCCTTCCGTTAACGATTATGATTTCGTCTTTCTCCGCTTCAGCTTTCTTTTTCTTTCCCTTAAATAATGGGCCAGCCCTTTAAAGAAATGCCCGTTAACGATCAGCAAAATCCCGTCCAGCATCGGCATATTAACGACGCCGCCGGTCATTCTGGCGATTCCTCTAAACGGCATATGATAAACCGACATCATGATCAGATTCGCCGTGCTGCGTTTGCCTATTTTTCTCAGGAACCAGTAAGCAAACACAATGGCATGATAGGCCAGCCTGGCGAAGGCGCCCTGCGCATACTGGCATTGCTCAATCGTATCGTTGTACCCCAGCGGTTTCGACCGGTCCCAGGTGGAAACCGGCACCTTTCTCCCGATCAGGTTTTCGAATTCCGCGGTGCCGACATCGGTGATCCGGCCCGAATAATAGGACGGAAGCTTCGCTTTATCATAAGGCGCCGGCGCTGCCGTTCCCGCCACAAATAGGGTATCCGTCAACCGAATGTCCGCGCTCGATGCGCCAACCATGATGGTATAGTCCGCTTCTTCGATTTCCCACCCGTTTGTTTTTACGTTAAAATAGCGGAACGTCTTGTCGTCAAACGGAATATACACCGTCTTGGATTCGCCGGCATTGATAAACACTTTGACAAACCCCTTTAATTCCTTGCGGGGCCTGAAAATTTCCCCGGAGCTGCAGCCGATGTATAGCTGCGCGACTTCCATCCCGGCAACGGCGCCGGTATTGGTCAACTTGAACGTCACCCCCGCCTTATCGACCTGCAGGTCGGAATACTCGAACGTGGTGTAGCTCAGTCCGTATCCGAAAGGAAAAAGCACGTCGACGTCCGCCGTATCGTAATAGCGGTAACCGATATAGACGGCCTCCCTGTACTCGGCGGTCGTTTCATTGCCGGGAAAATACCGGGAGGACGGGGTGTCCTCATAGCGAAGCGGGTACGTTTCCGCCAGCTTGCCCGATGGATTGACGTCTCCCGACAGCACCCGCAGGATCGCCCTGGCTCCGGCCTGCCCGCCCAAATATCCGTGCAGCAGCCCTTTCACCTTGCCGATCCACGGCATTTCCACCGCGGAACCGCAGGACAGAATCGCCACGATATTCGGGTTCACTTGGTGCAAAGCGTCCAGCAGTTCGATCTGATTCTCCGGAATTCCCATGCTCTGCCGGTCCAGGCCGTCGGCCTCCGTCACTTCATCCAGACCGATATACAGCAGAACCACATCCGCCTGCGCCGCGAGGGCGCAGGCCTTTTCGATTTTTTTCCGGTCCTTCTTTCCGTAGCGCTCAAAACCGGGTTCATAGCCGATGCTGACGATGCCCGACTGTTCGAAACAATCGAGGGTGTGGTCCAAAATGGTCGGATTGACGATGGAGGAACCCGCTCCCTGAAACCGGGCGTTTTCCGCAAAATCGCCGATCACCGCCACTTTTTTGCCGAATTTGAGCGGTAGAATATTCCCCTCGTTTTTCAGCAGTACGATCGACTCTTCCGCGACCTTCTGGGACATCCGGTGGTGATACTCCACATTAAACTCCAAATGCGGCCGCCGAAAAGCCTCTCCGCTGGTAAAAATCAGCTCAAGCAGCCGGTTCACGTTTTCGTCCAATACTTCTTCCGGGATCTTTCCGCTGCGAATGGCCTGGACAATCTCCCGATCGGTTTCGCCCGCGGTTGTCGGCATTTCCAGTTCATTTCCGGCCAAAAGTCCGGCCACACGGTCGTTGCTCCCGCCCCAATCCGTGATCACAACCCCTTTGTACCCCCACTCGCCGCGCAAAATATCCTGCATAATATGTAAGTTCTCGTTCGTGTAGGTACCGTTCAATTTATTGTAAGAAGACATGATTGCCTTCGTTTTGCCTTCCTTCACCGCAATTTCAAAGGCGGTCAAATAGATTTCCCGCAGCGTTCTTTCATCGACGATGGCATCGATCGACATCCGCCGCTTCTCCTGATTGTTGACGGCAAAATGCTTGACGCAAGCGGAAATGCCCTGCGACTGAATGCCCCGAATGTAAGCCGCCGCCATTTTACCGGCCAAATAAGGATCTTCGCTGAAATATTCAAAATTCCGGCCGCACAGGGGATTCCGCTTCATGTTGACGCCGGGCCCGAGCAGAACGCTGACTTTTTGCGCGATCGCTTCTTCCCCGAGATACTCCCCTACGGTTTCTCCCAGCTCCACGTTCCAGCTGTTGGCCACCGTCGCCGCCGTGGGATAACAAGTGGCCGGCACGCCTTCATTAAGGCCCAGCTTGTCCGCCGCTACCGCCTGTTTCCGGATACCGTGTGGTCCATCGGCAAGAAATATACTTTGAATGCCAAGGCGCTCGATGTCCTGGGTCTGCCAAAAATCCTTCCCCGACATTAAAGACGCTTTCTCTTCCAATGTCATTTGTGCAATGATCTCTTTATATTTCATCTTTGGTTCCTCTTCTGTATGATAGGCGGTATATTCAAAGATATTCTACTATAGATTCTCCCTACTTTCTAATATAGGAAAAGAAGCAGGACACCCTACAGGCCCCTGCTCCCCACGTTAGTTAAACCCGACCAATCGTTGCGAAATCTTGTACGCCCCCACGGAAATGCGGCGGCCGGCCCGTCCGGGCAAATTGATCAATCTTCCCATCAGGCCGTATTTCAGATCCTGGTACAGCTTGATATCTTTATTTTTAATATAGTCCCATAGTTCATCTTTCTTCTTAAGATGTTCATCCGTTCCCGAGCGGATCAACAAAATCACTGATACGACCGTGACGATCTCCAAATGCCTGAACATATAGCGGCGCAGGTTCGGATTTTCGATCATATCCAGCCGTACTTGGTCGATCATCAGTTTATTGACTTTAATCTGCTGATCGATTCTGCGGATCATAACGCTCTCCTGGACCGATTGGCCTTCCCTGCCGATAAAATACCGGTAAAAATCGACGTTGACATAATAAAGCGTTTTGACATGCGCCAGCGGCGTATACACAAATAAATTGTCGACATAAAAGGTGTGTTGCGGAAGCTCCAGCCGGCAATCCCGGAGAAGCTGCGTCCTGTACATGACGGAATGCATTAACATGTATTGGCCTTTGCGAAAACACTGGATATCATCCCACGTAAAAATCCGGCCTTCCGGAAGCACATCGTCGTATTTCATGATTTTTCTGTACTTTTTGCCTTCTTTTTCATAGACGAAATTGCTGACCAGCATGTCCACATGTTTACCTTCCCCGGTTAGAGCGCTGAGGGTCTCCAAGATTTTCAGATACGCCCGGACATCCACCCAGTCATCGCTGTCGACGACTTTAAAATATAAGCCCGCCGCATGACGAATCCCGGCGTTGACCGCTTCCCCGTGGCCGCCGTTTTCCTGGTGGATCGCTTTGACGATCCCGGGATAACGGCTTGCATACTCGTCGGCAATTTGCCCGGTCCGGTCCGTGGAACCGTCGTTGACGATCAGCAGCTCCACCCGCTCTCCCCCGGGCAACAGCGATTCGATGCAGTACCTCATGTAGTCTTGCGAATTGTAGCAAGGGATAACTACGGATAATAATTTCATGACTCAACTCACACTACCTTTAATCGCACTTTAACTATTCCTGCTTCTCGGGTTCCTGCTTGAAAATGACTTTGAAAATCGGGAAGAACACCCAGAACGAAATAGCGCTGTTGATAATCATCGTAATCACGTCGGCCGTCGTCTCGCCGGCGGCGCCCCATCCCCACGTATTGATGAACAGGTTGTAGATCGGCGCTTTGTAGAAGCCTTGAGCCGCCGCGGCGCCGAGCGTGATCACGATATAAGCGACGACGTACCAGAACGCGGCCTGCCAAATGTTGCTGTTCGATTTGAACGTAATGCTTCTTTGCGCAAAAAAATTGAGAATCTGGGCGATCGCAATCGTAATTTGCACGGCGAGAAAATAGGCCAGGCCGCCTCCGCCGCCCGCGGCCAGCGGACCCGCCGCATAATCGAATACATAGTAAAGGCTGCCGTCAAAGTTATGCCCAAACTGCAAAATTTGAAAATTGCTGTTTACTAGAGACGTGCGGGCGAACAGACTCTTAAATAAGGGCATTAAAAACAACTGCAGGACGGTAATGCCATTGCTCAATATAAAGAATAACAGAAACTGCGCAATATGGGGATGTTTTTCTTTGTATCGGGCCCAAAGGCCCAGCGGCCCGGCCGCTGTTTTTCTACCGCTCATATTTCTTCTCCTTTTGTGGCTTGGGCTGGTATGACGACCTTAGGCTTGGCGGCCTTCAGCATCTTGCTTCTCTCTTTCAGAAAATGCTTAAGCCCCTTGAAGAAATGACCGTTGACCATCATCAGAAGACCGTCCAGCATCGGCATGTTCACGAGCCCGCCGGTCATTCTGGCAATGCCGCGAAACGGCATATGATAGACCGACATCATGATCAGGTTGGCCGTGCTTCTTTTGCCCGTTTTCCACAAAAACCAATGGGCAAAAGACATCAGGCGAAAGGCCAATCTGGCAACAAAGCCTTTGGCGTACTGGCATTGGGCAATCGTATCGTTGTAACCGAGCGGCTGCGTGCGGTCCCAGGCGGCAGCCGGGACTTTCCGCCCAAGCAGGCGTTCGAATTCCTCCTGGCCGACTTGGTTCGCTTGGCCCGAATAATAGGAAGGAAGCTTCGCCTGCTCGTAAGGAAGCGGCGCTCCCGTTCCTTCTACGTGAAGGCTTGCGATCAGCCGGATATCCGCACTGGAAGCCCCGATCATAATCTCGTATTCCCCGCCTTCAATTTCCCAACCGTTTGTTGTTACATTAAAATAACGGAACGTCTTGTCGTCAAACGGGATCGTGACCGTTTCCGTCTCGCCCGGATTGACCAATACCTTGGCAAATCCCTTCAGTTCTTTATTGGGCCGGAAAACATCCCCCGATTTGCAGCCGACATAGAGCTGGGCGATTTCCTTCCCCGGCATGCTTCCCGTGTTCGTGATTTTAAAAGTGACCCCATCCCGGTCCGCCTGCACATCGGAATAGGCAAAAGCCGTATAGCTAAGGCCATATCCAAACGGGAAAAGCACCTCCACCTTCGCCGTATCATAGTAACGATAGCCGATATAGGGGCCTTCCCGGTATTCTACGCTGACTTCCTTGCCGGGAAAATGATAGTAGGACGGCGTATCCTCATAACGGAGCGGATACGTTTCCGCCAATTTTCCGGAAGGATTGACCTTCCCGGTCAGTACTCCAAGGATCGCTTTGGCTCCCGCCTGACCGCTCAAATAGCCGTGCACCAGGCCTTTTACCTTGCCGATCCACGGCATTTCCACCGCGGAGCCGCAGGATAGCACCGCCACGATGTTCGGATTTGCCTCATACAAAGCATTCAATAATTCGACCTGGTTCTCGGGAAGCTTCATATTTTGCCGGTCCAGGCCTTCGGCTTCGGTCACCTCGTCCAGACCGATATATAACAGCACGACATCCGCTTGCTTGGCAAGGTCGCACGCTTTGGCGATTTTCCCCCGGCTTCTTTTTCCGTACCGCTCAAATCCGGGTTCATACCCGACGCTCGTCAAGCCCGCTTCCGCCAAACCGTCCAAAGTGTGGTCAAGCACGGTCGGGTTGACGATCGAAGAGCCGGCGCCCTGATAACGCGCTTCCTTGGCGAACTCGCCGATGATCGCTACTTTCACGCCATGATGAATCGGCAATATACTGCCTTCATTTTTCAGCAGCACGATGGATTCTTCGGCGGCTTCCTGGGCCGCGCGGTGATGCCGATCCACGTCAAACTGTGGTTTATCCGCTGTCTTGAACGCTTCCTCCGTGGAAAAAATCAGTTCAAGCAGCCGGTCCACGCATTCGTCCAATACTTCTTCCTTGATCTCTCCGGTTTGTACGGCCCGGACAATTTCCGCATTGGTTTCCCCGGCCGTCGTCGGCATTTCCAGCTCGTTTCCGGCGATCAGGCCGGCCACGCGGTCATTGCTGCCGCCCCAATCCGTGACGACAACCCCTTCAAAATTCCATTCCTTGCGCAGGATTTCGCGCAGCAAATGAATGTTCTCATTCGTATACTCGCCGTTCAGCATGTTATAGGAAGACATTACCGTCTTGGTCCCGCCTTCCTTCACGGCGATTTCAAACGCGGTCAAATAAATTTCCCGCAGCGTCCGCTCATCGACGATCGTATCGATCGACATCCGTCTTTCTTCTTGATTGTTGGCGGCAAAATGCTTCACGCAGGCGGAAATGCCCTGCGACTGAATGCCCCGGATATAAGCCGCCGCCAGTTTCCCGGCCAGATACGGGTCTTCGCTGAAATATTCGAAGTTTCTTCCGCACAGCGGATTTCGCTTCATATTTACGCCCGGCCCCAGCAGTACATGCACTCTTTGGCTGACCGCCTCTTTGCCGAGATATTCGCCGAGCTTCTCTCCAAGTTCGGTATTCCAGCTGTTGGCCACGGTCGCGGCCGTCGGATAACAGGTGGCCGGAAGGCTCGGGTTCAAGCCCAGATGGTCCGCAGCCTCCGCTTGTTTGCGAATGCCGTGCGGTCCGTCCGCCAGAAAAATGCTCGGGATTCCCAGGCGCGGGATATCCTGCGTCTGCCAGAAATCTTTCCCCGACATTAAAGAAGCTTTCTCCTCCAATGTCATCTGCTTTATCAAGTGTTTGTGTTTCATCTCCGAATACCCCATTTTAGCCTTTGGGCGGTAGCCGACTTAATCAGCTACCGCCTAAGGCCTATCTATATATTTTGGTTTTGCGTTTCAACCGCTTCGATTTTGCGGGCCTTCCGGTGCGCCGCTTTATAGAACCCGAGGGTCAGCAGGGCCAGAAGGATGATGTTTCCGAGACCGAGCAGCAGCAGCCAGTACGGATACGGCGCGGCGTTGATTTCCAGAGCTTTGCTGTTCGCCACGGTATAAAGGATGTTGTGGCTCGCTTTGCGCATCGCCTGTTTGCCGGTGTTCGTGTCCGTGCTCAGTTTCGTCGGCTTATCGCCGAGCGTCGTCAGCATCAGGTCGCCCCCCGCACGGATCGCCCGGTCCACATCCATATGCGGGAACATGTCCCAGTCGGTGATGACCATGCCTCTAAAGCCCCATTCATCGCGCAGCACGGTGGTCAACAGGCCGTAATGTTCGCCCGCCCATGTCGTGCCGATCCGGTTAAAGGCGGACATGACGGCCGTTGCTTTCCCTTGCTTGACGGAAATTTCAAACGGCTTCAAGTAGATTTCGCGAACCGCCTGCTCATTGGTCCATACGGCCACGCCGTCGCGGTTCGTTTCCTGATCGTTCAGGGCATAGTGTTTGATGTAAGCATACACGCCTTTGGATGCGGCTCCCTGCACCACATAAGACCCCATCTTGCCCGAAAGGAACGCATCTTCCGAATAATATTCGAAGTTTCTGCCCGAGAACGGCGTGCGGTGAATGTTCATGGCCGGCGCGTACATCCCGGTCACGCTGTAAACGAGCGCTTCGTTAGCGAGAGCTTCGCCCATTTTTTGGGCGAGATCCACATTCCATGTCGACGCCAGCACCACTTCGCTCATAAACTGCACGCCGTTAATACCGGTGAGCAGCGCATTGATCCCGGCCGGGCCGTCCAGATCGGTCGTGCCGGGCTTGTTGATCGACGCGACCGGCTGGGTGGCGTAGCCGCCGAATCCGATCAGTTGCGCCATTTCCTCGACGGACAGCTGCTCCAGCAGCTCGTTCCATTTCGGATCGTTATAGTCCAGCCCGGCCATATCTTCCAGTTCCAGACCGTGTTTGGCAAAAACAATATCCTGATCGTCCGGGTTGTCGGTCACCTGCTTGTTTTCCAAAGCCTGGACCAGCTCCTGCGAAGCTTCCTTTTCCGGAGTCCGCTGCGCCGGCAAGGTGCCTTCCCAATCGGCTCTGGACACATAGGTCAAGCCGCCGAGCGCATCATCAAACACATTTGTTGCCGTGACTTGATCCGAAGGACGTTTGTTGTCTCCGCCATAAACGATCGTGTCCTTCACTTCATACGTTCTGGAGTCGATCGTCTCATGGGCGTTTTTCATCAGCTTGATTCCGTAAGTTCCCGCTTCCAGCACATACGCTTTTTCATTTTTGTAGTCGTAAGACGCCATATCTTCCACCGGAATCTCCAACGTCACCGTCTCGGAAGCGCCCGGCTCGAGGATTTCCGTTTTATCGAACGCGCCCAGCACGACATGGGATTTTTCAATGCCGCCCTCATAATAAGGCGGAGTGTAGTACAGCTGCACGACATCCTTACCGGCCGTATCGCCGGTATTCGTCACTTTGACCTCGACGGTAATCTTATCGTTTGTGGTTTGATAGTCCGTAATCTCTTGCGTGAAGCTCGTATAGCTTAAGCCGTAACCAAACGGGTACTGAACCGCTTTGCGGTACGCCGCCTCGTCCACTTGGCCTGTCGCGTTGTCGACGTACCGGGTTTCATAATAACGATAGCCGACGTAAATGCCTTCGGCGTAATTGACGAACGCATGGTATTTTTCGCTCTCTTTGCCGAATTTGTCTACGGATTTATGTTTGGTATTCAAGTACCTGAAGTCGCCCGCATTGTAAAAAGCCGGGGATGTCGTTACATCGTAAGCGTAGGTGTCGACCAGACGGCCCGACGGATTCACCTTGCCGGCCAAAATGCTGCCGACGCTGTTGTTGCCGGTCGAGCCGGGACCGCCGATCAGAATCGCGGCGTCGATCCCCTTGTTTTCCAGGAACCCGAGTTCCATCGCGTTGCTGGAGTTGATCACCACGATCACCTTCGCGAAATCGCGCGAAGTGACCATGTCGATCATCTTTTCTTCGGCTTCCGACAGCTCGAGGTAATGGCGGTCTTTGGAACCGCCGTATTCCGCCGTTTCGAACGGCAGGTCGCCGCCTTCGCCGCCCGATCTGGAGAGCACGATGACCGCCACATCGGAAAATTGCTCCGCATTTTTCAGCAGTTCCTCGCTGAAATCGCCGGTAGCCGGTTCGCTGAGCGTATAGTCGCCGCCGTCCAGGTTAAACGTGTCCGTTTTCTTTTTTGCGGGGGCGTGGGCTTTATAGAACTCGGTGAGTTCGCTGTTGACCTTAAACCCGGCCTTCTCCAGGCCCTGTTGAATCGTGACGTTCGCGCTTTCATCGCCCGAACCGGAGCCGCTGCCGCCGTAAATCATTTTTACGGAAGCCTGGCCAAAAATATTTACATTCTTCTCATTGGCGTTGTTCATATCCAGAGGCAGGGCATGCTCTTTATTTTCGAGCAGCACGATCCCCTCGTCTTCGATTTGCTCCGTAACCGCTTTGGAATCCGCAGAAGCCTTCGCCAGCGCCTCCTCATCGATTTTCGCTTTGGTCAGGTATTGGTTAACGACAACCTGATACTTGTATACGGCCACGTCGAGGCCAATCACGATGACCAGCCCTAAACTAAGCAGCGCCATCAGCATTCTTCTTAATCCTTTTCGCTCCGTGGGGTTCCGTCTCGCCCACATGAAACCGCTAACCAATACAACAACGGAAACAATAACGGCCGCAACGAGCAGAATTTGGATCGTTTTTGCAACCGATGCCATTGAAACGGTTACAACCGCACCGACGGCCAGCGCCAAAAACAATGCCGCCCATGCCGTAAAAGTTTTCTTGCCTTTGCCTGACTTGCTCACTTCTTCGCCTCCTATGTAAATAAACCAAGTTGCCACAATCACAAAAATTTTGTATGTGCTTTCATGATTGCAAGTTGATGGGTACCCTTAGCTAAGGGTACTCCATCGCGGCCAAAATAACTATCAACCAATCGTTAGGGGGAGGCAACTTTTAGTTTATAACGAAAAAAGCCGTTTCGACGGGTCGTTATTTCCGTCAAAACGACTTGCATTTATCCGCTACATAGCTTTGAAACAAGGCGATTGCTTTCGATTGGATCCCTCTTTTGCGGAATACGAGATAAATATCCTGGGGGATCTTTTCCATCAGCCGGATCCGTTTCAGGTTGTCATTGTTAAGGGAGTCCTCCACAAAATCGATCGAAACGGCCACGGCCCCATTTCGCTCGCACAGCCGATGAGCCGATATAATATTGCCGAACTCATGGATCACATTGGGGGTAAAGCCCTGTTCCAGGCATTTCTCGACAAATCCGTTTTCCTTGCCGCTGCCCGCAGCTTTAACGACCAGAGCTTCGTTCGCCAGCTCTTTGACGGAAATTTCATCTTTGCCGGCCAGGGGGTGGCTTTTCGCAACGACAACGACGACTTCACCGCGGACCAGCATCTCGAATTCGCAATCGTCCATCTCTTCGATTCCGATCACCAGCCCGACATCCGCTTCCTCCTGAAAAATCTTCGTCAAGGGATATTCGTCGGGGAATTCTTTAAGCTTGATTTGAATTTCGGGATAATGCGCCGAAAACCGATACAAAAAATCCACCGGCAAAACCGATGAGATCGAGTAGGTTATCACCACGTTTAAAGTCCCTTTTCTCCCGTTCATGATCCGAATCTCTTTTTTGATGTCTTCGATCAGGTAATGGATATGCTTGGCCCGGGCATGCAGCAGCTCGCCGGCTTTGGTCGCTTCCATCCCCCGCGGGCCCCGGTAAAACAATTCGGTCTCCAGCTCCATCTCCAACTGCCTGATGGTTTTGCTGATGCCTTGCGGAGTTATGTACAAGTCCTTGGCTGCGGCCGTAACGCTTTTTTTCTCGTAAACTTTGATAAAATATTCCAATGCTTCGGTATTCATTCCGGCTAAAACCCCCTACATCCCCGTCCCGGACACTCATTAGCCAATAGTATAGCATAATTTTGCCGGAGCGCTGTAGTTGCCGGCGCGGGATTATGCTAAGATGTGATGGGAGTAAAACATTACAAGGAGTTTCCACATGTATGATTACTTAATCGTCGGCGCGGGTTTGTTCGGAGCCGTCTTTGCTTATGAGGCCACAAAAAGAGGCAAGAAGTGCCTGGTTATCGATAAAAGAAACCACATCGGCGGAAACGTGTATACGGAAGAGGTCGAAGGCATTCAAGTGCACAAATACGGCGCTCATATTTTTCACACCAACAGTAAAGCAATATGGGACTACGTGAACCGGTTTGCCGAATTCAACCGCTATACCAATTCGCCTATCGCCAACTACAAAGGGGAAATCTACAATCTCCCGTTTAATATGAATACGTTCAACAAATTATGGGGTGTTGCCACCCCGGATGAAGCTAAACGGAAAATCGACGAACAAAGGAAAGCCGCCGGCATTACGGAACCGGGCAACCTGGAGGAGCAAGCCATCTCTCTGGTCGGAACCGATATCTACGAAAAACTGATCAAAGGCTACACGGAAAAACAGTGGGGAAGATCCGCCAAAGAGCTGCCTTCCTTCATCATCAAGCGCCTGCCCGTCCGTTTTACTTATGACAACAATTACTTTAACGACACGTATCAAGGCATCCCGATCGGCGGTTACCAGGCTATAATCCAAAAGATGCTAGAAGACGCAGACGTCAAGTTAAATGCCGATTTCTTTCATGACCGGGGAGCGTACGAAAAACTGGCCAAAAAGATCGTTTATACCGGCATGATCGACCAATATTTCGAATACGCCTACGGCGTTCTGGAATACCGGAGTTTGCGGTTCGAGACGGCCGTATTGGGCGACACCGCCAATTATCAAGGCAATGCCGTGGTCAATTATACGGATAGAGAAACACCGTATACGCGAATCATCGAGCATAAGCACTTTGAGTTCGGAACGCAGGACAAGACGGTCATTACCCGCGAATATCCCACAGAGTGGAAGCCGGGAGACGAGCCTTATTACCCGATCAACGACGATAAAAACAATGAAATCTACAGGAAATACAAGGCATTGGCCGACGCGGAGGCAAACGTGATCTTCGGCGGCCGCTTGGCCACCTATAAATACTATGACATGCACCAGGTCATCGGCGCCGCCTTGGCTGCGGCTGATAAGGAGTTTGGAGACTAAACGACCTTCTCTGTTTCTTGGATGGTCGTTTAGTACCTTGTTTTGCCGTTGGCAATGCATGAAAATGTGAGAAATGAGTATTATCGTTAGGGGTGCTGATCTCAACTTGACCTATTTTATTCGGGAGGTTTGACATGAGCGAAACAACGATTGTTAGCTTACTCATCGTATTCGGGTTGATCACGGGTTCGTTAACTTTAATTGCCGCCCTAAAGACACTCCGTGCCAACCAGAAAACCCAGCGGGAGCGTCAGGATATCTTGGACAACGGAATCCGGGCAAAAGCGCTCATCCATTCCGTCCAGCAGACTTCATCCAGTATAAATGATCGTCCGGGCATCCAGCTCGATTTGACCGTTACGCAGGAGGACGGCCAGACCTTCCGGGCCACGGTGAAAACCTTTATATCCGTCGTTCACATTCCCCGTTACCAAGAGGGGGCCGTCATTGATGTAAAATACAAATTGGTTGGGAATGAACGTAAGGTCGAAGTGGAGGAGGCCTATATTCCATCCGCATAAGTGTCGAATCAATCTAAGATCCCCCTTTTGAGACTCAAAACTTCCCCGCTTCATCCATGCTTAAAAATCGCTGGCGCTGCTCCGGCGTCGGCAACATGCATTCGCTGCGTTTGCCGAACCAGCGGTATCGATTGCGGGCAAATAGACGGTAAGCCCAATCCCTGAGCGGTTTGGGGACAGCGAGGAACAGGGCCGCTCCTCTCCAGATCCCGTCCAGCTTTCTAGCGATTCGAAGTACCGCGGTGGACTCGGTGAACACCCGGTCATTTTCAATCAAAATGATCGAGTCAAGACTGGGTGCTTCCGCCCGCCCTGCGAGCAGCGACTTCGCCGCATCCGACTGCAGCGAAGCAAACCGGAAGTAACCAGCCCGATCTCTCCGAATGATGAACTGCACCGATCCGTTGCAAAAATTACATACGCCGTCAAAAAGAACGACGGCATGGTTATCCGACTCTCTCACAGCGGGAGCCCCCTTTCAACCCGTTACACTATCTATTGTAATATAAGATGGTTAACTTTCAGCAAGGTATTCATTTAAATTTGAATTACGGCTGAGGTGGCTGTCTATAGCGTTCGTGTCTTGGTGTCTTGGTGCTTAGTGCCTTGGTGTATCTGCATGCTGCCTTGCACGATTATCCCTTTCGTTCAGAGGGGCAGAGGGGGGGGTAGTGAACGGGATAAAGAAAAAAGAGAGCAGAAAAAGAAAGGGTGAAAAAATAAGGCGGTTTAGGTGAGATTTTCGGCTTGAATAGAGAACGTGTGTTTGGTATAATGAAATAAATGGAACCTATGTTCGTGTATTCTTGATTCGGGAGGTAAACGGATATGGAAGCCAATACGGGAACGGAACTTCAGCCATTCAGCAGCCGTTATAACAGCGAGCAGGACTGCATGGAGGCGCTAATCGCGATGAAGTGGCCAAACGGCTTCGTCTGCCCGCGCTGCACTTACACCCGGTGCAGCCGCCTGACTTCCCGGCATATTCCCTTGTTCGAGTGCGGAAAGTGCAAGCATCAAACATCGCCTTTGGTCGGCACGATTTTTGAAGGAACGCATCTCCCCCTGGTGAAGTGGTTCCAGGCCCTGGAGTTGTTCCTGCTTGAGGGCGGCATCTCGGCGCTGCGGCTGAGCAAGGTGATCCGGGTCGCCTACAAGACCGCCTGGTCGGTGCTGCACAAAATACGCCATGCCGTGGGGGAGTTCGATGCCCGGGAGCTGCTCTCCGGAGACGTGAAGGTGAACAGCGATCAGTATGGGCGTAATCCGTCCCGGTGTCAGCTTTCGCATCCGTATGCCTCGGCGGTCGTAGCCGGCTGCACGGTCACAGAGTCGGGCGAGCCGGAACAAGTCAAAATCCGCCTGGTGCCGCATAAGCGGGGAGGCGAAAAAAGGGCAGACCGTCACGATCTAACCGCGTTTATTGGCGGGCATGTGGATGTCCATACATCGGCGGTACAGTTGTTTCCTCAGGCCTTTCGGCTGTATGCGCCCTTGCGGAAAGTGGTGAGAGAGGCGTGGGAATCGCTGAAGAGTACGTATGGAGCCTTGGGACTGAAGCATCTGCAAGCGTATCTGAACGAGTACACCGTACGCCGCCGGCTGCGCCTGCAAAGAGGACGGCCCGGAGCGGAAGAAACGATGCGGCAGCAGTTGCTGCAAATGTGTGTGGCGATTCCGGCGATTCCTTACCGCCGGCTGATCGCGCGCCAACCGAACCAGCCCCTTGCGGCTGCGGCCTGATAGAAGTGCTTGAACGGTACAAACGTTTCTGCAAACAGACTCAGGCTGCAGCAAGATCACGGTCTTTTCATTTTTTCTTGTGTCTTGCCCGATTCCTCCCGTCTCAGGCTTGCTTCCCTTCTCATAAACCTGTCTATGATCTTAAACAGGTTTAATGATCTCGAACAGGTCTGCTTCTCCCATATCCACTTCTTCCAAATATATCTTCTTCTCCTGAATGTATCTTCTTCTCTGCTTCCTGATCAAACGGGATAATCGTGCAAAGCACCGGCAAGTGGATGTTAATCCTGTCGACCAACCCATCAGCCTTCCCTGACATCAGCTTCCCTGTCCACAAGCTTTCAACGCCCTTCCGGCATTTCTTGCCAATTCTCTTTGAAAAAGCCTGACACATTTTTTGTGCCAGGCTCATTAATCAAAGGCCACTGCCTCCGTTATTTATCGTACGCGCATCGTGATACAGCGAATTGATTTTCTCCACGGAATTTTTATTCGTCAGGTATTCGGACCAGGTCATAAAGTAGACAAACCGGGGTTGCCGTTCCTTTAAGACCTTAGGGTCGGGCAGCTCTCCGTTTTCGCCGATGGCGATCGGTCTTCCGCCGCTGAGTTCCACCAGTTTTTCGTAATAGGCGTCTTTGTAGTCGTTATTGTAGATGTCCATGGCCAGCACGTCCACATAATCGTGTCCGGGGTAATAAGGAGCCGAGTCATAAGCCCATTCGCTTTCCGCGTTTGGACTCCATACCCAGATCAAGTTATCCAAATGATGAACATTGGTGAACCTGTCGTACATATTGACCCATAATTGCTTGAAAAGCTCCGGACGTCCGCCCCACCAGAAAAATTCTGCGTTCATTTCATGGTAAGGCCGCCATAACACGGGAACTCCCGCATCCTTAAGCTGGGTCAGGTAACCGGCTACTTCGTCCACTTGGGCTGCCCATTGATTATACAGGTCCGTACCGGGGGGAACGATCTCTTCCATCTGCTCCTCCGTTACCTTCGCTTTTACGCTTTCCCATCCGGCAGTTTTAGGATCAAAAGGACGAATTTGGTGATAAGTCAAGGTGATCATGGCGCCGCTTTGGGCTTTGGCGATGGCGGTATTAATCATCTTTTGTCTTAAGCCCGCAAAGTCGCCGCCTGTGTAATAGGCAAAATCAGAGCCCCATAAGGCAGGATACACGCCGGTTATTTCGGCTGCTTTATTGTACCAGTTGGAGGGGTCCTCATAGTAATTGTGCTGTCCTGTAAAAATACCGTTCCCGGTGGTGTCATACAATCGCTCCAGCAGAGATAGCGCCTCGGCGGAGGCATCCGGGTTGGAGGCCCTCACAGGGCTTGTGGCTGCCCGCAAAACCGCTCCCTCCGAAACCAGGTCTCCTTCGCTGACCGCTTTTATTTCAATGTCATAAGCCGTTTCCGGAGATAAGCCTTCCAGTTTATAGGAATAAGACGTCTGCCCCTGGACAGCGGGAACCGTTACCGTCCGCCATTCCTCATTTCCCCCCTCTTCCTTATAGGATACCGTATAAGCCTTGACTCCATAAGGTCCTTCCGACGCCTCCCACTCCAGGTCCGCCGATACCCAGTCCGTTCCGTTTACTTTGGCATTGGCCGGGACGCTGGGTTTGAGGTTTGCAGGAAGCTCAGGCAGGGCCCCTACAAAAACATCATCCATAAACATGTCTACGCCCGTCGTATTCCACATGGCCAGCCTCATCAGCTTGTCGCCGCTTCCGGAATGAATTCGCTCTTCGGTCTTGGTCCATTCCGTGCTGACCGGGGCAGTTATCGGCACCTTGGTTTCCGTTGGCCCGAATAAGCTGAAATCTAGCCCGAAGCTTGTGACCGGCTCGCCGGCAAACCGGGTCCAAAAGCTGACCAAATAGGTGGTATCGGGCGTTACGTTTATTTTCTTGGTGCCGCCGCCGGTCAGATTTTTGATCTTCAGGGCGTATTGTCCGCTGTGCGGATGGTCCGTGGTGGTCTCAAGGTTTTTCCATACCTCCCAAGGGGACACGGAACCGGTCTCAAGCCCCGGGTTTTCCACCAGGTTGGGGCCCGGTGTGGCTTCCAGCCCAATAACGGCGTCCGAGATGTTGCCCGCCTCGTCTACGGCAGTCAGCTTGAGGGCATATACCTGATAGGCTTCCAGATTTTCGAGGCTATAGGTGTACTTGGTTTGTCCCTCCACATGGGGGACGCTCACGTTCTGCCAGCCGGAATCCTCCGTTTTCTTGTAGGAAAGCTGGTATGCCTCCACGCCGGAATCATCCGCTGAACCCGTCCAGGTCAGCTTAAGACCGTCCTCTATAAGCTCGGTCTCCCATTTGCCGGGTGCGGTTGGCGGTTCTTCGTCCGCATATTCCCGAATCACCGCATCGTCAATAAAATAATCGACCGCCGTGTTATTCCAAAAAGATACCCGGGCATACTGCACGCCTGCAGCGGGGGTAAATAAAATTTGTTGATACTCCCAGTCCGTCGATCCGGAGAATTTCAGGCTTTCTTTTCCCTGCTGGGAACCGAAATACTCCATCGAAATCGTATGGCCGGTCGCGCCGGTGCCGGCAAATTTAACCCATACGCCGATCCGGTATGTTTTTCCGGCCTTAACGGCCACGGATTGGGAAGCTCCGCCCGTATTTCGTTTCACCTGAAGCGACCGGTTTCCGCTATGTTTTTCCGCCGTCGCAACCACCGGGTTGCCCCACTTCTCCCAAGCGGCATCCCCGGCTTCAAATCCGGGATTCGTCAGCAGATTCTCCCCTGCCGCCAAAACCTTGCCCGGCGCGGCAGCGATGGCGATTACCGTTGTTGCCAGAATGACCGCCAAAAACGCAGCCGCCATCCGTAAAAAAGTTGCTTTAGACCTTGCGCGTACCCTACTCGCCATGGTTGTTTTCCTCCTCTTATGGAAAAAGATATCTTTTCTTAAGGCAAGTAGGTATTTCGCCAAAATGCGTCACTTTCCTTCAGATTCCAATCAATCGTAGTTATATTAGGCGTATTATAATTGGACTATCCAATAGAATGGATTTTTCCAATGAAAGTTGAAGGGCCGACCGGGTTTTGACAAGTATATTGATCATAATAATACCTCATTTCTCCGCAAGTGGAATTATCGTAACAGGCAAATGTTTAAGAAATGTTTGCGGGACTAATGACAGCTTACCTTAAGAGGAAAATTGTTGCATCTCCAACCCTGACAACCATGTTGTCAGAATTATTAGTGTAGGATCGTTCTCAGATGACCTGCACAAGTTTATCGACAGAGGAGGCGATGGCCGTGAGATTGGACCGTTTGCTCGGAATCACGCTGGAGTTGATGGCTAAAAAAAGGGTAACCGCCGAGCAGTTGGCCGGCAAGTTCGAAGTGTCGGTGCGCACCGTCTACCGTGACGTCGAATTGATCAACCAGGCCGGCATCCCGGTCGCCTCGTTCACCGGCGCGGATGGCGGATTCGAGCTGATGAACGGATTTTTCCTGACGCGGCAGCACTTCTCGCTCGAAGACTTGTCGGTGATCTATTCGCTTTTGAAGGCGATGGAAGGAGCGATGGGCGGGACGGCGGCATCGGCGATGCGGAAGCTGGCCAGCCTGCATCCGGCGCTGGCGAATGAAGGAAGCCATGAAGCCGTCATTCTTAGCATGGACGCGCCGGAACAGCTCAAAGCTTCCAGCGGCGGCAAGACGCTGACGATCCGGCTGGCGGCGGGAACCGATCCCGCCGGCGTCTGCGGCCTGCTCGCAAGCGAGCATGGGGTGGCCGGCCAAGCGAACGAGGATGGGTCGATCGTGAAAGTAGCGGTCCAGGAAACCGGGCTGGCGCACGCCGTTATCGGCACGCTGCTTGGCCACGGGGCGGCGATCGACGATTTTACCATGGGCGACCCGAGCCTTGATGACGTGTTCTTCGCGCTCACCGCCGCTCACGGAAAGGAGGCATCGTCAGCATGAATATCACCCAGGCAACCGGAGCGAGGAAGCCGCGCCGCAGTCCGGGCGGCCTCGCCGCGACAGCGCCGTTCATGCGAAGAACGCTGTATCACATGCGAAACAACGGCTTCGGCTTCGCCATGGAGGCGGTCTTGTCGCCGATCGTCATGCTGCTCATCTTCGCCTTTTTGTTCGGCGGGGCGATCACCGGTTCCGTCACGGAGTATATCCAGTACCTGCTGCCGGGCATTCTCGTGCTGACGGTGGTGCCGATGACGGTATACAGCGGGACGACGTCATTTGAATCCGATCAGCATTGCCGTCCAGCTGACAAGGGAACTGCTGCATGGCACGGCCGGCGCGTCCGACCTGGCGTCCGGCATCGGCGCCGGTCTGCTTCTGATCGCCGTCTTCGCGCCGCTGACGGTTTACGTTTACTTAAGAAGGCAGCTGCGGTAAAAAGGGAGGCATTTTGCCTCCCTCAAGCCAATTAAAAACCAACCGCATTCCCCCCGGACATCGCCCGGCGCCGTTCCAGCTCCACATCCATTTCCGCGCGCTTGCCGTCAAGCTTATAGAACCAAACGGTAATTCCGATGAAGATGCAGATGATTAGCGGAATCCATATAAACGTTAATTCAATATATTTTAAAGCGGTTACCGTTTGCTCGGCATTGGGGACATAACCGCCCATGTTCAGGATCACTCCGATTAAAGCGCTGGCCAGCCCCATGCTTCCTTTGACGAAAAAGCCTTGGAAAGCCGCAATCATACCGGAAATGCTTCGGTTCTTTTTATATTCCGAATAATCGATGACATCCGGCTGAATCGCAAACGTGACGCCGAAGATGCCGTAAATACCGAGCCCGGTGATCGCCAGCCCCGCGATGAGCAGCAAGGCGGATGACTTTCCGAAATAAAGGATTAAATCCCCCGCAATATAGATAGCGATGCTTAGAAGCATGACGTTTTTCTTGGATATCCGCTTTTGCAGCCAAGGTAAAATAAGCAGCATCGGCAGCCCGGACAAAATGCCGAACAGGCCGGCAAAGGTGAGCCAGTCCGTCCGTTCGAGGTTATACGTAAAATAATAGATGACGGTCGTATTGCGGATAACAAACAGCGCAAAATAGAGGAAATTCACGATAAAGAATAAAATGCTCTGATCCGTCAATCCTTTCAGGTCTTCTTTAAAAGAAGACTTCCCGGGCGCCACGGTCGGAGGGACAACCTCTTTTGTGTTCATAAAGGTAAAAATAAATATGAACATGGCCGCAATGCCGTAAAGGCTCATGGTGAGCAAAAAGCCCTTTTGCGTATCTCCTTGGCCAAAGGAATTTACTAACGGTGTTGTAATGGACATCACTAAAGCCGTCCCAATCAGCGCGCAGATCATTCTGGTGGACACCAGCCAGTTTCGCTCGTGATTATCCGCGGTTAATCTGGGCACGATCGTGTTTAACGGGATATTGACAACCGTATAAGCAATGTTTAACAAAGTAAACGAGAAATAGGCCCAGATCAGTTTTCCGGTCATATTTACATCGGGAACCACAAACGTCAAGATGGTAAATACGGTAAAAGGAACGGCGCCGATCAGAAAATAGGGTCTTCCTTGCCCCCATCTCGTTTTCGTGCGATCCACCAACAAGCCCATGCCCGTATCCGCAAAAGCATCGATGATTTTGGTTACCAGCATTAACGTGCCCGCGGCAGCGGCCGTGATTCCGAAGACATCCGTATAAAAAATCATCAAATAAGAGGCCATGGTGCTGAATACCAGGTTGCACCCTAAATCGCCAGCCCCATAACCGATTCTAGTTTTCCATTTATTCATTGGCTCACCTGTCCTTTTTCAGCAATTTAGGATTCCGCCTTCGCTTCAAGAAAGTTTTGTCAGCGTTTTCATATCCTGCTTTAAATGTTGATAAACCGATTTGTAGACCTCGTAATAACCGTTATATTTCTCGCGGTGCTGTGGATTAGGCATCACCTTCTCGTCCAAAACCGGCCATTTCTTCACATCCTCGTAAGAGAGCAGGCCTGTTCCGATTCCGGCCAGCATCACATCGCCCATATTCGCTTCGACATCATGCACCGGGCAGACCACCGGATAACCGGTCACATCGGCAAAGATTTGCCGCCACAGTTTTGACTTCGTTACACCGCCGGCAATCAGGATATACTCGCCGAGGTTTTCACCGGTGGCTTCCATCGCCTCCCGCAAAGAATACGCAACCGCTTCCAGAAACGCCCGGTAAATATGGGCTTTGGTATGCGCCAACGATAGTCCGACGATCGTTCCTTTGGCGTCCGAATCCCAAATCGGGCTTCTCTCCCCCATAAAATAAGGAAGCACGATCAGCCCTTCGCTGCCGGCCGGGATTTGGGCCGCCTGCTCATTTAACACGTCGTACGCGTTTTTCCCGCCGGCTTTTTCCGCTTCGAGTTCAAATTGGCACAACGTTTGCCGGAACCATTTTACGATCGCTCCCGCCGTGGCCCCGCCGGCGAAATAGTAGGATAGTTTTTTGGCATCGTATAAATAGGGCCAAACGATGAGATCTTTTCGCTTTAGCGGTTGATCGGAAATGAATGCCGCACACATCGAAGTTCCGATGGCCGCCGCATAAACCCCGGGTTCCAATACACCGAGACCGATATTGGCGGCGCCGCAGTCAATCCCGCCGGCGATCACCGGCATCCCTTCGCAAAGGCCCAATTCGTCCGCCGCCGCTTTCGTTAATCCGCCGACAATATCCGTGGATTCCACGAGATTTTCCGGCATCATGGACAGCGGTATGCCCATGGCGTCCATCATTTCTTGCGACCAGGTTCGGGTATTCATATCAAAAATGCCGCCGATATTGCCCGCGGAAGAATAGTCGATGGCAATGTTCCCGGTCAGTTTATAGATGACGTAATCATTGGGCGGGAGAAAAAGCTTGGTTTTCCGCCAATTTTCCGGTTCATGGTGTTTCATCCATAATATTTTCGTATAGCCGTAATAGGGGTCGGCCCCGTTATGGGTAATTTCCAGCAGTTTTTCTTCGCCGATCCGGTCCAAGACCCACTTGGTCTCTTCTTCCGCTCTGCGGTCCATCCAAATCATGCACGGCCGGACCGGCTCCATATTGTCGCCCAGCGGAACCCCGGAGCCCCCGTACAGTCCGCTGATGGCGATCCCGTGAATTTTTTCCGCCGGAATTCCCGCTTTCCGTACCGTATTTTTAATCGACGTCTTCGCCGCCTCCAGCCACACCTCGGGCCACTGCTCCGCCCATAAGGGCTTTGGGGTCAATACG
Source organism: Paenibacillus sp. FSL P4-0127 (assembly GCF_038007325.1). Taxonomy (NCBI): domain Bacteria; kingdom Bacillati; phylum Bacillota; class Bacilli; order Caryophanales; family Paenibacillaceae; genus Paenibacillus; species Paenibacillus sp. FSL P4-0127. The sequence continues at coordinate 668,377 of NZ_JBBOWY010000002.1, read as the reverse complement.
TCGTATTCCTGTAAATCCTGGGCGACCACATTTCCGCTTGTATCCGCCAATATCGTTTTTGTGCCCGATGTTCCAATATCCGTTCCCAGTAAATAGTGCATGCGTTAGTCTCCTTTCGCAAAGGCCGGATTTTTGCAATCCGTTAAATACAAGTAAAAGCACCGTCTATGACAAAATCGGCTCCCGTCGTAAAGCTGCTGGTGTCCCCGGCAAGATAAACGCAAATGGACTGCAGTTCTTCCGGTTTCCCCATGCGCTTCAGCGGCGCAACGCTGTTCCATTGTTCGATCAACGGCTTTAGGCTCGGAGAGTTCAAGGTCAGCTCTGTTCCGATATATCCGGGGCTGATGCAGTTCACGCGCACATTTCTTGACGCCCATTCCACGGCCAGCGATTTGGTGAGCTGGATCACTCCCGCTTTGGAGGCGTTGTAGGAGCATTGCGGTTGCGGCACATTCACAATATGTCCCGACATCGAAGCCGTATTAATGATCGAACCGCCGCCTTGTTTTAACATGACCTTTCCGGCTGCCTGCGCGGTCAGAAATACCCCGGTCAGGTTGATGTCGATCACCTTTCTCCACTGGTCGTACGTCATATCCTCGGCCGGGACATTCAGGCAAATTCCGGCGTTGCAGAAGGCGACATCCAGACGCCCGAAAACGCTCAGCACTTCCCCGATCATGGCGTCCACCTCTTCGGGTTTGGTTACATCCGCCCGGATTGCAAACGCTTTAATTTTATGGCCTTGTTCAAGCTCCGCAGCGGTCTTTCTGGCCTCCGCGATATCCAGGTCCACAATCGCCACATCCGCTCCCGCTTCGGCAAAGGCGGTGGCCACGCTTTTACCGATTCCTCTTGCGCCGCCGGTAACGAAAATTTTCTTCCCGTCCAGTCTCATTTTTTCGATGATGCCCATTTAGATACCCTCCTGTTCAATGAAGTTATTTTGTAAAATTATTTTATAAAATATGTTTATATAATATAGCCGTTTTTTATTGCCGTCAATATGCATAAGTTGGCTGAACCTTATGACGAGCTGTAAATATCCTGCCCCCCCCTGCAAACACCCTGCAAATATCCCGCCAAAGTTGTTGCCGTATAAGCCGCTATGATATAGTTAAACTAGGATTACATAAATCTTTTTTGCAAAAGTATTTTATAAAAATATGAGGTAAGATTTCATGGACCATAACACCGCAGTTAAAGATATAAAAAAGAACAATTACTCGGCGATTTACCATCTCATTTATCAACATGGAAAACTTTCAAAACAGGAAATCGCCAACCAGCTTCATTTGAGCTTGCCGACCGTTACGCAAAATCTGGTGCGTTTGGAAGAGGAAAAACTGATCGAGAAAAGCGGGTTGTTTGAATCTTCCGTCGGCCGGCGCGCAGCCGCTTATGCCATATGCCCTCAAGCCCGAATTAGTATCGGCGTGGAAATTCAGAAAGAGTCCGTGCGGATCTTGGCGGTTGATTTGCTTGGCATCGTCTTTCGGCAAATGGAATTGCCGCTTGGCTATGCCAACGGGGACCGTTATTACAAGGAGTTAAGCGATGCCGTGCAATCCTTCATCTCGTCTCTGGATGTGCCGGAAGATCGGGTGCTCGGCATCGGATTTGGCGTGCAAGCCTTAACCTCCGCCGACGGACAAAAAATCACATACGGTAAGATCTTGGATTGCACAGGACTGGAGATTGATGTGTTTGCGCGGCATCTCAAGTATCCTTGCATGTTTGTGCATGATGCCAAGGGAGCCGCGGCTGCAGAACTGTGGGTTAGAAATGACATTGGCGACGCGGTCTACCTGTCGATTGGGAGGCATCTCGGAGGCGCCATTATCATCAATGGCCAAATTGAGATGGGCAAAGAAGGACATAGCGGAACGGTGGAACATATGACGATTGAGCCAAACGGCGCTCCTTGTTACTGCGGCAAGAAGGGCTGTATGGAAACCCGCAGCTCGGTAAGCGCGCTGTTGGAAGAAGGGGAAACCTTGGATTCTTTCTTCCGCCAAGTACGTTCCGGGGTTTCTCCTTACGCGGAGCGATGGGATGCGTTTTTGGATTACCTGGCTTTTTCGATCAACAATATCCACCTGGTCATCAACCGGGAGTTTATTTTGGGCGGCCATATTTCTCCTTACTTAAAGCAGCAGGATATCGATATTTTGCATGAGAAAGTTGATGAAAGAACGGCGTTTCCCAGCCATGAACCATTTATTCATATCAGCCGTTCCCCGGAAAACGGTGTGCCTATAGGCGCCGCGCTCCCCTATATTCAATCTTTTTTGAATTCGATTTAATACGTTCGCTGAGTATACAACCAAGGGCATCGGGATTTTTTAATCCCAATGCCCTTGGTGTTTATTTATTCGGTGAGGCTATCGTTAGTTTCCCTTCGCTGCGCAGCCACTCCACCGTGTCAGCGATGGTTTCTTGAAACGGTCTTGTGCGGAAATCGAGCTCCTGCCGTGCTTTTTCGGAAGAGAACTGATTATTGCGGGTTAAGTTGTAGATTTCAAATTTCAAAGCCTCAAGATTGGCCCCGCCTTCGGATTGGGCGAAACGGTGTTGCGGCATGGCCTGCATCTGTTCCGGCGTCAAAATGGTCTCGACCCGCTTGGCACCGCTGGCTTCGCTGATCAGGTCGAACATCCGCCGCATCGCTACCATCTCATTGCTCAAAATGTACCCCTCACCTTTTCGCCCTTGCTCCGTGCAAGCGATTACGCCGTCCGCAAGATCGCGGACATCCACTGCGTTGAAGGAGCCTTCAACACCCACGGGCATTTGTTCTTGGCAATAACGGATCACAAAACTCGTGAATGGCCCGAAGGCGCTGTCGTCGGGTCCGGATATACCGGAAGGATAAATGATGGAGGCATCCAGATCTTTGCCGCGCACCGCTTCCAACACATATTGCGTGGCGATGGCCTTGGTTTTTGCATAATAGCCGACCACCTGATCCGGGAAAACACTTCCGGCTCCCGGATCACCTGACCGTGCGGCGCTTCAAGAATGGCCCCGGTGGAGCTGACATACACCAATTTTTTCACCTGTTTGGTAGCGCACATGTCCACAATGTTTTTGGTTCCCGTCACATTGACGTCATATACTATGTTAATCCCCTCTCCTATCCCGAAATCATTGTTGTTTTTATCTGCCCCCTACCTTACCGAGAATTTGTTTATGAATTACTTAAGAAATGTTTGAGAAATGCTAATAAACGAAAAATGTGAAAAGACAAAATTTCTATAGGAGGTCACCTTATGAACGACAGTGAAAAAGCAGAAAACCAGCTCGAGCAGGCAAAGGCCAAAGACTCGACCAATGAAGGACGAACAAAGGCGTTTATGACGAAGGACGCGTGGAATCAAGACGGCAATCCCGCCGCGGCAGTTGACGAGTTTGGTCCGGAGATGGAACAGGAGGACCCGCCTACACATAACGGGGGGCCGATGTAGATTATGTTGCACTACATCTCAAGCACGAAAAAAGGGGCTTCCTCCCGCCCCCTTTTTCATTTGACCGATTTGCTTAAATGGTCCCCATAATCAGTCTGCATCTGAGTTTGACGTATTCGATGTTGTCTCTGGTTTGTCGGACACGAAAAGAGGATCGTTAAACAACGCAACAACAAGCTGTACGCCGTCGATCATCCCCTGCATGTACAAACGTTCATTTTCTAAAGCCCGCCTGAAGTGGTGTTTATCCTCCCAGTCCATAAACTCTGGCAGTTTCATTTTATCTATCCCAGGAAACATAGCATTAAAAGCTGTGCGTTCTTCGGCACGGAGTTTACACACATCAGGATGGCGTTCGATCCTGGCCGAAGCGTCGTCCACCCTCTGTTTTATCGCGTCTTGAAACCAAAGTGGAAATGGCATCGCGCTTAACCTCCTATGAAAATGGTTTTCCCGATAAGTCCATTATCAGCCTGTTATACTAACCACACCAGATAAGGTTTACAACAAAATGTAAACTTTTCACAAATGAAGCGGCGATATTTTCTTGTGTAGTGTATAAAAAAAACGCCGGGGCTACCGACGTTCCTATGCCAATGGTTACAATATGATGTTCGAGCCACATTAAACTTTTTATAAGCGGGATGGATTGTGAACCTTCAATAACTGAGTTTCTTGTTTATATTGTAGAAAAACCAGTTGAGTCTGTGTAATGCTCTGCTTAGCAAACTCAATTGCACGGTTCTTTAAAAAATATTCTACGTCTTGTCCTTTTGGACATGAAAAATCAGAGAGGATTTGTTTTGTTTTCTCCTCTCCTAGTTGCTTAATCATATCAAGCAAGGGGATTTCTAAGAAGCCCTTGACCAATGTTACTTAAAGATCTCCTTAATCTTCTCTCCTCGGATTTCTTTATGCGCTTTAGAGTAAGAAACTTCTTGGGAGCATTTACCGTCAGCATTTTCAAGCGCAGAAATCAACTGTTGGCTCGCTTTTTTGTCCCTGATAACAATGTCTTTTGTTATGCTACTTGTAGCCATACCGTTGACCTCCTTTCTGCCGCTAATATTATATGCAACTTCCCTTGCTTTATGTACCTTATTATAACTTTTGTGCCCAAAATGGCAACGAAATTCGCAATTTGTTGGATTATTTTTCAAAAATACTATAAGATCGATTTCAGGCATAATTTTCAAATAAAACAAGACGAATCATTCATTCTAGTCTTATCATACCTCTTTTTGTCATTTATTGGTTGACAGATAACGGCCTTGTATGGGACAAAAAACCGCCAGCTAAAAAACGCCCTCAACTTTAAGCACTGAAAGGACGCTTCATATGCTATTCTTTTGGTTTAAAGTCCGGAAAGAAATAAGCCACCATGGCCGCATACCGGTCCTGTGCCGATAAACACGTATCGATTAGATACCCTCTTTCTACCTGAAACTCCTTTAATCCCCGATAATAAAAAAGCTTATACTCGTGATCAATAATGAAAGGCATGATATCATGCTTCAGGCATTCTTTGAACATAATTATCCTGCCCACCCGGCCGTTCCCATCCTGAAAAGGATGAATGCTTTCAAACTTATGATGAAACTCTATAATATCCTGGGCGGTAACCTGCTTTATTTGGTGATAAGCAGCAAGCAGCTTTTTGATTTCACCTTCAACTTTTCCCGGTGCTGTCGTCTTGCTATCCCCAACTACGTTGGGTCGCGTTCTGTAATCTCCAACACGAAACCACTCTTTTTTTTCATCCGAGGTATTTCTCTTTAGGAGACGGTGAAACTCTTTGATCATTTCGTCAGATAAATCCTCCGCTGCATGGTCCAACATATAATCAAAGCAGGTAAAATGATTTACCGTTTCAATAATATCATCAACGTTTGCCGCTTCTTCCTGCTCCATATGAATAGTATTGGTTTCAAAAATATACCGTGTCTGATCCTCGGAAAGCCGGCTTCCTTCAATACGATTGGAATTATAGGCAAGCTTAATCTGGGTCTGATGGTACAGGCCTCCCTTTAAGTGCATCTCTTTTTCTTCCTGCAACAGTTTAAGCAATCTATGTTCCATAGGCACCGCTCCTTTCCTCTCATATTATTAATATAAATTAATACTGTAGCATATTTCTATTCTTTATCTTAATTACTTTTAAAAGTATTCCCCTGATTACATCCCCATATCCTGTCAAAAAAAGAACACCGGGGTTACCGACGTTTCTTTCAATCTCCACTTCTCCGCTAACTCCCACCTAATCAATTACCAAAACAAGCGGCGAACCTTATCGTTTCGCAGCCACAGTCCTCCCCAGGCAAGAATCGCCATATAAACCGCAAACAGCGTATGCGAAAACAAGGGAGCGTCCACGCGAATTTGCGTGGCGACCACACCGCCGTAAAAAGCGGTCAGCAGTACCGCACCCAGGACGGCCGTCCTCGGAATGGCGTACAGCACGGTAGAGAGAAGCGCGAGGATGCCAATGGTTACGATATGATGCTCGGCAAACCCGAGCGTCAGCGTGCCCTCCACAACGACGGCCGGCTTAAAAAGCTTGGATATGCCGTCGAACAACATAAACAAAATGACAATACCGCTCATAATTCGCCCCGTCCAGAGACGGCCTTTGGATATTTTTTCGGTCATCGTTCATCCACCTCGATCATGAATTTACACGTATCATAGCATGAACGACGATCCTTCGTTTCTTATGGATTGCCATCTTTTTGAGCCGCTGCCCTTCTGCATTCTCCAGCTCATTCCGAACGCTGCGCTAACTTCGCAAACGCTTCGCTGATGTTTTTCATTCGATCTTCCACTTTTTTCGCCGCCGCATCCAAAGTATAGCCATCATCCAAGAGCTCCTTGATTAAAAGAACTTTTTTCACGTTCAAATAATCATATTTTCGCGTGGTCCCCTCGGTTTCTTTTGATGAATGGATGATCCCTTTTTCTTCCCAGTACCTTATTTGTCTGGTGGGAACGCCTGAAATTTCAGATACTTCACCTATCCCGACAACCAATTTGCCCAATAAATCGAAATCCAAAAGGATATTTTTAAGCTCTTCGTTCGAGTTCATGTCATCACCTTCAATGAAAATAATGAAAATATTGCTTTGAAGATATTTTACCTCAAATGACGATCAGCTACAAATTTTAGTTTTATATTGACATTGATTGTAATTTAGTTACAATGAATGTTGTGATTATACGTTTGTCGCAAATCAATTACTAAGGAGATGTTATTTATGCCTATTATCAATGTAGACTGCTGGGAAGGTTTTAATGAGCAACAAAAAAAGGAATGGATTAAGGCACTAACCGATGCTACTGTAAATCTTTTTAACCTGCCTCCCGATAAGGTTTTGGTGATCCTGCGGGAAACGCCGTTGACCAATTGGGGGCAAGCCGGAGCAATCGCCGCTGACCCTGAATTTTTGGAAAAAAGCCGCATCACGGACATTTCACAGCAACGAAGCGAATAACCTGGAGGATTATTCCGGAGGGTGGTTTTGCAATTAAGGAGGACCTTTCATTGACACAGCTTGTTGAAAAAATTCATGCAAAATCGGATCAATACAACTACTCTCTGATAACGGCCATACTGACTTGGTGCGGTTTGGCGGTTGTATCGAGCCTTTACATCACGATTCCTTTGGTCTCCATCTTTGCGGATGCGTTTCATGCAGCACCGTCGCAATCATCCTGGGTAAGCAGCTCTTTCTCGTTCACCTACGCCATCGGTTTTCTTTTCTTTGGGACATTATCGGAAAAGTACGGAAGAAGACAAACGATGCTTTACGGTTTGGTCGCTTTATGCCTGTTATCTCCTTTGCTTGGACTTGTCCACAGCCTGCCGGGGCTGATCCTGCTCCGAGCCGTTCAAGGCTTTGCCGCCGCATCGTTTGGTCCCGTTGTCCTTGCTTATATCGTGGAACTGTATCCGATTGAAAAAAGAGTGACAACCATTGGTTTTGTCAGTACAGGTTTCTTGATGGCAGGCATTATCGGCCAGGTTTTCAGCAGTATGATCAGCATAAATCTTGGCTGGTCCTATGTTTTTTATATTTTGGGGGGAATCTATTTGCTGTCGGCTATTTTGTTCGGGGGCTTGGTTCCAAGAGGAGAAGTCAAAAAGAATCAAGTAAGCATGGGGAGTACATTCCGACAGATCCGGGCTGTATTTTCGAATACATCGCTGTTGTTTTGCTACCTCGTAACGATCACGCTTCTTTTTTCTTTTGTGGGAATGTACAGCACGCTGGGAAATTATTTAAGCCAAACTCCCTTTGCCTTAAGCAGCAACCAAATTCTATTGGTGCGGGCCGCCGGAATTGTCGGGATGTTAGCATCTCCGTTTGCCGGGCGGTTAGCCGGTAAATTTGGCGCCAAACGTGTTTTACAAGGCGGGCTGCTCTTAGCGACAGCGGGTCTCGTCATCATTGGAATCAGCTCCAATCTCCCGATTCTGATTGGTATGAGCATCGTTTTTGTTACGGGTATAGCGATTTCCGTACCTACCCTGATCACGTTAATCGGAAGCATCGCAGGTGAAGCGAGAGTGATCGGCGTTACTCTATACACTTTCATATTGTTTATTGGCGCTACTTGGGCCCATCGCCGCAATGAACCTGATGAAGTTCGGAAGTTTTATCCTAACTTTTGAGGTATTGGCATTCATCATAGGCAGCGGATTGCTGGCTTCGTTTCTGGTTAAAGCAAATGGTAATTCAAAGTGATACAAGTCCAAGGAAGGAAAAGAGCAAACCAAATATTTCGCATGAGGTAACGATTCCGGACGGATATGTCCTGAAAACTGTTCAAGGCCAAAAGCAAAACGCTGAAGATGTCTGGTGGTTCCGCTATGAAAAAGCATCCGGCGCAAACCATGGTCCGGGAGGCGAACATTTTTCATTTGTTATAACAAAAAGCAGCAATAAACTCCTGGGGGTTACTTGGATGGATAAAACTTTGGCGGAGGGAGAACTTCCAACGAAAGAAGCTGCCAAAGCAAGCGCACAACAATTTTTAGGCATGCTTGAGCCGGGCCTATTTGCAAAATTGGATAACTTATGGATCGACAAACATGATGAAAGCACCCTAGTAAAAAACGGAAAAGCCATTACCTTTGAACAAGAAATCAAATGGGTCAACGGTAGAGTTACCGAGAAGTGGCTGCATGATAGTTGGGTTAGAGACAGATCATAACATTAAAAAAGCCCTTCACTCGCAAAAAACGAATGAAGGGCTTCTCCAATTTAACGGTTGAAAGGTGAGGAGGAGTGAACCTCCATCTCCTTCTTAGCGGGAAGGTGTTCTCGTTAAACTATCACCCTACACAGGAAGGATTGAGACCTTCATCTCCTGCTTGAGAGGCAGGCGCCTTAATTAAGCTACTGTGTGAGAAAATTTTATCATATGTTATGATGGATGTAAATTATTTCTCAAGGTGGTAAGATGAAGAACCCGGGAACAGCAACGGAAAACGGCCGAAAATTTAGATGCTATATATGCAAAGAACCGAATCCGGTCGTCCACGACCACTATACCAAGCTATGCCGGGCCTGCGGCGAATACAATGAGCTGAAACGGACAGCCAGGCATCACCTGGACAACTATATCGCTCTGGTGACGGGCGGCCGGACAAAAATCGGCTATCATACGGCGCTGCGTCTGCTCCGCGATGGTGTACGGGTTATCTTAACGACCCGGTTTCCGTACGATGCGCTGCAGCGTTATATCAAAGAGCCCGACTTTGACACTTGGAAGGATCGTATTCATATTTACGGGTTGGATTTTCGCCAAATCGAAAGAGTCGAGATGTTTGCCCGCTACATAAACAAGGAGTTCCCTTACATCGACATTATTATCAATAATGCTGCGCAGACGGTGAGAATGTCCCCCGAGGAATACGATGGGTTGATGCTAAAAGAAGCGGAACTCCAAAAACAGCTTTTTGGCGGACAAGGGTCTCCGCAACTTGCCGGAGGAACCGCTCTTCCCCGCATTGCCAATCCGATAAGCAGTGAAACGGCGGATTCCCCGTATCTGCAATTGCTGAATCCGGAACGAAGCTTGCCGGCTTCCTCTTCCCAGCTTCAAAATTCATGGACGGCCGAGTCCCGGCAAATTTCCGTGGTGGAGATGCTCGAAGTTCAATTGATCAACGTGACCGCGCCCTTTTTAATCAATACCAAACTGAAAGACGCCATGATACGAAGTCCGCATCCAAACCGTTTTATCGTAAATGTATCCGCGGCGGAAGGCCGTTTTCAAATGAAAAGAAAAGGAGGCTACCACGTTCACACCAACATGGCGAAGGCCTCGCTGAATATGATGACTCTAACCATGTCCAAGGAATATAAAAAGGATCGTATCTTCATTACCTCCGTGGATCCCGGATGGGTGTCGAACCAGTTCCCGGAGCAGGCGAAGGCCCGCAAGGCGATCGAATTGCCTCTGGACTTTGAGGATGCCGCGGCCAGAATCTGCGATCCGATCTATGAAGGAAAAGATGCGGAGCGCCCTTGGACCGGGGTATTTTTAAAGGATTACAAGCAGGTGGATTGGTGAAAAAGAAAGCTCTCTTTCGTCGGGAAAGAGAGCTCGTTTGCGTTTCGCGATTTTATTGAACTCTTCTCGCTTCCAATTCCGCAACAATCTCATGATGCGGTTTCTCCCACCGGTACAGAGAAACCAAGATGAGAATCGACAATATACATAAAAGGATCGGCAGCCAAATAAAGCTGATTTCTATCATATGAAGTGCGGATGGCGTCTGAGTTTGATTGGCAACATAACCCCCTGCCGCAAGCAACCAAGCCGGAATCGCTCCGCCAAGACCGGAGCCTAATTTAATCGCGATCCCGGAAGCGGTAGAAGCAAGCAAGCCTTGCGCGCGGACGCCCGATTTCCATTCGCCATAGTCAACCGTATCGGCAATGAGTGCAAACAATAACCCGACCGGCAAGCCTAGACCAACGGCGCCAATGACTATACCCGTAAGCACCATGGCCGTACTATTACCGCCAAGATAAATAATCAACTGACCGAGCATGCTGATGGCCATTCCGGCGATCATCAACGTTTTTTTACTGAACTTCTTGGATAAGAACGGCACACAGATAATTCCCACCAGCGTCAACGAGCCGAGCGTATTGGCCGTAGTAACGAGGTCAGGCTGATTCAGATTGTAGGTAATGTAATAAATGCCCGACGACAATTTCACCACGTACAAGATAAAAAATACGACGCCCACTAAAACCCCGGCAAACCATGGCATATTGCCTTTTATCGCCTTGACGCTCTCTCGTACAGGCAATGATTTTCCCCCGGATCGATCCTGAACCCGTTCTCTCGTATTGAAAAATGTGATCAGGAACATCACAAGTCCCACTGCGCCAAACAGAATCATCGTATGGAAGAAGCCTTTTTGCTGATCCCCATTCCCGAAAAATGCGACAAGCGGCAATAACGTCAGATTGACAAGCAATCCGCCCAGTTGCCCGCCAAACATCCGAAAGGAGTTAGCTACCGTTCTTTCCTGAACATCGCTGGACAAGCTCGGAAGCAAGGTAGTTAACGGATTGTTAACGGCGGTATACAGGATGTTGGAAGCAATATAGAAAATGTAGGCATACGCCAGCTTCCCGGACGCGCTTAACTCAGGTCCCATAAACAACAGGATCGTCACGATGGTGAACGGAAAACAGGACCATAAAATCCACGGTCTTGATTTCCCCCATCTGGTATGCGTCTTGTCGATAAAGATGCCGAAAATGGGACTGTCCAGCATATCCACAAGTCTTGCAACCAGCAATAGCGTTCCTACGGCGGCAGCGCCAATGCCATAAACATCCGTAAAATAGAAAGTTAAATAAGTGGTAACCACCGCATAAATCAAGTTTGAAGCCGTATCTCCCAAACCGTAGCTTACTTTTTCCAATAAGGACAACTTTTGATTCGACTCTTCTCTTGTCGCCATTGTGCACCCTCCTGATGGGAACGTTTTCAAGGAGAAACTAGTGTAAGTAAATACTTCCCTTGATTAAATCCTTCTCCGTGCTGCTGGTTCCGATGTACACTTCATAGGCCATCTCTTCAAGCTCCCACCGGTTTGCGGCAGGATTGAACCACTTGATTTTTTCAACCGGGCAGGCGATTTCAACCTTCGCTTTTTGACCCGGCTTCAGCGTAATCCGCTTAAACCCGCGCAGAACTTTAACTGGCCGATCTATCTTGGAGTTGGCGAAACCGACATACAGTTGCACGACTTCGTCGCCCGTTACGTCCCCTGTATTTTCAACCTCGCAAGCAGCGATGATTTGATTATCCATTGTTTTGAAGGAAGCATTGGAAATCGCAAAGCTGGTGTAGGATAAACCAAATCCGTATGGCAAGGAAGGCTGGATGCCTTCTTTCTCCAATTTGGCATATCCGTGATAATAGTCATATTTGATCTCGGTTGCATCCCAATCCACTTGGGGAAGATGGCTTTCGCTCGCCGGTACCACAAAAGGCAGTTTGCCGCCCGGATTGACGTCGCCGAACAACGTTTTGGCTATGGCGGTGCCGCCTTCCATTCCCGGATAGTAGGCCATCAGGATGGAGGAAACCGACGGCTTCCATTCTTCAATCATGATCATATTGCCGCCGATCAATACCGCAACAGAGTTTGGGTTAACGGGGCCAACCGCGTTGATCAGTTCAATATCTTTCGTATGCAAACCAAGACTGTTTTTACGGTCCCCACCCGCCTTCAAATCGGCATCTTCGTTCGTGACGGATTCCCCTTCATCATCGTGGTCGTATCCTACGACAAAGACAACGGCATCAACGGATTTCGCCAATTGCTTCGCTTGCTCCAGGTCTTTACCGTTATTGAAGATCACCTCGGCATTTGGAAGTAAACGTTCGATCCCCTGGAGCGGTGTAACAACGTATGGCGGAAACACACGGCTTGAACCATGATCGCCGATATTTCCTTTGCTGCCGAGTTCGCCAATAACCGCGATACGCTTTGTTTTCGTTTTTGAGAACGGCAGGACATGGTGATCGTTTTTCATCAAGGTCATAGACTTCTCGGCCGCTTCCAGCGCTAATGCGATATGCTCTTGGCTTGCGATCAGGTCCTTCCCGTACGTATCCTTGTCTGCTTCTGTAAATGCCAGTAATGTACGGACAATTCTTACTGCCGACTCATCGATTTTTTCTTCACTGACTTGGCCGTTCCTTACGGCTTCAACCAGCTTGTCGCCAAAAAATTTCGTATGGCACATTTCAACATCCATACCGCCATTTGCCGCTTCGACCGTATCTTTGATACCCCAGGCAAAATCACTGACGACAAAGCCGTCAAAATCCCATTCATCCTTCAAAACCCGATTTAACAAATAATCATGATGCCCGCAATGAATTCCGTGGTACATGTTATAAGCACTCATCACACTGCCGGCACCCGCATCTACACAATCCTTAAAGTGCGGCAAAAAAACCTCGCGTTCCGTTCGTTTATCGGCGGTGACGCTTACCTTAAATCGAGCCCATTCCATGCTGTTGAAAGCATAATGCTTCACGCAAGCGATTACATTTTCTCCCTGAACGCCTTTTACCAAAGAGGAGCCCATGACGCCCAAGTGGAACGATTCCTCGCCGTAGACTTCCTGGCTTCTGCCCCAACCCGGGTTATACGGGAGATTAATGCAAACGCCGCCAAAAAAATTGCCGCCTTGCGCACGAACCTCTTTGCCTATTGCATGCCCAATGCGCTCTTCAAGTTCCGGGTCAAAGGCAGCGCCTCTTGCCATAGCTACCGGAAAACAGGTGCTGTTGCCGGATACGACTCCACGCGGGCCGTCGACAAATTTCATTTCCGGCACTCCCAAGCGGTCATTTCCGCCGGCGGGATAAGGTCGCCAGTTGTAATGTCTCACCTTAAAATCTTCCAGCATCTCTTCCATGGAGACTCTTCCGCTCATGAGATATACTTTTTCTTCCAAACTCATTTGGCTGACGATTTTCTTCGCCTTCGCGGTATAAGACAAGCGAACCTGTTTATTGGCCTTCATCCAATATCTCCTCCAATCTGTTTTTCAAATCTCTATAAAACCGCTTTCAAACAAATTTTAATGCAGATCCGTCCATGATTCCTTCCGATTTCTTGGGCAAGTGATAGGAAGATAAGCGCAAGTGCAGCGGATATCCGCAAGAAAAAATAAAAAACCAAAGAATTTCCCCCAAATGATCCAGGGAATTCTTTGGTTTACTTTTAAAAAGTAGTCTTTCAACTCTTACTTATAGAACTTATTTAAGATGATGCATTCAATCCCATGAACCGGAACATGCAAAGTAAGATGAAAATCGCCTGTTAAGGTGAGCTGTTTTAATTGCAGAGAAGGTCTGGATATATTTTTCAAGTAATCCGTTTCTTCATGATTCAGATCGGCGTATTCGCCCATGCGAATCCATTCGTCATAAGCGGATCCATGCTTTCGGTTAAGGCTGTATTGTTTGCATTTATACGTTCCGTATATATTTTGAAGGTGAATATTAAATAGCATATCATTGGATTCCTCAAAAATATCATAAGAATGCTGCTCCGATTGATCTCCCTTCATGAACAATTGGTCAGGGTAGGTGTGATTATAAGCTAAAATTTGGATATTACCTCCTTGTTTGGTCATGATATAATTTTTGCCTTTGGCAAACACGGTGCCGCCTAACTTAGATAAGAAGACGAAGGCATAATACGCGGATTTCTTGATGCCTTCCGTATTAACCAACCCTGTCCCCCCGAAAAAGGGATTGCTTTTAATATCCCATTCATAGAGAATATCGGAAGCCGATAAAAAACCGATGGCCTTGGCATGCACCGCCGCTGGATCAAGCATATTATCGATAATAAAAGTGGCCATAAAGGCCGTATCGTGAAGGAAGTTCGTCACATCCCAGCTAAAGTTCCAGCGTGTTACGATGAATTCCATATCCTCCTTATCGTGAGCTTTCAGCATGCGATGCGTCTTTTCCAGCAAATGCTTGGTATGATTTTTGGCTTCATATTGAAACGGAATTACCTTAATATCAACAGGACTTGTTTGGGACCGTTCCAGCCAATCTTTAAATTTGACGCGATTATGGTAAATATTGCAGCTGTAAAAATCAAGGGGCACCGCATTTTCTTGACAGAATTCGAGCAGTTTCTCAGAAAGTTGATCGTCCGTATGGAAGTTTTCCGCTGCAGGTCCCACTTTGAGCGATGGAGATATTCCCTTAATGAGCAGCGCCGTTTGCTTATATAATTCGAAATACTGTTCCAGCGTACCGCTCCAATGAATACCATGCACCGGAAACTCGGTCCATATTTGAAAGTACCATTCCGAAACCGTATCAAGGCCGTAACGATTTATGCAATTCATCATAAAGGATTGAACCAGGGATAGCCATTGACTCATTTCTTTGGGGGGAGAGGTATTTCCCTGATAATTAAAAAAACTGGTGCTTTTGCTGGCAAATAAAAGCGGCATGTAACTTAAGCAAATAAATGGTTTGAGTTCAAGCTCCCGCATATAATCCAGAATGTTGTTAATAAATTTCCAATTGAATTTCAACCCTTCTCGATCTTTCTGAATCACGTCCAATTCCTGGTTGAATACGCCTTCAAAACGTAAATATTCGATTGGGATTTCTTCCCGCATCTCTTTGATTTGATCGCGAATATTTTGATTTAACAGCGTATTGGCGGATCCAATGTTCATCATTTTGTTCCACACCTGCTTCAATTCGTATCCATCCGCTTGAATATCTTTGACAATGGCGGAATGGATCGTATGTTCCTCTATTGTTTTTAATTCGATCGGAAGCGAAGCGTAGTGATGAATCAATGGCTCGTTGGAAGCTCCGAGCAAATCCGGGCCGTCGTTATTCCCCTCTTGATACTTTTTGCGCAACTGTAGCGGGGTTAACGAAAATTTACTTTTGATGGCTTTATAATAGCTTTTTTCATCGCTGAAGCCTGAAGACAAGGCCACGTTCATAATGGATGTTCCCTGGTTTTGCAGCAAAAACAAAGAATACCTGATCCGAACTTCTTCCAAATAAGCTTTAAAAGTAACCCCGACGTTTTTCCGGAAGATGTCCGACAGATAAGATGAATTATAATGCTGCTCCCTTGCGATTTGATTTAACGTAACTTTCCCTTTGAAATCCAGTTCAACCCTGTTCAATATTTGCTGGACAATATTAAAATCTTTATTCAAAGCACGATTTTCCGGTTCCGGCGTGGGGAGCTTTCTACTGAAACGAGACGTTAAGTATCCGAGCAATCGAAGAACATATTTGTTCTTTGCCCGACTCCCTTTATTCGGATAGGCAATCAATTGACTGAATAAAATACGAACAACATCATACGGATGTTGATTGTCTTCACTATTTTTGAAGGATTTCAGATCATAATTCAAGCTGTAAAAATCGTGATTATGTTTATATATAAAAAGGCTATCCATATGCAATTGAATAAAGCGAGTATTCAAGGCTTGCGGAATGACGCGATGGGATTCGAAATGGTTGATTAGCAGAAGATCGTCTTCATGTAGATGATAATCATATGGGCCGATTGTCACTTTCAGTTTTCCAGTAAAGAGCCAGATGATTTCCAGACCTGAGTGTTGATGGAGCTCTTCGGAGTTAGTATCATTCATCATGAAATGGATTGGACATCCCGGCAGATACGGAATCGGAATAACGGAATACTTCAAATCTACACCCCCTTAATAAGCAATTATAACCAACCGGTTTGTTACCGAGTCTAATTAAAAGTGATTCACAAGTGGTCGTTATAAAAACATCTAAACAAAAAAAAACCTTGATATCAAGATTTGAAAGGGTACCTTATAAAACTTTAGGGATTCAACATACTTATTCGTATGTGAATCCCTGGGGATTGTCCTGTTACCGCCTACTCCCCCCGGCTCACCCGCAAACCTTGATCAGCCCCAAAGCCATTCGCCTCGAACTTGCCGCGAAAAGACAACTCGATGCTGTGAATGTCGCCGACCCAACCGCCGCCCTTTACAACCCGGTAAGATCCGCCGCTACTATAATCCAAATCGTCCCCGTACCAGTCCCAGCACCATTCCCGTACATTGCCCGACATATCGTAAAGCCCCAGCTCGTTGGGTTTCTTGCCGCCGACAGCTTTTGTTTTACTATTGTTGTTCTCTATGATGGGCCAGTTCCAGTCTCCGGATAAATATTGATCTCCGGCGTTTCGCCAATTCCAGGCTGCTTCATCCGCGTTATTGCTTCCGCTGTAGGTGTAGCTCTTGCTTATTTGGCCGCCGCCCGCGGCGTATTCCCACTCCGCTTCCGTCGGCAATCGGTAACCGTTAGCGCCCGCATTGATCGTTATGGTCCATTTTATATGATCGTAATCGCTCAGATTATTCGGGTCCTTTTTATTCTTATCTATATTGTAGTAAGGTACTAAGCCCTCTTTTATACTCCGTTTATTACAGTACTCAACAGCGTCATACCAGCTTACCATTTCTACCGGCATATTGTCGCCTATGAATTGTGAAGGGTTGCTTCCCATGACCTCGACCCACTCTTTTTGAGTGACCTCGTATTTGCCGATATAAAAATCCGATAGGATTACATCTTTTCCATAGTAATTGGACTTGGTGTTCTTAAAAGCTCCGCCTTTGACGAATACAAGGCTGTTGTTCTTGTCAGTCTTTTCTTGCGAACAAGCGCTAACCACAAACATGATTGCTATTAAAAGGAAAATCAATAGCCTTCTCACTGCTATCTCCTCCTTTAAAGCCATAGGCCGTCCTATAGTATGTAAATAAGTACCTTTTGCTGAAATAGTTAAGGCCGTCGGCCGCGAGACCGTCCGGCCTTAGACAATACCACTGATTAACCGCTTACCACACCGTTACGTTGGAGCTCCCGCTGCTTTGATAACCCTCCGTCGCCAATACCTGATAAGACCAGCTGCTTCCCAGATTCATTCCTGCATTTCTCCATGCATTTACGTGGTTGCCAAAATTGATAGAGACGTTGCTCCCGGTTGGTCTCTTTGACTGCCGCACGCTCCAGAACTGCTGGAATGTTTGTATACCGTCAATGGAAGGTGCGTTGTAGCGCATCGTCGTATATATGTCATAGGTGCCCCCATCGCTGTTCACGGTGCCTTTATACGTTCCGGTAGGTCTGTAAGTACCCCAGCTATCCACGACGTAATATTCGATGAGCGAGTTTCTCGTCCACCCGTAAAGCGTCAAATACGCATTGCCGGACGGCGCCCAGACACCGGCATTGTAGTTTACTGTTCTGGATGGCGATCCGGTAGTCCAGCCTTTACCGACAACAAAATTCCCGGTATTTTGCCATGTGACACTGTAATTGCCGCCGGACCCATTGACCGCGTTGACTGTCCCGCCGCCATCGGTCCAATATTGCCAATAGTCTGTCGCCGCATTTGAGGTTGCCGCCAACAAGCTAAAACTCATTAAAGCTGCCGTAAATACCGTCAACATTTTCTTGTTAAACTTAAACATGCATTTACCTCCTCAAATATTTTTTAGCGCTACTTTAACCTCTACCCTACTTCTTGCCGGTTGCTTCTCTTTACGGTACACCGCTTATCCTGTGTCGTATGCCGAGAACATCTTACTTCCACCTCCTTTATTAGAAAATTATAGAAGGTAAGCGCATACATTTCACTTCACAAATTAAAGATGTTACCCCCCTATTTTTTACATAAATGCATAGAAACCGCCGAAGAAGCGAGGTCATAACAGGTCCGGCAGCGTCTCCATAATGCGAAAAGCCGCCCTATTAAAGGACGGCTGGACGATACGACACTATGATATCTACACTTTATGAATTATTCTCCCTTTCCGGATAACCAATCAATTGTATAGGGCACGCTTTAAAGCCGCGTGATATTCTTGTATCATCCTCTGGCTGATCTCGGCAGAAGGAAAGTATTCTTCGCAGCCGTGAAAACATCCGGGATACAAATGAAATTCCGTTGGTACACCGGCCTGCGTAAGCCTTAGCACATAGTCGATGGTTTCATCGCGAAACGGATCCAGGTCACCGACACAAGTGTACGTAGGCGGAAGTCCCGACAAATCGGCTGCGCGTGCCGGTGCGGCATAGGGGGATGCTTCACCTTGTTCCCCTAGATACATTTCCCATGCCAATTGGGTTTTGGCTTTGCTCCACACTCTGTCATCCGTGATTTCATTGCTGGACTTGGTTATGATTCGATCGTCAAGCATCGGATAAAGAGGCATTTGGAACAGGATCGAAGGGCCGTTTCGATCTCTTGCCAAAAGGGAAACGGCAGCCGTCAATCCGCCGCCGGCACTGGGGCCCACAACCGCAATTCTGGATGAATCGCTCCCCAGTTCTTCAGCATTTTCGGAGAACCATTGGAGTGCGGCGTAGCAATCTTCAAGCGGAGCCGGAAAAGGATGCTCCGGAGCCAGCCGATAATCCACGGAAACGATGACGCATTCGATTTCCGATACCAGATGCTGCAAGACGGGGTCCATCATATCGGCAGAACCGAGGATATAGCCGCCGCCGTGAATATACAGAACGCCCGGAAGCGGTCCATTCTTCACTTTCGGTTCGTAAATTTTGATCCGGACATCCGGATCCCCCGCCGCGCCCGGAACATATCTTTCCGAGGTCAGAACTGCGTCATTAACAGGCAGCGAGGCTGCCGTACCGGCAGCAAACTCTTGCATCTCTTGCCTTTTGGCCGCTAAATTCTCCCTGGTGTAAACGGCTTCCGGTAAAAGGGAAAACATATTTTTAAGTTCCGGATGTACTCTTTCTTCCATTTTCATTGAATGTCACCCCTGGCTGTTTCGCCACGCCGTTTGTCCCAGCATATCCCGCATGGTTGCCATGTATTTTTCTTCCGACTGGGACCATCTCAGTTTAGCCGTTTCTTCCGCGTCCGGACCCGCGAGATAACGCAGCCGGTTCGACGGATCGCACGCAGCGGCGTAAACCTGATCCGCAACCTGGTTCTCATCCGCATTATCAAACGGATAGTTCATCATGGAGTTCATCATATGATCAAAATAAGACTTGTACGCTTGTGGAATGGATACGTCTTTAGCGGCGGCCATGGTGTTCGACGCGAAATTCGTGGTTCGCATAGCTCCGGGTTCCACAAGTTTGACGGAGATATTTTGCGATTCCAGCTCGTACGACAGCGATTCCGACAGCCCCTCGACGGCATGCTTGGTGGCCACATAGACCGTCAGAAGCGGATTGGATACAAAACCCACGTTCGAAGTGACATAGACGATGGTTCCGCCCCCTTGCTCGCGAAAATAAGGGGTAATCGCCTGGATGACGTTCATGACACCAAAGACATTGGTCTCAAAAATCCCGCGGATCACATTCATCGGTGTTGCTTCAAAGATCGATAGGATGCTGACTCCGGCGTTGTTCACGACGGCGTCGATCCGGCCGAACCTGGCGATCCCTGCCGCAATCGCCGCCTCGATGGTGGCGGGCTTAGTCACATCAAGTTCGGTTACGAAAATCCGGTCGGGATTTTCCTCCGCCAAGCGCCGGTCCGGCTTGCGCATCGTCGCAACCACGTTCCATCCTTCATTGGCAAACTTCTTCGCTGCCGTATTCCCTAGTCCGGTCGAGCTCCCGGTAATCAATACCGTTTTGGTCATTGAAGATCCCCCTCTTCATCATTTTTGTTATTTCTACCTTAGCTTACCGGGTTGAAGCCGCTCTAAGTCAAATCCAAAACTCGATCCCTTATGGACAAGGGGATGATAGACTAATAGCAAGTTCAGATTGTAAAATAAACGAGAGTAACTCTAACACTCAAAGGCGGTGACGAACGCTTATGGCTTATACGATGAAGGAAGTGGTGAAAAAAACGGGCATTAACCCGTATACGTTGCGTTTTTATGAGAAGGAAGGCGTATTGCCGGCGGTTGACCGGGATGCTAACGGGGTGCGTAAATTCAACGACCACTACGTCGATTGTGTAGAGATGGTACAAGCGCTTCGTTCAGCAGGTTTGCCTTTGGCGGAAATAAAACAATATGTTGAGCTGTACAAGAGCGGGGACCGGACACTTCCTTTAAGAAAAACGATGCTGGCCAACCAAAAAAGCAGAGTGGAGGAACAAATAACACGACTGATAAAAACGCTGGAAAAGCTCAATTACAAGCTGGCGTTAATCGATGCCCAGGAAAACAAATTTGACAGGCTGCCCTGATAGGCGGAAAAGCATTCTAAATTGGATGGATACTGAATGTTATCTATAAAAACACTAAAAAATCGAGCTGAAAAACGCAATTTTTCAGCCCGATTTTACTTTATCTTTTTAAACTATTCGATATTGATAGTTTTACATCTAATGGATAAATAATGCCTTAGTTCTTACCGCCATAGCCCTTATAAGTAGCGTAAACCGCATCTGCGTATTGATTGGCCAGAATAGGACGGCCATAAGAATCTGTAGCTCCCGGATACCAGTAATCTCCTCCGTTATAGTGTAATAAGCCGTTATATATGTTGCCGAATTTAACAATCTTTTCATTTAAAATCAGGGCGCCCAAATAAACCTGATCTTGTTCACTGCTGTGATTATAAGCGCGGCCAAATTTTGAGCTGAATTGCGATAAATAAGCATTACGTGTGTTTGGTTCTACCTGCATCAATCCGTCGCCGGCTGATGGACTGCCTGGTAAACCTGCTCCAAAACTGCTTTCCTTTTTGATCACAGCACTCAGCAATAAAGCAAAATCTCCGCCTTTACCGAATTTATTGTCCGCATTCACTGCATATGTCCATATGTGGCTTGGAACTTCGGATGGCTTTGTTACTGAAGGATTTGTTGGTGGTGTCGTTGGTGGTGTCGTTGGTGGTGTCGTTCCGCTGCCGCCTTTCTCCCATAAAGCAGGAACAATGGGTGGTTCCCAACCAACGAGGGAAGTATGTGCCTGACGACAGGTATAAGTACTTCCACTATATGTTACTGTATCATTTACTGCATATGCAGTATTTGGAGCCCATGCTCCTCTAGCGGCTGCGCTCACCGGTAAGACTGCGCAAAAGGTGGATAAGAATACTGCTAAAACTACCAAAAGTGATGTGGCTTTAAAAGAAAACTTTCTATTAGTCATTTTCAAACCTCCTTGTATTTTTCTTCTGATATTTTCCCGTGTTGCTCATTTTCGATATTTTTCAGCACTATTCCCCCCCTTTGTTTTCACAAATACTTCAAGTTCATTCCATAATTAAAAGCGCTTAAACTTATTACAATTCTAATAATACATAAATATGAAAATAATCCCAATAGGACATAAGTTCTACTTTCTTGAAATTTTTGATTAGACTGGAAAGAGGCTAAGTCTACAGGTCATAGAGTCAACCTAAAACTTAGCCCCTTGATTTCATATTAAATTTATTTTAAATAAACTTT
Source organism: Paenibacillus sp. FSL P4-0127 (assembly GCF_038007325.1). Lineage (NCBI taxonomy): Bacteria > Bacillati > Bacillota > Bacilli > Caryophanales > Paenibacillaceae > Paenibacillus > Paenibacillus sp. FSL P4-0127. The sequence goes on along the minus strand of NZ_JBBOWY010000002.1, from coordinate 646,423 downwards.
GGCTCAAGACCAAAATCAGTGCTTAACAAAATAAATGATGACGGTGATAGGGGGTGTTGTCTCTTCAAACCGCTTTGCACGATTATCCCCCTGGTTCAGGAAGCCAAGTCACCCGATCAAACGGGATAATCGTGCAAAGCCTCTGGATAACGAGTCTCGCTCCAAACCACACGGTCTGTTGCCGGCTTGACTGTCAAGCACTGATGATTAGGTTGAACCTAAACTTTTTCTTATTTATCTAAGTTCATCTTTAAAATCGATCTACAACGTCTCCGTACTGAGCGTAAATCCTTCAATCACGGCGTCTTCGTCAACCTCGATCAAGATGCAGCGTTTCCCTTGATAATTCACCTGTCTCACGTACTTTAAATCTTGAGGACTGATCGAGATCGTGGCTATCTTCGTATCGATCTTAATCGATTTCGAAGTGAACTTCGGAATAACGCTGCTCGCTTTGATTTCATAGTTTTTATCGTCAACGATCGTTTGAAACGCCCGTTCCACCTTTTCCGTCGTCACGTTCTCCACGCCGCTCACCGTCAGCATGCGTTCCACATCTTTATAATCCAGCTTCGGCGGTTCTTCCTCCTCGTGGGTTTCGATGACTTGATGAATTTCCTCGTATACGTTCGCGATCGTCGAGGCATCGAGCTGATCTCCCGTTACTTCTTTCACGATCTCCTCAAAAATGGCCCTCTCTTCTAACGCAGTCACGCTCTTCTCCGCATTCAAGACTTCCTCGATGAAATGCTGATTCGGCTCATGCGCTCTGCCCGAGGAATAAAGAATACGATTCACATCGGAATAGCCATCCGTCACGCTGGGGTAGAAAAAGCCTTGCTCCGGCGAACTTAACTTAATGATCGGATCTACGATGACGTTATACTTGAATTCCCGCTCGACATAATCGAACATAAGCGTTTTCTTCTGTTGTTCCGTAGAATTTATGCTGCACAGAATGAACGGATTGGCGAACATTTCGTCGTTTTCGCTCTCCTCGGCTTCTTCATTCCTGGCCTTGGTCGGCTTGAAATATTGCCCGCGAACGAAAGTAATCACCGTATCCCGTTCATATTGGGTATCCGCCAGCATTTTCTCTACCAGCAGGAGCATCAGATCTTGCCATTCTTCGGGGTCGCCGGTCACCAGACCTTGATGAAGAAGTACCCGCGTAGGCGTCTCCGCGTCCTCATGAAGCTTTAACTCAAACAGCTTTTGATCCAATTCCCCGGCCAGCAGCTTTTTGAAATTGCCCATATGCAGTTCCTGCTTCTCCCTGTCCAGCAGTTCGAACGGTTGACGCTCGTAATGATAGATTTCATTGGTTTCCTTCATAATATACACATTAAGAATATCGAAAATGTGCAGCTTTTCGTGATCCAGCTTAAATTGCTTGCGAATATACGCGACTTCTTTCTTTAACATGATTTATGAGACATCTCCTATGAAGTTGTTTTGTCTATGAATATGGCTCCCCCGCCTGAATCCGGCTTCCCTCTAAAATTCAGACCCTTAACGAGCCGCGGAACCCCCTGGCAGCATAGTAGGATTCCGCTCCATTGTGGTACACAAAGACAGTCTCGTAGCGACGGTCACAAAAGATGGCCCCGCCGAGTTTTCTAATATTAGCGGGTGTTTTCACCCAGCTCGATGTTTTCGTATCAAACTTTCCAAGTTCCTGCATCTCCCGGTATTGTTCTTCCGTTAAAAGCTCAATGCCCATGGCAGCAGCCATATCAATGGCGTTATTCTCCGGTTTATGTTCTTTTCTTGACTCCAGCGCTTCACGGTCGTAACAAACACTTCTGCGACCTTTAGGACTTTCCGCTGAACAATCATAAAAAATATATTCGTCCGTCTCTTTATCATGACCAACAACATCCGGTTCGCCGCCAGTTCTCTCCATTTCATTGAGCGACCACAGTTTTTCAACATTAGCTTCGAGCTTTAGTTGAACATTAGCCCATTCAAGGCCATTATGACGGCTCATGTTTTTCTCGAATCGGGATTTCAATGTTCCGAGCAGCTCTTCACGCTGTTCTGGTGACAGCGCCTTTGCGTTGTTGGTTCTATTACTCTTTGTCATGTTAGATCCTCCCTCATACGTATTTCAAAAATTACGCATTTGCTCCATTCTACCTCAGCTCTTTATACCACAACTTTATTATAGTTTAAATTATGTATATATAAAAAAAACAGGGAGTAGCCTACTCATAATGTTTTACGCCGTAGTTCATAAAAATACTGCACAATGGGATGCTTTAACTTCATCTGATCGGACATGTTTAAAATCCGCTTTTTCCCAACTCTTCTGTCCACCAAAGCTAGAATATTCAATAGGATTTCATGGCTCTCCATGCTATCCTCTACAGACGTAGATAAGAACTTATTAGCCACAACGATAAAATTGGATTTACTTAATGAAGCCTGAGCGGACAAAAGCTCTTTTGCATGTTCAGAGCTTTTTCTGCTTCGAGCAATGACTATTAAGCGATCCTCCGGCACGGGTCCTTTGGTATCTTTTCTGACCGCCTCAATGTCGTCACTGGTGATCGGAATTTGAATTTCAGGATCATTCTTGATTTCCAGCTCCGTTTGGTACCATCTGATGAAGTTCGTCTTATCACTCATATTAAGGATGTTCTTCTTATCAACCGAGATATAACAAATCCCTGATTTATCCGGTAAATAACGATAACCCGGTGCGCGGTATTCCACCCTTCCCTGTAACGCAGGACTGAGAAAGCTCTCCAGCTGCTGCTTCAATTTGCTCCAGGACATGTAAATTCCCCCTCCATATAAAAACAGAGGAAAGGCTTGCTGGCTCCGGGTTTGCCCCTCTCCATCCATCCGATCCTCATGCTCTTGAAGTCTGTTTCTATTCTCCTCACGTTCGTTAGGAATTACTTAATCCCCACGTTCCTCCGCTCCGGCATGCTCCTTGTTTCTAAACTCATCGAGCAGCGCGCGCACTTCACTTGTGGACCTTGCGTTCATTAAGCTGTTTCTTAATTCGCTCGCCCCTCGAAATCCGCGGACATATATCTTAAAGAAGCGGGGGAGAGGGCTGAAGGAACGCGGCGGCCCCAGTGCTGAATAGTGATCATGGAGATCCAGATGCAACCGCAGTAAATCAAGCAATTCTTCGCTGCTGTGTTCCCTCGGCTCCTTCTCAAAGGCAAACGGATTATGAAAAATACCGCGCCCAATCATAATCCCATCCACCCCGTACTGCTCAGCCAGCTTGAGGCCGGTCTGGCGGTCAGGGATATCCCCGTTAATGGTCAGAAGGGTATCCGGAGCCACCTCATCACGAAGCTTCTTAATCTCCGGGATGAGCTCCCAATGCGCGGCTACCTTGCTCATTTCTTCTCTTGTCCGCAGATGAATGGACAGATTCACAATGTCTTGCTGCAAAATATGGGTTAACCAGCCGCGCCATTCGTCGACGCTACTAAAACCAAGTCTTGTTTTTACGCTGACGGGCAGTCCCCCGGCTTTGGCGGCCTGGATAAGTTCCGCTGCGGTTTCCGGACGGCAGATCAGGCCGCTGCCCTTCCCGTTCTCCGCTACATTCGCCACAGGACACCCCATATTAATATCGATGCCCTTGAAACCTTCCTTCGCCATACCGATGCTCATTTGACGAAAATATTCCGGCTTATCTCCCCAAATATGCGCTACCATGGGCTGCTCATCCTCAGTAAACGTCAAACGCCCGCGCACACTTTGGTTCCCCTCCGGGTGACAATAGCTTTCCGTATTCGCAAACTCCGTAAAAAACACATCCGGTCTGGCCGCTGCACTGACGACATGGCGAAAAACAACATCCGTCACATCCTCCATGGGCGCCAGTATAAAAAAAGGCCGCGGTAAATTACGCCAAAAATTTTCTGTCATATCAAAAACCTCTCTATATCAAACGTCTGTAAGTGTTAATGGTCTACATTTAAACGAGTATATCATAAACCCTGGAGTGAAGCATACTTACCCAACATTTTCAAGATAAGGGGGGGAAGCCTCCTCGATCATTGGCCCGGATACATTTTCTGTTGATTTCTTGGATTGGGTTATCGTATACAGTTCACCATTACGGACGATGAACATGCAGACTTAAAAGCGCAGGCAATTGCCGAGGGTTATCCGAATGTTGCTGAATTTTGTAAATCAAGGGCGTTAAATGGCAAAAATACGTATGCAACCCTTTTCAAGGAAATGAAAGAGAAAATCGAAAAACTAAACCCTAACGACAAAATTAACGAACAGCTGAATCCGGGGGAATTCTATCTTCGTGATATAATTCCGACACCACCTGCTTTGCTTGGCCGTTGGTTGTATGAAGCTGTCCATGATGGAAGAATACTCCACGTTGAGCACCTTGGAAATGACGGAACAAATCCTGAAAAATATAGAATAATGGAGGAATCAGTATGAAGGTCAATCAAGGAAATCATCCCGTTGCAGAGATCAGGGCCACTCCTCGTTAAAATAATCGTACCTTCATTCTTTGTACTCGACTTATATTCGTAGCAATCACCAAATTGCATTAAACAAAAAAAGCCCCTGCCAGCACAATGCCAGCAGGGGCTAAGTCTCCGTACTGGGAAAACGGACTCTATTTCATCACGGATTCAGGTCCACAGGATAGAACCCTAGCTTTTTTAATGTATTCATATAAATTACCAATTCATCAGTATTCATAATACTTTTTATATTCATTAAAGATTTCAAACAACTTGAGATTACGGCTTTCCGCGGATTTTCAGACATTGCTTCATTCTGCACAAATTGTAACAAATCAAGGGCGTGCTGCCTATTATCGTTATTCGCAGGAAGTTTCTCAATTAATTTTTTTAAATTCCCAGTACTTAACATGAGGTCATTATAAGGGAAATCTACTTGTCCTATACTAAGTAAAGACTGTTCAAAATCTTCAATATTAAATAGCCGTAGTCGCTTATGTTTGAGTAATGAAAGTACTTCATCTACTAGACTAAAACAATAATTGCAAATTTCAATCATAGGTTTTGGTTGGATTTGAACATTATTTATTTCGTTGGCATTATGCAGAATCCCCGTTAAAAAAATTGTAGCATCAGCAATATAATCTCGATATTCTGGGTAAATCTGCTTCATCCTTGTGAAGAACCAATATGCCCATTGTTGCCTGATCTGTTTTAAGAAAGCAATAATTTCATTATCGTTGGAAACTAAAGCATCCATAAGCAATGCATCTACTTTTTTTTCTATGCGATAGTTCATCATAACTTCTAACTGACGAATAAAGATATCTTTGTTCGTTTCATCCTGTCCGACTAAAAGTTGATCACGATCCACATACATTTTTTCTTCGGAATACACAAGTACATCCCTGAATAGTTCTCCTTTGGTTTGAAAGTGTTTATAAAAAGTTCCTCTTGAAATATTGGTTTTGTCAAGAATGTCCTGGATTGATGTGGCATGATAACCTTGTTCAATAAAAAGACGAAGAGCCGTAATTAATATATCGGATTTTTTCACCTGCATCATTATCATCCTTTCTGCTAACATTATACACCACATACTATATGTTTAAATGTATACTCCGAGTATATTTAGTGATTGATTTTTTGGTCATTCAAGTATAATATGGATCAAGTAAACCTCGAGTTTAAATATATACTCAAAGTATATTGAATGCTTATTTTTTTGGCACCCTTAACACAATACAAGAAGATAATAGGAGGAAACCAACATGGGGAAAGAACAGTCTCTTCCAACGTTTAAGCGGAATGTACTTGTGGTAGTTATGCTTGCAGGTGCTTTTGTTACCATGTTAAATCAGACGCTGCTCAATACCGCTTTGCCACAAATCATGAAGGATCTATCCATTTCCGCCAATACAGCTCAGTGGTTAACGACCGGGTTCATGCTTGTCACCGGGGTGTTGATTCCGGTTTCTGCTTTTCTAATAGAAAAATTTTCGACAAGAAGACTGTTTATTACTGCCATGTGCCTGTTTGCGTCCGGGACATTGATGGCTGCTATTGCACCAAACTTTCCTGTTTTATTATTCGGGAGGATTCTACAGGCGGTAAGTGACGGGCTCATGCTCCCGTTAATGCAAACGATCTTTTTAATGATTTTTCCTGTTAAGCAACGTGGGTCAGCAATGGGTATGGTGGGACTGGTAATGGCTTTTGCTCCTGCGATTGGACCGACACTTTCCGGTTGGGTTGTTGGTAACTTTTCATGGCGAGCCCTCTTTTATATGATTTTCCCAATTGCTGTACTTATCATCATTTTTGCTTCGTTTATGCTTGAAAATGTTACGAAAGTGACCCGTCCAAAAATTGATATCATGTCCATTATTTTGTCATCCCTTGGATTTGGAGGATTGTTGTACGGCTTCAGCAGCGCAGGTAATCATGCCTGGAACAGTTCAGAAGTGGTCATTGCTTTGATTACCGGTACGGTCGCAATTGGTTTGTTTATTTGGCGGCAGCTGGCTGTTGAAAAACCGATGCTTGAGTTCAGGGTGTTAAAAAACTGGACCTTCTCATTGACCTTATTTATCGGTATGGTTGTTATGGTGACGATGATCGGCGTAGAGCTCTTTCTTCCGCTTTATATACAAACGGCAAGAGGCTTTACACCGCTTGAATCGGGTTTGCTGTTGTTACCTGGTGCGATTGTGATGGGGATAATGTCGCCGATTACCGGGAGGATCTTTGATAAGGTTGGAGCACGACCGTTGGCTCTTATTGGTTCGGTTATCTTAGTAGGTATGACGTTCTTGTTCAGTAACATGACCGCTTCAACGCCATACATCTATATGATGGTGATTTACGCCATACGAATGTTCGGAATATCTCTTATGATGATGCCAGTCATGACGGCCGGATTAAACCAACTGCCTGACCATTTGATTCCACATGGAACCGCAATGAGTAACACGTTGACGCAAATGGCCGCTTCTGTTGGAGCAGCCTTGCTGGTTACGGTTATGACGAACAATACAGCGGCTGCCGTTCAGCAAAAACTTCCCAATCCAATGATTCATGGGGTCTCAGTTGCCTTTACGTTCTCCACCGTTTTGGCATTCTTTGCTTTAGTATTGTCATTCTTTATTAAACCGATGAAAATATCACAGAAAGAAGATACACAAGACGAAGGCAGTTCTGCTACTGAAAGCTAAAACGGGTCTGCGCGCGGCCAAGCGCACAAAAGTCCGCGAACTTCGCGGACTTTGTATATTTATATTACTCATCTTCAGTTTATATCCATCATGGTACCCAATGCCTTATCGCCAACTATCGACAAAGCCGCAAATATCAAAGAGTTTTACATCAACCTTTCCAGGCATATTTGCTAACAAAATATCCCGCTCAACCAGTCAACGGCAACGGCATACATCGGCTACATTGCTCATTAACCAGACGTTCATGCGAAGATCATACCGGAACGGCTCGGGCATGGAAATACGACGACGATGAATATCTACGGTACAAGACAAAAAGACGCTCGGCCGAACGAATCCGGGCGTCTTCTTTTATGTTGAATTATCTCTTATGAATAACTATATATTTAATAATCTTTCTGTTTCTGAAATGAGTTCTTGAAGTATTTCAATACCTTCCTTTGTACTGTCTTGATTTGAGGAAATCAAATTAATAATTTGATCTATCTTTTTCTTATAATCATTAGGTTTTGTATTAAAACCTTCAATCATCCGAACTGCCTTTTTCTCATTGATACAGTATTCCCCATTTAATGCAAATATCACTTGATTTAGACATGAAATAGAGCGGAAGGCATGGCCTGCAACGTACGAAATGTCATCCTTATCTAAATTTTTCTCAGCAAACATTAAGGAAAAGGATGATTCAAACATAAAATATCCAATCACTGCATCTTTTAATGGTTTTGGATACGGCATGGTTCTAGCTTTTAGTTCGGCTATTTGATTGGTGGGGTCAGATAATACTTTACAAATTGAGATTTCACCCAAATACATAACATTAATATAAGCATGGGGGTGTCCAGTCTGATAATTGGGAGAAACCTTTCCCATCAAACAGTCATCCATAACCTGTGATACACGTTTTACATCACGGAATAAAAAATCCACATGATATCCTTGAACAATGAGCCATCCCCCGCCATTTACCCATGGACCCCATTCTCCTAAAGATGTGATGATATTTCCCCGATGTTCATCATCCAATTTTGTAGCGATCTTACCAACTTCACTGACATCAAAGCCTGCCGCTTCATCATAATAAATCCCAATATCAATGTCAGAAGTAGCATGATTAGTTCCTCTTGCTCGCGAACCTCCTAATACTACGCCCACGATGCCCTTAACTCCACTAAGTTCTTTATTTATTTGATCAATAACCTGTTGTACAGTCATACATTCTTCATCTCCAATTCAAAAAAATCAACAATTTATTTATTTTGCTTATCCATTTCTTCACGCTCCATAGACCTGTGAAAATATTTTTGCAACCTAGCTGGGCAGCGCTATCTTGTAATTCATAATCTGTGCCCCTTTATGACAATTCCAAAATCCTGATTCCCTGAAAGTTTTTTCCGCTGAATACATTAACATTTCGTTTTTCAGTAATGTGTACTCCGGCAAAGTTAGACAAAATGCTTCTCCCAGTTGACAGCAATATTATTATCAACCTCCTATATGCCAATCTTATCAACCGAAGGCTTATCAAGATAACCATGTGTTGCCATCCAATCCCATCTTGCATATGTAAACTCAGAATATCCCAGTCCAACTAAAAAAAACCTAACTCGATGATAATCCTCTGTAATACCTGCTTGTTTTGTATAATTTCTAAATTTTATAGACATAATTTTATTCTCCCTTTAAGGAGTATTGTATATGCTAAATCCGTACAAAAGTATTCCGACTTTATCTATAATCATTCTACACCAAGGTTTAGGTGGGCGTAGAATTAACCACGCCCCCCCTTTTTTTTACACTTTTTATATAATTTTTCGAACTGTTTTATATGCCAATCCAAATTCTCGAGATAAATGTTCGATGGTAAATCCCATTCGATATAACTTTTTTATTTGCTCGTTCCTATTACAAAATAAAAAAACTGCATCGTCTTTGGATTTAAGACAATACAGTTTTATCAAGATGTGTACAAGGTTTTTTATTTTGCAAAAGCCTGGGCGATTCCGACGATGATCAGGAACAAAATGACACAAAGGAATGTCGTGCCCAAGGCGCCGAATACTTTCTGTTTTTTTTACTTTGGTCTCGATTAGGCCAGATGCAGATAGAATTAATCGATAACTTACTTCAAGCTTCCATGACGCTTTGCTACTTCCCTAGCTCAAAACTTCAAAATCACTAGCTGTAATTACAGACAAATCGTTTTTCGACACATTAGCTATGTTTATTACTCTTCTAGCGTGATTCATAACTAAATCATCGTATAAATTACGCGCCAAACGACCATTTGCAAAGTTCTCATTTTTTTTACTTATCTCGTTTTCAAAAAAGGCTTTTACACTTTTCCTAACTTCCTCACTTAATCGATAGTCGTTCTTTTCACACATACTTATCAAGATTTCTTCTAGTTCTTCAGCCTGATAATTTTCAAATTCAATGAATGTATTAAATCTTGATTTTAACCCCGGATTCGATTCAAAAAACTTATTCATTGGTTCTGTATAACCAGCAACAATAACAACTAAATCATCTCTATAATCTTCTAATGCTTTAGTGAGTTCCGTCAGGCACTCTCTTCCATAAGAATCACTGTGATCATTTTCAGTAATACTATAAGCCTCGTCAATAAATAATACTCCGCCTTTTGCACGTTCTATTACTTTCTTAACTTTAAGTGCTGTTTGGCCCTGATATCCTGCTATAAGATCTGTTCTAGACACTTCAATAAAATGTCCTTTTGATAGCAACCCTATCTGTTTGTAGATTCTACCAACAATTCTCGCAACCGTTGTTTTTCCCGTTCCCGGATTTCCTGTGAAGGCTAAATGCAAAGTGTTTTTTGAGGAGTGAAGATTATTCTCTCTACGTAGCTTTTGAACTTTTTGATAAGCAATTAAATCATTAACCTTAGCTTTAACTGTCTCCAAACCAACAAGGGCGTTTAGCTCGCCCAACAGTTCTTGCAAAGTTCTTGTATCCTCCGCTATCACTGTATCTGGTTTGCAAATGCTTTGCAATGTTGTATAGCCATAGTATTCAATTAAATTTGAGTTTAACAACTGGGCTACACGCTTTACTTCAATCTGGTATTTAGGATTATCTACTACGTCTGATATTTTTTTAAGAAGTGAAACCGTAGCCGCCCTACTGTTATCCTCAATTATAGAAGATGCAAGCTTTGTAATCTCACCACAGGCATCTGTAATAGCATCTAATTTTGATGCATTATTTATTAACACGCTCTTGTATTTATCCATCATACCACCTTCAAAAGAATCACAATCAACTCAATAATTGCAAGCCCAAATGATCCACCTGCAAGTAGATACGCATATTTGATTTTTTTAGTTAACATCTGGACAGCTGTATCATTCTTTTCAACAACACTTGCGATTGAAGCATCAGTGTTTTCCTTAATCGATTGAACAATGCTCTTTATTTCATCGCTCTGCTTTTCCAATTCAGACAATTGGCTAGAATGCATCTCGCTGGAATTCCAAATATCATCTATATCGTTCAAATGCTCACAACTAGACAGATTTTCCATAAAGGATAGAAGTGTTTCTATGTCAGATTGTTGTTTAGATGCGGTATCCTTAAAGGAACTCAACTCATTGCTGATATTCGTCAAAGAAGTATGCGCATTTGATAAAGAATCCCACATTTCGTCGATATCTTGTAAGTGGACAATTTTCTCTAACTCACTAATAAAAGCGATGATGGCTTCAAGTTTTACAATCTGTTGATTTAACTGATTTGATAGATCATTTAATTTCGTTTCCGTAGCCTTTAATACTGTTTCTATATCTTCCGCTTTTTGTGCATTTGCTTTGCTGATGGCCATCGTACTACTAATTAAATTTGATAATGTAGTAATTTCACTATGCCATTCCTGGAAATCACTCCAAATTTTATCTATGTCTTCAAGATGGGCGTAACCATCCAGTTTTTGCTTAAACTTTTTTAGGACCTCAAGTGTTTTCTTCTGATCATCAACAATCTTTTTTATTTGCTCTTGCGTTGCTTGAATACGTTCACTGGTTTTTTCAGTAGCTTTGATAGATATCAAAATAGCTTGAATGTAGTCTTTATCCAACGCTTCTAATGCACTATATACCTGACCAAACTCTTTGATGGTTCTATTATTCGTAGTATTTAAATCGATTAAATGCTGTTGAATAGTACTGAGTCTACTATTTAATTCGGATCCTGTAACCTTATGATCACCAAGACCCAGAAATCCTCCGTCTGTTCTAACAGTATCAATCTTTAACTCATCTGTCTTCTTTTGCGAAAATTCTTTCAACCCTCTTTTTGCTAGTTCGAAATTGTGGGTTTTTATAACTAATTCATTCATCTTTATTCCTCACTTAGTTCGTCAAATAGATTATCGATATCGTCAAATGTGTTCTGTATAGATTCATCATCCTCGCAATTTGCAGCGATATTTTTTAGAGATTCACTCATCATATTTGCTGCAGCAACATGACGATCTTTTATCTCCTTCGCTGCATTTGCCTTGGTATGTTCAAGGTTTACCTCACTTACAATACGGACTTGGTGCTGAAGATTTAGAACCTCGTTGCTCTTCTCGACTTGAGCTTTAACAACATCTGCTTTCTGGCTTTTTTCAATTCTTTTTTCAATAAGATTTATCGCAATAGCACCTATAATCCCAGCAACTACAGCACCTAGAAAAATACCTATAATATTTGCAAGGCTACCAATCAAAGGTATTTTTATGGCAAATATAGGAATTGTCATCAGCCCTTTTTCGATAGCTTCGCCAAGCACTAATGCTCCAGCTCCAGTTAATCCTGCAATAATTATTTTACCTGTTTCGAGAAGGAGACGACTAATAGGTTTACCTTTGTTCTCAGGGCTCTTTATATAATTGACAGCGTCTTTAAGCGATTTCCAACCTTGCTTTAACAACATCCATACTTTTTTTATGGTTCCAAAAATAGGACCTAAAATCGCTGTTGCAACAGTACTAGACACAGTATTTCCTGCATTAATCAAGTGTGTTTTCATTTTACTGATGAAGGAATGAATAGCTTCTTTTAAGCTATCTAGAAGGGTATCTAGGCCCTTTTTAGCAGACTTAAACCACTTAACTAACTTAGCGATAATTTCTTTAACCAAATCAGCAAGCAACTGCATGAGCACCGCTCTAAGTGCTTTACCGCCAATACGAAATGCTTCTTCCTTTTGAGACTGTTTCCCTGCCTCGATAGATTTCTTCTCAGCTTCTTTTTTCTGCTTTTCGTATTCTTCACGAGCCTCTTTGTCTTTTTTACGCAGAGCTTCCTCATCTACATTAAATCGTTCTGCTGCTTTTTTTCCATCTCTTTCGCTGTCTAGCCATTCCGACGTAGTCGAATCGCCCTTAGACTGGTTTGCTGCAGAATCCATTAGGTTAAGGTTTTTCTCGCTATTTGCAAAAGCAACCTGTTCTTCTCTTGTCATATGTGCATTAGCAGCGGGATCTCGAATAATTTCTGCTGCCGAAACAGTGTGATCCATATTGGTATTATTTGTATCTTTTCCAGTCGGGCGCCTTTTATCAAAATCATCACGTGATCCTTTATTTAACACCTTTTTCCACGAGTCGATTCTTGTATCATGTTTTTCCCACACTTGTTGGTCTTCATTGTATCTAAAATTGCTAGTCTTATGCTCTGTGTTAGGATCCTTCTGAAAATTACTTTGCCAACTATCATATCGCTCTTGATAGTAAATTTTTGTATTATGTGTTGCAATGTTTCCATTCGCAAAATTTTCTGTTGTTTGAATATGAGCTTCATCTCGTAAATCAAGTTTGAGGCCATTATTCTCTTTAATAAAATCCTCCCCAGCGGTGACAGCAATTTGATTCATAAACTGCTCCCAAACAACATCCATAATGACATTTCCAAGGTTGTCCGGGTTTCCTATTTTCTCCTTTTCGTCTGCCAAAAATTCCAAATCAGCAAGCTCTTCTTCTAATTGGCTTTGGAGTTTCTCTTCCAACTCATCAAAGTCAAAAGAGTCCGCTACATCCTCACTAAGCCCTTGGTTATCATCAAGAAAAGCATTTTCCTTTGCCATAATATATCTATCCTTTCAGCAAAGAGTTTTTTCATCTCTGCGTAATTATGTTTTATTATACTTCAGTATTATAGGTATATTATACCATGCAAGATGGAGTTATATTTTCCATGTCTATCAATTAGTACTAACTTTAAGCAAAACAGTCCTAGATTCAGACGAAACACCTGTGCTGTTAATTTTGCTTCGCTTTTGCTGAATAATATGAACTTAGAGATGTAGAAATGAGTCTGAGAGGAAAAAATAATAAATGACTTTTTAACACTACCAGAGGACAAAATGCTAGAAATTATTGATTCCATTGAACTTCTTTAAATCCAAAAATGAGCAAAATTAGAACTGCAAATGTATGAAATCATTAATGAGAATAAGGATGCTCTCATGGAACTGACAAGGTAATGATATGCTGCAACACCATATAAACTAGATATTGCTCTGTTCTGTTAGCTTCAAACGAACAAAATTTTATTAAAACATATTAAAATGGGGACGCGAATTTAGCTCGCGTCCCCATTTCGTCCCCTATTATCCCATACACCTGCTAAAAACCTTCATAAATTAAGGAACAAACCGTCTCGATATGCCTTGAATGTACAAAAAGGATGACGCTTAGGCATGATGGGGTCTTGGCGGAAAATCTATCGTTTTTATAGATCAGATTCTTTATTGTATTAGTTTCATACCCTCATACAACTAGTTAGTGTTTTAATGCTTCCAACCTTTTTGCACGTTCAAACGCTTTATGTAAAAAGTCTTTAGCCGATAAATCCTCATAATCCCAATTCATGACCTCTATTGCAGTCGCTCCTGAATAATTCGTTTCCGCAATTTTTTTCATGGTTATTGACCAATCAATCGTGCCATCAAAGGGTAACCCGTGTTGGGCATAACTTCCATTATTATCATGTAAATGTAGTGCCATTAACCTGGAACCGTACGTGGATAATAAATCATTGCCCGGATAGTAGCGGTAGTGATGTCCGCAGTCATAACAGAATCCGATACACAGGGAATCTACTTGCTCCAGCACATATGCCAAATTGGTAAGGTTCCGTAAATTCTCCAGCGCAACATTGACACCAAGCTGTTCAGCTTTTTCAGTGATTCTCAAGATTCTATTCAATCCCAATGCGTTATGTGGATTATCTTCATCGGGCAGGTGCACCACCATTGTCGGAATCTCAAATTCGGCGCAATCTGCAAGACATTGCAAATAACAATCGGTTAAGGCTTCACCGTCCAGATTGTCAAGCCAGAGGTTGTTTTGGTTTTGGATTGGCGTATGGATATTCTCTATAAAAAGACCCGCTTCCTGCGCAATTTGCGGTCCGTTAAGGTAATCGTTCCGGCCAAAGTCTTCACTCCACCATAATAAAACGCCATCAAATCCAGCTTCTTTTATTAACTGATAACGTTCCTTTATCGGCATTTCATAGCCAAACCAATCATAAATGGTAATCATAAGCCGATTCCTTTCTTAATTTTCGGGTTCTCGCTTCAGCGCCAAAAGTCCGACCCGCGTTGCTCTCGAAATCCCCGTCTCAATTCATCTCAACAATTTTGCAAACCTATATAACTTCATGAACCTTTGAAAATACGTAAACTGGTTAATGTCCTCATCGCCCAGCGGAACTACCGAACTGTAACCCTTTAGAAACGATTTCACTTGAGGATTATCCAAGTTCATATCATCGCCAAGAAAATCATCAAGAGCCGTTATAATGTCGTGAGCATACCAACTATAAACAGCATCATCGAAATCAATAACGCTATACGAACGATTTTTCTCTTCATAAAATAGGTTGTCCAGTTGAAAATCATAAGTAACTGGAACCCTTTCCCTGACTAATAAAATCAATGTGACCACAAGGGCGGGAAAGCACGAATTAGAGTTCGACAAAGCCGCAAATATCAAAGAGTTTTACATCAACCTTTCCAGGCATATTTGCTAACAAAATATCCCGCTCAACCAGTCAACGGCACAGCACACCATATTAGAATGGGGTGATTCATAAAAGATTCGGAAATGCCTGGTTCTATAAATCGATATTTGCGTCCGCCTCTTTCGATTTGGAGATTTCTGCCGGAAAGATAGTCGATAACAGCTTAAAAAAGAACCAAATGCTTGCCATACCGATTATAAATATCTCCAAGGAGACCACATATTTGGGAACAACGGCTCCAAGCGTTACCGCCAGGCTGCCCAACATGACCGCCCCACGCGTGGTGACAGCGTTCATAGCCATATACGACCCCCGCTTATCGTTTGGAATAATATCGGCCATTAAGGCTTGTTTATGCGGGACATAGATTAATTCTCCTAAGGAAACGACGGCCATCATGGCGAACAAAATCCACGGTCTTGTTTCGTAACTGATGATCGAATACCCCGTCGTATATATTAGCATACCGGCAACTATCGCGTATTTGGGCCCTATCTTGCCCGTCAGATATGAAATCAAGGCTGCAAAAACAGTAACAATTACAGCATTTAAGGTATTCAGCATTCCGAATAAATTATATCCGTCGACTAAAAAGTTGCAATTTCCCCAACTAAACAGCTTCTGTTCGCTGATTTCATTTACCAAACGTACTGCTATAAAATTACTGGTTTGCGTTTGTACCGATAAATCCAGCAGAGAAGCGATGAGAAAAACGAGAAATATCCGATCCATGCTTACCGTCTTATAGTTAAGAAGGAATTGCGGCCAGAACCGTTTTTTTAGTTCTACAGGCTGCAATTCCGTTTTTCCAATTGTTTCCTTAATAAAAAACACCAAAAGAATGATGGATATGATGGAAACTAAGGTCAAGCAAAGCATTAGGATATGTTTGTATTCTTTAAAGAAGAACCCCCCAATTACACTTCCCGCCAGAAGCGAAAGATTCCATAACCAATAGTCGATCGTATATATGTATTTTCTTTCTTCGGAGCTGCTTGAATCTACGATTAAGGCCTCGCCTGCCGGCCCTGATATTCCCGAAGCAATAGAATTTATGGCCATGGCGAAATACACGACCATAGCCGAATCGAATAAGGCCGTACTTTCCAGAAACATGGTAAACACTGCGAAAAATCGCACAATCTCGCTTAGAATCATGATCCTTTTTCTGCCGAATCGGTCGGACCAATAACCTCCGTAAAATCCGGATATAAAAGACAGAATAACGTTAATGGCAAGCAGAACACCTGCGAGCTTGGCCCCTAGCGTATACGAAAAATAAATGACCATAAAGGGCTGAATCGCATTCGCTACAATTTGTGTTAGAAATCTTTCAATCAATCTGATCTTCACATTAATGTCGAGACTGAAAAACTTCATTGGTTCTCTCATTCCTTCTTAACCGCTTTACTTAAGTCTGGAAGGCAAATAAAATTTAAAAACGGCGATAATAATATTCGGTAAGTTATAGATCAAATGGCCGAGCATGGGAAAAATAATGTTACCGGTATACAAAATACTGGAAATCCAGCTTAGTCCAAGAAGAAATAAAATGAAATAAGTGGATAAAGTACACGTCTCGCGCGTGTCCTTTTGCAAAAAATGAGAAAGTGTAAACAACAATGAAGCAATGATTGCGACATACGATTCTTTCCATAAATTCAGCACATCGGGAATCAAATTCCTATAAAATAGTTCCTCGGCGATCACGCTTCCAAGCAAGGAAGCTTCAATCAATAAAAATTGTTCCAGAGAAATAGGATTTATTAAATAATATATGTCTTTGCTTAAAAACACTTTGAAACTTTTAAATTGAACGATTAAGGCTATGATCGAGGGAACTATGGCCAGAAGAAGGCCAATCAAAACTGTCCCCTTTTCCGTTACGGCAGTTATAGAATCCACCACATTAAATACAAAGAGGGGCAAGATATAGGGGACGAAAAACAAGACCATTCTAACAAACGAAGCGCCGCGAAAATTTCGTATATATTTTCGTATTAACTGGCTGCAGTAAAACACCGAAAAATAAATAATTAGACAATACGCCAATTGCTGTATCATATCGATCCCCAACCAGTTCTTTCTTATCTCTACTTAAGGAAGAAGGTGTCCTTCGAAAAATCTGCTGCTTATTTATTCGAGTTTACGCTTTTTGAGATGCGGCCGGCGAGGCAACCTTTTTCAGTTTCGGCTTCTTGTACATTGCATTCACCTCCATTCATAACAAAATTATTCATTATGCCTACCATAAAAAAATTTGATTCATTTCTTTTTCTCAGGACATCTTCTTCACAAAATAGGGATAAGCATATTAGTTTACCTTTTCAATCATGTTGGCATGGAATAGCTCGGTTAAGTATTCCCGGACATCTTGGTGTACTTCTTCAAAAGGAACTTGATATTTATTTGACATAATCGTTGCAATTTGTTCCTCTGTCGTATCGCTATCAATTAATTTCCATATCGCTTCTTCAACTTCATCGAATAGATATACGTCATTATTGTGGACGGCGTAAGTTTTCCCCGAAATAACTCTTAATTGGACGAAATGATTCTTCTCATACTTCATTGATTTCACTCCTCAATTTGTAATTTAATTAAGTCCTGCGAACGCTCGTTAAGATGTTGACAAAACTTTAGTCCGTTTTTCAAATGTCCGGCAATCGTACTTTCATCATAAGCGTGTCCTTGTAACTCCATATACTTCTCCAGCAGTCCCATATCATTTCTGTCTTTGCAATATCGCAGAAGCTTTCGATAAAGCCATTTGGGATTCGGGTTTGTTTCCCCGTGAAGCGCAAGATACATGGTCAGACTTACCTCAAGCAGCTTCCTGATTCCAAAAAACGCAGTCCCGAAATCCCCTGAACGGTAGGCTCCCTCCAAATCCTCAACGACGTGCGAATAGAGCCAGGCTTCGGTCATTGCCAAGTACAAATTCAAATGATTAAAATTAACATTTCCAATCAACTCTTGCTTCTCGCTGGACATCTTTAACATTCTTGAAAATCTTAAACGATGCAGGAAATCGATCCCGTTTTTATCAAATTCACCGGGCCGTTCATTCGATCGGGGGTTAAAAAGGTTCAACTTCGTTATGAGAGATACAAAATCTTCCGTTCTTACATAAGTAAAATCATATCTCGTATCGTCAACCACAATATTTTGAACAATGGTGCGGTTCTCCTTGATTGTCGATGCATTACCATCTAAGCGGTTTAATTCCTCCTCGGACGGCAAACTTTCGGAAATCACAAAAACATCAACGTCAGAAGTGGCATTCCCGAAGCCCTCGATGGTAGACCCGGCCAAATAGACGATGGCGTTCTCTAATATAGAATCGGGAATATGTTGGAAAACAACTTGTTCGGTATGTGGACCTTGCATCTAAATCCCCCCCGAAGTCTCGACTCGGACTTTGAGTCTATGACCGACTTCATTTTGAATCCGATTTATTATTTCATCCAGCGGCTCGGCCGTATTCAAAAGGATGAATTGATGTGCATCCTTTAGTTGAAGAAATCTCTCCCTCGCTTTCTCGAGAATCGCCTCGGATTCATTCATCGACCGTTTTGGGCCTCTTTCATCGATCCGTTGTAAGGAAGTATCTACCGGAACGTCCAACAGAAATACCAAATCGGGTTTGAGACAACTATCCAATATTGCATGCAGGGTTTTCGTTTCGATATTTCGAGCATAAGCGTATGCATAATGGGAGTATATCCAGCGGTCCACCACAACGATATAGTCTTCGGCCAGCCACTTTTTCACCGCCTCGCTCTGTTGAAACAATTCAAATGCAAGCAGTATGCTCCTGTGCTCTCTGGGCATAGCTTCATTGTATAAATCACTATAGTTTTTGCCGATGGTTTGAAGGTAAGTTAAAAAATCGTTATCTGAATTAATCGGTTTGAACCTTTTTACTTTTAGTTGCTGCCGGGATAACCATTCCGCCAAGAATTCAACATGCGTACTCTTTCCCGATCCGTCAATCCCGCAAAAAGCGATAAGCATTATAATTCCTTCCTCCATTAATATGTAATGCTATTGCTAAGGCGCTACACGTATGAACTCGTTATACGGTTCTTAATGTATTTGCATCGCTTCTTTGAACACCATTTATTCCAGAAGTCTTTACACTCATCGAACGCTAAATTTCTTGCAGTCATATAATCCATATTATCTTCCAGATACTGAATGCATTTGGAATACGTTCGGACGATATCTTCCGTTACTTTGCTGGGTATCTCCCTGCCGGTAATTTTCAACGTAGTAACCCCCATCTCATACAGCTTCCCTACACTGCATAAAGAACAATACAGGTTACTGTCATAGTAGGGATAGTCCTTCTCCAGAATATCTTCGGTGATGACATCATATTTGGATTTACACGGAAAGCCGAAATCAAGCTCTTCGCCCATATTATGGTATAGACTGCATCTTCCGTTTAGGAATGTTCCCCCGAAGTTCGCGAAAACTTCTATATCTATACCTTCGACTTGACAAATTTCCCTGATCTCCCGGGTCAGCATTTGATATTCGAGCGTGACTCTTCTAAACCCAAGCTCTTTAAAAAATTTCACCTGCTCCGCATTTATCGTAGCCAAATAAACACTTGCAAAGCATGGAATGTCGATATTATGCTCCCTTATCAATAAATACTGGCCGATATCCGCAACAACCACATTGTCAATGCCGCATTGTATTCCGGTTTGGATATATTCGATAAAATTTTGTTCGATTTTGCTTCTCTCCTCACTTGGCAAACTGAATTGCGGAAGGTTTGCAAGAAAGCTGACACTCGCATTATGCCGATGAGCCAAATCGACGGTCTTTTTTAATTCGGTTTCGTCAATCGTAATCCGGGAGTTATGGACGTTGGAATTCCCTCGTGCACTGTAAGCAATATTTTTAAATGCCCCATTAGAGGCCCCAAGATAAATCTCGCCCGCGCCTGCCTCCAGCATTTTCTTGGCCGAATCAAATGAAATCACAGGAGCTTTTACCTTCATAAAATAATCTCTCCTAACCGAAAAAACGTAATTGTTATAATTTTCACAAAGTCAAGCATAAACATAAGCCCCAAAATGACTATCCTCAACACCGTACGTGATTAAATGGGACATATCCAGTAATAGCTCTTGATCGGGATTTCGGTAGTAGGTTATATTTCCGGCAACATAATAATCGGGAACCATCCTTTTTACTTCCTTGCTTGGCTCAATATATCCGTCCTCTTTTAGACTCCATACTTTGGACAATCTAAGTACGGCCGGTTTCTCGCATTTATCCTTGCATGCCGGATAGCTCAAACTATGATACTGGGCTTGACTGCAAATTCTGCTGGAAGATCCGATGATCGTATTTAAATGGACTATGATATCGAATCCGTTTTGCGCAATTTCTTTTAATCCCTCCGCATTTTTATGGTTTGCACTAAGATGAGCTCCTTCGATCCCCATGTCCTTAAACATTTTAATTTTCCTGGGGTCATTCAGCGCGAAACCATTCATGTATTTTTTGACGAAATCTTCCTCATTTCTGTTCAGATGATCCGACCAAGGACAATCGGAGAACGATTTGGTCAATAACCTCCCGAGGTAAAACTTTATATTTGAGTATTTATACTTGTTCGCAACGTAATAAAGCACGCCGTAATCATTAAAAGTTATTGAATCTATGGCGTTCGCGGAAATCAAGTCATCTATCGCATCCTTGGCCAATTGCAAGTTCATTTGTGACACAAGAGGAGTAATGATATGGATTTCCATATCTTTAATCTTATTTTTCAGATCAACAATTTCATTTTTATGCGGTAGTTTGTAAATGCATCCCTCGCTTCCAAGAAAAACGCACTTGTTTTTGTTCATCTTTTCCCATTCAACTTCATCATATTTGCGTATAAAAAGTCCTGTCTTCATTCCATCACCGATCCTATTTCGTTGATTTTTAAATTTCCCGTAATGAGTGCACATTTTCCGGAGCTAAATTTAAAATTCCGCACGGCCAAGCTCTCTCTGCAAACGCAACTATTTATACAAAGAGAGTAATCATCGCAATTCTGGCATAAGCTGTTTACTGATTTAACAATTCTGTATCCGTCAAAATATCTGGATTCCTTCCAGATCCAAGACAAGGAATAATCGCGGACATTGAAACCCGAAGCAGCGGAACAAGCACAAGCAGCCGTATCGCCGCTTTCGGTAACGTAGAGCATATACATTCCGCCCTCGCAAATTTGCAGCGGTTTCTCATCCTGCAAAAACGACTGCGGCGCGGAAATATACAGCCTTTGTTTGAGCTCCTCCCTCCTTTCTTTGATTAATGCCAGTGCATTTTTCAAGTCCGACACATCCAATTTGATCTCATTCCATATATTCTTGGCATCCCCAACCGGCATCACCGGATAGAAGTAAACACTATATAGTTTATTCTCTAAACAGAATTTAATTATCTCATCGATGAAACCAATACTTTCATTTGTCAAAACGCTGCATATGCCCAAACGGATACCGTAATCCATTAATCCGCTTATTTGTTTAATATTCTTTTCAATATATTGGTTCCGGACTCTATCTTCGTAAAACTTACAACTCATATTGTAGGAGACCTGAACTTCATCCAGATGCGAATTAACTATGGATTGAAAATATTTGTCGATATGGTACCCGCTTGTCAACAATACTTTTCTTTTGTAACCTAAGTCAGATGCGTAACCAATTAGTTCAAAAGTTTCCTCCGCAACTTCATCATGCAAAGGTTCCCCGCCTGTTAAAGCGATCGTTTGTGCTCCCAACTCATAAGCTTCGTAAATTACTTTTTTCTTTTCCTCTAAAGATAACTGTTCTGAGGGGTTATATTCTTTCTTGCTGCAATATGTACAATTAAACGGGCATTTATGGGTAACGGCCAACTCTAATTTCCCTAAAGAAATAAATTCGTTAGTTTTTTTCGCGGCAGAAACGGATCTGGCGTAATTCAATATCTTCACGGGATTATAAGAATAATGTTTGTGCAACTCTTTTTTCCTCGGTTCAAACTTCAGAAATTGTTCTTCAACCAGTTGATTCAATAGATCGTTAATTTCATGGATGGACATATCGAAGACGGCATCATATCTCCGGATGTTGTCACTTACCTCCAAAGAATTATTCATTCCTTCCGAAAACAAATATACCAAGAGCTCATTAAAATTTACTTTCCTTTCTTTCCCGTACTCCGTAACAATCTTAAAATCGTTATCGCCCATCTTAAACAGGCCTTGCTTAGGTTTAGAGAATGAAAATTCGAAATTCGATAAACTCAATTTTTTCACCCGCATTCGTTTCAAAAGTTAAACTTTCTTCCAGTTTGTGGTTAATACTCTTTACTATAATATACCTCTAAGATTATGTGTTCAAATTACTTTTATGTTTGATTTTGTAATAAAAAGCAATATAAAGTCAAAAGTTATTACTATTTTGTGAACTCAGTTCAAACTTAATAAAAAAACTGCATCGTCTTTGGATTAAGACAACACAGTTTTTGCCAAGATGTGTACAAGGCTTTTTCTTTTGCAAAAGCCAGGGCGATTCCGACGATGATCAGGAACAAAATGACACAAAGGAATGCCGATCATCCGGCGTCATAGCATTAAGTGGTATAAGATGCGCCGACTGGCTGGAGACAAATGGATAGGCCGATTGTTTAGCTTTTTCACATCCGCTCAGGCCTGATGGGGCCTTGGCGAATACTCTATTTCCGAGAATCAAGGATAAACAAAGATGCATCATAACCCATGAATATTTTACTTCCGGTATAGAAAGTTTTAGATTGAATATCCCTGTATCCGATTTTTGTCATCATGTCAGTTAACTCTGCCTGATCAAACCCGTTATGGACCATATCAGAAACTATTTTTTCATTTTTATTAAAATCTACGATTAGTAAATGTCCGCTTTCATTTAAAACCTCATATAATCTTGATAAAACTAACTCAACATCATGAATATGGAGTAAAACCTGAGCCATAAAAATATAGTCAGCATGTAAATCCGAAAGACTGTCTTTTTCAAAGTCAAAGCATAATGTAGCTGCATTCTGTATATTAGCACTAGAAATTTTTTGCTTAATTTGACTAATCATGTTTTGAGATGTATCCAGAAATAGCATAGCATTAAAATCGTTAAGCAAGTTCATTCCAACAAGACCAGTTCCACACCCAAAATCAATAGCATTCTTACTTTTAGTATCAACTAAATATTCACGAATGGCATTTGATGATACCTTTGCGATTTGAATTCTTTCAGAGGTGTCATATATATTAGCTATCATCTCAAACTTATCCGTATTCCCCATGATTACCCTCCAATCTTGAGACGGTTGTTTCTGCAGCTCAAATTGTGTTGCTTCTAATATCAAGATAAGTCTATCATTATTAACACCAAAAAACCTACAGATATTTCAAGGCGATAGCCATAAGGGGCTGTACCGCTGCGAAAGCATCCCTCCTGATCCATCTGCCCCAAAAAATTTATTGCTCAACTACCCCAAAATCATCCACATAAACATATGCTGTGCCAGGCTTCTTGTAAGCATACACTGTTGCCCTGGTAGCGCCTGCTCCGGTTGTAAAAGGAATGTTTACCATTGTCCAGGATGTACTGTCAGATGTTGCCGATGCATCCGTTCCTCCAAAGCCATTAACGCCAATCTGAATCTGCTCACCTATGTCTGCCTTCACCCAAGCGGTACACACATAGCTGGTATTAGGACTTAGCCCTGTAAGTACCTGCTCGATACCATCTTCTCCGGGTCCCAATCTAACACTCTTAGAGCCGCTTCTTGGTACCGGTACGCTTACAGCAGTATCTGAATATGTTGCTGCCCATGGTGAGATTATCCCTTTCTCGAAATCAGATTGCCTTACGTTATTAACATAAAGTAAGCTGACACTCTCAAAAACCGGGTCCGGAGGTGAAGAAAAATCATGCCCGGCCGTCCAGTCAGTTCCACCGAACTCATATGCTCCAATATCCGGGGCCGCACCAACATAATCATTCGTGATTCCGGATATTACAACCCCTGCATTAATAGCTGGAGAAGTGGACTGCAGCCTGAAATCATATGCTGTGGGATTCACAAATAACGGATTGGTTTCTGAGGTAATATTATTTCCCTCTATATGAGTACCAGGCAGTGTAAAGGCTGTAGTAAAGATATTGTTGAAAATTCTGTCGCCGTACATATCTGACTGAAAATTACTTCCCCAATATCCTACATTTCCGTTACTGTAGGTGGTATTGTTATATATCAGGTTAAAATTACTGGGTGTATTCAATCTTATCCCTGTATAGTTTCCCCATACAACATTATGATGCACAATATAGCCCTTGCTACCGTTATCCAGATAGATACCCGTGCCGGAATAATTCTTTGCCAGATTATCATGGATGTAATTATGATGAATTACCGTCCCTTGCCCATCCCAGGCAAATTCATAGAGTATTCCGCAGTCTTTTGTCAGCTTTCCTGCATTGTACAGATTATTATATTGTATCCGGCTGTTTTGGGTAGGCATAAATATCAGGTGACGCCCAGCGTTATATACCGTATTATGACTGATTAGATGGTTTGCCCCCAATAGATAGATTGCCGGAATATCCGCTGCCGAATAATTGGCTTCATGAATAAGATTATTAATTACTTTATTTCCTGTTCCCTCTATACTCACCAGATTACCGGAACTGTAGGTCAAAGTACTGTCTCTAAGCTCATTATTGGTACCGGACATAAATATCCCTGTACTGTATTGTCTGGTAACATCCGAATCATGACTGACATATTCCGCAATCATATTAGAAACTTTACAGTAATTAGAATTAGACATTTTAATGCTGGAGGCAAAGATATTAATTCCGGTAATATTTATGTAAGAGCGGGAACTTAAATCAAATGCATAAGTCCGCTTCTTTGCTTCTACTGTCAAAGTATTCGGATCAACTCCACCAGGGGCCCATAAATAAAGTCTGCCAGTAATGCTGTCATAATACCATTCTCCCGCACTGTCAAGATCTTCAAGATTACCAGTAATATAATAGCTGTTACCGCCTGTCGCTGCAGCAGCCATTTGATCAAAGGTAATGGAGCCGTCCCTTGAGCCGGTAATGGTACTTTTATAAGATTTATAGCCTGTTCCCGGAACACTCCAAACCGTTTTGCCAACCCAGTATCCAGGTGCCTGAGTTAAGTCCCCATCCTTGATGGTTGTAGTGGAGCCGGAATCAACGGTTGCATATGTTGAATTTAAGGGATCAAGTGTTGGTGAATTGGGCCATCTGGCTTCAAATTGCATTTGCTTATTAACAAATATCTGATTTTTTGTTCCAAGGGAACCCGTCATTTCCGCATAATAGATGGATCCGGAGTAATTTTCCCAGCCAGTAACCGGATCGGCACCGGATACCGTTACGTTCTCTCCTGTATAAGCCTTAAAGTTTATGGGATTTGCAGAAGTTCCGGAAGTATGAAGTGTTACTGTTTCCCGGTATGTACCACCTCGTATGATGCAGGTATCTCCGGCTTTCATGGTATCTGCTGCCTTTTGTATGGTTTTCCATGGATTTGATAGTGTACCGGTTCCAGTAATGTCATTCCCCGTTGTAGAAACATAATATACGGAATTTGCCTTTACAGTTTTCCCACCCAGATTAAAAGCAAATACATAAATCATCATAATTACAACTAAAAATCTAATGCCTATTCTCTTATTCATAGCTTACCTCCTGTAATGAATTCTATTTTTAGATACGGCTTCTACGCCTCGGCTTAAGTTCACTGCTAGGTATGTTCTAATATAGAAATTTATGTATATAAGCCCTAATTATTTAATCGACTTATACCGACTTAAAGTTTATGATTCGTGAAAATGCGATCATCGAGGAAGCGGAAAACACCTCAAACTATGAGCCGGGATTATTCGGGCATGCCGAATTCAACCTTGTTCATAAACTGGTCAACAAGTACCCGGATAAATTATATTTGGCAAAAGAAAAGACAGCCCTGCGGCTGTCGTCGAGTTTTAGCTTTGGATGGTGATGTAGGGAGTACATTTTTGCTTACTGTCTCAGCACTTTGACTTCTTCCATAGACAACCCCGTTGCTTCCGAAACAGTTTGCAGATCTACCCCTTTGTTCAGAAGTCTGATGGCAATTTCTTTGCTTGTTTCCGTCTTGGCTCCCTCAATTCGGGATTTCTCATCGCTCAGCGCCTTCATTCGGGCGTCATAAGCCATGCGCGCTGCCCGATCCTGGCTCAGAAACTCCAGCGTATCCATCGCTTTTTTCAGCATCGGCTCCTTCATCGTCAGCACCTCCCAATTTGATTTATCTACACCCTTTAAAAACAGCAGCCAGTTCACCAGACCGCCTTCTTCAAGCTCTGCTGCATGCTCATTCAGCTTGGTCAGCTCGATGATGTGAATCTCAATATCATCTAGGAGCAGTGTACGTTTTTCCATATTGATACGGGTTGAACAATTGCATTTCGATATTCAAAAGTTAGCCCTTGGCTGTCTTGGCCTTGATGTCCATAATCGACTGCTTATCATTCGGACTGTCTGGCTCAGTGTAAGGGTTGAGCAGTACAATCTCGGTTAGCGGCGATTCGCCTGCCTCGCGAAACGTGCTGTTCAAAAAAGCCAGCAACACATCCTTATTACGCTCACTTCCAAAAATTCGCTTGAAGATCACATCGACACGCGGATCCAGCAGCTCGAACATGCGCATCTCACTCCATTCCTTATTCCCTTAAAAGCGGACCGCCAAATGTAAGGCGATCCGCTTCCGGCTTGCTTCATTAGAAATTAAATTGTTCGACGTTTTCTTTCGTAAATTCGGTCGGCGGACCCATGATGACCGTTTTGTTGTCCGATTTCACTTGAATTTTGCTTACGCCCGGCACCTCTTGCCCATCGGTCGGAAGCTTGCCGCTAACCAAGTCTTTCGCTAAGGAAACCGTCAAATAGCCGAGGCTTTCCGGGTTCCAGAGCAGCGCGGAAGACATCGAACCGTCCAAGATGTACGGCTTCGAGTCGGTCGGCAGAGACGCGCCGACGAGCGCCACTTGGCCTTGCAGGCCTTTCTCTTGAATCGCTTGCGCCGCGCCGAGCGGAGCGACCGTCGAGAACGCCATAATTCCCTTCAAATTCGGATATGCTTTTAACAGGTCGAGCGTTTTTTGGTAAGCGACTTGCTGCTTTTCGTCGGTCGCGATTTTATCATTGACGAGCTTCAAATTCGGGTATTTTTCTTCCGCTTGCTTTTTCGCCCAGTCGATCCACGTATTGAGGTTCGCCGCCGACATGCCGCCGGTCAAGATTGCGATTTCGCCGGAATCGGTGCCCATTTTTTCGACCAATTTATCCGTTACCGTGCGTCCGAAGATTTCGTCGTCAATTTGATGAACGGACAAATCGACGACCGATTGATCCGCAGGCGTATCCCAGTCCATCACTTTGATGCCTTGTTCTTTTGCGCGCTTGAGCACCGGCGTGAGCGATGCCGGGTCGTTCGGCGCCACCGCGATGACGTCGACTTTTTGCGAAATCAAGTCTTCAATGATTTTGACTTGCTGTGCCGCATCCGCTTGGGTCGGGCCCGTGTATATCACTTTGACGCCAAGATCTTCGCCCGCTTTTTTCGCGCCGGTCTCCGATGCGTTAAAGTACGGGATGCCGATCACTTTCGGCACGACCGCGATTTTGATCTCCCCGCCCTTCTCCTCTTGTCCGCCGCCAGACGTCGCCGAATTCGTGCCGCAGGCCGACAGCACGAGCATGCTTGCCAATACTGTCGCAATAACACTGGAAAACTTCTTCATCTCTAATTGCCCCTTCCTTTTCTTATAAGAATGAATTTATGATTCATGCCCTTCGAGAGATGGACAGGATCAATTTAAGCCGATGCCTTCGAGCTCAACGCTTGTTTTAAAGCTTTTTTGCTTACCTGCTTGGCCGAGAAATAATTCAGCGTCAGCACGGCGATCAAAATGATGCCCATCAGTATGTCGACGATCGTCCGCGGCACTCCAAGCAAGTTTAGCCCGTTGGACATCACCTGGAAAATAGCAACTGCGAACACTGTGCCGACCACTTTTCCGTAACCGCCCGAAATTTCCGTTCCGCCGAGTACCGAAGCAGAGATGGTAAGCAGCAAATACGAGGAACCCAGGTCGACCTTCGCCGAATTGTAGCGCGAGATCATAATCAGCCCGGCGATCGCCGCCATAAATGCCGAGAACAAATAGACGCCCATTAACACTTTCTTGACATTAATGCCGGAAAATTGGACGGCGATCGGATTGATGCCCACTTTATATACGCTGCGCCCCCACGGTGTCCGGTTGAGCATCACCGACGTGATTACCGCAATCACCGCAAAAATGATGACTGGCAGCGGAATCGGGCCAACCGACAGGTTGCCGAGCAAGCTGAAAGATTCCGGAAAACCGGAGATGGCGTTGCCCTTCGTAATCGTCAAAATAACGCCTTCGAACAGTACCATGCTTCCGAGCGTGACCAAAATCGGCGAGATGCCGATGACTGAGACGAAAAATCCGTTAAGCAATCCGCACAATAGCGCGATCGCGACGCCGATGGCAACCGCCAGCGCCGTTGGCATGCCGGAAGCCAAGCCAAGTGCGGACATAACACCGGCGAAGGCGGCGGTGTATGTGATCGATAAATCGATGCCGGAAGTCACAATGACAACCATCATGCCGAGCGCCAATATGCCAAGCTCAGGCAATTGGAACATCATGTTGCTCAAGTTGTACGGGTCCAAAAATCCCGGTGCAACAACCGCCATAAGAATGAACATTCCGAGTAAAATGACACCGAGTATCGATTCTTTGGAAAATTTGAATTTCATTCGCCGCTCCTCCCTACTCCTGTACTTCGACTTTCATCAGTTTCGACTCGGCGCGTTTGCGCTGAATGACATCATAGCTGACAGCCGTCAAGATGACGATACCGACGACGATTTTTTGCCAGTACGTATCGATGTGCGTCAGAATGAGACCGTTTTGCATGACGCCGAGCAGCAACACGCCGAGAAACGTCCCCCACGCGGAACCGCTGCCGCCGAGAATGTTCGCACCGCCGATCACGACTGCGGAAATGACGGTCATTTCGAAACCGAGCATACCGTTTGGGTCGACCGACTTCGTATACATCGTCTGCGCCATCGCCGCGACGCCCGCCATAAAACCTACGTAGCCATATACGAACATCTGCGTCCGCTCCAAGCTTATGCCGGCGCGCACCGCGGACACCGGGTTGCCCCCAATCGCGAATACGGAACGGCCGATTTTGGTATGCTTCATGACATACCAGGTCAAAACAGTGATGATCAGCATCAAATAAACCAATATCGAAATGCCGGCGATTTTTAGATCAGCGAACCGGATGAAAACTGCCGGGAAGTTGCTGCTGTTCATGTACATGCCGTTGGTGAAATACAAAATACTGCCATTGATAATGCTCATCATGCCGAGCGTGGCAACGATCGGCGGAATTTTCACCCTCGAAATGAGTAAGCCATTGATGAGTCCAAACACGATGCCGCACAAAATTGAAACCGCAAACGCGATGATTACGGACAACGGCGAGTCCGGCAGCTTGGCCATCAAATGCCCTGTAATGACGATGGATGCACTCGTGACGGCGGCCACCGACACGTCGATCCCGCCCGTAATAATTACCAGCGTCATTCCCATTGCCAAAATGGCAAGTACGACGTTCGCTTTTAAAATATCATGAAGATTGCCGCCCGTTAAAAAGACGGGATTCATGACGCTAAGCACGACGCATAAAAACAGCAGAACCGCGAGAATCCCCGTCTCTTTGGAACGAAATAACGCTTTCACTTCTTCCACCTGCCCCTTATTCTTACAATCCTAAGCGTTTTGGGTTTGTTGGTGATGCGAGCCCAGGACCGCCAGATTCATAATTTTCTCTTGCGTCGCTTCTTTGATGTCGAGCTCACCGGATAGGCGTCCTTGCCGCATGACGAGGATGCGGTCGCTTACCGCGAGCACTTCCGGCAGTTCGCTGGAAATGACGATGATGCCCATGCCTTTGTTGAGCAACCGCCGCAGCAACCGGTGAATTTCCGTCTTCGCACCGATATCGATGCCGTTGGTTGGTTCGTCGATAATCAATATTTTCGGTTCGGTTGTCAACCATTTGGCGATGACGATCTTCTGCTGGTTGCCCCCCGACAATTGCCCGGCGTTCATCTCCGGCATCGGCGGACGAATGTCGAGAATTTTAACGAAATCGCTCGCAAGCCGCTCTTCTTTCGCCCGATCGAGGAGGCCGAGCTTATTTTTCATCTGGCCCAACACCGTCACCGAAATATTGTCGATCATCGATTGGCGCAAAAACAGCCCTTGCGTTTGCCGGCTTTCGGGGATATAAGCCATCTTGTGCTTCACCGCGTCGCCCGACGATTTAATGTCGACTTTCTTGCCCGAGATGTAAACGACGCCGGAGTCCGGCTTGTTCAGCCCGAATAACGCCTGAGCGAGCTCCGTCCGCCCCGAACCGACGAGACCCGTAATGCCGACGATTTCACCTTCGCGCAGCGTAAACGAAATGTCTTTGAAGTTGCCGCGCTTCGACAGCCCTTCGACGCGAAGCACTTCCGCGCCCGCTTGTGACACGTCCAGCCGTTCTACCATCTCGATTTTCCGGCCGACCATCAATCCGATCAATTTGTCCTCATCCAGTTCTTCTTTGTCGTAACTGCCAACGAATTTGCCGTCGCGCAGGACAGTGAACCGATGTGCAACTCTGAACAACTCTTTCAATTTATGGCTGATATAAATGATGGCGATGCCTTTCGCGCGTAAATTTTCGATGATTTTATATAATTGTTCTACCTCGCCCGATGAGAGCGATGAAGTCGGCTCGTCCATGATGATCAGCTTCGAGTCGAAGATGAGGGATCGTGCGATCGCCACCAATTGCTGTTTCGCAATGCTCAGTTTTTCCAGCGGCATGGACACGTCAACCTCAAGTCCGAGCTCAGCGAGCGCCTGCTCCGCAAGTATTTTCATGCGGCTCCAAGGCACCCGTGACAATGCTTTACTGGCGCTTTCACGACCGATACAGATGTTTTCGGCGATCGATAGGTTCGGAAATAAACTCAAATCCTGATAAATCATCGCTATACCGCGAAGCGTCGCATCGATCGGCTTTTGGAATTGCACTTTTTCCCCTTCGAACACGATGTCCGCTCCGTTGTCCGGTCGCTCGGCTCCAACCAATATTTTCATTAGCGTCGACTTGCCCGCTCCGTTTTCGCCGATCAAGGCGTGCACCTCGCCGGGCTTAATGGCCAGCTGTACGTTGTCCAGCGCTTTGACCCCGGGATACGTCTTGCTTACACCGCGCATTTCCAGCAAATATTCCATTACGATACACCTCCCTCGTTTTTCCGCACATCAACGGGAATCCCGTGTTCTCGGCAAAACGCTTCCAATTCGGTCCGCGTCGGCAGGCCTTTTTGCGCCCCGAGCCGCGTCACTTTCAACGCGCTCACCGCGGTCGCGAACCGCGCCGCTTCCGGAAGTGTCGCGCCGTCGTCCAATGCAGCGGCCAAAGCGCCGGCAAACGAATCGCCCGCTCCCACCGTGCTGACCGCATCGACCGGAATACCTTCGATCCTGAAGGCTTGCCCTTCCGTGTATAGTACGGAACCTTGTTCCGCCATTTTAATGATGCTGCTCTTGACGCCTGCTTGTTCGAACCTTTTCGCCGCTTCGTTCGCCGACGCCTCGTCGGTGACGTCGATGCCGGTCAAATGTCTCGTCTCTTGCCTGTTCGGCGTTATAAGATCCGCATGTTTCACCATGTCAAGCGTTAAACCCTCCGCTGGCGCGGGATCCAGGATGATATAAACGCCATGCTTTTTCGCGGTCTCCATCGCGTACAGAACGACGTCATGCGGCACCTCCATTTGCACGAGCAGCACGCTGCTCTCTTTAATCCGTTCTTCGCATGCGTCGATGTGAGCCTTCGTCAGCCGCTCGTTCGCGCCTTTGATGACGATCATCGTGTTCTCCGCTGTCTCGTCAATCGTCACGATAACCGTGCCCGTCGAAGCTTCATCCGTCCTGGCGAGCAGGGCGTCGCTGACATTGTTATCCTTTAACGACTGTACGAGCAGGTCGCCGGCCTGATCGTTTCCGACACAGCCGATCAACGCTACACTCGCTCCCAGCTTGCCGCATGTGGCAGCTTGGTTCGCACCTTTGCCGCCCGGCAACATCTCGACCGATTTACCGATTTTCGTTTCGCCATAGAATGGGTATTTATCAACTACCGTAACGACATCCATATTGATGCTGCCGACCACTGTAATCATCGAATTATCCCCTTTTTTTATCCGGGTAGCTTCATATTGAGCCGTTTTTGTTCTCCCGCAATAAATTGTTTCAACGCAATCGTGTTTTTCTCTAAGTCATTGCCACAGAACAAACTGGATGTGCCGCACACGAGCATATCCGCCCCGCGCTCCAACACTTTCGGAATGGTATCGTAACTAATATTTCCATCGACTTGAATTTTTACGTCGACTTTCCGGCGGTCGATCAACGTTTTAAGGTCGGATATTTTTTCGTACATGCTCGGAATAAACTTTTGGCCGGCAAATCCCGGATTCACCGTCATGAGACAGACATAGTCCGTCACGTCCAGAACGTATTCCAACACCGCGAGCGGCGTCGCTGGATTGAGCGCCACGCCAGCCTTGAGCCCGAGATTGCGAATTTGCTGCAGCCCCCGTTGGAGATGAGTCTTCGTCTCTGCGTGAATCGAGATCATGTCGGCACCCGCACTCGCAAACAATTCGATGTATCTCTCCGGTGCTTCCACCATCATGTGAACGTCGAACGGTTTCTTCGTGAGTCCGCGCAACGATTTCACCATGTCCGGCCCCATCGTAAAGTTCGGAACGAAATTCCCGTCCATGATGTCGAAATGATAATAATCCACTCCCCCAAGTTCCAACTGCTCGATATTTTCCTGCAGTTTGCCGAAGTTGGCGCACATGAGGGACGGCCCGATGAAAGCCATTTCTCCCACTCCCTTACTGACCTCTTCTTGATCCAAAAGAGGTTCTCTCTGTTTTTTTATTTGAACCACATTGAAAACGCGTTCATATCTGCATTTTACACTATAATAATCTTTGTTTTCAACATTTATTTTTTTGATTCAAACAAAAAAAGACCGAATGCAATGCTAGCACCCGGTCACTTACGTCTATTTTTCAGCGATTCCAAGGAGTGTTTAAGACGTTGTTACGATGTTTATTCCTTTGTTTTGCAACAATTGTACATCAGCGTTCGCCATTTTTGTGTCCGTAATCAACAAATCCACTTCTTCAAGGCCAAGCAGGCGGATCAATGATTTTTTTCCAAATTTGCTGCTGTCCGCCACCAAAATATGTTGGTCCGAGATGTTCAATATTTTCTCTTTCAACCTGGCGTGCGACTCGTAGGGTTCGCTCACGCCGCGCTGGTCGTCGAACCCTTGGCAGGAAAAGAAAAATTTGTCCACATGATACGCTTCTACCATATTTTCCGCCGACATGCCGGTGATCGCCATCGAATCGCTGTCGAAGTTGCCGCCGATCAAAATGACGGCAATCTCTTTTTTCTTGATCAGCTCGTTGACAACGGCCAGCGAATAGGTCAACACCGTCAGCGGCCTGTTCGGCAAATGCTTAACGAGCTGTAGACACGTCGTACTGGCATCCAGAGCGATGATTTCCCCTTCTTCGACAAGGGAAGCGGCGTATTTGCCGATCGCTTCTTTTTGTTCCAAATGAATCGATTCCCTCTGCAATACCGGCGGTTCGAACCCTTTCTCTTTCGGCACGAGCACCGCTCCGCCGTGCGTCCGCAAAATGACGCCATCCGCCTCCAGCCGGTCCAAATCCCGCCGGATCGTTTCTTCCGTAACGCCAAATAGCTTGCTCAAATCCGCCACTTTCGCATTCCCGTTTTGTCTGAGCAATTTTACAATCTCTTCTTTACGATTTGTAGCCAAGGATGAACCTGCCTTTCCGCCCGAAACGTCCCGATCCCGGCGTCACCGGCACAAACATAAACTCTTCGTTTCACAGAAAAAACTGTGTTTAAAAATAAAACGACTCTACCTCAATATACCAAAATTGTTCCATTTGTTCAATTTTATCTTCTTTTCCGAATTTCTCTTTCATTATACCAAAGATATGTGTGCGCGTAACAACAAGGCGGCCTTTCCAACAAAAAAAGGATTCCGTATGTTTGATTCATCCATAATTCACAACTTAGAAAAATGTCTCACAGCTTTTATATTAATGGCAATAACTATGATCATATACTAGAACTGGCTTAAACCTTTATTTTATAGAGCTTAGCGAGCCCGCCTTCTGCAGTTTCACGGTAACGGCTACTCATGTCCAAGCCTGTTTCATACATGGTCTGTACAACCAGATCAAAAGATATTTTACGGGTATTTGACAAGAAATTTGCCAGGCTCAGCGCATTGATCGCCCGCATGGCAGCCACGGCGTTCCGCTCGATGCAAGGGATCTGAACAAGTCCGTTAATAGGATCACAGGTCAACCCCAAATGGTGCTCCAACGCTACCTCCGCTGCATACTCAATCTGGTCAATCTCCATACCAGACAGTTCAGCCAGCGCAGCCGATGCCATAGCAAGCCGTGCCTACCTCCGCCTGGCAGCCGCATTTAGCACCGCTGCGGGTCATTAAGAACAAGTCTTTGTACTTCTCCGAGTATTCTTCGAATCTTGTAGGTCCCACCATACATCTCTCGGACATTCCGATCCCTCTTTAGCATAAAATGTCATTCTTTCTTAAAGGGAATATAGCAAAGAGGCTGTTTGGTCTTTAGCATTATCGTTAAAGACAAGTACAGCCCCTCTGCCATTATTCCTTCACTTTCAACGCCGCCAATGGACTGCGATTACACCTCTTTGCCCATTAGACGTCCTTGCATTTTTTTCAGCCGCTCCAGAGCTCCTTCTTCATCAATGGCCATGTCATACATTTGGTGGGCAAGCTGGAACCCTTGATCACTGACCAGAGCTTGTTTCCATGGACGGGATATAATGGAATGGGACAGATGTCTCGTTGAACGCGGCGCCTGCATGATCATCTCCGCAAGCTCCCATGCGCGGGGAAGTAGCTTTTCGCGGGGCAGAACTTCACTAACGATGCCCAGGTCCAATGCGGTTTGACCATTGATACTCTTGCCGGTGTATGCGTAGTATGCTGCTTTCTTGAAACCGATCATGTTCTGCAGCGTAAGCAACATTCCATCTCCGGGAGGTGTGCCTCCCAGATAATGCGGATCAAAAAAGTCCGCGTCTTCTGTACAAATGGTAATATCACAGAGAGTTGCGAGTTCACAGTGCGTTCCCGGCCCGTTGACCGCCCCGATGGTCGGGATGTCAATGCAGAAGATCAAATTTTCAAGCACAAAAATCGCATTTTTCAGCCCCATTTTTTGCTCATTTTTCACCCAAAAGCCACTACATAT
This sequence comes from Paenibacillus sp. FSL P4-0127, assembly GCF_038007325.1. Lineage (NCBI taxonomy): Bacteria > Bacillati > Bacillota > Bacilli > Caryophanales > Paenibacillaceae > Paenibacillus > Paenibacillus sp. FSL P4-0127. The sequence goes on along the minus strand of NZ_JBBOWY010000002.1, from coordinate 610,615 downwards.
TGTGGTACAGCCCATCTATTTCTTCTCTTTACCACAATACGTCATCATTATCACTGCTTCAACATGTGTTGTTCTCGGAATAGGAAGGCACTCTCCCCCTTTCACTTCGCAAGGACTTTTTTTGCTTATGCATCTTGCTTTGGATGCTGTTATGAAAGCCGGTCTTATAGACGAAGGTCAGTCTGTACGGCTCGGGACTTTCCTGATTGGAGTTCTCCCCAATAATCACTTTATCAACGATGCTTTCGAATACGTTTCGGTCGAATGCGGTCAGAACCTCATTTGTTTGAAGCACTTTGCGGAAATGCTCAAGCCGCTTTCCCAAATCAATTTCATCTTGTGCGGATTGCTCCAGTTGTTCCTTTTCTTCGAGCAGTTTAGTGAGCGAAGTATCGAGTTCCACATACTTCTGTTCGTAGGTAGCCCTATCTATTTTCTCATCCAGGCACAAATCAATCAGTCTGCAACGTTTTTGCTCCATGGCCTGAATGTCGCTGATAATTTTGTTCAATCGCTTTTGATGATTCTGGTCGCTAAACACCGATTCCATTCTTTTCATAAGCTCGTCTAGCACGTCCGAATTATTGCGGCACACCATTTTGTATGATTCGACAAAAGCACCTTCGATCAGCTTTTCCTCCAAGGCTTTACTGTGAGAGCAGTATTTCTTCCCCTTTTTCGTGGCTGTCACGCACTGCCAAATCACCTTCTTGTGGAGTGCCGCTGTGCCAGTTCCGTCGCGAGAGATTGCTTCCGCAGAAAGCACATTCCAACTTGCTGCTGAAAGCAAATTTTCTGCTGTACTTGTCCCGCTTGCCTATTGCGCCGCGGCGGCGATTTTCACCTCTTCGATGCAATATATCCTGCGCCTTCTCAAATACTTCCTCGCTGACAATCGGCTCATGATGATTTTTGACATAAAACTGATCTTCCTCGCCGTAATTGTCCAATCTTCTCTTGGAAATGGGATCGACGGTAAATGTCTTTCCTTGCAGCAAATCGCCTTTGTACTTCTCATTCTTTATGATACCAAGAACGGTTGTGTCCTGCCATTCGACTCTTCCGTATTTGGTCTTATGTCCCGCCTCAGTCAGTTCCTTAGCAATTACGTAAGCGCCGATCCCCGATGTATATCGTTCAAAAATATAGCGGACGATTTCGGCTTCTTCTTGATTAACGGTGATCTGTTTCGTATTCACATCGTAATCATAGCCCAGACAACTTTGGAAGCCCACCAGTTCACCGCGCTTCATTTTCATCTTCAACCCTTTTTTTACGTTGGCGGAGATGTTCTCCACTTCCTGCTGCGCTACTGAGCTTAGAATGACGAGCAGCAATTCGCCGTCCATCGTCAGCGTATTGATATTCTCATCTTCAAAATGTACGGCGATGTTCTTTTCCTTCAACATTCGGACGTATTTCAACGTGTCCAGCGTATTTCTTGCAAATCTGGAGATAGACTTCGTGATGATCATATCAATTTTCCCATCCATACAATCGTTAATCATGCGTTGGAAATCCTCGCGCTTCGTTACCTGAGTACCGGTTATGGCTTCATCTGCATAAATATCAACCAGCACCCAGTCGCTTCGTTTGCTAACGAGATCGGTGTAATAGGCGACTTGCGACTTGTAGCTGCTCAATTGCTCCTCGGTGTCGGTACTTACGCGGGCATAAGGGGCGACGCGAAGGACATCCGATAACTTTCCGGCGTTGCGATCGGATATTTTCCTACTTGCTTTAATTACTTCTACTTCGAGAGCCATGGTGTTGTCCTCCATTCTTATTTACTTGCCATCAGTTTAATAAGAGATGGGCGGACCGACAAATGTGCGAATCAAGAAGTAAGGTCCGAAATGATGCCGTAATCCCGCATCGTTTTGTTCTTTATCAAATGAAATTCGTTTTCGGTAATCAAAGATAATGCCAGTAATTGTTTTATCATAGCGATTTGCATGCTGTACCGGATGAGTTTATGGTTCATAAAAACCTCCCAATAATCCAGCAAAGCTGAAAAACAGAGATGCGCGACAAACATTACCGCTTGTGCGCATCTCTGTTTCCGCCTCTGTTTTGGTTGCTTCTCTTCCATTAACCCTATCCGGCGGACAGTGGTTAGCCGTCCTCATAGGCTTCAAACCTCTTCCAGGATCGCTGCAAGCCGCCCCCATTGCGATGAGCTATGGCTGGACGAAAGTATCATTATCCCTCCGCATGGATCTTCGCCTTAAATGGAACCACCATTTATGGATTGCATGGGCAAAATCGCTCGCTTTCTGACGGTTCCGCTACAAGACATGCAAAAACAAGAACCGGCAAAATGGTCGTGGCGCGCCTGCAATTTGGCTATCCTTCTAGGCCATGCGGGGAACGTACCGGATAAGATTGTATTCGGTTGTCAAAGTTCATTGAGAGGAACGGAACATGTCCCTCTATTATTCATTTCATTTTTAATGCAAAATCGGACCTTGCGAGTTGCTGTTGCCGATGGCTTATGGATCGCTACTCCCAGAATGGATGCAAAAAAGTCGCCAAAACTGCGATGGAGGTAATAGGTAGTGAATGAAGAGTTTGGTTGAGGATACAAGAGTTTAATGCTACCATTATATTGATGCGTAAACGCAAGGTACTTCAGAATTATATTAACATGACTAAACTAGCTAACCTTGCTGCTGATAGCTCTTTTATCTTTGAACCAGAAGTTGAAGTCAGTGGGCAAAACTAAAAGAGATACACCAAAAGAAGAAGTTAAATTAGCTAACACACATGTTCCCGATAAAGTCTACGCCTATTCGTTACAAGTACGACACGCATTATACGAACTTCAGAGTTGTTCATCTAACGATATAGTAAGTGTAGAGGTTCTTGAAGATGTGGCTGTTGAAAAATCCGATGGAACTGTAGATGCAATACAGCTAAAAAGTGTTCTTTCAAACAACAATCCCATTTCGAATCGCGCGAAAGATCTATGGAAAACTCTTTATAATTGGTTGTTATCTGTAACAAATCATGAACTTGATGTTCACAACACAAAATTCATCCTTTTTGTAACAGCAGATAGAAAAGGATCAATTGCGAGCTCCTTTCAAGATGCAGATACATTAGAGAAAGCACAAGCAGCTTGGGAATCTGCAAAACAAGAGTTTTATAAAGATACAGGGGAAGAAAAAGAACTTTCTGACGAGTATGCACTGTATATAAGAAGTTTTTTTAAACCTGGGAATAAATTATTTGCAAGTCAAATCATTCAAAAATTTTGTTTGAAAACTATACAAACAAACCATACAGCTCTTCTTTACGAAACATTCTGCGAAAGGGCTATGCTAGAAGAAGATTTAGGAGACATTTTATTTACGTATATGTTGGGATGGATTGATAAAAGATTATCGGAATTGGTTGAAAATAAACAACCGATGTGCATATCGTATCAAGAATACAGAACAGAACTTATTGCGATCAGACGTGAATATAACCAAAAACAAAGTCTAAAAGAATTAGCTCCAAGACCCACCGCGCAAGAAGTTCAGGAAGAGATGAATGCATTAAGAAGATATGTAGAACAATTAGACGTTGTGGAATGCGACTATACGGAAAAAATCGAAGCGATAAATGACTATCTCCGGGCCTCTACTAACCGAACAATTTGGGCTAAGCGCGGGGACATCAGTGATGGAAATCTGACAAGCTATCAAGAAACACTAGTAAGAAAATGGGATACTAAAAGAAAAATTCTCTCTCTTCAGAATAAGCATCTGAACCTTTCACCTGAAGAATTGGGGAAGCTATTGTATCTTGAATGTAAGAATGATCCAGTTAATATTGATCATCTTTATGTGCCAGACTTTTTTACTGCCGGATGTTATCATGCCTTATCTGATGATGTGGAAATTGGCTGGCATCCAAATTATAAAGATATTTTCATGCCAGGGAGTGGATTAAGTGTCCAACTTAAATAAGGAAATTCAAAACGTTCAGAATCCTGCATTCGGTGCATTTATTATATGGAACTTTGTAAGAGGCTATTATAGTAACAATAAATCCTTAGTCCCATTCCCTCTATTATTTATTGTTTTACCAGTAATATTTCGTGAAGATATCTCTGAATTGTTGTCTTCCACTAACAAGCCCTCGGGCCTACGAACCTTTGCTAATAAATTTCTTTCAACAAAAGTGCATAAAAATGATCTTGTATCAAATATTCATATAAGTGCATCAAACATGAAAGAACTATCACTTCGGTCGATCCAAATAGCTCTCTACTCTTCCCTCATCGCATTAGATTATGAGGAAGCCCTGGCTTTTCCTTTTACAACAACTGAACGAAAACAAGAACCTAAATCTATAGTTAAACTTGGAAAAGCTTCAGAAAAGTTGGGATTTTGGTGTTCCCAACTGACTCTTCATGAAATATCTCAAATACTAAAAGTGAGGTTTTAACAATGGATTTCCAAATAAAAAAACTTATCCTCTGGTCAAGAGAACCTCAATTCAAACCAAAGGAGATTGAGTTTAAGACTAATTCTGTAAATATAATAACTGGTGCATCTCGAACTGGGAAATCTGCAATTATTCCGATCATTGATTATTGCTTAGCCTCGGATTCTTGTTACATACCTGTTAAAACAATCAGAAATGCTTGTAGTTGGTTTGGAATAGTCATTGAAGTCAATCAAAAACAAGTGCTTCTAGCAAGACAAGAACCTGGGCTACAGAAGTCTACTGATAATATGTACATCGCATCCGGTATTGAAGTAGAAATCCCTGATATCCCTATAAAAAATACGAATAGAGATTCAGTAAAAAAGTTTTTAGATGAATTGTCATCTTTAACTTTCTTAGACATCGACGATGAGAATTCAAGCAACTACCTAGGTAGACCATCCTTTAGAGATTTAATGGCATTCTGCTTTCAACCTCAGAATATTGTAGCAAATGCAAACACATTGTTTTATAAAGCGGATACTACAGAACATAGAACAAAGCTTATAAATATATTCCCATATATACTTGGTGCAGTTACCCCTGATATTCTTGCGAAACGACAAGAAATTAATAATCTAACTAGAGTACTTAAGCGCAAAGAAAAAGAATTATTAAAGCTCAAAGAGGTATCCGAGAAATGGAAAACCGAAGTAAATGGCTGGCTTGCTATAGCACAAGAGTTTGGCCTTATTAAATTGGATGCATTGAATGACCTTTCGTTTGAGGAACAAATTGAGATGCTGACATTAATATCGGAGAAACGAGCATCGGATTCGAGCATTCTTAATAAAAATATTGAAGCTTCCTCTCAAGAAATTGTCGCATTAAGAAAGGAAGAAAGCGAGCTCTCTCTAAAACTCTCATCCTTAAAAAATCGTTATACAGAAATGCGTCAATTGATGAATAGTCTAGACGGGTATCGGGAATCTTTGACCATTCAGGTTGAACGCTTAAATATATCTAAATGGTTAAAAAGCCTGACAGAAGACAATGAAACCTGTCCAATATTCGGAACTAAGAATCATCCAAAAGAACAAATCGATAAATTTTACACCAATTTAATTAAACTTGAAGATGAAACGGGATTTACAAATAAAATCCCAGCAGCATTCGAGCGCGAATTTGATAATGTAAAATCAGAAATCAGTATACTATCTGAGCAGATTACGGCTGTACAAAAAAGAATTAAATTGCAAAGTCAAATAAGAAATTCTGCCGAGCATGAAAAATATACTGTTGAAAATATCTCCAGATTTATAGGCCAAGTTCAATATGCAAACGAAACATTTAAATCATTAGGTACAGATAGTGAATTAATTCATGAGATAGAAACCATCAATAATACACTATCAAATTTAAGGGCACAGGTAAATGAAAGTGCAGTAATACAAAGGGTCAATTCAGCAATAAATAAAATTGGGGGCTATGCAATAAGACTCTTGCCGTTGCTAGATTCAGAACGCCCAAATGATCCCATTCGGATTGATTATCAAAATTTAACTGTTGTTGTCAGTGGACAAGATGGGCGTGACGATTACCTTTGGGAAATAGGCAGCGGTTCGAATTGGCTTGCTTATCACATCTCAGTGACACTCGCATTCCAATTATTTTTCAATCAACAAAGTCATTCACCAGTACCGGGATTTATTGTTTATGACCAACCTAGCCAAGTTTATTTTCCTAAAAAAATAGCAGCCAGAGAAAATGAACAAGAATTAGATCCAAAGCTTGAAAATGACGAGGATAGGATTGCAGTCAAAAAAATCTTTGAAACAATGTCAGAAGCATTAAAAATATCTCAATCAAAATTCCAAATTATCGTATTAGAACATGCTGACAGCAGTATTTGGGGCGACATTCATAACGTTAATGAAGTTTGTGAATGGCGCGGCGACAATAATAAACTCATTCCTGAAGAATGGATTAAATAAAAAACATTGTAACAGAACGGGGTGGAGATATGTCTTTTGACTTTAGCCAATTTTTTAACAAAACAACTGGTCCTAGGGAACAACACCCGATAAAAATATATGATAACTTACCAAAAGGAAAGGTTAATGACCTCTGGCGAGGGCAGTACTTAGCACTTGAGGAAATACATCATGTATTAGATCAAGGAAAAAAGCATGTTGTTGTAATTCTTAATACTGGAGGCGGAAAAACGGTAATTGGACTCTTAGAAGGGCAATCAATTACTAATCGTTCTTTAGATAGAGTTTTTTACCTGTGTGGATCAAATCAACTTATTGTTCAAACGGCTCAGGCTGCAGAAAGACTGGGACTATCCGTAGCCACATATTTTAATAGAAATATGGTCAATGAGCTTGAATTTAATACTGGCGAAATTCAATGTTTAACCAACTATCAAACCTTATTTAATGGGAAGAACACTCGTTTTAGGACAGATATTGAAGGGATAATTTTTGATGATGCCCATGTTGCCTCCCACATTGTTAGGGAAAATTTCACTCTTCATCTTCCTGAATCAGAATTCCCTACAACCTACTCCACGTTGGTTGGACAAGTCAGACAATATTTTGAGTCCATTCACCGGGGACCTGAATTCGATCAAGTAGTTGCTTTTAAAGATGACCCAAGTGTTCTTTTTATTCCTCTTTTTGTTTGGAGGCAAGTAGTAAGTCGCGTTATTGAGTCACTTACAAATGAGGGTGTTACAACTAAAAGGATCTCTATGTTTGCTTGGGAACACTTACGAAATAATTTGGATCTATGTGTAGCATTTCTAAGTTCAGATGGAATTGAGATATCGCCTTTCTTACCACCAGTTAATACTTTACCTTTTATGTCTTCATCAGTAACTAAAGTGTTCTTATCCGCTACTATGCAAAACAAACCTGAATTTGTTCGTACTTTTGGCTTCTTGCCTGATGCGTATATCGAGCCTAAAACAAGTGCAGGAGAATCTGAGCGTCTTATAGTGACTCCATATGTTAATCCTGGACTGAAAAATGGGATGTTTGATTACATCATTTTCTTATCACAATACTTCAAGATACTTATTATTCCTAAAAGCGAGCCCAGGGCTAAACGTTGGCGTGAGCATGAAATGACTTTTTCGTCAGATGATTTTACGTTGAAAGTGGAAGAATTCAAAAATGCACAAACAGGTATATTAGTTGCCCCTGCTAGATTTGAAGGAATGGATTTCCCTGGAGACACATGTAGGTTTCTCGTTATTGATGGCCTCCCTTCTGGTACTGGTAATATGGAAAAGTTCTTATGGAACAATTTGGGGGGAAACAAATTTCTTCAAGGAACAGTTGCTTCTAGGTTAATTCAAGCAATGGGTAGGATTTCAAGAGGAAATGATGATTTTGGTGTCGTTTTTCTACTTGGAGATGACATAGGCGATTGGATCACAAGAGGAAGCAATCGCAAAGTGATACCTCCATATACACGTGCTCAATTAGAACTGGGCGAGCAACTCACAAAGAGTATCTCCGACTTCCAGAGTTTGCACAAATTAGTTATGTCCGTTGTAGCCGTACCACGTGATCCCGGATGGACTTCTGTACACAGAGCAAGAATACAACCTCATTCTGTTGCAAACGAAAAGGCATCAGAAGATTCTGTGAGAGAACTTGAAGAACACAGTATACAAGTTGCATTTGCTGAACGAAAATTTATAGAACATTTATGGGATCGTGAATATCAACAAGCAGCACGCGCCTTGGAACAACATTTAGATCCTATTTTTAATCAAGACAAAGCACTTGCGGCTTGGCATGCACACTTGATAGGTTATGCTTACTTATTAGGTGGCAATACCTCCGCAGCCGAGAGATATTTTAATAGGTCTTCTAATGCTTATCGAGTCCTGGGTCGAATTAATCCTGAATCAGTCACTACTTACGCACCTCCCGTAATATTTGGCGATTCGCAAGGAGAAAGAATCGCGAGTGTTCTCAGTGCGCGCGGTGACTTCAATTACGGATCTTTTAGTGAAATGCAGGATCGTCTATCTCCTCTTTTCACTGAAAAAAATACGACTAATCAATACGAAGAAGCTTTATCTTGGTTGGGGAGATATTTGGGCTTTGCATCAAACAGACCTGATTCAGAAACAGGGGGACGTGGCCCTGATATATTTTGGACTTCCCCTGAGGTTGATATATTAATTGAAAGTAAAGAGGAGAAGAAAGATACTTCTTTTTACTCAAAAAGAGATGTTGGTCAAGCTCTAAATCATAGTGAATGGTATAAAGAAGAATTCCCGAACTCTGCCCGAAATATTAAATTAATGATTGTCGGTCCCATAATACCGGCTCACCCAACAGCGAGTCCTGGAGAACAAATGCATATTTGGACACCGTCAGAAATTTCTTCATTAGCCCATCGCATTTCATCTTTAGTGTTTGATGCTTATACAACAAGTGACAGTGCCACTTACACAGCTACATTAAATAAACTGTTAGATGAAGCGGGATTGACATATGTGAAATTATATGAATCTCTTCCTACTCGTCCTATTCAGAGGGGGCAATAAAAAGACCGAGCAATAACATAAATTGCTACAAACAGGCAATCCTCAGGGAATGCCTGTTTGTTTCAACAACAATGGAAAATTTAATTTACTCTTTGTCGTGTTGTCTACTATTGAAATTTATTTGTGTTCAATTATAATCCCTCTTCGCCCAGAATATATTCTTGATTGTTCAAACAATCGAGTTGAATCTCTCAACCTAATGTTTTGTGTCTTTTCACTCTCTCGTTACCACTAATTGAAGGTATTGAAGGCAGCCTCAATGTCCAAAATTTCAGGTCTGCCAAACAACACTTGTTTGTCCGAATCGAACAGATTGCGATACACCACCTGCCCCCGACTTGAGGAAGCGTCCACTACTTTGCCATCTCCCGCATAAATCCCAACGTGAGTAATATTCATAAATCTGCCATTACTCTCGTAGCTCCAAAACACGAGATCGCCAGGAACCAAGTCGGCCGCGCCTACTGTCAGGCCATTCTCCACGCAAAATCTGGCCTGCTCCGCTGCGGTTCGCGGCAAGTTAATACCTAGCTGACGGTAAACCCATTGGACGAGATAGCTGCAATCCGTATAATTACCCTGCCCGGCCTTCGGCTGGCTGTACGGATCGCCTAGACGAGTCAGCGCCAACTTGACGGCTTCACTGCCCAGTTCACCTTCGGGCAATTGCTGTTGAACCAAATCAAGCTGCTCCGGCGTCAAGCCAATATCCGCATCTTTACCAAGTATCGCAAACATAAGCGGGCGAAACTCCTCGGACAGCATTTCCTTCATAAGTTCCATCTGTTCACTTGTAAAGCGGTAAGTATCTGCCTGTTGCTCCGCAGTATGGCTAGTGACGGTAATATGCAAAATGCGTTCATGTCGGGTAATCGTCTCTTCGCTGGTGCTCCCGTCCTCATGTTCAACCGTAACCGTTTCCTTATGTTCTATCGTTTCAACACGAGATTCCAGCGAATTCATATCCCAAAACACCGATCGGATGATACCGTTTCTTGTTGCATCAAGTGTGGCCACATCCATTCCGTTTTCCGCATCCGTGACGGTCTTCACGGCAAAGACGGCGATAATTTCCATCCAGTTATCGATCCGCGTATTGTCCGCGCTGCCGGGATAATGATATTCCACCCGGTCTACATTGCCAGCGGATTGCTGTATCTCTACCAGTCTGGCTGCGAATTCAGCGTCCAGCTCTTGAACGATTTGGGAAAGCGGCTTGACATCGGCATCCGTATTTTCACCGGACGCAAAGATTCCGAACGGAGAGGAAATGACAGCGGCTATCGCCATAACGATGCATAGAACTACAATTACCGAACCGCTGAATCCCAAAAGCGCCGTCAATCCCTTGACGAGCAACGCGGCGGCTCTTTCAACCATTTTAACGATAAGACGATTCAATCTCGCGGCAGCTCGTGCAGTCTGGATGGACCGGCGAGCAGACATCGCCATCTGCGCAGCCCGCTGTGCTTCCTTGACGGCATTCATTTTCCCTTCAGTTTGAGCATCCGAATGATTGTTAGCGTGATCTATCCGATGCCCACTTTTTATAAATGGCGATAACGTCTTGAAGTTTCGTACTTTCCGTTTAACTGCATGACCTGATTGCTTGATTATTGTTGCCGAGGCTCGGTTTAACGGTTTCACGTACCCGATTGCTGAACAAGTTACCGCGGCGGAGAATGTTTCCTTCTTCCCGGTCGGTTTTAGATGTCCGAAATCCCGTTTTGGCATCCGTTCAGGATAGCCACCTGTTCGAGAACGATACAGAAGCCGGGCATTGACCCGGCTTCGAATAATAAAACGTTGTTTTCCTGAATGCGAACCAGAAGACAAGACGTATTTTCCATCAACCGGCTTACGGAGATGTAAGCTACGAGCAAGTCGCGGTGTACGCGTAAGCGAAGGCTCCGCATTAACATCAAGCGAGCTATCACTTGCGACAGAATCACCCTCTGGCAACAGCCGCCTTTTTAGAATGTGTCGGATTAATCTCTTGTTAATGCGCAGACTCACTCCCATTTGGACGCGTGTCGTTTTTTTCGTAGCCGCTGCGAACTGTCGCTGCGCATATTCAACTGGAGACTGAGAGGTCTTCTTGTCATTCTCAACCTGCCGTTTGACACGACCGCTTGAACGCTTTACACGAGGCAACACGTTCAGGAATCTATCCAAACGTTTGATGTCTTTCACAACATCTCTCGTTTTAATCTCTTTCATAGTCCCAATCAACTCCCAATGTTGGCAGCCATTCAGCGGGTTTGTTCGGCCAGCCGTTTGAACGTTCTCTCGTGACTTCGGCAATATTCGGGGTAACGAAGACGAATCGCTTCAAAAAAGTAGGGGGTATAGCTGCAATCAAATAATTCATGGGGAGTGGAGTGATGTTCGCCCCCCGCTTCGGTCCAGCCATTCCACAAATTAAAGGCGAGCCGGCATACCCGAGTGGAACTGCCGGTTTGCCAAGGGGCCGAAAGGCCTTCGGGCTTAATGCCGCCATTAGCAAAATCATACAAATCACGGATATGACTTCTGGTTTCTCGGGAAATGCCCAATGTATAGAACAATGCTCGGTGATAGCCGTCGTTGCATTTCCTTTCATCCATCATCTGAACATAAAACCTCTCGTGTTCATCATCTCGAAACCGAACCTGTTGCATCGTCACATACCCCTTTCGTATAGAATGCAGCGGCTGGTTGCAACCAGCCGCTGTCTGAACATGGTCCTCTATATAACCGTTCATTTTGGCAGGAAAATCGGACCCTCCCACGAAACGATTACATGTTTTTGAGCAAGGATTCCATTTGTTTCAAGCCCCGTTGAATCGATTTACGAACCGCCCGCTCATCGACATGCTCGGCTCTGGCAATATCGACTTTGCTCATATCCAAGAAATAATGGGCGTAAATCCGCCTGGCAGATTTCTCCGGCAAAAGGCACATTGCTTCATAAAGTTGCTGCCTTGAAAGTTTGCGCTCGTAATACTCCTCCGGTGAAATCGAAAGAAATAAAACATGCTGCTCAATCCCATCGTTGCGATCAAGCGAATAATAGGCCCGATGGCGATATGTTCGAAGTCTGTAAGCACCTTCTTCCAAGTCGAATCGCCGCATTTCGTGGGCAACTTCTTCATCTACATCAACCCATACATCCGACTTTATAAAAGGATACATATCCCGCAAATTCATCTTTTTCATTCATGTCCCTCCATTTTGGTTTGTTGGCAAACCAAAACAGAGGGGGGAGAACGACAGCCAACGCTACCTTTTGTGCCTTTGTATAACAGCTGTAGAAAACAAAAAGGACCTTGCCGGAGAGCGCGTCCACGCTCGATTGCGACTAGGTCCGATTGTGAAATTGAATTATATTCTTGCCGATATTTTCGCCGATTGCAGTTATGAGCAATAAGCATACATCGCCTTCACCCTCTTTCTCACCTGGCAACACCGTGTGAGAAATTAAGCGGGCTATGATGCATGGCGCTGCCCTTGTGCCGTTCAACTCCTTGGCATCTGATATTTAGCCGACAACTGCATTAGCAATATAGAAAAGCGCCGTACTTCCTTCCGCTGGGCATCAGGGAAAGAAACGACGCTTGTAAAAAAGTAATCACTGATTTTTCTTGTTGCTACCGTGGCACTGTCTGTCCACATTATCAACATAACACGAAACATGTGCATATGGCGTGCATAGTTAGTGCATAAAAAGGGCAAAACCAGTGCAGCATTCGGAACATGTTCCATGCGGCGCCGGCACTCCGACCCTCAAAGTTGAATACGGGGGTCAAATCTATGTGCAATGCGTCTTCTGAATTCATTCAATCTGCTTGAGACGACTCCAAATCCAGCAAAAACGCCCTATCTTTAATTTTCATGTAAATTTTGCGTAAAATTCGCTTCCGATGATAAAAGTACGCGCGGCGGGAAAGTGCCAGACGACTTATGGCATCTGAGGACGCAATATTATCAATATATCTCAATCGAACAAATAAGCCTTCTTCCGAGGTAAGCGACGTAAGAGCGTAGTCGATAAGACTGATTCTGGATAGCAATAATGGAATTTCATGTTCAGTGATCTGTATGCGTCGAATGACCGTTCGTAATACCGTTTCCTGTTTTCTGCCTCTGCTATGAGCCGCAACCATATGAAGGGTGCGCGTCAATTCTGGGATGTGAGCGAGTTCGGATTGAACATACTTCAATCTCGCTTTCCAGTCGTTATAGGACTTCAGCCACGATTCAACCTTTTCAAAGGGAACAGGGGCCAGATCTGCGACATCAGACACCCCTCCTTGCTGTGCATGCTTTCTTAACGTATTCCTCCGCCTGTTTGGCCCATCAATCGACTTCGTTGTACATTGTTCACGCTCCATTTCCATCGTCATCTACCCTTCTTTTCTAGATTCGCCAAAGTTGACAAGGCTATTTTCATAGTCTTCCTTTCCCTTTTTGCGACGCTCACCCCCGGTCGTATTTTCCTAAAAATCTCCCTCTTCATCAACCATTTTACCTATAAAGCGCTTAAAAATGGAGGGTGAAATTTTCATCAACACGATCAGCTCATAAAGTGTCGAATAAACACAAATTAACTCGAATTAAATACAAATTGCTAACACAAGGTTCGATCTTGACGATCGTACAAGCCTCTTCGTTTCGCTTTCTCGGCTGCTTCATGAATGGAACTGACATTGAACTTTCGAATGATGTTACGAATGTGCGATTTCATAGTGTTCTCTGTAACGCCTAATAACTCTCTAATTACCGGCTGTTTATAGCCCCACCCGATCAACTGCAAGATCTCTTTTTCAGTGGGGGTCAGCATGCAGTGTAATTCTTTACGCTTATCAAGCCCAATTTCATTACGGATTATGGATGCAGCATCTGCATGAAGGGAAGCCTGTCCCCGATAGGCTTCTCTGACGGCGTGCACGACATCCACATAGTTGATCTTGGTAATATAATTGATTGCTCCGGCCAACACAGCTTCCACAATGATTTCAGGCTCGCAGAGGGAGGTCAAGATGATGATTGGCATCAATTTTATTTTTAGAACTTCGGAAATTGTATGGAGTCCGTCCTGCCCCGATGAATGTAACACCGGATCAAGAATCATCACATCTAAATCCAATTGCTCACTCGCTCGAATGGCCGACTCCTTGTTTGTTGCAATATGAAATAGATTCATATCCGTCTCCGCATTGATCATTTCCGTCATCCGATGCTGCCAAATGGGGTCGCTGTCCACCAGCAGTACTTGTATCTTGCCTTCATTCCAACGCACGACTTCATCAACTTCTACGGGCATAACTTGCACGCTCCTCCATCTTATCATCACCTCGTTGATTGTTCTGGGAACACAAAAAAGACACGCCCCCGAAAGGCCGTGCCTTTAACTGACAGCATTAGCGAGGGTAACCCGGCGATCATTGCACGCAGGCAGAAGACCCGTGGCTTTGCGTCCCAGTCTTTCGAACTGGTTTGCCTTTTTCCTATGTCGCTTTATGATATATCGGGACAACTGATCAGATAGTCATGCATGCCCGTTAGGATGAAACCCAATCGCTACTGGATGATCCTGCTATTACCGCTTCAGTTGCCTCTCTTTCGTAGCAAATCGAGCTTTGGCAGGATTAACTTTATAGCTTACTAAGGTCGGGATGGACAGCATCGTCGGCATCCGTAGAGAGCGAGAGTTCTTCCCATTTGGCCAGTTCTGCGAGCTTCAACTCGTCAGCTTGCCGGATCATGTTCACGGCATCGCTGCCCAAAGCGAGCCATTGCGGCGGCTCTTCCATGTCGGCCACTTGAAGAATGATCTTCGCAGCCTTCTTGGGGTCCCCGATGGGACGTCTCCCCGTCCTGGCCGCGTCGCTGAAGATATTCAGCAGTATGCCGACTGTCTCTTGATACGCTTCGCCAGGCGGAATGATCTTCATCGAGGATCCTGCCCAGTCGGTACGGAAACCGCCGGGTTCAATCAAAGTTACTTTCACCCCGAAAGGCTTGGTCTCTGCGGCAAGCACGCCGGAAAATCCTTCGACGCCATGCTTGGCGGCCGTGTATGCGGCGAGTCCCGGTCCTGCCGGGCGGCGTCCGCCGATCGTGGAGAATTGAATGAACCGCCCGCTCTTTTGCTTTCGGAAGACCGGAACCGCCGCGCGGCTAACATGGACGACACCGAACAGATTGGTCTCGATCTGGGCGCGGAACTGTTCCGACGGCGTTTCCTCAATCGATCCGAGATCGGCGTATCCGGCGTTGTTCACGACAACATCGATTCGACCGAATTTCTCTACGGCTTGCGCAATGGCCTGTTTGGCTTCGTTCTCATCGGTAACATCCAGTCGAACGGCATAGGCGCGTCCTTCGCTTGCGGATACCAGTTCTCGCAACGTCTCCGGATTTCGCGCCGTTGCCACCACCAGATCGCCCCGTTCAAGCGCGGCTTCAGCAATGGCGCGGCCAAATCCGCGCGAGGCTCCTGTAATAAACCATACTTTTGCAGGCATAACTTTCGCCCTCCTTATTGAATGAACGTTTAATTAATTACTTCCTCATTAAACCACACGCCAAATCCGGTTGTCAAATGAACGTTTATTCAAGTATAATGATCCCATGATGAAAAGAGATCCCGAATCCAAAAAACGACAGCTTCTTGACGCCGCCTTGAAGGAATTCGCCGCTCGCGGCCTGGCCGGAAGCCGGGTCGATCAAATTGCCGAGCGAGCCGGGTGCAGTGCAGGACTGGTATATACCTATTTTGGCAGCAAGGACGAATTGTTCGACGCTGTGTTGCATTTTATTGTCAACGAGACTATAACCAATATTCCCATTATTCCAGAAGACCTGCCCGAGTATGCAGGAAAGCTATTCGATGCGAGCGTGCAGCATCCTGAAGTCGCTCGTGTAATCATGTGGCACCGACTCGAACGAGGCGGGACCGATCAACTGATCCCCGGAAGCATCGAGGCCGCTCGTCATAAAATCGATGTCATTCGAGCCGCTCAAGAGGACGGAAGGCTTTCATCCCGGTTTGACGCGGAACAATTGATGATACTTGTTCAAAGCATCGCTGCTTTGTGGTCGTCCCAACCTCCCGAGATCGCAGAACTGGCGGCCGCGAAATCGGATCATGCACGTCGACGCGCAACGGTAGTTGAGGCCGTCAGACAATTGATTTCCAAGTCCGGAGAGATAGAAATATAGAGAGCTTTAGGTACAGCCCTGAAGATAAAAACGACTACACACTGTACTTACAGTTTGAACCGGCGGCTAGTCATTCGTCGGTTATTTTTTTAGTCGTCTTAATTTTTGGATCGTGCATTTTAATGTTCGCTTCCTTATCATTCATGCCCCACTTTCAAACCGGCGGGGGTGTTGCTGACATCTGTTTCGCCATCGTTTTCTATCCTCTGTTCTGCCGCTTGCACGTTTGCTGGAAAAAGGCGTGAAATATGCGGCTTTGCTCTATTGCCTCTCTCTTTGATTTGTCTTCTATCTGCCAGAGGGAAAGTAGGTATAAAGCCGGGCAGCAGTTCTGCAGACGCTTCCCTGGAGGAAGAGGGTTTATACGCGGATTTCGCGGCATATAAGGCTAATTCGGCTAATACGGTTAAACTAGCCGGAGGTGGAAATAGAACGTCATCCCTTCCGGCGTGCTATGTGCTCCGAACGCCTGTTCATGAAGCAGCATAATTTCCTTAACGACCGAAAGCCCCAGTCCAGTTCCGCCCGCTTTACGGTTCCGCGAGTCTTCCCCGCGGTAGAAACGCTCCCAAATCAAAGGCAGCTGATCCTGCGGAATAAGCGGCCCCTGGTTGGTAACGGAAACACGGAGAAATTCCGGCTGAGCCTCCAGACGGATCAAGACGGCGCTGCCTTCGGTTCCATAACGGATCGCGTTGCTGAGTAAATTAAGCAGCACCTGCTCAATTTTTTCCTTGTCGGCCTTCACCCGGCTTCCGGCTTCGCCTTCCATTTGAAAGGTCATACGCTTGTCCCGGGCCAAACGCGACATCTTCTCCACGGCTTCTGCAGCCAGTTCCTCAAATGAAAAAACACTTTCTTTCAGCGGAGCCGAGCCCGCCTCAAGCCGGGTCAGCTCCAGCATGTCAGCCACCAGCTTCTCCATCCGATCCGCTTCCCGGAGAATCGTCCGGGCATAGCGGTCGCGTTTATTGTCGGCCACATGATCCAGCAGCCCTTCGGCAAATCCTTTGACAATGCTGATCGGTGTCTTCAGCTACTTGTTCCCGGATGATCGGATAGTCGTATCCCTTGTCAAGAAATATGTTGCGGGCAGTATAAAACCACGATTCTTTGGGAAAATTTGATTTCAAATGAATCCTCAGGTATCAAATCTTGTTATTTTGAACGCAACTCTTGGCAAGGAGCATTAATTTATGTACGAGCAAATTAAAACGCAATTTATTAAAAATGATGATTTTTTTCAACAGGAAGAAATAATTGGAGATTCCCCACTCCTTTTTTGCGGGTTGAACTCCATGATTGATCTTCCACGAACAATTGCCGATCTTAAGATATCCGATCGTGGCAGCAAAATATACAGACTTCATGAAGAAAAGAAAACCAGCCCCGAGTCTGTTGTTAATTCTATACTCTCGGGGAAACTTGCAATTTTTGATATCCACAAAACACAATGCCTCATCATTGAGCCAATTCCGAGGCAACTAAATCGTTCTGTCCAATCGTCAACTAATGAGAATGTCGTTCAAGGTACATTGGCGGCATTTATTGAGGACTTAACTTCCAATATTGGCATCGTTCGCGAACAACTTCGATCCACACACTTAAGAGTTAAAATAAATGAAATTGGATCAACAAAGAAGACAAAATTAGCTGTGCTGTACCTTGAAGGATCTGCGGATAACAGATTAGTTCAGCGAATTGAACAACAGATACGATCGGGAAGCTCAATCGATATCAGCTCGATACAGGAGGTTTCTAAATTACTTGGATTCCATAAATGGTCATTGATTCCCCAATTTAAGACAACCGAATTGTCGGATGAAGCAGCTAACGTTTTAGAGCAAGGCAGAGTTGTTTTGTTCGTCGATCGAATGCCTTTTGCTTTATCACTACCTAACTACTGGTGGGACACTTTTCTATTAAGCAACGATCGTCAACTTCCCAGGCCGATTATGTTCGCCGTTCGGGCACTCCGTATTTTCGGCACATTTGTATCGATTACATTACCTTCCCTATATGTGGCCTTAGTAGCAGTCAACCCGGAAGTATTACGGATTCAGTTAGCGCTTTCCGTTGCACTCAGCCGCGAAGGTGTTCCTTACCCTGCGATACTTGAAACACTTATCATGCTCCTGCTGCTTGAATTGATTCTTGAAGCAAGTATCAGACTGCCGCAAAGTGTCGGCCCCACCATAACCATGGTCGGTGGGATCATTCTTGGCCAAGCGGTCGTATCAGCCAAACTCGTCAGTAATTTACTCATTATTATTGTCGCAGCAACCACGATCGCGAATTCAACGCTAGTTGGAATTCAAAATAGTTACTTGGTGAGATCGCTTAAATATATAACCTTGATATTGGCCGCAATCTTTGGGGTAATGGGGATATTCATCGGTGTTGTTATGATTTGCGGTCTCCTCGCAAGCGAACATACATACGGAATATCCTATATCCGTCTACCATTTACGAAAGATGAGGTCGAACATGACTAGAAGTTTACATGTAATATTGATGTATATTCTGACTCAATTAGCGTTAATTTTTTTTCTATACCCGGGAGATATAATCGAGAGTACTACTGAAAGCCATTGGATCGCTATCCTAATGGGGTTTGGAATTTACTTTGCTTTTCTCTGGATATTTATGAAGGGAATGAGCTACGGCCAAGGAAGAGATATGGTGCGCTTATACTTGAGGATGGGTAAACTACCTGCCGCCATTTTACTCCTCCCGGTCCTTTATTACTTTATAATTGAAACTGCACTAACTATTCGTGCTTATTCAGAAATCATGACAATCGTCTTTCTCTCGAGCACACCCTTATGGGCAATTATGTTAATATTACTTCTCGGATCAACTTTTTTAGCTGCCAAGGGATTGAGAACCATTTTAGGGACAGGATTTTTAGTTGCCTGTTTCGGGCTTCCATTAATTCTGTTTATTTATATAGCTTCGTTTCAAAATGTTGATTGGCGATATATATATCCTTTATTGAGTAACCATTTTTCTTTTTTGACCACCCCGTCTTACTATAAAAGTTTCTTTGTTTACTCAGGCAGTTTCCTTTTTCTTGGCTTTGTACAGCCATACTATAAGTTTCAAATTCGGAGTCTGCTGGTTACTTCGCTTTGCTTGCTGCCACTGCTCCTCAGTTCTGTGTATATTCCCGTTCTGACGTTTGGGGAAGCCACTGCCCGTACATTGTTCTTTCCTTACATTGTGGTTTTGGATATTCTTCAAATTGATTGGCTCATGTTTGAACGAGTCGCTGTTTTTTTCCTGCTCAGTTTAATTTCAATGATGTTGTTGTTTCTTGCCCTGACCATTTGGCAGTCTGTTCGTATAGCAAGTCAGTTTCTTCCCAAAATTCCCTCGACCTATCTATTGATCGGGATTGTTTCCGGAGTATTTGTCATTTGCCAATCCATAACGAGTTGGGAAAATGTTCACCAGTTATTTGTTTGGAATATCTGGGTTCGTTTTTATATACTGATCGTCGTACCGGTCACTGTCTTTTGTTTGGGACGCCATGCCTTGAGAGGTGCATCCGATGATAAAAATGGTTCCAATTGTTAAAACGCTAGCTTTGACAATGATCATTGCATTATTAACTGGTTGTTGGGACAACAAAGACATTAACCATCGTACGTTACCGATTGTGATGGGGATTTCAAGCTACAACAATATTTATCAAGTTTTTTTACAAATCCCCGAGCCTGTTGAAAATCGTCTTCGGATAAAAATTGTTGAAGAAGAAGGTCATACGATTACTCAAGCAATAGACCGCATAAGCGAAAACATGGAGAGTCAAATTGATTTACTTCACCTTAAAGTGATTTTGCTTGATAAAAAACTGGCTTTAGCGGGTATGAACGATGTCTTCTCCTACCTGGTAAGAAGCAAAGATATTTCGCCTAAAGCGCTTGTTGTACTAAGCGAAGAAGAACCCCGTGTTTTTTTTGAGAGCACTAAAGATAAAGTAAATCCCGAAGGCAACAATTTCCCCGATTTTTTTGAGAAAGATGCCGGTTGGAATCCACAAATCGCATTAACGAGAATTTGGCAAGTTTATCGCAGCGTACATTCCTACACACAGGATGTAGTTCTGCCTATTGTCAGGCCGGGTCGATCAACCACAATAGATCATGTTGGCTCGGCAATCATCAAAAATGGACGGATGGTCGGCCAAATCAATGCCGACGAAACACTCCTGGTTAATATGTTCCATGGTCATAGCGCGCAAGGAAAAATTGAAGTTATGGAGCATGCAAGTATCTTGATTAACCAGGCTTCGATTCGCCATCATGCTCAAGTCATTGATGGAAAACCCGGCTTAAAGACTCATATGACAATAACGGTCAGTATTCTTGAAAATAGGGGGAATGTGTCAGCAAACATCATAAAAAAAGAATTGAGCGAACTGATCAACTCAAGATTTGAACGACTGTTTACTCAAGCAAGAAGAGAACAGGCAGACATTCTTTCGCTTGGTCAGGAATTTCGAAAAATCTTTCCAAGATGGAGGTTAAAGGATTGGCGTGATAAAATCTATCCTGATTTAAATGTAGATTTTGATGTAAACATTATTATTCAGGACCAAGGGTTCTTAAAGGGTGTCTAATCAATTATACGGTCGGATGTGGAGAGCCGCTGTATGATTATAGTTTATTACCCACAACAAATGGCGGCCGTATCGCTACGATAGCCGCCATTATCATTTATTGAAACCTTGTCGTCACAGCCCGGCCAGGAATACGCACGCCCAGCTTTGTCTCTTGCGCTTCTAACCTTTTTCTCTCTGGGCGCGGTTCCCGGCTTCGATGATTACTACGCTTGCATATGCTCGACCTCGGCTTTGTAAATGTCGAACAGATGCGCCAGGGAGCTGCGAATGTCGTCGGCGTTCTTCGATTCAACCGCCTTGGCGAGATCGATCTGCCCCTGCAGCAAGGAGTTGGCATCGGCCTGCACCGCAACCAACTTCGCTCCGGCTGTCGTCGTGCTATCGCCTTCCGACAGCTTAACCGTTACGCCCTGCACCGCAACCGCTTTGCCGGCCGGAATATCCTTGCCGGTGAAATCGATGTCCGTATCAACCGGTGTCAGCGCAAGACCGGAAGCATCGGCTTTCCCGATATTGTTCTCGCCACCGGACACCGTTGCAAACCCTTCTTTCAACACCGTTCCATCCATTGTATTCCCTGTCTGTCCGTCGAAGTCGATAGAACTTTGCGACGGAACAAGCGACTGCACCGCAACCGCTTCGCCGGCCGGAATATCCTTGCCGGTGAAATCGATGTCCGCATCAACCGGCGTGAGCGCGAGGGGGCTGCCGTCCGGTGTCAGCGCAATGCTTGGCGAGTCGACCCTCAGCGCTTGTCCGGCGTTGGCGTTCAGGGCGTCGTATTTGGCCAGCAGGCTTTCCCACGCTTGGACCGTATCCGGCGCATAGCGCTTGGCGACCGCCAGCGGGTCCTGCAGCTTGAACGCGAGAGCCGAAGCCGCGGTGACCGCTTTGACCGGACCATCGGAAGAGAGCGGCGCGGCGTTGGCGGCGATCGGGCTGGCCAAGGCGGACAGCATCAGGGCGGACAGGGCGACTCTGTTGACGATACGTTTTTTGTTGTTCATGAGAGAACATCTCCTTTGAAGTGTAGTTTGTCTTACAGGTCTCAGTGTATCGCCCAACGATGGCAGGACATTGGTGAAATTGTGGAAAAACGATGGCACAAACCGCTAACGGAACGACACTTGTTATAATGAATAACAGAAAGGGGATTTTTCGCATGAACGATTATTTCATCGCCGTCGTGGACGATGATCAGCATATACGCAATCTCGTAGAAGCCTATTTAGTGAAGGAAAATTTCCGCACGATCGGGCTGTCCTCCGCCGAGGAGGCATGGATGCTGTGGCGGAACAACCCGCCCGATCTGTGGGTGCTCGACATTATGCTGCCGGGCATGGACGGCTACGAACTGTGCCGCCGTATTCGCGAGGAAGCCGACGTGCCCATCATCATCATCTCCGCCAAAGACGGAGAGGTCGACAAAATTCTCGGCCTGGAGCTGGGCAGCGACGACTATCTGGTCAAGCCCTTTAGCCCCAGAGAGCTGGTCGCCCGGGTGAAGCGGCATCTGCAGCGCTGGTACAAGCCGCGCCGGAGCGAAGACTCCCCGGGAAAGACGTCCCCCGCCCAGCCGATCGTCGAGGTCGGGCTGCTGCAGCTTCTGCCGGAGGAACGGCGCGCATTCTGGGACAAGCAGGAAATCGACTTGACGTTTAAGGAATTCGCGCTGCTGCAAGTGTTCGCCGAGCATCCTAACCGGGCTTATACCCGCGAAGAGCTGCTCGTTCTCGTTTGGGGCGACGATTACTTCGGCAGCGACCGCGCCGTCGATCACCTGATTAAGCGGCTGCGCAAAAAAATCGAGCCGTTGCCGATCGAAGCGGTATGGGGACACGGCTATCGGCTGCGGACGGAGGGGGGAGAACAAGGATGAAGCTGGTTCATCAAATAAATCTGGCCTTCAGCCTGCTTCTGGTCATCATGTTAGGGGCGACTGCGATTCTGATTCACTACGTGCTGCTGGATCATCTGATCGTCGCCCAGAAGCGCGAGATGCACACGCTCAGCGCCAGCATAGCTACGTCGCTGCAGACGCAGGGCATCCTGACGGAAGCAGGCCCAATCAACAGCGCGGGCGACATCTCTGCGCTTCAGGGAACGGCAGTGCCCCTGACCCAGGGAGTACAGGCGATTGTGTCCGACCCGAACGGCAACGTGCTGTCAGGCACGCTTCCGGGGCAGTCGGAATTGGCAATCGGCGGCGACATTTCCCTCACCCCCGCTTCGCCGATCAGCAGCGAAACGTTGGAGGCGCTGCAGAGCGGTAAGGACAGACGTTACATCGTAGATGTCAGTTCTGTTCCTCAAGGCACATTGACGCTCGTCACGCCGATGAGCAAGGTGAGCGAACTGGAGCAGGCGCTGTTCGGACGGCTACTGATCGTGCTCGGCGTTGGCGGCGTGCTCGTGCTTCTTCTCAGCCTGATCATCACGAGAAGGCTCATCCGTCCGCTGATAAAACTGCGAGAGGAACTAAAGAAGGTGAAGGAGCGCCGCTTCGCCGATGTCAGTGTCGTGCGGGCCGGAGGCGAAATCGGCGCCGTCGCCCGGACGGTGTATGATCTGGCAGGAGAACTGGATCGCTATATCCGCGTGCAGAAGCAGTTTTTTCAGAATGCTTCCCACGAATTGAAAACGCCGCTGATGTCGATCGCCGGATATGCGGAAGGCATCCGCGACGGCGTATTCGAAGGCGACGGCATGCGCAAGGGGCTGGACATCATTATCGGCGAGAGCGGCCGGCTCAAAAAAATCGTCTCGGAGATGACCTTGCTGGCGAAGCTGGATAGCGAGGCGGACATTTTCCGTCCGGCATCGGTTCGGATAAAGGAGCTGCTCGACGATACGGTCGAGCGCGTCAATCCGCTGCTGACGACCAGAGGGCTGCGGCTGGAGCTGCGGTATGAGGACGAAGCGGCCGAACGCGGCGCCGTCCGGGCCGATCGCGACAAGCTGCTGCAAGCGCTGTTGAACGTGCTCGCGAACGCAGCGAGGTACGCCAGACAGACAGTCGAGGTGGGTGTTGGCATGAAGAACGGTACGATTGTCATTACGATCGCCGATGACGGGGACGGCATTCCAAAGGAGCTGCTGCCGCATCTGTTCCACCGATTCGTCAAAGGCAAGGACGGAGAAAACGGACTGGGACTGGCCATTTCGCGCGCGATCGTGGAACGGTGCGGCGGCCGGATCGAAGCCGGCAACCGTGCGGAAGGGGGCGCATTGTTCGCGCTCCGTCTTCCCGCATGAACGCCTATCGCAGACGACAAGCTACGGTCCCTTCGCCCTCCGTTCGGCGGCTTTCCTTTATTTTTCCATGCCTTGGATCGTATGCAGTTCCATTCCGAACAACACGGTAACTCCGACCAGAGTTTGTCCGCACGTGGACAAGCTCTTTTTTGTAGTTATCCACAGTCCATTTCCGCTTTGTAGAGTAGATGTAAAGCATTGCATGATATCATAAATCGTACGAGCATGATGTGACATATCTATCATATCCTGCCGAAAAAATAGCGAAAATGCAATGAATGGAGGTACAGAGTGTTGAAATTTGTAAAACAAGCTCAGATGTCGCTGCTGATTACGGTGCTCCTGCTTGTATCCTTACTCACCCCCATGGCGGGCGCAGCGGCAGCTGAGGATACGGCGGTAACGGTATATGTTTCAGATGAAACAGGCGACAATACTTCGGGTACAGGCAGCGAAGAGCACCCCTACAAAACGCTGGATAAGGCTGTCGAGCAGGCGGTTGCACTGGCAAATGACGCATCTGAAACAGCGGCAACCGTCAAGCTGTTGACGGATCTTCCCCTGGAGGACAAACAGGCACTCAACGCAGAAGCGGTTGAGATTACGATTACGTCAGCTGAAGGCGGACCCTATTCGATCTATCGGAAGGCAGATTATTCTGGTCGGATGATTGAACTTAATGGAGGAACAGTCATTTTCGATCAACTGATGATCGACGGGAAAGACGTGGCCGTGACCGCTAACGACAGCAGGGGCATGGGCGTGTATGTCTATTCCGGCACTGCAATCTTTGAAACCGTCGAGATTAAAAATCATCGTATTGCCTCAAATTCCGGTACTGCTGTTATTTTCGCTTATGGGTCCGGGAAAGCAACCATTAAAGAGGGAACCCTCATTCAAAAGAATATCTTGAGCGGAAATTCTAACGGCAGCAATCCGAATGCAATCCTGAGCGCAGGTACAGGCGGTCACTTAATCATCGAAGGCGGCTTGATTACTGAGAATACGGTAGAAGCAGGAAGCGATGCTGTTATCGTGGGGATAGGCTTATATCTGACTCCTGTTTTTACGATGACGGGCGGCAAAATCACGAACAACCATTTATTCGGGAAGGGAGAGAATGAAGCTGGCGAAACAATAGGCAATGTTGCGGTAAACATGCGCGGTACTGCGTCACAGGCGCGCTTCGAGTTTAGCGGCGCCCCCTATGTATACGATAATAAGAATGCAGCAGGCGAGCAGCGCAATGTCTTCTTGAAGAACACAGCAGCTATTGGCAACGCCTATTTATTCTTAATTGGATCTATGACCAAAGGAGCAAAGGTTGGCGTTTATGCGAATATAATGCCTACACTTGCTGAGCCGATTGTCGATGTTGCCATAGGTCGTTATTATACACCGACCGCAACCGATGCGGAGTATTTTGTGTCAGATAAAGCATCGCAAGCGGAAATTCAATACAACGATGCCGGTCACAAAGTTATCCTGGCGCCAATTCCGCCGGAACTCGATCACGTCTGGCTGAATCAGGCTTCGGTTAATGGCAAGGAAATTACACTGGTGTTTAATGACGACATTGCTTTAACGGATTTAGACGGATTTGCTATAACAGTGGATGGAAATCCTGCATCCATTGAATCGTATCAGGTCAACGGAAACGAACTGGTGATCGTTCTGTCTGAACCGCCAACTGGCGATATTATTCTGAACTATACAGGAGAAGACGGCAATTTAAAAGGTTTGAATACAATGCCCGTAGCAGACTTTACGTTTCATTATGAAATAAGCTTCGTGAATGAATTTTCCGTTACTTCTCCTGCGGGCGATCCGGCGAAGGTCGCGGATTCGAGACCTAAAATTAAAGGAACGGTTGATGCAGGCTCGACTGTGAAAGTAATTGTTAAACAAAACGATGCTGAAGTCGCCGGGGCCGGCGGGTCTGCAACCGTTGATGAAGCCGGCAACTGGATCTTTTCACCAAATTTCGATCTGGAGGCTGGTACCTACACTTTTGAAATAACGGCAACAAGCTCTGATGGAACGAAAGTTCTGACCAAAACAAAAGAGATACTGGTAACGAACTCTCCTGTTCCGGTGAACGGCCGCTTTATTGAAGGGGAAAATACGGTTACGATAACATTTGATCGACCTGTAGCATTTGACGCGGGGTCACCTGTTGACGGTTTTTCTGTTTCGGTCGGGGGGACACCGGTGACCGTCGTAAGTGCGGTCGTCTATGATGCGGATCCAACACAAGTGGTGCTGACACTGCCGGAAGAAATCGAACTTTCCATTGATAAACCGGTGCATGTTGCTTATGAGGGCGAAACCGGACATCTGATTGGCTCTGGAGAAGGCGGTACACCTGTAGAGGATTTCGAACTTGATGCAGAAGACCCGGTTGCTGCCGCTCTGCAAATTACATCGCCGACAGGAAATGTGACGAATTCTACTCCAACGGTAACAGGAACCGTCTATGAACATACGGATACGCTGAGCGTAACGATCCGGGATTCCGCTGGAAATCCGGTGGATCCGGAAGGAACGTTGATCTGGGAGCCGGGCGTCACGACATGGTCTTACCAGGTCAAGGATGAACTGCCTCCCGGCACCTATACCATTACTGTGACTGGAACCGTCAACGGCCGTTCGGTAACGAAAGAAAGAACATTTACCATTGATGCCGATGATGATAACAGCGGCAGTTCTGGAGGCAGTTCCGGTGGAGGCACAGCCCCGTCAACACCTCAACCTCCTGCCGCTCAGCAACCTGCTGTCATTGAAGTTACTGTAGACGGTGTGGAAGATTCGTTTGCTTCGGGCGTCGTTGCTCAGACGAATGGTCGTCAGGTTACCACGGTTCAGGTCGAAGCTGATTTGTTAAACAAGGCATTGAACGCCGGGGACAAGCAGGATCTGGTCATCTACTCCCCGAATGAAGGGGATATGCATGTCACCGGGTTGACCGTTGCAGACGTCGAGCGGCTCGCGGATACCGGAACACGCCTGGAGATCGGCAATCTGCTGGCCATATATCCGGTTCCGGGCGAAGAATTGAACACTGACGGTATTTCCCGGCAGCTTGGAGGAGCAGCGACGAAAGATATCGATCTGAACATCGATATTGCTCGCGCATCGTCCGATTTGATCGCCCGTGCCGAGAATAGAGCAAAGTCCGAGGGATACGAGCTGCTGGTTGAACCGGTTACTTTGGACATGACATTTACTCATAACGGCGAGACGATTCAATCGGGTCTCTTGGACGGATATACCAAGAGATATATCGCATTGCCGGAAGACATCGATTTGAACCGCATTACGACAGGCGTCATTGTCTATCCGGACGGAAGTGTATATCACGTGCCTACCGTAGTGACTCAAATTCAGAACCGTTATTATGCGCTGATTAATGATCTGCGCGGGAGCGGAACCTACTCGGTTATTTGGAATCCACAGGACTTTGCGGATGTGAAAGGACATTGGGGACAGGAAGACATTAACAATATTGCGGCAAGACTCGATCTGAAAGGCAATGGAGACAACACCTTCTCCCCGTCCCGAGCCATTACTCGCTCCGAATTTGCGGAGATCGTGGTCCTTGGCTTGGGGTTAATGGGCATGGAAGCCGCAGATGGTCGGTTCCCGGATGTACCGGATTCGGCATGGTATCGCCGTTCGGTAGCCATCGCGAACGAATTTGGCATTGTCAAAGGATATGACAACGGAACGTTTGCAGGCCATCAGGAAATTACGAGAGAGCAAGGAATCGCGATGATTGCCCGCGCTTATCGCTTGATTCGCTCCGAGTCGCGGCTCGATGAAGCACAAATCAATGCGCTACTTGCAAAGTATGAAGACCGGTCTGCAGTTGCCGCATGGGCGAGGGAAGATATGGCCTTGATGATACAGGCCGGAATTGTGCAAGGACAAGATCAGCAGCGATTGAATCCGCAAACAAAGATTACACGTGCGGAAGTAGCGGCGCTGATTGCCAGACTGCTGAAGACAACCGACTTGATCGACAAATAAGAAGCTTCACAGGAACAGCCACCGCCGCTTTGATGGCGGTGGCTTGTTTGTTTCAATCGAGCAACATAAACCGCCACCCCATGACACGGACAGGATTGATATTATGAAACCACCCCTGATGAAAGACCACTCGGCAGGAGGATGTTATGAAGGCCATTTTGATTGATGATGAACACTTGGCATTGACCTATTTGGAGTATCAATTGAATATGATCGGTGAAGTTGAAATCATAGGAAAATATACAAATCCATTGGAGGGCCGTCAAGCCGTCGAGCAGCTTGACGTCGATATCGTTTTTTTGGATATTCAAATCCCAAAAATCAATGGTCTGGAATTGGCTGAAATTTTACTGGAGCATAAGCCTTACCTGCATATCGTCTTTATAACTACTTATGATGAATATGCGATTAAAGCGTTTAAATTAAATGCGCTGGATTACGTGCTTAAGCCAGTTGAGCTGGAACGGTTGAAGCTCACGATTGAGCGAACGAAACCGTACAAAAGCCGTCTTGATGAACCACAGGAAACAATTAAAAAATGGGAAATCCGAACCTTCGGCGGATTCAAGATTTTTGACCATCGCCAGAAAGAGCTTCAGCGGTTTAACTGGAGGACAACCAGGGCACAGGAGCTATTCTTGTATTTACTGCATTATCAGGGCAATCCCGTAAGCAAAGCGAAACTGATTGAATTACTGTGGCCGAACTCCGATTTGCAAAGAGCTGCTTCACAGCTATATACAACGATCTATCATATTCGCAAGACACTTGAGCCGCTTGGCGGTCGAATACAATTGCGCAATACGCCAGCCGGGTATTTGTTAAGTCTGGAAAATATCTACCTCGATATGAATGACTTCGAGCGTTTCCTGCAAGAAGAGCCGCCTCTCCAGGAAGAAACGGCAGCAGAGTATGAACGGGTGCTGCATTTGTTTCGAGGGGAATATCTTGAGGAAGCCGATTATATCTGGGCCGAATACGACAGGCAAAGATACCAGATGCAATGGATACGCTTGAAATTGCATTTGACAAACTGGTTGTTCGAGCACGGGCGATATGAGGAAGCCTATAAGCATTGCGAGAACATTTGCGGACGCTATCCATTGGAAGAGACGGCCCATCTCTTGTATATGCAAATTTGCGATAAGCTGGGCCTGGATTTTCTGGTTCGCAAGCAGTATCAGATGCTGGATATCCTGATGCAAAAAGAATTCGGCGAGAAGCCAAGTCCGGAAATTATGAAGTGGTATCAGCATTGGGAGCAGGACAATCTCTGAAAAACCTGGATGCCCTGGACCAAGAAATTGCTGGTTCAGGGCATCGGAATAAAGAATGAAACGGAGGTGCCTTCACCCGGACGGCTGCGAATCGATAGGCCACGTCCATAGAGCCGACTTATGCGCTGGTTCGTATTGTACAGTCCAATCCCCCGTTTATTTCGGCTCGGTTCGTGCAACAGCCGATTCACCAAATCGGGCTCCATGCCTTGTCCGTTGTCGCGAACCTCGACCCGGAATCCCCCTTCCTCCCTGACACCCCGGATCAGCAAGGTTCCTCCCGTTAATTCGGTTAGCAATCCATGTTTGAGCGCATTTTCCACCAGCGGCTGTATCGTTAACGGAGGCAGCAACAGTCTGGGCTCCTCCTGGATCTCCCATTGAATGGATAGTCTCTCGCCAAACCGCTCTTGTTCTACATATAAATAAGCCCGTAACAGCTCCAATTCGTGGGAAAGCTCCACCAGTTGCTTCGTATTAAGAAAATCGAAGCTGATTTTTAAATAGGTCGCGAATGCATCTCCCAGTTTCCGCATTTTTTCGATATCGATAAGGCTTAAGGCCATAATCGAGTTTAGCGTATTGAAGATAAAATGGGGTTGAATCTGTGCTTGCAAATAGGCAGCTTCCATAGTAAGGAGTTCATGAATCGACTGTTTTAGTCCTAATAAAGCGCGAATCCGATACTTGAGTTCTACTCCGTCTACGGGCTTGGTCACGTAATCATTGGCCCCTGCGGAAAATCCGGCATAAATATCGGCAGGCTGCGCACGTGCGGTAAGCAGCAGCACCGGGAGTTCGGATAAGGAAAACTGCTCACGGACCATGCGGGTTAAGTCATAGCCGGACATGCCCGGCATCATGACGTCGGCGATCAGCAGATCCCATTGACCCGTTCGGAGTAGTTCCAGGGCTTTTTCAGCCGAATTGGTTGTAACAATCTCATACTGTTCTGTGGACAGAATGGTCTCCAGGATATTCAAATTTATCGGATCATCGTCTACCGCCAGAATCCGATGCTGTATTTTGTTGGAGTCTTCGGTATGGTTTCGCCAGGTTTCATTGAACCAATCAAACGAACGGGAAACAGCCTGCCCGGCAAAATAAACAAGGTTGGCAGGCGCCGGAAATGGCTCCTCACGCACGGATGTCTGGGACACCGGGGCGGACTCTGCATTGCTCGTCACTAAAGAGAAGCTGAAGACCGAGCCTTTACCGGGCCAGGATTGAACGGTCAGCTCGCCGCCGTGAAGTCCAACAAGCTGCTGGCTTATGCTCAGGCCAAGACCGATTCCGTTGCCATGGTTCAAGCCGTGTATCCCTTGCTCATACGGCAGCAAAATACGGGATAATGTCTCTTCATCCATGCCAGGTCCCGTATCGGAGACATGAATCCACATTTTTCCTTCGCGTTGTTCCCCTGTGATTGCAATGGTTCCTTGTTCCGTAAATTTGATCGCATTATGCAGCAGATTATGCAAAATTTGCACAAGCCGCCTCTCGTCCGCAATTACAGCAGGTGTCGATGATTTGATATCGATGATCATTCGAATTGGTTTATTTTCATGCATGTAGCCAAGCATGCTCACAACACCCGGAACGATGGACTGAACGTAAAGAGGCTTTAAGTTCAGCTTCATACGATGCTCTCTTAGTTGCGAAACCTCAAGGAGGTCTGTCAGGAGCAAAGACATCCGTCTGCTGATCGTCACCAACAACTCCATGTCCTGTCTGCTTTTATCGTTCAGTTGTTCATGATCGCGTTCCAGAAGCGATTGGGCGATATTGATGATCCCATGAAGCGGTGTTCTTAACTCATGGGAGGTATTGGCGAGGAATCGATCCTTCTGCTTGTCCTCTTCCTGCAACCGATAGCTCAATTTTATATTTTCTTGCGTTTTACGGAAAAATTTCTGGAACCAATACGCCGAGAAGCTTACGATAGCTGCAATCATATCGATCGGATAATAGACTGTCGGCGTCGGCAGAAAGTCATCAAGGATACTCCAGCCAACGTGGGAGATAATTGCTGCAGCCGTCAGCAGCAGGAAGATCGCGTCCTCTCCGGACTTCTTGGCCAAATACGCGCGTATGGCGGCATAAATACTCCACCCAAATGGATATAAATAAAGCAACATAAAGAGATTGATCACGCTGCAGGTGGCATGCACCGGCCCGGGGGGAGCCACTAGCAGAAATGCAGAATACATCGTGAGAAGCGCCGTATAAACGGCAACTCCTTTAGTCCCCTTTGCAACAGTAGAAAAGCTTCTACAAAAATAAAGAAAAAGAAACGCCATCCACAGATTAGCCAGCAAGCTGAGCTTCAATGCCCATTCGTAGTTGAGCGGAACCCAGAGCATAAATATATTATCGTGATCTGCAACAACGGAAAGCCCCGCTGCAAGCGTTAACAAGCTGAACAGAAGCAAAGAGCGCTCTTTGCGGTTAAGCAGATACAACATACAGGCATATATGCCATGCAGCAGCAAAACGATAAATGTCACTAATTGAAACCCGATAGAATACCATCGTTCTGTATCGATAGCGGCCTGGGAGCCGAATCGGACCGACTGGAGAATACCTCCTTGATAGGGGTTTTCGAAATTTGCTGCGTGAATGAGCACGACAAGCTCTTGCATGCCTTTCTCCATGTAAGTATTCGTATAAGAAAGCCGCCTCGGGATATAATCGGCAGCATTGTCAGCAGGTTTGCCGATATTGCGCTCTCCGGGAAGGACCTCAGCAAAGCCGTTGATCTCTGCAAAGGAGGAAGCTTCTATGTTTTGCAGCCAAAGAGAAACTGGCCTTTCCAGCGGATCGACTAAAATCCGTAAACGATAGGTCCCATATCCTAATGAAGAATCTGATTGGGGGAAAGCCTCTCTCCAGTCTCCAGGAACTTGGACCATCGTTATGTGATCCGCCATACGGTCCATCTCGTCACTAGTGACTAGTTGATTCGGCAGGAACTCCCACACTCCGTTTAGCGGAATGGAGGAAGTCTGTTGAAGATTCAGGTTTCGCAGGTCAAGCACGCCTTCGACAGCTTTAGGGTGTACAGTCGTAGGGAACAATTCCGTCCATCCCCATCGCAGGCCAAGCAACACGCTGAGAAACAAGAAAAGTACGGCGATATTGAATACAGACGGGTTCCATTTTGCGGTTATCATGTTCTTCATCATAATAGATCAATTTCGACATGATTCGCAGCAATCCTTCTTCGAACAGGGAAGATGACTTGCTGAGTATAAGTGATCCTGCAGCGCTTGGTCTGATAAGCTCCGAGGACAGAAAGCGATAGAAAAAGAATTAAATTCAGAACAATTCCACCGATGATTATAATAAATAAAATGTCTCGTTTCGTAGTGCGATTCTGCTTAACGTAAGGGGGGAACATTTGAACCTACTGCTATCCGTACTGCAAAACAAAGTCAAAACCGAATTGTACGACAAGACATTCACTCACCCAGACGGCGCCGAGTATACAAACATCGACCGGGTTTCCATCTTCTCCATGATCACCTACACGACAAAGCAATTTCCGCTGTGATACAAGCCTTCCGTCCGCTCTACTTCTCCAGTGAAAAAGTGTTTAATTCGTGGCTTCTTGCTCCACTCCAACAACTCCGTTGCACGGTACAACCAGTCCACATCCCTTGGACCGCCAGTATCATAATGGATCTGCTCCTCCTCGTACACCTCCATCAGCAGTTGCCCGCCTGGATTCAGAGATTTTACAATATTATCCATAACTCGGTACTGTTCCTTGCGGGGAAAATGCCCAAATACCATCACAGCAGCATCATATTGCTCAATCGGCAACGCATCTTCAATCAAGTCCACCTGCACTGTTTGTACCTGCACACCGTTCTTGGCTGCCAGCGCTTCCGTTTTACGAAGCCCGACTTGCGCATAGTCATAGGCCGTAACCTCATGCCCCAGTCTGGCCAGGAACACCGCATTGCGCCCTTCCCCTTCCGCGTAAGCCGCCACCTTGGACTTCGACGGAATCAGCCGCGCCGCTTCCTGTATAAATCAATTCGCTTCCTCACCGTACACATATACATCTCCGCTATATCGTTCATCCCAGCTTGGGATCCCCGGACTGCTGCCTTTTGGCAAGTTCATCTTATTGCCTCCCTCGTATAGTATCTTTAAAAAACTCTTTTAGGGTCATTTCCATCCCCCCGGGGGATGGAAAACAGCCTCCAAATTTCCAGCTTGTTCTTTGAAAATTCCATCAGGGACTGGACTTTCCGGTATGCCTCTGGACAATGGAACGTAGGGTCCATTCGGGGAAATCCTTCTGCCTCCAGTAGCATTGTCTACTCCTTAAGTCTGTTTCTCCGGTACGCGTCTGAGCTTCTTACCCGCTGGCTGTTCCCTTCGGCATCCCATGCCCGGTTTTAGCAGATCCGGGGCAGCTCATGGCCCGAAGTGTGTCCTCATACGCGAGGGTGATAGATCTGCGCGTGCGCCGGAGGCATCCCGGAGCGTCCATTCCCTGAATCCCTAGCGAAAGGAGGAATTTTACTTGAAGCTTTTTGTCGGTATTGACGTGAGCTCGCAAGAGCTCGAAGCGTGTTCCATGAACGCTGACGGTGACAAGCTTGAGACACTCACCGTCAAAAACAATTTGAATGGCGCCTCGCACTTGCGTGACCAAATCGTCGCTGCAGCGGACAAGTTGGCCGTCACCGAGATTCACATCGGCTTGGAAGCCACTTCCGTCTACAGCTGGCACCCTGCCATGTACCTGCATCAGGATCCAGCGCTTCGAGAGCGCAAGGCCAAGGTGTTCACCTTGAACCCCAAGCTCATCAGCAAGTTCAGAGAAGCCTATGCGGATATGGACAAGACCGACTGGCTCGACGCCTGGATCATTGCGGATCGCCTCGCTTCGGCCGCCTGACGACCACCATCGTCATGCAGGAGCAGTATGTCGCCCTTCAACGCCTCACGCGCATTCGTTTCCACTTGATCCACAACTTGGCTCGCGAGAAGCAGTACTTCTTGCAGAACCTGTTCTACAAGTGCAATGCGTTTACAACCGAGGTCGACAGCTCCGTGTTTGGCCATGCGCTCATGGAGATGCTCTCCGAGAAGTTCAGCCTCGATGACATCACCGAGATGGACGTGGCCGATCTGGCCGACTATCTGCGGACAAGGGACGCAATCGTTTCCCCGATCCCGAGCGGGTCGCCCGCATTCTGGGACAAGCAGGAAATCGACTTGACGTTTAAGGAATTCGCGCTGCTGCAAGTGTTCGCCGAGCATCCGAACCGGGCTTTTACCCGCGAAGAGCTGCTCGTTCTCGTTTGGGGCGACGATTACTTCGGCAGCGACCGCGCCGTCGATCACCTGATTAAGCGGCTGCGCAAAAAAATCGAGCCGTTGCCGATCGAAGCGGTATGGGGACACGGCTATCGGCTGCGGACGGAAGGGGGAGAACAAGGATGAAGCTGGTTCATCAAATAAATCTGGCCTTCAGCCTGCTTCTGGTCATCGTGTTGGGGGCGACTGCGATTCTGATTCACTACGTGCTGCTGGATCATCTGATCGGCGCCCAGAAGCGCGAGATGCACACGCTCAGCGCCAGCATAGCTGCGTCGCTGCAGACGCAGGGCATCCTGACGGATGCAGGCCCAATCAACAGCGCGGGCGACATCTCTGCGCTTCAGGGAACGGCAGTGCCCCTGACCCAGGGAGTACAGGCGATTGTGTCCGACCCGAACGGCAACGTGCTGTCGGGCACGCTTCCGGGGCAGTCGGAATTGGCAATCGGCGGCGGCATTTCCCTCACCCCCGCTTCGCCGATCAGCAGCGAAACGTTGGAGGCGCTGCAGAGCGGTAAGGACAGACGTTACATCGTAGATGTCAGTTCTGTTCCTCAAGGCACATTGACGCTCGTCACGCCGATGAGCAAGGTGAGCGAACTGGAGCAGGCGCTGTTCGGACGGCTACTGATCGTGCTCGGCGTTGGCGGCGTGCTCGTGCTTCTTCTCAGCCTGATCATCACGAGAAGGCTCATCCGTCCGCTGATAAAACTGCGAGAGGAACTAAAGAAGGTGAAGGAGCGCCGCTTCGCCGATGTCAGTGTCGTGCGGGCCGGAGGCGAAATCGGCGCCGTCGCCCGGACGGTGTATGATCTGGCAGGAGAACTGGATCGCTATATCCGCGTGCAGAAGCAGTTTTTTCAGAATGCTTCCCACGAATTGAAAACGCCGCTGATGTCGATCGCCGGATATGCGGAAGGCATCCGCGACGGCGTATTCGAAGGCGACGGCATGCGCAAGGGGCTGGACATCATTATCGGCGAGAGCGGCCGGCTCAAAAAAATCGTCTCGGAGATGACCTTGCTGGCGAAGCTGGATAGCGAGGCGGACATTTTCCGTCCGGCATCGGTTCGGATAAAGGAGCTGCTCGACGATACGGTCGAGCGCGTCAATCCACTGCTGACGACCAGAGGGCTGCGGCTGGAGCTGCGGTATGAGGACGAAGCGGCCGAACGCGGCGCCGTCCGGGCCGATCGCGACAAGCTGCTGCAAGCGCTGTTGAACGTGCTCGCGAACGCAGCGAGGTACGCCAGACAGACAGTCGAGGTGGGTGTTGGCATGAAGAACGGTACGATTGTCATTACGATCGCCGATGACGGGGACGGCATTCCGAAGGAGCTACTGCCACATCTGTTCCACCGATTCGTCAAAGGCAAGGACGGAGAAAACGGGTTGGGACTGGCCATTTCGCGCGCGATCGTGGAACGGTGCGGCGGCCGGATCGAAGCCAGCAACCGTGCGGAAGGGGGCGCATTGTTCGCGCTCCGTCTTCCCGCATGAACGCCTATCGCAGACGCCAAGCTTCGATCCCTTCGCCCTCCGTTCGGCGGCTTTCTCCGCTCGCCGTCTTTTGTCAGCCTGCCGCATCCCCTCCGGGGCATCCGCACGGTCAACAGCAGACTTCCCGCGGCGACTGCCGCCGTCCCGAACAGCAGCGGCGTCACCAGCACGCTGAAGCCGGCAATCGACAACATGACGAGACCGCTTTGCTGCGGGTCCATCTGCTGCACGCGCTGCAAATAAGACGGAATGCCTAACATAATCGAATAGAAGGCAGTATTCATTTTTTGCGATGTACATTTTTTGAATCGCATTTTCAAGATATACGTGCTAAAGTCGGCAATCAAGGAAATTTAAAACAAAATTATCAGGGTCATGAGCATGTGAACAAGACATATGGCGAAAAAAGAATGCACGTACCCCGTTATTTACAGCATAAGCGCGTTGGATTGTTGTTTCACTCATGTTCTCCACATCTGGATCACGAATTACGAGGCTACGCTGGACACCAGGCCGCGCATCTTCTCCGCCTGATTCTCTTTGATGCGTCCGAGCACCATTGCCAACAGGACACAAAGAGCCAGTCCACACCGTATCTTCATTTTTTCATGCCTCGGATCGTAGCAGTTCAAATCCGAACGACACGTCAAGCCGGCTGTTGACGCGCTCCACCGACGTGCGCTTGTTATATTCTTTTTCCCATTTATAGCTGGCGCGATCGATCGGCGTAAAAATTCGGCGATCTTCGGAAAGCGGTATTCTAATGCCTTGCGCTACAGGACATTTCGTCTCACCCGCGCAGGTGATGCCCATTTGCTTCGCCGGGCAAAGCTTCTTCAACCTATCGCGGTCTTTCTCAAAGCCGCCATTGCTCATTTCTCGCTGTTTCCCCGTTTCCGGGCACACACAAGAAACCATACCTTTATAGTCGTACACCACACTGTCTCTGCCGGTCAGCAGTCGCGTCCGCTCCCCATCTCGCCACATATTACGAATATCGATAACCGGTTTAATCTTTTCCTCGTCCCACAGTTTAACCACAAGTTTCGAATCATCGTAACCGCGATCCGCCGCCAGCGTTTCCGCTGCTTTCAAGAGTTCAGGCTGCTTCTTTTTCATCTGCGCAAGCAACGCATGCCCTTCCGTGATGTCCGAAGCCGACGCTTTCGTCACCTTGAATGTCACCGGCAGCTCATAGGTCGCATCGACCACCAGATGCAGCTTGTATCCGAACCATTTTATGATTTTCTCCCACGGCTTCCCGTCTTTATGAACGTCGCTGTACTTCTTCTTTCCATAGTCGGCATCTGTATCCCGTCGACCATCCAACTTCTCATTGGTGTTTGTAGCTGTCGCGAAAGATTCGATCGCTTTACTGTCCATTGCCAAATGCCTGCTGAAATCCGGCAGCACCTTACGAATTTGTTCTACCAGTGTCTCGAACATTCCGTCGATTAACGTTTCATATGTCATCAAGTTCTTTAGAAATCGCGTGTACACCCACGGCGGCGGCACTTGGTTATCCAAACCACAAAGCTCCCGAAGTTGCCCATTACGCGCCAGTTCAAGGCACCTGGATCGTCGCACGATCCTACGGATTTATAAATTGCATCGCCTGCAGCGTCCGCTTCAACAGGGCGGCGCTTTGCGCGCGGGTCACATGTTCCCGGGGGCCGAACGTCGTCTCACTCAAGCCGCGGATAATGGAAGCTCCGGTCAGCCGATCCACCGCGGCGTCCGCCCATGGCGCGATGTCTGCCGAGTCGTCAAACGTTTTTGGCGTCCCGTCCGCAACAGGCGCAGATCCGGCGTACTCCATTGCCCTTACGATCATGACCGCCGTCTGTTCGCGGGTAATGGGTTCCATCGGTCGGAACGTCCCGTCCTGGAAGCCATCGATCAGCTGCGCCTCATGAGCCGCCCGGACGGCTCCCGCATACCATGCACCAGGAGCCACGTCCCGGAAAGGCGCCGCTCCGTTCGGTTCATCGTCCAGCCCTAGGGCTCGCACGAGCATGGCGGCAAATTCGGCGCGGCTGACAGAATCGTCCGGCACAAACAGGCCTTGCCCTCTCCCCTCAATAAGCAGCTTGTTCGCCATCAGGACGATATCCTCTTGCGCCCAATGTCCGTTCACATCCGCAAACGAATGATCCGTTTCAATCACCGCATAAGCTCCATCGTAAGGCGATCGGATCGTCACCAAACCGTTGTTCGAGAAAATGGACGGGACGAATCGTATGCGCCCGTTTTCGTCGATGCGCACGGCCGTCGCTTGGTACGGATTGGCGGGCTCGGGCAGATGAGCCGTCAAGGTTGCGTATGTTCGGCCCCAATTCATGCTGCTGCCGTCATTGGCCTCCAGCGAATAAACGACCGGATGAGGGAGCAGCGGCTCCCCATCGACACTCGCAATTGCTCCGTTCGAGGTATCACTGACGGAACCGACTGCCGCGGCGATCCCGAAGGTTACCGTCGCCTCTTTTGGAATGCCCTGCAGGACGTGGAGCGGAAGGCGCTGCCCATTTCCGTTGACGCTCCATTCCAACCAGGCGTCCTGACGAAGTTCCACCGCATGCAGCAGTGAGGCGGCCGGAAGGTCCATTTTGACCGCCTCTCCGATGTCTTGTGCTTCGATCCGAATATAGTACGACTGATCTGCCAACGCTTCGGACAATTGCCCCACCGTCGGGAAAATCCGAGTTATACGTTGCCCGTCGGACGACTCATACAAGGCGTCGACCCGTTTGACCAGGCCGTTGATTTTGATGATCACCTGATGGAGCGCCGCAGACCCGCCTCCCGTTCCCGAGTTCCCCGAATATCCGGAATCACCAGAGCCATCAGAGCCACTAGATCCGCCGGATCCAGCAGGAGCAGTGACCGTCACCGTGCGTGTCACTTCTGCGGCGGCGTTGCCGGACGGATCCGTCACATTGTAACGGAGTCTATATGTACCTGCTTTGTGGGTATCTACGGCTCCACTCACGACAATAAGAGGGGAGACATCCCCGTAATAGGCATCGGTCGCCTGTGCGCCGGGATCGGCAAACGCTGCGCCAACCGGCACGCTCATCGCGGGATCGCCGAGCAACGTGAGAACGGGAGGCTGCGTATCTTGCACATAGACCGTGCGCGTCACGGTCGCGGCCGCGTTGCCCGCGGTATCTGAAACGTCATAAGAGAGTGTATAAGTGCCGAGTGTCGACGGATCCACCGCTCCGGTCACCTGAATCGAGGCGGTCAGATCGCCATCCTGCACATCGTACGCTGTTGCGCCGGGATCGGCAAACGGACTGTTCGCTTCCACCGTCATCGGATTCGGCCCGATCAAATCAATCGCCGGTTCGTCTCCGTCGTACACGTACACGTCACGGGTCACCGTGGCGGTATTCCCGGCGCGGTCCGCAGCCGTATATTGAACGGTGTAATTTCCGAGGCGCGCCGTATCCACGGTGCCCGAGATCACGATACTTGAGGTCGGAATCGCGCCGTCGATCACATCAAGCGCAGACGCGCCCGGTTCCGCATACGTCCCGCCTTGCGGGATATGCATCGGATTGCTGCCGTTCAGCGTGATGACCGGCGCCGTGTGGTCCAGCACGAACACGTCTGATACCGTGTAAGTGACATTCCCAACCAGATCCTGCGCGCGGATATGCAAATACCAGTTGCCGTCTCCGCTTGTCTGCCTTAGCGTGTCGCCGTTCGCAAAGACGTTCCAGCCGTCCGCGGGAGGGGCCGTGCTTTGCGACCACGCGTATTGCAGCGAGGCCGCGTCAACACCACTCCCCGAATCA
Organism: Paenibacillus sp. FSL P4-0127; assembly: GCF_038007325.1. Taxonomy (NCBI): domain Bacteria; kingdom Bacillati; phylum Bacillota; class Bacilli; order Caryophanales; family Paenibacillaceae; genus Paenibacillus; species Paenibacillus sp. FSL P4-0127. The sequence goes on along the minus strand of NZ_JBBOWY010000002.1, from coordinate 570,593 downwards.
TTCACAGTCACGATGCTTTCCGCCGTTTTCGCAGGCGTCGCATTGCCGTTCGCGACGAACTGAACGTCGGGAGGCGTATCGTCCCGCAGCACGGTGATCGTATACGTCCGAGGCGGCTTCAAATACGGTTCAACCCGAACAGGAATGACCGTCGACGCTCCCGGGACGTTGACCGTTGCCGCAGTCCCGCTGGCATGCGGCTGGTTATTGACATATAACTCGGCGTGAGCCGCATCCGCCAGCGTTGCCGTCACCTGTACGCTCGATACAGAGGAATCGATGTAATAGGTATAAGCGGTGACCGTAGGGGAAAATGCGGGATTCAGACCTCCGCCCTGCACGGTCAGTCCGCTCAGACGGTCATCGCCCGGTATGTTCAACAGACCAAAGTTACTAGATCCCCAGGCGACGACCGTGCCATCCGATTTCAGCGCCATCGAATTCCGCATGCCCGCCGCAATCCCCGTCACCCCGTCAAGAACGGCCGGAACGTTCGCCTGGCTGAAATTGTTATCGCCCCAACCGACGATGGTGCCGTCCGCTTTCAGTGCCAGCGAATGAAACTCTCCCGCCGCGATCGCCGCCACCCCGTTAAGCCCTGCCGGCACGTTCGCCTGGCCGAGGAAATTCTCGCCCCAGGCGACGACGGTGCCGTCCGCATTCAGCGCCAAAGAATGTCTCTCCCCCGCCGCGATTGCCACCACCCCGTCAAGACCGGCCGGCACGTTCCTCTGTCCATAGGAATTCGATCCCCAGGAGACGATGGTGCCGTCCGACTTTAGAGCCAGCGAATGATGCATGCCCGCCGCGATTGCCACTACCCCGTCAAGACCGGCCGGAACGCTCGACTGATCAGAGTTATTATATCCCCAGGCGACGACGGTGCCGTCCGCTTTCAGCGCCAGCGAATGCCACCCATTCGCCGCGATCGCCGTCACCCCGTCAAGACCGGCCGGCACGTTCCTCTGCCCCCGGCTGTTATCTCCCCAGACAACGACGGTGCCGTCCGCTTTCAGCGCCAGCGAATGATCCACCCCAGCCGCGATCGCCGTCACCCCGTCAAGACCGGCCGGAACGCTCGACTGACCAGAGTTATTATATCCCCAGGCGACGACGGCGCCGTCCGACTTTAAAGCCAGCGAATGAGAGTATCCCGCTGCGATCCCGACTGCCTTGACAGGCATAGCAGTCCTAGCAGGCACGTTCGACTGACCATAGCTATTATATCCCCAAGCGACGATAGTTCCATCTGACTTTAAAGCCAATGAATGCTGATCTCCCGCTGCGATCGCCGCCACCCCGTCAAGTTCGGTCGGCACGTTCGATTGACCATAGGCATTGCGTCCCCAGGCGACGACGGATCCGTCCGATTTCAGCGCCAGCGAATGATACCCGCCCGCCGCGATGGCCGTCACCCCGTCAAGCCCGGCCGGCACGCTCGTCTGACCATTAACATTCGATCCCCAGACGACGACGGTGCCGTCAGATTTCAGCGCCAGCGAATGATTCATTCCCGCCGCGATGGCTACAACCCCGTCAAGCCCGGCCGGCACGTTCAATTGACCAGTGTTATTACGTCCCCAGGCAACAATGGATCCGTCCGACTTTAAAGCCAGTGAATGATGAGATCCCGCCGCGATTGCCACAACCCCGTCGAGCCCGATCGGCACATTCAATTGACCATCGGTATTCGATCCCCAGACGACGACGGTGCCGTCCGCTCTAAGCGCCAGCGAATGATCCAATCCGGCCGCGATGGCTACAACCCCGTCAAGCCCGGCCGGCACGTTCGACTGACCAGAGTTATTATATCCCCAGGCAACAATGGATCCGTCCGACTTTAAAGCCAGTGAATGATAATATCCCGCGGCAATTGACGTCACGCCGTCAAGCCCGGCCGGCACGTTCAACTGACCAAAGTTATTATATCCCCAGGCGACGACAGTGCCGTTAGATTTCAGCGCGAGTGAATGCCCGAGTCCCCCCGAGACTTTCACATACGGGCTTCCCTTGCCCGCTTGCGCCGCGTGCGCCGCCCCGACACCGTAGGGTATCGCCGAAATCAACAGCAACATGAAAGATAGAATAAGGGAAATGAGCTTTCGACTTTTAAAAAATAACATAATAGACACCCCGCATTCTGTATACCGGTTAGCTTGTATCATTCTTCCGGATTTTTCTGGTCCATTCCCTGCGTCGCATCAATCCAGCATAACGGTTTTGAAGCAGACTCCGCGTGCCGTCGGGAACAGAAATCATACTGTACGGTTCAGTTTGATTATCACTATAAATGGGGTTACACTTTCTGTCAAGACGACGACAGCATTCGAGCCGCATTGACCTGACTTGTGCGATGTGGAATAATTTGAACAAGCAAAACAAAGCAGGGAGGAGTGATCTGGACCCTATGGCAAATCTGTCGCCGCGGGAAGCGGCAAAGCGCAAACAAATTTTGACGGCTGCCCGCAGCCTGTTCCTGACCCGGGGATACGCCGGAACGAGCATGGATCTCGTCACCCTGGAAGCCGGTATATCCAAGCAGACGCTGTATCGCTATTACGCCACCAAAGAAGCGCTGTTCTCCGACCTGCTGAGCCAGGTGATCCACGAGCTTACGGAGGAGAAGCAGCCGTCGCTGGCGAGCTTGCCCCTGCCCGAAAACCGGGAACAGCTCTTCGATATTCTGCTGATGATGGCCCGGGTCATCGCCATAAAGCTGAGCGACCCGCTGTATCTATCGATTCTTCGCATTGTTTTCGCGGAATCGGTCCGCTTCCCCGAGCTCGGGGAGCTGCTCCTTGATTCCTTTCCTAAAAGCACCGGAATATTGACGGACCTGCTGAAGAAGTGCAAGGAAACGGGGTTGGTGAAGCTGGAAGACGGAGATGTGGAAATGTCGATGCGAATGTTCATTGGGCCGATGATCGGCCATGCCTTCTTCGTTGGACTGCTCGGCGGCGCTTCCGCGCCAGAGCCTATGCCGGAGGAGGATCTGAAGCGGCTGTGCCGAATTTATGCGGAGTCTGTTACTTGATTCGTTGCGCGGGGAAGCATCTCCTGCGCTTCTCTCGATCGCTTCCTCCGCTTCTCAATTTCAACGGGGATCGCATGATGATGGTACGGATGTATCGGATGTATCATACATGCTCCGGCCGTAGTAAATAACATCAATAAAATCGTACGATCTTGCGGTTTTCTGTTGTTGGATGACCATAGCTTCAACTACCTTGGCTATGATGGAGTACGAGGAATAGCCTGAGATAGTTCAGCAGAGCGTTCATTGAAGTGCCTGACATACATAATAGCCGCACTCACCAATAAGATGCCTTGGTGGGCGCGGCTCCTGTCAACCATGAATACCAATGTTATGTTTGTTGATCTAACAATCTTAACAGGCTGACCACTGCTTCTGCACGCGTCACTGGCTCATTCGGTGCAAAATAGTTGTTACTCCGGCCGATCAGGATGCCGTGCGAATGAAGCGTTTCAACAGCTTGTTTCGCCCAATCGGCAATCAGATGATCATCGGCAAAGCTCGTTCGTTCCGTTACCGGCAAGTCTTCATCGATCATTCGTGCAAGCACCGCCGCCATCTCCACGCGGGACATCAGTCGCTGTGGCCGAAAGCTGCCATCTGCAAAACCTTTCACGATGTTTGCCTCAGTCGCTATAGCGATAGCCCGTTTGGCCCATTCTCCGATTTGCTCCCGGTCGCTGTACGAAAGGGAATGGTTGTCCTTGTTCTCTCCGTTAAGCTGCAACGCGTTGATCACCATAACGATAAATTCCTCTCGCGTAACGGAACGATCAGGGCGAAAGGTTCCATCCGGATATCCGTTGATGAACCCCAGTTCCACAGCGCGTCGAATCGCGCTTTCTGCCCAATGCCCGGCAATATCAGAAAATGGCATCGACGATTCATGAGCAGCCGTCTCTCGAATCACGGTCAGCGTATATCGCTTCTCGGTACCGTCTTCCGCACGAACGACAAACGTGAACTCATTGTTGCCGCTTGCCAGCTTCTTGCTGATCGGCGCCGAGCGTGACAAACGTACACCATCAACGTACACTTCGGCCGCATCGTGCGCTGCTTGAGCAGTAAATACCATTTCCTCTGCATCTGTAAATACGGTGTAATCATACACATCAGGAACAAACGAAGGTTGTAAAGTTAACATCCGACCGTTTGCCACTATTTCCAGTGATGAAAGCGTGGCATCGTTGGAAACACGATCCGTACGGGAAGACGATGATGACGATGATCTTCGCTTGCGCTCGTCCAGCACGATCACACTTACCTTCGCCTTGATATTCAGCGGATTGTTCACCCACTCAGTCAATTGCAAGGTGCCTATAAATTCATAACGACCAGCCACCTTGCCATTGTATTCAGGGTGAACTTCATTCCAGCTCACTTGCACCTCAATCGTGCGAAGATCGTCCAACGTAACATACACCGAATCGGGTACGGAAACATCCTGCAACTTCGTGTTATAAGGCACATATATCGTATCTGGCCTTTGAATTTCCGCAATCGTTAGCAGGCGCTCAATGTATAAAGAATAAGTGCGCTCCTCCTGTTCATTTTCTGATATGACTTGGATATAAATCGAATTGTCACCAATCTCGAGCACCGCTTCTTGCCCGCCAATCACCTCATACGATGCCGATGAGTCGTAAGTCGAAGCTGTTACTGTCACGCGATCCATTGAATAAGGTACCGTCAAATAATAAGTAAACAGATCCGGATTGAAATTTTCTAAAATTTTACCATTGATTCGAATCTCAGACAACTTGGCATTCGACCCCGGCAAAACACGAACCTGCAGCTTTACCTTCAATTTATCCGGGTTCAGATAATATTCGGGCAATTGCAAGCTTCCAGATATCCAATATGTCCCGGATTGATCCGGATTGTAATCAGAATTCTCTATTTCCCAATTGACTCCCACATCCGGCTCCAATGTCTCGTTGTGCAGTTGTAAAGAAACCTCGGTTGGCAAATATTGCGCTAGTTGCTCGCTCGTGATATGCTTGCTTACTTCAAGCGTATTGAGATCATTCACCGCTTTTACCACAGCATACGGCGTTGCGCTAACCGGTTCTGACAACTGGCTTCTGCTATTCCCTTCGGTAACGGCTTGCACAGCAAACCAATATGTTGTCCCTGCCTTTAACTCATCGGCCAGCCATGATGTGTCCTTAAGCGGCTCGTCATTTAATGGCTTCCAGTTCGATAAATCCTTCGTATCCGGCGGCTCTGATCCTGTAGCCATATAGATTGCGTAAGCGGAGGCATCAGAAACCGCCTCCCACTCAAGCTGCACAGACCCTTCTCCAGCATTTGCCGTTACGTTAGTCGGAGCATCTATATCAACCTGCCCGATCGCATATAAATGTCCATCGTAAGAGCCCACATAAATCGTACCATCGGCACCGATGGCCGCTGATGAAGTAATCGAACCTTCAGCCTGAAATGACCAACGCAAATTGCCCGCTGAATCTATCGCGTACAAATTGCTGTCGTGAGTTCCGACATAAAGGATGCCATTGGCATCGACAATCGGCGTAGCATAAGTAACATATCCAAATTCCGCTGACCATTCGGGGCTAACGTCATCCGCCGCTTGTTGCGGCGCAAATGCATAGAGCGCCAAACCAGTCTTTAAATAGATCGTACCGTCAGCTCCGATAACCGGAGTGCTGTAGATAGAATCTTTTGCATCAAACCTCCATTGTAATTGACCCGACGAATCCAGTACATATAAATTCCCATCCTCTGAACCCAGGTAGATCGTCCCATCAGTTCCGATTGCCGGTGTCGCTCTGATCCCGCTGCCCGTTTCAGTTTCAAAGGTCCATTTCGGCTTGACATCATCCGCATCTTGCTCCGGTTCAAATGCATAGAGAATACCGTCGGAATCCGCCACATAGATCTTGCCATCAGCTGCAATTACCGGGGACGACCTGATCATCGGCCAAAATGCTGATATTTTGTATGCCCACTTTTCCCTTCCCGTGTCTCCATCGTCGGAAATTGCATGAAAAGTACCGCCCTGGGTTGCGACATAAATCGTCCCGTCCGCCCCGATGGCTGGTGAAGGGGACACGAAAACCGGTGACCCCATTTTCAAATCCCATTTCAAAGTACCGTCTGGATGAATCGCATATAAATAACTGTCATCCCCCCCGACATAGATCGTCCCGTCGGCTCCGATGGATGGCGACGAATAAATGCCGGGGTTGCCAAAATCACTGCCATGGATCGCAAATTTCCATTTCTGCTCGCCACTCGCCGTCAACGCATACAAATGCCCGTCGTCTGAGCCGACATAAATTGTACCGTCTGCAGCGATCGCCGGTGATGAACGTACACGACCTTCAGTTTTAAATGACCATTTCATATCAAACGCTTCGCTGCCGGAAAACCTCGACTGTCTCGTCCAGTTAAACGCCGTCGGTTGAATCGCTTCCAGGTCATATTTCCCTTGCTCATATCCAGAGCCTTGTTTAAACGGCTCAACTGCAGATACTTCAACGCCGCCATCGACAAGCATAATGGCCATACAACAAAAAATAGCGAATAACAGATTGAATGTTTTCTTTTTCTCCATTTATATTTCCCACCTATCCAACATTCTGACCAGCATTACAACCGCTTCTGCGCGGCTGGCCTTTTCGTCCGGTACGAAACGGTTTGCGCCGCGGCCATCGACAATGCCAAGTTTGCGGATGGCTTCAACCGCCCCTTTCGCCCACTGCGGAATCGCTTCATCATCGGCAAAACCGGTTGACGCATTATCGTTAAGCTGCTGCTTTAACGCCCGAGCGATCATCATCGCCATCTCCGCACGGGTAATCTGCGCATTTGGCCGGAAGCTGCCATCGCTGTATCCGATCACGATGCCCGCTTGTGCGGCCTGCGCAACGGCTTGCCTGGCCCATCTGCCAATCTGGTCATGATCCGTGAATGTTAGCGCAGCACCGGTACCTTCCAGTTTCATCGCGCCTGCCAGCATCACAGTAAACTCGGCGCGAGTGACCGGGTTATTCGGCTTGAAGGTGCCATCCGGATAACCGCTGACGATCCCTTTCGCTGTGGCGCGCTTGATGTAGTCCTCCGCCCAGTGTCCGGCGATGTCTGTAAATGCAATAACCGGTTCGGTTGTCTTTGGCATTTCACGATATACGGTCAGCGTATAGGTTTTCTTCGTGCCGTCTTCTGCTTGTACCGTGAGCACAATTTTATTGTCGCCTTCCTCCAGATCGACCTGAATTCTATCCGCAACCACCTTGTCCTTCCATACCACTTTCGCCGCGGAGTGGGCTTCTTTGATCACCATCTCAATTCGTTCGCTTTCTGTACGAGCGGTATATTCCGTTGTTTCCGACGCAAATGAGGGACTGAGCTTCAACTGTTTGCCCCCCGCCCATACTTGCAGATCCGCAAGATCCGCATTGTTGGATAACATACGACCGCCCCCGCCACCACCGGAACCTCTGTTACCTCCTGGTGCTCTTGGTGTCGCTGTCGCTGCGTTGGAGAAATCGCTGGCTCCTTCTGCAGAGACAGCCTTCACTGCGAATACATACGTTGTTCCGTTCGTCAATCCGGTGACGATATAGGAGTTCGCTGGAACATTCGATTGAATGAGCTTCCAGTTCGCCGGATCGACCGGAGCTGATGTGCCTTCCGCTTGGTAAACCGCATAAGTCACGCTGCCTGTTCCCGTGACAGCCTCCCACTTTAATGTAACGGAACGATCAGCCGACGAAGCTGTTAAATTCGCCGGTGCAGGTATCGTTGCAATCGTATATTGCTCTTCCATTACATCACTGTCGAGCATACCGTCCTTCGCGGCAATTGCCTTGAGCGTCATCTCTGTTGTCACTTCGATGGGCACGGAATATTCGGTGCTGCTGCTCGCTGGTTCGCTGCCGTCCGTCGTGTAGTAGATTGTTGCTCCCTCGGTCGCCGTGCTCAATGTCACCCTTGTGCCAGACGGAACCGCACCGCCCGCAGGACTTGCCGCCGGCTTCGATACTTGCTCTGGCTGTTCTGCTTGTAAGAGACGCTTCACATGAAGGGTATAGGTGGCTTGCTCTTGTTGATCCTCTGCCGTTACCAGGATGTCAATTCGATTTGAGCCGACCTGCAGCGGTTGTACTCCGCCACGCACAACCTCGCCGACGACTTCATAGTTCGCAGCCGGATCGTAAAGTGCCGCTGTTACGGTCACTTGCTCCGTTGCATAAGGAACCACAACATCGTAGGTATAAATATCCGGATCAAAATGTGCCAACGGTTCTCCGTTCAGAGTAATGCCGCTCAGGCTCGCATTCGTATTCGGCCATACATGAACAGCGATTTTGGCTTGCAACTGTTGTGGATTGCGAACATATCCCGGCAATTGCAACTCCCCTGTAATCTCGTACGTTCCGGCTTGATCCGGGTTATAATCGGCATGCTTCAGATCCCATTTCACATCTGCATCCATCGTGCCAGGCAAGCTCGATAATTGAATTGGAATATGTTCGGGAAGGTATGCCTCCAGCATTTCTGGTGCAACTCCCTTGCCAACCCCGATCGCAACGGGAGATGCGACAGCCGCAACCGTTGTATACGGCGTTTCGGATGTTGGATCCGAATAGCCGCTTTCGCTCTCATCCTTCACGGTCGTTACAGCAAACCAATACAACTTTCCGGCAGTCAAATCGTCGACCGTATAGGACGTTCCTGTTACCGGTCCCTCATCATTGTCAACCATCCATCGGTCGACAACGGGAGTCGTACCTTCGTCAGCTTCTTGCCTATAGACGTTATAGCCATCGACCGCATCGGTTGCCGTCCAACTTAGCTCCACTTCCCCGTCTCCCGCTGTCGCCTGCAGGCCGGTTGGGGGGGCTTCAACGATAAGCGCCAGGGAATGGTAATCGCCACCCGCAATCAACTGAATGTCTGACAAGCCCTCGATTTTCTTTGGCGTGGGTTGATCTTCCGTATCGCCATGCCCTAATTGGCCATACCTACCATATCCAAACGAATACACATCTCCTGACTTCGTTAAAGCAAGGGAATGATTCCCCCCGGCAGCGATCGCCTGAACGTCCGACAAGCTCTCGATTTTCTTTGGCGTGGATTGATCTTCCGTATTGCCATGTCCTAATCGGCCATACATACCGCGTCCAAACGAGTACACGTCTCCTGACTTCGTTAAAGCAAGGGACTGATCTTCCCCGGCAGCTATCGCCTGAATGTCCGCCAAACCCTCGATTTTCTTTGGCGTGAGTTGATTTTCCTTATCGCCATGCCCTAATTGGCCATACATACCGCGTCCAAACGAGTACACGTCTCCTGACTTCGTTAAGGCAAGGGAATGATTATCCCCGGCAGCTATCGCCTGAATGTCCGACAAACCCTCGATTTTCTTTGGCGTGATGAGTTGACTATCCGTATTGCCATGTCCTAATTGGCCATACCTACCATATCCAAACGAATACACATCTCCTGACACCGTTAAAGCAAGGGAATGATTCCCCCCGGCAGCTATCGCCTGAATGTCTGACAAGCTCTCGATTTTCTTTGGCGTGTATTGATCTTCCGTATCGCCATGTCCTAATTGACCATACCTCCCCCTTCCAAACGAGTACACGTCTCCTGACTTCGTTAAAGCAAGGGAATGGAAATCGCCAGCCGCAATCGCTTGAATGTCTGACAAACCTTCGATTTTCTTTGGCTTGGGTTGATTTTCCGTATTGCCATGTCCTAATCGGCCATACATACCGCGTCCAAACGAGTATACGTCTCCTGACTTCGTTAAAGCAAGGGAATGTTTACTCCCGGCAGCGATCGCCTGAACGTCCGACAAGCTCTCGATTTTCTTTGGCTCGAGTTGATTTTTCTTATCACCATGTCCTAATTGGCCATAATCATCAAGTCCGAACGAAAATACGCCGGGGACAGGTGTGCTCTCGCTCACCGTTACGCTGAGCGTTGCATCGCTTCCTGCACTGAACGTAAAGACCAATTTAGTCGTACCGATCGGCAGGTTAACCAGGTATTCTTTTGTAATGGTGACGATATTGTCAGTTACGTTGTAATCCGTGCCTTTCAATAACGATGTTGTACCATTCGTAATATCTATGAGCGTATTGCCATTCAACTCCATCGTGACAGTGATATCACGTTGATTCAGGATGTTCTTGTCGAACGACGCCTCGTCCGGATCAATGGTGCTGTCTTGCTCTTCAACGGCAAGCGCTAGGGAATGATTGGCCCCGGCAGCTATCGCTTGAATGTCCGTCAAACCTTCGATTTTCTTTGGCTCGAGTTGATTGGCCGTATCGCCATGCCCTAATCCAGACGTACCGTTTCCAAACGAGTATACGTCGCCTGACTTCGTTAAAGCAAGGGAATGGAAATCGCCTGCCGCAATCGCCTGAATGTCCTTCAATCCCTCGATTTTCTTCGGCGTGAGTTGATCATCCGTATCGCCATGGCCTAATTGGCCAGTATTACCCCTTCCGAACGAGTACACCTCTCCGGACTTCGTTAAAGCAAGGGAATGGAAATCGCCAGCCGCAATCGCCTGAATGTCCGACAAATCCTCGATTTTCTTCGGCTCGAGTTGACTATCCGTATCGCCATGTCCTAATTGGCCATACCTACCATATCCAAACGAATACACATCTCCTGACACCGTTAAAGCAAGGGAATGATTCCCCCCGGCAGCTATCGCCTGAATGTCTGACAAGCTCTCGATTTTCTTTGGCGTGTATTGATCTTCCGTATCGCCATGTCCTAATTGACCATACCTCCCCCTTCCAAACGAGTACACGTCTCCTGACTTCGTTAAAGCAAGGGAATGGAAATCGCCAGCCGCAATCGCCTGAATGTCCGACAAACCCTCGATTTTCTTTGGCGTGGATTGATCTTCCGTATTGCCCTGTCCTAATCCAGACGTACCGTTTCCAAACGAGTATACGTCTCCTGACTTCGTTAAAGCAAGGGAATGGAAATCGCCAGCCGCAATCGCTTGAATGTCTGACAAACCTTCGATTTTCTTTGGCTTGGGTTGATTTTCCGTATTGCCATGTCCTAATCGGCCATACATACCGCGTCCAAACGAGTATACGTCTCCTGACTTCGTTAAAGCAAGGGAATGATTAGCCCCGGCAGCGATCGCCTGAATGTCCGACAAACCTTCGATTTTCTTTGGCGCGAGTTGATTGGCCGTATCGCCATGTCCTAATTTGCCATACATACCCATTCCGAACGAAAATACGCTGACCAAGTTTGCATTTGTCTCTGATTCTTTAGCAGACACGTTGCCATAGGGGACTGAAATCAGAAACGACTGGATGAGCAGCAAAGCGATGCACAGCTTCACCAAGCCGTTCCCCCTAGTGCTTGTATATGATGGTTTCATGCTTTTTCCCCATGGATTCATCTCTTACAAATCCTCCTTCAAGTTAATCTCTGCATAGCTTCACCCCATCTATTGTATATTCTTCCAATCCCATTGTGATCAACCCTGCCCGGCACAAAAGATCAAAAAGGTTGAGCAGGGAAGTGGAGATACTTTATTAAAAAAGGAACGAGTCAGAACAACTGCAGTGTTCTGGCACGTTCCAACGCTTGTAATCGATTTTTGGATTGCAATTTGCCATAGATGTTGTTAATGTGGGTTTTTATGGTTGCTAGGGAAACATTCAGTTTGAACGCTATTTCTTTATTAGACATTCCCGTTTCCATCAACCGAAGCACGCTTTGTTCTCTGGCTGTTAAAACAACCACCGTTCCTTCATGGGGAGTACCGGCTTCCCTTTCGACTTGCGGAATCAGTCTTCGCAGCCGTTTCACATAGGATAAAGACACCTTATGGCTGGGGCGGCGATGCTGTTTTTGACGCAGTTGGATATATTGATCCAATAATTGGCCAAAAGCTGCCCCTTCGTCAACAAAGGTTCGGATATACCCTTCCGGCCGCGCCAATGCCAGCGCTTCTTCCAGTACGTCCATGGAGTCCGAAATCCTTCCTTGTAAGGACAGGATCATACTCTTATGAACGAGCAGACGAATTCGGTCGCTTTGCCGTCCTTCTTCTATTGACAGCTGGAGCAGTCGTTCCGTCAATGCTGCGGCTTCTTCCATTTTTCCTTGCTCCGCCAATATAGAAGCGAGTAAATCATATTCCTTGATCATGGATAGCGGAATTTCATCACGGAATCGGAGGCCGCTCTTTCTCAGCCATTGTTTCACCGGTTTCTCGTCTCTTTGCATCCGGCCCAGCATGGCTCGAAACAAGGCGATTTTCCCGGACAAACGGGAATTCTCCATCTTGGACGTGAGTTGGGCTAACTCGCGTAATATATGATTTGACGTCTCCTCGTCTCCTTGTACAGCGGCAATACGGGCGAGCCATAGCGCCGCGATGGTCGTCAGGCTTCGATGATTATACAATCTTCCAATCTCATAAGCTTGACGCATCACCTTCTCCGCATCGACCAAACGATTTCGTTCGTACTGCATTTTGCCTAAGTCGATATAGAGATGAGCGACAAAATAAATATTTCGGGTTTCGGACCAAATCGAAAGCAGAGGAGTCAGTACCTGTTCCGCCAGTTGAAGGCTGTCATCCGACACGTAGATGTCAAACACCGGATGATAACCGTCCCGGTCGCTCCCGAACCCGATCAAAAATTCGCCTTCCGCATGTTTCTCGACATATTCCTTTGAAAATTGAACGGCATATTCAAATTCACGATCCATAAACGTGCGAAATGCGGCCAGAAAAGCAAGTCCGGCATGTAATGTTTCGGTTGCCGAAGAAGGAAGGGAAGCGGTGTTCTCTTCCAGCCAGCGAACCGCTTGCCAATACCCGTCTGTGGCCGCTTCGACATGCCCGGACATGTATTGGGAGGCAAGCTTTGTCAACAGCATCATCGGCCTGGCAAATAACAGCGTGTCGGGAATTGCGCTCAACCACGTGCAAAGCGTCGTCCATTCATTGGTCATCAGCTCCGGTGTCATCTCCTCTATCAATGATAGCGCATGTTCATAATCGGCAGCCGCAAGGTAATGATCTACCGCTTCATGCGGATAACCGTTCTCTTCCAACCATTTTCCCGCTGTCATGTGAAGTGTTTGCCATTGCCGCGGCTCGCGCATTTTCAACTGCGCCGTCAAAAATTGCCGGAATAAATGATGATACCTGTACCACTCCCGCCACTCGTCCAAAGCTACAAGAAACAAGCTTTCCTTGTCTAATTGTTGCAGATACGCATGACTTTCGGCTATACCGGTTACCGCTTGACAAAGTTCGCCCTTCATCCGGTCCAAAATGGAAGTATAGAGTAAAAATTGCTGCATCGTTGCGGATTGTCGAGAGAACACCTCATCAAAGAAGTAATCCGATATATCGCGCTCCGTTCCCGCCATCTTCCGGATTCGGGATACAGGATCGGCATGTTCCTGCAATGACAAGACCGCCAGTCGCATCGCCACTGCCCAACCCTCTGTCTTTTTTTGTACGGTCGCCACATCTTCATTGGATAATTGTATACCACCGCACTTCGCAAAAAATTCAGTCGTTTCGTCCGGCACAAACCGGAGATCGCTCGCCTCCAACGAGATCAGCCTATTTTCTGCTCGTAGTCTGGAAAGAGGAAGCGCTGGAGAATTTCGGCTTGCAAGATAGAGATGGACATGTAGTGGTAAACGTTCCAGCAGATAAGTGACGCCCTGCAAGATGGACGTTTTTTCGATATGATGAAAGTCATCCCATACGAGCACCATCGTGTGTGAAATGCGATGTAGCCCGTTGATGAGCGCAGCAATCAGCGACACACCCGATGGATCTTCTGCGGCATGACGAAGGACGTCCTGTTGGTCAAAAGACGGATAAGCTTGTTTTAACGCTGCAATGGTATGTGCCCAAAAACGCATGCGATCATTATCCCCTTGATCGAGTGAGACCCAGGCGACAGGCTTTTCCAGCGTCATCGCCCATTCACCGAGCAAGGTGGTTTTGCCATACCCGGCTGGTGCTGTGATCAAAGTAAGTGTGCGCTCCAAACCTTCATGTAAACGATGAATGAGGCGTGAACGCACGACCAGCTCGCTTCGTGATTGGGGAATATGAAGTTTCGTGGCTATGATCATGGTTTGACCCCTCCCTTTGACTATAAGCATCAGGAATGAACATTTTCCTTACCATTTTACCAAAAATCTTTTATTTTGGCGGGGCTATCCCTGGTTACACAACGCGGAAAAGTTATGATGTTGACTATTCACAAGGATTGGCGGATCATAGTAGTACAGAACCGGGAAGAACCCGCGAAACTGCCCCTTCTGCGTTCATATCATCGTCGTTAAAATGGATTTTAACATTTCAATCATTCTTTCAATAAAGATCGTAATGATAAAAGGACGATGATTCGCGATGCAAATCCATAATCCGTAGCCAGTAACAGATACAGCCCCAAAAACGGCTGCATCCCGATAAAGTTTCTTTCGAAGCAATCCCAACATCGGCAAACCGATCAAAGGCGCCAGCAGGATGTGAAGCATCAACATGTTCAATTCATCCTCCTTTTCGCTTCTCGAACGAGCGTCTGACCCATGTTGTCACCAGCAACAAAAAGGGGATCAGCAGAACAAAGAAACTGTCATAGATGAATGTATATTTTTCATCCCATTCCTCGTTCTGGATCGGGTTTTCATAAATAGACAAGGCGGTCGCCGACAACAAAATGGTCAAACCCAGAAAGTGAGGCCACCGGGTTTTGGGACGGAAAACTTGACGCAGCGTTTCGGAAGCTCCGTAAACGAGTACCAACAGCTTGATAAAAATCAGAATCAGTAAAATAACGGAGATAATGGAATGGATGTTGACGATCACCTCTCCGATGGAAATTTCCTGCACGGTCGTATACACTGGAAAGGTAAGTTGTGACGCCCTCTCCACTCCTAATAAACCGATAATCATAAACAAGGTCATGCTAAGAGAAAGGGAAGCGGTCATCAACCCAAGCAAAAAGGGGCGTGTTGCCCCCTGTTTGACCAGCGGAAACAATATCGTGAGCGCAATAGTTTCCATATAGGGAAAGCCCAAAAAGGAATGGTATTGCAGGATGGCTCCCAGGTCGGAATGGAAAGCTGGCTGAAGTCTTCCCCAATCCCAGTTCACCATTGCCAGCAACAGAACAAACCAGAACGGGAAGAACAAAAACGGAGTGATGATTTGATTTAATCGTCCGATGGCTTCCGTCCCCTGAGCGACCGTGTAAAAGGCGACAAGCAAAAACATGACGTGAAAAACGGTTTTCGGCGTCTCCGGCATGATGGTTCCATTTAAAAAATCGCTTAAATTTCGAAGAGCCCATCCAGCCAAAATACAGAAATAAAGAAAATACAGGACGGAAACAAGCGTTCCCAGAGAACGTCCCCAAGCTTCCAGCGGGATTTGCACCAGACTTTTGCCCGGGTAATATCGGAAAAGAAAAATCCAGAACAGACCGACGAGTATGCCAAAACTTCCTGCCCACAAGGGCATGAGCCAGGCATCCTGTCCCGCCTGTACGACCAGCCGCCCGATCAGCACGAAAAGGGTGGTTCCGAGGATATAATTGATTGTCAGCAGATAAAACTGGAATCGGGAAATCATTGGCTTCATCCTGTTCCTCCATAAGGTTGACTCATGCTTCCCGTTCGGAGCAGCCGGGTATTTGCACGAATCTCAATTTGCGCATTTTTCGCCGCTTGGTCGATATCCGGATGATTTGGCGTTTGTTTGCGCAACAAGTCGTTGATGCTTAACAGATCCCAGCCACGCTCCCTTATCATTTGATAGAAAGCAAGCGACTCGTCTGCTATGATCTGATTCAGTCTGTTTTCAAGTCTCTCCACCTCGTTCCGAGACTTCGGGACGAACTCGATTGTATAGGCAGTGGAAAGTTCGAGGTCCAAGCGGATCCGAACGACAGGTTGATCGGATTTCCAGAAGACCTCACGTTTTATGCGAACCAGTCTCAATTCCACGGATACCTGTTTTCCTTCCACCTGAAACTGTCGCACGTGGCGACCTCGATCGCCATTTAGCAAATGGTACCAGACCAGCTGCGTATCATTCAGTTTGCCCGCCATGCGATAATCACGGAAAACCGCCCCGCCTCGGATGATAAAGTTGTTTTGATTGGCGTCGATATCCGCCGACCTTTCCCCGCTGTTGGAAGAAGGTGCCTCTGTCATTCCGGTGATCAACGGTAATACGATCGTATCCAACTTTTCCATCCGTTCAATCACATCACTGACCTTGATCTGTTTTCCCACTAGGAGCGAATTCCGGATCAGCAGGTCGACCCTGGAATCGATTGTGTCAGACGGCACCCGCTCCAGGGGAGTTAATGTTCTCATGACCTGAGATAACGGTCCGTCGACGATCAGCATCGGGACCGACGAGCGGCCGTTGGGTTGCATTTCGATAAAGTTGACAATATCGCGCATGTCTTGTTTGGCGGCCCGCTGGGAAACGAGCAGCACCTTGCAGTGGGCCATAAATAACTTGCGCGGCAACATTTTGTAAATCGTAGATTTGATTTCTCCAAAAGACGATCCACTGATTTCGTAAGTGTATACAGGGGCTTGTTCGCCTCCCGACGTACCTTTGGCGGAAGTGCCGCTGAGCGGGTTGATGATCTGGTAATACACGGTTATTTTGTCGCTCTCCGGATCGCTGTCCACCCCCATCATACTGACCAGCGCCAGTTCGTTCATTTCCGTTCTGTCCCAGCAAGCCGTAAGCAGGGCGGTAAACATCATCAGGATGAACAGACCCGCTGCATACCGGTTGGTCATGTTTGATCCTCCAAATTACCTTTTTCTCTTCATATTCCGAATATATCCGGGCAGACCGTTCGGATTCAGCCAGGGCCGGGGCAGCCGCACCAACACATCTTTCCAATCGGTTCCTATGTACGGGGAAGCGGGAGTGAAGTAAGGAACGCCAAAGGACTTAAGCGACACCAGATGGGCAACCAGAAACAGGGCACCGCATAAAATGCCGAAAAGGCCCATAAAGCCGGCCAACAGCACGAACGAAAAACGAAGCAGGCGTTGTGACATGCCAAAGCTGTAAACCGGAACGACAAAATTGGTGATGCCGGTTATGGCAACGACAATGACAATCGCGGCGGAAATGAGACCGGCTTCCACCGCCGCCTGCCCCAGTACAATCGCCCCCACGATCGAAAGCGCCTGTCCGACCGCCCGCGGCATGCGCAGCCCCGCCTCCCGGATAATTTCAAACACGACTTCCATTAACAACACTTCGAAGATGGCGGGAAAGGGGACCCCTTCCCGCTGGGCGGACAAACTGATCAGGAGTTGGGTCGGGATCAGTTCCTGTTGGAACGTCGTGGCCGCGACATACAAGGAAGGGACGAACACGGCCGTAAAAAAGGAAATCAACCGAATCCAGCGAATAAACGTGGCGATGTCCGCTCGCTGATAATAATCTTCAGGAGAACTGAAAAACTCGAAAAACGTCATGGGGGCAAGCAGGACGTTGGGCGTTCCGTCCACCATCACGGCCACTTTACCATCCAGCAACTGGGCAGCTACCATATCAGGGCGTTCGGTGTTGGTAAGCGTCGGAAAAGGAGACCAAATCCGGTCCTGGATGAATTCCTCCACATAAGCGCTTTCCAGCACACTGTCCGTCCGGATGGCTGACAATCTGCCGCGCACTTCCCGGACCAGCGATTCCGGGGCGAGGTTCTCCATGTACACCATAAGCAAAGTCGTCCCGGTTTGATTGCCGATGTTCATTTTATCAAACCGGAGGAATGGGTTGCGGATTCGTTTGCGGACAAGCCCCACATTGGTCAGAATGCTTTCCGTAAACCCTTCGTGCGGGCCGCGAATGGTCGATTCCGTCTTCGGTTCTTCAACGGAGCGTTGTTTGGGTTCAGTCACATTGATGAGACAAACGCGCTCCCTTGCAAAATCGGTTAGTGCGCAATGGCCTGCAAGGAGAGCTTGTACGGCATGTTCCCGCAACTGTTCATATGGATCGAAAAAGGAAAATTCACGCAAAAAACCGCTCTCGGCGGAACGAGACGCTTCCCCTTCGGAAAACGTATGTTCCGTGAACGATTTCAAAATGTATTCGTCAATCGATTTTTTATTGACCATCGATTCCAGATACAGGCACTGCACGGTTTGTTCCCCTTGGGCAAACAAGGATCGGCAGACCAAGTCTGGAGGGAACCCGAGGGCTGATTGAATGTCTCCGAAAAAATCATTCTTAATCAATAGATTTTGTTTTTTTCCTGCCATCGACGAACCTCCAGATTCTCACATCTCATCATTATCATTGTTTCCTATTGGGTGGATTCTTATTCCATTGGCAGTTATGCTGTTGCAAATTATCGTGAGGTGAAATCCATACGAGACATTCAAGAAAACGTCCAAGCCGGGAAAGGTTGCGCCGGGAGTGCGAATGTGACTGTGTAGGAAGCACTTCGCATCGTTCACGCGATCAATGCCCAATTCCTGCATCAGCTTGGATTGCAGTGCCTGTGAAAAGTTAATGCCCTTCTCCAGCGCGGCGGCGTTCAGCCAAGCCGGAAGCGTGACCGTCCGATTGACAGAACGGTTCACTTGCGCCTGCGGATAGATGGCATATAGACATCAATCAGCACAGCGCGTTCGTTCGCTTGCGTGGTTTGAATCTGGGAAAGCGGCGTTGGAGCGGGAATAGGTTCGCCATCTTCTTCCAGCCCGTACAGGACAATGCCGAGCAGTTCCCGCGCGGACAAAAGCGCATCGTGATCGTCCGTTCCGCTTGTCGCGCAATCCAGATCAGGGAAAACAACAGCGATTTCCTTGCCGGGGTCATAAGTGAAAACGGCAGGGTAGAAATATCGCTCCGGCTTCTTCATGTCGGATACCTCCTTTGAATGGTCGGGAGGGAGCCGGGGCTATTCAAACTTTAACCCCGACCGCCGTTCAATGCTTTTGAGCGTAGGAACGGGAATGTCTTTGTCAGGATGTTTGACGGTTGTTCGTCCCTTTTGGGTTGGGTGCTTGAACTGGTGATGACTTCCCGAGAAAAATCCACGGTAACAAATACTATTATATTTGTCAATTGAGAACGCAAACTAATCCGCCTTTTTAAGGTATCTTCCAAGTCTTGAACCAGTAACGATATTGTCCGAACGTCGGCAATTTATCCTGCGGAGGAAGAATAGGGACGAGTGCTTTCCCGTCTAATACTTTATTTTTCAGTCCATCATCCCGATTCCTGACCCATCATTTCACGAATTAAACCAGACCCTCCAGGCTCCTGCATTCGACAAGTTTCCGAATATGCAAAAGAAGAGCTCTCGATTCACCATTAAGGTATATCGAGAGCTCTTCTTCGCGACATCGATGCGGTCGAGAGGACAATGGTATCAATCTAACGCAGCACAATCTTGTTCAATGCCGTTTGTATATCTTCCTTTCATGCTTTTCCCAAACGGTTTAATAAAATAAACCATTCTCATAAAAACAGTTTTTCTTCAAAGAACTACCGTCATTTTCTTAGCAATCTCAGATAATTTTTGGTTTTTTAAAAAGTCCTCCATTTTCTCTTCAGCCGATACCATCACCTTCTGAACTAAACACTCTGATCCATGATTCATTTCACAGTCGAATAAGGAGGCGGAGCCTTCAATGGCATGAATCACGTCGAGAAACGAGATTTCTTCCCAATTCCGTTTTAAGCGATATCCACCATTGGCTCCTGAAGTCGATTCAATCATTCCTGCCTTGACCAGCTTGGTAAGGATTTTGGATAAATACGTTGGAGAAACCTCTTGTCTCTCCGCCAATTGCTGTACGCCGATAAGTTTGTTCGGCGGGAATGCGGCAAGAAAGAGCATCGTATGAAGAGCATAGTTTGTCGCTTTAGAAAATTTCATAACGTGATGTTCACCTCAATTATGGACTTTATGTGCCCATAATAACTTTTTATATTGGCTTATGTCAAATATCGCCTCCCTTATTACTCCTTTATTCGTTGTAACTGGCAACACTCCAAGACCTACGATTCCACTGAACCTTTACCATATGGAACAAAGAAAGTAAGAAGAAAACCACTCGCTGCAACGAGGGCTAGTGACCAAAACGCGGCTTGAATTCCTTGATGCATATTGATCGGAAAAGAGAATGAGCTGTAATCTGCGGTAATTGTCACCAGGGTGATGAGCAGTGCCCCGCCCATTGACATGCCCAATGTACGTATGGCCGTGGTCATCGGCGAAGCGTAATTCATCATCGAATTCGGCAAGCTCGCCATGGCAAAAGCAGTAATTGGGGTCATCATAAAACCGACCCCGGTCATAAGCAACGCATATAACCCTACCAACAGACCATACGGAGCGTGAATCGATAGCGCTATCGTTAATAGAGCCGTTACGGCGGCTATCCCGAAGAAGCCGATCCGAATCAAATAGCGACCGCCATAACGGTCGTAGATTTTACCCGATACCACTCCGGACACCCCCATCAGCAATGCACCTGGGAGCAGCATTAGCCCCGATTCTCTAGGCAGTAGTCCCCTGACATTTTGTGCATATATCGGGAGCAGCAGTTCCACCCCGGCCATCACAATGAACAGGACTACGCCTATAATCGATGCATAAGTAAATCTCGGGTAACGAAATACGTTGAAATCAAGCAAAGGGACGGCCAGTTTGAATTGGCGCTTCACAAACAGAAACGACAGTGCGAATCCCACGATAAGGAAGGTCAGCGCAAGCTGAATCCCTTTTCCCTGATCGCTAAGGATACTAAATCCATACAACAGACTGCCGAAGCCCAAACTTGAATAAAGAATCGATCTCCAGTCCAATTTCGCTTTATGCGTATCCCAAACGTTTTCCAAGCAATAATAGGCGACAAACAGGTTCGCGATCGCTATGGGCGCCACCCCATAGAATAAGATTCTCCAAGAATGATGTTGAATCACGAAGCCGGAAATCGTCGGCCCCAGTGCAGGGGCGAGTCCCACAATGAGACTGGCCAGTCCCATCGCTGCCCCGAGTTTTTCCTTTGGGAACACTAGGATAATCGTATTCAGGAACACCGGTACCAGCAATCCGGCGCCAATCCCCTGAATAATTCGTCCGCTTAGGATCAATGTGAAGTCGACGGAGAAGCCGGCAATTAGCGTCCCTGTCGTAAAGGCCCCAGCGGATGCGAAAAACAGGGTTCGCGTCGAGTATTTTCCGATCAGGAATCCCGTCACAGGGATGACAATTCCAGAAACCAGAAGATAGACGGTGATCAGCCATTGCGCCCGATTGACCTGGATTCCAAGGTCAAGCATCATTTGTGGCAAAGCCGTGTTCAGCATGGTTTGCATGAGTTGTGCCAAAAAATTCGCGACGATTAGAGATGCGACAATGATTACAGGTTTTCTTTTCATAACGTTCCTCAATTTACTACAGACACTCCAGTTTGTAGATATTACAGATATTTTTTGTCCATTATATAGTTAAAGAAATTACTTATGGGAAAATTCTTGGACACCGGTGTACATGCTCTGATCCTTCAACTGAATAAGCACCTTGCCAAAACGCCCACCCTGCTGGATGACAACCTTATCCGTCGGATAGGTCCGTTCCAAATAATTGGCTATGATTTTCCTGTTCTGGTCGTCCGCAGGCAAACCGAAGATTCTCAGCCATTCCATCACCTCCTGGAGCGCCGTGTCTCTAGGTACCTCTGTAGATTTCATTTCCCGGGTTACGAGCGACTGATAGGAATACCCTTTGAGATACAGTAAATGGAGCAAATAAGCCATTTCCAAATGTTCCGTTTTCATGGGCTGATCAGTGACCAAAGGCCAAATCTCTTTTACCAGACTGTGCTCCCTGGAGCCGACAGACAGGCTGATATAGCAATACTGTCGTGCGCAGCTCAGCACTTTCTCCACACTCTCCCAGTCGGCAATAACCGGGCACATGGAGACAAATACGAAATCAAAGGCTTTTTCCCACCCCTTTGCTTGAATATCAATGTCTTCAAAAGGCTCAGCCACAATCTCTACATTCCCGTTCTTTAATCCCGTTATATTACTTTTCAAGAGCTCAACTAATGGAAGACTAGGCTCCACAGAAGTAACACTAGCCCCTCTCTCCGCAAACGGCACTGTAAATCCGCCTGAGGCCGCTCCAATGTCTAATATGGAGGTATCTTTAAATGTCACACCCTGACTTTCCAGCCAATTCATTATCCGTTTTGTTCTTCGCCTGCCTTCTTCGCTAAACGCCTGCTCGTTAAATGACTTTGCCCTATGGTCAAAAGTATGTGCTGGATCAATTCCAACTTTTTTCATTTTGCTAATCGCTGTATCTGGATCCTTCTTCCAAGCTGCTTCCCAAACGGCATCATTAAAAAAATCGTTCGTCATCATCCTCTTCATCCCTTTCTGTTTGATGCAGTCATTACACTTATGACTTTTGAAAAAAGTCCTTCTCTCTAAGAAACTTTTCCCCAAGAGAAGGACATGTCCACTTAGAGCTAAACGAAATCCTCTTCGGTCAGCTCCATGTTGATGCCAATCGCCGCTTTGCTTCCGCCTGCTGCGGCATAAATCAACTGGGAAGGCATGACGTAAGCTGCATCCCCGGCGGCATACACACCTGGAACCGAGCTTTTGCCCCACTCATTTGTGGCGATACCGCCAAACTCATTTACCTCATAACCAAGCGAACCCTGAAAAGACGCCTTCGGTTTCCATTCCGGTGTAATGAATCCTCCCGTTCTCTCGATTCGCGTGCCATCTGCAAATTCCACCTGCCGCAATTTCCCCTCATGACCGATAAACATCGTTACTGCTTGTTCAACCACTTCGATGTTTCTGGATTTCAACAGTTGTTTTTGATCGTTGTCCAGAACCGCATGCCCATTTGTACAAACCACAAGATCTTTACTCCAGGTATAGAGCAGCTTGGCCATATGAAACACTCCAGAGTTCTCGGAAACAACAATTAGCGGCTGATCTCGAAGCTCCCAACCATCGCAGTAGGGACAACTGAACAAACTTGTTCCATAACAATCACGCAAACCTGGAATATCCGGGAAAATCTCCCTAAGTCCAGTGGTGATCAGTAATTTGCGTGCTTCAATCCGTTTTCCGGTTGACGCCACGGCGACGAACCTGTGATCAGTCCGGTGAATCTCGGTTACCTCCCAAGGTAAAAGTTCAACGGAGGGATACCCCAGAACCTCCTCATATGCAATACGCCTAAACTCGGCGGGTGTCACACCGTCTCTTGTTATAAATCCATGAGAGGCATGTGTAACCGCATTTCGGGGCTGGCTGTTATCAAATAACGCAACACTGCGTCTGGCCCGCCCAAGTACCAGAGCCGCATTGAGTCCTGCCGGGCCTCCGCCGATAATAGCACAATCATAAATCAAAAGAATCTCCCCTTTTTTGTTGATTTATTTGGAGCCAACAAGCTGCTGCAGTTCACCTTTCGACAATATGCCTATTTCTTTATATAGAGGCTGTCCATCTTTGAATATAATGGTTGTCGGGATGCTCATAATCTGAAATTGTGAAGAGGTTACCGGATTTTCGTCTACATTAACTTTAACGACTTTAATGGAATCATTTGCTTCCCTTTCAAACTCCTCTAATACAGGTGCAAACATTCTGCATGGACCGCACCAAGCGGCCCAAAAATTCACTACTGTTATACCTTCCGTTTGCACCATCTCATTAAAAGTAGAATCTTTCGCATGTTGAATAGCCATCGTGATCTTCCTTTCGATTAAATATACTATGGATATATAATATCTTTAATTTGTCATAAGATGGGTCTAGTAATCTTGTCCGGCGTTGTTGCCAGTAAATGGAACATCACCTCAAACGCATAATCAGTGGCTTGTGAGTTTTCATAGCACTCCTCCATTCGAATTAAAGACTTCACGTATCTATGATAACTTTGTTTTGGATAAGATGCAAGTCAGTCCCAAGAAAATTTAGCCAAACCCAGGCCAGTTGTATTCTTTTGGCCTGTGATCGAGCCAACAACAGCGGACAGGCCAGGGTGTTTTGCATCATCCTAGTCTGCCGCTGTTGCTCTTATCGGATCGGTATTAGTTTTCGTCAAAATGGATCGGCGCAATGCCTTCCGCTCGCCACACCGTGCCTCTTTTCTCGTACTCGAATAACTGTTCTACAGCATTTGCGATTTGAGGACCTAACTCACGATCAACCAAATACAAGGCCACATCAAGACCCGAAGTCACGCCTCCCCCGCTTACGAAGCGAGGACCATCTTCAACGACTCTTGCTTCAATCGGAATTGCACCGAGAGCTCCTAACGCTTCCATGCCTATTTGATTGGTAACCGCATGTCTATCTTTCAACAAACCTCCCATCGCAGGCAGCAGTGTACCACCGCATACTGTAGCTACAATAACTTCCTCATTGTTAAAAGCTTGTTTCAATTTCTCCGACAAGCCCGTCATCATGGCCTTCTTTAAAATATTCGGAATGGTATCTTCCGAATTTCCTGCTGGCTTGCCCGAAGCCCCGGGCACCAAAATGATTCCAGGACGCTTGGGGTCTAATGCAGCTTGCGCTTCGAGAGCCGGCCCGTTCAGACCGCTCGGGACAGAACGCTTGCCTTCCGCGGAAACCAATTCCACAGTAACTGCTCCGTTTGAGTACATTCCCGCAGCAGCAAATACTTCGTATGGTGCTAATGCGTCCAGCAGATCGAAACCATCGAACAAGACGATTTGAACATGCATCCTTTTGTCTTTGAATGGATCATTATTTTTTTTTGAATTCGCACTTGCTGCAGAGGTAACTAGACATAGAACTAGTACAAACGACATGAGTACTCCTATAATTTTTTTCATCCTACCACTGCCTTTCTGGATCGATTGATATTTCTGATAATGATGTTAGGAATGATCAACAGCAGCACAATAGAGCCGTAAACCCCTATTGTATAGCTGGTAGCGTAGTTGAGACCAAATCCCTGATAAAAAAGGGAGGTGATGAGATGAATTGTCATGTTCGTAAAACAAAAGGCGTAACTTCGGATCATCCAGTTCCGGTGCCGAATGATGCGTTTCTTTTTGATTTGTACAAGCGCCGTAATGGTGATAAACAGCCATATTAGATTAAGAGCGTTGAACCCCATACTGCTTATTTTTCCTCCGGTAGCATAAGGAGCCATATATCCGGAAGTAATCACGACAAGAAGGACGGATACTAAATAAACGTAGCCGTTTATACGGTGGAACTTGCGGCTTTTTTCAAGGACGCGGTTGGAGAAGTTGAGCAACCCTGTCGCCATGGCGATGCAGGCAAACGCAACATGAACGTGCATAACGTTGATCCAGACCGGAAGATTAAGTTCGCGCTTCAGGCCGATTTTATGGCTTATAAACGCCTTTGCTTCGGGATCGATAATAAAATTGGCCACCAAAGCGTAAAGGATAAATAGAATACTGATGCAGGCCAATAAGCCGTATGATATTTTCCACTCCTTCATGCGATCCATCCCCTCATTTTAATTGCCAAATCGCATTTATGGGTTAGGTAACACGCTTGCCTGTTAATTTGGATGCAGGCAGTATGCCGGCCCTGGCGAATCCAATCATGTCATCTCCACGCACGGTAACTTCGAATTTTAGATTTAACCGCATAGGTTTCGTGACGCGCAGCGACCAGGTGAGCTTATTGTCCTGAAGTAAGGGATTTATAAACTCGACCGTCTCATCCCCTTGTGTAGCCTGGCCTTGGACCAACCCATTCCTTATGGAAATGGAGAGCTTGACCTCCAGTTTTCCAACAGGCGTAGCAATTGTTGTATCCCAATCCCCGTCGAAGTCAGATTCTCCGGGTAATTTTATATCCGGGGTATCATAAATCATCCCCATATTGTTCGTCGCGTTCGTTTCTTCGTCGGTCTCTGCCTTGTGAGAGCCAGGCGCCCTTCCTTCTTCCCGCCAGACCGTTCCTCTCCGTTCGTATTCGAACAGTTGCTCTACCGCGTGCGCGATGCGCGGTCCAAGCTCGCGTTCCACCAGATACAGCGCTACATCGAGTCCCGAAGTAACGCCGCCACCAGTGACCAGGTTGCCGCTATCCACTACGCGTGCAGGAACGGGAATGGCTCCGGTTGCTCCAAGTACATCCATGCCCAGATGATGCGTTACCGCTGGTCTGCCCTCCAAGAGCCCTCCCATGGCCAGTAACAGGGAACCGCCGCAAACCGTGGCAACGATGATGTCATTTTGCCCGAGTGCTTGCTCAATCATTTCAACCAATTCGGTATTCAGTGCCCGCGACAGAATGGCTGGGGGCGAATTCGGCCCATCTCCTTCGACGTCGCCCGACGCGCCAGGTACAAGAATGATGCCTGTTCGTTCCGGGTTCAGTCTGCCACTCGCTTCAATTTTTAACCCGTTGATGCCGCTGGTGACGGATCTCGGCCCTTCAGCGGTAACGAATTCTACGCTTAACGCGTGTTCAGCATACATTGTCGCGGCACAAAAAACTTCGTAAGGTGCAATGGCATCCAGAAGGTCAAAGCCATCAAAAAGCACGACTTGAACCGTTAACATCCATAAACCTCCTCATATTCAAAGTCAATAGATTGATCCTCGAACCTGCGGATCGTATCAGGGAAAAGTTATTTTGTCAGAAGATCCTTCAGCCTGTGATATTCCTTCTCGTCGATTTCACCACTCGCCATCCGACCTTTTAGAATCAATGCGATGTCACGGTCTTTTGGATTGGAATCTCTGTAGCGATGACGAATCAGATAAATTCGAATTGCGACAAAAGAAAAAAGCGTAAGACAAAATAGAGCACCGAATGGAAAAAATGAGAAACTTCCGTATTCCAAGTTTGTCAACCTCCTTCATCCGTTTTTGCGTAGAACGGGCCCTAACTCGCGATATTTGCTGTCCGACTCGGCAAGAAGTATCGTAACAAACGAGTATCTCAAATGAAGTTGTATAAAGGTCACAAAACAATAAACAAATCATCACAAATTAGGTGGTTCTGTTTGTTGCATGGGGTTAAATGATAAACTAGTTTTCAAAGGTGGGATATTCATGAGTGAAATCAGTACCATACTGGTTGTAGACGATGATCAAAGCATTGTTGAACTATTGAGCGACTTTTTAGAGTATGAAAATTATCGCGTTATAACCGCTTGCGATTCTGTTCAAGCTTGGACATTGTTTGAGCAGAATTCCATTCATTGTATTGTTCTTGACATCATGATGCCGGGTCAAAACGGGTTTGAGTTATGTCGCCGGATTCGGGAGAAGAGTAACGTTCCGATCCTTTTCTTGAGCGCACGCAGCGACGATGTGGACAAGATTCGCGGCCTGACGCTCGGCGGCGATGATTATATTGTCAAAACCGCTTCACCCGGTGAAATTGTAGCCAGGATAAAAGCTGTACTACGACGTTCTGTTTCCCAACTGCAAATGAGTGAGAGAATCTTGGATTTTGGCCGCATCAAGCTAAATCTATCCACAAGAGAAGTATTCGTGGATGGGAAGAGTGTAGTGCTCACCCCGAGGGAATATGAATTATTGCGATTATTTGCCGAACACCCCAGGCATGTTTTTTCATATGAACAGATACTTTCGAAATTTTGGAATGGGGTAGGTGACAGGCATACGATTCGGGTGCACATCGGTCGACTTCGCGAGAAAATTGAATCCGATCCGAACCATCCTCAATACCTAGTCAACGTATGGGGAATAGGGTATCGCTTCGAGGGAGGTTAAGATGAGAACACTTCGTATTCGTTCGTTTACTATACTGCTTTTCTTCTTCTTAATGTTAGTGCCGTGGATCTTTTATGTGACAACACACTTCATAGAGACAAAAACGCTCAGCTTCGCAAAAAACGGAGCTCAAGCCGAGATTCTGCAAGGACAATGGATCGAGAAGATCGTACAGCTGATCGAAACCAATTCGAACAAATGGAGGGATCCGAATTGGCAAAACCAATTGCATCATGAGTTGCAACAAGCGAAAATGGAAGCGGCTATTCTATCTGCATCAGATCAAGAAATTTACCGTTCTAATCCACAGAGCCATGGCATATTGCCTTCTACCGAACGGTTCTCCATTATAGAGGACGGGCATTTGCTCGGAAAGGTCATTATTTATCTTCCGAAGTCAAATGCGGCTAAGTTCATTTCGATATTTACCGGGCTATTGTTAGCTTTTTTTATTGTCGGTGTTGAAATGCGAAGGTTTCTTCTTAAGCCTCTCGAAAAGATGAGCTTTGCAGCCAGAAAAGTCGCTGCAGGAGATTGGGACGTAGAGTTGCCTGGATCCTATATCACCGAAATCTCTGAGGTACGCGATGCATTCGAAATGATGGTGAATGGAATGCAAAAAGCTTTTCAAAAACAAGCGGAATTGGAAGAAGAGCGCCGATTCGTCATTACAGCTGTCGCTCATGATTTGCGTACCCCATTGTTCGCTTTACGAGGTTACTTGGATGGTCTGGAACAAGGCATTGCCCAATCCCCGGATAAAATAACCAAATATTTGGCCGTTTGTAAGGAAAAATCGGCGCAATTGGACCGGTTGGTAGAGGACCTGTTCACATTTACAAAGATGGAGCATGTGCAGATGGATCTTCATCATCAGAAGATTGATATTAAATTCATCATCCTGAAATCGATTGACAGTTTAAGTCCGCTAGCTCGCCAAAAGAACCTCTCGATTTCGACCCATATTGAAGACGACTGCTTCATTAACGGTGATGTGCATTTATTGGAACGAGCGATGAACAATTTGTTGGATAATGCCGTCAGACACACACCCTCGTATGGTGAAATTGTTGTTCAATGTTATAAAGAAGGTAACAAAATAAAGTTTATGATCCGTGATACCGGCCCGGGCTTCTCCTCGGAAGAACTACATCGAGTTTTTGAACCTCTATATCGTGGTGAAGCATCTAGAAATCGTTCAACTGGAGGTAGCGGATTAGGGCTGACCATTTCACAACGAATTGTAAGGCTTCACGGAGGTGAGCTCTCCGCAGGCAACCATTCGGAAGGCGGAGCGCTGCTAACGGGTTGGATACCTGTAACTAACCCAGGCTAAAATCGAAGAACGAACGTTACTGGACAATTTTCCTGATCACAATAAGGAAACATCCCCTGAAGTTCTTTGCTTTGTGGGATAGCGCCAGCAGATAAAAGGCATACCTCAAATACCCTGATTGAAAAGCCATGATACCAAAAGAATTACAATTAGCCATGGAGCCTCCGTCTTGGACGCAGTTTCCGCTCATGTTATGATAACTTAATCAACACAAATCATTTCCGAAAGGTTGAGATTTTCCTGCCATCGGTAACGACCATTGCAATGAAGCTCTTGGGAAAAGATCCTGAGAGCTTTTCATTGTAGATGAACAGAAAAGGAGAAATAAACATGATTCGGAAATCAGCATTGATTGTGTATCTGATCATTTCTTTCGGTTGGACATGGGGGTGTTGGATTTCAGCTTATCGGTGGAGCAGATCGACAGACCATTTTTTACGAACGGATATGACGATTTTTCATCTTGCCGGAAATTTTTCCATTGTTCAACTGTTATTCGCACTAGGCGTGTTCGGTCCTTTGCTCGGATTCCTTGCGGTCCGTACCCGAGAGGGAGTTATACTGTTCAGACGTCCGGGTCGAGCTGATATCCGTTTCGCATTATCTATTCCGATCGTGATCGCAATTCCGATGTTCGTACTCAGCATCCTGCTCAGCAGTTTGGCGGATGCAACATGGCAAGCGGTTGCGTTATCCGTAATCGGATATTTCATTTCAAATGTGCTGACAAGCGGAACCGAGGAGTTTGGTTGGCGCGGATATCTGTATCCTTATTTGAAGACAAGGGAACAAGATTTCTGGCACGCTGCATGGAAGGGGGGCTTCATCTGGGCATTATGGCACTATCCGTTGCTCTTTATTTTGTATGTGGACGCGGGGCTGGCTGTTCTTGTGCCTTCTCTGATTGGATTTACAGCGTCCATCGTCGCCATGAACTATATCACCAATTTTATCTTTGAACGATCAGGCTCCATCCTGCTTGTGATGGTGTTGCATGCCTTGAACAATACGGTCAGTTTTACTTTGATCAGTCTGTACCCGGAAACACCGTTCACGATTGTGAGCAGTCTGATGGCGTGGGCGGTTGTCGGATACTTGGAGAAAACATGGACAACTGGCGGCTGGCCGAGGACGAGTGAATGAACAGATCAATGTAGTGGTAATCTGGCAAGATAACTACTGCATGATATCCCGTTTCAGTCATTCGGCGTCCATTTAGCCGTACAGTGGTGAGAGCCACTACCCGCTGCTCGTGTCTGCGATCAGCCAGTTCGCTATCGACTGACGCGACAGTTTCACCCCTGACCGCATAAACAGTTGTTCCTGACGATAACGGTGCAGCACCCCACGTATTTCTGATTCACCACAATCGATGGCGAGGTCGAGTGCCCAGACACCATGGGCACAGGTATGAGACAGGTGAGGATTGGCGCGTATCGTTTAAGCAGGGCATGCTGAACATTTCGCTTTTTAGCCGTGCACGACGGGTCTAGCGTGCAGCAGCGCGATGATGACGATAAAGCTCCTGGATGACCAGCAGTTCTTTGACAGACCTCGTGTCAGCCGAGTTGTCGCCGCTCGCTTTCGTTGACGAGAGCTGGGCGGCGATTTCTTACGCTTGGATAATTTCGCAGAGCTCATTTTTTCTTGAGCAGTGTGTGAACGAATACTGGTAAGCAGTTTTAATTAGTCGAATATAAAAATAAAACCCGGATAAATCTTTGATCGTCTCGATCTGTCCCATCTTGAGCATCTCCCCGTCCCCATAACCTTTCGCTTCTCTCTATGAATAGGATACAGGAGTCTTCTGTTGCGGTCTATTCCCCCACGATTTATTGGGGGATTTCTGCTTGTTTTTTCCGGGGATTTCACTTTGCTCTTTCGGGGTACTTTTAGTCTACATTACACACTCGATTAGCCGGCTGCCCGAAGCGTTGGATCTTCCTGTCGAACCGCGCTTGCACACGAGTTATCTGCCGCAGGAGATGATTCGTTTTATTGGTCGTACATGGGAGGGGGCGCCTCTTGAGGAGCATCATCTTATTGAATTTTCCCGTTTTTACTACAAAGAGTGGCTTGAGCGGTTGAATCGGCAAAAACCGCGAATTGAACAAACGAAAAAGGCCTTTCGTGACTCCTCCCTTCAGATGGATGAGATCGACCAAGAGGTAAAACGTTTGGATAACAAGTGGGAGCACCTTCATTCGTCTGTTGAAGAAAAAAGGGAAACCTTTAAAAAGGTTATGAAATGAAGCAAATTGAACTGCAGATGATCGGAGAAGCCGGATCTTGACGGGAGATCAGCTGGGGTTCCAATCACGTGCACGATTCATCGTATAACGGGCACATGGTTTGCGCTTCCGCCCGGACCGCGTCCCTCATCTCGGCGGGCATGAGCGCTTTCGCTTGTCTTCCATAACCGAGCACAATGGAGCAAGCGGAGTCGAGCGTATGGAACTCGACCTCCTCCTCGACCCATCCATTGGCAGGCAAAGCTGTGGCAGCCTCCGCAGCCGACCATCCCGTTGGTCGACTACTAATCATTCTATTGCGCCGTCAGGATTTGTGGACCTTCAGCCGTGATGGCGATCGTATGCTCGTATTGGGCGGCAAGCTTACGGTCCAGCGTCCGCGCGGTCCAGCCGTCCGGATCGATTGTCATGTAATAGGTGCCTTCGGTGATCATGGGCTCGATCGTGAACACCATGCCTTCCTTGATGCGGGGGCCTTTGCCGGGATTGCCGATATGCACATAAGTCGGCTCCTCGTGCAGGTCACGACCGATGCCATGGGCGAGAAGGTCGCGCACGACGCCGAAGCCGTGCGACTCCGCATGCCGCTGGATCGCGCTTGTCACGTCACCGAGCCGATTGCCGGGCTGCGCCTGCGCGATGCCGAGGTCAAGGCATTCCTTCGTGACGCGCATCAGCTTCTCGGCCGTAGGCGAGATCTTCCCGACCGCATAGCTCCAGGCCGAATCGCCGAGCCAGCCGTCGAGCTCCGCAACCGTGTCGATCGTCACGATATCGCCTTCCTCAAGTGGCTTATCGCTAGGAAATCCATGCGCGATCACGTCGTTGACGGAGGCGCACGTCGCATATGGATAGCCCTTGTAGCCCTTCTCGTATGGCTTGGCGCCATGCTTCAAAATAATGTCCTCGAATATGCGATCAATCTCGTTCGTCGTGATGCCCGGTTTGATGAGCGGGGCGATCGTGCGATGGCATTCGGCCACCACTTGGCATGCCTTGCGGATGGCCTCAATTTCATGCTTGCTTTTTAGGATAATCATGTTCGTATCAGGACTCCTTCGTAATAGCTTGCATTGCGAGCTGGGCGATTCGATCGACGTCCAACTCGGAAGCGCCCGTATAGTAGCGTAGCCCGCTGCAGCCGACCAGCACGACAAGCATATGGTCGACGCTGTCGTCTTCGCGCCGGGCGATCGATTGAAGCGGGACGTACAAGCGTTCCATGAATCGTCTCTTGACGGGGTGCCGATCCTTCTCAGGCAAGCCTGCATAATGTTCCGCCGCCATTTTGTAGACGAGATATGCGCGGGCATCCGACTGCCACAGCCGGAGCAACGCCTTGCAATACGTCAACAGTTGACTATCATTCGGGCTTCCGCCTCTGATATTCGCCCATTCTGCCAGGGCTTGCTCGCATCGCTCGAAGCCGCTATCCAGCACATCTTCGATTAATAAATGTCGGTTGGGGTAATAATGGTATACCGTGCCGTAACCGAGTTTGGCCTCGCGGGCGACGTCGCGAATATCAAAGCTGCCTCCCGTGCGGAAGTAGGCGTGCGCGGCGGCGTCCAGGATCTGTTCTCTGCGCTGCATGCGGATCAGCTCATTTTGTTCTTTGGTACGGGGGCACATGGACGAATGAACCTCCTTGTTTAGACCTGCAAATTTGTCGATGAAAATATAATAAAGCATGGGGCGAGGAGATGCAAATATTCAGGCGACAGTAGCAGCATTAAGTTCCTCACGGATAACGATCGTTGAACTTTGCTCAGCTGCGAATCTCGAAAAGCGAGCCCCATGTAGAGAAAGGGAGCTCGCTTTTTTAAACGATGATTTTGTCTTTCGTTGTGTCATAAAAGCGAGGCAGCAAGTTGTACAGATTAGGGCGATTTTGGACTCATATTAAAGTCGACCGGCGCAATGCCTTCCGCTCGCCACACCGTGCCTCTTTTCTCGTACTCGAATAACTGTTCTACAGCATTCGCGATTTGGGGCCCTGATTCGGGTTTGCTGAACGATTTTTATCCCGCGCTTCATTCAGCAAATTCAGATCGGTCGGATACGCCACATCCGCCGGGGCGCAGGTGGCGTCCACCAACAGTGTCCCTTGATTCGGTTGTTCTGGCGTTTCCGACGCCGCGGTGGAATCGATGGCCTCATCGGTCTCAAGTTCGGACGCTTCCGGTGGCGCCGCCGATCACGTTGCTTGGATCGTTGTCATCGTCTCTCATTTCCTTCGCGCCCTCGGTGGCGATGATCTCGTTCAGCTCGGCCAGCACGTCCGTCAGACGTTTGCGGAAATGCGTCATCATGGAATGGTGGAACGGCGGCTTCATGACAAATCCGGGCAAACCGATGAAGTATTGCATATAGGGATTCTCGCTGATCGACGCCAGGGTTTCTCTATCGGTCAACTGCATGCGCTCCTGAATGATCAGCGCGCCGAGCCCATCCGCAGGCTGATCGTTTGCTGACCGCGGAAGGTGTCTTTGACCGTATTTCTGTTCAGCCGCCGCCCACGACACCAACTGAGCCAACTGAACCCAGCGATTCCCTTCATCCAGTTTTCCGCCGAAGGGAAGAAAGAAATCGCCAGGCAGGATCAATTGATTGTCGAGGTGTGCTGTCGTCTTGAACATTTTCATCGCTCCTTCTGCAAGGATTTTGGGCTGTTTTCCGAAGATTCCTTTGCATATGATTTCGACATACAAATCCCGAATCCCTTGTGCTTACTCGACCGAACCCCATAATACTGGAGGTACTCTTCTTTTTCAAAGTTCAATATAATTCATTACAGGAATAGCTCCTAACATTTTTTGTTTTAACAAAAGAGTAAGCGATTACAGTAGGCAACGGAGTTCCTTGATTTTCTTTTATGTTACATAACTCAACTTTTGCACCTAGAAAATCAATGTAAAACCAGTTGTAGAACGGTCTTACGGTCTGTTGAATAGCCAGCTTGCCAAAATAGAAAAACACCACTTCGTTTGGTAAAGTGAGAGTGTCAAGCCATCACTACCAGACAGAACCATCATGATAGACCATCAGCCCGATCTGAATCAACTGCCAAACGAATTAAAGCCTGCTTTTCAAGAACTGAAAGTGATGAAACATCTTCAACAAGCCGGATTCCGTAAGCGATTTGGCTTTAGCTGTGCTCGGCTATTCCAACTCGTCTTTGTCCTTCTGTTTCACCAGAAGAATTGGTTTCGACTGCTCGAGAGCAGCAAGGGCGACTCCTTTCCCGGCAAGGATGCCGTCTATCGTTTCCTCAACCATGCAGGCTTTGCCTGGCGTCGTTTTCTGACGTCGCTCAGCGTCGCGACGGTGCAGAAGGTCAGCGTGCTTACGTCGGCAGATCGGACACCGTCTTCATCGTCGACGATTCCATGTTCGAACGCAACCGCAGCAAAGCCGTTGAGTTGCTGGCCAGGTTCAAAGATCATGCCACCGGCGCTTATTACAAGGGATTTCGTATGCTCACCATGGGATGGTCCGACGGCCATACCTTCCTGCCGCTGGACTTCGCGCTGCTCAGTTCCGGCAAATCTGCCATTAACGGCATGAACGAGAAGATCGACAAACGGACGAACGGGTATAAGCGACGTCAAGAAGCACTCCTGTCGGCTCCGCAGGTGATTGTATCGATGTTGGATCGCGCGCTTGCCGCCGGAGCCACGGCCTCCTATGTCTTGATGGACAGTTGGTTCACGCACGCGCCCCTCATTGGCGAGATCGCCTCCCGCGGGCTCGACGTGATCGGCATGGTCAAGAACGACAATAAGCGTTTCCTTGTTCAAGGCCGGAAGCTGTCGCTCAAAGAACTATACACCGCAGCGTCTCCGGTGCAAAGCAAGAAACGAGGCATCCTTCGTTCGATTCGAACCGAGCTTGCCTCCGGCATACCGGTTCACGTGGTATTCGTCCGTCATCGCACGAAGAAGAACGAATGGCTCGCGGTGCTGACGACGGATCTTTCCCTCTCCGTGGAGGACGTGATCCGTATTTACGGGATCCGCTGGGGCATCGAGGTCTTCTTCAAGTGCACCAAGTCGCTGCTTCGTTTGCAGAAGGAGTTTCAAGGCCGCTCCTATGATTTACTGATCAGCCATACGACGATTGTATTCTCCCGCTATATTTTGCTGGCCTGGCAGCATCGGCAAAGTACGGATGCTCGCTCGTTCGGCGGTCTGTTTTATGTGTTGTGCGACGAAGTTGGCACATTGGACTGGGCCATCGCCTTGCAGCAACTGCTCGATCTGATCAACGAAATCACTACGAAAGCAGGAAAAAAGCTTTCGGCTCTGATTCAACGTCAACTCCAGCAATGGATTGCAACTTTACCCAGCTACATCAAGGCCTGTTTGCCCATTTCATGCTGCGAAAGTTGAGTTACATAACCCTTCCCTCCCATTAAATTTCATAGCTATCAGAAAAAGATACTGAAGCAATATCATGTTGTCTACTATATGATGACGATTGAAATCAGAATATGTAACAGAAGAGATCAAAATTATTATGTTACTATCTTTTCTGATTCTTATGAAGTCGCTTTTTGCGGATTGGATGCCCGTTACAGAACAAACATTGTCATTAGTTTTGAAAAAGAATATTACGTTACCTCGGGCAACACCTACAGAGTGGTGACAACAGCCACTATCAAAGAGAGGAACAGAATTTTAGAAACCGCAACTAGCACCTCGGCCCAAGTAAAATACTAACTATTTATTTGAACCATTAGAAATAGACAATAGTAGCGGTAGAGACAATAATCGTTTATAATGAAATTATAATCCGAAAGCATCGGTCAAAGTAACCTCGGGAGAGTTTTCCCCGGGGTTACTTTGTTTTTAGCTATAAACATTTTGTACGTTCATTTGAAACGGCCGCCCATACAGCACCTGTTGATCGGCGTCAAACAAATTCCGGTAAACCACTTGTCCGCGAGTGGATGAAGCATCGACGACCTTGCCGTTTCCGGCATAGATGCCAACATGGGTAATGTCCATAAACCGACCATTGCTGGCATAGCTCCAAAAGACCAAATCGCCCGGAGCCAAATCTTCAAAACGGATTGTCCACCCGTTATCGACACAATGTCTGGCTTGTTCAGCCGCCGTCCGCGGCAACTGAATGCTCAACTGCCGGTACACCCATTGAACAAGATAACTGCAATCTGTATAGCGGTCTTGCCCGGCCAAAACTTGACTGTATGGATCGCCCAAGCGAGTCAATGCCAAGCGGACAGCTTCACCGCCCCATTCCCCTTTCGGCAGATCGTGATAAACGATTTCAAGCTGCTCAGTCGTTAACCCAACATCCATATCTTTACCGAGAAGCGCGAACATGAGCGGGCGGAACTCCGCCGACAACATTTCATGCATGATCTCTCTTTGTTCGATTGTAAAGTCGTAGATGTCGGCCTGCTGCCCAGCAGTATGACTGGCAACTGTAATGTGCAATACCGATTCATACCAGGTTATCGTTTCCTTACTCGTGCTCCCATCTTCATGTTCCACCGTAATCGTTTCCCTGTGTTCAATCGTTTCCACGTAAGAGTCCAGTTGATTCATGTCCCAAAAGACGGAGCGAATCACATCCACCCGAGTGGCGTCCAGTGTGGCTACGTCCATGCCGTTTTCGCTGTCCATTACGGTACGAACCGCAAAGACCGCGATGACGTCCATCCAGTTATCGATGCGAGTATTATCAGCGCTTCCGAGATAATGGATTTCTACACGATCCACTGAGCCTGCATCCCGACGTATGTCCTCCAGTCGGACAGCAAATTCGTTGTCGATGTCTTGTACGATGTCAGAAAGCGGCAATACATCGCTATCCGTATTATCACTGGAGACAAAGATGCCAAAAGGAGATGATACAACCGCAGCAACAGCCATCATGATGCATAGCAAGATGATCACCGTACCGCTAACACCTAAAAGAGCGATCATGCCTTTGGCGAGTACCGCAGTCATTTTCTCCGCTACACGAATCATGCGAATGTTCCATCTGGCAACAGCTTGCAGCCGCTGCTTTGAACGGTGCATGGTCA
Source organism: Paenibacillus sp. FSL P4-0127 (assembly GCF_038007325.1). NCBI lineage: Bacteria > Bacillati > Bacillota > Bacilli > Caryophanales > Paenibacillaceae > Paenibacillus > Paenibacillus sp. FSL P4-0127. Next base: position 533,121 of record NZ_JBBOWY010000002.1, on the reverse strand, counting down.
TCAATCGAAAGGCTGCTTTTTGCGCTTCCCTGGCTTTATGTTTCATCCTATCTGTTGGATTATGGACCTGTCCTTTTTCTTGGCTAGACTGATGAATCGGTTTTACTGAATGGGAAAGCACCTTGATGACTTTGCCGCCCGTTTTGACACGCCCGGATACACCTGCATGCGGCTTCACCAGCTTATGAGCGGAAGAACGAACGGGGGCGGGATTTCGTTTCCTCCCGATTGTCATTTCGCCGGGTTGTAGACTCGAACGTTTGTCACGAGAACGCACGGTAGTCTTGAATAGGGTGTTCGTGGTCGTGACACGCTTCTCGACAGGTTTTGACATCGGGTTTGACTGGGTTTCACTTTTAGCTTGAGCTTGGGGTTGTTGAGCTTGTTTCCGACTGACAATCCTGGCCCGCACCATTCGATGAATATAGCGTTGCTTCCCTATCACTGTTTCGGAAAACAAAGGATATTTCCCGCCAACAGGCTTCCGCAAACGCAATGGACGCTTGGTTTGGGAAAATGAATGTACAGCCTGACGATTATCTCTTCCTTGTATGGCACCTGTTGAATGGGCGGACAGCGCTTGTTGTTTATCGGAAACAACCGAACGTTTGCTCACTTGAATGCCGCTTCGCTTACGTGAACGCCGACCGCTCGCCGTTTCCCCCGATTGCTGAGGCATGGTTTCTTTCTCCTTCGCCGTCCCTATCAAGCGCTCCCGTTTTTTCCGAAGAAGACGAATTGCTCCTTTGCTCACACCTGGAATGATGCGCATCCCCTTGCGCAGCGTGGTTTTTGCCGCCCTCACGGATTGATTTTGCGCGTACACCACAGAGGAACCTGTAGATTCCGAATCATGGCGATTAGATGACTTATGTTTGGAACGTACATCGACAGACTTTGCTTTTGCCATCAAGTTGGAGAAGCGATCCAGCTTCTTAATGTTCTTCACCCGTGTCCTTGTCTTTATATCCTTCATCAAAGTTGCCCTCCTGGCATATCCATTAACGGGTTGGACCGTTCATACGTTGGGGAACCCGGTCATGGCTCCTGCAATATTCCGGATAACGCAAGCGAATCGCCTCAAAGAAATAAGGCGCATAACGACAATCAAACAACTCGTGCGGCGTGGAATCCCGTTCCTGCTGTTCTTCTGCCCATCCGTTCCACAGATTAAAGGCCAAGCGGCTTGCTCGAAGGGAAGTACCTGTTTGCTAGGAAGCCTTTAAACCTTTCGGTCGGATGCTGTCGTTTGAAAAGTCAAACAAGTCCTGAACATGCGTCCTCGTTTCTCGCGTCAAGCCTAACGTGTAAAACAACGCACGATGATAGACATCTTGGCGATAAAAACGGCTCAGCATATCGCTGTAAAACTTTTCGTGTTCTACATCACGAAACATACCGGGAAACATAACTTTGGCACTCCTTTCATAGTAGGCGACGATTAGTCATATAACCGCCAATCGTCGCCTTGAACATCACCCTCTAATAGCCCTTTCATTTTGGGAATAAAATCGGACCCTATGATTCAAAATCACTTATTCCCGAGAATTTGCTTCAACTTCTTCAGCCCGCTTTCGATGGACTTGCGTACAGCCTTTTCATCCACCTGCTCTACACGAGCGATAGCGACCTTACTCATCCCTAAAAAATAATGTGAGTAAATACGTCGAAACGACTTTTTCGGTAATCGACACATCGCTGCGTAAAGCTCTCTTCGAAAGGCCATTTCTTCATACTCTGTTTCAGTAGAACGAGAAGGAAACAGAATATCGTTTTCGATGCCATCGTTTCGATCCAGAGAGTAATATGCCCGATGACGATGAGCGCGCAATTTATAAGCGCTTTCAAGCAACTCGAAACGTCGCATCTCCTGTACGATCTCCTCATCCACCTTGATCCAGACATCCGTTTGATAGAAAGGATACATATCGCGAAGATTGATTTTTTTCACTCTCATCCCTCTCCCTTGTTTTGATTGCCAAGCAAGCCAAAACAAGGAGGAGGCGAACGGCAGCCTGTGTCGCCTTTAAACTTAATGCGTAATAAAGGAAAACAAAAAAGACCCTTCGAAAGTACACACAAAGGGTTCGAATATTGATCCACTGAACGTGCAACACCATTCCGCAAGCATGGCAATCCTGTCAGCGGCACATCTTCAATGAGCCTGATAGCGAATTTAGTTAGGGCCTGTTCTCTGGCAGCACGAGCTGCACGCGACTTGATATTAACCAACAATATCAACTCCCGCTCTCATGGCAACACCATGATGAGAAGCAAGCCCTGTTGTTCAGTTATGTATGCAGATTAGGTGCTACCATCCGTATTTTGAAAGACCGATAATGAAACAACTCCTCTCAATGGGAAACAGACTAACCCGACAGTCGTAGGACTAGAGTAATTTAAATAGTCTTGTAGTCGTGCGCTAGCGATAGAATAGTAAAATATACCTTTACTCTTCATATTAAGCCCTGGTCAATTCTTTTTCTGCACGCCGGAATGACTTCCATCTCCAATTAACCATCACTCAATTAGCCAGCAAGTACCACTTGTCTCAGACGGCTGTGACCAGTCGAATCTACATACCTTGGCAAGCAGCTGATGAAGCATCTCATCAGCCGCTTGCCAAGGGTTTACAGCGATTCTCCCGGCTTCGTGGTCATCAAACGGTAAAGTTTTGTATGCCGTGGAAAGCTATCTGTAAATGGCACGAGAGAACTGCCGACCTTTAACAGCCCATTCCCGGCATCGACGTTTGTAATATAAGAAAGCTGGAGATCCGAAATATTAAGCAGTTCCGCCAACTCCTTGCGATCCGTACTGGCCTGATTCAGCATCACGATAAATTCGCTATTGGCCAGCATCGTTCGGGCCGTATGACTTTGCAACAAATCATCCACGTTTTGCGTAATCCCCGTACAAAAAGCGCCATACTTTCGGACACGTTTCCATAACGTGAACAAAAAGTTGGCGCTGTACTCGTGTTGGAAAAGCAGATAAATTTCATCGATGAAGATAAACGTGTTTTTCCCCTTGGCGCGATTTTGTGTAATTCGATTCAGAATGCTGTCCAATACAACCAGCATGCCAATCGGCAACAGTTGCTTGCCCAAATCCAAAATATCATAGCAGATCAGCCGGTTATGAACGTTGACGTTAGTCGGCTGGGCGAACGTATTCAAGCTGCCAGCGGTAAACAGTTCAATCGCCAGCGCGATGTCCTGCGCCTCCGGCTCGGATTGCTTGAGCAGTTCCGCTCGAAAATCCTGTAAGGTAGGCGGTTGCCCTTTGTAATTGCTTTGCAGATATTTTCGATACACACTGGCCGTGCAACGGTCAATAATCGACTTTTCCTTCGCTCCCAACTGATAACCGCCGATCAGTTGCTCGCATAACGAAAGAACAAATTCGGATTTTAAAATGATCGGATTTGCTCCGTCACCGTATTGCCGGTTTATATCCATCGCATTGATATGATTAGGTGACGTGGCCGAGATATGAATGGTCTCTCCGCCTAGCGCTTCTACTAGGGCGGAATATTCACGTTCCGGGTCAATCAGAATAATGTCATCGCCGCTGGCCAGTATTTGATTGACGATTTCTCTTTTTGCCGTAAAGCTTTTTCCGGAGCCCGATACCCCCAAAATAAAGCTGTTTCCATTGAGCAACTGCTTGCGATTGGCAATGAGCATATTTTTACTGATGACGTTTTGTCCGTAGTAAATACCGCCTTCATGCATGATTTCCTGCGCCCGAAACGGGATAAACACCGCTGTGCTTTCTGTCGTCAACGTTCTCAAAGCATGTACTTTCCGTAAACCATAAGGCAACACGGTATTTAGACCGTCCATCTGCTGGTACATAAGAGGCGAGAATTGACACAGATGTTTGCGGGCCGTCGTCAATATCGCTTCGGTATCGTTGTCGAGTTGCTCCTTGCTTTCAGCCACATGCACCATCGTCAATAAGCCAAACATCATGCGTTGGTCGCGAGTCGTCAGGTCATCCAGAAATTCCTTGCTCTCTTTTCGCTGCTGCTCCATGTCATACGGGATAACGGCGGAGAAGTTGTTGTTATTGTTTTGCCGCCGCTGCCAGTTCGTAATATTCGTCTCTACGCCCAACAAACGGTTTTCGATTTCGCGAACCGCCTCATCCGTTGGTATCGGAATGATGTCAAGGGACAGAAATAGGTTGCGGTGCAGGTCGCAAAGCTCGGATACCATACTGTCCTTGATATAGCTGGCATACTCACGCAGGAAGATGACCCGACCATAAAGCTTCCCCATCCGAAAATGATCCTTTTCAAACTCAAACGTATCCGGACAAATATAATCTTTGAAATCATGTCCTTTGCGCATCGTTTCCGACAAGTCGAAACGAAAGTCCGTTTCCTCTCCCTGGCGGAAGAAATGGTGAAAAATACGCAGCCGCTCAGTGGCGTTCAGTTCCGTACATTTGGAGCCGAGACGAGAAAAATGGGCGATCAGATCGGTCCCAACTCGAGAAAAATAATGCCGGGCTTCTTCGATATTGGGTTTGGCAATGGATATCGTTATATACTTCTCTTGAATCGTACCGTTGGCCCCAACGGATTTTTCCAGCAGCATCTGATTATACTCTTGTCGATATTCGTCCAGCTCATCTTGCTGAAGCGGAATGAAGACCGAACTTTCAAAATCCGCTCGATTCAGCCTCCGGTTATGGATGGTGATTTTCGTTGTCGCCCCGCTATCAAAGGAATTGAGCAATTCGGAATACGACAGGAACATCGCTTCCTTATCTTCGCGGGAGGCGACGGAATAATTGATGTCCTCGAAGCGATACGTCTTGGAAAACTTGTTGCCAACTAAAAAAATCCCGTCCGCCCAAATAGAGCGAATCGGGATCACTTGTTGTACGCCTTTCGGTATAACAAATCGTTCCTTATCCTGCTTGATGATACGACTTAACGTCTTAATCATGGCGCTTCATTCCTTTTTCATACTGCTCTATGGTCTTGCTTAACGCCGCCGCATACGTGTTCGTCGAGTGGAAGACTAAGCGCCGCGGCATTAAAAATTCCGATTTGATATACGCCCATAGCAATTGCTCGGCATTCATACCGTGGTACCGGATAAAGCCCAGGGCTGCGAAGGGGGCCGCACCTAAGACGCATACCCAACTGAGTGTCTCAATGCCGAAACGACTGCGCATCATAAAGTACAGCGCTATCGCCACACCTACGGCCAAAACAGAAAAAAAGAACTGTCGCAAGGACAGTCCAAAAAAGATGCTTTCCGTATATTCCCGGATCTCCCGGTTGATTTTCACTTCCACATGTCATCCCTCCCAATTGCTTCCTGTTCTTACGGCTTCGCCTTCGCTTGGCCCTTTTCGTGACTGAATGTAACCGGCGTTTCATGTGGCGGCAAAGCGGAATGATTCAGTAAAGCAGTGGCAAGTTGTATGCCATCTGTCAATCCCTGCATGTACAGCCGTTCATTCATCATGGCTTGCTTGAGAATATACTTGTCCTCCCAGTCTTCAAACTCAGGTGTTTGAGCCATGATCAGCCCCGAAAATATAGTGTGAAACGCCTCATCTTCTTCATCCCTAATTTTTTTCAGCTCTGGATGATGTTCGATTTGTGCCGAAACCTCATCCAATCGCCTTTGAATGGCTCCTCGGAACCACGTTGGAAATCCCATGACCTTGCCCCTTTCATCCCTCTTTTACCGTATCGGTTGCCTATCCTTGGCCTTCATTCGTTGATATTGCACCATCAACTCGTCTACCCTCCTACTCTGTTCCTGAACCTCTTGATTGTCGGATAAAGGAATCGATTGCATCAACGACTTTTCGCCAAGCTCGTTTAATTTTTGCCTCTCTTTCTCCAGTTTTCTTACTAGATCATCCACTCATTTGCACTCCTCTTCCTCATTCTGTGTGCAACTCTATCATGAAGCATTAGCATGTTGTCATCGGAAAAACTACCCTGATAGTACTTTTTAAACTCATTTCAGTCAATTATGTGCTCCTCCATAATAGGAGTTATAAACTGAACCTGATTGTAAAGGGGTGACCAATGATGAGTGTGTACGATAGAAAGAAGGTAGGTCAGCGCATTCGGAAACAGCGAGAAGCTTTGGATATCTCGCGAGAACAAATGGCCGAGTATATTGGGAGAGTCCCCAGATTCTGTGCCGATATTGAACGCGGACAAGCCGGCATGTCCATTGAAACCATGCTTCGTATTTGTACCCTGCTGAAACTATCCCCAAATGAGTTGTTGCTGGAGCAAGAGACAAATAGCAAAAGCAATGATACCGAACTGATTTTAGCTGCACTAAACCAATGTACTGAAAAGCAACGAAACGATGCCCTGGCGCTTTTGAGGCTCTTTTTGGCAGCCATCCGGTAATACTCCCCGAACTGCCTTCCCTCCCGTCAGCATGCCTTCGATTACAGCCCCATCATCTCCCGCACGATCCGATCCGCCATTTTCACCATGCCGACGAGAACCAGCATGTTGAAAATCAGTTCGCCAATGTACGTCCAGACCATGGTCACCGCCTGTGCGCCTTCGTTCACGACCGATGGCGCGGTAGCAAATGCCGAAAAAACAATGCAAGCCAGCACAATGATCGCCCCTTCTAAACAAACGGCGGCATATCCCTTTAAAAAGGACCTGCCGATGGATTGGGTCGGCTCCCCAGCAAACGATGAGAGGGGGACAGGAGCAATGGCTGTGTAAATATAGAGACGAAAAAAACGGCCGTAAACAGAGAGAATCATAATAAACGATAAAACGGTGATGAACAGGCTGCCTAGCAGCGTTACCACCCACAGCGGAATGCTTTGCCAGAAGCCCACATCTTGAATCGCTTGGACAATCGTATCCGGCAGTGTCATCATGTCCGATGAACCAAATCCCGACCGGCCAATCATGGCGGCAATGATGCCCTGTACAATCGAAAATAGCGCCATCATCAATTCCAGACCATACGTGACCGCCGCCTTGGCCAAAATAAATCGAACAAATAACTTCACGGCAACCTCCGGTCGTTTCATTTCCGCAAAGTTACCGGTCGTTTTCATCACGCCAATCACAAAAAACAATACCAGCAAGGCCAATCCCGTAGCTTGCAACGCACCGTGAATATCTAAGATGACGCGCCATATACCACCGCCTTTAAAATCCGCCGGCGACTCGGTGACCAACTCCCAAATCTCCGACATTTTATCATTCCAGGTCTCTAATGCATTTTCGAGATTGTCGATGATCCAACTGTTCTTAGACACATTCACCCTCCCCCCAGATTCGGGGAACAAACCGCTGGCTTATTCCCCGAATGCGAATACCCGTACTTATCCGGCAATCAGGTTGAGAATTTCCTTCGTAAAGGTAATGACCACGCCACCGGCGAGTGTTAAGAACCCGTTAGCTCTTTGGGTAGGGTCGTGAGACTTGAAAGACAAACCAATCTGCACAATGCCAAAACCCAAAATAATCATGCCCACAGCCCGGATCAGGCCAAAAATAAAATCAGACAAATTATTCACGGTAGTCAATGCAGGTGTAGCAAAGCTCCCCACCAGCACGCAAACCATGTACAGCGTCATCCATCGTTTCCATCGATGTTTCACGTTCATCATTCCTTTCCTAAAAATAATGACTCCACTTCATCCTCTGCCAACAGCTCGTAATCTCCGTCTTCATGAAGCTGCACCGATAACCAGTCGATGGCATAATCCGTACCTCCATGCTGGAACGGCGAAGCCTGACCATCCGTTGTAAGCTCGATGTTCGGATGCCGCAGCAAATCATACTTGTCATCCTGTATCGGTCGTTCTCCACGAATAAAGAGCAGGGCATAGCGGTTATCCAACATCCGCACTTCGTCCGGGGTCAACAATTCTCTTCCCGAATGCTGGTAATTGATCGAATAGTTACCGCTGCGCCCCTTGCTCTCACCATAGGTGTTGGTGTCAATCGTTTCCTTGCCGAGCAGTTCCGACACATATTTGTGTGTGGATTGTTCATTGCCTCCCAAGTACAAAAACACATCGCAGTTGCCGACAATCGACTCCCAGGCATCCTTGTACAACGCTTTAAGTTGCGCCAGGTTTTGAAGGATAATCGACACCGAAATTTCCCGACTCCGCATGGTCGACAGCAGCTTGTCAAATTCATCTGGCAACGCCACATTGGCAAACTCGTCCATTACAAAATGAACATGCGTAGGCAGCCTCCCACCATGCCGGTAATCCGCTTCATACATGAGCGATTGAAAAAGCTGCGTGTACAGCATGCCGACGATGAAGTTAAAGCTGCTGTCGTTGTCGGGGATGACGGCAAACAAGGCAGTTTTTTTCGTACCCATGCGGGGCAAGTCCAATTCATCCACCGTACTCATGCCCGCGATGCTGGTCAGATTAAACTTCTCCAGCCGTACGCCAAGCCCGATCAAAATGGATTTGGCCGTTTTTCCGGCAGCCAATTTGAAAATGTTGTACTGTTTGACCGCCAAATGCTCCGGGTCGCGCATCTCCAACCGCTCGAACAACTCGTCCAGCGGACTCTGATAGGTCTCATCTTCCTCCCGCACTTCCGCCGCGGCGATCATTTCCATAATCATCGGAAAGTTTTGTTCCTCCGGCGGCGCTTCATAAAGCAAGTACAACATAAGCGCCTCCAGCAGCGCTGTTTCCGAACGCTCCCAGAAGGGATCGTTCGTGTTGCTGTTTTTGGGTGTCGTATTGCGAATCAGGTTGGTCACCAATTTCAAGACATCCTTGTCGTCCTGCAAATAGACAAACGGGTTATAGCCATGCGAACGATGCGGGTGAATCAGGTCCAGCACTTTGATGTCATAGCCTTTGGCTTTAAGCAGATGACCGGTGTCCCGCAATATTTCCCCCTTTGGGTCCAGAACGACATAAGAGGTCGAGGCTTGCATCACATTCGGCTTAGCATAGAACCGTGTTTTGCCCGCGCCGGAGCCGCCGACAACCAACACGTTCAGGTTCCGGCGATGCTTGCGGCCATCCAGACCGATTTTGACCCGCTGCGTCAAAATTTTGTTTTGTTCCGTCCGTCTGTCTCGATACTTGGCATTGACGGTTTTCGCTCGGCCCCAGCGGGCGCTGCCGTGCTCTTCCCGCCGACGATAATTCCGTGGTGTCGCCAAATAAACCCCAGCGCAAAGCCCATAGATCAGCGCAAAAATCAACAAGCAGCGGGGCGTATCGTCCACCCACTCTATGTTAAGCGGCTGGCGCATCGCCGTGCTGAGATGGACCAACATACTCGGCAATCCTTCTGACCATGCGGGAGCAACCAACAGTGCCAACCAGATGACGGGAATAAAAAAAGCCGCAAAGAGTATCAAATTACTCCTTGCGGCTTCATCGCGTTTCATAATGCCTCCAGCGCTTTTTATTTAGAAGTGGGGCATCAATCATTTTTAACAATAAATCATCCACGGCATCCGTCGGTCGTTTCTCACCGATTAAGTCATTTCGTAACGCATTCAGCGCATGGACGACTATCCCGTGCTCATAATGATTCAAAGACAAGATTCGTTCCTGTTTTTTCATAGCACTCCCTCCAGACAAAACTTAGCGAACCGGATCGTATCGTTTAGGCTGGCGCTGTTGTGACAGGTTCCGGTTCATTCTCTGGGATGTTTGTTGAAAAGCTTCCTTCATGAGCGTCAACTCGGCACGAACTTGCTGCGGTTCCAACCCGTTCCACTTCTCCGGCGCTCGATCAAAGCGGAAGGTGTCGGTTGCAACACCAAATTGCCTGCACAACATATAAGAAGCGGAGTAGGCAACAAACTCGTTATCTGAGCGGTTGTACCGTCCATCGCCACGATCCAGTTCAGCATGTGTCAGTTCTTGGGCAAGCGCTCGAAAAATATCGCCGGCCTCAAGCCCGCGACGAATGGTAATGTTTTTTGTATCTGGCTGATAGAACGCGTGCTTTACCGATGGCAACGCATCACCAATGCCAATCGGAACAGGGGCGAGGTCAATTAACGCTTTAATACGGGCGCGATCATCCGGGAATGCCGGTTCTTCCCGTTTCAACGCGGCGGTCGTTTGCGCAATATCAAACATCTTTTTCGGATTGTAGCTGATACCGGTGCTGCCATCCTGCTTTTGATAGGTTTCGTCCGGTTCCAGAATGTAAAACCCTGTTTCCTTTCGACGAATGAATACCCCTTGTTCCTTCCATGTGTCAAAATCGGCAATGCGAGTCGCGTTTGGCCGCTGCGCCAGAATCAGCAACGCATTGGCCACGCTATAGCGGTCAAAGCGGCTCTGGACATCCAAATATTGCTGGAACGCCTCACCGTTCTGCATCACCGACAAGGTGGTGGCATCAATCGTATCATATGTCCATTGCCGCAGCTCCTGTTTCTTTTGCACCCATGCTTCTTTATCGAAGGATGGTTCGGTTGTACGGAAAGAAGAGGCAGCCGCAGCATCCTGTCGGAATAAATCATCCAGTTCGCTCATTTGGCTTTCCCTCGCTTTCGTCCTTTTGCTTTGTTGGCTTGTTGTTTATCGGCGGCTATCCGCTCCTTTCGAGACGGCAACGGTTCCGCTTGTTCCCGCGGCTGTCTGTCTTTCTCCCATATCCTTTGCTGCCGGTTCTCTTCGCGTATTTCCCGCAATAATTGACGGACGGACACTCGCTCCGGCTCTTGACGAGAAGGTGGATCAGTATCCCTTGCGGTAACCTCGTTGCGCTCGAAGGTATTCTCGGACGGATGGGACGTTTCCGCCGGTTCCTTCTCCGCTGTTGAATGGTCGTCCTCCGATGGAGTCGGCTCCGGCAGTTCGGACTTTCCCATCAATTCATCCAACAAGTCGTCCGTATTCCTTTCTTCTGCGATTTCCTTCGACAGCTCTTGTTCCTGAACTTGCTCGTGACCTGGTTCATGTCCTTGTTCCACAGCAGGAGCTTCGGACATTCCATTGGATTTTTCAATTTCACTCTTAATTTTGGCGGTATCCACAGTGGCCAAGTGGAAACGCTCCACGATCCGATTGATTTTGGACGCATCCTCCGCCCGGACCATCACATCGCACATCCCGTCCACGTTCTTTTTGTCGCGCAAAGCACAGTACAACACGCCATACCGCTTGGCTTCCTTGCAGAAGGTTGCCAGGTCTTCGTTCTTGACCGCAAATACCTTTAATTCTTTCCCACTGCGCAGCAAACTCTCCAACCGGATGCTGCCCTTTGTTCGTTTTTGTCCTTGCAAGGCCGCAAACAAATATACCGCCAAATGCTTAGCGCCTTCGCCGGAAATCTTGGCCATGACTTCGATGCTTTTCAAGCTCATGTTGACAACCTGATTGGCGGCTTCCGTTTCGGTACTCATCGAAAATTTCCTCCTTTCGATCCTGTGCGCCACTTCTGTTTAACGTCTCTCGTAATTCTCCTGATCGCTCCAAAATGCCTTGAACCAGCTTCACCTCCTTTCGAAGCGAGGCAAGCCGTTTAGAACAAACAGCAATTTGCGTTTTGTATTGTTCTCGCTGGCCAGCATCCTTGCAGCGGCGAATTCGGTTGTACAACGACTTGCGCTTCAGGTGCAGGGATTGGATCTGTTCCTCCAACCTGTCACGGAAAGCGAGAAGCTCCTCTTGATGGGTGAGGCGATACTTGCATAGCAGCTTGGTTTGCTCCATCAATACCGACAAGTGTCTCAAATCCTCCCGAAGTCTAAAGGATGGCTTTTTGACAGGCTTTCGTTTTCTAGGAAGCACACCCATTTCAAACAAGTAGCGGATATATAAAGCTTGCAAGCCGCGCAATTTGCGACCAGACCGAACATGGCTCTTACACATGGCACGTCGTCTGCGGACATGGGATGGCCTTTCCCGTTCAGGTATTCGGTTTCGCAATATTCGCTGCTTGATCGCTTCCTCGGTATAGCCATCGCCTAGACTGCGCAAACGGACAAAGCGTGTCTTTCCAGGCGGCCGTATCGCCATATGTTTAACCGCCGTTTTTAGCTCATAACCTTGCTTTTGTAAATGGGCAAAAAACTGTGTCATCGTCATGGAAGATGCAATAGCCTGATCGATGTCCTGCCGGATTAGCCCTCTCCATGTTGGCTTTCGCTCACGTTCCGCTTTCCATTCTCCATAATGCTTGGCTTTGCTCGGTTCGGGATGCTCAATCACCGATAGCGCATGTTCCTGGCAAAGCCGGTCGGATGTCTGCCTCAGCAGAGCATAGGAAGCTTTGTTGTCGTAATACCGTTTCCCATCCACAAAGGAGACCGAGTTTAACACAAAGTGATTGTGCACATGCTGTTTATCCAAATGGGTCGATACGACGACTTCAAAGCGCTCCCCCCACAACTCCTGCGCTAACTTAACACCGATGGTATGAGCGATTTGCGGCGTTGTCTCCCCCGGCGCAAACGCTTGATAGGCGTGAAAGGCCAAAATGCCGTCCGTCTTAAAAAACCGCCGCTTCGTCCGCTGCATCTGCTCATAAGCCGTTAACGGATCGCAGTTGACACCGCTGACATATAGTTGCTTCTCCGTTTTGGCATCCGCCTGTGTATAAGCGAGTACCTGCTCCAAACCACCTTCGCTACGTTCTGCTGTCTTGTCAGGATTTGCGGCGTAATCCAGCACCCGCTTAAGCCTGTCGGTCACCCCCCAGATTGCGGTCGTTGCCACGTGAAATCCCCCCCCTTACGGCGGATGCACATTTGGATGCACTGGTGGTCTTCGTTCCGGTTCGGTTACAGCCTGTTGAATCTGCTGGACTGCGTGACGTAAGCGGTCGGCTTCCACCTGAAATGCAGCCCGTTCCAGATGTCCAGTCGTATGGGCCTTCACAGTGAGTTGATTCAGGTTATTCCCAATAGCGTTCAGTTCACGCATCATCGCGTAATAATCCAGGGGCGGTAGCGGTTTGGGAATATACCCATTGATCAATGCCCGAATGTACGCTTCCCGAGAAAGTCCCGTTTTTTTCACTTCTGTCATAAGGCGAGCATGCTCGCTTTCATTTAAGCGAACCAGAAAAGAGATTGGTCGTTTCCTCATTTGCATCACCCCTTTCCGAACATGAGCTTCCGACAGAAAATCTCATCGCCGCGGATCAAATCGAGCATCAAACAATTGCATCGTGCGAACGGGGTCTTAGGGGCTGTGCCACTAACAAGCGAATTTGGATATCCAAATTCAGTGCTTGCTGCAACACGAGACATCCGTCTCGCGTCGCCTTCAAGCACCTGCCGGGAAAAAGAGAGGACCCCAAAAACACAAAAAGACGCCGATTCGCTCAGCGTCTTCCTCAGAACTTTTTTGTTATCGCACCAACCAGCGGTAATCCTGGCGGCAGTCTACAATGAAATCGACATACACGATTTCATCCTGAATCTGATACAACACCAGATACCATTTTTCCACGAACATCTTGTGATACTTGTTTGACGGAATAAATTCAGCTTCCAGAAAAGGATAGCGTTCCGGCATTTTCGCCAAGGAACGTATCGCTTGCAGCAATTCGTTTTTCGTTTTTCGCGCCGCATCCGGATTTTTTTCCGCAAGGAATCGCACATGAACCGCCAGCATTTGGCGGGCGCGATCGGAAACGATGATCTTATAACGGGGCATCTTTTCCATGCTGAACCTCGTCTATAATGCCCTCCAGGTAAGCGTCCAGTTCATCCGGCGTCACACCAACACGGCCCGCCAAACGATCCTCTTGCACAGCGAGCAGTTCTTCGCGCAGCTTTAACATCTTCTCGCGACGGGAAAACGTCTCAATGTCCATCACGACGAGATCGCCTTCACCGTTCTTGGTCAGATACACCGGTTCCCCGGACGATTTGCATAGATCGGCGATTTCATTATAGTTTTGCCGGATACTGGCGGAAGGCTTGATAATCATCTTGGTCACTCCTTGATAGCTGTATATTGATTTTATTATACCTATTACATGCTATACAATCAATGCAGTTGCGCTTATCCTCAATCTATTCACATCTTATCCACATGCTGCGAAAATTTTCCGTAACCCATAAAAAAAGACACCAACCGTTCAGCGTCTACCGCTATCGGGATGGTTCACCGCGTCTTCTTCGGAATTCCATCAATTCGTTGTTTACATCCTTTCCGAACTTAGGCGGCTCATCGGATATGAGAAGGGCGGGGGAGAGGAGCCTCTGTATCGTGGCTGCCGCCAATCGCCCCGGCTCATCATTATCCAGGTGCAGAACAAGTCGATTTACTTGGGGAAAGCACTGCAAGTAATGCGTTAGGGCAGACGGGGGAGTAGAGTCCTCCCCATTTGTCCTGGGCCTGTATATTCCGGCCAGCGACAGCTTATGCGCCTGCCGCCAATCCCGGCCGGCGAGATGTTTCAGCGTACAGTAGGATAAGAGATCAATGGCGCTCTCAAACAGATGCAGTTCCGTACTGTTTTCCGAGGCCGGAATGGAAAATGAATACCGCTTGTCGCTGCCGGCAACTTCTCCCATATAACGGGTGCTTGTCGTACCGCGTATCGCCGCATAGCGCGGCGTCCCATCTTGGTCAAAACCGACGAATACCGCGTTGTGGTAGCGGCGGCTTTCATACAACCTTCCCGTTTCCAGACAGTAGTCGATCACCGAGCGGTGGATGCCCCGTTTGCTCAAATAAGCCATGACGCGATGAGAGTTTTCATACGGTTCTGGAAGCTCCAACCGCGCCGTAGATGTGCGTTGTTGGCACGATTGCGAAACCGTAAGCATGTTGCCGGGATGAACGCCTTCCATTTGCAGCACCGCATCGAGAAAAGGCATGCCGCGCACTTTGATCAGGTAATCCAGCGCCGAGCGCCCGCCAATCCCCCTTGACCACCAGTACCATTTGCCGTTGGAAATTTTCAAGCTGTCATGTGTTCGGGTGGTGTAGACATTGCGGGAGCAGCGTACCAGTTCCGCAGGCTCGTACATTTGCAAATACGTGAGCAAATCCAGTCTTTTGGCGCGTTCGATCTGTTCCTTGTTTACGTAGCTCATTGCCGCAGCTCCATTTGGAAATCCAGACAGCGTCCGATGGGTATATTGTTCATCGTGCCTTACCCCTCTTTTTGGGGTACGTATAAGCTCTGCCTTCCTTCAACTTCGTAACGCCTTTCTTTTTCATGAATGCGTCTAAATCGCCTTCATGAACTTGACTGGTCACCCCGTTTGAGTCGCGGATGTAATAATACGTGTCGCCAAATCCGTTTTTCTCTTTGGATATCAACTCCAACGATGGCACGGTTTCTCCCTCCTCGATCAAGCCGGTTCCGTAACCAAAAGGCGGCAAAATCGGACAAAAGCATCCGCCGCTTGGGACGGCATACAACATGTTCATTCCTCCGGAAATAAGAAAAGGACCCCGAAGCTGGAGTCCAATTCATCATGTGATTTTACCTTTAACGGACGGGCATATCTTCGATCTGTGAAATGCTCGCACCGATACCATGTTCTTTTCCGTAATGGTCAGCAAGAAGTTCCCTTTCAGGGGTAGGAACGACGGTGTCAGACCGTTATCGCTCACGGCCCACCACCCGCCGTTCCGGCGCTTCCGGTTCATCGTCAGGCACGCTGTCCACGGCTTCGTTTTCCCGTTTGTCCATGTTGAGCAGCGCATTCAATTCCGCAAGCCGCGCCGCTTTCGTTTGCAGTTCCTGCTCCTTCTCAAATGGAGCCGCGATTTGTTCCTTCGCCGTTTCCATTTGCTGCCGCAAGGTGGCAAGCTGCTCACGGGCATGCTCCAGCTTTACAGGCAAGTCGGACAAGGCATTGTTGATGCGGCTTATGTTGCCGCCTGCATCCGCTCCGAGCGTCACCGTATGACCCAGGGCGCCGCGCAGCGTGACCTTGTACTCCTTATGGAAGCTGTCAAAGGACAGCCACAAGGAAAAGCCAAGATAGCTTCCCGCTGCTTGCGGATCGGGCGACGTCATGCCCTTGCATGCGTCGAGCAAAGCCGCGCCCGCCGCCGCCCTCTCCGAATAGGTGTAATCCTTGACCGTCATGCCGGGGAATTTATCTGCCCCATCCGCCTCGGATGCCAGAGAACGTGTATACAAAGCAACGTCCTGTTCATAGCCGGCAATTCGTTCCTCCGTGGACTTGATTTGCTGCGGCAGCACTTTGAGCAGCCGGTCCTCCAGCGCATAGCGCTGGCTCAAGTGGTTGGCTTTGAGCAGCTTCAATTTGGATACCTGAATGTCCAGGTCCATTTTCTCTTTGATGTACGGGTTGCCGGTCGCCAGCGCCTTCACCTCGGCATAGGAGAGAGCCGTCTCGTCAATATCCTCGGCGGAACGGACAGGCGATTTGCTGGTCATGATCTGCGAAATGAAGCGCTGCTTGTTTTCGAGTGTCTGGTACAAATACGCGTCGAACGTGTTCTCCGTCACATAGCGAAAAATATGCACCTCGCTGTTCTGATTGCCTTGCCGGATAATGCGCCCGCTGCGCTGCTCCAGGTCGCGCGGACGCCAAGGGCAGTCGAGGTCGTGAAGGGCAATCAGCTTCGTTTGTACATTCGTTCCCGCGCCCATTTTGAATGTCGATCCAAGCAGTATCCGAACCTGTCCGCTGCGTACTTTGGCGAACAATTCCTTTTTCTTGATCTCGGTATTAGCGTCGTGAATAAAGGCGATTTCGTCAGCCGGGACACCTTTCTCCATCAGCTTGCGCCGCAGCTCGTCGTACACATTGAAGGTACCATCCTGTTTCGGAATGGACAAATCGCAAAACACCAACTGGGTCAACCGCGTCTCCTGATGTTCCTCCCAATACCGGAAGACATTGTCCGCGCAGGCGCTGACTTTGCTGCCTTCGTCGTCGGGAAGCAGGGGATTAGCCAGCCGCTGATCGAGCGCCAGTTTGCGTCCGTCATTGGTGATCGTCAGCATATTGTCCTCATGCGGCTCTACTTCCTTCGCCCGCACCCGCTCGGCGCGGCGGGCAAGATCCGCGACCATATCGCGCTGAAAGTCGCTCGGCGGCACGGCCACATTATGGAAGTGGGCTTTCGGCACGGGAAGCTGGAGCATGTCAGCCGTCTGGATATCGGCCACTTCTTTGAACATATTCATCAGTTCCGGCAAATTGTAAAAACGGGCAAACCGGGTTTTCGCCCGATAGCCCGTTCCTTCCGGAGCCAATTCGATGGCGGTGACGGTTTCCCCGAACGTGGACGCCCAGGCGTCGAAATGCTGCAATCCTTGCCGCTTGAGCCGCTCGTATTGCAAATAGCGCTGCATCGTATACATCTCAGTGATGGAGTTGGAGATCGGCGTACCCGTCGCAAAGATGATACCCCGGCCTCCGGTCAGTTCGTCCAGATAGCGGCATTTGGCAAACATGTCCGACGACTTCTGCGCTTCGGTTTGCGACAGTCCGGCCACATTGCGCATTTTCGTGTAAAGAAACAGGTTTTTGTACGAATCGGCTTCGTCCACGAATAGCCGGTCTACGCCCAGTTCCTCAAAGGTGACGACATCATCCTTCCGGCTGGTGTCGTTCAGCTTCTCCAGCTTGGTTTGTAGCGTCTTTTTCGTTTTTTCAAGCTGCTTGATCGCATAGCGTTCGCCTCTGGCTTCCTTGAGTTCCCGGATGCCGCTTGTAATCTCCGAAATCTGTTCGTACAGTTGCTGCCGCTGCCGCTCCGTCGAAATCGGAATTTTCTCAAACTGCGAATGGCCAATGATGATGGCATCATAATCGCCGGTGGCAATCCGCGCGCAAAACGTTTTGCGGTTTTTCGTTTCAAAGTCCTTCTTGGTCGCCACCAGAATATTCGCCGACGGATATAGCTGCAAAAACTCCGCCGCCCACTGTTCGGTCAGATGGTTCGGAACGACCAGCATGCTCTTGTTGCACAGCCCCAAATGCTTGCTCTCCATCGCCGCGGCGGTCATCGCGAAGGTTTTACCTGCACCGACACAATGCGCGAAAAGGGAGTTGCCGCCGTACAGCGCCCGGGCAACCGCATTGACCTGGTGCTGGCGGAGCCGGATTTCCGGGTTCATCCCGGTGAATCGGATATGACTGCCGTCGTACTCGCGAGGACGGATGGCATTGAACCGGTCATTGTACAGCCTTGTCAGCCGTTCACGCCGCTGCGGATCTCGCCATATCCAGTCGCGGAACGCTTCTTTCATCATCTCCTGCTTTTGCTGAGCGATGGCCGTTTCCTGCTTGTTCAGCACACGCTTTTCCACGCCGTCCTCATACACAGTGTCAAATACGCGCACGTCCCGCAAATTCAGCGTATCTTCAAGAATTTTATACGCATTAACGCGGTTGGTGCCGTACGTGACGTTCGCCTTGATATTGTTGCTGCGGTCATCGCTTTTGCCTTTGACGTTCCAGGCAGCCGTATATTCGGAATACATGACATTGATGTAGGTCTGGTACATCGGCGGCGTGTCCACCAGTTCAAACAGAAATTGCCGAATGTCTTCCGGCGGGAGCCAGGTTGCGCCCAAGCGGACATCGATTTCGGCGGCGTCCAGGTCTTTCGGCTGCACCGCTTCAAGCGCTTTGACGTTTTCGCCGTAACGTTCGGCATCGTATGCGGCAAACTGTCTGGCCACCCGCAGCTTCTCCCGCACATTGCCGGACAAGTACGCATCCGCCGTTTCGTAGATCGGCTTCCCTTCCTCATCCAAATTTTCGGGATTGGGAAAGATGACGCCGCGCAGCTCTTTTATCAATTGTTCTTCCGTCCAGCCGGTTAGCTCCGCCATATACGGCAGATCGACACGGGCTTTTGCGCCGATGGAAACGGCCAGCGCCTCCGAAGCGGTATCCACCTGTTCCACGCGGATGCGCTGCCGGATGGTGCGTTTGGTGAACATATCCGCCTTGCGCAGCAACCGCCCTTCCTCGTCGATGATTTCCAGCGAGCAAAGAAGAAAGTAAGAACTGTCGTCCGAAAAAGCAAGGCTGTTGGCGCGGCTGTTGATCAGGCCGTATTGCGCCGTAAACCGATCATACTGCGTATTCAGCTTGCGCTGTTGCTGCTCTATCATCTCATCGCTGTAGTCTTCGGTTTGATACTCGATCAGCTCGCGCACGGTGTCCCGCAGCAGAATCATTCCCTTGATGCGGCCTGACGCCGTAGCCGAAGTGTCCACGCGCCGCATCCGGCTGTTCTCCCGATAGTAGATTTGTCCATCCACCAACGCAAAGCTGAAATTGCGCACAGTCGGATCAGCAGGGAGAGAAGGGTCTTCTTCCTCCGGCTGGTCTTCCCGTTCCAGCTCCACCCATTCGGCATGGATGCCCGACAACGCTTCGCGCAGCAGCTCATCCAGATTGGCGTCCGGGAATGGCTTGCAGGACGTTTCCTGCCGGTTGCCGTACATCCGGTCGTCAAAAACCATGGTGCCGAGCACCATATCGGGATGTTCTGCGAAATAGCGATTCACCGGAACACCGTCCGCTGTCTCGGAAAGGGATAGCCATGCTTCGGTTTGCTCGCTGACGGCGACCATGCGATCCCGTTTCTGCAAAAAGATAATGTCGGCGGTTACTTCGGTTCCGGCATTGGCCAGAAACGCATTGCTCGGCAGACGCACCGCTCCGAGCAATTCGGCGCGTTCCGCAATATATTTGCGAACCGCCGGGTTCTGCTTGTCCATCGTGCCTTTGGACGTAATAAAGGCGATGATGCCGCCCGGACGCACTTTGTCCAGTGTCTTAGCGAAAAAGTAATCATGGATGAGAAACTTGTGTTTGTCGTAACGTTTATCCGCCACGCCATAACCGCCGAACGGCACGTTCCCGATGGCGAGATCAAAGAAGCTGTCCGGCAAATTCGTCTGTTCATAGCCGCTGACCGCAATCGACGCCTGCGGGTATAGCTGCCGGGCAATACGGCCGGTAATGCTGTCCAGTTCCACGCCAAACAGCCGCGAGCCTTGGAACGACTCCGGCACCAGTCCGAAGAAATTGCCGATGCCGCAGGACGGCTCCAAAATATTGCCGCTGCGAAAGCCCATCGATTCTAGACAGTCGTACATCGCCTTGATGACGGACGCAGACGTATAATGGGCATTCAGCGTTGACGCGCGAGCGGATGCATATTCCTCCGGCTCCAGCACATTTTTCAGTTCCGCATATTCGGCTGCCCATTGCGTGTTCGCTTCGTCAAATGCCTGCGGAATGCCGCCCCATCCGACATAGCGAGCCAGCACCGCCTGCTCTTCCGCTGTCGCTTGCCGCTGCTCCTGCTCCAGCTTGTTCAGCAGCCGAATCGCTTCCATGTTCCATTTGAACTTCGTTTTTGCGCCGCCATGCCCCAGCTCATCATCCGTAATCCGGTAGTTGACAGCCGGGACAGACGGACGGGCTGGCGCGGTGCGGCCGGCCGCACCATCAGAGGAAAGGGAAGTGTCTGGCTGCGATACGGTTTCTGGCCCCTCCGTCACCGGCTCTTCCGGTAAAACCGCATCTTCCGCCGTTTCCCATGCCGTTTCGCCAATCCATTCCGGCTCCTGCTCTCCGGTAATCAGATGATCGTTCAGCGGGTTTTCGCGCAGCATCCGCTCAAAATCCCGGCGATTTACCTCTTTGATGAAGAGCGGGAACTGCCGGTCTTGCAGCACCACCGTTCGCTGCGCCAGTTCAACAATTTCATATTCGTCCGCACCAATCCAGACCATACTGCCAGTATCAAAACCGTAGCGCGCTCGTTCCCGGTTCACCGGCGTTTGTTCCGGTTCCACCTGTGCGTCTCGTGGGGAAAGCCCCGACGATGCATCCGACTGAGGCACATCGTTCCTGGCCATTTCCGCCGCCTGCTGTCTCCGCTTTTCCTCCTGTTCCTCTGCAAAAGCGGGCAATCGCTCGGCTTCCTGCCGGTTCAAGTAACGACCCGCTGCCAGCAGTTCGCCGATACGTTTCTGCACGTTCATCCACGGCAGCACCACCTGCGTATCCGGGTTCATGATGGAGCCGCGGGTCAGCGTGATGCCTTTGCTGTCATAATTCATGTGAATATCCGTGCCGATCAGCGCGGGAAGACGCCCGCCGGTTCCGTATTCCCGTTTCAGGAAATCGGCGTTCTCCTGTGCGGACAGCGACTGCTGGAAATGCAGCGCGATGCGATACTTGCCGTTCTCAAAACCGCTGCCGTTTTGCAAAATGGCGTCAATGACCGCTTGCGGCATGAAAAAAGCGGAGGCTTTTGCGTCCTCCGCTTGTTCCATCCACAGCGTCTGTTGCTCGATGGACGGTTCCAACTTTCGCGTCAAGTCAAATTCGTTCAACAGTATCATGCTGGCGATATGCCCGGCGATGACGCCCCAATCGTAAAAGCTTTGCGCCGTGCGTTCCTCCGCCGTCCCTGTCCACAGATGCAAAACGTTTCGGTACGGTTCAAATCCTGCTCGTACGCCTTCATCCAGCGTCAGTTCGGTGATGCCTGACGGAAACAAACCGCGCACATACAACATGCGCTCGCGCTCGTCTTCATGGGCAAGGAAAAATGCTGCGATGTCCGACTTGCTCTCCCGCAGCGGCGCGGCTCGGAGCATGTCATTAATGAGGGCATGGTCGTGAAAAAACGGAAGACTTCGGTCCTCCGTTTCCCGGTCGTACCATTTTAATGATAAATCAGTTCCGCGAGAATCAGTTCCTCCGCCTGCTGCTTCAGGTTGTTCATGTGTCCCGTCCAGGCCAGCGGATCGCTCGCCTTGTCCGGCGCCGGGTGAGACGCGAGCAGCTCCTGCATCGTCCGGTCGATCTGCTCCCGCGCTGTCCGGTCGACTTCCGCCAGATGTTGGTTCAACTGCCCCGACAACATCAGATGGGCGTACATGCCCTTCCGCTCGGTTTTCAGGAACGTCTTGCGCATCATCCCGTACTTCCCGATGGTCGTCTCCGCTTCGCTCAGCGTCAGGTTGGGCAGCAGATAATCCCCTTGCGGCGAGTACGTCAGTTCCATGTTCATCCTTCCTTTCTTGTCGAGTAGCTTCATTGTGCGGCAAGGAATCGGGTCTTGCAAGGGTATGAAACGATTGCCCCTCATTTGCATGTTGTGCATCCCGACGCAGTGCTCGGACGGTCGATTCCACTTCCCGTAGCATCATCTCGGACACATCGCTGATCGCTGCGCCCAAGTGGGATAATGCTGGAAGCGTATTGAAATAACCAATGGAAGACAAATCCTCGGTGCTAATGTAAAGTTCGGGATTCAACTCGCAGCGGGTTAAGGCCATATAAGCGACGGCTTTTTCAGACGCTTGTTTGAACAACAATTCCACATGCGGAACGTCCAGGTCCTCAAGCAAACTGTTCTCCCGCTCTTTCATCAACTCCGCCACATAATCGGCGCTGTTGTCATCCACCGCATTCCGCGCAGCAGCGAGCAACGCGGCAGGCAGATCCGCACGCCGTTCGCTCTCGTCCGGCGCTCCGAACGCATTTTCCAGCGTTTCGATCACATGAGCCGTGTCGCTGTCCTGCAACCGCCAAAGCGACACCTGCGGCTGGCGTCTGCTTTGGGTATCCGATACGTCAAACACATGGCGCAGGCCCAGGTGGTTGCCTCGGTCTTCAATCAGGGCAATCCCTTTTGCGCCGCGTTTCACCCAGCGATCCAGCCGCTTGTTCCAGACGTCAATCGGCGCGCAGGCCGTTGCGTCCGGACGTTGGGCGTAGATCAACAGTTGATCCTGAAACGGATATTTATAGTTCCAGGCCGCCGTCCGCAAAAAATCCGCCCACCGCTCAGGCTGATTCGTTACCGTGCGAGCCGTGCCGGCAGCCAGTTCGACGATGCGCTGCAACTTGGCTGTCACGAGAGCACCTCCCTTACCGAAACGTTATTTGATTGGTGAGGCGAATGCCTTCCTCCGAATAACGGGCCGTAATCCGAATGAGTCCAATAAGTTGCAGGCGATGCAGATTTCGGCGGACAGTGGAAGGAGAGAGACCCACCTCCAAAGCCAGCTTTTTGCCGGACAACAAGACGCAGCCGTGCCGCCCGCCCGCGCGGTCCATCAGGTAGCTGTACAATAGCTTTGCTGCAGGAGGGACCTTCGCTTTGGCCAGCAGTTGATACCGGGTAAGATCATTCATAAACTTCCTCCTCGGCAGACGCTAACGCTCCGGCGACCGTTCCGACAAACGATCCGGCCGGATGTAGCAGTACAGATAGAAATTGTAGTCTCCCGCATGCGGGAAACAACGCAGGTAGTACCGATGGCGCTCTGTTTGAAAACAAAAGCCGTATACGCCGGAATGCCACGCCCCCGATAATCGGGCCTCCGGATGCGACAGGCAAAAACGGTGCATCTGGCTGCGGCTTTGAAGAAGTCCCTGCTCCGTCAATGCCCGCACAACCGCATCCAGTTCCGCCCGGAAAGCCGGCGTTTTTAGCGCTGGCAAATGCTCGAACCAGTTTGCCCAGAATGTCTCGCCGCTGCTGCCAAAATAACCGCGCAGGTGCCCGATGCAACCCCGTTCCGTATCCTTCTTTATCGAAGCGGAATAAAAATAGGCCGCATCCTCCGACACGGCCGTTTGCAGTCTTTCCAGCATATTCTTTTCCTCCCGGCTGGTATAGAAGTGTCCTCTAATGGGTTCCCCCTGTGCCATAATCGTCGTAGCTGGACAAATCGGCATGATAAAAGACGACGTCGCCGTCCAGCAGGGAGAACGTTGCCCCGTATGGATCGACGAAGCTGCGCTGAAACCCTTCCATCCGCCACTGATTGTCCAGCGGCGCGTTTTTGTATTGCAGATGCGGATGGTTCAAGTCTTGATCGCGGATCGTTTCGATGTTGAAATTGACGATGATGTACCCATCCTTCAGAAATACGGGCGCATGGTCGTCCAGCCGGTGCGTGCGGCCGTACTCGGCCAGATTGAAGCCTTTCGGCACCACGTACGGCGCGGCGGGCAAACTGTAGTCCCCCCTCCACCGCTGAACCGAAGCGTTGGCGCGTGCCGCATCGATGCCGGAGGGCACCTGCATGCTTCCGACAAACGTCCGAAGCTGAGGCGGCAGCAGCATGATATCGTAGCCGCCCACATAGGTCGGCTTCTGCGCATCCTTTACATATTGATCAATAAACGTCTGCCTGTCTCCGGGCGAACCGTTCAGCGACCAAAGCGTTGCGGCAGTGTCGGTCAACTCCTGCTTCGGCACATTGCGCAGGCGAGCGTCGAGCGTCACATACCGTTTTTCAACATCGTCGCTGGAGCCGATACGAATAAACCGCTGACTGCCTGAATGATAGTACAGATCGACTTCCTGCCTGTTCTTCCCCTTGCTGTCCACAAAATAAAACGTCGGTGTAATGAGGATGCCGTCGCCCGAACCGAACATGTTGCCTTTCGTCATGACTTCGAATTTGACATGGTAACCCGTTTTGACCGCTACGTTTTTCTTGCCGCTCTCGGGATGACTGCCTTGCCGTACCGGCAGCACGTAAGGTGGGGTATTGCCGCGCGGTGCGCCGTCAATTCCTTTCGTGCCGACCCAATAGGCATTTCCTGTCGGCGTCGCGCTGCCCTTTTGGGTGCGGAACACCGATTCCCATGCAAAATCGGCAATGTCGGTGATGCGGAAATCATAGAGGCGGCCAATCACTTCCACTGGAACCACCTGCGTAGCCACATGGTTGGACAAGTCCAGATTGGCATTCATCTGGGACGTAAAGGAGGCCGGACTATTCTCGGCAAACGTTCGGAATAACACGTCGTAATTGCCCTCGTCCACCCAAACGGGTAAATAGAAAGTCGTCTGCAACTGACCGACCGGGATGGACACCCACGTGTCCTTGGGGACGAGCGCTGTGCGATCCGCTTTGTACACATCGAACGGAAAGCGTACCTGCTTGTCCCTCACATACTTGGCATAATCCCGATTGCCATAGCCCTTGATGTCCTTGTGCGGGCCGCTTGTCGGAATCATCACGGTAAAGGGCCGGTCCAGAATGAGCGCTGATCGCCCGGCAGTCGGCTGCGTTTTCTGGTTGTGGGCCTGATCGTCCGACACCGAGGCGTAGTTCACCACCGGCGTATGCACCGTCACCGGATTAATGCCGCCGATCGGATAGCTCTTGTTTTCTCCGCCGCCAATGCCCTTAACCAGTGTATAAAAGATGGTTCCAGTGCTCGGTTGATTCGCTTTATTCGTTTTTCCGGCATCAATGACATAGCCAGAGCCGTACAGCACATCCTGACCGATCATCGGGGGAGCCGGAATCGCTCCCGGCGTCGGTGCTTTTTCCTCAACGATTCGGTTGTCCATGATTGTATTTCCGTTAAAAATGAACGAGTCGTTTTTCACCTTGATCTTGCCGATGGCGCTTTCTGCAGTTGACCTCCAGTCCTCGTTCGGTACGGAAGGCCGGCTGGAACCGCCGGAAATCGTTTGTCCGGGAAGCGTCACATTCGAATAGACCGGATCGATGATATGCGCGTTGAGCGACGCATCATGCGCGGCGGAAACGGTTGGCGGCGCATAGCCATTCGGCTCCAGCGTCACCGTTCCCGACGGAAGCGCATAATTGGAGACAATCGCCTTCTGAATGCCGTACACTTCGAGATTTTGAATCGTCCAGAAGCTGTACTTGCGTTCAATCGAATAGTTTTTGGTGACCGTCTGTGTATCTGAACGCGGAACGGTAATGGTCGTCGGATTCCCATCTGCATCGGGCGGGCCGGATTGCGTCTCCGTCCAGGTAAGGGTATATGTTTTACTCACCTGAATCGTGTACTGCTTTGTGCCGGTCGTTTCCGTGAACGTGTTGCGATACAAGTACGATTTGGCCAAAGCGTTCACATACAGGCTCTCTGAAGTCGGTATGCCTTGCAGCACATCAAATTTTTCTGCGCCGCGCGCATCCGCCTGAATGACGGCAGAAACGTTTGGCTCCATCGCTTCGTCCTGCTGGGAATCGCCCGGTTGAGGTTCTCCGCCCCCGTCGCCTTTACGCACCGTATGGTCCGATGTCGAATCCCCCGTATTGCCGTCCACATCCTTCACGACGATGGTGATTTGCACGCTCACTTTGTCGCCGGACGTGAACGGGATTTTGATCGGAATCGTTTTACTCGTTGACGTGCCGGAGAGGTTTCCGGTTTTGTCGCCCGTTTGAACGAGCCTGGCATTTCGAATATCCGTGATTTCGTATGACTGCAAATTTTTTAACGACTTGACTTCAAAAACAAAATTCCCGTCCACTTCGGTCACGTTTTGGTCGACCGTTTCCGGCGCTTCAATCCGGGACGTGACCGTTACCGAGGAGGGAATTTTGTAAATGCCGATAAAGTTGGAGCCGCCCGATCCCACCAGAATGGAACGCTCTTTGAGTTTGGGGTCGCCTTTTTCCTGAATGAACAGCTTCTCGTCGGGTTTGTTATTGTTCGTAATGTAAGATCGGATGATCTCGTACGTTTGACCGCCATATGTGACTTGCTCTTCGAACGTATGATTCGCCTCATCCCCGGTAGCGAAAACGCCTTTGTCCATTTCCTTGAGCTTGGTGCCGTCTTCCTTCTGATATATGGCTTTCACCGGATTGTTCTCCGCATATTCGGCAACCGCGTCCGTTCCGCCCAGATGCACCGTAAAGCTTCGCGTTCGCACCTTCGGATTGGTGTCCGGGTCTTCTTGCAGCCAGTCTTTCCGCGTCGGGTCCTGCTTGGGCGACAAATAGGAACGAACGATTTTATACGTTTTCCCGTTATCCTCGATCGTTTCGGGAAATTCATGATTGATCGTTTCCCCGACTTTGAACTTGCCCTTTTGAAACGTAACTTGCGGTTGCTCAATGACTTTTCCACCTACGGTTTTCGCAATGACATCGACGGGAAATTCCGCGCTTCGATAGGGCACATGAATGCCGAAATAATCGTCCAAGTCGTCCGGATGCGCCCAAGGTTCGGCCCTCTTGATCTCATCCAGCGTATAAAATGGCCCTTTGCGCACGTTGCCGTTTCCGTCGATGGACACCATGATGGCATACAAATATAAGTCGTCGTTGTCTTTGATGTCGCCCATGCCCGCGTTCCACATGCCTTCCGTGACAAGCGCCTCGCTGACTTCGTAATAGGTCGTGACAGGCTGGCCGGGGATGGGCGGATTCGGTTCTTGGCCGACTTGCCGTACTTGCTGGTCCAAAAAAGAAGCGTGTTGGCCGCTTCTCGGATCGCCGCACTGCTTGGGCGTCGAATTCGTACATAATTGGTCACGGCGCACCGTCCAACCCACGGTTCTGTATTTAATGGACGATGTTGCAGCCGTACTGGTGATCTTAAATTTGATGGTGCCATTTTCAGTTCTGACATCGGGAGGTCCCGCGAAAACAGAGGTTGGAATGGAGAAAAACAAAAATAAGCATGCCAGCAGCATGCTCAAGAATCGTTTATGCAATTTGTTCATATCTCTACTCCATCCTTTTCATCGTATGGTTGTAGAATAAACTTGCACTCGGACTTACTTTTAGCGTGGGTCCCCAGTTGCCTCCCACATTCGTAGACATCGAGATGTCGGTGTAGCCTTCGTACCAAACTCCTTTTTCAAAAGTTTGTTGATTGGGGAACCTTTCATCGTAAATTAAGTCTTTGTTTTCCTTAAACGAAACAAATTTAATTCTGAATTTGGCACGAACATAATTATCGCCAAATCCATTCCGGTAGATCATGGAAGGCTCGGGATCAAGGTATCCTTCGATCTGAATCTTGTTTTCTTTCACCCACTCCGCATACCGCCGGATATATTTCAATTCCGCATTGGAGCTTTGCACTTTCGTGGCAAATACCGCCTGCGCCCACGTATCGTCAATCGTTTTGTAATCCACGTTCAGCCAGAGTGCACCAAACGTTTTCAGTCGGCTCATCCAAATGTCCACGTTCTTCTTATTGAATTCCGGTATGGTCGAATAGAGCACCGAAGAAACCTTGCTGTCCGTAGGATGCGAGTAGGGATAGGCCATCTCATAGGCTTCATTCGGCACATCGGCAAGTATATAAGGATAATCTTGCGCATTCTTGGGCAGGTTGGTTGTGCGAATCAGGCGGCCCCATTCATCGTACTTCGCATTGGCGTCTTCTTGTGTGGAAATGAAGACGGTCGATGTCGGGCTATCCCAATTCACTTCCGCCCCCAGCGCTTCGCTGACAAAACGCAGCGGGACAAACGTCCGGCCGCCGCTGGTGATCGCCTTCGAATCGAAGGCCACTTCTTTACCATTGACGAGCGTCTTGCTTTCGCCGATCGTAAGCACAATATGCAGGTCGTCCCGCTCAATCGGTACGGTCATGGTTTTGGGCTCCCAGCCTACGTTCGCGCCCATCTTTTCCGCGATGAATCGAACCGGCACGAGCGTCCGGTTGTTTTCATCGACAAATGCTTGCGCATCGGGAAACCAGATTTTTTGTCCGTCCATGACGACGCTGACAAAGGACGGAGGGTTGCTCGCCGCGCTTGCCGTTACGGTGAACAAGCTGCAAATCATCGCGGCGACAAGTCCTGCAATTACCCATTTTCTCACGCCATTCGCTCCTCTCTTAATATGGATCATGACAAGTTTGGAAGATTTCGACTGTTAGGTTCATCATAAAGCCGATCTGACGGCGTGTCCACTTTCCGAAATCACCGCCGTCTCGTTAAGATGGCGAGTCAGGACAGCCCAGCGGCATATAGCCTTTTTGCGCGGCCGCTTTTTCGCTGGAAAACGTCTCTTCCACCGGATAAGTAAAGTCGCATGTGCTGCGATAATACACTTTCATGCTTCCTTTCCTGGCTCCGACAATCTCCG
The DNA here is from genome assembly GCF_038007325.1 of Paenibacillus sp. FSL P4-0127. NCBI lineage: Bacteria > Bacillati > Bacillota > Bacilli > Caryophanales > Paenibacillaceae > Paenibacillus > Paenibacillus sp. FSL P4-0127. The sequence continues at coordinate 504,326 of NZ_JBBOWY010000002.1, read as the reverse complement.
GCTTTTTGAGCACGCGGCTTCCGCCGAGCGCATAGTTGTTGTAAAACTTGCCTCCCATCGGAATGCCTTGGATAAAGGCAAGCACCCCGACGTCATCCACGGTATTGTGCCATTCCTCCTGCGAAATGGTCGGCAGCGTGAAGGTGTAAGAAAAGCCGTATCGGGAAACCGATTCGTTGTGTTTGTTGATCCGGTAGGCGAGTTCGTCTTCAATTGCGCGGACGATGGTGCTCCGGCGCACCTGCTCAAATCGCTCCGCATCCTTTAATAGCGCAATGTTCGTCTGATGCCTAACGTCGGCCCGCAAGCCTTCGTGCCAGCTCCGGCTGTCCGCATCGTAAGCGAGGACGAAATCGTCCAGCGTGAACGAAAGGCTGTTGCCCGATGAATCGGCGTAGGCATACGGCTTCTTCGCTCCCCAAACCGGTTTCCGTTCCGTGTTCCCGTCGGCTCCCGTCCACTCCTCCTCGGCATAGACGTAGAAACCGTCGTAACCAATCACCGCAATAGCCGGGATATACCGACCCAGTACGCCTTGGGCAACGGGATCGTCGGCAATGCCGAAGCTTGCGTACAGCGTCCGATAAAAAGCGGCAATCGCTTCGTCCTTGTTCAGCGCCACCCGCTTGGCCGATTCGTATTGCGTCTCCCGCTGCTGATTCGCATTGACGGTCAACATCCGCGCTGCGTCATCCACCGCGGCATCCAGCGCGGCGTTATAGCGCAGCTCGGTCAATAGCGCCTTCCGCTGCGTTTCGACTTCAATCCGGTTCACGGTCGCAAACGGCAGGAAAATGAGCGCCCCGACAATGGCCCATTCAATCAGCCTCATTGCGCACCACCCCGCCGTAAGGAATGAAGATTTTTTCGTTCGGACTGATGGCCTGGTTCAGGAAATCGAACAGGATCGTGCCGGGAGTCCGGTTCGTATTTTTAACCGTGACCGCAAATGTATCGCCGACCCGCAGTTTGTAGCGTCTCGCCGGATCGTCTTTTGCGGCCGCGCTGTTCGGGAACAGAACGGGCAGGATCTGCGCGTTGTAAAACATGTCGTAGTGCACTTCGTAGCTGCCCCGAAACGTATCCGGCCTTGTCGGGTCGTCGTAAACCGGCACGTACTTTTTGCTTCCGTGTTCCATTTGCACATCGAAGGTGTTGCCCGTTGCCGCAATCGCCTCCATAAAGTCCGTATACATGCTCGGCGACACAAAGCCCTTGTCCCGCACTGCATCCACAAACGTTGTCGTCGCTTTCAGGACGACCAGTTCCGAAATATCGTCCTGCTGGTCGAAGGCTGCGGAAATGGGGTAGAGGTAGAGCAAAAGAACGGCAATGAGCGCCGCGAAAACTTTCGAGATACTGTTCATGGCATTCTCCTTAGCGTAAAGCGAAAATGAGACGCACCAGTTGTCCGGACGCATCTCGCTGGGCGACTGCCGTATACCGGGCATTCAGGCGAATGCCGGCGGGGACGAACTGGTCCCGATCGAGCGGCGGCACGTATCGAACGCCGTCCACCACAATTTCCGCGTCTCCCGTCTCCAGCCGGGCAATGGATTGCGCTACCTCTGCGCCGGATACGGTGCCGTCGCCGGAAAGCGGTGAAACCGTCATCTGCATGTTGCGATCCAGCGACTTTCCCGACACATAGGCGGTGGCGTTCAGCGCGGCCCCGGTTTGAAAGAGTAGCAGTCCGCTTGTTACGGCCATCAGAAAGAGAAGACAGGCCACGCTCATTTCCAGCATCGTTCTGGGGGCATGTTCCATCGGCTTCCTCCTTGGAAAAACTGGGCGTCCGTCTATACCCGAAAGGACGCCCCATCAGCGTTGTGATGTCTGTAAGGACGCTTACTGCTGCCGAAACACAATGCCGCGAATGACGTTGCTGCTGTCATGCACCAGTTGCGCCCGAAATTTGCCGCTCGGATTGACGTAGTTGATATTCGCTTCATCGAGCGCATGGCTCAGTTGCCCCGGCGCTTCACCAACCACTGAGCCGTAGGTCACGCTGTCGATCGGAACACCCGTGTTGATCACCTTGCCATACCACTGACCCGCCGGATTTTTCCCGGTGACAATCTGGATGCCGAACTGGTCCTGATCGCTGAACTTGCGCAGCGCGTTGACCACCTGACTGCCCGACAACGTCGTGTTGTCGTACACCGTAAACGCCGTTTGCGACAGCTCCGTCTGGATATTGCTGAAATTGCTTTGCGCCGCCTTGGTGGAGTCTTGCGCGGAAATAAACAATACGACGGCAAGGGTAATGAGCGCGATGGCAAGAAAAATGCCTGCCGCCATCACAAGTGCTTTTTGCGCGTTGGACATGAACCGATCTCTCCTTCAAATAAAATTCGAAATAAAAAGACACTTCCCGATTGGAAAGCGCCGCAACATGTCCGTTTACTGAATGCGTTGAATCTGTTCGTAGTAAACGGACATCTGGTGCAAGCTGACGATGACGAGCGGAATGACCAGATAACCGAAAATGAGGGCCATCATCGGCGCAAACCCGATCCATTTTCCCCAGCCCGCCTTTTGCTCGATCAATTGCTCGTACTCCTGTTTGCGCTGCTCCTGCGCGTAAGCCTGTTCCGACTCCAGGTCGTCGAACGCTTCCCGGATCGGCAAACTTTGCGCCGCCAGTTCCAGCTTTTCGACCGTGCGGACGAACGGCACAAACGGCGCATCCTCTTTCAGCTGCGCCAGCGCCTGATCCGCGCCCTGTTCGAAGTGAAGCAAGCAGGTTTGCAGCGGTTCCTTGAACACGCGGGCAAACTGTTCCATCCAGATGAGCAGATGCTCGACCGACATCCGGTCCATATCCGCCAGCATGGCGATGACGGCATGCAGTTGATCCACTTCATGCTTCATCTCCATCTGCCGCATGCGCCGCTGGAACAACCGAACGCCGACCGGCATGGCGTAGCCGCCCCATCCCGCGAGAGCGGCGAGGAGCGCTTCCCACCACTTCACATACTGATTGTCCAGCTTCGTGAGCTTGACCATAATGCGCCGAGCCGCGGCGCGAAGCTGATCGTCCTGATTCGCCGTCGGCGTTTCGCTGCGGAGCAGGGCCATCACCGTTTCTTCGGTGCGGTGCTTCACCTCCTTTACGCGATCGATGATGCGGCGATCGAGCGCCGCCGCCTCGCGCGCCTTGGCTTCCTCCTCCGGCGAAAGTTGGCCGAACAGGATGCCCGGCTTTACCGGCACATACAGGATTTGATGCCGGCTTGCGGCATGAAGCGTAATAAACATCCCGAGCACTGCCAGAAAAGCCATGCCCCCCGCCACGATGCGCTGCACATAGAGCCATTCCAGCCGAAGCGGCGACGCGGTGTCTTTAAGCAGCTTGACCATGCGGTCAGCTTCCCGGGAACCGGGGGCGGGACCGAAACGATGCACAACCCAGCGCATCCACGGCCATTCGCAAACCCGTTTCTCCCATCTTTTTCGGCCGGTTGGTTTTGGACTCGCGTCCAGCTCCTGAATGTTCCGCAGCAGGACGTAGGACAGCCATACGACCGCAATCAGGCCGATTTTCACGATCCAGCCGGTCGTGCTCGCATAAAAGGCGTCCATGGCCGGAAAGTAATGGCTGGCCCAAGCTTCGATCGGCCGGGTAAACAAGAGCGGCAACAGCGCGATGGCGGTCAGTCCTTGCAACAGGAAACTGAGGCGCTCGCGGCGCAGCAGTTCCAGATTCAGTTCTGTCGCGAGCTTCCCGAGCGCCTTCAAGTACACGGAACCGGCTGCGGTTCGTTTGTCGCCGTATTCCTTCACCAGATGCGACAGCCCGGCCAAGCCCTGCAAATAGCGGTTCGGCGCGCTCTCGATATACTGCGCCAGCCGCTGCTCGGCGTCGCTTGCCGTGAGCACTTCGTATATTTCGTGTCCGTGCAGCGCCATCTCATACGGCGCGCCGTCCGCCGCTTCATAAATGGCTTCTTCCACCATGCCATGACGATGATAATGATGACGCACATCCGAGAAAAAATGCCGGAGTTGCCGAAGCAGTCGCGTCTCCAGCCGATGGACCAGGTTGTCCGAAAAGATCCCGTGGCCAACCCAAAAGCCGATGCCAATCATGCCGAGCGCGGCCGGGTCGCGCACGCCGATCGCCAGCGGAACAGCCGCCGCGAGCAGCACGCCCCATATGAGGAGCGCCGTCTTCATCGTCTCCAGCCGCAACTTCCATTCGTCGCCAAGCTGGAGAATGGTCATTCGTTTGCGAAGTTGGTGCAAATAAGCGCGTAGAATCGGTACGCGTTCGCATAGGCGATACAACTGCTGCAACACGCTATTCAGCGCTTGCTTCTTGCGGGCTTTGCCCGGTTTGCGCAACGCTTCATACCGCCGAACGGCCTCCGCGTCCGAACCGTGGCGGGATACCCATTGAAACGCCGCCACTATCACAAGGAACAATACCGTCGCGGCGCCCAGCAAAAGGGACAGCCATTCAAGCCTCATCGCTATCCCCCCAGTGAACCGCCAAAAACGCCTCGAACGCCGCCTGGTCCGGCCCGGCGAGGCATACAGCGATTTCCTTGCGGCTTCGCTCGGACAACGGATGAACGGCGACATAGCGTCCGTCGCGGTACTCGATGACGTTCCGCGCGACGTAAAGCGGGCGGTCCGTCGAGCGGCGGAAGTATTCCAGCATCGTCTCCATGAACGCCGTCATTTTTTCCTCGGTCGTCGTTTTGTGGCGGAACGTCTCCGGGTAGGCCGTCTCCTGCTCCACCGGCACACATTCGGTAATCCGTTCGATGTAGCGATGTCCGTCCGCGTCCCGCCTGAGGTGAATGTCGAAGTTGATGACGCTGACGACCTGCTGCTCGGCCACTTTTTCGTTCGTAAACACCCTTGTCTTCAGCAGCGAATTGCGCAGCGAATAGACGAGATCGCGGAACGTTTTGGCGTGATGCGTAAACAAGGTGAACAGCGAAGCGACCTGCGCCATCTGCACCATCCAGGCGGCAACCGGGTCGGTCGCCACTTCTCCCAAAATATTGACCGAGCCGTCCGTTTTTTTCTGGATGTCCAGACCGTCCTGCCCGGAGATCGTTTCCGTTTCCCGCAGGCTTAAAATGTTGCGATCCCGGTATATTTTCCGAAGCTGCAGCTCAAAGCTCATTTCCTGCACCCGAATCGGCAAGATGGCCGGAATGTAGCGCACCATCGCCATCAAGAGCGTCGTTTTGCCGCTGCCCTGCGCACCGGTGATGGCCGTAATGCGCTCGCCCATGACGAGATATCGGATCAGCCCAATGGGCAACTCCGCATTGTCGTCCTGAATCAATTGTTCCAGCGCGGCGTTTTGCACATCGAATTTGCGCACAAAAAAAGCCCACGATTCGCTGAACCGGGGGCGCAGCACGACGACGCGGGAGCCATCGGCCATTTCGTTCACCTTAAAGCCGTTCGCCTCGGACAATTGGCCGGGAAAATTATGTTTGTACACGTTCTGGCACACGCGCCTCAGTTCTTGCTCCGAGCCGAAGGACAGGAAGCTCAAATGAATGGATTTCCCTTTATAAAACAGCCACACGCTGTCATGCGACCTTGGCACTTCGCGCAGCAGCGCTTCTTCCTCCAGGCCCCACTCGCCTTCCCACATCGAGGGCGGGATGCCGGAGACGCCGCCCGATACGCCGTCGATTTTCATGTCGCGGATTTCGTCGATGACGCTAAACCCTTTGTACTGCTGGTAGATCCGCTGCACAACGATCTGGGTTTTGTCCTCGACAGACAGCCTGCGCGCTTCCTGCTTGTAAATATCGCGAATTTCGTCGGCGGTAATCCGGTACGACTCAGTCTCTTCGTCTTCCAAGCTCCGTTTGGGGCAGTCCAGTTCATATTTGCGGATCAGTTCGTCCAGCGCTTTCAAACGATGTTGTTTTTTATAGAGATAGAGCAGGATGTCAAATTGATCTTGCGATGTGAGCGCCTGCGGGTCGTCAAACGGCAGGAGGCGATTCAGGTTATTATCGTCCAAGGTATAACGCTGTTCGAGCAAATCGGAGATGACCTGCTTCATATACGCCTTGTCCCGCAAATCTCCGGACGTGCAGCCCCGCAGCGCCTTCTTCAGTTCTGCGCGCTTGTTTTTGCGGCGGCGGTATTCTTCTTCCGACAAGCCGAAGTCAATCAGGTTGCTGCTCGTCATCTCGTGCAGCGCCTCTTTCACAAACACGGTCATCGCTTCCAGCGTATAGACCGGCTTTTCGTCCGGCTGCTCCGGCAAGCGGCGGCTCATACGCAAATAGAGCAAGACGCCGATCGCAACGAGGATGCCCGCCAGAAGCAAACCGTTCAGCGCGAACATCATCGGTTATCATCCTCCTTCCCTCCGAAAAGAGGCTTGTCCAGTCCGGCGTTGTTGATGATCGCCTGCGCCAATGTCCGCACTTGTTTCATAAAAGAAGCATTTTCATGACTGCGCGGCACCTGCCGGTTGCGAAATAAAAAACGGACGGCTTCTCCTTGTTGGGTCGCGTCCAGCCAGCCCGTATTATGGACAATCGGGTACGCTGGCTCCCGCCGATGGAACTGGCGCTTGATATTCTTAACGGTCAAAGCGGAGCGAGGATCGTATTGTCCGAATACAAGCAAATGCTTCCGGTCGGGCTGAAGCTGCGCCTCCACCAGCGGAAAGACCTGCTCCAGCTTGAGCGCGTTTTGCGGCAAACAGACGACCAGCAAATCCGCCTGACGCAGCAGCGCCTGTGTCCACGCCGACAGGTTGCCGCTTCCGCCGTCCAGCAATACCAGATCGTAAGCGCGCCTTGTCAGTTCCAAAAGAGGCGCAAGCCATTCCTGTGCGGCGGAAACAAACGATGCATCCGGCTTGTTCGATCCCGGAAGGATGTCGAGTCGGTCGGCGAGCAGCGGCAGCGTGTAATCCCGCAACCTGTTCGGTTCCAGCTTGCGGTTCTGCAAGAGCCTGAGCAGCGAGTCGATGCCCGCGTCAGGCGGGGTGTCCGCTTTGCTCATCCAGCCCCGTCTCGGGTAAAAGCTGCGTTCGATGGCCGCGTATTCACTTTGCAAATGCCCAAGCAGCAAAAGGCGCGAGGAGTATTCCAATCCGAGCAGCGCCGCGGCGGCGATCAGGTTGCTCGTCGTACCGGCCTGTCCCGAAACCGGACTCCAAAACACCACGGTAAAACCCATTCCTTCATCTCCTTTCATGCGACTTTACCGGGTTCACGCACGCTTTCGCGCACGCGCCCATGCACGCCGGGCCGTTTTGGCATCGCAATCAAACAACTGTTGCAGCATGTCCAGCACGTTCCGGCGATACGCCCCGGACAGCCGCCTGATGTCAATGCGGCCATGATGCTGGTTGTCCAGTTCGACCGACATATCCCGTTCGTCCAGCGGAAAGCGGAATATCGCTTCCTCCCAGCGTACAGCCTGCTGCGGCAGCAGCGAATCGAAATAGGTCTCAGGCATGGCGATCTGCAGAGTGGGAGCAATCAGTTTGTAAAACGTGAGCGGCTGGCCTTCCGCTTCGTGAAGGCACAGCCGCTGCATCAACTCCGCGTTTTTATGCATGCCGAGCCGGCTCCAATTGCTGCACCAAACCCGCTTGTCATAGCCCGGCAACTCTCGTCCCTTCACAAGTTCGGTGTGATCGGTGTCGAGCAGCATGACATCGTAGGCCGCTTCGCCTTCGGCTTGAAGCAGGGAGCGTTCCAATTGCGCTGGCGTGATGAGCCCGGTCGCCACATCGATGCCTTCAAACTCCCGCAGCGAATCGCCGAATTCCCCTCGCGGCAAATAGCCTTGCATGGACTGGGCAAGGGTGGAATCCACGATCAGCACCTTTCGCTCCATCGCCGTGAGCAGCTTGCCCAGCACAAGGAGCAAGTGGCTTTTGTCCGGCGCGCCGAAAAACACGACTTTTTTCATAACGGCCTCCTTCACTGATTAAAAATTTGCTCCAATTTATCCACTTTTGCAGGCTCTCCAGACGACGAAGCTGGCGCCGGTTCTGTTGAAACAGATGATGTAGACTCCGCTGACGTTTCCGGCCGATTCTCACTCGTCGTTGTCGGAACGGAAGAGGTGGGCAGCGGCTGCGCAGCTGGCGGTTCCTGATCGACCGTAGCCGTTGCGCCTGCCGGCGGCGGCGATGGGGTCGCCTCATGCATGGCATTGCCTTGCTGCGTGACAATCCGTTCGTTTTGCAGTTGCTGCTGAACCGTTACGCTGCCGCTCGTTACGCGCAGTTTGTCCGACTCGCTCATCGCCTTCAGATTGTCATCCAGTGTCGTTCGCAGTTGGCGGGCAAGCTCGGTTGTCGCTTTTTCTAGCAGGTTCGGATCATGATCCATCAAGTCGAGCACCTTCGGATTGGCGGGATAATTGACTACTGCCGATTCCTGCAAGCCCGGCTCGATGTAGGGCAGGGCATACAGCCGCGCGCCTTGCAAGTAGGCATCGATGATCGCGCTTGAAGTCCGTAATAGATCCAGCTCGTTCATTTCCAGCCAGATGACATTGCCGGACAACTCCCGCGCCTTCTTCTTCGCCAGCAAGACAAAATCCTCGCCAGTCGGGAAGTTGATTCGCACGTCGATGTACTGTCCCTTTTGCAGATTGGAGGGAAGCTGAATGACTTGAAACTCCTGCACCCGCAAATCCTTTGGGATTGGCGCGCCCTCGTACAGCATGGAAGGCATCAACGGCGTGCCTGGCTCTAATTCGATTTTGGCGCTTTTGCCAATGACCGCGTTCTGATCAGTAATCATTCCTTGCGGCACCAGATTCGCAGGCAGCGGAACAGACTTGAGGTCTTCCGCCTTCACGATGCCGCCGGCCGGAACAGCGTGCGCCACAGTCCAAACGCTTCTGCGCGATTGTTCCTCTATCGTTTTCAATTCTTCGATTTGCCTTTCATAATGTTCCTTCATTTGCTGTTGTTTCTGCTCTTGCTCTGATTGCTTAATCAGAGAATAAATGGCCGCAGCAGCCAGTAAACAAACGCTTACGGCAATCGCCGCGATGATAAGCGCCTTGCGGTGCCGATACGTCCACGACATCGCTCACGTCTCCTTTCAAACCAAAATTGAAGTGCTGTCGATTGACTTTACCGGGCTTCGTCACGTTGCTTCGGCTTTTGCTGAGTTCCAATCTGATGCTGCTCCAATTTTTCTTGCGCCCATGCAGGCATATGCTCCGGTTTTATCAGACCCATAAAATCCTCCCGATTCCAGCGAGCCTCTTCTCCGGTATACAGATTGATCACGTAGACGGCGCGACCTCGGGAATTGGCAGAGGTGCCAAAACCGCTTAGCGCCAGCACAAGCTGGTTAACAGCGGTGCGGTATTCAGGTCGCAACCGTTCCGGCCGGATGACAACAACCTGGTGGTCAATGCGCATCTCTTCGCGAATCGGCTGGCATTGGACTTGGGTAAGGGGAGAACGGGCACCTTGACACTGGCCCTTTCTTCTTTGAGATCCTCCAGTTCCCATTGCACGCGGGAAACAAAGTCATGCATGGCCTCAAGATAATCCGCGCCGGCCGCAATCGCGTAAAATTGCTCGACACCCAAAGAATTGTTTCGGGTGCAGGTACAAACCATGTACGGCCGTTCGGCATTGGTTTCGTCTACACCAAGCAGCACTTCCACCTTCCCGATGGAGATGGCCTGAACGACTTCATAGTTGTCCACCATTCGCTTTATTTCTTCCATTGTCCGTCCTCATTTCCTGGAAAATTGCTGTCATTCCTCGTTCCCCGGTTTTGCTTTGATAGGCCGACATTACGAGAGTTCTTGTTTCGCGTGCGCGGTTGTTCGATCTCATCCTCCAGAACTTCGAAGCGGTTGAAACCCGGCTTTTCTTGCATCAGGCGCTCATATTGACGACGCCTCCCTTTCGTGAAATACATCATGAATCGCCTCCCCAAAAATGGGTATAAAAAAGCTCTCCGTCTAGGGGAGAGTGCCTGCCGAACTGGATTCAGGTTAACGTTCCAGTTCCCGTTGCCGTTTTTTATACCAGCTTTCCAGCAGTTGTACGATCAGATCTTCCTTTTGCTTTTCGGTAAAGTCCCTCGGGAAGAAACGGTCGATCCGCTCGCGCCGAATGGTCATTTTTTCTTTCTGGTTCGGCTTCTCCTCCGTGAGAATCGAGAAGATGACATCCACGTTAAGCCGCCCGTCCTGGCTCAGTTTTTTCATGCGCTGCGCCTGCGCCAGCGAAGGCGTGCAGTCTTCGGACTGCATCGTTTCGTACAGGGCATGCTGTTCTTCTTCGGCCAAGTAAGAAATCTCTACGGCCGGATTGAAGGCGATTCGTTTATCATCCACCATTTCGAGAATGGAGGGGGTCAGTTCGGTAAGGCGGATATAGCGCTGGATTTGATTACGGCTTTCGCCTGCCTGATCTGCCAAAATTTCAACTGAATATTTTCCTCGTAAATCCTGCCCAACTTGGGTAGAATTTTCTTTACTCGGTCTGCCCGCCTGTCTCTTCATCGCCTCCAACTTCATCTTATAGGCAAATGCTTTCTCGCTTGGCGCAATATTTTCCCGTTGCAGGTTGCTGTCCACCATGATGATCGTCGCCTGATCGTCGTCCAGTTCGCGAACGATGCAGGGCAGCGTTTCTTTGCCTGCCAGTTCGCTCGCTTTTTTGCGCCGATGCCCGGCTACCATTTCGTAGCCGCCATCACCTTTCGGACGTACCAGTCCGGGAACGAGAACGCCGTATTGCTTCACGCTATCCGCCATTTCCAACATCGCTTCGTCCGCCTTCACCTTGAACGGATGGCCGGGAAAATCGCTGATTGCAGATAAAGGGATGTCCAACACTTTTTCCCGCTTTTCATCGGCGCGGCTCTCCTCGGTGGAGAATAAATCAGCGACTGTGGTCAGTTTGATGCTGGCGCGCATGTCGTCTTTCGCTGCCAATGCTCTGCACCTCCTTCGTAAAGGCGGCATAAGCCTCCGCAGCTTTCCCATCCGGATCATGGACGTAGATGCTTTTCCCCTTGGCGCTTGTTTCCGCCGCGCGAACGGATAAGGGAATTTCGGTGTTGAACACGCGCAGCTTGTCGCCGTAGTCGCGCCGAAGAATAAAGGAAATGTCTTTGGCAAATTTCGTCCGGCTGTCGACCATCGTGAGCAGCACGCCGTTCAAAACCAGCTTCGGATTGATTTGCCTGCGCACACGGGCAATGGTCTGCAAGAGCTGTGTCATTCCCTTGGCGGGCAAATAGTGTGCTTGAACGGGGATAATGACGCTGTCTGCTGCCGCCAACGCATTGATGGTCAACATGCCCAAACTCGGCATGCAATCGATCAGCACGTAGTCGTAATCGGCTTTAACCGAATCGATGTACGAACGCAAAATCGTTTCTCTGCTCATCGTATTGACGAGCGATACCTCAACAGCGGACAATTCAATATTGCCTGGCATCAGGTCAACGCCTTCATGGTGATGCAAAATACCTTCCCGCGCTTTATAGGATTCTTCCAGCATCGTCTTCGCCAGCAATGTCGCCAAAGATACCGACAAATTATCCGGCTCGTGGAAACCTAACGAATCCGTCAGGTTGCCTTGCGCGTCCGCATCAACCAGTAAAACCTTTTTCCCCTCGGCTGCCAAACCGATCCCCAGATTGACCGCCGTTGTGGTCTTGCCAACGCCGCCTTTCTGATTGGCGAGGGCGATCACCTTGGTCATCCTACACTTCTCCTTTCACGCAAAAAAGCCGGTTGCGCTGATATTTCAGGACAACCGGCTTTTTGAGAGTATCTATATAAAAAGAGAACGCCGTATAAAGAGCGTTCTCTTGAACTAATATCTCAATCCATATCGTTAACTTCTGTTGTTATTTTTGATTTTTTGGAGTCTGTAAAAACATCTTGGAGAGCAATTTCAAATCGGAAATAAATCGATTTTCCCTCGTTTGCTAAAGTCAATTTCTGTACTTTTACGGTTTGCTTTTCGAAGTACCATCCCAATAACTTTGCTGAATCTAATGAAATCCGGCCCTTTTAAATTTGCATAGAAAGTATACGCCATCTTAGTCTCATCGTCCCAAGCATTCCACAAATCTGCACTCAGAACCATGTTTTCTGAATATAATGGTAAAATCGTCGACAAATAAAATTTAATTCTATCAATTGAAGCATTTTTCAATTGATGGAATAGCATTTCATATATATGCTTTTCGCCTTCCAAACAACTTAATAAAATGTACGACTGATTTATTTCAGGAAAAACAGTCACAGCAAGCCGATGCATAATTCCCTTAACAGTGTGTTTAATTTTTTTTCCATCTAAATCATAATCAAGAGCTATATAAGAGTAAACAGCAAATTTAATCTGCTCAGGTATTTTAATGACGCAGGTTTCGATACCTCCATACGTTTTCGATAGTATTTGTTCATCGAAATGAGCTTTCACTGGTTCGAATTCCTTCATTTTCAATTGAAGCATTCTATAAAAGCCCACCATCGTAGGAGCTTTAAATGCAACAGGTTGTTTCACAAACATCGATCTAAAAATATCTATCGACATCCGTTGCTTGTAATACTCGAAGATAAAGGCCTTATATGCATATATGAATTTCATTTTCTCATTCGTTTCTTCAAAATCCGGCGCTCCTTTTTCTATGGCTGCGAATACAGTATTATCATGTAAATCGCAAAAACAAGTTTCAGTAGTCGCATCGTTTGCACTTGTTCTACTTACCTCAACAATTACTTCTGATTTTCCGTTCAACATTGGAACTATGAGAGGTTTCTTTTTGGAATCTAACATGTAGACATGTCGTCCTTCGCCCGCAAGCAAAGTAATAATTTTATTGTTCTGTAAAGCATGTGCACCCTTGATTCTCCCTTTGCATTGCGCTTGTTCAGGATGCATACAAATTTTTTTCATAGACTTTCTCATCAGTTCCATTAATTGAACCTCGGGCGGCTTTTGGGATTTTTTCTCAGAAGAAATCTTCTTATTTTTGCAACATAAACCGTATTTTTTGCCACTTCCACAGGGACAATTTTCATTATTCCATATTCGTATCTGTTTAAATATATTCAATGCAACCGTCCCTTCATCAACTAATTCCCTTCCATCATGCTTTATAAAATAACAACCTAATTTTAACATAAACCCAAGCCTTATTAAGAATGCCCTCCAAATTGAGTGAGCCGGACAATAGAGGTATTACTTTTGTCAACGGTTTTTCCCCAATTGAAAAATATCTATATAAAAAGAGAACATCCACTAAGGACGCTCTCTTAAACACTCAAACTTTTGAAATTATTAGCTTGGCACAACCATCTCACATGTCTACACACCCGACGTCCAAATCCAGGTCCAAAACGACCGAAACCTCGATTTTGTCTTTGAGCAACTTATTTTTGAAGTCGTTGCCGTCTGCCGTGAAAGTCATAAAACGCGCAAAGTGTTGAAAACAAAGGATTTCTACGTATCGATTCGTTGCATTCCTATTACGCACTCCACATGCACCGTATGCGGGAACATATCGACCGGTGTGACCTCGACCGTCCGGTATCCGCCGTCCTCAAGGATGCGTAGGTCGCGGGCCAGGGTCGCGGGGTTGCACGATACGTACACCACTCGCTCCGGCTTCATTTCGAGGATCGTGTCGAGGAGTCGCGGGTCGCAGCCTTTGCGGGGCGGATCGACGACGATAACGTCGGCTTCGATGCCCTGCTCCTTCCAGCGCGGGATAACATCCTCCGAGGCGCCAACCTCGAATTTCACGTTGGTCATCCCGTTCAGTAGTGCATTGCTGCGCGCATCCTCAATCGCCTCTTTGACAATCTCGACCCCGTACACCTGGTCTGCATGCTGAGCCAAAAACAGCGAAATCGTGCCGATGCCGCAATAGGCGTCAATGACCGTTTCCTTGCCGGTCAACCCGGCGTACTCCACCGTTTTGTTATACAGAACCTCCGTTTGGACCGGATTCACCTGATAAAAAGAACGCGCCGAGATGGCAAACTGTACCTTGCCAATATAGTCATAAATCACGTCTCGCCCCCAGAGGACACGCGTTTCGTCTCCGAAGATGACATTGGTCTGCTTCGTGTTCACGTTTTGGCAGATGCTGACAACCTGCGGGATTTGCTCCCGGATGAGGCCGATCCAGGTGTCGGCATGTGGGATGTCCCGCCCGTTGGTGACGAGGACCAGCATCATCTCACCCGTGCGGAACGCCTTCTTCACGACGACATGGCGCAGCAAGCCGCGCCCGGTCTCCTCGTTGTAGGCGGTGACGCCAAGCTGGCGGCCGATCGCTTTGACGCGGGAAAGGACATCGTCGTTATGTTCGTGCTGAATCAGGCACGTTTCCATATCGATGATGCGGTGACTGCCCCGCGCGTAAAAGCCGCCGACCAGGCCGCCTTCGGTGACGCCGATCGGGACCTGAGCCTTGTTGCGGTAGCGCCAAGGCTCGTTCATGCCAAGCGTCGGGCGGACGACAATACCTTGCTCCGGCACGGTGTTGCCATCGGCGCTACCAGCGGCTCCATCCGTACCGAAGCCGCTTGAAACTAAGCCTTCGGCAGCAGCCAAGCCCTCGCCAGGTGCGGCCTGCACCGCTTTGGTTGCGTCTCCGCCCGCCGCAATGGCTCTCCCGTGCATACTGCCGGCCGAATCGGCCGCCCCGGAAGGCGCGGTTACCGACTGTGCCGCTGTGGGCACCACGCCTGACTCGGCCGGCTGCGCCGCCCTCGCTACGCGCAGCCGGCCAATCCGCTCCAGCGCGTCGACGACATGCTGCCGCTTCCATGCCAGCTGCGCTTCGTAGCTCAAGTGCTGCAGCTGGCACCCGCCGCACTGGTCGTAGATCGGACAGGGCGCCGGCACGCGGTCCGGACTAGCCTGCACGACGTCAAGCAATTTGGCATAGCCGTACTGCTTTTTCGTCTTCAGCACCCTGACCCGGGCTTTCTCCCCCGGCAGCGCCCCGGCCACGAACAGCGTGTAGCCTTCGGCCCGTCCCACGCCCTCCCCGTCGTGATTCATCCCGATGATGTCGATGACGAGTTCATCGTTTTTCGCGACAGGAAGCCCGGGAAGTTCAGCTACGGCTGCGGCTTTCCGTATATGCTTCTCCCCGCTGCCAGCCGCTTGTCCCCTACTTCCAGGGGGGCGCTCGCTTCCGGAGCGCCGCCCGCCTTTCCCGGTACCTCCGCCTGCTCTACCGCCGGAACCGGCATTGAAGCTTTTTCGTTGCTTAGTCATGGAACTGCTCCTTCACCTTTTGCCAAAAATTTATTCGAAAAGCTCGAAGGCTTCTTTTACCTCGAAACTTGTTGGTTTGTCTATGCGCTCACTATCATCATCATAACCCAAGCCCGGCCAATTGTATCCAAACTTTAAGTCCATGTGCGATCCGCTCCTCCCCGTTTGGTTACGAGCCAGTAGATGCTACCCCCAAAAAAACCGGCTCAACCTAGAAATCAGCGTACGACAGCCAACTGCCTACCGCATGACCGACCACCGCTGGCCTTCAAAATAACGGCGTTTTAAGTACTTATTATCCGGAGTCCTAGCGTGTTCACCTACATTAACGACATTTTATGTACTTATTTTCCTATGAATGGTCCAGAAAACAGGCATTTTCTTGCAACGTGGGAAAATAGCGGCATAAATTGCCTCTACTTCTCTCAAATGAACGGATTTAGCCGGAATAACGTACATTTTTGTCCTTATTTTTGGGGGCTGGAGAGTTTCTGGTAGCAACCTTTTTTTGTACAGTCAATATGCAGTCAATGTGCAGTCAACCTACAGTCAATATACAGCGAGCGGGCGGTCAGTATGCATTCCCAGCGTGCGGTCAGCTTACAGTTCACGTGCAGTCAGTTATGCAGTCACTACAGCCAGTACGCAGCAAGCGTACAGTCCACATACAGCCAACGTGCAGTCAGCATACGGTTGCCTGCAACTAGCACACAAACCGTCAACTCGCGGCCAGCATACAATCAGCCCCCAGCCAGCACACAACTCGTTAACATGCCGCCAGCGTACGGCTCGTCAACATGCGCTCAGCGCACAAATCCCCCGCCATCCCGGCGGGGGAGCCTACGCCATATTAGTGCTTCTCCTAAGCACTAAGCAAATATCCGCAAATGCTGCGGCAAAACCTCGAACACGCCCGGCAGCTCGCCGCCCAGCTCCCCGTCGAGGTTAAGCTGCACGCGGGCCGGCGAGGTGACCTCCATCCGCCGCGTCTTGAAGTACAGCACGTGCGGATCGCTGAAATGATCGCCGCGCAGCGCCATCGTCACCAGGCGGATGAATTCCGCCAGGTTGCATTTCTTGAGGGCGATGACGTCCAGCAGCCCGTCGTCGATGCGCGCATCCGGCGCCAGCTTCTCGAAGCCGCCGACCGAGTTGCTGTTGGCGATCAGGAACAGCATGAATTCGCCTTCGATGACCTCGTAGCCCTCAGCATGAAAAATCAGCTCCGTCGGCGACAGGCTGGCCATCTTTTCAATGCCCTTCATATAATAAGCGAGCTGGCCGATCAGCGTCTTCAACCGGCTGGGGACCTCGTAAGTCAGTTCGGTCAGCTTCCCGCCGCCGGCGATGTTGATAAAGTGACGGCCGTTGACCTTGCCGATGTCGATCGGCCTCGTCTTATTCTCGATGACCAGGTCGCAATAATCCTCCCAGCGCCTCGGTATTCCCATGGCCCGGGCGAAATCGTTGGTCGTTCCCAGCGGAAAAATGCCGAGCGGCGGCAGATTGCTTTTCCCGGCCATGCCGTTCACGACCTCGTTCAGCGTACCGTCGCCGCCGGCCGCTATGACGATATCGTATCCGCGTTCGACCGCCTCGGCAGCTTCGCGCGTAGCGTCCCCCGCCCCTGTCGTCGCGTGGCAGGACGTTTCGATGCCGTGGCGATCCAAACGCTCCAGCACATCCGGCAAAATGCGCCGCATTTCTTCCCTTCCCGAGGTGGGATTATAAATCAACCTAGCTCTTTTCATCCCTAACGCCACCTGATTTTCATATTGTCAATGATCCCATTATATGCAAAATGTGCTGCAACATCCAGCGGGACAGGAGCGGATGCGGCAGCAGGGCGTCCCCCGAATAACGGTACGATAACCCGTTTAACCGCGAAGGAATCATCGTCTTGGTAAAATACCCGGCGCTTAAAAACAAAGGGGCCACGATGACGTCATACCCTTGCTCCTCCGACCAAAAGCCGACTTTGCGCCGCACGCTGTCCGGATTTAACAGAGCATAGTCGGCGGCCGCCAGCCCGCTGATTTGCCCTACCCGGGCGGCCAGCGAGGAAATCCCCCGCTCCCATCGTTTCAGAAATGCCTCATGGATGCTGCCATGGCCCACAAGCAGCAGCACCTCGCGATCCGGACTTTCCGACAGCTCCTTCACCTTGTCCCAGACCATCTCGGCAACCAGCGGATCATCATCTATAGGATCGCCAAAAATCACGCGCCCGGATACCCGAAACCTTTCCAGATCGGTTTCCTTTTCCGGCGTATCCTTTACGCCCAGCGCATACGCGATCTCATCGATATGCGTGCTGCCCGAAGATACAAATAAAGGAATGACAATCAAATCTGTCACTCCTTGCGCTTCCAGCTCGTTTATCCCGTCCTGAATTAGGCGGCCCTCGACGATTTCCAGGAACGCCGACACCACGGGAAGTTCCGCGGGCAAACCAGCCGCCGCTTCCGCGACAGCCTCGTCCACCAGGGCTATCCAATGATCGTCGGGAGAGCCGTGGCTGATCACCAGCACCCCCGGTTTTGATGCAGTCGAATCCCTATGCGGCGGAGCCTGAAGCGGCTGGGTCTCTGCCGGACGCCCCATGTCCGCCGTCCGAATTTTTTCCTTCATCGGCTTAGCGCCCCAAACGGTCCAGCGTCATCTTGTATCCGTCGTTGCCGTAATTCAGGCAGCGCTTGACGCGGGAGATCGTCGCTGTGCTGGCACCGGTTTCCGCCTCGATCTGGTTGTATGTGCTGCCTTTGCCAAGCATCCGCGCAACTTCCAGCCGCTGGGCCATCGATTGGATTTCATTTATCGTGCACAAATCGTCAAAAAAAACGTAGCATTCCTCAATGTCTTTTAACGTTAAAATAGCCTCAAATAATTGATCGATCGTTTTGTCATTCAACTTCTTCAGCTGCACTGAATAATCATCCCCTACCGTTACTTAACCACACCCCCATTGTACCCGAGCGGAGTCCCCCTTTTCAAGCATTAACGGTTTCACGCATTACAGAAAGAACGCCCAAAATCCGCGAACACCCACCGGAACCGGGACATTCGTCCATACGCCCCGCGCCCGGGTCTCATAAAGTATAGTATTACAAACGCCTATATCCCCAAAAAAGGGCGTTCCGATAAAATATCAAAAAAGGACAGTGATACCATGCGACATCATCATGCTTACCGGCAAAGCGCGGCGCCCACGGCATTTCCGTATACCGACTATTACCCTGGAGTAAATCCTTACGAATCGGTCCCGTCCGATTCTACGGCGCTCACGCCCTATACTCCGCCGTCCATCGAACCGTTTGATGGCGCTTCGGGCGCGGCGGCGGGCGGTTCCCCAGGATCGGCCGGCAGCCTTTCTATCCCCAATCTGGGCGATCTGAAAGGCATCGTCGACAAGCTTGGCGGCGTTGACGGGATACTGACCACTGTGGGCAAAGTGCAAAAGGTGATGGAAACCGTCCAACAATTCGCCCCGATGGCCAAAATGATTGCCAGCCTCCTTCCGTTCGGCAAAAAGAAACAAAGCGGCGGATCCGGAGGACGGATGGACGAATACCGGCCCCGCCGCCGTAAAAAAAGCCGCAGCGGCCCGCAGAGACGCCGCGGCGGGAGCCGGGGGCGCAGCGGCAAAACGGGCAAACGCCGCCGTTAATCCGGCGGTGCTTGGCTTGCGATGCTGCCCGCCATTACTTAAACCAGCCCCGCTTGCCGAACCAGAGAATCATCAACCCGCCGAGTGCCAGCATCACGGTTAAGACAGCAAAATAACCGTATTTCCAAGACAGCTCGGGCATATAGGCAAAATTCATCCCGTAGATACCGGCGATCAGCGTCAGCGGCATAAACACCGTCGTAATGACGGTCAACGTTTTCATGATCCCGTTCATCCGGTTCGAATTCAGCGAAATGTAGGAGTCGCGCAAATCGGCGGTCATTTCCCGGTCGGCCTCAATCATTTCGGACAGCTTCAGCAAATGATCGTGAATGTCCGCATAATAGGCGCGCGGCTCCTTATCGCCCTGCACATGCTGCGAATTTAAGATGCGGTACATCAGGTCGCGCATCGGCACGATCGTCCGCCGCAGCTTCAGCAGCCGGCTGCGCAGGTCGAACACCTGGTTCATCAGCAGTTCCACCGACTCGCGGCTCCCCATTTTCTCCAGTTCGTCCAGCTCGTCCTCGATCGCATACACGCAAGGGAAATACTGATCCACCAGACTGTCGACCACCATATACGCCGCGGAATAAGGCCCGTGCACCCAAACCTTCCGGTCATGGGCCCGCTTCAGCATGTTTTTCCATGCCTCGTCCATTTCCCGCAGCCTGTGCTGATGGAACGACACCAGATACCTGTCCCCAATAAACAGATTCACTTCCACCGTGCCCAAGGTGTCCGGGTCCAGAGCATGCAGCACCAGAAACTGATAATCCTCGTAATAGTCCATTTTGGGACGCTGCAATACATGCAGGCAGTCCTCAATCGCCAGCGGATGAAACCGGAAAAAAGAACCCAGCAGTTCGGCCTCCTCCGGCGACGGTTCGTTAAAATCGGCCCAGATCCATACGTACTCCTCGTCACGCGAGCGCTCCAGCGGAATGTCCGGAACGACTTTATGGTCGTGCGTCATCCCCATTACTCTGATCAAGCCGACCCTTCCCCCTTTCTTCATGCCGCTCGATATCATGATTTCAGCGTACGCGAAAACGCCGCTTCGCGCAATTATTCCCCGGCGCCTTATTTGGCTTTTTGGGCTCCGAACTTGCTGCGAATCCATGCCGTAAGGAACAGGAGCAGGCCGAAAACGAAAAACGTGAAGTCAAGAAAAATATGGCTTCCCGCCATATAGCGCTCAAAATCGATATTGCTGGGCGGGGTCCAAAAGCTCATGACCAAAATCAAAAATCCGAGCGGCAGGGCGAGCGCCCGATAATCCTTCAGTCCGATCCACTGGGCCATTCCCAAAGTCGCGCCATATTGGTAGATGGCCAATTGGATAAATGTCCCGGGAAGCCATACGGCCAACAGCAAGGCATCGATATGCTGAAAAAATTCGCCGACGGCGATGTACCGGACGACTTCGACGAACGGATAATTGAGCGAAATGGCGTGTTGCCCGAACAGAAAGACCGCAACGAGGCCGGACACCACAAGCGTCACCATCAGCAGGAACCAGGCCGCCAAGCCGTAAAGCGCCGCCTTCCGGCGGTTCGACAACAGCGGCAAATAGAGCCCTAAAACGATATACGCCCCGAACCAGGAGAACGGAACGACCGCCCCCTTCAGGGACGGAGCCAGGCCATTCCCGAGAATCGGAAACACATTCGAAACGTCCCATTCGGGAATGGTAAGCACGACGAGCAGCGCGAAAACGAGAACCGTAATCGGAAGAAACAGCTGCGCCAATCTTCCCAGCGTTTCCACTCCTGCCCTGACCGTGTAGGATATAAGAACCATGATGCCGCCTGCGGAAACGAGCGGGGGCGTGATTTCCAAAAAAACGGAGGAAATAAAGTCGCCGTAAATCCGCAAAATAACGCTGGTCAGGTAAGCCAGGTAAAATACGACGACCAATCCCGCCGCTTTGCCCAGATATTTGCCGAGCAGACGCTGGCTGTATTCAATGATTGTCTCCTCCGGAAACATGCGGCCCAGACGGAACATGGCGAGCAGGAAGAATAAGCCGGCCAGATGGGCCCAAACGGGCGACAGCCATAAATCCCGGCCCGCGGCTTCGCCCGTGACTTTCGGAATGAGCAGCAGGCCGTCATACGCCAGCAAAGAATATATAAGAAACGCTAATTGTCCCGCGGTAATCTTTCCTTTCTCTGCCATAAGACGACACCTCATCCTCCTATTAAGCCGGCAAGCGGCCGGTATAACCAGTCGATCAGCATGAGCGGTCCCGGAAGCCTCGGAAATATGACCAGCAGCAAGGCTGAAATCCAGCCGATAGCCGCTACGGCGATAAGCGCCGCACGTTCCCGGGCGCTGCCTTTGTTCAGACGCAGCCATTCGAACCTGACGATCAATACGACAGCCAGCGATATTGCCGCAATTTTTAGCCACATCATCGTTTAGGCCGCTCCTTTTCCGGTAAGCTGGCGGGGAACCTGTTCATGCCGATGCGGCGTACGCTCACATCGACCGCCACCTGAACTTCCATCCCGGGAAAGAACTGCTCCCAGTTGGCCTGAAGTTCCTTCCATGCTCGGGGGCTCTTGCGGTTGATCGCTTGTCCGAAATTAAAAATATCGGTCCGCATCCGCTGGGACTCCTTGACTGTTTGCTCCACCGTCTCCCGAATATGATCGGCCATCGCAGCTTCAATCTCGTGAATATGCTTCGGCTCCGACACGACCAGACGGGTTGTATTTTGAACAATGCTCAGTTCCGAGCTGATGCGGATTCCCATTTGCCACTCCCCTTCCTTACGGGAAGGGACCAAACGCGTATCCGAGGCGATCACCATAAGCGATATGCGCGAGGGCGACGTCCCCTCGAGTTCTATCGTTTCCACATCCCGCTTCAATTGGTTGTTCACCCATTTCGTACCCGGAAATAAGTCCCCCGTCAACGTTCCGACCATACGGCCCCGGTTAAATACCGCATAACCCTTTATATGGGTATCGCCTGTCCCGCCTCCTCCTTGTTCCGGGACATCGATGTAAGGCAGGATCGCCGTTTCCTCTTCCCCGTTTAAGCGCTGAACCAGCTTGTTTAGCGTCAACGGCTTGTTAAAGGCGCGGACGGCTTCGCCCTCCAGCAAGTCGGCTTTGGTCTGTTCGAGCAAATAGGGCGAGTTGAAAAAGTCCCGGACCTTGCCCCGGGTGATGAAAGGCAGCACCCGCAGACGGACTTCATTGTCGCGCAGCAGGTAATCCAGCTGTTCGCGAAACCCGTCTTTCGCCAGCGCTTCCCCGAAAATCAGCACCTCCAACTGCCCCCAATAAATCGTTCGCGGCAGCATCGTTTGGAGTTTATTAACCGCATCCCCCACCGTTTCCCCGGCTGCGGAGCGGATCAAGGTTTGCCCGCCGCCTTGCTGCTTTCCGCCTGAAGACTTGCCGCCGCTTTCCTCTTGCTTCGGCGCGGCGATTTCCAAGGTCAGCTCGACGGCGCCGTCTTCCGTCCGGTCAAAACCTGCGCTCGTTACGATCGCCAGTCCGTTTACTTCCTCTCCGTCCCAGCAGCCGGTTAAGGAGAGAAACGCAGCGCAGGCCGCAAAAGGCAGCAGCCGTTGAATCACCAACCCGATCGCGGATCTCCGTTTACGATTTCGCATATGGTTTCAATTTTCGCCACCTTTTCCCGGATTGGGCCGCTGTTTTGGCGCGAGGCGCGCGCGGTTGTCTTTCCCCGAAAAGCTCGGACGTGCAAGCATCTTCCACCACGGAACCCGGATCGCCGAGTCCTTGATGTCGCTGGCCACGAACGGTGCGATCGGGGACAAATAAGGAAGCCCGTAAGACCGCAATGTACACAAATGGATGGCTATGCCGATCAAGCCGTACATGACGCCAAGGATTCCGAGCATTCCCCCGGCCACAATGAGCAGAAGCCGCAGCAGGCGGACGGAGAATTCCAGCGAGTAATGAGGGGCCGTAAATCCGGCGATGCCCGTAAAGGCGATGATGATGACGATCGGCGCGGACACGAGACCGGCGGACACCGCCGCTTCGCCCACAACAAGCGCGCCGACGATCGTCACCGCCGAACCGATTTGCCGCGGGAGACGCAGCCCGGCCTCGCGCAGCACCTCGAACGCCAGCTGCATCATCAACACTTCCACGATGGTCGGAAACGGGATCTCCTCGCGGGAGGAGGCGATGCTCATCAAGAGTTTGCTCGGGATCATCTCCTGATGAAAATTCAGCAGCGCCACGTACACCGCAGGCAGCGTCAACGAAATAAACAGCGTGCAATATCGCAAAATACGGAGCGCGCTGGAGTACAGCGAGCGGTTGTAATAGTCGTCCGCCGCCTGCAGCAGCGTAACGAGCGTAACGGGTACGATCAGCACGTTGGGCGTACCGTCGACCAGAATGACGATTCGGCCGTCCAGCAAGCCGGCCGCGGCGATATCGACCCGTTCCGTAAACTGCTGTTGGGGAAATGGCGAATAGGGGGTGTCCTCCGTCAGCTCTTCGATATAACCGGTTTCCAGCACGCTGTCCATATCTATGCGTTTAAGGCGGTTCTCCACCTCCCGGATTAAGGCCGGCTGGACAATGCCTTCCAAGTAAGCGACATAAACCTCGGTTTCGGTATAGCGGCCGAACTGGAACGATTTTAATTTCAGGTTCACGCTTTGGATTTTTCGCCGCAGGAGCGACAAATTGGTGGAAATCGATTCGGTGAATCCTTCGCGCGGGCCCCGGAGCGACGGCTCGGTCTGCGGTTCTTCCACCGACCGTTTTTCCCATTTGGCGATCTTGAGCAGCAACGCCCGGTCGCAGTCCTCAAGCAGCAGCAAAGGATAGCCTTTGATCAGCTGTCTGGCGCATTCGTAGGCGTCTGCGATCTCCTTGATCGACCCGACCGGCAGAACCCGGTTTTTGATCGCTTGCAAATCCGTTGATTCCGCGCCGGCCATCCCCATGAGCGGCTTCAAGACGTTGTTGTCCATTTCCAGCCGGTCTGACATGTCGGGAATATAGACGAACTGCGCTTTAAGCTCCCCACCGACCAGGAAGGAGCGGAATGCAATATCATCCGCAGCGCCTAAGATTTTTTTGATCGCCTCGACATTCCGGTCAAGCGACGGAACTAGGGCCGTAACATCGGATGGGGAGTTTTCGCTGGATGTTTTTGGCGGGAGCGAAGACCGTTTTTTCATAGCTGGCCACCTTACCTATCCTGTAAAGTCAATTCGGTTATATTTACATATGTTTCCTCCTTTCCCTTATTTTCACCAAAAAGTCCGGTTTCATTTCCCGGCATTTCTGTTTTTTAAACCGGCATGAATCCGCTCCTTCCCTTTCATCTCTATGACAAAAACCGCCAAAGCAATTCGCTCTGGCGGTTCTTTGAAAACATAAGGACAAAAAAGGTCGTTATTCCGGCGGTATCCCCCATTGAAAGAGAAATAGAGGGAATTTTTGTCGCTTTTTGTTTGAATCGCAAGGAAATACCCGCGATCTGCACCATTCACAGGAAAAATAAGCACAAAAAATTCCGCTAATGGGGATGAACAACCTCAAATCCGAATAATAAGATCATAAAATTCCGCTATTTTTTAAGGGCGACGGTTAGTCGATCCAGCAGCCGGCCGTTAAGCGCGGATTTTTAGGTTGAAGCCTTTTTTACCATTAAAACAGCAACAAATAAATGCCGCCGGCCATCACGGCCACGATCGGAATCGTGATCACCCAAGCGACGACGATCCGCCCGGCCATCGACCAGCGTACGGCGGAGAACCGCTTCGCCGAACCGACGCCCAAAATCGCCGATGTGATGGCGTGCGTCGTACTTACCGGCAGATGAAACAGCGTAGCCCCGAAAATCACGGATGCGGCGGACATATCCGCGGCGAAACCGTTAATCGGTTCGATCTTGAAAATTTTCGTGCCCATCGTTTTGATGATTTTCCAGCCGCCGATTGAGGTGCCCAGCGCCATCGCCGTCGCCGCGGCGATTTTAACCCACAGCGGCACTTCCATGTGGTCCTGGAACTCCGCCGTAACCAGGGCAAAGGTGATGATCCCCATCGCCTTCTGCGCGTCGTTGGTGCCGTGCGTGAAGCTTTGCAGCGCCGCCGTAATGATTTGCATTGAGCGGAAGCCTTTATTTACCGTATGCGGGCTGCGATAGGCAAAAATCCACTTCAAAATCAGCATAACGATATAACCGATCGCAAAAGCGATCAGCGGGGAAAAAACCAGCCCTTCGACAATCGTCCGAAAACCGTTCCAGTTCAGCTTGTCCGGCCCCCCGCCGACATACACCGCGCCGGCCAAAGCGCCGATCAGAGCGTGGGAAGAAGAAGAAGGGATGCCGAACCACCACGTAATCAAGTTCCATATAATCGCCGCCAGCAGCGTCGCAATCAGGATCTCAAGGCCGTTGTCCAGCGATGCCGGGTCCGCCACGCTGCCCCCGATCGTTTTGGCGACGCCGGTGAACATGATCGCTCCAAGGAAGTTCATGACCGCCGCCAGCATAATCGCCGTGCGCGGCTTAAGCGCCCGGGTGGATACCGAAGTCGCAATCGCATTTGCCGTGTCGTGGAAACCGTTGATAAAGTCAAATCCGAGCGCCAGTATGATAACGATGATAATGATCAGTAAACTCGTATCCATATCTTTTCTTTTTGCACAGATCGTTTATCTATATGTGTAACCCGCGCAATTCCAACCTCCCGAATATCAAGTGTTAAGCGAAGTGCTCAAGAATTACGCATGATTATGGATTCCAGCATGTTGGCTACTTTCTCGCAGGCATCCGTCGTCGTTTCCAGACGTTCGTAAATTTCCTTCTTCTTGATCAGTTCGATCGGGTCCGTCACCTTCAGGAACAGCTCCTTGATGCAAATCCGCAGCAGCTCGTCCCCCTGATTCTCAAGGTCGTTCAAGCGGATCGTGTATTCGCGGATCGCGAGAAGTTTTTTCTGGGAAAGCAAATGGACCGCTTTTTGGATCTCATATGCCGAATTGCGCAGAATTTCCGCAAAGCGGGCGATGTATTCGTCCGGCTGGGAGAGGTGGTACATGAAGAAACGGGAAGTCGACGCCTCCAAACCGTCTATGACATCGTCCAGCGCCGTGATGAGGTTCATGATGTCGTCGCGTTCGATCGGGGTGATAAACGTTTTGTTCAACTCGACGATAATGGTATGTGTGTATTCATCGCATTTGGATTCGAATTCCTTCATCTTTTTGGCGAACTGTTCCACGTCCTTGAACTCCGCTACCTGCTGGGCGAAATAATCCGCCGAATGCACGATCGTGTCCGCCATGTTCTCTAACGTCTGGAAAAAGATATCCTTCTTCTTCACTCGCATCAGTATCCCCTTTTCTCTGCATGAGGTATTTCTTTCGGACTGCGCTTTACACAGTTATTACACAGCCTTGATTATCTTAACACAATCGGTCGAAAGATGGTTAATAATGTCGCAAACATTTCATGTTCTTTAGCTTAAAGTTGCCTGAATAAACCAGAATTATCCTCTATTCGCCACAAAAATACAGACTTCCCCAGTTCGCCCCCCGCTATTCCACGGCAATATGACTGTCGAAATCCGGCGAATCGGGCACGATATGAATGAAAGAATTGCCAGGAACAAATGGCAGCTCTTGATTGTCCACGATAAAGCGAATGATGTCGCCTTGTTTATGTATCCACTCTGCGCGAATCATTTTGCCTTTTTCAAAAACGATCGCGTCTCCGCCCAGTTCCAAATTCACGTCCAGGCGTCCCACATCGTCCAGCACCCGGTGTTCGGCCCCCAGCACCACGACATTGGCGGCCGTCAGCTGTTCGCCGGTCTCCAGATCCGTGTGCGGCTTACCGTTAATGAAACGTTTATATCGTCCGCTCGCCGCGTCATATTCGTAACCCACCCGGTAATTGTCCAGTTGAAACTTGATCTCTACCCGGCTTGCTTCCTGCCACGACACGGGTCCTTCCCTTTCCCGGTAAAAAGTATATCCCGGCACGTTCGCATCTTCGGTGGCGAATCCTCGTTTCTCCGCCCCTTCGAGCAATTTTTCCGGACTGGAGTACAGGTTGTGCGGCGCCTTCCGGGACTTGTCCCGCCAAAAGTAAGCTCCCGCGTTCGTGATCTCATCGAGATCCTCTTTATGCTGCCGCTGCAAAATGGCGAACGCATCGTTGCTCGCTCCCGCGTGGACCAAAACGCCGTGATAGCTTTCCCCCAAATCGATCATGTACGGGCGAATGCTGCGAACCGGGCCGATTTTGGCGCTGTCCGCCTTGCTTTGATAAATCGCCACCATGCGGGTTACCCCGCCTTCGGCCAGTACTTCATACACCAAGTCGGCGTCCATCAGGCCCGACTGGGGGCGCGCAGCCGGCGCATTGTTGACCATGACCGCCAGCGGGCGGCGGGTTACCGGCGCTTCCGCCGGCAAACCGGTAAGCGGAGCCGTGTAAGCGGGTACCTCAGGTTGGGGCGGCTCCGTCTCCTCCGGTGCTGCTTCGGGGGGAGCGATAACCTCCCGGGTGACCGCCTCCTTCGCTCCTCCGCAGCCGGAGATCAGCAGCAGGAAAACCGACAAGATCAGTAGTATTCCGAATTTAGACCGTAATAAGTTCATCGTACCTCCGTCATCCCATGCGTTTTTTTACATTATACGTCGAAATAAACCGCTTTGGAAACGCAAAGACTCACATCTTGATTTAAAAAAACAAAGCGCAGCAACCGAAAAGAATCGGTTCTGCGCTTCTTCATGATATTTTGCAGCCTGGTCAACGGGCTTCGTCCCCGGCGCCGAATTTCCAGCAGTTGAGGCTTAAGCTGCCGTACCGGTAATCCTGAAACAGCTTGACGGCCCGCCGCTCGTCATCGGCGGCGCCCATCGCATAAAGCAGCGGCACAAAATGCTCCTTGCCGTAGGGAGGAATGGCGCTGCGGACATGGGGAGCCTTTTTGCCGTAATCGAACAGCAGCCGCAAATTCCAGTCCTGAAGCTGCTCACCGATCCAAGCGTCGAATTCGACAGCCCAAGGAAACGGCTCGCTCTCCTCGTCTCCGATTAGGCGCAAATTATGCACCAAGCCGCCGCTGCCGATAATGAGAACGTTTTGCCGCCGGAGTCCGGCCAGCATTTTGCCGATGGCATACTGTTCCTCCGGTGAGCGCTTGGAATCGACGGACAAGGCCACGACCGGGATGTTTCCTTCCGGGAATATCGCCCGCAGCACAACCCATGCCCCGTGATCCAGCCCTCTTCCTTCGGATAGCCGATACGGCAGATTGTGGGCATGAAACATGGCGCCGATCGCTTCGCTAAGCTCCGGATCGCCCGGGGCAGGGTATTGAATCCGGTACATTTCCTCGGGAAAACCGTAAAAATCATGCAGCGTTTCATGCCTGCGGTCCGCCGTCAGCCATTGGACGGGAGAATCCCAATGTGCGGAGAAAATAACAACGGCTCTGGGCGGTTTCAGCGTTCTTTGTCCCAGTTGCCGGAGAAAACCCGTGTACGCGTTTTGCTCGATTGCCAGCGTCGGCGATCCGTGTGCGATAAACAATGCAGGTTGAGTCATCACTCTCAAACCTCCCTGCGCCAAATTGGTGGTATCCTATATTCATTGTATCCCTACAGGAAGTTATTTACCAGTTCGGCATGATTTTATCGCCCGATCGCCGCGCTTAACGCCCCCTCACACGCGCTGCTCCTAGATCATCCAATGCTGCCAGTCCGTCTGAATCGCCTCCAGACTGTCAAGCCACTCCCTCGTCTTGCCGATGAGCCGGGCTTGATGCTCCCCGGAGGAATACGTATGGTCGGCCTGAAAAATAATCTCTTTGTCGCAGCGCCCTTCGGAACGCATCCAAAACACCTTTTGATACAGAAAAGCGTAATCGACCGGGATCGTATCGTCCGAGGTGCCGTGCACCACCAGCACGTCCCCGGGAAACTTGAGCGCTTCCTGGTATGGCTGCGACGAACCCAGCGAATCGAAAAACCGCGGCGTCAAGTCATAGCCAAGGTAATCGGCGGACCCGTGCTTGACGGCCTTGTCGTATACCTCACGCCCGGTAATCTTTACGATATCGTTAAAAGGATATCCGACGGAAGACCATAGGACGAGATTTTTGATGCGGCGGTCCCTTACGGCGGCAAGCAGCGCTACGGTTCCGCCCAGGCTGTGTCCGATCAACGTGACCCGCTGCGGATCGATATCAAAGGATTCGAGGCCGTAATCCAACACCGAGCGGGTTTGGGCGATCAGGGAATCGACGTCCTGTTCCCCGTAGCTCCCGCTGCTTTCGCCGCAGCCGACGCAATCAAACCGAAGCACGAGAAATCCGGCCGCCGCCAGTTCCCTGGCCGCTTTGACAAACAGCCGGTCCACACCGATCCGGTTGCCGACAAAGCCGTGGCAAATCAAGACCAGCGGAGCCCGCCGGCAGCGCCCTTCCCGTTTGTTTTCCGACGGATAATGGATATTCGCCGCAATTTCCTCTTTCCCATACTTGATCGCAATCTGTCTTTCCATACAACCGCCTCCCGCCCGTGAATATCCGGAAATACTTATATCCATTTAATTCCGATAAGTTTAATGTGTTTTATAAAACTTATCTTATCACCGGCCGGAAAGCGTGTCAATCAAGCTCGCTGGTTATTCATAAGATTGCCTAAAATAGGCATGGGTTTGTACTCGTCCTTCCCACTCCTTCATGAATTGCCGATTGCCTAGGCGCTCCCCGTCGCCGCAATCGTCCCCGCAAAGAAAATCCGCGTTTTCATCCGAGTCAACCTCGTTCGAAACGACTTCTTCCAGACTGCCCCGGGAGTTTTCGTTAAGCAAATACCTCCGGGTCTGCTCCGAATCATATTTTCCCACTGTATCTGCCTCCCGCAATAAATTAGTTGATAAGGCGCGAAACTCCGGCGACTCCAGCGTCCTTATATCCGTAAAAGATGACTTTTTGAACCGCCTCTTTTAAAGTAGTGTGTGGAGGGAGCCGGCGATTTTATACCTCGTTCACCAAATGTCCATCATTCCTGGTCCGCCCTACTCCCTCCTGTGGGCCCTTGCGGAGCGGACAAATTTTGCAGTATACTACGAAAGAAAATTAGTAATTTTTTGGCAGAATGTCGTTTGTTCGAGAGTGACTTGTACGGACCTGGGAGGAGAGATACTTTCATGTACATCCATGAAATGATCGGAGAGACGAAGAAATTAAGGCAGCAGATGACAGCCGAGAACGACAATTATTTCGGGGAAATGGTGATGTATTTCCGCTCCGGAGCCAGTTCGCTGACTGAAGCCAAAGGGGAGGAGATTTTGCTTAGCCTGGCGCGGCAAATTGTCAAAAATCAGGACAAAGGCGTGTCCGCCATGGATCTGTTTGGCGATGATCCCAAGGCTTATTGCGCCCAGCTGGCGGACGATGTCCTGACGGGCGCGCCCCGCAGCCTGAAGGATAAAATCATCTATTATACGATGATTCCCTGGGTCGCTCTAACCTGGGTTTTCTTTATTTATATGATCACCGGCTTTTTCAGCAAATGGTTTGGCGGAGAGCTGGAATACACGCTGATCAGCAGTTCGTCGCTGCTCATCATCGCCGGGTTGGCGATCGTGTTGGTGGAACTGGTCACCCGCTTTCTCGGCCCCGGCCGCAAACGGGCCGCAGAGTCCCACGAACCCGCAGAATCTGCGGAATCCCCGGAGCCTTCGGGTCCCCGCCGGTTTGATTTAAAGGCGCTGGGCATCTACATCGGCGGCGCGGCGCTGCTCATCGCTTTGGGAACGCTGCTGAACCGGATTATGCCGGCCTTTACCGTGTCCCCTTGGGACAGCCTGATCATTTTTGCGATCGGCCTGGCCGGGCAAATCGTTTTGCTGCGGGTGCGCTCCAAAGCATGATGGGAAAGGGGCCATAAACAGCCCTAAGCTGCTTATGGCCCCATCTCATATTTACTCGTTGTTACTTGATTCCTCGGAGGATTGTACAGGTGTCGGAGCCTTCACTTTATCGATGACGATAATTCCGTCATACTGCTCCTTCGGGATGAAACGCATCACATTCGGCAGCACCTGTTCCGTGGTCATGCCGTCCTCGGATGCGTAGATCGGCCGGAACATCCAGGCACTCTGCGCATTCTTCACTTTATGCTTGCTTAGATCAATAAAGGAATTCGCGTAACCGCTTTGCATGATCAGGTGCTCCAGGCTCCCTTTTGTCGCCGGCCGGATGGTAAAAGGCTTGCCCGAAGTAATCGTTACCGATGAACCGCGATTCATGTAGAGCCCGATCACATACATTTTATCCCCGAGCTTCCGGTGCATCAGTTCGCCCATGCTCGTAAAACTGTTCGTCCACTTGCCGTCTTGCTTGACCCGCATTTTCGAGGTATTTTTGGCCAGGTGGTCATTGTGGGCCCACAAAATCACCTTTTTCCCCGGATACAACGTCTGCATCACCCATTCCAGATTTTCCGTCATCAACTCATCCCGGGAAGAATACATATCCTTCACATCCTTCAATCCGCTCTCCAGAAAGGCGACATGGTCGCGTAAGGATTTCAGGATGATAGCGTCAAAATGCGGCTGGCTGGGATAAAAAACTTGCAACTTGGCATTTAATTCGTCACGGTGCTGCTCAACATACTTGATCGTCTCTTGATATTGAGGCACATATTTGTCTACCACGGCCTGCATTTCCTTTTTATAAGCCGGATCCTTGCTGAAAGGAGCGTCCGGGAACTTATTAAGAACCTCATAAACATCCGGAATCGCCTGATATTCCATTTGCACGAAGGCCTTTCCCTTCTCGGAGTCCAGCTTGCCGATCGCCGCCCCTATAAACTGGGTCAAAAAGTAGGCCGTAA
Source organism: Paenibacillus sp. FSL P4-0127 (assembly GCF_038007325.1). NCBI lineage: Bacteria > Bacillati > Bacillota > Bacilli > Caryophanales > Paenibacillaceae > Paenibacillus > Paenibacillus sp. FSL P4-0127. The sequence continues at coordinate 472,543 of NZ_JBBOWY010000002.1, read as the reverse complement.
ATTGATTGTCATATCCCGCCAAGTACAGCGGATCGTCGCCCTTTCCCTGCTCCTTGATATAATCGAACAGCTCCAGCGTTTCCTGGGAATGCCAGATTGGAAAAAGCGAAGCGCCCATCATCTCCTCCGGGGTAAGGGAATCCCGGTTTTCGTATACGGACGCCGCGTCTCCCATCCCGGATTCAAAAGCGATCACGTCAAAATCCATCTCTTCATGCAAAAATTTGATCAGCCTGGTTTTGATGCTGCTGTATTCGGCCACCCGGTGAAAATTTTCCCCGAGGCTGACGACGGTTTTGTCCTTTAACAGCGGCTTTAAAAAGGCCAGATCGCTATAATCCTCGGACTCCAGCGACGTCAGCTGATGGGCGTTTTGCCGCAGCCATTCCTTCTGGCTTCCGGAGGCCGCCGCAGCGCTTGCGGACACCGGCAGAAAGGTGCAGGCCGTAATGGTTAATGATAACAACGCTCCGGCCAGTTTATATAATCCTTTTTTCATATAAACCATATCTCCTAAATTAGCTCGGTTATATTTCCATTCTCTTGCTCAACAAATAAATTGTGGCGTAGAACATCAATCCCGCAAACGCCGCTTCAAACAAGAACTGGGCAATGCTCAGGAACTGGATGCCGCCCGCTGCCATCGTAAGCGTGTCATTTGTGCTCCCGCGGAAAACCCCAAAGCTTAAAACGGAAGAGTCGCCGTTCCCGAACAACAAGCTTTCCAGCCAGCTCATCACGTTGATGATCACGAAAAAGGAGACGATGCCGATCCAGGTTCCCGCTTTTCCCCGTATGCTGACGCTTGCGCCGATGGTGATCGCCGTGAAAACGGTCAATACCAGCACGCTATATCCCCACGCCGCCGCCAAGATGATCCCGAGCCAATCTTTCACGCTTGCCAGCCCTAAAGACAGATCGTACGGAATCCCCTTAAAATGGAGATATAACAAAGCGTGGATGAACGCAACCGCTACGAACACAGCCGCCATAATCAGGCCGAGCAGCAGCGATGACAGTACGGTCCAGGCCGGGTGGACCGGCAGCAGTCTGCGGTTGTACGCCTTGATATTGGCTTCAAAGGTTTTGCATACGAGCACCAGCATGATAATGCCCGCCGACACGTACAAAATGATGTTGAAAGCTATAATCAGCCCGTCGTCCCATCCCTTGACATTGCCGACGATCGACAACGCGGCCTGCACAATCACCAAAATCGCCGCCATCCCCAAAAAGGTATTGGCATTTCGTTTCAAGTCGTATTTCAGCAGTTTCATCATTCCGCAAACACCTCTTTAAACATGTCGTCTACGCTCTTGCCATACTTCATCCGCAAGCCTTCAACCTCTTCCTGCATGACGATTTCCCCTTCGCGGATGAAGACGACTTCATCGAAAATCCGCTCGATGTCCCGCACCAAATGCGTGGAAACGATCAAACTGCTGTCCTCGCTGTAAAACTCCACGATCGCATCCAAAATTTTAGCCCGCGCTACCGGGTCTACGCCTCCAATCGGTTCATCCAGCAAATACAGCTTGGCGTTCCGCGACAGCGTCAGCGTAAGCTGCAGCCGCTCATTCATCCCTTTGGACAGCGAACTGATCTTATCCCCTTCATTCAGCTGCATAAACTTCAGCATCGTCCGGGCCTTTTCCTCGTCAAAATCGGCGTAGAAATCCCGGTAAAACCCTACCGCGTCGCGCACCTTCATCCACGACTCCGTCAGCGGCCGATCCGGCATAAAGGAGACGAGCGACTTGGTCTTCAACCCTACCGGCGTACCGTCTACCATTACTTGGCCGTTAGAAACCGGAATCAAACCGGCGACGATCTTCATCAGCGTGCTTTTGCCGCTGCCGTTCGGACCGAGCAGGCCCACGATTTTACCCTTGCCGATGCCCAAAGATATGCCGCGCAGCGCCTTTTTGCCGCCGTAAGACTTGGACACGCCCTTCAGCTTCAGTAGTTCATCCATCCGATTTGTCTGACCTGTCTGACCTGTCTTATCTTTCTGATCTGTCTGATCTACCCAATCAATCTGATCCATTCGATCCTTCCGGCTCATCTGATCCTTCTGATCCATTCGATCCATCGTCCTCCCTCCTATCGCCGTTCTTCGCCTTGTACGGCTTCTGCGACAATCGCCGCGATATCCTGATTGCTGAAGCCGAGCTCCTGCATCCCGCCGATGAAGCGGTCAAGCAATTCGCCGGCCATTTCTTTTTTGATCGTCATAATTTTCGATTCCTCGCTGGTCACATATCTTCCGAGTCCGCGTTTCGTTTCCACGACGGCTTCACGCTCCAATTCCTGAAAAGTCCGCTGCACGGTATTCGGGTTGATTTGCAGTTCGGCTGCCAATTCTCGCACGGAGGGGATTTTGTCCCCGGCCTTCAACTTGCCGGTAACAATCTCCTTTTTCAAATAGTTCATGATTTGCAAATAAATCGGCAGATTGTTGTCGAATTCGATGCCCACGTTCGGGTCAGCTCCTTTCCGCCATTATGCCCTCGGCGGCGTCTTAATTTGATGGGGCGGCATTCCGTGGATTCCGTGGATTCCGTGGATTCCGTGGATTCCGTGGATTAAGCTCAAGCCCGCCGGCTTCGGGAATTTCGCTCCCCGCATTGGTTGCAGCACATGATCACTCCCTTAATGTATCAGTGTTATAGTTAAATAGTACACTAGTGAATTGGGATTGTAAAGCCCTTTTTCGAATGCGTGTTCAAAAAGCTGGGTTTTCAGGACCGAAGCTTATGCTTCCGAAGTGCGCTTTTTCAAAACGCTTTAGTTGGATGAAGCTAGGAACTGAGTAGCGGAGCTAAACGTTTTCGTAGCAAACGGCTTCGGAAATATAGGCTTGGTTTGGGTACGTGAGCAACTGAAATGTTTCCGGAGAAAAAATGCGTCGTAAGCATATGCTTGACCCGGCTAAATTCAAGATTCGACGTCGAATCTTCTTCATGAACGGCTTCGTCATGGAAAGATGACTTTTTGAACAACCTCTAAAAAAATAAAAAAACCTTCCCCGACTATTTGTCAGAGAAGGCTGGATGCCACATTATAAAGGCCGATCGCCTTATTTTTCGCTGCTCCATCACCTAGCGTTGCATTAACTTTGCTTAAGATTTCCCGGAACTACTACTGGCCCGGACTGCTGGCCGGAACTGCTGGCCGGAACTGTTACCTGGAAATCTAACGGTTGGATCAGCGGCTATTTACCAAAAAAAGCTCTTTTCAAAATTCTAGCGGTTGTGACAGCCGTTATTTGCCTGAATCTAAGCAAAAAGGGCCGGATTCAAGTGAAATAAGCCCCGTGGCAACCGTTACAATTTAAAATCAACTTTTTTGGAGCAAATAGCGCCTGTAGCATCCGTTAGAGTATCAGTGCAACTGGAAAATGTATCTTGTCAGATCAGATTTAATGCAACGATAGTGCCGCCTCATTGGATTTATCTAATAGAATCGAAAATTGGGTAGAAAGACAGTACCCTGATTGGATATTTCCAATAGATTGGGCCAGGCAGGGTACAAAACAGGCGACTTAAGCGAAATCTATTGGATATTTCCAACGAGCGCTCAAAATGGCGGTAGATTCCCGTCATTCTATTGGATTTTTCCAATCAAGGGGGAGTTTAATTTGCAAGAAACCATCAAATCAGCAAATTAAACAGGTTCAAGTCCCGGTTGAGCTCGGTATAGGCGATGCCTTTCGAGGCCATTCTGCCGATCAGCGCTTCGTAATCCGCCTTGTCGCTCAGCTCGATGCCGACCAGGGCCGGGCCGTTTTCCTTGTTGTGCTTTTTCGTATATTCGAACCGGGTGATGTCGTCGTTCGGGCCCAGCACCTGCTCCAGGAACTCGCGCAGGGCGCCGGCGCGCTGCGGGAAGTTGATCAGGAAATAATGCTTCAGCCCCTCGTAGATCAACGAGCGCTCCTTCATTTCCTGCATCCGGTCGATGTCGTTGTTCCCGCCGCTGATGATGCAGACGACGTTTTTGCCGCGGATTTGGTCGCGGTACATGTCGAGTGCGGATACCGGCAGCGCGCCTGCCGGCTCCACAACGATAGCGCTGTCGTTGTACAGCTCCAAAATCGTCGTGCACGCCTTGCCCTCCGGCACCTGAACGATATCGTCGAGGATCTTCGCGCAGATTTCGTAATTCAAATCGCCCACGCGTTTGACCGCCGCACCGTCCACGAACTTGTCGATCGCTTCCAGCGTCACCACTTGCTTCTGTTTTAGCGCTTCCGTCATCGAAGCCGCGCCCGCAGGTTCGACCCCGATCACTTTCGTCTGCGGGCTGACCGTTTTCAAATACGTGCCCACGCCCGACACCAAGCCCCCGCCGCCGATCGTCACAAACACATAGTCGGCCGGCACATTGAGGCTCTCCATGATCTCCATGCCGATCGTCCCGTTGCCGGCGACGATTTTCGGGTCATCAAACGGGTGGATGAACGTCATTCCGCCCTCGGTGCACGCTTTCATCGCTTCTTCATAAGCGTCGTCGTACGTGTCGCCGGTCAGCACAACCTCGACATGGTCGCCGCCAAAGCGTTTTACCTGCTTAACTTTCTGGTTTGGCGTCGTGCTTGGCATAAAAATTTTGCCCCGGATTCCCAGCGCGTTGCAGGAAAAAGCCACGCCCTGCGCATGGTTGCCGGCGCTCGCGCAAACGATCCCCCGCTGCAAATCCTCCGGCTGGAGGCTGCGGATCATATTGTAGGCCCCGCGGATTTTAAAAGAACGCACGACCTGGAGATCTTCTCTTTTTAAATATACGTTGCAGCCGTATCTTAACGATAACGTTGCATCCAGCTGCAGCGGAGTCCGCACCACAACCTCGCTCAGCACATGATGCGCTTTGACGATATCTTCCATACCTACCGTTTGGCGTTCCGCCTGCTTCATCGCTTTCTCCTCACTTTGGCTCGATTTCTCTCATTCTTATAAAAGTACACCCAAAACCGCTTTCCGTTCAAGTCATTTTCCGATGTAAAAGTGGAAATCCCCGCCAACGAGCAAACTGCAAAAAAGCCTCCCCGGCAGATCCGGCGTATGAGCCGGCAGGCCGGAGAGGCTTAGAGTGGGCGGATCAGTCTTTTTTCGGAATCAAACGGTCATCGGTATGTCCCTTGGAGTTTTTCTCCTGAGCAAGCTCTTTAAGCTCCCACTCCATCGTCCCGTACACCGGATCGGACGGGAATTCCCCGCCCTTCCGCAAGTACTCCTCGCGCCCCAGCTCGTCCCGGTATACGCCGCTCACTTCCACTTCTTCACGCGATACCGGAAGCATTTCCTTCATTTTGTCGCTCATGATGATGCCGCCTCCCGCAATCAGAGAATGACAGGGACTATAATCCCCATTCTCCCTTAACATGCGCGAAAAAAGAGCGGATTATCCTCGCGCGCCCCGTAAGGCGGATCCTCTTCCAATACCGCCGCTATACGAGGGCCTTGGCGGCGATATCCGTACGGTTGTGCTTGCCCTCGAACGTGATCCGCTCCGCAGCTTGATAAGCCTTGTCCCGCGCTTCGGCGATCGATTGGCCAAGTCCGACGACGCCCAGAACGCGGCCGCCGTTCGTGACCCATTCCCCGGCTTCGTTGCGGGCCGTTCCGGCATGGAACACGAGGGCCTCCCGCACCTCATCCAAGCCTGCAATCGGCAGGCCTTTCGGATAGGAAGCCGGATAACCGCCAGAAGCCAGCACAACGCACACGGCCGCTTCATCGCTCCACTCGATTTCCGCCTGATCCAAGGTGCCGTTCACCGCCGCCAGAAAAATATCGAGCAGATCGCTTTTCAGCCGCGGCAGCACGACCTGGGTTTCCGGATCGCCGAAGCGGGCGTTGAATTCGATCGTCTTCGGCTTGCCGTCCGGCGTAATCATCAGCCCGGCGAACAACACGCCGCGGAACGGCCGGCCCTCGGCCACCATCGCCTTGGCCGTCGGTTTGATGATCGTTTCGACCGCTTCTTCAATGATGCCGGAGGCGATGTGCGGCAGCGGGGAATAGGTGCCCATGCCGCCCGTGTTCGGCCCTTTGTCGCCGTCGTAAACCTGCTTGTGATCCTGCGCCGCCGCCATCGGCCGCACCGTTTCCCCGTCCACGAACGACAGGATCGACATTTCCTGGCCTTCAAGGTATTCCTCGATGACAACCTGGCTGCCGGACTCGCCGAACACCTTCTCGACCATAATATCCTTTAAAGCGGCTTCCGCCTGTTCGCTGGTGAAAGCGACCGTCACGCCTTTGCCTGCCGCCAGCCCGTCCGCCTTGATGACGATCGGCACCGGCCGGCTGCGCAAATACGCCAATGCCGGCTCATAGCTGTCGAACTTCTCGTAAGCCGCTGTCGGAATGCCGTATTTTTTCAGCAAATCCTTCATAAACGTTTTGCTGCCTTCGATATGCGCGGCGTTTTTGCGCGGACCGAACACCGGAATATTCTTAGCCTCGAACACGTCGACAATGCCATCGGCCAGCGGATCGTCAGGCCCGACCACGACCAAGCCGACGCCCTTCTCCTCGGCAAACGCGGCCAGCCTGTCGAATTCATGCACCTGAATCGGAACGAGTTCGGCCACCTGGCCGATCCCGGCGTTGCCCGGGGCGCAATAAAGCTTGCCGGCTTTGGGGCTTTTCGCCAAACTCCAGCAAATCGCATGCTCGCGCCCGCCCCCGCCAATCACCAATATATCCATTTGTGATCTCCTCCTTGATAGCCCGCAAGCGGACCGTAATGACGCTAATCACTCATTTCCCCCGCGTATAATCCGAAAAACGGCAGGCCGCCGCACGCCGCAGCGGTCTGCCGTTTGGAGCCGAGGCTTAATGTTTGAAATGGCGGACGCCGGTAAATACCATGGCGATGCCGTACTCGTTCGCGACCTTGATCGACTCCTCGTCCTTAACCGAGCCGCCAGGCTGAATAACCGCCGTAATGCCGGCCTTGGCCGCCGCTTCCAGCGTATCGCCCATCGGGAAAAACGCATCCGAGGCCAACACGCTGCCTTTCGACTTTTCTCCGGCCTGCTCAATGGCGATTTTCGCCGCACCGACGCGGTTCATCTGACCGGCGCCGACGCCGATCGTCATATCGTCCTTGGCCAGTACGATCGCATTGGATTTCACATGCTTAACTACTTTCCAGCCGAACAGCAGCTGCTTGAGTTCTTCCTCGGTTGGCTTGCGGTCGGTGACGACCTGCAGATCGGATTCCTTCAGCACATGAACATCGCTCTCCTGAACGACCATGCCGCCGTCGATCGAAGTCACGACAAACTGGCTGCTGCGTTTGCTGCCGAGCTCCAGGCCGCCGAGCTTCAAGAGGCGGATGTTTTTCTTTTTCGTCAAAATGTCCAGCGCTTCCTCGGTAAAACCCGGCGCCAAAATGATCTCCAGGAAAATCTCCTTAAGCAGCGCCGCCGTATCGGCATCGATGATGCGGTTGGCGGCGACGATGCCGCCGAAGATCGACACCGGATCAGCCTCATACGCTTTTTGATAGGCCTCCAAAATGCTGGAGCCTACGCCTACCCCGCAAGGGTTCATATGCTTCACCGCAACGACAGCCGGCTCCTCGAATTCTTTCACGATTTGCAGCGCCGCGTTGGCGTCATTGATGTTGTTGTAGGACAATTCCTTGCCGTGCAGTTGCTCCGCATTGGTCAACGTATCCGCCGCGGCCAGCGGTTTGCGGTAGAACGCCGCTTGTTGGTGCGGATTTTCGCCGTAGCGCAAATCCTGGATTTTCTCATAGGTCACGGTGTAGCGTTCCGGCAGCGGATCGCCGGTCACCTTCGACAAATAATCGGAAATCAGGGCATCGTAAGCCGCCGTATGGCGGAAAACTTTGGCCGCAAGCCGTTTGCGCGTGTCCAGCGTCGTATCCCCGCCCGCGCGGATTTCCGCAAGAACCGTGCCGTAATCGGCCGCATCGACGACCACGCTGACGAAGGCGTGGTTTTTGGCCGCCGAACGCAGCATGGTCGGCCCGCCGATGTCGATATTTTCAATCGCATCCTCATAACTCACGTCCGGCTTGGCGATCGTCTCCTGGAACGGATACAGGTTAACAACGACCAGGTCGATGTAATCCAGACCCAGCTCCTTCATTTGGGCCTGATGCTCTTCGCTGTCGCGGATCGCCAGCAGCCCGCTGTGGACGGCCGGGTGCAGCGTTTTAACGCGTCCGTCCAAAATTTCCGGAAAACCGGTCACATCGGAAATGCCGATCACCGGCACTCCTTCCTTCGACAGCAGGTTTTTTGTTCCCCCCGTCGAAATGATCTCCACGCCCAACTGCGACAGCTCGCGGCAAAAATCCACGATCCCCGTTTTATCCGACACGCTTACCAGCGCTCTTTTGATACTCAAAATCGGCCCCTCCTTTTAATTTGGCGAATCATGCCCGATATTTCTCGGGAAATATCGAAACCCCTGCGCACTTTATGTCCTATAAAAGTATGCCCTATTGTTCCTCATCCGACAGAACCGTCACTTTCCGGCCGTTCACCTTAATACGGCTTTTGGCAAACCACGACACGACTTGCGGGTATAACTGCTGTTCCGCGGCATGGATTCTGGCCTCCAGCGACTCCAGGGTATCCGAGGCGAGAATCTCCACCGGTTCTTGGGCGATGACAGCGCCCGTATCCATTCCCCCGTCGACCAAATGCACCGTTATCCCAGTCACTTTAACGCCGTAGTCCCACGCTTGCCCGATCGCGTTTTTGCCCGGAAAAGCCGGAAGCAGCGAAGGATGGATGTTGATCATTTTCCCGGCGTAAGGCTCCACCAGCACCGGGGTCAACAGCCGCATATACCCGGCCAAAACGACCAGGTCGATCTGCCGCTTGTCCAGCTCCGCGGCAACTTCCGCCTCATAATCTTCCCGCCGCGCATAGTCCTTAGGTTGAAAAAGAAAACAGTCGACCCCGGCCTTGCGGGCCCGTTCAACGACGGGCGCCTGCGGTTTGTCGCACACCAGCAGCACGATGTCTGCGCCAAGCGTTCCCGCCCGGGAAGCATCCAGCAAATTTTGAAAATTGCTGCCCTGCCCGGAGGCGAACACTGCGATCCGAAAACCCGCCGCCATTACACGTCCGCCCCCGCAAACGTCACTTCCCGGCGGCCTGCGGTCACTTTGCCGATGACGTACGGGCTTTCGCCGGCCTCGCCCAGCGTTTGCAGGGCTGCCTCCGCCTGATCGGCGGCAACGATGATGACCAGCCCGATCCCCATGTTGAAGGTGGTGAACATGTCGCGGCTGCTGACGCTGCCCTTTTGCTGCAAAAGCTCAAAGATCGGCAAAATCGGCCACGAGCCGGATTCGATCTCCACATTTACGCCTTCCGGCAGCACGCGCGGGATATTTTCGATAAATCCGCCGCCCGTAATGTGCGCCATGCCTTTGACGTCGACCCGCTCGAGCAGGGAAAGCACCGGCTTCACGTACAGCTTGGTCGGCGTCAGCAGCACCTCGCCAAGCTTCTGCCCGCCCAGCTCCGGCAGCGTATCCTGCAGGCTGTATCCGGCCTCCTCCAGCAGCAGCTTGCGCACCAGCGAAAAACCGTTGCTGTGCACGCCGCTGGAAGCGAGGCCGATCACCGTATCGCCGGGAGCGATGGTGCTGCCGTTGACGATTTTGCGCTTGTCGACGACGCCGACGGTGAAGCCGGCGATGTCGTATTCGCCTTCGCCGTACATGCCCGGCATTTCGGCGGTTTCGCCGCCGATCAGCGCGCAGCCGGACTGGCTGCAGCCTTCGGCGATCCCGGCGACGATCGCCTCGATTTTCTCAGGAACGACCTTGTCGCAGGCGAGGTAATCTAGGAAAAACAGCGGCTCCGCGCCCTGCACGACGATGTCGTTGACGCACATCGCTACCGCGTCGATGCCGATCGTATCGTGCTTATCCATCGCAAACGCGATTTTCAGCTTGGTGCCCACGCCGTCCGTCCCGGAGACCAGAACCGGCTCCTCATATTTGTCTTTGTTCAATCCGAACAAAGCCCCGAAGCCGCCCAGATCCGTCATCACTTCCGGACGAAACGTTCGCTTGACGTGTTTTTTCATCCGCTCCACGGCTTCATTCCCGGCCGCAATATCGACGCCGGCGTTTTTGTATGCTTCTGACACGAGAAGGACACACTCCTTAGGTTTATTTTTTGGAGGACATGCGTTTCTTTGTAACCGCAAAATCAACTAGACTACATCCAGACTAAACCAAGCTAACGGTTGCCACAGCCGCTATTTGAGCCATTTACGCTGATTTCGGATTCTAACGGTTGCCATCGTGCTTATTTCGCTTAACTCCGGCTACTTATGCCCAAATCAAGACAAATAACGGCGCTGACAACCGTTAGAATTACGGCAGGCGATAGTACCGATTCGAAAACCTCGTTGCAGGAAAGCTCGAAAGGGCCACCGCAATCGCTATCCGAGCAGCTCAATCGCCAGCACGTTCAGCTAAATCACCGCGGGAGTAGTAAAGGGCCACCGCGAGTAGCTCATATCCCTCGCCGCTGTCTGCTCTTATTGGAAAAATCCAATAGATTGACAGACATCGAACTTAATTTTGAGCCTTCATTGGAAAAATCCAATAGATTTCGCTCAAAAGTCCATTTTCCGTCATACCGAGGCCAATCTATTGGAAATATCCAATCAAGCTACCATATTTACTATTCATTTTCCATTCTATTGGATATTTCCAATCAGAGGACTCATCATGAGCATATCCCGCAAATCTCATTGAATTATCCAATGTGGCCCACCTAAGCAGCACAATCAACTCTGATCGACGTACCCACCTTAAGCTTATGCTGTTTCGAAAATATTTTATCATGTGAAATAATTGTTGCGACCCTATCAATGGTTGGGCGGCCTAAAGCCAGTGCTAACGGATCCAGTCGACACAGACCGGAACACAACTTCGCCCTAACCGCCAACCGCTGCGTTATACGCCACATGAAGTTTTACCAGCCCTCATAGACTGTGAGCAACCGGCAAGACGCCCGCTTAGCACGTACACCCGTATTTCTCTTCCCCGTCAAAATCCGTCCGCGTCGGGTAATCATTGTCAAAGCAGGCCATGCAGAGGCCGCCTTTATAATCCCCGGAGTTGCCGCCGCCTACCGCCCGGATCAAGCCCTCAGGGCTCAAAAACTCCAGTGTGTCCGCACCGATCTCCCGGCAAATTTCGTCAACGGATTTGTACGAAGCGATCAACTCGCCGCGGTCCGGGGTGTCGATCCCGTAGAAGCACGGGTTTTTGAACGGCGGCGAAGTGATCCGCACATGCACCTCCGTCGCCCCGGCCTCGCGCAGCAGACCCACGATCCGCCGTGAGGTCGTGCCGCGGACGATCGAATCGTCGATCATCACCACGCGTTTGCCTTCCACGACCCGGCGCACCGCGCTCAGCTTCATCTTCACGCCCTGCTCGCGCAGCTCCTGGCTTGGCTGGATGAACGTCCGGCCGGTGTATTTGTTTTTGATCAGACCAAGCTCGTAAGGGATGCCGGTCTGCTCCGCGTAGCCGATGGCAGCGGAGATGCTGGAGTCGGGCACGCCGGTCACGACGTCCGCGTCGACAAAAGACTCCTGCGCCATCACTTGCCCCATCCGCTTGCGGCTCGCGTGCAGATTCGAGCCGTTCATGTCGCTGTCCGGACGCGCGAAGTAGATGTATTCCATCGCGCACAACGCCTTGCGCTGCGGCTCGGTATAACGGTCTTCGTGCAGACCGTTGCCGTCCAGCACCAGCATTTCGCCCGGCTGGATTTCGCGGATCGTCTCCGCGCCGATCACCTCGAACGCGCACGTCTCGGACGAGAACAGATACGCGTCGCCGAGCCGGCCCATCGTCAGCGGCCGCAGCCCGTTGGGATCGCTGGCGGCGATCAGCTTGTCGTTCGTCAGCAGCAGGAAGGCGAAGCCGCCGACCAGTTGCCCCAGCGCGTCCTTCGCCGCTTCGACAAAATCCTTCGGCGACCGCGCGATCAGATGCGCGATCACCTCCGTGTCGCTTGTCGTCTGAAAGATCGAGCCGCTTTGCTCCAGCTCGCGGCGGATTTTCGGCGCGTTCACGATATTGCCGTTCGTCGCCACCGCCAAATCCCCGTCGCGGTATTTGAAAATCAGCGGCTGCGCGTTCGTCAGCCGGCTGTCCCCGCTCGTCGAATACCGTACATGCCCGATCGAGCGGTCTCCGGCCAGCGAAGCGAGCTTGTCCCGGTCAAACACTTCCTTGACAAGCCCCATGCCGCGGTGGTAATTGAACTCCGATCCGTCCGTCACGCACATCCCGGCGCTTTCTTCGCCCCGGTGCTGCAGCGCATGCAGGCCGTAATAAGAAAGGGAAGCGGCTTCGGGATGACCGAACACGCCGAACACGCCGCACTCCTCCCGCAACGTGTCGAACGGATCCGCATGTCCCGCGCCTTCGTTGTAATATGCTCCTGTCCAAAGTCCGCGCGGCATTATTTCATCAGACATGGAATGACATCCTCCCAGACGCGTTTCAACTGCTCGACCGGCTTGTTCAGCACGGAAGCCCCGTCCACTGCAATGGCCAGCCCGGCGCCCCCGGCAGCCGCGCCCGCTACGGAACCGATCCGCGCAACCGGCACGCCGCGCTCCGCGATGAGCCGCTCCAGCGCATCCGCTTTATCCGGCGATGCCGACAGCAAAATCCGTGACTGCGACTCGCTGAACAGCAAAACATCCGCACGCAGCCCGCCGCTTGCCACATCGACGTTCGCGCCCAAACCGCCGCTGATGCACGATTCCGCCAGCGCTGCGGCCAGCCCGCCTTCGGACAGATCGTGAGCCGAACGTACCAGCCCGCCTTGAATCGCTTCAAGCACAGCGCCCAGCAGCTTTTTCTCGACTGCCAGATCCAGCTGCGGCGGACGCCCCTCAACGACGCCATGCACGACCGCTTGGAACTCGCTGCCGCCAAGCTCCGCCTTCGTTTCGCCGAGCAGGAAAATCACGTCTCCCTCGGACTTGAAGCCCTGGGTCGTAATATGGTCCACATCGTGCACGAGTCCCACCATGCCGACGACCGGCGTCGGGTAAATCGCGCCTTTGGCGTTTTCGTTGTACAAGCTGACGTTCCCGCCGATGACCGGCGTATCCAGCTCGCGGCAAGCTTCCGCCATGCCGTCTACGGCCCGCTCCATCTGCCAGAAAATATCCGGCTTCTCCGGGCTGCCGAAATTCAGGTTGTCCGTAATCGCCAGCGGCTCGGCTCCGGAGCACACGATGTTGCGCGCCGCTTCGCTGACCGCGATGCGTCCGCCCACCTCCGGATCGAGGTACACGAACCGGCCGTTGCAGTCGGTCGTCATCGCCAGCGCCTTGCGCGTCCCGTGGACCGTCACGACCGCCGCGTCCGAGCCCGGACGAACCGCCGTGCCGGTGCGCACCATGTAGTCGTACTGATCATAGACCCAGGCTTTGCTTGCGACCGAAGGCGAAGACAACACTTGCTCAAGCGCCCCGCCCAGATCGCGGACCTCTTCATACCGCAGCGTATCCACCGTGGCGTTCTGCTCATAATAAGCCGGCACCGCCGAAGGCTTGTCATAAATCGGACATTCGTCCACGAGCGCCTTCACCGGCATATCGCCAACCAGCTCACCGTGATGGAACAGCTTCAGCCGCCCGTCGTCCGTCACCTTGCCGACCTTCGCGCAGATCACGCCCCAGCGCTCAAAAATCTCCCGCGCCTGCGCCTCATCCTTCGGCTCAACGACGAACAGCATCCGTTCCTGCGATTCCGACAGCATCATTTCGTAAGCGGTCATGCCCTCTTCGCGCTGCGGCACCTGATCGAGATACAGCTCCAGACCGTTGCCGGCCTTGCTCGCCATCTCCGCGCTGGAGCATGTCAGCCCGGCCGCGCCCATATCCTGAATCCCCAGCACGATGCCGGTGTCGATCAGTTCGAGGCAGGCTTCCATGACCAGCTTTTCCATAAACGGATCGCCGACCTGTACCGCCGTCCGCTTCGCTTCCGACTCCTCCGTCAGCTCCTCCGACGCAAACGTCGCGCCGTGGATGCCGTCACGTCCCGTTGGCGGGCCAACGTAAAACACCGGGTTGCCCACGCCCTTGGCGACGCCGCGCTGGATTTTATCGTGATCGATCAGCCCAACGCACATCGCGTTGACAAGCGGGTTCCCTTCATAGCTTTCGTCAAACACTACTTCCCCGCCGACCGTCGGGATGCCGATGCAGTTGCCGTACCCGGCGATCCCGGACACGACATGCTCGAACAAATATTTCACGCGCTCGCTTTCCAGCTTGCCGAAACGCAGAGAGTTAAGCAGCGCAACCGGTCTTGCCCCCATCGAAAAAATATCGCGGATAATCCCGCCCACGCCCGTTGCGGCCCCCTGATAAGGTTCAACCGCGGAAGGGTGGTTATGGCTTTCGATTTTAAACACAACCGCCTGGTTGTCGCCGATATCGACGATTCCCGCGCCCTCGCCCGGCCCCATCAGGACACGCGGTCCGCTGGTGGGAAAACGGCGCAGCAGCGGCTTCGAATTTTTGTAGGCGCAGTGCTCGGACCACATGACGCTGAACACGCCGATTTCCGTATAGTTCGGCTTACGGCCGAGAAAACCGCAGATCAGCTCGTATTCGCCATCCGAAACGCCCATCTGTTTGTAAATTTTCTGCTCCGCAATTTGCTCTGCATTCGGTTCCTTAGCTGACACTTGCTGACTCATGCCGATCCCTCCAAGCCTTCAAAATGGATGTAAACATTTTTTTGCCGTCCGTAGAGCCGAGCAGGGCGTTCACCGCACGCTCCGGATGCGGCATCATGCCGACCACGTTGCCGCGTTCATTGGAAATACCGGCGATATCGTCCACCGACCCGTTCGGGTTATTCACATACCGGAAAATAATCTGGTTGTTTTGCCGCAGCCGGGCTAAGGTTTCTTCATCACAATAATAATTGCCTTCGCCGTGGGCGATCGGAATCGTAATCTCTTCGCCCGGCGCGTACAGCGACGTAAACGGATTTGCGTTGTTTTCGACCCTCAGCACCGTATCATGGCAGCGGAATTTCAGCGACATGTTGCGGCGCAGCGTCCCCGGCAGCAGCCCGGCTTCCGTCAAAATCTGAAATCCGTTGCAGATGCCGAGAACATATTTGCCTTCCTCCGCGGCTTTGGCCACCTCGGACATCACGGGCGCGAACCGGGAAATCGCCCCGCAGCGCAAGTAATCGCCATAGGAAAAGCCCCCGGGAACCAGGATGCAGTCGTACGCGGAAAGATCCGCCGCCGTATGCCACACGTAATCGACGGGTTCGCCCAAAGCTTCCTCCACCGCTTTATAACAGTCGATATCACAGTTGGAACCGGGAAATACGAGTACCGCGAATTTCATCGATTCAGCCCTCCAATTCAAAACGGTAATCTTCAACCACCGTATTGGCCAGCAGCTTCTCGCACATTGCCTTGACGCGGGCTTCCGCCTCAAAGCGGTCGTTCGTGTCCAGCGTAAGCTCCATATATTTGCCGATGCGGACGCTCTCCACTTCCTTGAAGCCCATCGAATGAAGCGCTCCCTGCACCGCTACTCCTTGCGGATCCAGTACGCTTTGCTTGATCGTGACATAAACGTTCGCTTTAATCATGTTCCTCGTATTCCTCCTATTGTTTGGACTTATGCAGCTGTTTGGACTTAATCGCCCCGCCGCTTGCGTTTCTTTTCCGCCTGCCTGTTCCCTACTCTAACTCGTACCCGGTCAGCCGCCGGTAAATATCGCGGTAACGCCGGGTCGTCTCCTCAACCACATGCCCCGGCAGCGGATCGGGCCGGCTGTTCTTGTCCCAATCCGAACCGGCCAGGTAAGCGCGCACCGGCTCTTTGTCCATGCTGTCGATCTCGATATCCAGCGCGTATTTTTCCTTGGCCCAAAAACGCGACGCATCCGGCGTGAAAATCTCGTCGATCAAAATCAGCCTGCCGTCCACCAGCCCGAATTCCAGCTTGCAGTCGGCGAGCATGATGCCGCGCTCCTCGCAGTAGTCCCGAGCGAAAGCGTAAAGCTCCAGGCTGCGGCTGCGCAGCTGCTCCGCCAAATCCGCGCCGACCTTGTCCGCCATCTCCGCAAAGGAGATGTCCTCGTCATGGCCGACGTCGTTTTTCGCCGCCGGCGTAAAAATCGGCTCCGCCAGCTTGGCGTTTTTGCGCAGGCCCTCCGGCAGCTTGATGCCGTTGATCTCGCCGCTCTGCTCGTACTGCCGCCAGCCGCCGCCGGTGACGTAACCGCGCACCACGCATTCGATATCGATGCGTTCGGCTTTACGGGTGACCATCACGCGGTTTTTCAGCAGCGGCTTGTGCGCTTCGGGAACGACGTCCCCCAAAAGCTCCACATCCGCATGAATCACGTGATTCTCCAGCAGATGCTGCGTCTTGCCGAACCAGAACGCGCTCAGGCGGTTCAGCACATTGCCTTTGTCCGGCACCGCCGGCTCAAGCACATAGTCGAAAGCGGAAATACGGTCGGTCACGACGATCAAATAATGCTCGCCAAGGTCGTACAGCTCCCGCACTTTGCCTTTATACAGCAGCGGGGCGTTCACCAAATCCGCCGCCGTGGAAATTGCCGGTGATGACATGTCGCCGTCCTCCTCAAATTACGCTTATTGATTGCAATAACGGTATAAAAAGCAGCTATCCTCCGCGATTCAGCAAAATTCGCAATATAGCGGTAAAATGGGGCGCTATTTTCTTCTGCTCCGGCTGCAAACGTCCATTTTGACCACATTCCCCGAAAATAACGCCTTTTTGTACCGCTATTTGACGGTGCTGCCGCAAAACCGGATAAATAGGGGTATTTTTTTACCACTATCATCCGAGATGCGCCCTTCCTACTCAGCCAAACCCAGCTTGCGGAAAATCGTATCCACATGCTTCAAATGCCAAGCCGGGTTAAACGCGTCGTCGATCTCTTCCTTGCTCAGCACGGCGGTAATTTCCGGCGTCTCTTCGATGATGTCGCGGAACTGCCGCTGCGTTTCCCAAGCCTGCATCGCCCGCGGCTGCACCGTGTCGTACGCCTGCTCGCGGCTGAAGCCTTTGTCGATCAGCTTCGTCATGACGCGGCCGGAGAACGGCACGCCAAACGTGCGGCCCATGTTGCGCTTCATATTTTCCGGGAACACCGTCAAGTTTTTCACGATATTTCCGAAGCGGTTCAACATGTAGTTCAGCAGCATCGTCGCGTCGGGCAAAATCACCCGCTCCACCGAAGAATGCGAAATATCGCGTTCATGCCACAGGGTCACGTTTTCGTAGGCCGACACCATGTGCCCGCGGATCACGCGCGACAGGCCGGAAATGTTCTCGCAGCCGATCGGATTGCGCTTGTGCGGCATCGCCGACGAGCCTTTTTGCCCTTTGGCGAAAGCTTCCTCCACCTCGCGGAATTCGCTTTTTTGCAGGGCGCGGATTTCCGTGGCGAATTTGTCGAGCGACGTGGCGATCAGCGCCAGCGTGGCCATATACTCGGCGTGGCGGTCGCGCTGCAGCGTTTGCGTGGAGACCGGCGCGGCCGTTGTGCCCAGCTTCTCGCACACAAACTGCTCCACGAACGGATCGATGTTCGCGTACGTACCTACCGCACCGGAGATTTTGCCGAACTGCACTCCGTCCGCGGCCCGGCGGAAGCGCTCCAGATTCCGCTTCATCTCTTCATGCCAGAGCGCCATCTTCAGCCCGAACGTCGTCGGCTCGGCATGCACGCCATGCGTCCGGCCCATCATCGGCGTGTCTTTGTAGGCGAGCGCTTTTTCCCGCAAAATATCGATAAAGTTCAAAATATCCCGCTCAAGAATTTCGTTGGCCTGCTTCAGCAAATACCCCAGCGCCGTGTCCACCACGTCCGTCGAAGTGAGGCCATAGTGCACCCATTTCCGTTCCGGGCCCAAGCTTTCCGAAACCGCCCGGGTAAAGGCGATCACGTCATGGCGCGTCTCCTGCTCGATTTCGTAGATCCGGTCGATGTCGAACGAGGCGTTTTGGCGCAGCAAAGCCACGTCCTCCTTCGGGATGACGCCCAGCTCGGCCCAAGCCTCGCAGGCGCACAGCTCGACTTCCAGCCAAGCCTTGAATTTGTTTTCCTCCGTCCAGATCGCTCTCATTTCCGGTCTGCTGTAGCGTTCGATCATTAGCGTTCATTCCTCCAAATGTTGGTTTGCTCTATCCAACGGAGTCCGTCCTCCACATCCCGGCAGAGCAGATTGATATGCCCCATTTTCCGCTTCGGCGCGGCTCCGTTCTTTCCATATAAGTGTACTTTGGGAATGACCGGGAATCCAGCTTGCCGTCCGGCCGTTTTCCCTTCCTCCGGGGCGGAGCCCAGCAGAGGCCGCCCGGCCGGCAAACCGCCTTCCCGCGCCGCCGGTTCCTTCCCGCTTCCGCCGTCCGGCCAAGCGCCTTGCACCATCGCCTCGCGCACGGCCTCCAAATGCTCGCCGAGCACGTTCACCATCACAACCGGCGAGAGCAATTCCGCTTTGCCGAGCGGCAAATTGCAGATGGCCCGGACGTGCTGCTCGAACTGCGAGGTCGTGCAGGCCTCCATCGTGTAATGGCCGGAATTGTGCGGCCGCGGCGCCAACTCGTTGACGAACAACTCGCCGCCCGCGGTCAAAAACATCTCCACGGCCAGCAGCCCCACCGCTTCCATGCCTTCCGCGATGCGCGCGGCCAGCCTTTCGGCCTCCCGCTGCACCCGTTCTTCCACGCGGGCCGGCACGATCGATAGATGCAAAATATTATCGACATGGATATTTTCCGCCACCGGGAACGTTTGAATTTCCCCGTGCGGACTGCGCGCCGCGATCACCGACAGCTCCTTCACAAACGGGATGAATTGCTCCAGCACAAGCTCGGTGCCGGCCTTACTCAGCTCGGCGTAGGCCGGGGCGATTTCCGCTTCCGAGCGGATCACCCATTGCCCTTTGCCGTCATAACCGCCGGTCGCGGTCTTCAGCACGGCCGGAAGGCCGAGGCGCTTAACCGCCGCCCGCAGGTCCTCTTCGCTGCCGATCTCCGCATACGGAGCCACTTTCACGCCCGCCGCCTCGACCGCGCGCTTTTCGCGCAGCCGGTGCTGGGTCGTGTACAGCAGCTTGCTTCCCTGCGGCACGTACGACAGCTCCTCAAGCAGCGCGGCCACGCCCGCGTCCACGTTCTCGAACTCGTACGTGATTACGTCCGAGCGCTCGGCCAGCCGGCGGGCGGCCTCTTGGTCGTCGTAGCCGGCGACGATTTGCCCGGCCACCTGGCCGCACGGCGCATCCGGCGTCGGATCCAGCGTCACGAAGCGGTAGCCGAGATTGCTGCCGGCCAGCGCCATCATCCGCCCGAGCTGCCCGCCGCCGAGCACGCCGATCGTCGCGCCCGGAGCGATCACCTTCGCTTCGTTACTCATTCCGCCGCCTCCAATTCCGCGCCGCTCGCCAGCACCTCTTCGCGAATCCGGTCGCGGCGCTCCTGCACACGGCGCATCAGTTCGGGATCGAACGCGCCGAGGATCTGCGCGGCCAGCAGCCCGGCGTTGATCGCGCCGGCTTTGCCGATCGCCACCGTCCCGACCGGAATGCCGCCCGGCATCTGCACGATCGACAGCAGCGAATCGAGGCCGTTCAACGCGGCCGACTTCACCGGCACGCCGATGACCGGCAGCGCCGTTTTCGCCGCCACCATGCCCGGCAAATGGGCGGCGCCCCCGGCGCCGGCGATGATCACCTTAAGCCCGCGCCCCGCGGCCTGCTCGGCAAACTCGAACATCAAGTCCGGGGTACGGTGCGCGGAGACGATTTTTTTCTCGTACGGAATTTGCAACTCCTCCAATACGCCGCAAGCATGGGCCATCGTTTCCCAATCCGATTTGCTGCCCATAATCACTGCAACCTGTGCTGTCATCCCTCATCCCACTTTCTATCATTATTATATGGTTCCAAAAAGGCCGGATACTTAAAAAGGTCCGCACCTCTGAAAATAACGAAGTATTTTCCAGAAATTCGCGGACCATGAGAGAATACGGCGGACTAAGCCGGAAGGTAAGGTGTCTGTCGGTTGCCGTTTAAGGGCCAACCACCCTGGCGGCCGGCGGCTCGCTCAGGGCGCCGGCCGCTCCCAGGATCGGGCTGAACAAAAGCCCGCCCGGGGAACGGGAGAGCCCGGTGCATAAGCCCAGGCTCTTGAGAAAAACGTCTATCGACGTCCATTCTGAGGAGACAGACCGCGACTAACGGAAGTTTTCTTCCGATACCAGGATATTATTCCGCTAAGTTTTAGCGCTCCGATATCTAAAAAAGCTTTCCGTGCTTAAGCCGCCTTACCTTCATCACGTATTCGCTCGTAGTCCGAAAATTTACGGTTCTCGGGTAGAAACTTCCGGGCCCTATCCCCGGTATTATACGAGTTTAAGAGGTAACCCTCACTTTATTATGTTCGGCGGAGAACCGCCTTTGCTCTACTAGTTTACCAATGGCGGACACGACATGTCAACTCAAACCCGAACATTAATGGAATGTAAAATCCGAATGTTCGTTTTTGGAATGTCTCTCCTCTAATCCCTGTACCTTATCACCCGAGCCCTGTTGTCACGATACGGCCTGCGAAATTCCACCAAGTGCAAAAGTACAGGCGATTTCCGTTCAATTCCGCCAATACCGCCTGATCGAGTGTAAAAGTGCATTTGCAAGATGATATATAATCTTATTCCGCGGCAGCGCCTGTTGAATAAGCACAAAAAACGGCGTTATTCCAGCGACATCCATTCATTTAAGAGAAATAAAGGAAATTTATGTCGCTATTTTCTCGAAGTGTAATGAAATTCCTGCGTTCTGAACCATTCAGAGGAAAATAAGTACATAAAATTCCGCTAATGGGATGAACATGCTGGTGCGCCGGATAATAAGCACATAAATTACCGCTATTTTACACTAGCATTGCATTAAATCTGACAAGATACATTTTCTAGCCGCACCAATATTCTAACGGTTGCCACAAGCGTTATTTGTTCCAAAAACGTTGATTTCAAATTGTAACGGATGCCGTAGCGCTTATTTCACTGAAATCCGGCTTAGTTTGCTTAGATTCAGGCAAATAACGGCGATCACAACCGTTGCTAGAGTTTTGAAAAAGGCTTTGTTCGCAAATTAGCCGCTGCTGCAACCGTTAGATTTCCGGCGGGCGCACTATCGGCTTGAAAACATGATCACTTCCCCAGAAAATCCGGATCCCAGGTAATCTGAATCCCAGAAAATCTGGCATGTAAGGGCTGCCAGTTGTCTAGATTGAAAGTTAATGCAACGCTAGTGGCTATTTTATGCAATTGCTGCTTTAGACGGCAAGTACTACTGTTTTACGGCAATTTCCCCTATTTTAAAGCCGACGCTATCACCACCCGGTCGTTCCATCAACATTAAAAAAGCTGCAAAAGCAGCGGCGAACTCTATCCGTTCATCTGCTCCTGCAGCTCGATATACAGCACTTGCAAAAACTTTTTGATGTTGACCTTCACCTTACCACCGCCGCCGCTGGTCTCCCGGCCCTCTTCGATTTCCTTCATCTTCAGCCGCACGTCTTCGAAATCGAAATATAGCGGGGCGTAGTACTCAAACCGGGGGTTGCCGTAGTCGGTCAAACCGAGCGAAGCCAGATTGGTCAGCCCCGCCGCCAGCGCGCGGCGCAGCCGCTGCTCGATCGCTTTGACCTCCTTGGCGATCTCCTCCGGCTTCGCCTTGTACGTTGCCGCCGCCTGGCGGTACAGCTCCTTCAGCGGCGGCATGTTTGCGCCGGCTCCGCGTTCGATCAGCAGCTCCATGATCGCGATCATGTCGCGGCTGCCGCTTTCCCCGATCAGCCCCATATTCATCAGGATCGGCTGGATCGCTTCGCGTACGGCCCGTTTCCCGGCCGTAACGTGGGGCGCGGGGCGAAGCCCTTCCAGCTTTTTCAGGCTGGAGCGGATTTCCTCCAAATAATGCCCCATGGCGTAACGTTCGTTCACTTTTCGCAGCACGGTTTCCACCTCGATCCGGTTGATCGGCTTGCGGATAAAAAACTCGATGCCGCTCCGGTACGCCCGCCCGACCATATCCTGATTCTCTATCTGCGAGATCATCACGAATTTGGCGCTGCAGCCCTGGGCGCGCAGTGAATCGATCGCCTCGATGCCGTCCTGATCGGGCATCAAAAGATCCATCAGCACGATGTCCGGGGCCTCGCTCAAGATTTGTCGCACACCTTCCTGCCCGCTGCCTGCCGTTCCCGCCACTTCGCCGAGCCCGCCGTCTTCAATGATATGCTGCAGCATTCTTCTCGCGCTAATATCATCGTCTACGATACAGAAAGAAAGCGCCATGCTTGACCCCTCCCAAAAGTTTTGTGAGCACGCTCCGCAAGTCTAATTCGCAAACTAACAAAACTTACATCGGAAGCGCAGGCTTACGCAGCTTTTCCGTCGGAATGCGGACCTGAAACATCGCGCCCCCCAAAACGGAAGATGCTCCGACCTCAACCTCCCCCGCAAACATGCTTACGATATCGCGCACATGGGACAGCCCGATGCCCGTGGCCGCCACACCCTCCTGGTCAAACTTGGTCGTAAAACCCGGCTCGAACAGCAAATCGCGGTCGCGCTCCGCCACGCCGCCGCCGCTGTCGGCTACGATAAACACCGTATAACTCCCATGCTCGCCCACTTCCAAATGGATCATGCCATTCTCCCCGATCGCCTCCACCGCGTTGGCGGTCAAATTGTTCATCAGCGTCAGCAGCGGAACGTAGCTTGCGGTCACATAATCGGTGCGGATATCGTACGAAAAAGAAATCGTTTTGCCCAACATTTCGGCATACTTGCCGTTGCTTTTCAGCGTAAAATGAACGAGCGCGGACAGCGGCATATCCCCCG
This sequence comes from Paenibacillus sp. FSL P4-0127, assembly GCF_038007325.1. Lineage (NCBI taxonomy): Bacteria > Bacillati > Bacillota > Bacilli > Caryophanales > Paenibacillaceae > Paenibacillus > Paenibacillus sp. FSL P4-0127. The sequence continues at coordinate 449,566 of NZ_JBBOWY010000002.1, read as the reverse complement.
GCGCTTCCCGGTCGGTCAGCTTGACCAACCCGGCCAAAATCCGCTGCGAATCCTTTTTGACCTCATGGATCTGCTGCGTGATGCGCAGCACCTGCTGCCTGTGCTCCTGCCGCCCCTCCTCGCTCAAGCGCCGGTACAGCTCGTAACTGCTCAGGGTAACGTCCTCCAGCGTGCCGATCGATTTTTTCAGGTAAAAAACTTCCCCATACAACCCCGAACTGAAGGCGAGCATCTGCTCGATCCGGCGGTTTTGCTCCTTCTGGATGATCCGCATCCGGCTGACCGCGATGCTGCTGTAGATGCCCGTCACGAAATACGTTCTCAGCATGGCGATCGCCATCAGAAACGTCCACTCGTTCAGCTTGAACGCGGCCGTGCCCGTGACCAGCAGCCGGGTCAGCAGCTCCGCTTCATTGGACAGCAGATCGATAACCGCCGTCACCGCGCCCAGCATCAGCGGGTAAAGCCGATCCACCCTCGCCCTGATGAACTGCATTCCGCAGGCAAACACAATGTAATAGACGCCCGCCGAGCAATGCCGGCCCAGACTGTCCAACGCCGTCCATCCGCCGGCCATCACTTGGTCCAATCCCGTCCGGAACAGCAGCACGACAGCGCCGGTAACGACGCCGGTCCATACGTAAGGCAGCTTCCTCATCAGCAGCAAAAACAGCAGAAAAGCGCTGCTGCCCAGCCCGATCCTGAAAATATCGCCGTCAAACGGGTTGATTTTCAGTTCCCCGGCCACCGCCGTCCCAACCGCAACAAGGCCGATCTGTACGTATTTTGATTTGAAAAGAGCCGTCCCCATGCCCCTCTCACCTGGCTCCCGCAAATAGATATTGCCCATTATACTACCATATTTCGGGGACGGCGCCTATACCTTCCATGCCACGCCGTGTAAGGGTTAAGTTTATGCGTGCCGGGCCTCCAACCGTCTGGAAACGAGGGACAGCAAAAAGTTGACCGTAAAATAAATCAGCGCGACCAGCAGCAGGATCGGGATCGTATAGGCGTAGCCGTGCCCGATCACGATGCCGGCGTTGTGCATCAGCTCCGGCAGGGAGATGACGACCGCGAGCGACGTGTCTTTCAGCAACGAAATGAACTGGCTGACGAGCGGCGGAACCATGCGCCGCAAGCCCTGCGGCAGCACGATGTGCCACAGCGTCTGCAGCGAGCTTAAGCCCGACGAGCGGGCCGCTTCGATTTGCCCTTTATCGATCGAGGCCAGCCCCCCGCGCACGATCTCGGCGATCATCGCCGCTTCGAAGATCGTCAGCCCCGTGATCGTGGCGCTTACCAGCCCCAGCTTGATGCCGATCTCCGGCAGGGCGAACCGCATAAAAAAGATGATCAACAGCAGCGGCAAATTGCGGATCAGCTCCACGGCGACCAGCAAAACCGGCGACAGCACCGGCAGCCGCATATAACGAATGACGCCGACGATGCAGCCGAACAGGAAGCTGAGCGCAATTGAAGCCACCGCCACCAGCAGCGTAAAATACAATCCTTCCAGCAAAAATTGCAGATTCTCCGCGGAATACGCCCCGGCAAAGTCCATCCGGACCCCCTCCTTTCAGCCGCCAATCCCTAATATTTGCGCTCCAGCTTGCGCTCCCACACCCGCACCCCGTAGCTGAGCGGCAAGGTGAGCGCCAAATAAAACAAAGCCACAAAAACATAGGTATCAAACGTTTGGAACGTATCGGTATTGACGATGTCGGCGAAATACATCAGATCCAGGCCGGCGACGATCGTCAGGACGGACGAGTTTTTGATCAGGTTGATAAACTGATTGCCCAGCGGCGGGATGACCAGCCGGATCGCCTGCGGCAGTACGATGTGGACCATCGTCTGCGCGTAGCTGAGCCCCGAAGAACGGGCCGCCTCCGTCTGCCCCCGCGGGATCGACATAATGCCGGCGCGGATGGCCTCGGCAATGAAGGACGAGGTGTAAACCGCCAGCCCGATCGTCCCGGCGGTAAAACCGTCCAGCGGCAATCCCAACGCAGCCGGACCGTAATAAAAAATATATACGACAAGCAGCAGCGGAATATTGCGGATAAATTCGACGTACCCCGTACCAAACCAGCGCAGCGCGCGAATGGACCCGATCCGGAATACGGCGATCAGCGTCCCCAGCGCAAAACTTCCGACGAGCGCAAGCAAGCTGGAAACGACCGTCCCGCGAAATCCTTCCATAAAGGTGCCGAAATAGTCGGTTAAAATTGAAAAGTCCATGCCCGAATCACCTTCCCCTGACCGGCAAAAACGCTCTCAACTCACAGCGCCCCGGCGCAACGTTGACAGCCGCAGCCCGCATACAGCATACCGCATTATTGCGACGGCTTTTTGCCGATCCATTTTTCGTACAGCTTGTCGTATTCCCCGCTCTCATGCAGCTCCTTCAGCGTATCGTTGACGGCCTGCACGATATCGGCGTTGCCTTTCTGCACCGCGATGCCGTAAGGTTCGTCGGTGAACGGCTCGCCGACCACCTCGTAATTGGCATCCTGGGCGGCCATGCCGTACAGGATGGAGTCGTCCGTCGTCAACGTGTCGCCTTGGCCGGCTTTAAGCGCGTTGAACGCGTCCTGATAGTTGTCGAACTCCAGCACTTTGACGCCCGGTACTTTGTCCCGGATATTTTTTACCGAGGTGGAGCCTTTCGTGCCCAGCACGGTCGTAGCGGCCGTGACGTCCTCGATCCCCTTGATCGGGCTTCCTTTCTTCACCAGCAGCGATTGGCCGGCCTGGAAGTATACGTCGGAGAAATCGACCTCCTTCTTGCGTTCCTCCGTAATCGTCATCGTCGCGACGATCATATCGATCTCGCCGTTGTTCAGCATCGGAATCCGCGTCTTGGAGGTCACCTCCTTCAGCTCGAGCGCATTTTCATCGCCGAGGATATGTTTGGCGATCTCCTTGGACATATCGATGTCGAAGCCCTCGACATTGCCGGTGGCCGGGTCCTTCAAGCCGAACAGCTTGGTATCGAACTTCACGCCGACCACAAGCTTTCCGCGCTCCTTGATTTTGTCCAGCGCCCCGGAGCCGCCCTCCGTCGCCGCGGCATTGCCGCCGTTGCCTCCAGTGCCGGCGGTTGCGCCGCCCCCGCTCGCGTTATTGCCGCCGCAGCCCGCGAGCACGAACAAAGCGCATACGATCGCGATCCCGGCCAATTTCCATCTCTTCTTTTTTGCCATTGTAATAACCCCCTCGTTTTTAATGACTTAACAAACGACTAAGAAACGTTCGCGTCCGCTCTTCGCGCGGATTGGAAAAAAACTGCTCAGGCTGGGCCTCCTCCAGGATTTGCCCTTGATCCATAAAAATAATCCGGTCCGCGACTTCCCGGGCGAATCCCATTTCGTGCGTAACCACCACCATCGTCATCCCTTCGCGGGCCAGCGCGCGCATCACGTCCAGCACCTCCCCGACCATCTCGGGGTCGAGCGCCGACGTCGGCTCGTCGAACAGCATGATTTTCGGCTTCATCGCCAGCCCCCGCGCGATGGCGACCCGCTGCTGCTGCCCGCCCGACAGCTGGGACGGATAGGCGTACGCCTTATCGGCGATGCCGACCTTTTCCAAATAAAACATCGCCGTTTGCTCGGCTTCGGCCTTGGAGTTGCGCAGCACCTTGATCGGAGCCAGCGTAATGTTGTCGATTACTTTTTTGTGCGGATACAGGTTGAAATGCTGAAAAACCATGCCGATATCGCGCCGGACCTTGTTGATGTCCGTTTTACGGTCGTTCACCGGCACGCCGTTCACCGTCAGTTCGCCGCTCGTGATCGTTTCCAGCCGGTTGATGCAGCGCAGCATCGTGCTTTTGCCGGAGCCGGACGGGCCGACGACAACTACGACTTCGCCCTCCTGAACATGGAGATTAATCCCCTTCAGAACATGGAAACTCCCGTAATGTTTATCCACCTCGTGAAACTGGATCAATCGCAGCCCTCCTTTGTTGTGCAGATCGTTATTACGACACTGCGCGGGTTCTATGTAAGTAATCGTAACATTTGACTTCAACCTTACTTTAGAGACTATAAAAAACTACATGATCCTACGAAAAATGAATTTAGCGGCTTAAAATTAATTTTATTAAAGCGTTTTCTTGGTAACTTGTCTCCCCCGCTTATTGGACAGGCGTCACATTACCTCACACCGACTTTCCGGCCCTCCCGAGTAAAAATCCGCACAAAAAAGAAGGCCGCCCGCCAGGTCATTCATCGACCCAAAGGACTGCCTTCTTGCCTATTGTTTATCCGCTTATTTTACGACCAGCACCGGGATTTGCGCATGCTGGACGACGTTATGGCTGACGCTGCCGAGCACAAACTCGCGAATGCCGCCCAGCCCGCGGCTGCCGATGACGATCAGATCGGCTCCGTTTTTGCCCGCGTATTCGAGGATCGTCTCCGCCGCCGGGCCTTGCACGAGCTCCATCTTAGCGCTCAACCCGGCTTCTTTTATCCGCTTTTCCGCCTCATCCGCCGTTTTCGACGCCAGATTGAAATAATCCTGATTCATCGAAGCCGGAACCGGCGCAAATCCCTCGGCCACGTAAAACCGCGGGAAATCGTAAACATGGAGCACCACAAGCTCCGTATCCGCCGACAGCTTGACCAATTCGATCGCCTTGTCCAACGCTTTGTTCGCCGCCTTCGACCCGTCATACGCAGCAACGATTTTGTTAAACAACATGCGTGACACCTCTCTTTTGTTATAATGTGAGTTCAAAAAGTCAGGTTTTCAGCACCGAGAAACCACCTCTTATATTAGGAAATACCCGTAGAGTACGGCGTTAAGCAGAAGCAGCAGCGGAACGCCGATCCGAAAGCTGAGATGCTTCGTCTTGTGCCGCTTGGCATTCATCGCCAGCAGCACGCCGAGCGCCCCTCCGATCGCGGCCAGCAGAAACAAGGTTTTCTCGGGAATCCGTTCCCGCCTCTGCTTCGCGCGCTTTTTATCGTCGGACATCACCAAGTAGGCCACAACATTGATAAACAAAAACCAAAACAGCAAAACCGCTCGCGTATGCGCCGCCTCCCTCCTATTTTCCCCGCCGCTTGAGAACATTTGTCTTAAGTCCATTATAACTTTATAGCCCGTATAAGCAAAAACACTTTTGGACAAGACATACACTCAAAGCTGACAGAGCTCGTATAGGAGCGGAAGCGCTTGGCCGCTTTTACAATCCGGCATCATGCGCCTTCAAAATAGCGGCCATTTATGTACTTATACCCGGAGCGTTGGCATGTTCATCTCCAGTAGCGACATTTTTTGTACTTATTTTCCTAGGAAGGGTTCAGCCGCGGGCATTTTCTGGCGACTTGGGAAAATAGCGGCATAAAATGCCTCTATTTCTCTCAACTTGACGGATATCGCCGGAATAACGGCCTTTTTTGTCCTTATGTTTCCTTATGTTTTTCGGTGGTATTTTATAGGGCGCAGGCAGCCTCGTTTTTGTAACCGGGTGAAGCGGCTATCAATATCCGGAATTGGCATTGGATCAAAGGAGAAAGTTTTCCCGGTTTTCGAGGCGACTTCATGGAGTGATCCGGCGGCAGTTGTAGAAAAGTAATGGCCGCACCCGAGCGTACCTGCTTCCGGCTCCAGCTTTCCCCCCCATTGTTGAATGGAATAGTATAGTTGCAAAAAGTACAGTTACTCACCCGGAAATGCTGCCGCAGCGCTTGGATAAGTGTAAAACCTGCAATTACTCCGCCATCTTTCGAAGAATAAGGCTAATAACGAGGAAATAAATATACGAAATGCAATTAAACGAATGATTGGGCAAGTGGATGCAAGGTTAGTTGCAGGTTTTCAGACTGTGACTCCTGGAGCTAGATTCGCTATCCGGAGGCTTTTCACGATTATCCCGTTTGACCAGGTGACTTGGCTTCCTGAACCATAGGGATGATCGTGCAAAGTGGTTTGGAGAGACAACACCATCTATGTCATCATTTATTTTGTCAAGCACTGATTTTGGTCTTGAGCCCGAATTTTGTGTTCAAATTTTAAAAAATGGACTTTCTCAACAGTCTGAGGTTTTGCAATTAATGGCCGGCGCCAAGCCGGTAATCTTTAAAAAAAAAGCTCCCCGTCAAGGGAGCCGCCATCGTTTCAATCAAGTTTCGTTTTTTGCAATTTCGTTCAGATTAGGGGGATAATCCGCCTGTTTTTTCGGCTTGGCGGCGACGGTCTTCTCCAAAATGCTCGATTTGTTCTGCCGGTTTTCAGTATCCCGCGCTTTATGATGCGGCACCCTCATCACCTCCAGTACGTAGCGTCCCGTAGAGGCGGCCGTTTTATGCGGCAATCCTTACGAATTGTTCTTTTTCTCCATCGCCGCCTTCAGCAGTTCGCCCAAATTGGAACCGATCGATTCCGGTTTGGAGTATTGCTTGACGAGCTTCTGCTGTTCGCGTTTGTTCATGTGCTTGTTGTCCTTGCCTTTGCCCAGCACCTCGGTAATGCCGCAAGACAGGCACTGCACGTACATCCCGGCTTTGCCTTCTTTCAGCTCCATCTTCTTGTGGCACTGCGGACAGCGGCGGTTTGAAAGCCGCTTTTCCCCGGACCGGCGGTAGCCGCAGTCCTCGGCCGGACACACGAGCAGCAAGCCGCGTTTGGTTTTTTTCTCCAGCAGCCTCGTTCCGCAATCGGGGCAATGACTGTTTGACACATTATGCGGCTTGTAGGTCGCACCGCTGTTCTTCACGCCTTGCACAAGCCCCACCGCCATCTCCCGAATGCCTTGCAGGAACGGTTCCGGCTTGCCTTTGCCGCGGGCGATGCGTTCCAGCTCCGCCTCCCAGCGGGCGGTTAACTCCGGCGTGCGCAGGTCCGAAGGCGCCAGCTCGATCAGCTGCTTGCCTTTGCCGGTCGGGTGCAGGAAATTGCCCTGCCGCTCGATCGTGTCGGAGCTGACCAGCTTTTCGATGATATCGGCCCGCGTCGCCGGCGTTCCCAGGCCATGCTTCTCCATTTGCGTCAGCAGGGCCGCTTCGGTGTAGCGCTTCGGCGGCTGGGTCCGGCCGGGCGTAACCCGGCAGCGTGCTACCGTTACCGTCTCGCCCTGGCTCAGCTCCGGCAGCGCGGCGCCGCTCTCCTCTTCGCGGTCGTCTTCGTCCTCGTCGATGGCTTCGCCGTCATATACGGCCCGCCAGCCGCTGTCTTTGATCGTTGTCCCCTTCGCGTGAAGCGTCTCCCCGCCTACCTCCACCGTTACGCTGACCTGGTCGAAGCGGGCCGGCGGATAAAACAAGCTGATGAACCGCCGCACGATCAAATCGTAAAGCTTCCGTTCCTCTGCGTTCAGCGCGTTCAGCAGCACGGTCTGTTCGGTCGGGATAATGGCATGGTGGTCGGTGACCTTGCTGTCGTCGACGATGCGCTTGCCAAGCGGCAAAGCCTTGCGAAGAAGCGGGCGGGCCAGCGGCGCGTAAGGGCCGACGGCGACGCTGGTCAGCCGCTCCTTCAGCGTATCCGCCATATCCGCGGTCAAATACCGCGAATCGGTCCGCGGATACGTAACCAGCTTGTGCTGCTCATACAGGCGCTGCAGCACGTTCGACGTCTGCTTCGCCGAGAAGCCGAGCAGCCGGTTGGCGTCCCGCTGCAGCTCGGTTAAGTCATAGGCCAGCGGATGCGGCACCGCTTTTTCGTTTTTTACGAGCTTGACGATTTTACCGGTCCGCCCTTCAAGCTTGCTTTTCAAGGAAGTCAGCTGATCCGCAGCGAAAATACGCGAATCCCCGCCCGCTCCACGCCACACCGCTTCAAACTTGCCGAAATCGGCGTGCAGGACGCTGTACTCCTCCGAGCGGAAGCGGGTGATTTCGTTTTCCCGCTGCATGATCATCCCGAGCGTCGGCGTTTGCACGCGTCCAGCGGACAGCGGGGCACCGAATTTGCAGGTCAGGGCCCGCGTCACGTTCAGCCCTACCATCCAGTCGGCTTCGGCCCGGCAGCGCGCCGATTGGTACAACCGCTCGTATTCGCTGCCCGGCTTAAGCGAAGCAAAACCTTCCTTGATCGCCTTATCCGTCTGCGAGGAGATCCACAGCCGCTTAAACGGCTTGTTCCACTTCACCATATCCATAATCCAGCGGGCCAGCAGTTCGCCTTCCCGAGCCGCATCGGTCGCCACAACCAGCTCGCCGACATCCTGACGGCGCATGAGCTGCTGCACCGCCTTAAACTGGTGGCTGCTTTCCCGCAGCACCTTCAGCTTCATTTTGCCCGGCAGGATCGGCAAATCCTCCAAGGACCAAGTCCCGTATTTCCCGTCGTAATCCTCCGGTTCGGCCAAACCGACCAAATGGCCCAGCGCCCAGGTCACCACGTATTTCGGTCCTTCAAAATGGCTCTTATGCTTATCGCGGCTGCCGATCACCCGGGCGATTTCCCGCGCGACCGACGGTTTTTCCGCCAATACCAACGTTTTCATGAGTTCTTAAGAAACACTCCTTTCCTCGCTACATTATACCATTTGCTAATTTCCCCGGCACAAAGCGCATAGCCTGAAGCAAACGGCCCGGGCCGGCCGGACCGCCGAGTTGACGGGACATTGCGGAAGCCGGCGCCTTCCCTAACCTCGCGCCCTGCGGCTAAAACCTCTCCCTTTCGTCAGGCCGCTCAGGAATTCGTGGGCCCGACAAATGCACCGAACCTGGAATCGAACCGGGTCGGCATAAACTCCAGGACCTCATAGACAGCGACCTTCTCCTTATAAAAAGGATCGCCCTCGATGATGGCTTCGATTTCCTCACGGGATCCCGCATTGGCTAAAATTACTCCGCCATCTCTCGGTACTCGTCTTCCGGAAACGATGAATACCCCTTTTTCATATTGCCGCTCCAGATAAGCCGCATGTTCCGGCAGCAAAGAATCCACCGTTTCAAGCGGCTTCGTGTATGTAAGAATGATGACAAACATCTCATTTCCCCCTATTGTTTCTTTTCCAGTTCAATAATTTAAAAACTTCCCCTAATCCAAAATGAGTTCGAAGAAACACTCCTTTCCTCGCTACATTATAACATTCGCCCAGCATCCGCGATACCAAGGGGCGGTCCGGCAAGCTTGCGAGTCCGTCTCCGGACATAAAACGCCAGTTGAAATCCCTCTTTTTTTTACTCTTGGTTCCACTGTTCGCCCCAACGCCCCATTTCGTGAAAAACAGCCCGGAAAGATTGGCCTTTTTCCGTTAATGAATACTCGACCGTAACAGGTACCGTGAACACCACCTGGCGCTGTATGATTCCATGGGACTCCAAATGCTTCAAAGTGTCGGACAAGGCCTTTGCATTGACATTCCCGAGGCTGCGTTTTAACTGGTTAAACCGTTTCTTGCCATGGACAAGTTCGGCCAGCACCGGTAAAGACCATTTGCCGGAAAGAATCTTCAACACACCGTCAATCAAGGATGAACAAGCTTCCGTTGAATTCGTTGCAGACACTTCGATCACCGCTTTCTGAAAATGTATCGCTTCCTGAAATGGATTGTTCGCCAATTATAGCATTTTATCAAGGTAAAAAAAGTGAGCAGGTTTAAACTTTGATACTTAGTAGAAAAAAATTGCCTTCTTGTGGCTCCAGGCTGCAATTGTTACGCTTGAAACGAGCCTTATTTACAATACGAGGAGGATTGCACGATGAAAGAGCGTTACGTACCGCTGTTTGAGCCGTTTACCCTTAAAAACGGCCTCCGTATAAAAAATAGAGTTGTCATGCCTCCCATGGCGCATTCCGGTTCCCTTCCCGGCGGATTTATCTCGGATGAAGAATTGAGCTATTACGCTCGCCGGGTGAAGGACGTCGGAATGGCGATCACGTCGGCAACCACCGTCCTTGCGGGTGCCGGCTATCCCGGCATGCCGGGAGCCGAGTCCGATGAACATATTCCCGGGCTGCAGCGGCTTGCGCAGACTCTCAAAGCCGATGGAGCCAAGGCGATTCTGCAGCTTTTTCACATCGGGGCGAGAGGGAGCAGAAATACGGTAAGCGCCAGCGCAGTAGCGCCTGACGCTCCGGGCGCGCCGGTTCCGCGGGAATTATCCGAGGAGGAGATCCATGCCATTATAAAAGCATTCGGAGACGCCGCAAGACGGGCCATTGCCGCCGGTTTTGACGGGGTCGAAATTATGGGCGCCAACGGTTATCTGATTCATCAGTTTTTCTCGCCTTATTATAACCGGCGAAACGATAAATGGGGCGGGACCTTGGAGAAACGCATGTCCTTTCCGCTCGCGATCATTAAAGAGGTTACACGCATCGCGAGAACCTATGGGGATCCGTCATTTGTCGTCGGCTACAAGTTCTCTCCCGAAGAGCGGGAGACGCCCGGAATTACCATGGCGGATACCATGAAGTTCGTGGATGTGCTGGCGGATCAGGATTTGGATTATTTGAACGTATCTTTGGTCCGGTTCTGGTCTGTTCCCCGCAGAGGAACGGAAGACAAGCGGCCAAGAATAGAAATCATCAAATCGATAACCGGCGACCGCATACCGCTATTGGGGGCAGGGGAGCTGCGAACCCCGGAAGACGCCGCCGCCGCTCGGCAAACCGGGGTAGAATTCATCGGCATAGGCCGCGCCCTCTTAATGGATCCCGACTGGCTGGAAAAAGCAAGGCTCGGCAAGGAAGAGGAAATCCGGACGGAGCTGTCCCGGCATGACCAAGAGAAACTCAAGATTCCGGGAGGCTTATGGAGCCAGATAACCCGATACATTGATTTTATAGATTGAAATTCAGGCGGAAATTCGGGGGGGCGGCTCCTTCACAGCAGTTTTTCCGCCAGAAAAGCAAGCCTAAGACGCAGCGAATCATCTGGATCACGAAGGTTGCAGCGGGTCAATTGCTCGAATTTAGCCAGGCGGTAGGCCACGGTATTCCGATGAACGAACAGGCGCTTGGCGGTTTCTCCGATCTGTCCCTGCGTCTCCAGGAAGACGCGGGCCGTATCCATTAAATCTTGCCGTTCCCGGTCGTCCGTCTCCAGAATGGCTTGAAACGTTTCCTGATAAAAATCGGTCAAGGCCACATCCGGAACCATTTTCAGCAGCTCGAACACCTCTTTGGTGCGGTAATATTGAATAAACCGGGTTTGCCGGGACTGGTAGCCCGTATGCAGGGCGCTGACCGCTTCTTTGTAAGCGTTGGGCAGCCCAGTCGCCTGTTCCGCCTGATTGCCGATCCCAAACGAAAAAGAAAGCCCCTCCTCCCGCTCCAGTTCCTCCTGGAACTGGATCAGGCAGGGGACGAGCGGGAGCTCTCCCGCCCCGGCATCCCAGCCCCGCTGCAGCACGATCACAAACATCTCCTTGCTGTTGAACAATAGGGCGGGAAGCTCGTGGACGTCCAGTTTCGTTTTGAGCAATTCATAAAGATGATCCCGGCGCTGGTAGGGGGCATTCCCCCCCTCCGCCCCGTTCCTGCCCGGGTCATCCAGCTTGCCGGCCGCGCACATATAACTGGCGGCATCCCGAAGTCCGTAGCGTTTTCCCAGCGACAGGATCTCCTGCCGCGAATTGAACGTCCCCGCGATCAGTTCTTCAAAAAACTCGTCCTTGTAGCGCCGGAACCGCTCTTTCAAAGCCTGTTGTTTGACGAGTTCAAAGCCGATGACATTCGCCGCCTGCTCAATGGCCAGCCGCGGCAGCGGAGACTCCGCCAGACCCGCGTTCACCAATACCAAGTATGCGGAATGATAAGGCAGTTCGATCGCATGCATGATGACCTCGCAGCGCTCCCCGTCCCCGCCGGGCAGCAGACAAAATTCCGCAACCTTGCCGCCGCAGCTCCGCATTCCGGCCGCCGCAGCCTGAATCTGTTCCTGCAGGCGGGCGGTGCCCGCCGCGCCGCTCCTTCCGGCGGAACCGCCGATCACCCTTCCCCGTTGATCCACCAGCATCCCCTCCCCGCCGACCAGACCGGACAGGGCTTGAATAATCGCATCGTGCCCCCCTCCCTTCATGATCAACGCGGAGAAGTCGCGGTGCATGCGCAGCGCATAGCGCAATTCGTCATTGTGTTTCTCCAGAATAAAATTGAGGGACTCCTGCAGCAATTCCCCCAAGGAAGGCGACAGCGCCAATTCGATCAGCGGGAAGCGCAGTTCATCCGCCAGCGCCAGAACGGACTCGGGAATTTCCGCCAAAAAACGCTTCGTCTTAATACCCAGGCCGGCGCTCCCCGTAAACGCAGCATTGAAGTGGTCGTGTATACCTCGGAGGAACCGACGCGCTTCGGGCTTGGCTGTCTGGGCAGCCGGGCCCTGGCCGGCGAATTGACGCTGGAGGAGGCCTATTCGCTGACCGATAAGGACGGCAAATCGCTCCCGCAAGTGTTGGAAGAACTGGGATACGATCTTTCCCGCTTCGCCGAAATTCCCGTGCCTAAAGGCAAGGTGCACGGAGCGGTCGAGCTGCATATCGAGCAAGGCGCGGTGCTGGAATCGCTGAATCTGCCGGTAGGCATCGTGCACACCATCTCCGCTCCGACCAATTTTCGCGTGACCGTGACCGGCCAGCAGCGCCATGCGGGCAGCACCCCGATGCATCTGCGGCATGACGCTTTCCTGGCATGCTGCGAAATTTCCCTGGAGTTGGAACGGCTGGCCATCCAATCCGCCAGTCCCGATACGGTCGCCACCGTAGGGAAAGCGGAAGTGCTGCCCGGCGCTTCCAACGTCATCTCCGGCGACGTACGGTTCACGATCGATATCCGCGCGACAGCGAATATGAAAGCAAGCGCCGCCTCGTTGAACAATTGCGGCAATTCATCGGCACAGTCGAGACCAGGCGCGGCGTAACGGTTTCGCTGGAAAAAATCAACGACGACCTGCCCACCCGTTCGGACACAAAGATCGTCGCCCTGCTGGAATCGGCCTGCCGGCAAAAACGGATTCCCTACCACAGAATGGTCAGCGGAGCCTTCCACGACTCCATGCTGGTCGGCAGATTCGCCCCGATCGCCATGATCTTCGTGCCCAGCAAAGACGGCATCAGCCACAGCCCCGAAGAATACACCGATTGCCGTGATATTGCGCGCGGAACGGATATTTTGGCGGAAACGCTGCTCCGGTTGGCTCAAGATTAAGGCGGGGAGTTTTCACCTGTCCCATTTCAACCCGCTAATCATGAACGAAACGAAACAACCCTCCCTCGGCGTTTAACCCGGGGCGTGGGGGTTGTTTCGTTTCTGGCGAATCGCTAGCCCAGCGTACGAAAACCGCCAGAAAAATCGCTCTGGCGGTCCTTTGCTGTTTTTGACAAAAAAATCAGGCGTGTATCTTCATCCTAAAAAATAAGAGCCAAAAATGCCGTTAATCCAGCGATATCAGCTCATTTAAAAGAAATAGAGGAAATTTATGCCGCTATTTTCTCGAGCCGTAAGGAAATACCCTCATTCTTGACCATTCATAGAAAAATAAGTACATAAAATTCCGCTAATTGGGATGAACATGCTAGGAATCTGGATAATAAGTACATGAATTTCCGTTATTTTTTACCGTCCCTAAACCCAGTTTCCGCAAACAAAACAAACGATCGCCGATCCCCACTCCCTATCCCGCCGCCCTTCGGGCTTTGTCCCCCTTGAAAGCCTGCAATTCGGCCGGCGTTTGCCGCCTCTCAAGTCAAACCGGACTTTTTGTATTCAAAGGGCGTTTTCCCCATCACTTCCTTAAAGGCTTTCCGAAAGGACTTTACGTTGGGAAATCCCGTTTCGTAGGATATTTCCGTAAGCGACTTATTCGTGGTTTCCAATAAATCAATGGCTTTCTCCAAACAAAGGATCTGCTTGTATTCGGTAAATGTCTGGCCGGTGTATTTATGAAACATCCGCGACAAATAAGCCTCGGAATAGCCGCAGATGCGCGCGGTTTCGGCCAAACTGATGTTTTCGGCATAATGCTCTTTCATGTAGTCCATAATGGCCTTGATTTTTTGCTGCTTTTCGCTGAATATTTCCGGCGGAGTATCCGCGGCTTGGCCAAAATGACGAACCAGCCAATATTTAAGCTCAATGATCCGGCTTTGTTCAAGGATATAATCGTATTTGCCCGGGGAAAAATGCAGCTCATAGATATCCATAAGCAGCTCCCTTAATTTGGAAAGCGCGGTTGGTTCATCTTGTCCTTCTTGCGTGTTTAATTGAATGCTTACTTGTTCATGGGCGAAAAAGGTTTCCGGAAATTGCAGCACCAATACCCGGTTCTCCGTGATGCTCTGCGTGGAATGCGGGACATTGCTGTTGATGAACAGCACGTCATTTTCCGCTAAAACCGTGATTTTCCCTTCATGCCACACCTTTAAATTTCCGCTTAAACAGCAGATCAGCTCCATGTTGCTGTGGAAGTGCATAGGAATGACTCTTTCCGTATCTCTGGCCTGAAAAATAAACAGGTTGATCATTTTTTTTCTGTCGATTTCGATATGTTCGTATATCTTCTTCATCGGACACCTCATCTGCCGGCCATGAGCAATCGGTTAGTTAGTTACTACTATACTGATCGTAAATTGCCCGGACAAGCCACAATTCATCCCATAGGCCTAAGATAATAAAGAAGGCCGCTCGATCCCGCAAGCGGAAAGTGAGCGCCCTTCTTTGGCCCTTTATTTATGATTTCAAGTACACCGTCATTAACGGTCCGTTATGGCCATCGTCCTGCTGTCCGACGTGAATTTCTACCCTCGCCACGGCTTCCGGTCCGTCCGGGACAATGACTGGACTAAGCGGCGATAGACCGGCGGCCCGAATGGTTTCTTGATCGAATTCAAGCAGCAGTTGCCCCTGCTTTACCTTCGCGCCGGTACTCACATGTGCCGTAAATCCGTTGCCCTTTAACGACACCGTATCTATACCGACATGGATGAGCACCTGCACGCCGCTCCTATGCTCGACGATCACCGCGTGCTTGCTTTTGTCCATAAGATGGGCTATTTTTCCCTCGAACGGAGCGTATACCTTGCCTTCCGCCGGCTCAATCGCCGCTCCTCCCCCCATGTGCCCCTGGGCAAAAGCAGGGTCGGGAACCTCTTTCAGTTCCACCGCCTTGCCGGGAATGGGGGATGCGATCTCCAGCGAATCCAATGCTTTCTTATTTCGGCCCCAATGGAACAATTGAATCTCTCCTTAATCTACGCATTGTTGCAACCGATAAATGCTGACTTTTCCTTCATTGCAGCCAGCCTCGAGCCGAACGGCGCGCTGCTGGGCATCTTCCGTGAAATAACGCAGGGAAAATACTTCTTCCCCCTCGTTCACAAAGATCTCCAGGCTTGAGCTTTCTATAAATAGCCGCATTTCCGCGAGGGTATGAGTTAATTCCGCTTTCCTGTACTCTCTCTGCCTGGTCGCCCAGTTGGTTCTCCAGACGGTCAGACTGTTTTGTTCCCGATCATAGTCAATTTGCACAGCGCCCCTGATCATCATTCGGAAATTTTCGTTGAGCTTGGAAAAATTAATGATAAGTTCCGCTTGCAAAGCAGGCAGCTGCCATACTCCATTGTTGCCGATATTCCCCTGCATGCCGTCCTGTCTTAACCCTTGCAATTCCCGGATTGGCTTCTGGTAAAGCCTGCCGTCCGCCAGCACGATTTCCCGGGGAAGGGTCAGCGTGTGGATCCAGCCTTCCTGAACGGTCGGAACGGCCTTCTCCGTTTCCTCGTCCATAGAGCTCATCCAGCCGAACAGGATGATTCGATCGCCAACCTTAAACGACTGCGGTGCATAAAAATCAAATCCGCGATCGAGCTCTTGAAAATCGGCCAGCTCACCGTGGAATTTGCCTGTCTCCGCTATTTTCCCGACAATATATCCCGATTGATTAGGATTTCTAAAGTTTTCTCCTTGTTCCGGCAATCCCTGAGGACAAAACACAAATACATCATTTTCGGGAAATTGCAGGACATCCGGGCATTCCCACATGTAGCCAAACTTATGATCATGTTCCAAAAACGAGCCTTGGCAGGTCCAAGCGCTCAAGTCCGCGGATTTGTAGACCAGCGCGTCACCCCTTAAATCGTCCGTTTGTGCGCCGACAATGAGCCGCCAGCTTCCGCTTTGATCTCTCCATATTTTAGGGTCCCGAACATGTCTCGTATAGCCGGAGGGATGTTCAAACAACGGGCCGATTTTGCGAAAATACTCGCCGTCTTCGGAAACGGCCGCGCACTGATAACTTTCCTTCACCCCGTCGTCCCGGATTACATTTCCCGTGTAAAAGAGGTACAGCTTGCCATCATGAACAACACTCCCGCCGGAATAAATGCCGTCCTTGTCATACCATTCTGAAGGCTCCAGCGCGGCGTTTTTCCTGCGCCAATTCACCAGGTCGTCCGAAACCATATGGCCCCAGCATTTATTTTTATGTTCGGTACCGTGCGGATTCCACTGATAAAACACATGATATTGACCGTTGAAAAAAGCAAGCCCATTCGGGTCGTTTAACAACCCGTGAGGCGGGGTGATATGATATTTCAAGTCATAAGCATCGCTTCTATTCATGTTCCTCCTCCGGATAAAACAAAACTAAAACTCAAGGAAATGTCCTGCGAGCTTGCCCCGATATAAACTTCAAACTCACCCGGCTCGCTCTTGCACTCCATGTTGCTTCCGTAAAATTTAAGCAGCTCTTCGCGGATCGTAAATTGAACCGTCCCGGTCTCGCCGCTGCGCAGGAAGATCTTTTGGAAGTCTTTCAATACCTTCACCGGCCTTGCCACGCTGGCGAACTTATCGCGAATGTACAATTGGACCGTTTCTTTGCCGTCATACATCCCGGTGTTGGAGACAGCGACGCTGATCTCGATCGACTCATTTCTTCTCATTTCCTTCCGGCTCACGGACAAAAGGCTGTATGTGAACGTGGTATAAGATTTACCGTAACCAAACGGATACAGCGGCTCGTTCGCTTCATCGATATATCGGGACGCAAACCGGTATGAGCCGTTTTCCGGCAAATTTGGCCGGCCCGTATTAAGCTCATTGTAATAAACGGGAATCTGCCCGACGCTGCGGGGAAACGTCATCGCCAGTTTCCCGGACGGATTGGCTTGGCCGTACAATAAGTTAGCCAGCGCTTCCCCGCCCATCGTCCCCGGATACCAGGCCTGGATCAAGGCATCGGCTGTCTCGGCAACTTCGGTAAGAATCAAAGGTCTGCCGCTATAGACGATTACGGCGAGCGGCTTGCCCAGCCCGCTTAATTCGCGAAACAGTTTCAACTGCGGTTCGGGAAGCGCCGGGTTCGTGCGCGAGCCGCCTTCCCCGCTCTGATAAATGCTTTCTCCCAAGGCGAGAACGATGACGTCCGCTTCGTTTGCATTCCGGATCGCTTCCTGCAGCAATTCCTCCTCCCCGGCCGTTTCGGCCGGCAGCTTGTCCGCATATTTGCCAAGGGCTTCCCGTTCATCAAGGGGGACCATGTACGCCCCGCGGCAGACCGAAAGCCGGGCGGGATCGGCATGCTTTAGCAGCCCCGTTTTCAAGTTGACGGTATCCGCCTCGTCCCCTTTAATCGCCCATATGCCCAAGGTGGAGTTTTCTTCCGCGTAAGGACCGATTACCGCGATCTTAGTTTGAGGCGACAGCGGCAACAGCTCATGTTCATTTTTCAGCAAGACGACGGATTCTTCCGCCAAAGACAGCGCAGCCTCTTTATGCTCATCCGACAGAATGCTGCTGCTCCCCCGCCGCACGGTTTCCTGCAAACCGCGGAACGGGTCCTCGAACAACCCCAGGTCGTTTTTCAGTTTTAAAACACGGTATACAGCCTCATTCAAAAGCTCCAGCAAATGCTCATTGCCGGAAATGACCTGCTCCAGCTGATTGGCGTATACCGCCGTCTTCATATCCACATCGACGCCGGCCAGCAGGGCCAGCCTGGCGGCGGCAGCTTCATCTTCGGCGTAACCGTGCATGATCAGCTCTTCGATCGCGGCGTAATCCGAGATCAGCACACCGTCAAAATTCATCTCCCGCCGGAGCACGTCGCGATTAAGCCATTCGTTCCCGGTCGCCGGAACGCCGTTCAAGGTGTTGAAAGCGGTCATCACCAGCTTGGCCCCGGCTTCGATGGCGGCTTGATAACCCGGCAAATAATATTCCCTGAGCGTATGCTCGGACATATCCACCGCATTGTACTCCCGCCCGGCGACAGGCGCCCCGTAAGCGGCAAAATGCTTGACGCAGGCGGCGATTTTATCGGCCGGGATGGCGCCGCTCCGCGCATTCCTTCCCTGAATTCCCGCCACCGTGCTTTCCGCATATTTCCGCGCCAGTAAAGTATCCTCGCCGGGCGATTCCATCACCCGCCCCCAGCGGGGGTCTCTGACGATATCCACCATCGGCGAAAAGGTCACGTGAAGGCCCTCTTCGTAGCACTCCCGGGCCGCGATCGCAGCGGCGCGCTCGATTTGCTCAAAGTTCCAGCTGCACGCTTGAGCCAGCGGAATCGGGAAAATGGTCCGGTATCCGTAGATAATATCCGCCATAAACAGCAGCGGAATTTGGTGAGCCGAATGTTCCAAATACTTCGTTTGCAGCCGGATCATTTTTTCCGGATCGGTGACGTTCAAGATGGAGCCGGTATTGTAAACATTGTAACTTGGATTTAGCCCTAATTTTTTCAGCGGCCCCGTCACGACCGTATCGATATCGCCTTCAAAAAAGTCGCCGGTCAGTTGGACCAACTGGCCGATTTTCTCTTGAACCGAAAGGCAGTCCAGTTTTTCGCGCAGTAATTTGTCATCCATTGTTTCTCTCCACAGAAGTTTTATTTGTTGTCCGTTCTCTCTTTAAACCCAAAGAACCAAGTGAGGCCAAAGGCCACCGCAAAGCCGATGATGCAGACGGCGATATACGGAATGATTTGATTGTTCAGATACAATAACATCCCCGGGATGGCCGTAATCGACATGCCTGTCGCCTGGACGTTGAATATCCGGGCGAAAAATCCGCCGGCCGCTCCGCCGATCAACGCCATCAGGAACGGCTTGCCGTAGCGGATATTCACCCCGAAGATAGCCGGTTCCGTAATCCCCAATAACGCGGATAAGGAGGATGGATAGGCGATGGATTTGGTTTTTAAACTTTTGGCTTTCAGACCGACAGCCAACGCTGCCCCAGCCTGCGCGCAAATCGACGCCGAGCTGATCGGGTTAACGATATTCCAGCCGCTGTCCACCAGCATCTGGATTTCTATCAAATTCAAAGCGTGGTGCAGTCCGGTAATGACAATAAGCTGATTGATGCCGCCGTAAATCAAGCCGCCGATGCCAAACGGCAATTTCAAAATCGCCGTAACCCCCGCCAATATAAGCACCTCAACCTCGTGAAAAATAGGGCCGATCACGAACAAGCCCAGCACTAAACTGACCAGCAAGGTTAAAAACGGCGTTAAAATCAGATCCAGGGCTTCGGGGACCCATTTTCTGATTCTCTTTTCCAACAGCGCCCCCACGACCCCCAGAATGAAGGCCGGAAGTACCGAACCTTGATAACCGGCGACTTTAATGAATCCAAAAAATACCATCGGCTCCTTAACATGCTGGGCGACATCCCAGGACGTTGGCAGCGAAGGGCTGACCAGCATTAATCCGAGCAATATCCCCAACAACGGGGACCCGCCGAACACCCTGAATGCCGACCAGCAGACCAGCACCGGTAAAAAGGCGAAGGCGGTATCGGTCAATATTTGCGTAATCAGCAAGAAATCCGCCGAAATATTCTCGGGGGTAAGGCCAAATAATTGAAGCAGCGCCGGCTGCGTGACCAGCCCTCTAACCCCCATGAACAACCCTGTAGCTACCAATGCCGGGATAATCGGGACGAATACGTCGCCGAAAATCCGGAGCATTCTTTTGAAAAAGTTATCATCCTGGGCCGAGGCCTTTTCCTTCAGCTCTGCTTTGGAGGTGGCGGATACATTCTGTCCGATCATCGCTTCACAATACCGGTGCCGAAAATAATCTGATATTGCCCGGATGTAAAAAACACACCCTTGGCCTTGTCGATATTTTCAATGAACTCATCGTCGATAATATCCCTGTCTTTGACGATCAGGCGCAGCCGTGTGGCGCAATGGGCCATGGAAATAATATTGTCTTCTCCTCCAAGCCCTTTAATCACGTCCTGGGCGATTTTAACGTATTCTTTGTCGGAACTCATCAGGCTCTCCCTTTCCTCTCAACTGGTTGTAGTATTGACCGGTTTGCTTCTCAAGCATATCATGATCGCGCTTACAAACAGCGGGATTATTTTACTTCATTAAGGTCAAATTTTGACCATTTTTGCTGCGGTGCATGCACCGTTCCGTATAGCAGCCGAGGTTTAACCACCTTCCGGAAAGACTGTTAAAATCGTCCGTATATCTTAGGCTTCCGTGAAGCCAAACTACTAAAATCCAAACGGTGGACAGCAAAACGATTGGAAAATGAAAAGAAACCTGCTATACTCAATTTAATACTTGGTACTAATACTTGATACCAATACTTGATACTAATACCACAAAACCACAAAACCACATCTCGAAGGAGTGATTCGTTTGTCAATCGTATCGAAAGCCCGCATCACCGCGTTTGGTTCGTATGTTCCCGACCGGATCCTAACCAATGAAGACCTGGAGCGGATGGTGGACACCAGCGATGAATGGATCGTGCAACGCACGGGCATCAAGGAGCGCCATATCGCCGCCGACGATGTTTTTACCTCGCACTTGTGCATTCGCGCCGCCGAACGGCTGCGGGAAACTTACGGTGCATCCCTGGACGATGTCGATTTCATCATCGCCGCCACAACGACGCCCGATTATTCGTTTCCGACGGTATCCTGCCGGGTCCAGAAGCATTTCGGCATGGAAGGCGCCGGGGCGATCGACCTCAACGCGACCTGCGCCGGCTTCACCTACGCCCTGCATATGGCCAATGGCTTGATCAGTTCGGGGCTGCATAAAAAAATCCTTGTCGTCGCCGGAGAAACGATGTCCAAAATTACCGACTACAGCGACCGCACAACCTGCATTTTGTTCGGAGACGGCGCCGGCGCCGCCCTCGTGGAATACGACCCGGAGCAGCCCGGATTCGAGGCGTACGTCATGGGCACGAACGGAGCCGGCGGCATCCACGTTTACCGCTCCGGGCTGGCTGACGAGATGGACGGAGTGGCGCTTGCGGGGAACGGGAAACTCGTGCAAAACGGCCGCGAAGTGTTCAAGTGGGCGGTGCGCACCGTTTCCGCCGGGATCGAACAGATCCTGGAGCAGGCCGGCCTCGAACGCGGCGATATCGACTGGTTCGTTCCGCACAGCGCCAACCTGCGCATGGTCGAGTCGATCTGCGAGAAAGCCTCGCTCCCGCTTAGCAAAACGCTGCAAAGCGTACAGGACATGGGCAATACGTCCTCTGCGTCCATCCCGCTCGCACTGCAGGCCGGCCTCGATGCGGGCCGGTTGAAACACGGCGACCGTATGCTCCTGTACGGCTTTGGCGGCGGCTTGACTCATGCCGGTCTGATTTTGCGCTGGGGCGTTCCCAACCTGCGTTCCTAAATTATAAAATTTCAGAGCGTATGGAGCGGAGCTCTAAAACGGCCTGCGTTTTTGTGGTGGTCCTGGGAATAACGGTAAAAAAAGTCCTTATTTTCACCTAAGAAGGGAGTACAGCAGAAATAGGGGAATTTTTTACCTCTATTTCAGAAAAATGAGGGCAAACATCCACCTTTTCCCGAATAAAATCCTAAATAACGGAAAAATTTTCCTTTAATTTGCGTTAGAGGAAGGATATCTCAAAATAACGACATAAATTACCTCTATTTTCGTCAGAGGTTCAGTTTGAACCTAAGAGGACCGCCCGGAAATCCGGACGGTCCTTGATCGTCTCTTTGACACTCTTTAGACTAGAAAAACTTCTCCTTTACAAACGGGCTGGTCTTTAAAATTGAGCAATCTTCTTAGACGTCTCATGCCATCTTCTACGTAACTGAAGGAGCTTGGATCGGCGGAATTAAAAAACTCCAATCCAACGGTAAAACCGATGCAGTAGTCGTGCCAGTTGGAATAATGCTCCCGGGTCAGCCTCACGGCCTTCTCCACGTAAGCGCCCGCTTCAGCATCCGTTAACCAGCCCACCCCTACTCCGCCCAAACTATGCATTGCCACGATGGCAAAGTCATATGCCCCCACTCCGCCGGACGGCATGCGCCGCAAGTAATAATTGGCTACGGCCAGCCTGTGCTTCACATGAGGATTCGTCTCGGCTTCGATTTTTCGGATACGCTCCGTTTCGGCCTGCAGGCACAGCCCCCGGTATATTTGTTCAAATTTATAGCGTATCCCTTTTGAAAGCCGCCATTCCAAACTTTCCTTCAGTTGATCCGAGTTTTCCACTCCATACTGAGCTAAGGTTCTCTTGATGAACAGTTTGCCTGCGTACCTCTTCTCAGGATTGTTAATATAGTAATCCGCCACTCCCCCTACGGAGACGATCGACAGCATAGTATTCGCGGTCGACTTCCATTCTTTTTTGGGAATTATAGCCGTAGCCGTCACGGTATTCCTCCGTTCCTTCGTTTATTTATACATCAAGTAACGCTTGCTTCGGAACAGCAACACGATAAACCGCAAATATAATAAACATAAAACAATAGCGTACAAAACGCGTTTGTCAGCTTCAGCCGAACCGCGCTTCCGGGAGGAACGTTTTTCAGCTCTTCCTTCGCCGTTACCAAAGGCGGTTCGGCCGGAACGATCTCCCGCTTCACGTATTCCGGGAAGGAAACCTCCATATTGGAGTACCAGGCAATCGGTAATAATATATGCAGCAAAATGATGAAGAAAACAATCCCTTTTCTCAGCCATAAAAAGATGGCCAGCTTCTTTAAAAACCCCGGCAGCGAATGCTTGCCCCACTCTTGTTTCAACTGCCGCATTTGCTTTCGGCGGCCCTTGCCGAACCGCGGCAGCCCGCTTATGTATGCATCGATTTTGGCCAGGCCTACAACTGCCTCGATATCCCTCGAATTATTCCGCAACATCCGGTCGTACACCTCGCGGGCGGAACCCATTTGCTCCAGCCGGAGATAGCACCGCCCCAACAACGACAGAACTTCCGCATCATCGGGCCTTGCGGGCCTGATCCGTTCAAGCTCTTCCCGCGCTTCATCCGGGCGTCCCATGTTCAGCAGTACGGAGACGCGGACAATGATCACTTCCGCATCGCCGGCGAATTGGCTAACCCACAGGTCGCAGGCCGACAAAGCCCGCTCCAATTCACCGGTCCGGCGGTAAAACTCGATTTGCAGGCGGAGGATTTCCGCGTCGCGGTCATAAATATCAAGCGCCCGTTCCAACGCTTCACGCGCGCTATCCGGCTCATTCGCCAGCATCGCCGTCACGAAATCTTCGCGGGCATGCAGATAAGCTTCAACATCGATCCCATCCGCTTCGCTCAGGCTGGAGTATCCCAATGTAGCGGCAGGTGAACTCCTAAAGGCATATTCGCAAACCTTAGGGCATCTCTCCCCGAAGCCGGAAGGATCGTGAATAAACCTCTCCTCCAACCCGAAGGCATCTTCCAGCAGCCCCCACACCGCTTCGGGCAAAAAATAGTGCTCATTCAAATAATCAAGCACCCGGGCACCCAACAAGCCCTGGTTCCCCGGCTGCCAAAGAACGTCGCCGCTTAGCAGCTCCACCCACAAGGCAACATTGCAGCGGGAAGCGAAATTCAGGTATAAGCCGTCCAGCTCTTCTATAAATTCAGCGACAAGCTCCGGGGACGATTTCGCGAGTGGCGGCTGCTCCCGCTCTCCCAAACCTCTCAAACACCTGAAATTCTAAAGGCTGTAAAGTCCGCTCCTCTTCCCAAACTTCGTCTTCCTCTTCCGCAGCTTCCGCTTCCCTTTCCGCCGTATCTTCATCGTCCGGGAAAATTCCCTTTTGTTTGGCCAGCTTCATCGCCTCGTCGAAAGCTTCCCTTAGCCGCTGATATCCCTCCGGGTGGTATTTTTTTAGCATTCGGGCATACGCCTTGCGAATTTGCGGTTGATCCTGCGTCGGATCGATCTCAAGGATTTTCCATATGTTCAAACCGTCATTTCACCACCGGGCACCTTAATTTTCACCTGTCTTTAGGGACAGCAACTTATTATTATCGACGGAGCTTCTCCCCGGTTTAACAGTAGTCCGTTATTTTCATAATGAAAACTTTCAACAATTTCAAAATCGCCCGCGCTAATCCGATACAATGTATATATAAAACGAAATACGAGGTATATGATTATGGCAAAAATCGGTATCGACCTGGGAACATCGAATTCCCTTGCAGCTTATTGGACGGAGCATGGTCCGGTCATTATTCCCAACTCGCTCGGCAAGCGTTTGACGCCTTCCGTGGTCAGCTTGGACGACAACAACGAAGTTTTGGTAGGTCAAATCGCCAAAGAGCGCATGATCACGCATCCCCATCTCACGGCCTCCACATTCAAACGTTATATGGGAACCGACAAAACGTATCAGCTTGGGGAGCACCCCTTTTCTCCCGAGGATTTGTCCTCTTTTATATTGCGCGCTTTAAAAGAAGACGCCGAAGCCTATTTGGGCGAAGCGGTGGAAGAGGCCGTGATCAGCGTGCCCGCTTATTTTAACGATGCGCAGCGGAAAGCGACTTTGCGCGCGGCGGCTTTGGCCGGATTGCATGTGGAGCGGCTCATCAGCGAGCCTACCGCAGCGGCGATTTCTTACGGCTTGCACCAGCAGGAATCGGATACAAGGTTCCTCGTTTTCGACCTGGGCGGCGGAACGTTTGACGTATCCGTGCTGGAGCTGTTTGAAGGCGTGATGCAAGTGCAGTCGATCGCCGGAGACAATTATCTTGGCGGCGAGGATTTTACCGGACTGCTGCTATCCCATTTTGTGGAGACCCACGGGATTGATTACGCCAACCTGCCGACCAAAGAAAAGACGGCGCTCATCAAACAGGCGGAGCTGTGCAAGCTCGTTCTAGGCAATGAAAATGCGGGGGAGATGGTGTTCATGCGCGAAGGCCAAACCTTGCAGCTCACCGTGAACCGCAGCCAATTCGAACAGCTCG
Source organism: Paenibacillus sp. FSL P4-0127 (assembly GCF_038007325.1). Classification (NCBI taxonomy): domain Bacteria; kingdom Bacillati; phylum Bacillota; class Bacilli; order Caryophanales; family Paenibacillaceae; genus Paenibacillus; species Paenibacillus sp. FSL P4-0127. The sequence goes on along the minus strand of NZ_JBBOWY010000002.1, from coordinate 424,457 downwards.
CCGCGCAGCTGCTCCTACGCCTGCGGAACCCGATTGAACGGGCGCTTCGCGATGCGTCGCTGACGCCGCAGGACCTCGACGCCGTCATCCTGATCGGGGGAGCGACCCGGATGCCGATTATCAAATCGATCGTCAGCAAAATGTTCGGAAGACTTCCCTTTTCACAGATCAATCCGGACGAAGCGGTCGCTTTGGGCGCCGCCATCCAGGTGGCCTTGAAAGACCGCGACGCCAGCCTGCAGGAAATGATCCTGACCGACGTCTGCCCGTTTACGCTGGGAACCGATATAGCGGTGGAAATTAAAGACGATGTTTACGAGAGCGGACATTTCCTTCCCATCATCGAGCGCAATACACCGATTCCCGTCAGCAAGGTGGATCGTCTGTGCACCATTCGGGATAATCAAACGCGTATGAACGTCGGCATTTATCAAGGGGAAAGCCGCAAGGTAGAGAACAACGTGCACCTGGGCGATCTCGTGATCGAGGTCCCTGCCGCGCCAAAAGAGAAAGAGAAGATCGACGTTCGCTACACCTACGACATCAATGGGGTGCTTGAGGTAGAAGTCACGGTAATAAGCACCGGCGAGAAAAAAACGATGATTATCGAAAAAAATCCGGGCCAAACTTCCCCGGAACAGATCAAAGCCCGGCTCGAAGAGCTGAAGCATCTGAAAATCCATCCGCGCGACCGCAGCGAAAACCGCCTGCTGCTCGCCCGCGGCGAACGGCTGTATGAGGAGTCCCTAAACGACAAACGCGAGTACATCGCCAGTCTGATCTTTGAATTCGAGCGGGCGCTCGCCTCGCAGAACGAACAGGAAATCAAGAAGAAAGCCGCCATCTTCAAGCAGAAGCTTGACTCGCTGGAAAGGTGGACCGAGTTTTAATGACCATTTGGGAAAGGCTCGGCATCGGCCGCACGGAAGATATCAAACTTATCAAGCGGGCGTACGCCAAGCAATTGAAAAAGCATCATCCCGAGGACGACCCCGAGGGGTACCAGGCTTTACGGGAAGCGTTTGACGCCGCCGTATCCTACGCCAAGAAGCATGCCCTGCGAATAGCCGGGGAAGCGGCGGCAAGCGCGGAAACTGCGGATGCCCGGACGGATCAAGCCAGGCCGGCGGAAGCCGGGCTGCCGCGGCGGGAAACTCCGGCAACGGAGCAAACGGCCGCTCCTCCCCGGATCCGGCTTTGGCCGCCGTCTGAATACGAAGAAGCCGATGCGCCTGGCGATGCGCCGGAGCCTGTGCTCCCTCCGCCCCGGCTGCACCAGGAACTCCCGGGGAACCCGCACCCCGTGCCGGACGGGCCGCTAACGGTCGAAGATTTTATCGCCAGCGCCGCCGTATTGTACGATGATTTTCCGTCGCGGATATCGACCGCGAAATGGCTGGAACTGCTCGATTCCGACATCATGTGGAATATGGAGGCCAAGCAGGTGATCGGCAGACGATTGCTGGAGCTTCTGCAAACGCGCAGGTTTCTGCCTCCCGAGGTGTGGAGGCTGCTCGAAAACAGCTTCGGCTGGGCGGAAAACTTGCGGGAAGCGGCGCAGTATGAGCGCGGCTACTTCGCCGATTCGTTCCTGAGCTATTACATCCGGCAGCTTCAAGAGCCGGGACTGCGCTATGAATTCCTGCTCCGGGCGGAAGGCATCGATATCGACCGCTTTTTATTTCTTCGCGATGAAGGGCGGCACGCCCTGGCGAGAAACGAGTTAAAAACGGCGTTGAAATTTCTGAAGCAGGCGCATGACATTTTTGCGGATGATCCCGATTTGCTGCGTCTGCTTGGAGAACGATATCTGCGCATAGATGACACGCAAAAGGCGCTGGCCTATTTTGACCGCCTGATCGAGTTGGTCCCGGACGAGATCGACGGCTATCTGTACCGTATCCGAATTTGGCGGTTAACAAACCAGCCGGAGCGGATGATTGAAGAATGCCGGTTTATTCTGTCCCGCTGGCCAAACCATAACGAAGCCCTCATTTTGCAAGGAATCGCTCATCAAATGCTCGGAGACCGCGGCAGCGCTGCGGAATCCTTCCGGCAGGCCGTGCAAATCAACGACTTGGACGGGCGGGCGGCGGACCGGTTGACCGAAGCGAGCATATCCGGTTCCCGCAACAACTCATGGAGATTTTATTTAAACCGCCACGTACTGCTATATTTGTCCGTTTCGGTCCTGACCGCCTTGTCGCTGCTAGGCTGCTTGCTGTATTATTGGGCCGCGGCTCATGCCGGCACGCCGGTCATCATGAACGGATTGCCGGATGCGGAAACGCTGGACGGAAAACGTTATGTGCAACTCGAGGTCAGCAATATCAGAGATTTAAATCTGGGGATGTATGCCCGCAGCGACGAGGATTATGCTTTCCAGAACGAAGATTATGCCTACGTCCATTACATGGACTATGGCGATCCGGAATACACTGTATACCTTGGGGAATTTCTCGGCAAGCCTTTGATCCTTGCGGTGGGTTTAGCGGCAAAAGCGCCGGATGATGCGGCGTTGGAGAACCTGAAGGGTTACGTTCGTGAACTGGAGCCCGAGCTGCAAGCCGCGGTGCTGAAAATGCTGCTATGGAAACCGTCCTTCGATGACGATTCCCTGGGGGCGCTGCTCGAAAGCTACCGTTTCGACCTCGGGAGCGCTTCGCTGTCCGGTGCGGAAGCTTTGCCGGAATTCCAGCCATTTTATTTGGAAGTCGCCGGCCCGCAGACAGCTTCCCCCGTTATCGCACCAAACCTGATGCTTTTCGGTTTTCTGGCGGTGTTGTGGATTTACAGTGTATACCGGCTTGCTTTCGAATACCGGAAAATCCGCGGAATTCGCCGGATGCGCCAATCCTGAACCTGAAAGGACTTATGCTCATGTTGGGAAAAGCCCGTTTGAATCAAACTATTTTTTACCATTTTATGACGTACCCGTTGTTCGCCGCCGGACCGGAGCCATACCGTCAGCTCTGCGGCTGCCATGAACTGGACGTTTGCCCAAGGGCCCGGCTGAAGGAATGGCTGTCGTTTCTCGGGATTCACGATAAAGCCGGTTTTGAGACCAAGCTCAGGTGGCTGTTTTATGAAGGACACCGCTGTGAATTCAACGAATTGTCGCAGCGGATATCCACCATGTCGGCGGCGGTCCGCAGGCAGCTTTTGGCGAGCTTCCGGGAGGACGGCGAAACGGAGCATAAGCTGAAGTGCGTAAACCAGTGGATGCACATCCACCCTCCGGCCAACATTGCGGCCTTTGATTTCGCCCTGCTGACGGCGCTGTCCAGAGCGGGCGCTCGGAGGCGCTGGCTAAAGGAATCCGAGGCCAACGGGGACTGCCTTGAAGCCGCCAAAATGGCTCAAACCAATTACACCGGCTGGTCCGATTTTTTTGCCGCGTGTATCGCGGGAGCCTGCTTTTATTTCCCTCAACGGAACGGGGACTCACTGCAGCTTGCTTACGCCCGCAGCCTGTTGAACATTTCCGGGGCAATTCCCTCCATTGACTGGAATCACCCTTTAAAATAATCCGAAGCCCGTCCTTAACGCGATCAACTCCTTGCGGAGGGCCGGCTTCTTGGCCTTATTTATAAATATCGGGATGCCTTTCTCGGAGCCACGCCTTGCGAGCGGCCAACCTTTCCAGAAATGCCTGGTATTTATTTTGTACGTTCCGGATAAATTCGTCCTTCTCCGCCAAGCCTTCGTTCGGATTTTCGGGAAATATGCCGTAGCGTACGATGTTGCCGGTCAACTGTTTAATCATCGTCCGTTTTTCCTCATAGAATTCGATCCCTTCGGGGGATTTCAGCTTGCTTTCGCCGCTAGATGCCCGATAAGCCGCTTGCGCCAAAGGGTACATATCCGCAATGTCGTTCATTACACTTTCCGAGGTTGCGGTTTCCCCCTTCTGCAGACGCAAGTTGATTGCCGTCCAATTCTCATCCAATTGCTGCAGAGCGTCCAAGTAGGTGCGTACCCAATCTTTTTCAAAAACGCTTAGATTCCTTTGATAACCGTCGTTAGGATTCAAGGGAAACAGTTTTTTAGCCTGTACAAAATAATCGTACGCCTCATCCAACTGCCCTAACCGCATCGCTTCTTCTCCTTTGCGGACCAATGAATCCGCGGCGCGGATGACCTCCTCGGACCGTTTCTTTTTTTTCAAGGCCTCTGCATTATGCGGGTTTATTTCCAACGCTCTGTCGTACAAAGTTAAAGCGGAATCAAAAGCGCTTGCCGCAAGCTCGGCATCCCCCTCCTCAATTAGCGCCCGCTGCCTGTGGCCAAATGAATCCCACCGGTATTGCATATATACCGTCACTGCGATACCTGTTAAAGCGATGATTAAAACCAGCAGTTCCTTCAATATTTCGGCGATTTTCCTTAACATCCGGTAGAAACTCCTCTCCTTCTCCAGACTTAGCATCCGGTTCGTTCGCCCGGGCGCCGCCTTACGCCTTATATATAGAATATTTCGGCCGTTGCGGCGGAAATTTCACCACTTCCGTATTGACAGAAAAAATGGATGTTGCTATGATTTTTTCAGATCATTTGGTGATAATGATTATCATTATCTTTTTTGATTAGAAAATGTTGCTGTTGGATAAGAGGGAGGCTCATATGTACAAGAAAAAGAAGATATTTTCGATCACCGCGTGCGCTTTTGCGTTAACGATCCTATTAACCGCTTGCGGCGGCGCCAATCAGGCGGCCGGAAATACGAACGCCGCCGGGCAAAATACAGGTGGAAAAGCCGCTGCCGAGACCCGTACTTACGATACGGTCAAGGGACCGGTCGAAATTCCGGTGAAGCCGCAGCGGATCGTGACCGACTACTACGCCGGGGAGCTGTTGGCCGTGGGCGGCAACGTGGTGGGCGCCGAACCGGACGCCTTCAACAATCCGTTCCTCAAGGACCTGCTGGCGAATACCGAGGATGTCGGGGCAAACCCCGTCAATTTGGAAAAAACGCTCGAGCTTGCGCCCGATTTAATCGTGGTGATGTACGACAAAAATTACGATGAGCTGTCCAAAATCGCGCCGACGCTGTACCTTCCTTACGGTACGACCACGGACATCTACAACACCGTGGAAACGTTCGGCGACATCGTAGGCGAACCCGAGAAAGCCAAAGCTTTCCTGGCCGACTATGACCAAAAGGCCGCCGAAGGCCGGGAAAAGCTGAAAGGCGTCGTTAAAGAGGACGACACGTTTGGGATCTATGAGCTGACCAACAAAGGCGAGCTGTGGATTTTCGGGGACAACGCCGGGCGCGGAGGCCAAGCGCTGTATAACGCTCTGCAGCTCAAAGGGCCGGAAAAGTGGGATCCGAAGGAATCTACCTTCCAGCTGTCGCTGGAGGCGCTGCCGGAATATGCCGCCGATTACATGTTCCTGACGACTTATGACCCGGACAAAACCGGCGAAGCGCTGAACAACCTGAAAGCCTCCCCGGTTTGGAAAAACATCGACGCGATCAAAAACAACAAAGTCTTTTACAATGACTTCGACACGTTTTACCGCTACGACCCGATCGCCGTCAAGGAACAAATCGGCCTGTTCGTCGATATGATTATCGCCAGCAACCAAGGAAAATCGAGTAGGAGAGGGTGACTAACCCCCGTCCTCTCACACCACCGTACATGCGGGTCCGCATACGGCGGTTCCAAAAGGTTAACAAAGCTCCAGGTAACGAGAAAGCAAACTCTTCAGCCCTTTCACTTCCCAGTAGGAAGTCGGAAGGGCGTTATTTGTGTTTCGAGACATTTCCCATGCACCCCGGCGGGAGTTTGCCATAACATAGCAGGCCCATTCTGGGACTCCGAGTGCCCGAAGTTCACGAATTCGGGTGCGTACCCGCTTCCATTGTTTCCATAGGCACATTCGAAGTCTTCTTCGAATCCACTGGTCGAATCTTTCACAGTGGCTCTTCGCCGATGCGATTCGGAAATATCCAATCCATCCCATGAGGTAACGGTTCAGTCTAGATATACGTTCCTCCATGGAGACTGATTGGGTACGGTTTGTCAACTCCCGGATCTTCTCTTTAAATCGAGAGATTGTCTTGGGAGCCAATCGAATCGTCGCCTGTTTATTCGACAGGAAACTAAAGCCAAGAAACTTCCGGTTCCATGGCCTGTCCACTGCACTTTTGTCCCGATTCACTTTCAGTTTCAACTTTCCTTCCACAAATCGTGTGACCGATTCCATGACTCGTTCACCTGCTCGCCTGCTCGCTACAAAGATGTTGCAGTCGTCCGCGTAACGAACAAACCGCAGCCCCCTCTTTGTCAGTTCTTTATCCAAATCATCGAGTAAGATGTTTGCCAGAAGCGGACTTAGCGGACCGCCTTGCGGAGTTCCCTCGTCCGTCTTCTGGCAGATGCCACCTTCCATCATTCCGGCTTCCAAGTAGGCCCGAATCAGCTTCAAGACTCGCTTGTCTGTCACTCTCCTTGCCACTCTTGCCATGAGAATGTCGTGGTTCACCCGGTCAAAGAACTTTTCCAAATCCATATCTACGACCCATCGCAGACCGCTTTGGATATATCGCTGGGCTTGCTTCACGGCATCGTGTGCTCTCTTCCCCGGTCTAAAGCCGTAGCTGTACCAAGAGAAGGGGGCATCGAAAATCGGGTTCATCACTTGCAGAAGTGCTTGTTGGAGGAAGCGGTCCATCACGGTCGGGATACCGAGCAGCCTTACACCGCCTCCGGGTTTGGGGATTTTCACCCGTCTGACAGGTATCGGTCTGTACGTTCCCGTTAGGAGTTCATCTTTCACCGTTTCCCAGCGTGTGTTCAGGTAAGCCTGTAGCCCCGCTACCGTTACTCGGTCTACACCGGGGGCACCTCCGTTTTGTACCACTCGCTTATAGGCGAGCCTGAGGTTCTCCCCTTCGAGCATTCGCTCCAACAAGTCGTTACTTGCCTCGTGAGAGGAAGGATCGATTTGTGCCGATGAAGAACTCGGCGCTCCAACATACCCTGACGGCTTCACCGCTTCTCTTTGTTGGCAGCTCCCTTTTGGGATATTCGGCTGTCTTTGCTCTTCACGCGAACGCATCGGTTTCCTCTCTCCTTTCGGTTCGGCCCTTCCGCTTTCCGGCGTCCCGTACTTGCGTACTATGGCCTCTGCTGACTCCTGCGGGTTCAGCGCAGCCTCTCGGTTGCGGTTACGAAGTGACTTCGCATTTTTTTTTTCTCCCGCAGGCCTCCCCAGATAAGAACGTCATCTTTCCGCCCACGACCACTGGAGTTTACAGGAGTGATCCTTGGCGGCTTTGGATTTCGCTGTGTTATGGCAGCTCATCCGGTTCATCCTGCCTCAAATCCAGTTTGTGTACCTTGGCCCGTGCTTTTGCCTCCGGCTTCCTTCAGATTCCACCTCGCGATGGACACCCTTGCCCTTGGCTAGCGGTAGGCGCTCGCCAGCCCCCGCTCGGGACTTTCACCCTATAGATGACGCCCATGCTGGGCGTACATAAAAAGCGGGGGGACGCCCAAGTGGCCTTCCCCCGCTCCGCATTATGTCAAGTCCCACGTCTCAGCCCCGGGCAGCTTGGCGTCAGCGCTTTGCTCCCGGGGTTGCTGCCACCTCCATAGAAAGCCTGATTCCGCCACGGAATCCGTCTATTAGAATGCAACGCAACGCCGAGGATACCACCGTCATGAATTCTCCCTTGCCTTCGATCCTTCGACTTGCCTTCGGTCATCCGGCTGGCCTTGCGCTCAGCCAATCTCTCCCGGTCAGCCCGCTTTTCTCCCGTCCCCCGCCGCCGATAAAGACTTGGGGCTTTTGCGCTCGGGATTCGTGGTCTCTTTTCCGTACCTGATAAAAATCCACACCCCGCATAGGATCAGCGCCCCCGCCGAAAGCTGCAGCGCTGACAGGCTTTCCTTCAACAGCAGCCAGGCGAGCAGCGAAGCGAATACCGGTTCGCCGAGCACAGCCATCGATACGGCCGAGGCGCTGAGATATTTCATCAGCCAGTTGAACAGATAATGCCCAAACAAAGTGGGGACTATGGCGAGCAGCAAAAAAATCCCCCATTCCCGCGGAGCATATCCGGTAAACGGCAGCCCGCAGATGGCGTTATACACCGCCAGCGAAGTTGCCGCGACAGCAAACACCAGAAAATTGTAGACAAAAGCGCTGATATGCTTCAAGAGCTGCTTGCCGGCCAGCATGTGGATGGCGACGGCGATCGTCCCGAGCAGGGACAGCAAATCGCCGGCCGCCGCTTGCCCGGACAGCGAAAAATCCCCGGAACCGATGGCGATTGAACCGATGAGCGCCATGCCGATGCCGACCATCATCGCCTTGTTGATTTTTGCGCCAAACAGGAAAAAAGAACCGACCATGACCAGGATCGGCTCCAACGTCAAGATAACGGTAGAACTGGCGACGGTGGTCAACCGGAGCGACTGCATCCACAGCAAAAAATGCAGCCCCAGCATACAGCCGGAAAACAGCAGCTGCGCCCATTGCTTGGCGCTTAGCCGGAATATTTCCCCGCGGTATTTCCACAGCAACGGGAGCATCAGCAAATTGGTCAAATACAAGCGGTACATCGCAATCACCGACACGTCAACGCTTGACCAGCGGACAAAAATCGAAGAGAAAGAAATGGCGATGATTCCGATGATGTAGAGGATTTCGTATTTCGCCGACAATTTGGCATTCGAATTCATACTGGCAGTTCCCTGCTTCCATGATTAGTCTAAATCCGTTCATAATGCGAATCGCAAACCCCTATATTATAGCGAAACGGCGAAATATCCTCAATCAAATTTGGCAACGAAAAACGACGATATTCCGGTCCGGCTTTCCCCGGCAGACAGATCAGGGTACAATGAAATGGATTAGCTATCTCCCGTTTAAAAGGAGCCTTACATATGCCGATAACAAGAGAGTTGTTGACGGACGCCGACTTTCAGGAAGCCCTTGACCGGAAGCAGCGCGTCAGGGTTTTCCGGGACGACCATCTCGTCGAAAACAACACGCACATTATTCGCTTTACCGAAGAGACGATCATTACCCAATCCGGTGTCAGCGACATTACCTACCACCCGCGCCGGGATTGCCAGTTTTTCGAGATTCGCAAATAAAGGAGGTTATTCAAGATGAATCCGTCGCCTTTGATCCAACCGATCGTATCCAAACAGTGGGGCCTTGCCCGCATGTACGAACCCGACCTCGTCATTGTCGATTGCCGCTTTGAGCTCGGCCATCCGCAGGCGGGGCGCGAAGCTTACGCCGCCGCCCATATTCCCGGTGCCGTCTTTCTCGATCTCGAGGAAGATCTCTCGGCACCGGCAGGCGCGCACGGCGGGCGGCATCCGCTGCCTGCCCCGGAAGCGCTCGCGCAGCGGCTGGGCCGGGCGGGGATCGGCAATGCCTCCCGGGTCGTCGCGTACGACGACCAAGGGGGCTTGAACGCCGCCCGGTTGTGGTGGCTGCTGCGCTGGTTGGGCCATGACGAAGTCTACGTCATGGACGAGGGATTTGCCGCCTGGCAGGCCGGCGGCTACCCGGTCACCGATGAGCGGCGGACCGTCGTTCCCGCCGCCTTCGCCCCTACCCTCCGGCCGGACATGCTGGCCGGCGTGGAGGACGTTCGCCGGGCGCTCGGCGATCCCGGCACCGTGCTCGTCGACTCGCGCGCCGCCGACCGCTACGCCGGCCGCACCGAGCCGCTGGACGCCAAGGCCGGGCATATCCCCGGCGCGATCAACCGCTTCTGGAAGGAGCTGCTCGACGAGCGCGGAGCCTGGAAAAGCGGCGAACAGCTCAAAGATCAGCTCGCTCCGGTAACCGATGCGCTGGATGCCGGACGCGAGGTTATCGTGTACTGCGGCTCCGGCGTCAGCGCCTGCCCCAACGTGCTGGCCTTGCACAAGCTCGGCTATCCGCAGGTGAAGCTGTACGCGGGAAGCTGGAGCGATTGGATTAGCTATGAGGAGAATCCGATTGCGACGGGAGAAGAGGCTTAAGATTTTAAAAGGGAAGAAGCCCGCGTCTTCACACGGGCCTCTCCCCTTTTAAATTTGATCCATACGCCGGAGCCGTCTCAACGATACACCAGCCCGCCGTCCGTCAGAATGGCCTGGCCGGTAATATAGTCGGCATCGTCCGAGGCAAGGAAGGACACCAGATTGGCTACGTCCTCCGGTGTCTGGTAGCGTCCTAGGGCAATCGCGCTGGAGAACTTCTCGAAGGCTTCGCCCGGCTTCAGGTTGTCGTTGTATTTGACCATCTCTTCATCGATGCGATCCCACATCTTAGTTTTAGCAACACCGGGGCAGTACGCATTTACCGTAATCTGGTGCTTGGCCAATTCTTTGGCCGCCGCATGGGTGAAAGCCTTGACCGCATGCTTGGTCGCGGAATAGGTGCTCAGCATTTCGTAAGCTTCATGTCCGGCGATGCTGCAGGCGTTGATTACCTTGCCTTTGGATTGCTGTTTGATAAACTGTTCCGCTGCAGCCTGCGTTCCGAAAACGACGCCGTTTACATTGATCGAAAACAGCTTGTTCAACTGCTTCTCGTCGATTTCCAGAAACGGCGAAACCGCGTCAATCCCCGCATTGTTTACGAATACATCCAAACGTCCGAACCGCTCCACCGCCTTGCTTACCAGGTTGAACTGGTCCTCGCGCTTGGACACGTCTCCAGCGACGGCCAGAACTTCATAACCGTCTGCTTCGAATTCTTTCAGTGCGCTTTGCAACAGTTCTTCATTGATATCGTGGAGTACGATTTTGAAGCCATCCTTTGCCAGACGCCGTGCAATTCCTTTGCCCAAGCCGCCCGCCGATCCGGTTACGACTGCTACCTTCGACATGGTTACCCCTCCTTAAATAATGGATATCACCCTTTAATTGTAAATCTATTGTGAAAAAGGGGTCAAGACAATTATTATTAAAATGGCTGGTGTCATTGGAAGTGGCCTGCTACCGCTGCTCCGTCCATCGCTAAGGCTTGGAGACGGCGGCAGGTTGCCCGTCAAGCAGGGAAGTTCGCGGCCCGTCTTTCCCGCCATGCTCTCGCCAGGTATGCCCCAACGTAAAGAATTAGGAGGATTTGTATGAATATTGTGATTCGGGAACTCTCGACGGCAGATGAAGATGCCTGGCAAGATATCGACGACAGTTTTACCGTAGATTCCACCCTCAGCTTGTCCCTGACTGGCAGGCAAATCGATTTCACAGTGAACAAAATCCCCGGCTATACAAAAAGTTATTCGGATCCGCAATTTAAAGACGCGGAGGAAGAAAACTACTCGGACTACATCGGTAACCCCGATCAAATCGTGTATTTGGCTTGCTTGGATAATCAGGCAGTCGGCCGTCTCGTATTGAAACGGAACTGGAACAACTATGCTCTTATCGAAGACATAGCCGTAGACAAAAACTATAGAGGGTACGGAATCGGCCGCAAACTGATCGAACAGGCCAAGCGGTGGGCGCATAACGGCGGAATGCCCGGAATCATGCTGGAAACCCAGAGCAACAATGTGAAGGCATGCGAATTTTACCGGAGCTGCGGCTTTGTTATAGGCGGGTTTGATTTTCATCTATATCGGGGCATTCATAAAAACAGCGATGAAACTGCGATATTTTGGTATCTGATTTTTGAATGAACATGGACGGCCGGCACGTTTCCACGGTCTGACGCAGGCGCTCTGATTGGAAATATCCAATAGAATTGGAAAGCGCAAAACCCGCCTTCAGCAGCCAAGCTTGGGGTGGGTGCTTCCTTTCCTCCGGTCCGTTACCCCAGCCGTACTTTCGTTTTATGGCTAATGGCAACCATGCTTGCCTGGGGCTGAATTGAAACCCGGTTGGATATCAGGTACGGTGAGTAAGACCATTGGCAAGGATCATATTTTTGGACCGGTTCCCCGGTGGAGTAAGTTCTAAGCTGTACGACGGGGGAATCATAGATCCACAGCTCATCCAATTCTTCATTGACATAGATTCCGTCCACGTCTTGTATGCCCTGATCAAGCAGCACCTCCATCCCTTCCGAACCGCTCCGGGCTCTGACAATACGCGAAGAGGTATGATCGGCATATTGAGCGAAAATCACACGATCTTGCGAATCCAGGCAAAGCGCGCAGCATACGTGGTTCTGCAGCATCGGAATGTCTTCCGGACGTTTCCTTCGGCCTCGTCCAATCGAGCTGTGTCCCTTGTTCATTCATGGCCCGGATTTGCCGGATCATCTCCTCTTCATACGCCTTGGCCGATTCGTATGCCGGGTCAAGCAGCATCTTCCAGGTTTCCGCATCTGCGTAGTCCATCTCCGCGATTTCGGCGACCAAGGCATCCAACTCGGCACACGTGACCGGCAGATTCCGATTTGTTTGCGGCCTGCTTTGGCCCGACATCCATTTATTTGCTTTTTTGAAGATATCTCTCAAATGTTGCATTGAACCGGCGATATAGCTGCCCGCTCCCCACTCTCCCATGCCGTGCATTAAGTAAGAGACGGGATGTCCTGCTTCGCCGAGGTCGACAATAATCGGATCGCCGGTCAGCAGCGTATGGCCGATAACGATCCATTCCTCCTGCCAGGCTCCTTCCTCGTTTGAAATCAATGAACGGCCTGCCGGATCCACGCGGTAGCCTACCTGCTGGTTCTCCAATTCCTCAGGTGCAAAAATGGCAAAATCAAGCCATTCCTCGGATCAGTGACCTTTAGCACATTGAGCGCCGCCGCTGCAAAGTATACTGGCGATAGAATTCCGGCGGGTTATTCGGTTATAGATAACTACCATGTAAGCAGAGGCAAGAGCCCGCGTATGAACGCAGGCTCTTGCCTTCCCCCGGCCGGCTCGGCTTATCCCAACAACAACACCGACATTTAAAGCGAGAGCAGCTGTTCCAGGCCTTCTTTTAGCGGCGGTTGGGCTTTTCGGGCCGCTCCGGCCAGTTTTTTCACGCTCCCGAAGATCAGGATTGGCCAAATGTTGGGCGAAAAAGAACATGTCCTGCTCACCCGGCTGCACGGGCGGATCGGAGAGAATCTTGGTTTGGATAAACTGTTCCAGCGACTTTTGCAATTGGCTCCGTTTGGGCTCATTAAACAACTGGCGGTTCAGCGTTAGTTTCGATCTTTCCCGTTCAAACTCAAATACAATTTCAAACTTGTAATCAAAAAAACGGGAACCAAGCTCCTCCGAGCGGAACAGACCGTCTACAAGCCCGCACAAGGCAGGAAAAAACTCCTCGGTCAGCAGTTCGTCGCTCAACTCCGTAATATAAGCGCCCGCTTCAATTTTGTAGGAACTGTCGCTCCAGGAGAACGGCTCATAGACATCGATGTGAATTTCCCCCGCTTCCCGGGTATGCTTGCCTTTTCTCCAGGCTACTTGAAGGTAATCCATGATTCCTGCCTGCAGCCTGCTTTGATTGCTAGGTTCATTGATCCGCTTGCTTTCTTTGGCGTATATCGCGGTGACTTCTTTCCACACCTCATTCAAAAAAGCTTCCACAGCCTGGTTCATTGTCGGTCCTCCTGTTTCTCTGAAGCGATGACGATTACTCGCAAATCATACAGCTAGCTTTCTATCAATATACCCAATCATTCGTTTTAAGTGCATTTTGCAGCTATTTCAACGATAGGGCCAAGGGACAGGATCTGCTCTTTATTCCAGCCTCCCCCGGATCGGAGCGAACTTCGTTTCCACAAAGGATACATTGATTTCACTGCGGATTTCAATCCCCTGTTCAAAAAGCTCGACTTCGACGCTCAGCGCAAACGGCGTTTCAATCCGCCGAATCGTCAGGAGCAGCGTTTCCGCGTTTCGCCAGGTAAAAGAAGCGGCGACCCGTTCCTCCGGCCCGGACAGGGATGACCGCCCGATCCCCCATTCGCCCCGGCCCAATTCAAGGGCATGCTCCCCTTGCTTGTTTTTGAGCTGCAGGCTGGCCTTCTTTTCGTAAAAATCCATACGAAAGCTCGCCAGACCCAACTCGTTCTCTTCGAGGCTGTAGCTTTGCCCGTTCAGCCGGTTTTCGGCGTCCGGGCGGCATTCCATCCGCGGCGGTTCAAGACGAAGCTCCCGCAGCCGGCGCTCCAACTCCCCGGACGAACCGTCCGGGACGGCCGGGACCGGCCCAAAGGCGCCTAGCAAATGATCCCATACCCCGTTCAGCACGCCCTGAAGATCGTTTGTGCCCGCTGTCATCGCAATCACCGCGTCCCGCTCTGGCAAAACGATGCAGAATTGGCCGAACGCCCCGTCCCCCCGATATACGCCGTGACGGCAGCGCCAAAACTGATAGCCATACCCTTGCGCCCAGTCGCTGTCCCCGCCGTCCCCGTTGGAAATCTGTTTCGAGACCGCCGCTTCAATCCAGCTTTCTTCCACTAGCCGCCTGCCGTACCACAACCCTTTTTGCAAGTACAATTGGCCGAACTTGGCGATGTCCTCGGTCGTAATCTTCAAGCCATAGCCCCCGGTATGGATGCCGCGCGGACAGGTTTCCCAGGTTGGATGTTCAATGCCAAGCGGTTCAAACAACCGGGGCCGCAAAAACTCAAGCAGCGTTTGACCGGACGCCTGCTGCAAAATCGCCGACAACATATAAGTGGCACCGGTGTTGTACAAGAAAAACGTTCCGGGCTCATGCTCCACCGGCTGCTTTAAAAAAGCCTTGACCCAGTTGCCGTCCTCCGCTTCGTGCAGCGCTTCCGTCGTATCGGCGGCATGGCCCGTGCCCATCATCAGCAAATGACGGATTTGCATCGCGGCCAGATTGGGCGAAATCTCGTCAGGCAGATCATCCGGAAAAAAGGAGATCACCGGGTCGTCCAGCTTCAGCAGACCTTCCTGCACCGCCATGCCGATCGCGGTTGAGGTGAAGCTTTTGCTCAGTGAAAACAGCATATGAGGAAGCTCCGGGCGGTAGGGCTCCCACCAGCCTTCGGCCGCCACATGCCCGTGGCGCACCAGCATAAAGCTGTGCAGCTCAATTGATTGCGCTTCCATTTCATCCAGAAAATCGATGACATTGCGAGCCGAAATTCCCAGCTCCTCCAAACTTTTTCTCGGCAGTGTTTTCCCCAAGGTGTTCATGTTTCCATCTCCCCTATTTGGAAATTTTGGAACTTGAATCGAACTGATTCAATTATAGATAAAAAATGGCGGCTTATGTTACGATTAATTCATACTTTTTCATTTTATTATGGACCTGCACCGCTACTGTTGGATAAAGAAAACATAATACATAATCAGGAGATTAAACCATGCGCAAAAAAATTGTAGCTATCGATATGGACGATACGATCTGCCATCTCGTACCCAAAGCGATACACTATCATAATTTGCAGTACCCTGACCGGCCGCTGACCATGGAGAAGATGACCAGCTTTGACATGACGAAAATCTGGCATCCCGATTGCAATGAGGACATTTTTTTCGGACGGCCGGGTTTGTACGAGGAACTTGAAATTTTTGACGAGCATACGGTTGAAGAAGTGCGGAAAATCGCCTCCGAGCATGACGTGATTATCGTCACGGCCGCCAGGCCGTCCGCGGTTCCGGAAAAATGGAACTGGCTGCAGCGCCATATGCCCTTTATTCCGTATGAGAACTTTTTTATCGCCAGACGCAAATCCCTGGTCAATTTCGACCTGCTGATCGATGACGGACCGCATAATCTGCTCCCCGCCAAGGAAGCCGGCAAATTAACGATCGGCATTCCCCGCCCCTGGAATACGCCGATTCAGGACCTCTTCCTGATGAAGGATTCCTGGGATGGCATGAGCAAGCTGGTCAACCGCCTGCTGGCCGAAGGTTCTTGAAAATGACCTTTCGGCCTTGCTTCTTTTATATCGATTTCCTATTAAGCATATAACAATCAAATATTTCTCTTCTTCGGGTTTTGGCGGTATGCTGAATGCAGCGGGAGCGTAAAAAGCTCGCAACGCCGGGAATTAAGCCGGAAATAAAGGAGGCACGCCAAAATGTCCGTTTACGACTTTCAAGCCGCGTTGATCGACGGAACGCTAATTGATTTATCCGCTTATCGCGGAAAGATTCTCCTGATCGTCAACCTGGCCAGCAAATGCAGCTTCTCGCGCCAATTCGCCGGCCTGCAGAAGCTTTACGAAACCTGGCGGGATCAGGGCTTCGAAATTCTCGGATTCCCCTGCAACCAGTTCAACGGCAAAGAACCCGGGAACAACGGCGAAGTGCGGGAAACGTGCCGGCGGGAGTTCGGTGTAACATTCCCCTTGTTTGAGAAAATCGACGTCCGCGGCGAGGCGGCGCACCCGCTTTTTCAATATTTAACGGAGCAGGCGCCTTTTCAAGGATTTGCTCCGGACAGCGCGGACGGCCGATGGATGAGCGATTTTTTGCAGCAAAAATATCCGGACATTTATGCCGGCAACGGAGTGAAGTGGAATTTCTCAAAGTTTCTGATCGGCCGTGACGGTCAAGTGCTGCAAAGATTCGAACCCACGGTGCAGCCGGAAGACATCCACCCTTTCCTTGAGCGGCTTATCGGATAATTTCGGCTGCTCTCTTGACAAAATCGCCCGCCTCCTTTATTTTTGTTGTACATACAAAATAGGTTTGCAGCAGCGCCCAGAAAAGGAGGAACCCCCATGCCGAAGGAACCAAGCGCCGTCCCAGAACCAGTCACTGAACAAGACGGAACGTTTTTACATACCTGTATGTACTTCACCACCAACCGTTTAAGCCGGGCGATAACGCGCCTCGCCGACGATGCGTTTGCCACGACGGGCTTGACCCCGGCCTACGGTTATCTGGTCCGGCTCGTCATCGCCAATCCCGGCATCACCCAAAAGGAGCTTTCCGAGAAGCTGTACATTACTCCCTCTACGCTGACCCGTTTTATCGACAAGCTTGCGGGAAAGCAGTTGGTGGAGCGCAAGGTTCAGGGAAAAACCGTTCTTGTGTATCCGACGGAAAAAGGCATAGCCATGAAGGATTCGCTCCTCGAAGCTTCCAAAAAGCTGAAAGCATCTTATGAGGCTATACTCGGCAAAGAGTTGGCCGAATGGCTGACCCGGCAGCAGGAATCCGCAAGCGAACTGATTGAACGGTAAACAATGAGTTTATAAGGCATTGCCTGCCGAAGAGTCGGTTTTTTGCGGAAAAAGCCAAACTGGGGTTTTCTGTTTATTTAATTTGTATGTACAAACAAAATACAACAAGAGGGAGAACCATACGATGAGCGAAACAAAAGAACAAGACCGCATCAAACTCAAATCAAAGGTTTATTACGGATGGATTATCGTCCTGCTGACCTTTGCCACTTTGCTCGTATCGGCGGGCATCCGCTCGCTGCCCAGCGTTTTGCTCGTTCCGTTCGAACATGAATTCGGCTGGAGCCGCGGCAGCATTTCCAGCGTCATTTCGGTAGGTATTTTTCTTTACGGGCTGGTCGGCCCTTTCTCGGCTGCACTGCTGCTGAAATTCGGCTTCCGCAAAGTCATCGTATGTTCACTTGCCGTTTTGGGACTTAGCCTGGCCGTGACTCCTTTTATCCGCTCCTTATGGCAATTCGAGCTGCTGTGGGGGCTTGTCTCCGGGCTGGCGACAGGCATGATGGCCAATGTGCTGGGCGTGACGGTCAGCAATCAGTGGTTCGTGAAGCGCAAAGGGCTTGTCGTCGGCCTGCTGACGGCCAGCGCCGCTACCGGGCAACTGCTGTTTCTGCCGCTGTTCGCCAAATTGACGTCCGACTTCGGCTGGAGATACGCCGTTTATACCGCCGTAGCCAGCATCGTAATCGTGCTTGCGGCCGTGGCCGTGTGGATGCGGAATCATCCGTATGACGTGGGCGCCGCGCCGTATGGTTCAAGCGAACTGGTGAAGCCGGCCCCTTTTCGCGGGAATATTTTTCTCGCGCCGCTGCAAAATTTACGGTTGGCCATGGGGAACGCGACGTTTTGGCTGCTTGCCGGCACGTTCTTTTTTTGCGGCTTGTCCACGAACGGACTCATCGGCACGCATCTGATCGCCGCCTGCGGGGATCACGGAATATTGGAGGTAGCGGCCGCTGGACTGCTTGCCATGATGGGGGTGTTCGATTTGTTCGGCACCACGATTTCCGGCTGGTTGTCCGACCGCTTCGACAGCCGCAAGCTGCTGTTCTGCTATTACGGGCTGCGGGGATTGTCCCTGCTGTTCCTGCCCTTTGCCCTCAATAGCGCCTCGCCTTACATGCTTGTGGTCTTCTCCGTTTTTTACGGCCTGGACTGGATCGCGACCGTTCCGCCAACCGTCAAACTTGCGGGCGAAGCGTTCGGGAAAGAGAAATCCGGGATGATTTTCGGCTGGGTCGTCGTCGCCCACCAGCTCGGCGCTTCGGCGGCGGCTTTCGGCGCAGGCGCCCTGCGCGACTGGCTCGGCAGCTACTCGCAGGCTTTCGTCATCGCCGGCTTCTTATGTTTCGTCGCCTCGGTGATGGCGGTGCAAATCCGCAAAAACAAAAGCGGCGGCGCCCGGGCGGCGGCTTAACCCGCCGTAAGAAAAACTTCTATAGAGTAAGTGAGTTTGCGGTGGTAGCCACTACCTAGCGATAGCGGTAATTTTTACCGCTATTTTGATATTCTCCCCCTTATCAGCGGAATAGAGGAAATTTTTGGTCTTATTTTGATAAAAACCTTGGGTAGAACCCCAAACTGCCCCCATTTTCCAATAATAAAGGTAAAAAGTTCCTCTATTTTGAATAAGCACCCTGCTTTAGCAAAAATAGTGCCCTTTTTTACCGCTATTTCCGTAGACAAGGTACGCCTACTCCCAAATAAACTAACTCCCTTGACCATTCAAGGGAGTTTAACCGGTTTCCCATACTTCACCAGCACATGCCACATGAGCTTAAGCTCCTGCAGTACTTCGGCATAAGTGCCGCGGTCGCTCCAAGCCGCAGGATCGCGCTTTAAATCCATGGCCGCCTCGCCGACCATGCGGACATCCACGAGCCCTTGTCCTGCAATACGCCTTGCCAGGGAAGGCATCGCCGGTCCCCGAAAATCGCTGGGCACCTCCTCTACCGGAAGCGCAAAGCCTTGATGCCAATATAGCTTAATCGAATACCGGCGGCACAGTTGTTCCAGCGTTTCTCCCACCGGGGCATTTTTGAACGAAGGGTCGGCCACCAGCGCCTCGACGTCTTTTTCCAATGAAATGTCGCCGTGTACCTGGGCTTCGATATAATGGTTCAAGTTGCGCTGAAGCTCCCTCCCCGCCGGGTCGGGAAACGGCTGATCCAACCGGGCCAGCAAATGCTCGAAAAATTTCCGCGGTGTCAGGTCCTTTTCGCCAAGCGCGGAATCCCTCAGAAAAATCTCCTTCAGCAGAGCCGCCAAAATCATATCGAACTCCGCCAACGTCCCTTTTTCCCTCGGGTCATCGTGGGAATCCATATAAGTAAAGGTAGCCCGGCGGGTAACTTCCGGCGCCAGCAGGAAATAACACGACCCGAACCGCGGCGCCGGCCCGTCCGGATGCAGCATCAGGTTCAGGGCGCCGTATTTGGGCCGTTCGCCTGGCACGGTGCTTTCCGACGGATAGGCGCCTCCGAACAGCCGTTGCTCCCATTGATCCCGCGCCCCGCCGGGGTAGGCCGTCACGCTGCCGCTGGAAAGCAGCGTTTCGAACTGGCTTTTGTACAAACCCTGCTGAAGCATCGCCTCCGCAACGCTGCGCATCATCGGGTCCGGTCTGTCCGGATGAAAATGCATGGCGATCCGCGTGTGGGCCTTCAGTTTATCTATGGCCGCCTCGCAAGTGCCGGAAGCAATATTCGCCATTTGCAAAATCTCCCGAATCTCTTGCCGAGCCTCCTCCTTGTATTTTACCGCGTAATCCGTAACATGCTCTAAGGCCAATCTTTGCGAATGGGTTAAATTCATAGACAGATACCTGCTCTTTCCTCGTTGAACTCTTCTACAAACCATTAATTTAAATTAGTATATGCCCAATCTTTGGGAGACGATGTGATATTATCGCCAGCCAATTAAAATAGTTTGGTATCTTATTGAAAAATCAATGTGATGCAAAGGGGCGATACAGGAATGATTCGTATTGGATTGATCGAGATTATGATCCGCAAGTTAAAGCGCATGCCGCCATTCCGGAAGCCTTCAAACTATTCATTACTCCACTCACCTGTTCAGTTAGTGAAACCACCCATACCTTCCGCCCGAACGCTCGGCGTTTAAAAGCATCGTTCATCCGTTGATCCGGGCATTTGTGCAGGCGGCGATGATCGCAAAATAATACTGTAATTCATGGTTCCTTTATCTATGCGATGGGCTGTTGTATGATAGAATAATTATGTTTGACGATTATGATTAGAGAAAGGGACGTCTTGGATTGGCACAGTTATTTTTCAAATACGGGGCAATGAACAGCGGCAAATCGATTGAAATTTTGAAGGTTGCCCACAATTACGAAGAACAGAACAAACCCGTGCTTATTTTCACTTCAGGCATCGACAACCGCGATGAGGTCGGTTTCGTCTCGTCGCGGATCGGCTTGCGCCGGGAAGCCATCCCAATCTACGAGGATACCGATATTTTCGAAATCGTCCGAACCCATATCCCCAAGCTGTACTGCGTGCTGGTGGACGAATGCCAGTTCCTGAGCGAGGGCAGCATTAAGCAATTGGTCCGGATCGTCGACGAGCTGGATATCCCGGTGATGGCGTTCGGGCTGAAAAACGACTTCCAAAACCAGCTCTTTGAAGGAAGCCGGCTACTGCTCATCTACGCCGACAAAATCGAAGAAATGAAGACGATTTGCTGGTTCTGCGCGCGCAAGGCGACGATGAACCTGCGGGTGGAAAACGGCAAACCCGTCTACACGGGCGAGCAGATCCAAATCGGCGGCAATGAATCGTATTATCCGGTCTGCCGCAAATGCCACGCAAATCCGCCGTTGTAATTGTAGGGGATTTTGCAAACCTCTGTTTTTCGAAAATAACGGCTCTGGTGTCCCATAGGCAGCTTGCAAAATAGAAAAACACTGCTTCGTTTGGTTAAGCGAGAGTGACGAGCTTCTACGGCAGATCAACATTCGCTGTCCGTGCGCTTTGCACGATTATCCCGTTTGATCAGGTAGCAGAGAAACAGGCAAGCTCGGGAGAAGAAATTATTTGGTGGAGAAGCAGATAGGTTTGAGATAATTTAGACGGGCTTAGGAAAAGGAACCAGGTTTAGGGGAGGTGAAACAGACCGGACGGGAGATCAAGACAGGGGTTAAGGACAAGACGCGCGGGAAACGAAAAGACCGTGATTTTGCTGTAGCCTGAACCCTTCCATCTGGAGCAACGCTCGCACTCTTCATGCTAACCCACATCAATCAAATTGATCCGCATTAAGCTACCCCTTCCGTTCCAGGTCCACGATCAGGCCGCAGCCGCAAGGGGCTGATTGGGTTGGCGCGCGATCAGCTTGCGGTAAGGGATCGCCGGAATCGCCACACACATCTGCAGCAACTTCTGCCGCATCGTTTCTTCCGCTCCGGGCAGTCCTCCGGGCAGGCGCAACCGGCGGCGTCCGGTGTATTCGTTCAGGTACGCCTGCAGATGTTTCAGTCCCAAGGCTCCATACGTACTCTTCAGCGATTCCCACGCCTCTCTCACCACTTTCCGCAAGGGCGCATACAGCCGAAAGGCCTGAGGGAACAACTGTACCGCCGATGTACGGACATCCACATGCCCGCTAATAAACGCGGTTAGATCGTGACGGTTTGCCCTCTTTTCGCCTCCCCGCTTATTTGGCACCAGGCGGATTTTGACCTGTTCCGGCTCGCCCGAATCCTTGACCGTGCAGCCGGCCACGACCGCCGAGGCGTACGGATGCGAAAGCTGACACTGGGACGGATTACGCCCATACTGATCGCTGTTCACCTTCACGTCTCCAGAGAGCAGCTCCCGGGCATCGAACTCCCCTACGGAATGACGTATTTTGTGCAGCATTGACCAGGCGGTCTTGTAGGTGACCCGGATCACCTTGCTCAGCCGCAGCGCCGAGATGCCGTCAGGGAGCAGGAACAACTCCAGAGCGTGAAACCACTTCACCAGGGGGAGATGCGTTCCTTCAAAAATCGTGCCGACCAAAGGCGATGTTTGATGCTTGCATTTCCCGCACTCGAACAAAGGGATATGCCGGGAGGTCAGACGGCTGCACCGGGTGTGAGCGCAGCGCGGGCAGACAAAGCCGTTTGGCCACTTCATCGCGATTAGCGCTTCCATGCAGTCCTGCTCGCTGTTAAAACGGCTGCTGAATGGCTGATGTTCCGTTCCCGTATTGATCTCCATGTTTACTCGCCCCCGAATCAAGAATATACGAACGTAAGTTCCATTTATTTCATTATACCAAACATGCGTTCCCTTATCAAGCCGAAAATCTCACCTGAACCGCCTCATTTTTTTCCTTATCTTTTTTGTTTGTTTTTTCTTCTCTTTTTTTGGAACCCATGACTTGCTTTAGCCCCACCCCCTGCTCCATGAACGAAAGGGATAATCGTGCAAAGGCAGGCAGCAGGCAGGAACACCAAGACACGAACCCTTTAGACAGTCCCTTTAAACAGCCCCCTCACCTGGCGTCGATTTGTGACACGGCTCGAAACGGCTACGGTGCAAAAGGTAGATACACTGACCCTGCCGGATCGTGACGCCCTCTTCATCGTTGACGCTTCCATGCTTCCTTGTTTAAACGAAATAGCAGCAAAGCGGTCGAGTTGCTTGCCCGATTTAGAGATCATGCCACCGGCACGTTTTACAAGGGATCTCCTATGCTCTTGATCAACGAAGTAGCCCAAAAAGCCGGGAAGACACTGTCCGCCTCAGATTCAGCGAATTCTAAAAGGTAAAAAAGGCGAGGGTTAGTTATCCCCGGCTTTTTGCGTTGATCGCTCCCCCTCAATCACGAATACCCCCATCCTTTTTAGATAAGGCAGATAAAACCGGTAGGGCGGCCGGTTTACGGGGACGATCCGATTCAGGAACGCTTCCGCTCCCGCAGGGAAACGCGAACCGTGCTGCCCGTAGAAGTCGGCCGCGTCCTCGCGGGATACAAAAGGCTGGCCAAATTCCAGCGCCGTCTCTTTCAGGGAATAGCGGACTCCACTTTCGCTTAGACGCTCCTCAAGCTTGCCCGCCGTGAGCCGCACCCGGCCCGCCCCGGCCCCGCTTCGTCCCGTCAAGTTGCTGCCTTCATCCCAATCGGCAATTACAATCAGCTTGCGGCAATACGGCAAAAAGCGTTCGGCCGACAGGCTGCCGAAATAGGACAGCAAGATGACGTCGCACCATGGCTCGCTGTCAAAGGCATCGTTAAGCCGCACTTCGATATTGCCGATTTGCTTGGCGGCTATATCTTCGGTCAGCGAAGCCAAGGCGGCTTCGTTGATATCCACGCACACGATTTTGCCCACGCTGTCACGCCATTGCTGCGACAGGAGCCCGAGGCCGCAGCCGATATCAAACAAAGTTTCGCTGCCCGCAATGACGGGGCGCAGCCGCTCCGCCAGCTTTTCGTGAAATCCGGTGTAGGCGCTGGCCGCCTTAAACCAGCCGACCGTATTCGCATTCCAAGTAAACTGCATCGTTATCCCCCTATTCATGATTGAAACCTCAGGCTGGTTTTCTGAGCCGAGGCGTAAATTTTGCCGCTTTCCTGGCCGCAGCAGATACGCCGGGCCCGCTCGCCGTCCTTGATCGTGATCCCGGACAGATCGGAGACGCCAAACTGCTCAAGCACCGGCGCCATAGGCGTCGAGGGACCGACGATGACTACCTTGGCCCCCCGTGACAACCCCAAAAGCCGCGGCATTGCTTTATTGGTCAGCGCGGCGCTGGTGATGACAACAAATTCGGCCTCCGGCAAAATATATTCGGCGGCGGTATACGGAAAATCGCCCTCCTTCGGCTCGAATTCGAGAACCGACAGGTCGCACACCGGCCGGAACAGCTGATCCAGATAATGAAAATGCCCCACCACCGCCACTTTTTTGTCCCGGATGGCCGCTTGGTAGGAAATGAACGGATCATATATCCGGTCCTCCGTAAAACGGGCGTCGGAAACGGGAACGCCATTGGCCTTGGCGACGGGCAAGGCATTGTAATAGGCGTTGATCGCCGCCTGGCCGACGCCGGCTTCCTGCAGATTCCACGACTTCACGCATGCGGCAAGATCCCGCAGCTTCATGCCCGGATTTTTCTGTCTAAGAACGGTCGGTCTAGTCCTTCCCGCCGGCACTCCGCTAAAGCCGCAGCCCAAATTGCTGCGTACGAAGGCCGTGCCGGGCCCGCACACCAAATCCTCCACCGTGCAGGAATCGTCAATCCCTTCAATTAACGCGTCGTATAATTCCCACATATTCATCTCTCCCCTCAACTAAAGAGGTAGTTCAATCCCCACTTAAAGTGCCGGGGCGATAATCAGCTCTCCCTGGCGCAGCCGGCGGCGCACCTCCATCAGCGCCTCGTCAAGCGCTTCGATCCGAACCTGGCTCTCCCGCTCTTCAGCCGTCTTTTCGATCACTTTATGGATGCCGCCGCCCCGGATCACGATCCGTTTGTCCGCGCTAAGCGCCAGCAGCGGATCATGGGTGGAGATCAGCACGATTTTATCCTTGCTGGCCAGCAGATTCACCGCCTGTTTCCGGTCAATGCCGGCGTTCTCGATCTCATCGATCAAAACGATCGGCGAAGCGCTCATATAAGCCGTATCGGCAATCATCAAAGCGCGCGATTGGCCGCCGGAAAGCTGGGTTACCTTCGTGTTCAGGCCAAACTTCTCTCCCGCCAGCCGGTTGGCGCAGTCGAAGCACTGCTGAATCACCGCTTCTTTGTCCGCGCATAGGCGGCTTTGGGCGTGCATGTCCAGGAACTCCCCGACACTAAGGTCTACCACAAAGTTCATATTCTGCGAAAGCTGGGCCACCAGCTTCCCCTCCATCCCAAACCGCTCCTCGTCCTCCAGCGGCCTGTCATTGACCAGAATTCGCCTCCGCGTAGGCGTATCGCCCTGGGCAACGCATTCGATGTCGGCAAGCAGCCGGCTTTTGCCCGAGCCCGTAGGCCCTACGATACCGATGATCTCCCCGGTGCGGATCGTCAGGCTGATTTGCTCGGGATTGCCGCTTTTATCCCGGCCCCCAAGCAGCGTAATCGAACGGATTTCATTTTCAAGCGTTTCGCTCTCCAGCATCGTCTCCAAAAAAGCGGCAAACTGAAACGGGGCTTCCGCACGAGTGCAGCCAAACTCCAGCAGGCGTTCCTCATTCACCTGTTCCAACGCTGCGAGCAGCGTCCGTTCCCAAGGCAGGTCATCCAGGCCGAAATTAAGCAAAAAATCGCGCGCAATGGGATACAGCTCCACAATTTCAGCGATTGGGCTTGTTTCGATCAGCCGTTGAAATTTCATCATCATCAACCATCACCTGAACTCCATTTTTTTCATCATACCCATCTGGTAGCTCTCGCCAATGCGCATTTCTCCCGTACAGTAAGAGCATACCGAGGCCGGGGTCGTAAACCGCAGCCGCGCGTCCCTTAACGTCGTTGTTTCGGCAGCCTTGGCTACGTGCTTGCCAAGCATAAAAGCGCCCTGGCCGGTAATCCCGTTGACAAACAGAATCGCGGCCCGGCCGTTCACCTGGCGAACATTGAAACGGAACACTTCGCGCTCCGCCTGCGAGACGATGTCTCCCTTCGTGATCACGATCACATCCGCCAGTTTGAGCATGCCGATTTTGCGCGGTGTCTGCACGCCCGACAAACAGTCGATGACGCAAACCGCCAAAACGCCGCGGATATAAGGGGAACAGCGATTGCACAAACCGGCGCTCTCCGTAATCAGCACATCTAGCCCGCTTCCTCTCCCCCACTCCACGCCGTCCTCGATGTTGCTGACGAAAAAATGATCGGGGCAAACTTTGCCGGAGTACCCTACCTGTACGGGCAGTCCCGCTTCCTTGTACCGAAGCTGGTCGAAGGTAGTAAGACAGTCGAATTTAATGACGCCGAGCGTTTGCTGCTGCTCCCGCAGACTTTCGGCCAACTGCAAGATCACGGATGTTTTCCCCGATGAAGGCGGGCCCGCCACAGTAACCAACTTCATGCTTCATCCTCCGCAAAAATTTATTATTTTTAAATTTACTGAAAAAAACAGCGAATCGGCAGTATCATTTATCACTAATTATAACTAAATATATTTATTTATATCTAATTATAATTTTCAATTGACAACTTATGCAGCCGATTGCTACAATGAGCGACAAAAATGAGCGTTAACGGAGGTGGGGAAAACGATTGAATAGTTTACGATATCGATGGACGCTGCCGGCGCTGGTGTTGCTGCTGCTCATCATCATCCTGATTTCCTTGAACCTGGGCCGATATCCGATTACGCCCGGCGAGGTGCTGAAGCTGATATTAGCGGCGGTTCATCCCGCTGAGGGCAACGTCGATGCACAGCAGCAAGCGATATTTTACAATGTCAGACTTCCGCGCATCATCCTGGCCTGCCTCGTCGGCTGCTGCCTTGCCGCGGCGGGAGCCGCCTATCAAGGGATCTTTCAAAACCCGATGGCCGCTCCGGACGTGCTTGGCGCCTCGGCTGGGGCCGCTTTCGGAGCGGCGCTGGCTATTCTGCTCGGAGGCGGCAAGCGGGAGATTACAATTAGCGCGTTTATGTTCAGCATCCTTTGCGTGCTTCTTGTGCTTGCCATAAGCAGAAGGACGAAGAGCAGGCAGGTGCTTGGCCTGATTTTATCCGGCATCATGGTTGGCTCGCTGTTTTCCGCCTGCACCTCCTTTATTAATATGGTAGCGGACCCCAACGAACAGCTTCCGGCTATTACATACTGGCTTATGGGGAGTCTTGCGGGCACGAAAAAAGAGGAGGTCCTCTTCATTGTCATTCCCATGGCTTTGGGACTGGTGCCGCTGTTGCTGCTGCGCTGGCGCGTCAATGTGCTGACCCTGGGGGATGCCGAGGCCCGCACGATGGGCGTTAATGCTGGAGCTGTCCGGCTTGCCGTCATCGTATGCGCCACGCTCCTTACAGCCTCCAGCGTGGCGGTCAGCGGCATGATCGGCTGGGTCGGCCTCGTGATTCCGCACCTCACCCGCTTCCTGGTCGGCAACAACTATCAGCGCCTGCTGCCCGCCTCCATGCTGGCCGGAGCGGTGTTTCTCCTGATCGTGGACAACTTTTCCCGCAATTTGTGGACTAGCGAAGTACCGATCGGCATCCTTACCGCGATTATCGGCGCTCCGTTCTTCATCAGCCTGATTCTGAAGGCGGGTGATTCCGCTTGAGTCTTTGCGTGGAACGGCTTTGCTTCTCCTATAAAAAGGAGCGGGTGCTGGACAATGTCACTTTCACCCAACAGGGGAGCAGCCTCTTATGCCTGCTCGGGCCCAACGGTGTGGGCAAAAGCACGTTATTCCGCTGCATCCTTGGCTTGCTTCCCGGTTATACCGGGGAAATCGTCATCGACGGCAAAAACGCCCGAACCCTGCCGCCGCGTGAACTGGCCCGTCATATCGCCTTTGTCCCCCAATCCCACGCCCCTGTCTTTAACTATTCGGTGATGGATATGGTGCTGATGGGAACGTCGGCCAGTTTTTCGGTATTTTCCGTCCCCGGCAAACAAGAACGGCTGATCGCGGAGCAAGCCCTGGAGCAAGTGGGGATCTCCCGGCTGGGCGGCAGAGCGTTCATGGAGCTAAGCGGCGGAGAACGGCAGCTCGTGCTGATCGCGAGAGCTTTGGCGCAGCAGGCCCGCATCCTGCTGATGGATGAGCCTACGGCCAATCTAGATTACGGCAATCAACTGCGGGTGTTAAGCAAAGTTAAGCAGTTGACGCAAGCGGGTTACACGGTGGTTCAGTCCACCCATAACCCCGATCAGGCCCTGCTGTTTGCCGATACGGTGATGACGCTGCAAGAGGGACGGGTGACCGCCTTTGGTCCCCCGCGCGGCGTGCTGGACGAAGAAAGGCTCCATTCGCTTTACGGCGTGGACATTAACCTGGCCCGCCTGTATGACGGGAAAATCTCCGTTTGCGTCCCCCGGTTTGCGATTTCCGATACATAAAGCCCAGGCGAAAGCGGGATATCGTTCGTTTTGGAAATTTGAAAAATGGTTTGAGAGAGGATGGTGTTTCGCTTGAAAAGAAAATGGTTTAGTTTATCGAAAATCTCAATTGCGTTGTTGGCAACAGTTATGTTGCTGGCTGCCTGCGGGTCCGCAGGGGAGCAGCCATCGCCGCCGGCCGCCCCGGCACAGGCCGCGCCCGGCGCTGCGGAATCGGCGGTAGGCGGGCAAGATGCGAATCCGTCGCCGGATGGTACGGAAACCGTAGTGTTCACCGATTCGGCGGGACGAGAGGTGGAAATTCCGAAAAATATCGAGCGGATCGCCCCTTCGGGTTCACTGGCGCAAATCGTGCTTTTCTCCCTGGCCCCGGATAAGCTCGTGGGCTTGTCCGGCAAATGGAGCGACGAAGCCGGCGCTTACCTCGCTGACAAGTATTTGCAATTGCCCGTATTCGGCCAATTTTACGGTTCGGGCGATTTGAACATGGAGGCGCTGGCCGCCGCCAAGCCGCAGCTGATCATCGATATCGGCGAGAAAAAGGACGGCATCGCGGAAGATCTCGACGCCCTTCAGGAACAGCTTGGCATTCCGGTGATTTTCGTGGAGGCAACGCTTAAAACGATGGCCGGCAGCTACAACACGCTGGGCGAGGTGCTCGGCATGCCGGATGAAGCCAAAGTCCTGGCGGATTATTGCGACGAGGTTTATACCAACACCGTGAAAACGATGGAAAAGATCGGCGATCATAAAGTGAAAGTGCTGTATAGTTTAGGCGACACCGGTACCAATATCATTTCCAAGGGTTCTTTTCACGCCGAAATTCTCGATCTGCTCGGGGACAATGTGGCCGTCCTGGACAACCCGTCCAGCAAAGGCAGCGGCAATGAAGTTTCGCTGGAACAAATTGTCCAATGGGACCCCGACGTGATTTTCTTCGCTCCGCTGAGTATTTACGGCAGTGTGGCCTCCGACGGGACGTGGAAGCAAATGAAGGCGATTCGTGACGGCAATTACTTTGAGGTGCCCGGAGCGCCGTACAGCTGGATGGGCTCTCCGCCTTCCGTTAACCGTTATATCGGGATGATCTGGTTATCCCAAACACTGTATCCGGATGTTTTCAAATACGATCTCCGGGCCGAAGTGAACCGTTTCTACAAGCTGTTCTACCACAGCGGCGATTTGACGGATGAGCAATACAAAGCGTTGACGCAAAATGCGGTAAAATCCTAAATGCGTTAATCCATATCGTAAATCGTGCCGACCTTTAGCCCGTAAAGCTCATTGTAGATTTTCTCCGCGTAAGCGTCCGTCATCCCGGCGATATAATCGATGATCATATGCTCCCAGGTCCAGATTGGCCGCGTCTTTTGCTGATCCCGGTCAAATCGGCGCAGCCAGTCGCCTGGGATGATCGACTTGGACGTCTGCGGATCGACGAAGGCGTCCCACAGCCGTTTGATGACCCAGGCGCTGCGTTTCTGGAGACGCTGTACCCGCAGATCGCGAATCATCGTCACCCAGGCGAAGCTTTTCAGCACGCTCACCGTACGCAGCATGTCTTCGTCTTCCCGGCCCTCCTTGACGAACGTCACCTTTTTCCAGTTTCCGTCGTCGATCACGCCGAGGCTGCCCACGAACAGGCTGACCCAATAGGCCTTGACCTCCCGGCGCGTCCGGGAATAATCGTGATCGCAGACCGGCATCTTCGTATTCCAGATCGTCAGGAACGAACTGAGCACTTCCTTCACCTTGATCAAAATGTTGTCCGGCGTCCAGCCGGCCCAGAAAAAGTCGTCAAGGGTCATGATTTTTTCCACAATCAGCCGCTCGATATGCGAATCTTTCAGAAAATGCTCGTGCACTTCGATTTTGCCGGCCTTGATGCCGTCCTCCAAATCGTGGGCCGAATAGGCGATGTCGTCGCATAGGTCCATCAACTGCGCTTCAAACGTCTTTTTGCCTTCGGGAATCCCCCAGCGGTCCCGGATGTAGGAAATGTACTCCCACTCATGCAGGTACAGCCCTTTTTTGTTCACGGTGCCGGGGTAAGGATATTTGTTCGTACCGAGCAGAACGGCGTCGGATAAATTCAGGCCGTCGATATTTTCGCGTTTCTCCAAAAACATCATCAGCCGGAAATTGTGGGCATTGCCTTCAAAATGCTCATATTTTCGCCGCATCGCCTCCCGCGTATGCTGCTCCTCTTCGGGAGCGGCGTTCCGTTCCCCCAGCGCCTGCTTCACTTTATCCTCCACCAGTTTCTCAAGGATGCCGTCCAGCACCTCTTCTCCCTTATGACCAAACGGCGGATGCCCGAAATCGTGGCAAATCGCGGCGCACTCCACCACCTCGGGATCGATGATCAGCCCCGGATGCTCCGCCTTGTCCGCAGCCACCTCCGGGTACGCCCGCAGCAGCGCGCGCGCCGCTTCCCGGGCGATCTGCGCCACCTCCAGCGAATGCGTCAGCCGCGTGCGGTAATAATCGCCCGTGCCCGCGCCGAACACTTGGGATTTGCCTTGAAGCCGGCGGAAGGTCGGGGAATGAATCAGCCGCGAATAATCGCGTTCAAACGTCGCGCGGCTTGTTTCTTGTCCGATATTATCCGGGTACTGCCGGTGTTCTCTTAACTCCTGGATGTTCATGTTCTCGCACTCCTTAAATCTCTTTTTCGCTTGATGTTATTGTAGCCGCGGAAGTACGGAACTTAAAGTCCATTCGGAAATAATTTATGCTTGGGCGGCAAAAAAAGGCCGCTCCCCGGCCGTTTCCGCCAGCAAATACACGTAGTCGAGCGATTGGTTCAAATCCAGCCTCTCCTTCGTAATCGTATATTTGCGGTCGTCCAGCAGAGCGAATATTTCGATTTGATCCGGCGGCCCGCCAAAAGCGCTGTTCCAAAATACGTTGGCCATGTGCGTAAACGCTTTGACGAGTTCCGGGTGGTCCTCCACCAAAAACTTCTGTACGGTGATCCACGGTTTTTGGTCCTTTGACCGCTGCCAGACGGTTTGAAAAATGACGGATAAATGCAAATCAAGCTCGGCAACCTGGGTATCCCATTTTTCGTATAACGCTATTGGATGCTCGTAAATATCCGGCTCCGAGATCCGGATCAGTTGCCCTACGATGTCGTTGTATACTTTCCAATAATGCAGCGGATCGGGAAAATCGTCCTTGTTCCGCGGCCAACGCCGATTGAGGAGCACCTGAATCGGCGTATGTAAGCGAACTGCGGGTTCCAGCGTATAATAGTCGTTGATCGCGTAACTTACGGCGTATTGAACGCGATTCTGCCAAGTTAATTTGGGGCATTCGGGACAACCCGGCGCCTTTTGCGACCGCAGCCACTCCTCCAGCTCATAATCCAACACGCAGCGGGCCATGGCTTAGGTAACGGCGCTCAGGCTTTTGGCGAAATTGGCGCCAAATTCCCGGCACAACGCCTTCTCCTCTTGACTTGGACCATACTCCACCTTCAGGCTTTCCTGAGGGATAACCGCGCCCCATTCCTTCAGCTTCTCCTCCAGCAGATCCACGGCTCCGCAGTACAGCCGATAGCTCGTATCGCCGCTGCCGAATACCGCCGCGGTGCTCCCCCGAAGGTCCAACTCCTTCATTTCGTCCACGAAATCCTCAAACTCATCCGGCAGTTCCCCGTCTCCCCAAGTATATGCCCCGAGCATATAGCCGTCATATTCCAGCAACTGAACGGCGCTGCAGTCCTCCACCATTTTCAAATCCGCCGCCGCTCCGGCGCTGCGAACCCCTTCGGCGATCAGCTCGGCCATCTCCTCCGTGTTGCCGGTCAAACTGGCATAAACGATGATGATTTTGCTCATGCCTATCCTCCTTAATTCTATGGCTTGATATTACGAAGTATAATTGATAATGATTATCATTGTCAATTGATAAGCGATCTATTGCTGCCTTACGTTGACCGTTAGGAGAATATCAAGTAGCACGGGTAGAAGCATTACTTATGTTGCCGGCACCACTTCTAAAGAAATGAGGAGTCCATTTGGAAATCGAAGTCTCCAACGGAGCGCCGGCATGTTACTTGTATAAGAACGGAAAGCTTCCGGACAATTGGGCAGGGGATTTGATTTTTAAACAGGGTTATACGATGAACCGCCCCTCGGAGATCAAAGCTAAATTGACCGTCAATATGAATCGGGAAATCGAAAAAATTCAAGTTGGCGGTACGGCGGCAAACACCGAACTCAAAAAAGTAAATATCTAAATCGATTTCTCCATCGCTCAGTCCTATGCGTCGTTGAAGTATCCGCGCTCTCCCCCAATTTTCATCAACTCGATCTCATTCCCGAGACCGAGTTTTATTTCATTCCCGGGGACCTTTGGAGGATACCCGAATTTTACTATGATAAGAAGCGACCGAGACAAGGGAACGCTTCGAGCCCCCCTGCCCGGCTTGGCGCCGTTTGACTCGCTGTTTGATTTGCCGTTTAAATTCAGTTTAAAAATCCGTACTACGATAACTGCACAAAGAACTAAGGAATGGAGAGAAAGTTGAAAATGACATTAGTGAAAAACAACAGAAGCCTCGTCCTGCTCGGCCTGCTCATCGGCTTGATCTTCGCCGAGTTGGACGAAACCGTCGTCTCGACGGCGATGCCAACCATTATCCGCGAGCTGCACGGACTGTCGCTCTACGGCTGGGTGGCCGGCGTATACATGCTTGCGGTCACGCTGTTTATGCCCATTCTCGGCAAATTGGCCGACTTATACGGACGCAAGCGCGTCTATCTCAGCTGTATGGGACTGTTCATTCTCGGATCGATCGTCAGCGGGATCGCCCCTTCGATGGCCGTGCTGCTGCTGGGCCGCGGCATCCAGGGCATCGGCGCCGGCGGACTGATGCCGATCGCGCTCGTCATTATCGGCGACGCCTACCCGCTGGAGCAGCGGGCCAAAATCCAGAGCCTGATCGGGCCGCTGATGATCCTGCCCCAACTGCTCGGGCCGACGGTCGGCGGGTATTTGGTGGGGCACGTTAACTGGCACTGGGTATTTTTGATCAACATTCCCGTCGGTTTGCTCGCGGCGGCAGTACTTTCCATCGGCATGCGCGAGTCCCGGGGAACCGAAAGCAAAAAAATCGATTGGGCGGGCGCAGTTACGCTTGTACTTGCCCTGCTGTCGCTGCTGCTCGCTCCGGTGCTGATCGACAATCAAGGTTTGTCGTGGTCGTCGCCGGTCATTATTGGTCTGCTCGTAATGTCCGGGCTGTTGATCGCGCTGCTCATCCGCATCGAATCAAGGGTGAAGGAACCGATCATTCCGCTGCATCTGTTCCGGAACCGCAATATCGTCGTTTTGTCGCTGATCGTCTTTATTTTGATGCTTGGTGTGATGGGCGGAACCTCGGCATTCCCGTTTTTTGCGCAAAATGTGATGGGATTGACCCCGACGGCGGCCGGTTATCTGATGATGGCTTTTATGGCCGGCGCGGTTCCTTCCAGTATCGTCAACGGGTTCCTGATCACCAAGGTGCCTTACCGCTCCTTGTTTATCGTCTGCTTCACGCTGCCGATCATCGGATTTTTCCTGCTGTCGAGAATCGGCATTGACACCACCGTGCTGTACGTGGTCGTTACGTTTTTCATCCTCGGTTTGGGGCTCGGCGCATTGTTTGGCGGCGACAATCTGATCGTGCAGGAATCGGTCGACAAGGAGCACAGCGGCGTGGCCCTCGGGACGGTGCAGCTGTTCCAATCGCTTGGGGCCACGATCGGCCTTAGCGTTTTCGGCAGCCTGCTCGCCCGCCATATCTCGGACGGGGTTTCCGGGCTGGCCGACCAACTCCCGGCCGGCACGGCAAGCCATATCGCCACCGGGGGAATTCCCCAGGGATTAGCTCCCGACCTGCTGGTCAAAGTACAGACCGTGTTTGCCGGCGCTTTTCAGAACATTTTTACGATTTCGCTCGGATTTGTCATCGCCGCCTATTTTATCTGCTGGTTCTTGAAGAAAGAAGTTCTATCGAAAAAAGAACCGGAATCGGCCGCCGCTGCAGCGGAGCCGGTTTTGGAGGCACGGCCTTAAGAGGGAAAGCTGATATCAACAGGGATAGCGATATAATGCGAGAAGGTGCAGGAAAGGTGCAGTTCGCGGCGGCCATGTAAGGGCAGCCATCCGAAGGCAATAGTGCAAGGGCAGGAATACGGGGTAACTGTGTAAGAGGCAGTTTGAAGATAGTAATGTGAGGACAGTAGTGTCATTGTAGTAAAGAGTAGTAATGCGATTGGCAATGTGAAATGCGAAGTGGAGGCGGTGAGAGAGCCCAAAGTGGAGGCGAAGTGAGCTCCAGGACCCCACGAAATGCAAAAGTGCATGCGATTTTCGTCGAACCCTCCCGAATTGGGTGGATCAAATGCAAAAGTGCAGTCCATTTTAGCTCAAAAAACAAATTTTTATAAAATGGGCTCGAATCAACTGCACTTTTGCATGCGAGTGGCCTTGGAGAGGGGGATTAGCGGAAAATTAAATGCGCTTTTGCAGTTGGTCCGCAAAGGAAGCCAACAAGCCCGGCTTGCTAACCCCCGACTACTTCGTTATCTCCGACACTTCCAGCGTTACCGGGCAATGGTCGCTGCCCATGATGTGGCAGTCGATGCCGGCGCCCACCAAATGCGGTTCCAGCCGTGAAGATGCCAGGAAATAGTCGATCCGCCAGCCGATGTTGCGCTCGCGCACCTTCGGCATGTACGACCACCAGCTGTACACCCCTTCGCGGTCGGGATAAAAATAACGGAACGTGTCCGTAAATCCCGCCGCCAGCAGGTCGGTCATTTTGCCGCGTTCTTCGGGGGTAAAACCGGAGTTGCCTTCGTTCGACTTCGCGTTTTTGATGTCGATTTCCTTATGAGCCACGTTCATGTCGCCGCAAACGATGACCGGCTTGACCGCGTCAAGCCGCTTCAGGTATGCGCGGAACCGGTCCTCCCACTCCACCCGGTACCCGAGGCGGGAAAGATCCCTTTTCGCATTCGGCGTATACACCGTAACGAGATAAAAGCCCTCAAATTCCAGCGTAATGATCCGCCCCTCCGGCTCGTAATCCTCCTCCATGCCGTAACGCACCGACAGCGGCTTGATCCGCGTGAACACGGCGGTGCCGGAGTACCCTTTTTTCTCCGCGTAGTTCCAATACTGTTCGTAATCGCCGCCGAGATCAAGCTCGATCTGCCCATCTTGCAGCTTCGTCTCCTGAAGGCAGAAAATATCCGCGTCCGCCTCGTTAAAATAGTCCAAAAACCCTTTATTCACGCAGGCTCTCAAACCGTTGACGTTCCACGATACAAGTTTCATACCCATCTCCTTGATGTATAAACTGTTATAGCAACTCTATTAAACCTTCTATCTTCAGTCTACCATTAACCGTTCAAAAACGCCTTTCCTTTCTTCACCACCTGGGTGTCATAAAGGTTCACCGTCGTGCTGACAATATAGGCCGGCGGCTGCTGGCCTTTGCTGTTCCGGTGCCCCTGAATATGCGCGTCGCTTTTCTCCCAGTTTTTCCAAGCCTCTTCGGACTCCCAGCGGATCACGACCACCACCTCTTCATGCTCCTCCCGGCTTTTCCGGTTGACCATGACGCTGATATCGACCAGGCCGTCCATTTGGTCCATCGGCCCTTCCTTGCTGAAACGCTCCACCACTTTATCGCTGTTCCCTTTCTCAACGACTATCGTTCTTGTCATCACGAACAAATTAACCGCCTCCTTCTATATTGGAAAATCTATTAAATGGTCCCACTTAATGATAATGATTCTCAATTAAATATACCATGTTCCGCTCCAGTTCACAAACGCTTCAACATTGCCCATTGTCAAAATGAATTCCTATGCTATCATAATAAATATGCAAAGATTCAGAGATATGAATATTCAAAATTTAAGGAGTTTATTTCGATGGACGTGAACCTGCAGCAGTTTAAAGCCGAATTTTTCAAAGCTCTCGCCCATCCGATGCGAATCCGTATTTTGGAGGTGCTGAGCGAAGGCGAACGGAACGTCAATGAATTGCAAACGATCCTCGGCTCGGAGGGCTCCGCCGTGTCGCAGCAATTAGCCGTTTTGCGCGCCAAAAATCTGGTCAACACGGTCAAGGAAGGCACGACGGTGATTTATTCGCTGCGCGATCCGCTGATCAAGGATTTGCTCGCGGTCGCCCGGCAAATTTTCGATAACCACTTGGTGGAATCGATCTCCTTGCTGAAAGGAATCCGCAAACAATAATAATACGGCCCCATGCAAGCTTCCCCGCCGGACCGCGGGGGCTCTTTTTTGTGTCCGGGAATGCGCGGGTCTGGGGCAGCAGAAAGATCATCAGAAAAGAAGGGTTATAGGGATGAAGTGGACAGGACGTTTTAAAAATTACGGGATGGCGGCTTTGCGCAAAGATTTGATCTCGGGGTGCATCGTCGGCATTGTGGCGATCCCGCTGGGCATGGCGTTTGCGATCGCTTCGGGGGTGAAGCCGGAATACGGCCTTTACACCACGATTGTGGCGGGGATTCTAATCTCCCTGCTTGGGGGCTCCCGGTTTCAAATCGGCGGACCGACGGGAGCGTTTATCCCGATTTTGCTGGCGATCGTCATGCAATACGGTTACGAAAACCTGCTGATCGCCGGCTTTCTCGCCGGGGTTTTTCTCGTGTTGATGGGGCTGCTGCGGCTCGGAGCGCTGATCAAATTTATTCCGCGGCCGGTGACGATCGGGTTTACGGCCGGCATCGCGGTGACGATTTTTAGCGGCCAAATCGGGAATTTCCTTGGTCTTCGCGGGGTAGAGCGGCATGAATATTTCTATGAAAATATGAAAGAGATCGTCCTGCGGCTGCCTAGCTTAAATATTTACAGCGTGCTGACGGCCGGCATCTGCCTCGCCGCCCTGCTGCTTACGCCCAAGTATTTGCCGAAAGTGCCGGGTTCGCTGGTCGGCATCATCATATCCACGCTGGCGGCGGCCTGGCTGTTCCCCGGCAAGGTGACGACGATCGGCTCCGCCTACGGTCCCATTCCCGGCGGCTTGCCGGGCTTTCACCCGATATCGCTCGCCTGGGACAGCGTCCGGCCGATGCTGCAGCCGGCCTTGATCATCGCCCTGCTCGGCAGCATCGAATCGCTGCTCTCGGCCGTGGTCGCCGACGGCATGACCGGCACCCGCCACAACAGCAATCGCGAGCTGATCGGGCAGGGCATCGCCAACATCGCCGCGCCGCTGTTCGGCGGCATACCGGCAACGGGGGCGATCGCGCGCACGGCGACGAACATCAAAAACGGGGCGGTTTCCCCTTTTTCCGGGGTCATTCACGGCGTGGTCGTCCTGCTGATCGTCGCCTTGTTCGCCCCTTACGCCTCCAACATTCCGCTCGCCAGCATGGCGCCGATCCTGATGCTGGTGGCGTGGAATATGAGCGAGCGCAAAGCTTTTGCCCATATGCTCAAAACGCGGACGGGAGACTCCCTCGTCCTGCTCGTCACCTTCTTGCTGACGGTGTTCACGACGCTGACGACGGCCGTCGAGGTCGGCCTGATCCTCGCGGTCGTGCTGTTCGTCAAAAGAATGAGCGAGCTATTGACCGTGGACAAAGTGCTGCCCGATCCTTCCTCCGCCAACGCAAAGGTCAAAGCGCATGTGGTAACGGAGGATCACGACTGCCCGCAGGTGTCCATATTTACCGTGGACGGGCCGCTGTTTTTTGGCGCATCGCAGGCGTTTGACCGGTTCGCTTCGCAAATCGAGGACGGTCTGCAGCGGGTTGTGCTGATTCGGATGAGCAAGGTTCCGTTTATGGATACGACCGGCGAAGCCAACTTCGCGAGCCTGGTCAAGCGGCTGCGCGGCGCGGAAATCACGGTGCTCGTCTCCGGCCTGCGTTCTCAGCCGCGCAAGCTGCTGGCCAAAACCGGATGCTTGTATAGGATGGGGGAAGAGCACTTTTTTGAAAATACCGGAGATGCACTGAATTACGCGCTAGGCCTAATCAATAACGAAAAATGCCGCGGTTGCAAACACTTCGCTTTCCGGGAATGCGCCGGGCTGTGCGGAACGGCGGAAGGCGCCGGGTCCCAGGCCACGCCGCCGGCGGCTGCGCGGCACGTGCTTCCGGAACGGCCGGGAGCGCTTGTTCGGGAAGGCAAGGCTACGGTTTAGGCGGACTATTTGTCCGCTCCGCGCCGGAAATACTAGCGCGTAAGCACGGCTTCGTCCAGCTTCTTGCCGTCGGCGTCATAAGTTTTGTAGCTCAGCGAACGCTCGCTGACGATGATTCCGGCGAACATCCGTTTATTATTTTGAAAATGAACCGCATGAACTCGTTAAGTTTGGGACCGGCGGTGTTGGCCACGACATACACGGTCCCTTCCCCTGCGGGGACGTTTTTTCCGCTCCGCAATTCCTCGAACACCTTGATCCAAACCTCCGCTTTCGTACTGGTTGCCTCCACAGGCCGGGCCGGGCGGTGCATCGCCACGATTGCCCATGGCTTATCGTTCTTTTGCAAACCGATCGTTGCCTCCGCCAACAGTAAACCCTACGATAAACAGTCCGCGCCACATCTCCACACCTCGCATGCAAATGACTCCTTCCGATTCCCCTAAAGATAAAGCCACCTTCGCCGCTGTCAAAAATGCAATTCCCTAATTTTCACATTTATTAACGCTGTGTAAAAACATTCAGTTGATTTTCAGGTTTCCTTAAGTCAATTATCAGCCACTGCTGGTAGGATAAGTCAAGTAACAAGCGTCACATGAAAACGAGGTGCAGTTTATGAAGCAAAAGCTGATATTCCGCCACGAACTAAAATTCATGGTCAACCGCCACCAATATTTTGTGATTCGCCAAAGGTTAAGGGGTTTGGCGCAGCATGACGAGCATGCGGGCAGAAGCGGCGAATACCATATCCGCAGCCTTTATTTTGACGATATCGACAATTCGGCGCTTCACGAGAAATTGGGCGGCGTCCATGGCCGGCGCAAATACCGGATCCGCATCTACAATGGCCGGGACAACCTGATCCATTTCGAGAAAAAAATCAAGCAAGGCGACTTCATCGCCAAGGTGAAGGAGCCTTTAACCCGGGAGATGTACGACGAGGTCATGGCGGGCCGGATCGAGACGCTGCGCAACCCTGATAAACCGCTGTTGATGGAGCTGTATCATGAGATGAAGGATCGTCTCCTCGCCCCCAAGGTCATCGTCGATTACGTGCGCGAGCCGTTCGTCTGCCGTAACGGCAACGTGCGGATCACGTTTGACAAGGAGCTTAGGACAGGCCTGAGCGCCCTTGATATTTTTGACGCGGACCTGCGGGCCGTACCGGCGATCGACGACAACTTGATCATCCTCGAGGTGAAATACGACGGATACATCCCGGAATACCTCCGGGCGGCCCTGCAGCTGGAAGGGCTGCGTCAGCAATCGGCGTCCAAATACGTCATTTGCCGCAAATATTCGAAAACCAACGCATGGGAGGATTATTGATTTATGAATACAAACAATACGGGAACAACCAATTTTAGCGACATCGTTAAAAAATCGATTCTGGACAATTTCGCTTCGGACATCAGCATCTCCAAAATCATCATTACGCTGGGCGTTTCATTTCTGATCGGCTTGTTCATTTACATTTTGTACAGGCGGGTGTTCAGCGGGGTGTTGTACTCAAAAAGCTTTAACGTCTCGCTGATCGGTA
The DNA here is from genome assembly GCF_038007325.1 of Paenibacillus sp. FSL P4-0127. Lineage (NCBI taxonomy): Bacteria > Bacillati > Bacillota > Bacilli > Caryophanales > Paenibacillaceae > Paenibacillus > Paenibacillus sp. FSL P4-0127. Next base: position 384,624 of record NZ_JBBOWY010000002.1, on the reverse strand, counting down.
TGACGATGGTGACCGCGATGGTGATCATCGCCGTTAACTCCAACCTGGTGCTGTCTCTCGGGATGGTCGGCGCGCTGTCGATCGTTCGTTTCAGAACTCCGATCAAGGACCCGACCGATCTGATTTTCCTGTTCTGGGCCGCTGCGGCCGGGATCGTCGCCGGGGCCGGATTTTACACGCTGGCGGCGCTCGGTTCGGCAATCGTCGGCTTGATCCTGTTCCTGTTTATTAAGAGCAGTTCGCTGGAAACGCCGTATTTGCTGGTGGTCAATTGCGAAAACGACGAAAGCGAGCAGCTCATCCACACGCAGATGGGCAATCTGGTGAAACGGTACAATGTGAAGCAAAAAAACGTGACTCCCGGCAACATCGAAATCACGTTGGAGGTGCGCCTGCGCGACCAGGAAGGGAAGTTCATCAACCGGATCTCCGAGCTTGGCGGGGTCAAAAATGCCGTCTTAATCAGCTATAACGGCGACTACGTGGCGTAGGCGGAAAGCGGAGGTGAAGAGGATGAAGCGCAAAGGGACCCGGCTTCTGGCTTGGATCGGCGCCGCACTTCTGTTCTTCGGCCTGATCGCGGGCGAGGCCGTTTACAACGCCGGTGTATTCGCGAGCGGTTCCGGCGGCCTGGCCGGCAGCGGGAAGACGGCGGTTCCTGTGGTCTCGGTGGAGGAGCAGAAGCTGGATGAAGAAGTGTTTCCGAAAGACAAGGTCGTCGATGTGAAGATTACGATCGATGAGGACGATTTTCAGGATATGCTGGACAACGCCAGCGCCGAAGAGTTCAAAACGGCATCCGTCGACTACAACGGGCTGCATTTCGATAATGTCGGGATTCGCACCAAAGGCAATTTGAGCTTGCGCAGCGTCGTGCAAATGGACGATTCCGACCGGTACAGCTTTAAGCTTTCTTTTGACGAATATGTCAAACAAACGCTGGATGGCATTCAAAAAATCAATCTGAACAACAACTACAGCGACGCCTCCTATATGCGGGAGTTTCTGACCTATGAGCTGGCCGAGGAGATGGGGCTGCCGACGCCAAAGCATTCGTTCGTGAACATCTATATCAACGGCAAGCTGTGGGGATTTTACCTGGCTGTGGAGCAGGTCGGCGACGCTTACCTTGAGCGAAATTTCGGGAACTCTTACGGCGCCCTGTATAAAGGGGTAATGACCGGCAGCGGCAGCGATCTGCTATGGCTCGGCGACGATCCGGACGCCTACACCGGGCTTGAGCGGAAGTCGAAAACGACGAACGGCGACATTCTGATCAAAATGCTGGACGAGCTGAATAACGGCAGCAATTACGAAAAATACATCGATGTGCAGGAAGCTTTGGGCTACATCGCGCTGAATGTGCTGACGAACAATATGGACAGCTATATCGGCGGAAACAAACAAAACTACTATTTGTACGAAGATGACGGCGTCTTCTCCGTTCTGCCTTGGGACTATAACATGGCGTTTGGAGGAATGGGCGGCGGCATGGGCCGCGGTATGGGCCGCCCTGGCGGCAGAGCGGGCGGCGGGGATGACGCTGCAAATGCTCAGGCCGGCGGGGATGGCGCGGCGAATGCGCCGGCGGGTGCAGACGGTGCGAACGGCACAGCTTCCGGCAAGGACGGCGCCGCTGACGCCGAGGGAAGCGGCGGTGCCGGAGGCGCGGCTGCGGCGGGCGATGCTGCCGCAGGCGGCGCGACGGGCGGTGCTGCGCCGGGTGAAACTGCCGCAAGCGGGGCGGCAGATGGAGTTGCCGCAGACGGCGCGGCGGGCAGCAGCGGAGGCACGGCTGCCGAAGGAGGCAAACCAGCCCAAGCAGGGGCCGGGACTAACCGGAGCAGAAGCAGCCTGTTGATCGATGAGCCGACGCAAGGCGCCGTTTCCGAACGGCCCCTGGTAGCAAAGCTTCTTGCGGTCGATGAGTATAAGGCCTATTACCATGAAATTCTCCAGCAGGCGGTAGACGGCTTTTTGGCCAACAAAGCATTTAGCCAGCGCGTAGCGGCACTGTCCGAAATGATTGCGTCATATGTCAAAGCCGATCCTACGGCGTTCTACACATTTGAAGAATTCGGACAGGCCGTCACGCAATTAATCGCCACGAATGCCAGTCAAATAGAGAACATTTCGCAGCAGCTTGCCGGAACGATCCCCTCGTCCGGAGATGGCTCCGGCAGCGGCGGCGGCATGGGCGGTATGGGTGGCATGGGCGGTATGCCCCCTATGGGTGACGGCGGCATGCCCGAGGCGGGCGGTAATCCCGAAGCTGACCAAAATGTGCCGGGCAACAGAAACGCACAGGATGACCAGCAGAGCGATCAGCAGGGTGATCAGCAGGGCCAAACTCAAAGCGGACAAGGTGAACAAAGCAAAACCGGTGCATTCTCAGCCGCTCTGAGCGGCAAATACGGCTCTAACGCTCAGGGCTGGCAAAACGTCGAGCTCGCAGCAGCCAGCACGCAGAGCGGGCAAACCGCCGATACCTCTGCCCCCGATGCGCTGACGGATGGACAACCGGGGCAAAACGCTCAGGTTGGAGCCCCGCAGCAAGGTAACGGCGCCGCCGGCAACCAGGGGCAAGGCGGCCGGAACATGGGCGAAGACCGCGGGCAAAGCCAGGGCGGTTTTTCCGGCGGAGGCGGCCCGACGGGCGATGGTCCGATGGGCGGCGATGGTCCGATGGGGGGCGGCGGCCCCATGGGCGGAGGCGGTCCAAGGGGCGGCGGCCCGGGCGGTTTCGGCCAAGGGGCCGGAAACGGAAACGAAGCCGCCAACCGCATCGAAGCGATCCTCACTGGCGTTTCTCTGCTGGTACTGATCCTGTCCGCCACATTTATCGCCTTCTACCGGAGAAAACGGCTATGAGAAAACGTCGGCCAACGTAGCAGCTTAAAGAATATCGGTACGGGCTAACCCACGCCATAAAATTAAAAGGCAGCCTCATCCTGATCACATTCAGGTAGGGTTGCCTTTTTCACGCGTTAGATTTGCAGGCGTTAGGGGCGCAGCATTCACACTCACATTGGAAATATCCAATCAAGCTGCCGCATCTGCCATTTTATTTCCAATTGAATTGGATATATCCAATGAGAATATCGATATCTAGTAGACGATTCTGGAATTAACATTAGCATGATGGCAAGTGAAGACTTGAGAAAACGGCAAAATAGTCTATTGAAGATCTCGGGTGACAACATAAAGGAAAAAAAGGGCGCTATTTCCGCGACATCCCCTATGCTGCGTAATCATAGAGGAATTTTATGGCGTTATTTTCACGATTTAGTGGCAAAGGTCCGCCTTTCGGATGGCGTAAAATAAGTTGTGTAAGGACGGGTTAGTCTATCAAACGACAAAAAAGTAGGGTATGCTTGGGATTGTCGAAGTCACCAAGGAGGAACCCTACTCAATGACAACTATACAACAAAACTCGTTCGCAGAACAACTCGAAAATACAATGCAAAGTTTTCTAAAAGAAAAAATTGAAACTCTTTTAAAGGAGGAAATTAAAAATTACTTACAAGTAGAGCACCCGGAAGTGGCAAACAGCCGCAACGGATATTACAGCAGGAGCTGGGAAACCCGGCACGGAGTGATTCCGGATCTGCAAGTGCCGCGGGATCGCCAAGGCGACTTTCAGACGGAATTGTTCGCGCCTTACCAGCGGCGGGAAGCTTGGCTAGAGGACACGGTCATTCACATGTACAAGGGTGGGATGAGCACAAGAGACATCGCCACCTTCATCGAAAAAATGTTTGGCGCCCAGTACTCGCCAACGACCGTGAGCAACATCACGAGCACGGTGCTGGAAGACGTTGCGGCCTGGCAGGCTCGACCGCTGGCCAAGCGTTATGCGGTCATCTATCTGGACGGGATGTACGTGAAGCTCAAGCGTCAGTCCGTCGCCAGCGAAGTCATCTATATTGCCATGGGTGTCGATGAGGCCGGACACCGTGAGATCCTTAGCTTCAGCATTGGCGGCAAAGAAAGCGCCAACGGGTGGCGGGATGTCCTGCGAGACCTCTACAAACGTGGCGCGCACGAGGTGCTGCTGGGCGTATTCGATGGCTTAGCGGGACTGGAGGAGGCCTTCCGGGAAACGTATCCGCAGGCCGGCGTCCAGCGTTGCATCACTCATAAAATGCGCAACACGCTACCGAAAATCCGCGATAAGGACAAAGCGGATTTCGTGACGGACATGAAGACGATTTACAACGCCATGGATCGCGATGTCGCCATGGCCAACTTCGACCTCGTGCAAGCCAAGTGGGGCAAGATCTATCCGAAGGAGCTCGCGTCGTGGGAGAACGAGTTACCGGTCCTCCTTCGCTTTTACGATTTCCCAACGATGATCCACTATGCCATTTACACCTCGAACCCCATCGAGCGAACAAACAAGGAAATCCGCAAGCGGCTGCGGCCCATGAACAGTTTGACGAACATGGATGCAGCGGAGAAAATTATTTATCTGGAGGCTCTCTCCTATAACGAACGCTGGAGCAGCCGGGTGTTGCGTGGATTCGCGGATGCAAAAACCCAGCAAGCGCTCAAAAAAATGTTTGACGAAAAATATCCCCAGGCCTGAACCGATGCAGTCGCGTTAGCCAGGCGTGGCACACGAAGCACAGATAACAAGGACACTTTGACAACTGGAAATGAAAGGGAAATTTTTCAGGGGGGATCCCCCCTGAAGCTTGAAAACCAATGATATCCATTGTCCCAATGGATACCCTACTTCAAACCCTAAAAGATATTTACACAAAACTCTTGACGCTACCGCCTTTCGGCCTGTTCATCGAAAAATAAGACCCAAAATGTTCCCCTATGGTGATGAATAGGCTCAAATTCGGAAAATAAGACCCTAAAGTTCCGCTATTTCATGGGGATAATACTGTGCACAAGACTAATATAGTAGCACAACGCGATCCATGGCCCCCGTCCGCAGATAAGCCATATTATTTCCGGATCATTCTACTAGTTTCAGGTGCATTACTCGCAAATCTACTAATTCTGCTAAGTCCCCTAAATCTACTAAGCCCCCGCCTCCCGGAACTCGGTTGGCGTCATGCCGGTGACTTTTTTGAACACTTGCGTGAAATAACGCGGGTCCTGGTAGCCGACCATCGGCGCAACCTGGTACACTTTGACATGGCTGTTCTTGAGGATGAATTTCGCTTTCTCGATACGGCATTGGGTCAAGTATTCCAGGAACGTATATCCGCTCACCTGCTTGAACAGCAGGCAAAAATGGCTGATGCTGAGGCCGGCCAGCTCGGCAACCTCGTCGATGCTGAGGTCCTTGTGGTAGTTGCCGAGAATGTACTCCTGGGTTTTGCCGATCACATTCTGGACATTCTCCTTGGACGGGTTCTCCCGGCTGTCGGTAATCCATTTGCCGAAATTGCTTTTCAGCAGACCGATCATTTCATGCAGGGCGCCCAGGGAGTGCAGCTCCTGCAGCAGCCCTTCCAGGGGCCATTCCATCGATAAATTCAGATGCTCAAACTGGCGGTACAGCACTACCGTCAATTCCACGATCATCCGCTCGGCCATCTCCTTGGTGAACGCCTGATCTTCAATATACCGTTTCGTCTCGTCAAAAGTACCCAGCAGCCGCTCCCTGTCCAGTGTACGAATGCTCTCGAGCAGCGCCGCCTCCAGATGCTTCGGATATTTCGCTTCCCGGACCGCCTCCAGCCCCGAACCCGAACCGGAGTCGAGAAACACGCCTTCCCGGTCGCTGTAAAACCGCCGGTACAGCGCTTTGGCCGCGCTTTGGTAAGCCTCGCTTAACTGCTCCATCCCCGCCGCCAGCTGGCTGAACCCGATGGAACAGGACAATTTCGTGTTCATCTTGATTTGGCGGATGACGTCGCCGCCAAGCTCCTCCTTCTTCGCGCTGAGCGAACCCGGAAACAGCAGCACCCACTCCCCGCCATGAAAAGGAAATACCGTCAGCGCGCCGTTTGCCATCGACCATTCCCCCAAAATGTTGCGGATCGCAAACAGCCACAACCGCCGCTCTTCCGGGGTCCATTGCTCGTTCAATTTCATATAGTGGTCCAATTGGATGACCGCCATAAAATACTCCTGCGCCAGCTCGCTGTTCTCCAGCCAGCGCATATGCTGAATCGGGCTCTGCCCCTGATTGCCCTCGATAAACTCGGCAAACAGGCGCTCGCGCGCCAGCACCGACAAAACCTGGACGGAATGCAGCAGCTTGTCGTTCTCCATCTGCTTTTCCAGGTTTTTTTTGGCCCGCTGGATCATCTCGATCAACTCATCATGGTCGATCGGCTTCAGCAAATAATCGAAGGCACCTTCCCGCAGCGCCTCGCGGGCATATTCAAACTCCCCGTACCCGCTGATGAATATAAACAGCCGCTTGGGGTTTTCGGCCAGCACCTTTTTCATCAAAGCGATCCCGTCGATACCCGGCATGCGGATGTCGCTGATAATCATGTGCGGGGACAGCTCCCGGACGAGCTGCAGCGCTTTTTCCCCGTTCCGCGCTTCCCCGACGATCTCCAGGTTCAGTTCCTCCCAGGGTACGGCCACCTTCAGGCTGCGTAAAATGACCGGCTCGTCATCGACCAAAATAACCCGGTACTTCTCCGCCTTATCCAGCTTTGCTTCCACTTGCTTCACCTCCAAACCGAGTCTTCGGGGGCGGAGCTCCTGCGCAGCCGCCAATACTGTTCCGAAGTTTGTTGAATTTGCTCCAGCGCTTCATCCGGAGAATTTCTCCCGTCGATCATATCCCCCAGCACCTTCAGAAATGTTTTGTTGACCTCCGGAGAGAGGACATTATCGTAAGGCACAAAACTCGGCGGGCTCTGTTCCATCAACCGGGTAACCTGCGCGAATACCGGCCCCGTTTTTTTCGAATCGTAGGAAATCTTCATCGATGGAATCCGCAGCGCTTCGTAAACGATCCGCCGTTGAACCTCCTCCGTGTAAAAACCCCGCAGCAGCTCCTGTGCCGCCTTCAGCTTCGCTTCATCCAGATTGGAGGACAACCCGATCCCGATCGTGTATCCCCCGGCGAGGGATTTCTCCCCGTCCTGCGTCAAGGCGGGGAACGGGAGAACACCGACCTGGTTTTGGAATTCGGCCGGGGCTTTCCCGTTATGAAACAGATTGATGTCCCAGCTCCCGTTGAGATACATCGCCGCTTTCCCGCTGGTAAAAAGCTCGATGGCCTCTTCGGTCGACATATCGTTGGCCGGGATGCTGAACGCGTGCTGGTCAATCCACGCCTCCAAATGCGTAAACGCTTGCATATAGCCGGGATTGACAAAGCTTTGGTTCCCCTCACCCTTCACCAGATCATCGATCAGCTCGGGTCCCGCGTACCGGTCCATTAAATAATGGGCAAAAATCGCGGCCGGCCATCTTTCCTCATTGCCCAGCGCAAACGGCGTAATTCCGCTCGCCGCGATCACCCGGACCGCCCGGTTCAACTGGTCAAGTGTTTGCGGCGGATCCAAATGCAGCTCCCGGAAAATCTCCTTGTTGTAAAACAGCGGCTCCGCGTTCCCCTCGATCGGCAGCCCGTAGATGCGATCGTTAAATGTCCACAGATGCAGATCCTGAAACTCTCCCTGCAGCCCGTTTTCGTTCACGAAACCGGTCAGGTCCATCAACCGGTTGGAGCGAACGTACGGCTCGATTTCGGCGCCCCCAAACAACACGAACATATCCGGCGGCGTTCCCGTCACCATTTCGCTTTTCAGCTTCTGCTCGCGATGGACGGTCTGGTCCATCCCTTCAAAATTCACCTTGACGTTCGGATGCGTCCGCTGGAACTCGTCCACGACATCCTCGACGATGTTCAGCATCTGGCGGTCATGCTCCTTGATCCAAAAATGGCGGAACGTCAGCGTAATTTTGTCCGTCTGGCTCTCCTCGATCGGCTCATGCCCGTCGGCGGCGATGACCAGGACCGATACGGCAAGCACAAACGCGTAAACCACGATCCAACCCCAATTCAAAAACCATTTGCGCATGGCGGCTCCCCCTTCATCGTTAGACTTTCGCATAAAGCTCATTGAAGTATCTTCGGAATGCGGATGCGAATAATCGATCCGAATCCGGGAGAGGAACATATCATGATGCCGTAGTAACCGCCAAACCGGATGCGCAGCCGTTCGTGAACGTTTTTCAGGCCCACGCCGTTTTCCCGGTATTTTTTCAAATTGCCCCAGTCCTTGCTCCATAAATGCATCAGCGTATCCGAGTCAAAGCCCGGACCGTTGTCCATGACGTCGATCAAAATATCCCGCTCGCCTTCCCTGGCGGTAATGGAAATGATCCCGTTCTCTTCCATCTGCTCAATCGCGTGATACAGCGCATTTTCCACGATCGGCTGAACGATCAGCTTCTGGGTTTTGTAATACTTCAGAGACTCGGGGATTTCGATTTGGTAAGCGAATTTGTCCTCAAAGCGGAATTTCTGGATATCCAGATAATGCCGCACATGCTCCATTTCCATCGAAAGCGGGATCAGCTGCTGATTTTCGCTAATGCTGATTCTGAGCAGCTTTCCCAAGGACACGACCATTTTGCTGATATCCCTGTTCCCCTGCAACACCGCCAGCGAATTGATCGATTCGAGCGAATTGTAAATAAAATGCGGATTGATCTGGGCGACCAAGGCCTGCAGCTCGACTTCCTTTTTTCTCGCCTGTTCCGTCTGGACCTGTTCGATCAGCTCGCTGATTTGCGTGCTCATCCGGTTGAAGCCGTCGACCAGCAGATCCGTTTCGTCCCCGGCGCTCACCGTTGAGGTAATCGGTACGAAGATACCCTGCTGCACCCGTTTCATCCCGTTAACCGCGCCGATAATGCTGCGGACGAGCCGGCGCACGAAAAACCGGTCGAACAGAAACGCGGAGATCAAAGAGACGAGCACCAGCACGATGGCGATATTGCGGATGGACAGCGATTCCGAAGCGATTAGCTTGCTGGGGGTGATCGCTACCAGAAACCAATCTTTGTTATGGGAAGGCAAATAAGTGATCAGCGACTTCTCGCCCTGATATTTGTCCGTATAGTAGCCTTTTTCGCCCGAATCCCCCCGGGTCAAAAAAGGAAACTCCGTTTGTTCCCCAATATGTTCGCCGGACTTGTCAAAGACGATATTCCCCTGCTTGTTGACCAGCAGAATATCCCCCTGCTTTAACGTGGCGGCATCCCAAAATACCTGATCCAGAATATCGGGTTTGACGTAAATGACAACCGCGCCGATATCCTCCAGCGAATAGTAATCTTTAATCAAACGCGCTTGAATCAGAACCCGTTTCCCTGCGGAAGCCGAGCCGTTCTCGCCGGGGCCGACCCATACCGGACGGCCTTCGGCCGCTATCATCGCCGCATACCAGCTTTGTTTTGTTAATTCTTCAAAGGACATCGCTTCATTTAATTGATATTTAAGCTTGTCTTTCGAATACAGGCCGAAGGAGGTGATCATCGGATGGTTGATCAAATTGTTGATATCCTGTTTCTGCTCGTACGTCACGGCAAAGTCCGGCTGTTTCAGCAGCTTTTGAATGACCGGCTGCGTGATCGCCGAATTGGACACGGTCGCAACCTCGTTCAGCGCAAACTTCAATTTGCGGTCGGTCTCCAGCAGCGAAACCCAGTAAAAATTGCTGGATTTGTTCTCCATCGCTTTTGAAAAGTTGTAATACGATATCGACCCCATCAGGATTACGGGAATAAACACAAGAAGAATAATAGCCAGCAAGATTTTTCGACGGAGCTTCATGTTTGGTGTCCCCCTAAGCCTCTCCTTACTCTATTATTCTTCATCGTGTTATATATTCCTTGCCAAGTTAGCAAACTCTCGGCCCATTAACTTTTAATCGCCCCCGAGGTCAGTCCGGCGATGACCCAGCGGCTGAACAGCAGGAACACGATCAATAACGGCAGCGTCGCGGTAAAGGTCGCGGACATGATCATCCCGAAATCGAGCCCGTCCTTGTTTGTAAAGAGCTGCTGCAGCGCCAGCTGGAGCGTATAGTTTTCTTTATTTTTCAGCACGACCAGCGGCCAGAAAAAGTCGTTCCACACGTTCATGAAGTTCAAAATCCCCAGCGTGGCCATAGCGGGAGTGACGACCGGCATGGCGATGCTCCAGAAGATGCGGAAATGCCCGCCTCCGTCGATCCGTCCCGCTTCGATCAATTCGGAATGGACGGCGGAAGAGATGTATTGCCGCATCCAGAATATCCCAAAGGCGTTGACCATGGCCGGAACGATCAGCGCTTTGTAGCTGTCGATCCAATGCAGCTTGGCCATAATGACGTACTGCGGCAGCACGCTGAGCTGCGCGGGGACGAGCATCGTGGCGATGACGAACACGAACAGCGTTTTTTTCAGCGGAAACTCGTATTTAGCGAAAGCATACCCCGCCAAAGTGCTCAAAAAGACGACGGATACCGTGACCGCGGTCGAGACGACAATCGAGTTGAACATCGCCCGGAAAAATTCCGTGCGCTCCAGCACGCGGTCGAAGTTGTTGAAAAATTCCAGCCCCGGCGTCATCAGCGGAGGAATATGGAAAGCCGCATCCTTCTCATTGGTGGCGACGACAAACATCCAGTAGAAAGGGAACACGGACAAGACGGCCCCGATGACCATGACGATATAAAACAAAGTTTTGGCCAGAACGCCCGGATCATCAGGTTTTCGTTTTTTGATGGCAGTCGCACTCATGCCTTTTCCCCTCCCGTATCTCCGCCCATGCGGCTTGACACCATCATGTTAAGGAGCGAAAAAATAATCGTGGCGATAAACAGCAGCACCGCCGTGGCGGCCGCCGTTCCGAAGAACCCGTTTTTGAACGCCTCGCTGTACAAATACGTAACCATCGTGACGCCTTCCTGGCGCGTGGAGCCGGTGCCGCCTTGGCCGAGGAACACATACGGTTCGGTAAAAAGCTGCAGCGCTCCGATCGTGGATACCAGCGTGACGAAAAGGATAAACGGACGAAGAAGCGGCAGCGTAATGTTGATCAACTGCTGCCAGCGGCTCGCTCCGTCAATCCGCGCGGCCTCGTAAATGTCGGTCGGAATGCTTTGCAGCCCGGACAGGAAAATAATCGCGTTATAACCCATCCAGCGCCACATGACCATCGTGGAGATGGCGATTTTAACGCCCCACCAGCCCGAGTTGAACGGGACGCTTTCCAGGCCAAAGCTGTTCAATAACCAGTTGACCATCCCGTTGTTGCCGAACATCGTGCTGAACACCAGCGTAACGGCGACGATCGAAGTGATGTTGGGCATGAAATACAAAACGCGGAACGTGTTTTTGTATTTGTTGAGCGCCGAGTTGAGCATCACGGCAACCAGCAGCGCAACGATTAACTGCGGCACCGTCCCCATGAGGCCCATGAGGATCGTATTGCTGAAGGAGATCCAAAACGTCGGATCGGACGTAATCAGCTGATAGTTTTTGAAGCCGACATATTTCATCGGGCCCAGGGCGTCCCATTTAAAGAAGGACAAATAGATGGTGAAAAAAATCGGATAAAGGCCGAAAATCGCGAACAAAATAAAAAACGGCGATATAAATCCGTATGCCGTAAGCCGGCTCCGCCTCGTTTCGTTCCAGAACGTTTTTTTTCCGGGAGCGGGCTGGACCGGGCTTGCGGTAGCTGCTGTGTCAGCCATGGACGCACCTCCAAGGTGTGAATTAAGGGTAAATCCAAATTCGCAAGAGGGTATGTTCCCCCCTTGCGAATCGAGATGAGTGAATGGATTTCGTTACTGCTAATTGTTCGTATTAGCTGCGGTCAACCAGCGTTTTCGCTTGCTTCATCGCTTCGTCCCATTCTTTTTGCGGGTCCGCTTTTTTCTCCAGCACGTTTTTGAGCGCGTTTTTGATGATCGTGTCGACCTGGTCATGCAGCGGACCGTAGTAGACCGGTTTTACGCGTTCCGCCGATTTGGCGTACGCCTCGGCAATGACTTGGCCGCTGAAGAATTCGTCCTTGTCTTCACTGAATGCCGGTTCTTGATATACGGCCGGAATCGAAGGGAACAAGCCGCTTTCTTTAAACGATTTCAATTGATTGTCTTTGTTGACGAGCCAGGAAATGAATTCATAAGCTTCCTTCGGATGTTTGCCTTCTTTCGGCAGCGTCAGGAAGGAACCGCCCCAGTTGCCCGCGCCCTCCGGAAGTTGAGCGATTTGCCATTTGCCCGCGGAGTCTTTGGCGTTGCGGATCGTGCCTGCGATCCAAGCCGGGCCGAGCATAACGCCGAAATCGCCTTTGTTGATCGCGTTCTGCCATTCCGGCGACCACAGAATCCAGTTGCCGATCCAGCCTTCTTGAATGCCCTTTACTGTGAAGTCGTATGCTTTCTTCACTTGAGGATTCGTATCGCCGATGAAAGCGCCGTCCTCTTTGTTGAAATAAATTTGGTCCGGCGATTGGTCGCGCAAACCGTTGTAGACGAGGTCCGTCAAATCGGCAAACGGTTTGCCGGTTTTTTCCTTGAACTGCTTCGCCACCGTAGCGAATTTATCCCATGTATCGATGGCAGCACTGAAGCCGTCTGGATCGGTAGGAAGTCCGGCTTGTTCCGCCAAGTCCGTACGATAGTAAACGACCGTCGGCCCGATGTCCGTAGGCAATCCAAGTTGGAAGGAACCGTCGACCGAAGTCGCTTGTTTCCATTTCCAGTCGAGGTAGTTGCTTTCGATGTCTTTGGCGCCCAGATCATATAAGTTGTGGAACTTGTCTTTGGCGCTGATGAAACGTTCCATGAAGGCGATTTCCAACATAAAGATGTCAGGCGCGCCCGATCCGGCGGACAACGCCGTCGTCAGGTTGTTGTGGTGCGCCGTTTGGTCGGACGTGTTTTGGAACTTGATCGTAATGTTCGGATGCTCTGCCGTATACTCCTTGGCCAGTTCCTCGTAGTTGGTCGTCCCCAGCGACCAGAAGGTCAGCTCGATTTTTTCGCCGGTGCCGGTGCCGGAGTTCTCCGTTCCTCCGCCTTCATTCGTGGTCGCCGGAGGGTTGGCGCTGCCGTTGCTTGTCTTACTGTTGCCGCCCCCGCCGCCGCATGCGGCCAACAAGGACACCATCATGACCACAGCGAGCAGGATGGCCCACGGTTTCGATCTTTTCATTTCTTGTACCCCTTTCAATGGTTTTGCGGATTTTTCATTTTCAGTCTAACGAAAACGGATACATTTTTTGAGGAGGCAATATTGCGATTTGAGGTTTGAATTTTTCTGATTGCGGGAAAATTGCAGAAAAAAGACCGAAGGACGTGGGTTGTCCTCGGTCTTTGTCTTTTTTCTATATTACTTGTCAAAAAAAGTCCATTAAAGCCGTCGCGCTAACCGGGATTAGCTGCTCCAGCGTCTCCACATCCCGTTCCGGGCCGGTCAGGCGGCCGTAAGCATACATTTCGCGCGGTCTTTTATAACCGAGCAGCATGGCCGTCAAAGTTTGGATATCGCAAGTTAGACCGTCATCCACGGCGGTCTGTTCTGCCTTCACTAGCTGCCCGTGCCCCTCGCCATCCACTTCAAGCTTCCACGAACCGTCATTCCAAGGGGCAACCGCGTCGATGATCCGAAGATTGAGCCGAGCCGTTTGGGTTTGCGGGGCCGGGGCAACAAACGAATACTGACCGGCAAAAGCGCCGGCGTTGACGATCCGGGCCATAAAATACGGTACGATTTCCTGTTTGCAGCGGGGATCGTGCAGCATAAACGGCAGCAAATCGTCCGCAGGGACATGATCGACCACGGCCTGGGTCACCATCGAATCGTGATTGGCCAAATACGTCCACAGACCTTTTCGCGCCGTATCGTTTAGAAATACAAACTCGTCAACCAGCAGTTCCCTATTTTTTACCTGGTATATCGTATAACCTTCCGGTTCGCCCGTTTCGGAAAAATATACGGCCGTATGATCTTCGCTGCCGATCACCATTCTCTCCCACCAGTCGGTATCGCGAACGAGGGTACCGTTATATTTTTGGGCAAACTTATGGTAAATCCGGTTCAGCAGCTCGATGTCTTTAATGTCGCGTTTTACCGTCCCCTCAACTTGCGTTTTTGCCGGAAAATTGCCTGTGCTGATCGTATATTTTTTATAGTCTGTGTACAATTCCCAGCCGAATTTGCGGTAAAAAGGAACGGAAAAGGGATGCAGGCAGGACAACACCTGACCTTCTTCATTCATTCGGGCCAGCGCCTTGGACAGCAGCTTGCTGACGAGCCCGCCCCGGCGATTCTCCGGCCAGGTGGCGACGCCGGCGATGCCTCCCATCGGCAAAGCTCTCCCCTGTATGTAAATTTGCAGCGGAAGCAAAGTAAGTTTGGCCAGCAATTCGCCCCCCTCAAAAGCCCCCCAGGTCTGCTCGGGGTTAAACCGGGCCTTTTGTTTCTCCCGATCCTCCGGCGGCAATTTATACTGGAAGGCATATTCGGATAAAGTCAAACTGTCATCAAACTCGTCTGCGTTTAACTGTCTGATTTCCACAAACCCACCTCTTTTCCTTAAATTTGATTTTGCCGGTTTAGCGGCAATCCTATGATGAGTTTGTCAGAAATATCTATAAGTGTCAATCGCTCTAAAGCCGTGATCTGTCCATCGGTCATTTTTTATGATAACGCTTACAAAATGGTGAGTTAGATCATAGGCGCCGTTCTTTAGAACATGATATGAATAAAAGGCACATATTTAATTCTCATGGGGGGATATCAAACATGTTTGTGAAAAAAATCTCATTATTGCTGCTTAGTCTGGGGCTAGTCGCCGTTTTTGCAGGATGCTCCAGCAACGGTCAATCTGGGAGCAGCTCCGGCGCAGCAGCCGAGGCCTCGACAACGGCGGCCGCCGCAACCACCGCTGCGGACTCGGCGCCGGTCAAAATGGGACGTGTCGAATACGCCGCGCACGGTACCAAATGCTTCACGGTTGCCGTTGTGGCCATGCAGGGCGACAAAATCATCGGCGCATCCTTGGACGATTACCAGTTCATGAGCACCGATGTAGCCAAAGGCGTTCCTAATTCGGACCAAGATTTCGGGCAAAACTACAAAGACCCGAAAATGGTGCTTGCCTCCAAGAAAGCCAATGCCGAGTATTATAGCGAGCACATGAAAGAGGAAGCCGGCGCAACGACACCAGTCGACGAGTCGCTGGCTGCCATTGAGCAATACGTAACCGGCAAAACCGTCGCCGAGCTCGAAGACGAACTGTCCAGCAAAAGTGCGGAACAATGGGTTGATGCTGTCAGCGGAGCGACTTTGGTGGATACCCAAGGATACGTCAAAGCGCTGGTTGAAGCGGCCAAGAGTGTGAAATAATTCACTATGGTTTAGCGAATTGCCCTTGAACCGGAGAGACTCCCCTTATCGGAAGCCTCCCGGTTTTTCCCGAATATTTCCCGTCCTAATAGACTCAGACGACGCTACCGAGCTAAAAATAACGCCACAAGTGAATATCGTAAGTGACCATCCCCCGGTGTCCGCTGTAAAAAGCACTATCCATTTCATTCCGCTGCAGCATTCCGAAAATATCAAAAACACCGCCGAGTGATCAGCGGTGCTCTTCTTCATGCTTGGCGGCGTCCTACTCTCCCAGGACCCTTCGGTCCAAGTACCATCGGCGCTGGAGGGCTTAACGGTCGTGTTCGGGATGGGTACGCGTGGAACCCCTCCGCCATCGCCACCAAACGATTCAAGGTTAATCCTTGAAAACTGGATACGAAACTTGATTTGCGTGTTAGCCCCTATTCAGTTCCCGGGGTCCCCGAAAAGTAATCGGAATTACCTACGAAGCCTCGCGTCACTTTTTGGGGTATATTTTTGGGCCCCGCCAAAGTACTCGGACTCAGCTTCGAAGCTTCACGTCACTTTGGTGGGTAGAGTTTTGGATAAGCCCTCGACCGATTAGTACCTGTCAGCTCCATGCATTGCTGCACTTCCACCTCAGGCCTATCAACCTCGTCGTCTTCAAGGGGTCTTACTAATTGGGAAATCTCATCTTGAGGGGGGCTTCACGCTTAGATGCTTTCAGCGCTTATCCCGTCCGCACTTAGCTACCCAGCTGTGCTCCTGGCGGAACAACTGGTACACCAGCGGTGCGTCCATCCCGGTCCTCTCGTACTAAGGACAGCTCCTCTCAAATTTCCTGCGCCCACGACAGATAGGGACCGAACTGTCTCACGACGTTCTGAACCCAGCTCGCGTACCGCTTTAATGGGCGAACAGCCCAACCCTTGGGACCTACTTCAGCCCCAGGATGCGATGAGCCGACATCGAGGTGCCAAACCTCCCCGTCGATGTGGACTCTTGGGGGAGATAAGCCTGTTATCCCCAGGGTAGCTTTTATCCGTTGAGCGATGGCCCTTCCATGCGGTACCACCGGATCACTAAGCCCGACTTTCGTCCCTGCTCGACTTGTCAGTCTCGCAGTCAAGCTCCCTTTTGCCTTTGCACTCTGCGAATGATTTCCAACCATTCTGAGGGAACCTTGGGGCGCCTCCGTTACTCTTTAGGAGGCGACCGCCCCAGTCAAACTGCCCGCCTGACACGGTCCCCGTACCGGATCACGGTACCGGGTTAGAACTCCGATACGATCAGGGTGGTATCCCAACGGCGCCTCCATGGAAGCTTGCGCTCCCACTTCTTAGGCTCCCACCTATCCTGTACAAATCGTATCAAAGTCCAATATCAAGCTGCAGTAAAGCTCCATGGGGTCTTTCCGTCTTGTCGCGGGTAACCTGCATCTTCACAGGTATTAAAATTTCACCGGATCTCTCGTTGAGACAGCGCCCAAGTCGTTACGCCATTCGTGCGGGTCAGAATTTACCTGACAAGGAATTTCGCTACCTTAGGACCGTTATAGTTACGGCCGCCGTTTACTGGGGCTTCGGTTCACAGCTTCGGATTACTCCTAACCGCTCCCCTTAACCTTCCAGCACCGGGCAGGCGTCAGCCCGTATACTTCGCCTTGCGGCTTCGCACAGACCTGTGTTTTTGCTAAACAGTCGCTTGGGCCTTTTCACTGCGGCCCCCTCGGGCTATAAACCCTACCGGGGCACCCCTTCTCCCGAAGTTACGGGGTCATTTTGCCGAGTTCCTTAACGAGAGTTCTTCCGCGCGCCTTAGAATTCTCTTCTCGCCTACCTGTGTCGGTTTGCGGTACGGGCACCTTCTCCTGGCTAGAGGCTTTTCTCGGCAGTGTGAGATCATGACCTTCGGTACTGTAAATTTTCCCTCCCCATCACAGCCCAGCCTTACGGTGTGCGGATTTGCCTACACACCAGCCTCACTGCTTGGACGGGGCATTCCATCGCCCCGCGTCACTACCCTCCTGCGTCACCCCATCGCTCATAGCGGATTACGGTGGTACAGGAATTTCAACCTGTTGTCCTTCGACTACGCCTTTCGGCCTCGCCTTAGGTCCCGACTTACCCTGAGCGGACGAACCTTCCTCAGGAACCCTTAGGCTTTCGGCGGATCAGATTCTCACTGATCTTTTCGTTACTCATACCGGCATTCTCACTTGTGTACTCTCCAGCGCTCCTTACGGTACACCTTCAACGCATACACAACGCTCCCCTACCCCTGAATCGACTTCACTCCTGCTTCGAAGTCCTGTGTTTAACCCCGAGGTGCATTTGGCCGAAACCTTTGAACAATATTCATCGGTTGCTTTCGGCAAAAATGTACCTGGTTATCACCGCCTCAAAGAAGCAGTGAAGTCGATTCAAGCCATAGCTTCGGTGGTGTGTTTAGCCCCGTTACATTTTCGGCGCAGAGTCACTCGACCAGTGAGCTATTACGCACTCTTTAAATGGTGGCTGCTTCTAAGCCAACATCCTGGTTGTCTGTGCAACTCCACATCCTTTCCCACTTAACACACACTTGGGGACCTTAGCTGATGGTCTGGGCTGTTTCCCTTTTGACAATGGATCTTAGCACTCACTGTCTGACTCCCGGTGAATCAGTCTATGGCATTCGGAGTTTGACTGAGCTTGGTAACCCTTGCGGGCCCCGCACCCAATCAGTGCTCTACCTCCACGACTGTCACACCGAGGCTAGCCCTAAAGCTATTTCGGGGAGAACCAGCTATCTCCGAGTTCGATTGGAATTTCTCCGCTACCCCCACCTCATCCCCGCACTTTTCAACGTACGTGGGTTCGGGCCTCCAGTGCGTGTTACCGCACCTTCACCCTGGACAGGGGTAGATCACACGGTTTCGGGTCTACGCCTGCAAACTAAATTCGCCCTATTCAGACTCGCTTTCGCTGCGGCTCCGCTTTCTCAGCTTAACCTTGCTTGCAAACGTAACTCGCCGGTTCATTCTACAAAAGGCACGCCATCACCCATATAGAGGGCTCTGACTTCTTGTAAGCACACGGTTTCAGGTTCTCTTTCACTCCCCTTCCGGGGTGCTTTTCACCTTTCCCTCACGGTACTGCTTCACTATCGGTCGCTAGGGAGTATTTAGCCTTACCAGATGGTCCTGGCGGATTCATACGGGGTTTCACGTGCCCCGCACTACTCGGGATCCGTCTCGGAGGGCGGAGACTTTCGATTACAGGGCTTTTACCTTCTCTGGCCGGCCTTTCCAGACCTGTTCGTCTAACCTCCGCTTTTGTAACTCCATATGAGACGTCCCACAACCCCGAAGAGCAAGCTCTTCGGTTTAGGCTAATCCGCGTTCGCTCGCCGCTACTGACGGAATCACTATTGTTTTCTCTTCCTCAGGGTACTTAGATGTTTCAGTTCCCCTGGTATGCCTCTTCACCACCTATGGATTCAGTGATGAGTGACTAGGTATTACCCCAGCCGGGTTTCCCCATTCGGACATCCCCGGATCGATGCTTGCTTACAGCTCCCCGAGGCAGTTTCGTTGTTCGCCACGTCCTTCTTCGGCTCCTAGCGCCTAGGCATCCTCCGTGTGCTCTTAGTAGCTTAACCATGATTTTTCCCGAAGGGAAAATATCAAACCACTAATATCTTCACTTGTGTTGACACAAGTTCAGCTAAAAGGATTGTTCTAAAACGCAAATTTCGTTTCGTTATCCAGTTTTCAAGGATCAAGTTTCTTCGCCGTTTTACCGGCGGAAGAATATCTTATCATTTCCTGCCTTACCGTTCAACCGGTAAGTGTTGGGAAGATAAGCTTGAGAGTTGAACTCTCAAAACTGACCAACGAGTGAGTAAGTTCGCTAACCTAAGTTAGCTATTTGAATGCTTCCATCGCGGGAAGCGATTCTCCATAGAAAGGAGGTGATCCAGCCGCACCTTCCGATACGGCTACCTTGTTACGACTTCACCCCAATCATCTACCCCACCTTCGGCGGCTGGCCCCTTGCGGTTACCTCACCGACTTCGGGTGTTGTAAACTCTCGTGGTGTGACGGGCGGTGTGTACAAGACCCGGGAACGTATTCACCGCGGCATGCTGATCCGCGATTACTAGCAATTCCGACTTCATGCAGGCGAGTTGCAGCCTGCAATCCGAACTGAGACCGGCTTTTCTAGGATTCGCTCCAGATCGCTCCTTCGCTTCCCGTTGTACCGGCCATTGTAGTACGTGTGTAGCCCAGGTCATAAGGGGCATGATGATTTGACGTCATCCCCACCTTCCTCCGGTTTGTCACCGGCAGTCACTCTAGAGTGCCCAACTTTACTTGCTGGCAACTAAAGTCAAGGGTTGCGCTCGTTGCGGGACTTAACCCAACATCTCACGACACGAGCTGACGACAACCATGCACCACCTGTCTCCTCTGTCCCGAAGGAAAGCCATATCTCTACAGCGGTCAGAGGGATGTCAAGACCTGGTAAGGTTCTTCGCGTTGCTTCGAATTAAACCACATACTCCACTGCTTGTGCGGGTCCCCGTCAATTCCTTTGAGTTTCAGCCTTGCGGCCGTACTCCCCAGGCGGAGTGCTTAATGTGTTTACTTCGGCACCAAGGGTATCGAAACCCCTAACACCTAGCACTCATCGTTTACGGCGTGGACTACCAGGGTATCTAATCCTGTTTGCTCCCCACGCTTTCGCGCCTCAGCGTCAGTTACAGCCCAGAGAGTCGCCTTCGCCACTGGTGTTCCTCCACATCTCTACGCATTTCACCGCTACACGTGGAATTCCACTCTCCTCTTCTGCACTCAAGCCGTCCAGTTTCCAGTGCGACCCGGAGTTGAGCCCCAGGATTATACACCAGACTTAAACAGCCGCCTGCGCGCGCTTTACGCCCAATAATTCCGGACAACGCTTGCCCCCTACGTATTACCGCGGCTGCTGGCACGTAGTTAGCCGGGGCTTTCTTCTCAGGTACCGTCACTCCTGTAGCAGTTACTCTACAGGACGTTCTTCCCTGGCAACAGAGCTTTACGATCCGAAAACCTTCATCACTCACGCGGCGTTGCTCCGTCAGACTTTCGTCCATTGCGGAAGATTCCCTACTGCTGCCTCCCGTAGGAGTCTGGGCCGTGTCTCAGTCCCAGTGTGGCCGTTCACCCTCTCAGGTCGGCTACGCATCGTCGCCTTGGTGAGCCGTTACCCCACCAACTAGCTAATGCGCCGCAGGCCCATCCGTAAGTGACAGCCCTGAATAAATTCAGAACCGCCTTTCCCAAGTCTCCCATGCGGAAGACTTGATTATCCGGTATTAGCTACCGTTTCCGGTAGTTATCCCGGTCTTACGGGCAGGTTGCCTACGTGTTACTCACCCGTCCGCCGCTAACCGTCAGGAGTGCAAGCACTCCATCAGGTCCGCTCGACTTGCATGTATTAGGCACGCCGCCAGCGTTCGTCCTGAGCCAGGATCAAACTCTCCAATAAAGGTTGAATGAACGAATCATCCAAGTTTATTCGAAAGAGCGATTAGCTCAATCAGTTACTGACGAGAATTTTAATTCTCATTTATACTCACTCGTTGTTCAGTTTTCAAAGATCAACTTCTTTTTCATTGCCGCCTCAATATCTCGTTCGCAGCAGCAACTCTTATAATATATCACGTTTAATTCATCAATGCAAGAGTTTTTTTAAATCAAATATTTCCAAGCGAATTGCGGCCTCCTTATTAGGAAAACCTCTCTTGCAGCGACGTTTATTAATATACCGCATCCAGCAGCCAAAGACAACCGGGAAATCGTTCCTAAGGAACCGAAATACCCTGGGGATGCCAGAGTCAACCAAACGGAGAAGATTAAACATCTTGAGCCGGTTTGGTAAAACTAGTTTGGCAAAGCCGGTTTGGCGGCGCATCGGAAACGTATCGTTTTGCCCCGTCCGTTGCCGAATGCGCTGTCCGGCTGCTCCAGCTTCAATCGATTTCCGCCAACATCTTTAAAGTTCGTTGACTCAATCCGCCCAACCTCCAAATGGCGATACGATGGCACCCGGCTTCGCGCGCCGTCACAATCCAACTGCGCAAAGTTACGCCGTCAGCATACCAAACGGTCGTCTCGCCTCCGTCAGCGTCCGTATATTTAAAATGAAGGCTTCCGCTGGCTTTGTCGCGCTCCACTCCGTCTTTACTCAATTCGGAAAGCCCGTCGGCTTCCTTCTCGGTGACCGCCGCAACCTCTCCTTTTTCATTCCAGGCAAATCCCCCCGTAGCTAGGGCCAGACGCTTGTTTCCCGGGATAGACGCCGTTTTGCCGACAAGCTCTTTAATGAACTTTTTGTCCGCTTTAGGTCCGGGACCGCTGTGCGAGCCATACAAATTGTAAGCCATCACCACATATTCGGGCCCCTTCGGCAGCTTCAACCTTTTTAGCGGCGCACCCGGCTCCAGTACAACCCGCAATTTACGTCCGTTCTGAAGCAGTTCCTGATACAATTCGTTGTAAAAAGCGACCACACCGTTCCAATCGCCGTCCTTGATTTTCTCGTAATCAATTTCCACGCCATCCAGATCAAGCTGATCGACCAGGTTCAAAATTTCCCGGATATGCTCCCGGCGGGCTTCCCCGCTTTGGGTTAAACGTTTCGTCAGATCGGAGTCCTTTTGCACGACCGAGCCATCTTCGCTCCTCAGGTCATTGACGATCGTCAAAAACAGCCCGCCATCGGCTTGGCGAAGGGAGGCGTCATTCGCCAAGCTATCCCGAAACGTATCCGCTAAATAAAGATGCCCCGACGCATCGAAATAAGCCGCAAACATCTGCAGTTCTGATAAGCGGGAACCTAACACGCCGTAGTCTTCCTCTCCGGAATCCTGCTGCCAATCTACGATCCAAGCAGACAAATCGGCGGGCCGGCCAACGTTCTCCTGAATGGCATTTACCCGGCCTTCCGCTCTGTTTATATAGATGTAATAGATCCCCCCGCATACAATGACGATCATAGCGACGGCCACAATGAATAATGACGATTTTCGTATAAACAGGCTCTTAAACAAAAGGCGCGACTCCTCTTCTTTTAATTAAAATCAGTCCGCTTGTCCCCCTAGTACGAAATACGGAAGCTCTAGCGTTGCCTGAAATCCTTCGTTTAGATCGCTTGCAAGCAGAAGTCTGCCGCCATGCGCCGTTGCAATCCGCGCAACCATCGGCAAGCCTAGCCCATGGCCGTGTTTCCTTGAACGCTTGCGGGTTGACGAATACGGCAGCTTCAGCAAGTCCGGCAGTTCGGAACGCTCCGTCCCTTGGCCATCATCCGATACGATCAAGAGGCACCTGGAGCGTTCCGGATCACTTGCCGTACGTAAGACGATCCGGCAGCCTTGCGGATTATGGATGATACTATTTTGTACTAAATTCGATACGGCGCGCAACAGCAGCTTTTCATCCGCCCGCACCTTTATTTTCTCGTCATTCAATTGCAGCTCAATAGCATACCTGTCCGTATCCAACCCCTGATTGAGAAAGTCGGAAGCTGCCTGTCTGACGACCGCGGACACACGTAGCTCTTTGATGCTCAAAGGCTGCATTTCATATTCCAGCATGGAGACCAGGTTCAAGTCATGGATCAGGGAACGCAGCTTCTCGCCTTGCCGGCGAATGATTCCCGCTTGCTGCCGCTGTTCCAAGGGCAAATCCGGGTGCTCCTCCAAATCGCTGGCATAACCCAGGATCATCGACAACGGGGTACGGACATCGTGCGAAATCCCGGCGATCCAATTGGAACGCGCTTCATCCTTCGCTTTAAGCGCCCTGTTCTGTTCCCGCAGCATTCTGGATGCGGCATTGATACTGTCCGCCAAATCTCGGAAAATACTTTTGGCTTTAACCTGGATCGGCTCTTGCTTTGTCAGTCCGTAGATCCCGTTGACCAGCGGCTTTATGCTTCGCATGCACCACGCGCCCAAGCAGACCGACAACACGATAAACAAAACCAGATTACATACCAGCAAAAGGACAAGCCGGAGCGGCAGCGATTGAATCCAATCTTTGAAATAGCTGACTTGGTATTTTGCATAGGTATTTTGCGGATACCCCACTACAAGCAGCCCGGCGCCTTTCTCCCAGACGAATACCGGGTAATCCAGCAGATAATGGCGCGAAAACTTGGCTACATCCACGATGCTGTACGTGCGCGGAAGCTGTTTAGGCAACCGGTATTCCCAGACGACTTCCCCTTTTGAATCGAGCAGCATGGCCCAAGCTTCATGTTCATCCAGCAGCTTCGCCGCCGGGGCGGCAAGCCGATAACGATCCGGGTGAACCTCCAGTTGTTCCGCTACTTCCTTAACCACCGACTCCGGGTTCCGCTGTTTATTTTCGCTAAATACGATCGTGCTTAGCAGCACCAGATTAAAGGCCATAAGCAAGAGGGAAAGCAGCATGGTAGCGCCGATAAACCGCCTAAGCATCGTCATGACTCCCTGCATTACGGCGCCTCCTTCACCTGTAGCTTATACCCCAATCCCCTGACCGTGAGCAGATGCCGCGGACGCGACGGATCGGCTTCAATTTTTTCCCGGATGCGGCGAATGTGCACCATCAGCGTGTTTTCGTAACTAAAGCTGTCATCTCCCCATACCGCCTGGCAAATGGCATCCGACGTGACGATCCGGCCTTCGTTCTCGTAAAGCTTCAATAGAAGCATGCGCTCCTTGGCCGTTAACGGCAATTCCTCTTGATTGCGCCTTACAGCAGCACTTTCCAGATCAATCTCAATATCCCCCAGACAAAACGCGGGCAAACGTTCCGGCGCAGCGGAAGCAAAAGTCCGTTTCAAAATGGCCTGCAAACGCAAAAGCAACTCGCGCGGCAAAAACGGTTTAACCAAATAATCGTCCGCTCCGAGCCCCAGCCCCAGCAGCCGATCCTCGTCTTCCCCCCGGGCGGACAACATCAATACGGGCATCTCGGAAAACGTACGGATTGCGCTTAACAGACCAAAGCCGTCCCCATCAGGAAGCATCACGTCCAGGATGGCGATATCCGGCTTGTCCGTCCGGCATATGGCTAGCGCCGCAGCGCAGCTCTCCGCCCGGTATATGCGAAAATAACCTTCCTTGCGCAAAAAACGTTCGATCATCACGCGTATTTCCGGCTCATCGTCCACAATGAGTATTTTTTTGTCTTTTAAATTTTCCATGCATTCTCACCCGTTCTCATTATACATGGTAGACGGGCTTCGCCCCCCCGGAATCGCGCGATTTAAGGTTGTCGTAAGGTTGCCGTAAGCCCCGCGAAAGGTACGGACTATAAAGTGAAAAGAAAACAACATAAAAACGGAGTTGAATGAACAATGAATTCCCGGGCGCTGATCGCAACGCATAACTTGTCCAAAATGTACAATGGGGTCTATCGGGTAAACAAAGTTAATCTTGCCGTTCCGGAAGGGGAAATTTTCGGTTTCCTCGGGCCGAACGGTGCGGGAAAATCAACCTCTCTCAAAATGCTGCTTGGCCTGATCAAGCCGACGGAAGGCGAGGTGAGAGTTTTCGGCCGCGAACTGGCCAAAGATCGCAGGTCCATCCTCAAACAGATCGGCTCATTGATTGAATCGCCATCTTATTACGGTCATTTGACGGGCTGGGAGAACCTGAAAATCATGCAGCGTCTGCACGATGCGCCGGCCAAAAATTTATACGAGGTTTTGCGTATCGTCCGGCTGGAAAAACAAAAAGACAAGCGGGTCGACCATTACTCGCTCGGCATGAAGCAGCGGCTGGGAATCGCCATGGCGCTGCTTGCCTTTCCAAGGCTGCTCATCCTCGACGAGCCTACCAATGGACTCGATCCTGCGGGAATTTTGGAAATCAGGGAACTGATCAAATCGCTGCCCGCGCGTTATGGAATGACCATAATGTTATCCAGCCACCTGCTTTCGGAAATCGAGCAAATCGCCAGCTCGGTGGGAATTATCAGCAACGGCCAACTGCTGTTCCAAGGGACCATGGGGCAGCTCCAGGCCAAAACGAAAGTCTCCATCTCCTTAAAAACTTCCGACAACCAAGCGGCGGAACGCTTGCTCTTAAAACACGGCTTTCAAGCCTCTTCCAGGGGTCCGCGCCTGCTGTTCGACCATCTTGACGATACTTTAACCGCGCAGGTCAACCGCTTGTTGGTCGACAGCGGACTCGACGTGTTCAGAATCGAGGAGCGAAAAAAAAGCCTGGAAGATATTTTTCTGGAGCTGACGGGAAAGGAGCGCAGTCTGTAATGAAGGAACTGACTTTAGAGTTTTTTAAGCTGCGCCGCAAAAAAATCGGATGGATGATTGCGATCTTTTTGGCCGCCGAAGTACTGTGGATCTTCATGATCACCAGCTACACGCTTGCCCGCCATCCCGAAAACGTCGGATGGGAATACGTCCTATTGATGCTTTCCACGCTGAACGGACTTTTTCTTCCCATCATTTCGGCCGTGGTCGTTTCCCGCCTCTGCGATATGGAACATAAGGGAACGACGTGGAAGATGCTGATGGCAACCAACGTCAGCCGCAGCCGCATCTACTTGGCCAAGTGGATTTGCGCCAATACGCTGCTGCTCTGCGGAGCCGCTTTCCAGATAGGCGCCTTATCGGCTTTCGGGGTACTTAAAAATTTCTCAGATCCGCTGCCGCTCGCGCTGTTGGTCCGCCTTCTGGCCGGCACGCTCCTGATAAACCTTGCCGTCACCGCGCTGCAGCAATGGATTTCCCTCACGTTCAAAAACCAGACCTTTGCGCTGACGCTCGGCATGGCCGGCGGCTTTTTAGGCGTTACGGCCAGTTTCTTTCCCGCGTCCATTCGCAAGTTATTCGTCTGGTCCTACTATACGGAAATGTCTCCTATCGGCATGTCTTATAACGCCTTGGCGGAAACCAGCCGCTATTTCGTGTTGCCTGCGCAAGCCGGAAACTGGGTGGCCGCTCTGCTGATGATTGCGATATTCTATACGGCCGGATGCCTTCACGCATCCCGCCAAGAAATATAAGGAGGTTTCCCATGATCCGAAGCATTGGCGCCGAATGGCTCAAACTGCGCCGTGGACGTATCTGGATAACGATGACCGTGTTGCCCGTACTCAGCTTGTCCATCGGTTGCTTCAACTACTATTCCAATCAGGAGATTCTAAACCAAGCATGGTATAGCTTGTGGACTCAAGTCAGCCTGTTTTACGGCGAATTTTTCTTTCCCGTTCTCATCGCCATTTGCTGCGCGTATATGTGCAGGCTGGAGCATGTCAACCGGAATTGGAACCTAGTGCATACCGCCCCTGTCTCCGCCGCCAGCATTTACTTCGGCAAACTGTCCGCCGTTGCGGTTTTGATTTTTGGCGTTCAAACTTTGTTTACCGCCTTATATATACTCGCGGGCCTCCTTCTCTCGCTGCCGCTTGCGGATCTGCCCGCGGAACTGGCCGGATGGGCTTTGCGCGGCTGGATCGCCGCGATTTCGATCGCGTCCATGCAGCTTTTCTTCTCCTTCAGGATACGCAGCTTCGCCCTTCCCGTCGGCATCAGCATATGCTGCTCCATGCTCGGTCTCGGTCTGTATATCCTAAACATGAGGTTCTTCTTCCCGTTTAGCTTGTTGACAACCGGCATGGGCGTATTGGACCAAAATGGGCTAACAGGGCCAGAAAACGGACTGTTCGTGTTCATCAACGCGGTTTATATTTCCGTATTTTCAGCCATGGCGATACACCGGCTGCGGACAGCGGATGTCGTCACCGCATAGAAACGGGGGCCTTTCGATAAGAAAGGCCCGCTTGTTTCTTCATTTAAAAGGTTTCAACCGCCCAATCAACCAGTGCGTCAAACATCCACTTAACGCCGTTGATCACTTTTTGCAGCGGGGTGTATCCGATCGAGAACAGCACTTTGCCCGGCGGCTCATCCGTGCTGCTATGCCCCGCCTCGGAAACAATCACGTCGTCAAACACGCCGTCGTACACCGGGTCTTGGCTACGCTCCTCGCTAGCCGAAGCTTCCAAAGCCAAACCGCCTGCGGCAAGCGCAGACGCGATTTGGATTTCCGGCGCGGCGGCCGCCCCGTCGACCTGCAGGGTCAACCCGCTGCCGGCGACCGCCACCTCCAGCTTGCGCCCAATCGCCGTCTGCTCCGATACGCCTTTTAAACTGCCGAGGTCCCGGGAAATCAACGTCTTTTCCTCCGTTTGCCCGGGCTCTTTTTGCACGACGCGAAGCAGATTGTCTTCCACGACAACCTTTACGTAAGCATCGGCCTTGCGGTCGTACCGTAAATATACCGATTGCGAGCCGATAATGTTCCCCGCAATCTGCAGCGATACCTTCACATTTTGATAGCCATCGCTCCCTTTAAGATAAAGCAGGCCTTTACCGCTTTCCGGAGAGGTCAGGATGATGCGGTTGCCCCTGAATTCAGCGGCCCCGCCAAGCAATTGCCAATGATCGGCCCGCTTCTTGTCGCCTTCAAAGAAATCGTAAGATTCCCCGGTGTCTCCCGCGATTCTCATCAACAAATGGTTGCGATACCAGCCGGGGGAAGGCTGCAGCCGCGTCAAATCGTACAAATCGCCGCCGCTGTCATTAAAGGCTTGCCCTTCGCGGTTAAAGTGCATTTTAAACAGCCGTTCGATGTTATCGGAATTCACGTTTTCCACCAAAGGATTCATTCCGTTGTGCAGCGAATTGGCGTGCATGATCATGTACACGCTCGGAACGAAACCCAGCTTATCCCGATAAATCTGCTCCATAAGCCGGTAGTCTTGGTTAATGCGCGCTTCCATTTCCCGGCGGTTCTTCAAAGGCACCTTATCGGCGTCGCGGATGAAGTCCATCAAATAGTGCGTATAGTAACGCGCCTCGTCTTTATTCTTAAACTGCTGCTCGGTTTGCGTTCCAACGTACCGCCCGTCCTTGTCAAAAATATTGATATAGGTCAAACGGTAACCGTTGCTCCCCAATTCCCAATACCCTTTGCGCGTCAGCTTAAGCAGCTCCGGTCCCGCCAGAAATTTCGGGTCCACGACGTCCAGCCGGTCGGCGTAGGAAAGCATCGTCGCTTTATAATTGTATTTTTCCAGCAGGGGCTGGGCGAACAAGGCGGAATCGCTGCGTCCGTCCTCAAAGCTTAGATACACTGCCCTTTGGGGCAGCGGCTTGCCGTGCTCGTAAAAATCAAGAATATCCTGCTGCGAAACCGTGACATACCCGTTTTGCCGCAAAATTTGCAGTTGCTCGTCCAGACGGCTTTTGGCGATCAGACCGCGCGTTCCGGTTCGATCCACTCCATAATAGGACAAGGCGATAAATCCCCGCGTTTGCTGCCAAGCCGCTTTGTCCGGCTCCCGGTAACGGTGGATTCCCGCCACGGCATGCACCAACAGCACCAGCACCATAGCCAGCACCACAAATTGAACGGCCGATTTGACCGCTTTGTTCCGCTCTTTGCGTCCGACATCAAGCGCCTTGCGCGGCTTGTTTTTTCCCATAGTCAGTCAACCTCACTGTATGAACCCTTGTCCTTGTGGGAATCATTAAAAAGATTTTTAAAAAGTGATCTTCTCCGTTTGTTCGCTTTGCGGCTTTCTTTTTTGGCTCTGGCCTCAACATCCTGCGGCGTTTCCCGCGTACCCCAGGTGGATTTCCAGAACGTGACCCAGGCGACCGGCATTTGCCAAAGCAGCACCAGTTCGTAAAAAACACAGAATACCAAGCCGAAAATCCAAAGTTTGCTTTTACGGAACAACAGATGCGCAAAGCTCATCAATAAAGCCATCAATATAAGTCCCATCAAAAATGTGCCCGGAAAAACGCCGTAAACGAGCGGCACATACACGAGATTGTACAACACAACGATCGGAGCGGCGATCGGAACGATCAGGCCTATGTAAAAAAACAGCGCCATGAACGGTTCTTTACGCCAGATGAACGTCCCGGCGCGCAGCGACTCCCGCAGCCAGGAGCGCTTCCAGCGCATCTGCTGCTTCAGGAAGACGTCCAGCTTGGACGGCACGATAGTGGAACAAATCGCGTTGTCCTGGTACCCCGTCCGATGGGAGCGAAGTATGAAGTTGGTCATGCTGCGGTCATCGCCGAACGTGGCCGGCTGGCCAAGAAATTTCTGATTCAACCAGGCGTCCGCGTATTTGAGCACCAGCTCTTTCCGATAACATGACAGCGGACCGGATAGACAGGTAACGCTGTCGAACCAGGATTCCGCCGCTTTCATGATGCGAAACGCGATATAATAGCGAACCGTCTGCAGCTTGGTAATCGAATTCGTATATTTGTTTTCCACGTCCGTCCGGCCGGCCACCCCGCCCATTTTCGGATCTTGAAACGGCTGCACGAGGTGAAGGATGGCGTCCGGCTCCAAAAAGCTGTCCGAATCCACGAACACGACCAAATCATGTTTGGCCATCTCCACGCCTTTGACCAAAGCGACCCGCTTGCCTCCGTTCTCCGGCAAGACAACCAGTCTGAGGCGATTCCGAATGTCAAACCGCTCCGCTTCCTTATGCAGGCGCTCGACGATCTCGTTGATCCGCTCCACCGATCCGTCGGTTGAACGGTCGTCCACAACGATCACTTCCAGCTTGTCGATCGGATACTCCTGATTGATGCAGCTGAGCACGGTGCGCTGAATCCATTGCTCTTCGTTAAAACAAGGGATAATGATCGTCACGCCCGGCGTATAATCCGGATTGACCGGCACGTTGCGGTACAAAGCCCCGAAAAAATACCGCGTCAGCAAAAATATGGCCGCCGTTAGACTGTATAAATAAAGCAGAATGTTGTATTTGAAATAGATGATGCTTTCGGCGCGCATCAGCAAAATAATCGTCATAGCGACAAACAGCAAGCCGCTGGCCGTATACACGGAATAGCCCCAACGCCGTTTCTGAAAGTAATTGTAAAGGTTGCTTTCAAAAGCAAGCGCCGCCATCGGCTTCTCCCCGTCCGGCGTGTCACGGGTAAACCTGCGAACGACCGATGCTTTTATTTTTACCTTCGACTCAAAACCCTCCGGCATCGTCCCCGGCGGAATGTTAAAGCG
This sequence comes from Paenibacillus sp. FSL P4-0127, assembly GCF_038007325.1. NCBI lineage: Bacteria > Bacillati > Bacillota > Bacilli > Caryophanales > Paenibacillaceae > Paenibacillus > Paenibacillus sp. FSL P4-0127. The sequence goes on along the minus strand of NZ_JBBOWY010000002.1, from coordinate 354,198 downwards.
CAGCTCGAACACATCGCCTTCACGGCATGTTTCGGCCCTCTCCGATTCCAGCTCCACCAGAATCCCCGTTGAAGAAATGTCCGCGGCCATGCCGCTTATTTGGGACTTTGCGTCCGCCTTTTTCCCTTTCTTATCGGCTCCCACGGGCAGCAGCGAGACGGGAAAATCAGCCTCATAGCGCAAGCTGAGCAGACGGGGCATCTTATTGTCGCCATGATCGGCGGATTCACCGGGCCCATCGTCCTTTGAGCGCAACATGCCTCTGCGGTCCGACGCTTTGCGGATGTTCTCCGGATCGGGGACATGGGCAAGCAGCCGCCGATCCGCCTTGGGCGTGGAGAGAACTTCAACCGGCTTTTGTTGTGCTTTGTTCTTTTTCCTCAAGTTCATTGCCCCTTAACCTTTAAGATGGGCCCTTTACAGGCTCCAGTAATGATAACCCGAAGCTTCGAATTCGGATTTATCGAACACGGCTTTAATATCGAAAAACACCTTGCTCTTGTCCGCCCCGAACAACCGGTCGTAATCCTCACGAGCCATGTTTAGAAATTCCCTGTGAGGGACGGCCAGCACCACCACGTTCAAATCACGCAAATCGGGCAGCTGCGCCAGCTCCAATCCATGCTCTTCATACACGAGCCGCGGGTCCACCAGCGGATCGCAGACAAGCGGCTGGATATCATATTCCTTCAGCTCTGCGATAATATCCGTGACCTTCGTGTTGCGAAAATCGGGGCAATCCTCCTTGTAGGCCAGGCCGAGGATACCGACTTTCACATCCGACAAATCTTTCCGCAGGCGCATCAGCAGCTTTACGATGCTGCGGGCGACATATTTGCCCATCCCGTCGTTGATGCGCCGCCCCGCGGAAATGATTTTCGAATGGTACCCCGCATCTTCCGCTTTATAAGTTAAATAGTAAGGATCGATGCCAATGCAATGGCCGCCGACCAGCCCTGGGGTGAATTTGAGAAAATTCCATTTGGTTCCCGCCGCGGCCAGCACCGCTTTCGTGTCGATTCCCATCCGGTGAAACAGCATGGATAGTTCGTTCATAAAAGCGATATTGATGTCGCGTTGGGCGTTTTCGATCACCTTGGCCGCCTCGGCCACACGGATACTTTCGGCCCGGTAAACCCCCGCCTCGATCACCAGCTCGTAAACCTGCGCCACAAGACCAAGCGTCTGCTCATCCATGCCGGAAACGATTTTCACGATGTTCTCGAGCCGGTGAACCTGATCGCCCGGATTGATTCGTTCGGGGGAATAGCCGACTTTAAAGTCGACCCCGCATGTAAGCCCCGACTCCGCCTCCAGGATCGGAACGCACACTTCCTCGGTGACGCCGGGATAAACCGTCGACTCGTAGACAACGACCGAACCGGGGCGCAAATGTTTCCCGACCATCGCGCTGGCGTTCTTGACATAAGTAAGGTCGGGCACTTTATCGTTTTGAACCGGCGTAGGCACGGCCAGGATGTAAAAGGAAGCCTCCCCCAGCCTCGCCTCATCCGAGGTAAAGTCAATCGAGCTCGCCTTGATCGCCGCGTCCCCGACATCGCCGGTCGGATCTTTCCCCGCAAGGTAATCGGCGATTTTCCGGGGACTCACGTCAAACCCGATGACGTCAGCCTTGCGGGCAAACGCGACCGCTAGCGGCAAACCTACGTACCCTAGTCCGACGACAGCCAGTTTGGCCGTCCGCTTTACAATGTTCTCATATAGTTGATTCAAATCCATAAGTTCAACCCCATTCATTTCCCGATGAGTATCCAAAGATGCCGAGCAAGCGTTCGTTCCTTATTTCATCCCGTACAGCTCGTCCAGAAGCACAAAGGAATAACCCCGCTGCTTCAACTGGTCGATTACCTTCGGCAAGGCTTCCAGCGTATGGAGGCCGTCAAGCATATGCAGCAAAATAACGCTGCCGTTAGTCGTCTGCTTCAGCACCCCGTTTAAAATGTACTGAGCGTCATGGTCGGAATTCCAATCCAGGGTGGTCACATCGTACAAAGCGAGCGTCTTATACCCCGTGGCCGCGATCACCTTGGCCGTCTCCTTGTTGATCTCCCCGGTCGGAGGCCTGAACAGCATCGCCGGCTGCTGCTGAATCGCTTCGGTGATGATGCGGTGCGCCTTGACCACTTCTTCCTGCAGCTCGTCGGGCGGGATTTGCGTAATCACGGGATGGCTGTAGGTATGATTCGCCACAAGGTGACCCTCTTCGACGATAGCTCTGGCCAGGTTCGGATTGTTCTCTACGCCGTTGGCCCGCAGAAAAAAGGTCGCTTTGACGTCATGATCCTCTAGGATCTTCAACAGACGGGTGACGGTCAAATCGCTGCCCCAATCGTCAAAGGTCAGGGCGACGACCTTCTTGCCGTGCGGGTTCCATTTGGCGATATCGCTGGCGTTATAGATCAGATTATAGTCCGCCTGCTCGTAATCGGGATTGATCCGGGCGGCATCGTATCCCGGGATTTGCTCCAGCGGCTTCCGCTCGCCGCCGTCACGCACCAGCTTTGCGAGCGGCACCAACTTATAGCCTACTTCTTTCGCCGCATCCGCAATATAGGAAATGGAGGAAACCACCTCGGGATTCACGTCCGTATTTAGCGCGATAATGCCGCCGCGGCTAATGTACCTCCGTATGTAATCGCCGATTTCCTTGGCGCTTTGCATGTCGCTGTCCTTCGGATTGATGTTGTAGGAAACGACGGCTTTTAGTCCGGTTTGCGCCGCCACCAGGCGAACGTCTTCGCTCATACGGGCCCCCCGGGTCCGGACGAACTGCGGCTGCTTGCCTGTCGCGTCGGCAATCAAGCCGTTGGTACGGTTGATTTCTTTATAGATTTCTTCATAGCTTAAGGTCGTCAAGTCGGCGCGCGTCAACGTATTGTTCTCCACCTCGTGGCCGCGGCTGGTTAGTTCCTTGACCAAATCCGGCTCTTCGGCCGCCCGCATGCCCGGGACAAAAAACGTCGCTTTGATATGATGCTTGTCCAGTTCATCCAATAAACGCTCGATCGTCTCGCGATCGCCCAAACCGTCGAACGTTAGGGAAAGCTCCTTTTTGGCCGTATAGACAAAAGACAATGTTTTGCTCGGTTCCCCCGTATAACGGGCAATCGGCTGCTGCTGCAATGAAGCGGTCTGCGCCCCGGACATGGGGGAGGCCCCATTCCCGTTGTCCGCCTGCGGACTGGCCCCGCTGCAGCCGGCCGCCCAAAACGCAAGCAGAGCTGTGGCTAATCCGATTCGAATCGACCGGGCGCCGTTTCCTGCCATCGAAATCATTAGTTCACCTTCTTTTGTAAAAGTAATTTTTTTCCAATCAAAATCTTCAAAATAAAAAGACCGCCATACTTACATGGCGGCCGGACAATCATAGCGCAGCTTGCACCGCAATTCCCACCACGGCTTGCGAACGCTTTAGACTCCAAACTTTGCGTCCTATCCTTTCGAATAGTTTGCCTTTGGTTTAGAATTTTAATTATTTAAATTTATTATAATCGACTCCGGCTGGAAATCAATCCATAGTTTATGAAAAAAAGCGGATTCACAAAAAAATATTCAGGAGTGGGGGCCCATTTCTTTCCATGTCAAATAGCCTAGAAATGGAGCTTAAAGAAGCGCGCCGATAAGCCTGCGGTGCTCTTTTGTATTGCTCCGGGATAATCCAGCAGAAAAATAAGGGCAAAAAATGTTGCTATTCCGGCGATATCCGTTCATTTGGGAGAAATAGAGGTAATTTATGTCGTTATTTTCCCCCGTCGCAAAGAAATGCCCATGTTCTGGACCATTCATAGGAAAATAAGTACATAAAATGCCGCTAATGGAGACGAACACGTTGGGGCTCGGATAATAAGTACATAAAGTGCGTTATTTTGAAGGGTAGGCGGTTTATCGTTCCAGTCGGCGGCGGTTAGAACTAAAACAAGGGCGCTTGCTCCTAACGGAGAGGGACACCCTTGTTGGTCGATCCGGTTTTCATTAAATTATTCGGTGCCAAGGAAAATATAGCGGGCCAATACGAGCACGGCCAGCACCCACATCAGCCAATGAATTTTGACTTTGTTTTTGGTGAACAGGTTGTTGAAGCCCCCCAGAATGACGTAAGAGACCAAACCGGCGGCGATCCCGTTGGCGATGCTTCCGGTGAAAGGCATCAATACGATCGTCAAGAACGCCGGGAAGGCATGCAGGAAGTCATCCCATTCGATCGATTTGACCTGGCCGATCATCAGCACGCCGACGATAATCAGCGCCGGAGCCGTTGCCGCGCTCGGCACAACACCGGCCAGCGGCGCGATGAACAGCGCCAGGAGGAACAAGATCCCCGTCGTTACCGAAGTGAGCCCGGTGCGTCCGCCTTCGGCCACACCAGCGGTGCTCTCTACATAGGAAGTGATCGTGCTGGTGCCAAGAAATGCGCCCGCGCTGACGCCAACCGCATCCACCAGCATCGCCTTGCCGATTTTTTTCTCGCCTTCTTCTTTGTTTTTCATCAAGCCGGCGCGGGTAGCCGTACCGACCAAAGTGCCGAACGTATCAAACAATTCAACGAACGTGAATACAAAAACAATTTCAAACAGACCCAGATGCAAAGCCGCACCCAGATCGAGCTTGCCCACCGCAAGATTGTCAAAAGCGGGCAGCCAGCTGGCGCCGGAAAGTCCGGAAACGTTAGTAACGCCCATCGGAATACCGATAATGGTGGTGGCGATAATCCCGATCAACAGCGCTCCTTTAACCCGCAGCGACATCAAAATGGCAATCAGGATCAAGCCGATCAACGTTAATTGAACATCGGGGCTATGGACGAAATCGCCCAGCGTGAAGTTGATGCTGCTGCCGGGAACCGTGGCGGACGTATCCGTTACCCCCGACAGATTAGCGCCGATCAGGTTGCTCATCTTCAAACCAAGGCTGGCCACAAACAGGCCGATGCCGACCGTGATGGCCGCTTTAATGCTCTGCGGCACGGCAACCAGCAGCAGTTGGCGAACCTTCGTCACCGTCAGAATCAGAAAAATGATACCGGAAATAAATACCGCGCCGAGCGCCGCCTGCCAAGTAATAGCTCCACCCGAACTAAGCACCACGGTCATGAAGTAAGCGTTCAGCCCCATGCCCGGTGCCAGCGCGATCGGAATGTTGACGAACAATCCCATAAGAATCGTGATCAGCCCGGCGCCAATCGTGGTGGCGAAAAATACCCCTTCCACCGGAATGCCCGCTCCGCCGGGTCCCAAAAAGATCGTGTTCACGAACAAAATGTAAGCCATCGTCATGAACGTGGTGATCCCCGCTATAATCTCCGTTCTTACATTCGTGCCGTGTTCCTTAAGCTTAAAGAACCGATCCATGTAAAAATTCTCCCCCTTAAAATGAGTCGGAAAACGACAAAAAGCCCGAGGTCAATAAATGTTCCCCGGGTCCCGTAAGCCAGAAGAAGCATGAGAACCGCATAGGCCTTCCGGAAAAAACTTAATACCCGATCTTCCGCGTTTAAGCCCTGCGCCGCTTCTTCTCTTCGTAGCAAGATCATTTACGGTGACCTCGTAGAGACTTCCGGGCCGATTCCCGGAATTATACGAAAAGATTTAACTGTTGTTGTCGCTTTTCCCAATGAGAGATCCGCAATTTAATATCGCGCTCTACTCCGCTATTTTAGGGCTAGCTGCAGGGCTTGTCAATAGAAATACGAATAATATATGCACCATCTTCTATTATTGTTCGGAATATCTCCAAATCTATACCTATAGTTTTAAGAAATCCTCCCGTCCGCCATATGATAAAACTCGTCGGCAATTCTCAGGGTGGAGCTTCGGTGGGAGACCAGCACAATCGTCCTATGTTTACTTTCCTCCTTCAACGATTTCAAAATGAGGGCTTCATTCAAAGCGTCCAAATTGCTGGTGGGCTCATCCAGCAGCACCAGCAGGGCATCATGGAGGAAAGCCCGGGCAAGCCCGATTCTTTGCCGCTCTCCGCCCGATAGCCTGTCCCCCAATTCTCCAACCGCCGTTTCGAAGCCTTGGGGCAGCGATTGGATAAACTCATAAACGGACGCCTTCTTGGCTGCCTCCGCTACCTGCTCCCTTGTCGCATCCGGCCTGCCTATCTTGATATTGGCCTCTATGGTGTCGTTAAACAAAAATGTATCCTGGGTGACATAGCTTTGCAGGCTCCGCAGGTTTTCCGTATTTAACTTTCGGATATCTTCATTAGAGATGCAAATCCGCCCCTCGTCCACGTCCCAGAAACGCATCAGCAGCTTCAACAGGGTCGATTTGCCGGATCCGCTTTTTCCGGTGATGCCGACGATTTGGCCGGGAGCGACCGTCAAATTGACGTCTTCCACAACAGGTTCCTTTCCATAGCCAAAGGTTACCTCCCGGCAGCTGGCCCCGGCAAAGGAGACATCCGTCCCTTCCGTAACCTCGGCCGTTTGCTCCGGTTCATCCAGCAAATCCAGAACTCTTCCGGCGCTGGCAAAGGTCAGTAAAAGACTGTTGGACAAATTGCTGAGGCTTACGACAGGACCAAAAGAACTGAATAAAACCATCGTGGAAATGACCACTCCGTCTATGCCGATTCGGCCGGCGGAAAGCAAACTAAGACCGGCCAGCAGAATGGAAAACGAAAATCCGATCACAGCCGTGTCCGTTGCCGCTTTGACCGCCCCTTCATGCCTCTTTAACCCCTTGAACTCGGCATCAAGTTCATCCGACATGCGATCTACAACATCGAGGCGTTTTTCCCCGCAACCATATTGAATGCTCTCTTTCATCCCTCTCAGGCTGTCCAAAAAATAGCTGCTCAATTCACCGAACCGGCGTTTGTAAACTTTTCCGTGCCCTCTATCCAACCGCGAAGCCGCGGCGGGAATGAGCAATCCTACCGTCAAGTAAGCGAGTGCGGCGATCGCCGCAAGCTCATAACTATATTGTCCAATAAATACTATCATGACCGAAGATATCACTACCGCAATGACAACGGGAGCTATGGTATGAGCATAAAAAACCTCAAGCAGCTCAATATCGCTTGTAATGATAGAAATCAGGTGTCCCTTATCCCGGCTTTCCAGCTTGGCGGGCGCAAGTCTGCGCAACGCTCCAAAAACCTTATCCCGGATCACGGCCAGGAGCTTAAAAGCAATATAATGTCCGCATAACTGCTCTCCATAACGAAATGCTCCCCTTAATACTGCGCATCCGGCGATAACGGCAAAACACGTTTTTATGCCGGGGACGTCCACCATATCCGCCGCATTTAATACTGCATAACCGCCGAATACGACAATGCCGATAGCCGCCAGAAAACCAAGAACCCCCAGGATAATGGCAAGCAGCAAGAAAGGAACAAGCGGTCCCGTCAGAGCCAGCAGCTTCAACGCAATGGCAACCCTGCCTCTATGCATAGACACTCTCCCTCCTTCCAAAGTTTTCAATGGCATGCTGGCTGCTGAACAGCCGGGCGTATTGTCCGTTTTTCTCCAAAAGTTGCTTGTGGGTGCCGCATTCCACGATTTTACCTGCATGAACCACTATGATTTGATCCGCTTCGACTACGTTCGCGAGCCTGTGGGAAATCACAATCACCGTTTTGCTCCCCGCTAATGAGCGGATGACCTCCATGATAATCTCTTCGCTCTCCGCATCGATATTGGAGGTTGCTTCATCAAAGACATATATAGAGCTGTCATGCAGCAGCCCTCTGGCCAACGCCAAACGTTGGCGCTGGCCCCCCGAAAGGTTTGAACCCTGCTCCTCCAGGTTCCAGGACAATCCCCCTTGCCGGAGTATAAATTCATCCAGCTTCACGCTGCGCAGTGCAGCGAACATCTCACCTTCCGAGGCATCAGGAGCTCCCATCCTGAGATTGTCTTCGACACTCCCTTTGAAAATATAGCTGTTATAGCTGACCAAAGTCACCGCCTGCATCAGACTTTCCTCGCCGGCTTTACGAACCTCCGTGCCTCCAATGGTCAGGGAACCGCCATAGCCCTTGCGGGCCCCTTGCAGCAAAGCAGCCAAGGTGCTTTTGCCGGAGCCGGATTCTCCAACGATAGCGGCAAAGCCGCCTTGCGGGATGTCCAATGTAATGTCTTGAAGGGCAGGCTCGTTCCCGCCGTACAAAAAGCCAACCTTGTGAAACCGTATATCCGCCCCTTGCAAGTTCCCGTTCTTCCGCTCTTCCTCCGGCAAATCCAGCAATTTGAAGATTTTGCCGCTGGCGGCCATGCCGTTCATCGCAATATGGAAATAAGACCCGAGCAGTCTCATGGGGAGAAAAAACTCGGCGGACAGCAAGATGATGAGACAAGCCGCTCCCGGCTGTATATTACCTGCGGCCAGCTCGAGACCGGCAATGATGATGCCTGCGGCACTGCCTCCATAGGCTATCAAATCCATGACCGCAACCGAATTCAGCTGCATCGTCAGCACGCTCATGGTCATCCTGCGAAAGCGCTCCGCCGCCGCGTTCATTTCCTCATGTTTGCTTTTGTCCGCCCCATAGACTTTAAGCGTGGTAAGCCCCTGCAAGTTTTCCAAAAAAGCGTTGCCAAGATTGGAATAACTTCTCCAATATTTGCTGAATAACTTCTTGGCGATCTTAACTACGGCGATAATCGAAAGCGGGATAAGAGGAACGCAGATCAGCAGAATCACCGCGGCTTTAAGACTGATCCAGGACAGCAGCGCAAACAACGTAACCGGAGCCAATAAACTGTAAAATAATTGCGGGAGGTATCTGCCGAAATACGTTTCCAACTGCTCCACCCCTTCCACCGCCAGTTGGATTACCTCCGCCGTGGAAGCTTTTTCGGTATATGTGGAACCCAGCCTCAGCAGCTTCCGGTAAATTCGCGACCGCAATTCCTTTTTGGCGTTGACGGAAACCCGGTATGACAGCATCGCCGCTCCATAATGGCAGGCAAAACGAATCGCAATCGCGATGAGAACGATGGAGGCGGCCCAGGTTAAGGCCGACCCGGTCAGCGTATTTTCCCAGGCCTGCTGCAGCAAATAACCTATTGCTCCCACAGCCGCAACGCTGCACAGCAGACTGATCCAGTTGATCAATACGATCAACCCGATATAATAGTCTGATTTGCGGACTAAAGCCAACAATCTGCCGTTGATCACTTCGCAGCTCCTCCTCTAAGCGGCCTTGGAGCCGTTTTGATGCGGAAAAGAAAGTAATACGTTTTGATGATCCACACCAGCCCAATCAACAACCGGACATGCAAATTTTGCGCAAAAATAAAGACAATGGCAAGCAGCAAAGAGGCCAATGCCATGATACTTAGCTTGGTCCTTAGCGGCATGGAACGGGATTCTGCGAAATCCCGCAAATATTTCTTATACAGCCGGCTCGACAGAAACCAGTCGTTGAACTTCTTCGAACCTTTGGAAAAAAAGAACGCCGCGATGAGCAGGAAAGGCGTGGTCGGCAGTACGGGCAAAAAAATGCCCAATACCCCGAAGCCAACAAATAAAAAGCCTAATCCGACAAATACATATTTCATATCAATCTCCCTTTCGTGCGGTCAGTTTCCCTTGCAGCACAAGCCTGCCTTCTTCCGCGTCGAGCAGATAATCGCAGGTGGACAAAGTCAAAATAACGTCATTTGCCCCGATAGTGGTGTCCGTTTTATAAATGGAACGTTCCTTGATTTCATCAACAAAGTTCAAAAATTCACGATTATCCGCAAAAGAAGTCCGGATATAATCGAAACTCGTCGTTGTCCGGTAGACCGCAAACACTTCCGCCTCATATTCCTCATAGAGCGTTTCAAACCGGAAAACTCGGTGTTCGTCAAAAAAATCCCGCTCCAGGTAATCGCGCAAACCGGCGAACATCGTGCCGTCCTTCATGCGGTGGCCGTAAAGCACGATGTTCTTGTCAGGCGCCTCTCCGAGTTGATTGCGGAAATCCATAAAAATGCTTCCCGCTTTGGAACGCTCTCCCTTAAAATCATGCTTCAGGTAGTAGTCGTTGTCCTCCCCCTGCACCACCGGATACGAAATGTTCGTGTCCTTGATCTCGATCCAGCCGGCCGTATCGGCATTAAGCGCCAGCAGGCCGTGAAACTTTGAGCGAACAACAGGCTCCGGGGAATCCTGGGGGGCGGCGGCAGCGTCCGATCCGCCGGCTCCGCCGATGCCGGGACCTGCTTCCGTATACAGCCAGTGAGTTTCGCTGCGGAGCTGGCTGCTGTGGACGCTGTCGAGCGTTAGGTGCGCCAATTCGTATCCGGAATACAAAAATACGCTCCAGCATAACACCGAAAAAAATGTTTTCCGAATCTCCTTCACCTCAAATTCCGATGGGAACGATGTATAATCCCGCTTCGGGATCGGTCCGCAGCGCAACGTCCACGCCGTAAACCGCATGGACGGTTTCTTTGGTAATCACCTGTTCCGGCGGCCCCGAGGCCACGATTTCCCCGTTTCTCATGACGATGATTTTATCGCTGTACCGGATCGCCTGATTGATGTCGTGCAAGACCATCAAAATCGTCAACCCGTGCCGGACGTTAAGCTGCCGGATCAATTCCAGAACTTCCATCTGGTAATAAATGTCCAGATAGGTCGTAGGCTCATCCAGGCACAAAAACGGTGACTTCTGGGCCAGCGCCAGCGCAATCCAAACCCGTTGCCGCTCTCCGCCGGAAAGCTCCCCGACCAGGAACTGCCGCTTATCTTCCAAATTCGTGCATGATAACGCCCAGTTTACGGCCGCCTCATCCGCTTCGCGATCCGATTTCAGCAACCCTTGGTAAGGTAACCTGCCGTATCGCACCAGCCGCTCCACCGTCAGATCGTCCGGCGCTTCGTTATGCTGATGGACAATCGCCAGCCTGCGCGCCAGTTCCTTTGGTCTGTAGCTGTTCAGCCTTTTTCCGTCCAGCACGATTTCTCCCCGGTTTGCCACATAATTGGTGGAAATGACGCCAAGCAGCGTTGACTTTCCGCAGCCGTTCGGACCGATAATCGTCGTGATTTTCCCTTGTTCGATGTTCTCGCTAATCCCGCGCAGGTGGTCGTGTATCCGATTGTACGAAAAAGTAACCTCTTTAATTTCCACGGACTCGCCCGCCCTTCCTCAACAAAAATATTAAAACAGGCCCGCCGATCACCGACATGATGATCGAGGACGGCAATTCGTTGGGCGGCACCAGCGTTCTTCCGAGCGTATCGGCGGACAAAATCAGCAGCGCTCCGGCAAGCGCGGAAAACGGAATCAGCGCCCGGTGATCGGAGCCGACCAATCTGCGCGCAATATGGGGAATCAGCAGCCCCACAAAGGCGATGACTCCGGCCACGGCCGTTGTCACGGCGGCAAGGAATACGGCGACGGCCGAGATGATCAGACGGGCGTTTGTGACGTTCAGGCCGAGATTGTGCACCGTTTTATCTTGAAGCGACAAAAGATTGCACCAGGTGCTGAGGCACAGCGAGGCCAAAAGCCCCAAGCTTCCGTAAAGCAGCATGATGCGGACATCGTCCCAGGTTTTGAGAGAAATATATGCGGTATAGGAAGCGGCTTCGGCGCTCAGTCCGGTTTGCAGATAGCTGCAAATCGCCAGAAAAGCTTCGTTTAAACCGCTGAACATCGCATTCACCGCAACGCCGACCAGAATGATCCGAATGGGACTGAGCCCGGACTTCCATGAAAGCAGGAACACCAGCGCGCAGGCGACAACGCCCCCCAAAAAAGCAAACAACGGGGACCAGAAAAACCACTGGGGCAATAAAGTCACCAAAATGAGGGATGAAAACCCCGCGCCTGAGGAAATGCCGATCACGCCCGCATCCGCCAGCGGATTGCGCATCACCGCCTGAAACAGAACGCCTGCGACCGCCAGAGCCGCTCCCGAAAAAACGGCGATAATGATCCGGGGCAGCCGCAGATCGCGGATAATCTCAACCTTTTCGTTCGTTCCCGTAAACAGGCCCTGCACGAGTTCCCATGGTCCCGCCTGCAAACTCTCTGTAACGGCAGAATATACCGCCATCGCAAGCAGAAGCACGGTCACGGTTATGAAACTCCAAGTTATTTTGTTCATGATGGAAATTTTTCTCCTTATTAGTACAACCTCTTTTATATCGCTCATGGGTACATCATCGCCTTCAGTTCCTCCAGCGCCTCGGCGGCGGCGAGGTTGCCCGTCGTCCCGAACAATCTTTCCTCCAGATCGTAGACTCTGCCGTTTTGGACAGCGCTGAAATGTTTCCAAACCGTATTGGTTTGAAATTCTTCATTGAACATTTCCACCACTTCATCCGGCATCCCGTGCGCCGCCCGCAAGATGATGTCCGGATTGGCCTGCTGCAAATACTCCGTATTGGAGGCCAAATACTCCACTTCTTCGCCTTGAACGATATTTTTTCCGCCGAGCCGGGCGACCAGATCGCCGATGTAAGAGTGCTCGGTGGCTACCAAGTAACTGCCGGGAACACCAAGCAAAATCAGCACCGTCGGAGCAGGCCGATCCGCCACTTCCGCCTGGATTTCCTTCAGTTTATCGTCCACGGATGCAACCAGCCCCCCGGCGGCTTTCTGGCGATCATATTGCTCGCCAAGATCAAGAATGGCCTGCTCCATCCGCTCCAGACTGGTTAAATCAATAAACTTCGCTTCTATGCCGGCGTTCGCGAATACAGGTTTCAGGTCATATTGCAGTGTAGTCACCGACAGCACCTCCGTTGGAGCAAGTCCTTTAATGATCTCCATATTCGGATTCATCGGGTTCCCAACCTCTGTGACCCCTGCATACCGTTCGGGCAGTTCCTTCGAACTCGTCGGAATCCCGATCAGTTCCACTCCAAGCGCGTCCATAATTTCCGTGATCGCAACCGTCGTCGCGACAATGCGGTGGTCGGCAGCCTTAGGTTCGGCGGAAGCCGTTTCGGCCGATCCCGTTTGGTTCTTCTGCTCCGTCGCTTGCCCGGATGAGCATCCCCAGAGCAGGCACAGTAAAGCCAGGCTGCAAATGACGCCAACGGCCGTGCGCATGTTTTCTCACAGCTCCTTTTCGCCTTATGTAAATGCTAAGGTATCGTCATCAAAAAAAGGCTGGAAGGACACCTGTTGTCCGGCGCCCTTCCAGCTAGAGGACAAACTTGCCCCGCGTTTCTTCAAGCTCTATCGCTTTTTCAATAGGATTTCGGTAATATAAACCTGAGTAATGCTCAGCTCTGATTTTGCGTATCCAGCATGTTAAGAATCAGAGTAACCGCTTCAGCGCGCGTTATTTGAGCGTTCGGCGCAAACAACTGTTGCGGTCCTCCTTGCACCAAACCTAGCCGGGCGGCAGCGGAGACTTGCGGAAGTGCCCATTCCGGTATCTCGCTGACGTCTTTAAAGCCGGGTTTGCCAGCGTTGCCTTCGGCGCCATTTATGGCGCGGACGATCATGACGGTCGTTTCCGTACGGGTTACTCTTGCTTGCGGGCGAAACGTTCCGTCTTCATAACCGGAAATGATCCCCGCGCTAACGGCCCGGCCTATTCCTTCCTGGCTCCACCCAGGAAAGTTGTCCTTATCGGCAAACGGCAAGGAGGGTTCCCTGCTATCCAGCTGCAACGCCCGGCTGAGCATTACCGCCAATTCCGATCTGCTTGCACTGATATCAGGGCGGAAAGAACCGTCGGCATAACCCGTAACGATGCCTAAAGCGGCGGCCCGGGCAATATTTTCCTTGGCCCAATGCCCTTCCGTGTCCGTAAAGTTCCTGGACTGCGGGGAGGCAGCCGGTGCATTTGCTGTTTCTTCCTCGGTATGATCCGTAATATCGGGATTAGTGGCATTCACTGCGGCGGATAGCGGAGCAATGCTGTCCACATCAAACTTGACTTGCAGATCATACTCGTTAAAGTAGCCTTCGGGCCGCTTGATTTTCACCCAGGCATCGAGCGCGCTCGATAAATTCGCGGCTTCAAACCCGACAACTCTCGTATTGTTCGCTTTATCCTCGCTTAACGTCTTAGTCTCGGCTAAAGTTCCGTTTTGTTTCGTTTTAAAGCTGACGATTTCCTTGCTCTGCTTCATCTCAAAAGAGACCTGCTGCTTGCCGTCCTGCACCGCAAGCATACCGGGATGTACAACGTATTCGTCGATCTCTGCGGTTTCCAGAGTACCTTTCTTCAAGATGGTATAACCGATAGAATATTTTCCGTCCTTCAGCACGAAATCTTGTTTGGCAACGGGTGTTACCATGTTCCCGTTTAAAAGGGTAAAGTCGTCAGCTGCGTCAAGCTCGCCGATCGAATCCGGATAAAATTGAATCTGCACATCATACGAATTGAAGTAATTGTACTCCGGCCATTCGATCTTAACCCAGGCATCCGCGATTTCTTTCAGGTTATCCACTCTGAATTTCACGACCCGCGTATTCGCCGTTTCATCGGTGCCGACCGTATCAACTTCCTCGTCCCCGACTTTAAAATCGGTAATTTCTTCGCTTTGCTTAAAAGTCATGTAGATATAATAATTACTTCCGCTTACTTCCAAAATCGCGGGATGTTGCACGTACCCGTCCATCACGGATGGACTACTCGTTCCGTATTTCAAAAACTTGAACATGATGGTGTATTTTCCGTTTGCCAAATTGTCTGGATCGATGGGACCCTCCGGCGGATTGACAACCGGTGGATTAACAACCGGTGGATTCCCGGTCGACGGATTGCCGCCCGGATTTCCGCCATTATCGATCGGCGTAATGTTGTCCGTGTCAAACTTCAGGTCGACATCATAGGAGTTGAAATAGTTGAATTCCGGCCATTCAATGGTGACGTACCCGTTTAACGCCGCCGATAGATCATCCACTTTAAACTGGATGTCCCGCGTGTTCTCCGCTTCATACGTGCTAAGCGTGACCGTCTCTTGGAGTTGACCGTCCTGCTCCACCTTGAAGCTCGTAATTTCCTTGCTTTGCTTGAGCGTAAACGATACATACTGCACGCCGTCCTTCACCGTCAGCGTCCCCGGCTTCACCGTATACCCGTCCATGACCGAAGTTTCAGCCGTGCCATCCTTCAAGATCGTATAGCCGATGCTATACTTTCCGTCCGCTAATCCGCCATCCGATGGAGTGTCGTCCGGCGGGGTACCCGTTGATGGATCGTCATCCGGGTTGCCGGTGGATGGATTGTCATCCGGATCGCCGCCCGAAATGAGCGTAATGCTGTCCGTGTCAAACGCCAGATCAACGTCATAGGAGTTGAAATAGTTGAATTCCGGCCATTCGATGGTGACGAAACCGTTTAGCGTCGCGGACAGATCATCGACTTTAAACTGGATGTCCCGCGTATTCCCCTCTTCATAAGTACTGAGTGTAACGGTTTCCTGCAACGCGCCGTCCTGCTCAACCTGAAAGCTCGTAATTTCCTTGCTTTGCTTGAGCGTAAACGACATATACTGCACCCCGTTCTCCACGGTCAGCGTCCCTGGCTTCTCCACATATGTTTCCATGACCGAGGCTTGGGTCGTACCATCCTTCAAAATCGAGTAATCGATGCTGTACACTCCGTCAGCCAGGTCGGACGCCGCACGAGCCGGGGCTTGAGGGAATAAGGATAACAATAAAACTGCAATCGCAAAAACGGCTGCCGCCGATTTACTAAACAACTTGTTCAAATTCTGGCCTCCTGCTCATACTGATTTTCGAACGTACTATTTTTTGTTCCTCTCGGCTGTTAACACCTGCCGGAAAACAAATACCGACGAAACGATAAACAACAAAATAAGCGCCAAAACCGGAGTCCTGTCTCCTGTTTTCGGATTCGGAATTTCCCGGTCGCCCGAGCCCGTTTCGCTCGCGGAATCCCCCGTCTCGTCACCTGCGTTGTTCAAAGCCGCCGATTTGCCGGTCCGTTCGCTCGCGGGCTTCTCCGGGACGGCAGCTGCCGAGCCTGGAGATGGAGAATTTCCTTTGTCCACGGAAGCTTCCGCTTTTGAACTCGCCGCGCTTTCGCTTTCCTTCAGGCTGTCTTCGTCAAAGCTTAATCGAATCGTATAGTCATGGTCGTAATCGACGGATTCGACCGTCACATGAATCTTTGATTCCAACGGAACGGTTAAATCGGCCACCGGAAAACGCACCAACCGTGTGTCCGCGGCCGGGTCTTCTTTCACGACCTCCACATCCGCAAACCCGCTGCCTGAAGGCGCCTTATATTCCGTAATCCATGCGCTGTGGTTCAGCGTTACTTCGACCTGCATTTTCCCGTCCTTGACATGCACCGTTGCCGGCTTCTCCCAATAATCGTTTGCCATCGACACCGAATCATTTTCCGCTTTCAACACCGTGTAATCGATCGTGTATGTACCGTCCCGGAGGACGGATGCGGCCTGAGCCCTGCTTGTGAACAGCAAAATTGCCAGCAAAAACGCGCAGGTAAGAAACGCAGCAACTCGAAGCGGCGAAATAGTGCTTTGATGCTTCATGACTTCCTCCTCTTAAGCTGCAACACTCCACAAATTATTGGGCTGCAGCCGAACTTTCGTCAAAAGCCAAGCGAATGTCATAATAGCCGGAATATCCGATCGCCGGAATGGAAACGGTAATTTTGGCATTCGTCGGGCTCGTTAATCCTTCGAGCGGGAATTGAACGACTCTTGTGTTGGCGGCGCTGTTTGAGCTGACGGTTTGCGCTTCCACAAACGTTCCTCCTTGTTCCACCTCAAGCTTTGTAATCCAACTGCTAGAGTTCAATTGAACCTGCGCATAAACCTCTCCGTTCTCCACAACAACAGTAGCGGGTTTGGCGAAATAGGTATCGGCCATCGATGCCGTATCGCTGTCCGCTTTAAGTACTGTATAATTTACCGAATAAGTCCCGTCTGCCAAGTTGACGGCAGCCAATGCCGCCGGGATAACCAGCAGTGACAAAATACCGGCAAGCACCAATGCGGAGAACCGTTTACCCAACCCTTTTATCATGAGAAAAACCTCCCTAATTCAATAATTAATTCAGTTAATAATGATAATCATTCTCAATAGATGTTCAAAAAAAAACCGCCCTATTCACTTCGATTTTCAGCCTCTCCGACAACGAACGACAACCAAACAAACTCATATGCGCTTACCCATTTAATCCCTCCAATCCCTTGCAATTAGCCACACCGACAAAACTAACCGTGTGCTGTCTCAAATGCTATCTCAACCATTTCGAATTTGTCAATATTAAAATTTTTAATTTAAATCCTGTCTTTTTCCAAAAGTAATTATTAAAATTTTATTGACAGTGAGAATGATATTCATTATCATTTGTCTTGAAAAATTCACATGTCAGTTTCTAGGAGGTATACGTGAAAAGCCGTTGGTTTATGCTTGCCGCCATTTGGCTAAGCTTATCCGGATGTCAAGCGCCGGGGTCCATCCCCCCCTCCGAGTCGGGCGAACACAGCCCGGCCGGGGCCGCGGTAGTGATCGAGGATTTTGCGGGAAGACGGATTACATTCGACCGGGTGCCGCAAAAGATTGTCGCCCTAAGCGGCGGGGATTTGAATATCGCCTATGCGTTGGGCGGGATGATCGTGGGGCGGCCGACGGTCAGCGAAACTAGCGGAATTTCAGAGCCTTTGCCGGGTTCTCTGAAAAAGGTGGAACAGATCGGGACATCGCATGAGATCGATTTTGAAAAAATCGCCATGCTGGCCCCCGATGCCGTGCTTGGCAACGCCGCGCTCAACGCTCAGGACGCCGCGGTTATCGAGAACCTGGGCTCCCAAATGGTGCTGACCTCTGCCAACTCGATTGCGGACATCAAAGAGCAGATTCGGCTGTTCGGACAAATGCTGCGGCAGACCGAACGGGCAGAGCAACTGGTCGCGGACCTTGATGAACAGTTGGCCGCCTATCAAGCCGCCGCGGAGGAAACAGATAAGCCGAAAGCGCTCCTGGTCTACGGCGCTCCCGGCACATACATGGCCGCGCTGCCGAACTCGCTCGGCGGGGATATTTTGGCTTACGCGGGCGGCGCCAACATCGCCGGGGATTTTCCCGGACTCGACAAATTCCCGCAGTACGCCCAATTAAACGTCGAGCGGATTGCCCAAGCCAACCCGCAATATATTTTTATCATGACCCATGGCGACGCCGGCAAAGTCAAGCAGGGTCTGCTTAAAGAACTGCAGCAAAACGAAGCTTGGAGCGGAATCGACGCCGTCAAGCATAACCGGGTTGAAGTGCTTCCGGCGGATCTGTTCGGCACCAATCCAGGTATCCGGGTGACCGAATCGGTCGAGTTGCTCCACAGTTTGCTGAAAGGCGGAACCTCTTGATGGGCCGGCTGAAACAAGCAAAACGGAAATATGTCCTGCTCATTCTTGCCCCGGCGGCCCTCCTGATGCTTATTGCTTACGGTTTGTCTTACGGCTCGGTCCCGGTTCCCCTCTCGTCCGTTTGGCAGGCGCTGACCTCCGAAAGCACGGCGCAATACGAGACGATTATCGTGAACCTCAGGCTTCCCCGCGTGTTGATTGCCATGCTGGTCGGCGCATGCCTTGCGGCATCGGGGAGCCTTTTGCAGGGGGTGATGAAAAATCCGCTGGCCGACCCGGGCATTATCGGCGTGACGTCGGGCGGCGGGATCGCGGCCATTGCCGGCATGCTGATTTTTCCCGAATGGAGCTATATGCTGCCGCTCATTGCGTTTGCCGGAGCGCTAATAACCTCCCTGGCTGTTTATCTGCTGTCCTGGGATAACGGCACCTCCCCGTTCAAGATCGTCCTGGCCGGGGTTGCCGTCAACGCCCTGCTCGGCGCCGCCATGAACGCGGTGATGGTGATGTACAGCGACCGGGTTCAGGCCGTGCTCCCCTGGCTGGCGGGAGGGCTGAACGGGCGAAGCTGGGCGCATTTGCTATTCATGCTGCCCTACGCGGCCGCAGGCCTTTTGCTCAGCATCCTGGCGATCAAGCCGGCCAATTTGCTGCTGCTCGGCGACGACGCAAGCCGTCTGCTGGGGCAACGGGTCGAATTGCACCGGTTTGCGCTCATTGCGCTTTCGTCGCTCCTGGCCGGCGCAGCCGTCAGTGTCGCCGGTCTGGTCGGCTTCGTCGGTCTCGTCGTGCCGCATGCCGTTCGCATGCTGGCCGGGGAGGATTACCGCTTTCTGCTGCCGTTATCGATCCTTTGGGGAGCGGCGCTGGTCCTGTTCGCCGATATCGCGGCCCGCTCCTGGTTCGATCCGATTCAGCTGCCGGTCGGCGTGCTGCTTGCCGGATTGGGAGCGCCCTTTTTCCTGTTCCTGCTAAAAAAACGGAGGATGATGTAATGACGGCCTTAGAGACACTGGAAATTTCCGCGAGTCACGGCATCTTTTCGCTGCGCGAAGTTTCCGTTGTTTTTCCGAAAGGAAAGATGACGGCGATCGTCGGGCCCAACGGTTCGGGCAAATCGACGCTGTTGAAAACACTGTCCCGTCTGCTCAGGATTCACGGCGGGGATATCCGGATGGACGGCAAACCGATCCGTCAATACGGGACCGCCGAATTCGCGCGAAAATTAACGATGCTTCCGCAAAGCGGCGCGTTTCTTCCGAACTTGACCGTGCGCGAGCTTGTCGCTTACGGCCGGTATCCTTACAAACGCTTATTCCGGCACCACATGAACGATGAGGACCGGCGGATCATCGACTGGGCAATGACCGTTACGGGTACCAGTGGGCACGCGGATCAGCTTTTCCATACTTTATCGGGAGGTGAACAGCAAAAGGTACGCATCGCCATGGCGTTGGCCCAAAAAACGGATATGCTCCTGCTTGACGAGCCGACCACCTACCTGGATATCGCCCGTCAGTTGGAGATCCTGGAACATTTAAAGCAAATCAACGAAACCTTTGGGATTACGATGGTTATGGTGCTGCACGATTTGCAGCAGGCCGCCAGATATTGCGATTACCTGGTCGCTATGAAACAGGGGGCGGTTGTGGCCGAGGGGGCCCCGCAGGAGATGCTGACCGCAGCTTTTTTCCGGGGCGTTTATGAGATTGAAGCCAGAGTCAAATTTGAGGAAAACGAACTGGTCGTTATTCCTTTGTATTCCATTTCCGATAAGGAGGAGAACTCGAGATGATCATCGTGACGAACACAAGCCAAATTAAAAAGGGAGAAGCCGGCAAACTCATCGAGCGTTTCAACAAAACCGGCAAGGTGGAATTGATGTCAGGTTTTCTCGGCTTGGAAGTGATGCTGACCGAAAACACGAAAGAATATGATGAAGTAACGGTCAGCACCCGTTGGAACACGAAGGATGATTTCCACCGGTGGACGCAAAGCGACGCCTTCCGCGAATCCCACTCCGGACGAAACAGCATGCCGGATTATATTTTGAACAATAAAATTACGTTTTACGAAGTTAAAATCGTCCGCGACCCGATCGCCGTTTCCTGAAGACAGATCCGGCCGTACAATTGACTTGTGGAAACATTTCCCTCAGAATCTATATAGCTACTAATAATCACCAGTAGAGGAAGAGGCGAAATCACAATGGAAAATCCTATCGTTAGCCTAAATACGGGACAAAACACCGGCCTTCATGAATCGGATCAACTGCAAATCACCATTCAATGCGCTTCGGCTCCGTCAGCGCTCGATGTCAGCTGTTTTATGGTGAACGAGAGCGGCAAGGTGCCTTCGGACGACTATTTTGTTTTCTATAATCAAACTGCCGATCCGCAGCGGAGTGCGGTTTTGCAGCAGATCGAAAATTTGAAAAGTTCTTTTGCGGTCGATACGCACAAGCTTCGTCAGGCTCCCGTGGAAAAATGCGTATTTACCGCTACCCTTGAGGCGGGAACCTTCGCGCAGGTGCAGAAATGCCAAGCCATTGTTCGCGCCGGCTCCCAGCAAGTTGTTTATGAGATTACCCAGGCTACGCAAGAAACGGCCCTTATTTTCATCGAACTCTACAAATACCAGGGCGGCTTCAAAGTCCGGGCCATCGGACGAGGATTTTTCGGAGGACTGAAGCCGCTCGCCGAGTCGTTTGGCGTGGAGGTGGAGGATAACGCTGCAGCCGAAACGGCCGCGGCCGCGGCACCATCGGCGCCACCGGCGCCGGCCGCTCCTGCCCCCGCTCCAAGCCCGAATCCCGCGCCCGTACCTCTGAATCTGTCCAAAATCGATCTGCTCAAACGAAAAGTAACGCTGACTCTCGAGAAAAAGAAGGTCGAACCGATCAGGGCGCGCGTGGCCGTTGTTTTTGACGCGTCGGGCTCCATGTATCACCTGTACCGCAAAGGTATCGTGCAGGAAGCCTTTGAACGCATACTGGCGATTGCCGCGGCGTTTGACGATAACGGCGAGCTGGATGTGTGGTTTTTCGCCAAAGATTATTTGCGGGCGCCGAGCGTTACGGCCAGAGACTATGAAAATTACATTGCCCGTACATATACTTTAGGCAGCAAAGGCGGCACGAACAATGAGCCTCCGGTGATGGAGGATATTATCCGCAAGTACACGGTGGAGGAGCCTAATGTAAGTTTACCGACTTACATTATCTTCTTTAGCGACGGCGGAGTTGGCCAAAAAAATAAAATTTCCCGGCTTATTACCGAAAGTTCCACCAAAAATTTGTTTTGGCAATTTGTCGGCTTGGGACGGGCCAATTACGGGGTGCTGCAGAAACTGGACGAAATGCCCGGGCGCTATATCGATAACGCTAATTTCTTTGCGCTGGACGATATTTCGAGCATCAGCGACGAAGAGCTGTATGACCGGCTCCTCAACGAGTTCCCGGCATGGATCAAGGAAGCCCGGGCCAAAGGCATATTGGCCTAGTTCGTAAGAAAAACGGAAAGACGCTGCCCAAATTGCTGGCATCGTCTTTCCGTTTTTTGGCTTCACTTCAGTTTGCGCCTTAATCTACGGCCGGGGCCGAGGCAGCTACTGCACCTTTGCTCTTCTCCACATTCTTATTCACCACGTCAGCCTCTAAGGGCTCAACCGGAGCGCCAACGCTAAAGCTGCCGATGATTTTCCCGAGTGTGGTCTTGTCAAAATCGGTTTGGGAATACAGTTCAACTGTAAAGCCTTCCTCTTCCCAAATCACAATTCCATTGGCAAAATAGACCGTAGTCCCGTTAATGTCCTCTACTTTCACATCTTCGGTAGTGCCGATTCCGTTTTCTCCACCCTTGGAAATCAGAAAGTTGACAGCTTTATCCCCTGAATTGTATTGCAATTCGACCATGCTGGTGCCCTGAAGAACACTGTTCACAAACTTATAGTCTGCCACCCAATCCGGGGCCGGAAAGTTCATTCCAAGCGCTGCACGGGCTTCGTCTATCGTCAGTTTAGCCGCAGCCGGCAATTCAATGACGCCGTCTCGCCCGCTTTTTCCACCTTCAGATGGAGTGAAAGACGTAGAAGCAGGAGGAATTTCCTTATCGTATTGCGTTATTTCAAGATTCCCCACCTTAAACTTTGCCATGATGGACTGGAACATTTCCTGTGCATAGCTGGTTGTAGAAAATGCCCCGCCCAAACAAATTACCGCACCGCCAATCACCGCCGCTGTTCTCCAACTGCTTTTTTTCATCGTTATCCCGTCCTTTTCCCTTGATTGGGTGTTAATAGCTCCATGATCCAGCCGGTATATCAAGCGGTTATAAATCCTTTCTTTGGAGGTGTCATTCCCCTGTTCTGCACTCTCAAGCAGTTCTATGGTCTTGCTGAATTCTGTGAGATTATTTTTTTTGTTCATATTTTGAATCCCCCCGCCTGTAAGGAAAGATGCAGTTTTTTTAGACTTCTGTACAGTACAACGCCAATGTTGGACTCACTGACACCCATGATCTGTGCAATTTCCGAATTTTTCAGTCCAGCCCCGTATTTCATTGCAATGATGTTGCGCTCCTTCTCCCGCAGCTTAGCGAGAGCCTTGAACAGCGCCTGATTATTATCCTCGCGAATCGCCAATTCTTCAGGAGACGGCTTGGGAAAAATCAGTTCCAGCAAAGAATCCAGCGAGGAGTGGTTTCTTTTCTTCTGAGCCCTGAAGTAGTCTGTTACAGCGTTTCTTACAATAGCAAACAACCACACCTCAAAATTGGATTTTTCCTGTGAAAAGCTGTAATACTTGCATATAACGGTCTCAAACACCTGACTGCAAATATCCTCCGCCGCATGGTGGTTATTAATGCGATAATAGATATACTTGTAAACGCGTTTGAAATACGTATTGTATATCTGTGTGAATTCCTCTTTCGACATGATCGCTGCATGTGATTCTTCTGTATTTGGGTAACGTTCCATTTTACTCTGGATAATTTCCATCCACGCCCTCCTTCCACCTCGCCTCCACCGGGCAGCTCTACAAATTGCGCAATTTGTAATGAAGGAACTCACATATGTTAATACGTAAAATGAACAAAAGCATTAACAATCTTTCCTAGCGATAAAAAAAATAGGTTGCCAACTGTCTTACCTTTTGTTATATTACAAATAGTAAGACATTTGATTACCGTAAACTTTAGCCTGTGTTAAATATTAAAAGAAAGCGAGGGTATTATTTTGTGAGAATCCAAATGCGATTAAGCAGACCTACCGTAGTAGCAATGCAAGAGTACAAGAGAATTAAATTTGCCGATCCCGAAGCAAAGGTGACGAATGGGTATTTAATAGGTATGGCATTAAAATCTATCAAAAATGAATTACCACAAATTGACTGGATACAAATTAACTCAGTCGCAATACCCAATGTTACAGAAAATAATGATAAATCTTTGGATAGTTTACAGACGGCTTTAAATATTGAAGCTGCAATTTTACAGGACATTGAAGAATTACAAAGGATTTTCATGGATGTTTTTAAAACAAAAAAAATGTTCAAGCCTTTTGTAATAAAACTAATTTTGTTTGCCGCGATTCTTAAAGAGAACAATGCTCTTCTATTAAAGGAGGAAAACTAATCATGAATAGTAATGATATTTTAGCAGTTGTATTAAATCACAAAATTTTAAACAAAAAATTTTGTGATATTACTACAAAAAATTCAATTGAAAAATTACCTACCACAATAGACATAGATAATATTAAAAGAGAATTTTATAAAACAAATTTATCACGTATGAACTCTGATTACGCTTGGCGAATTGCTGTTTCATACTTAAATTGATAACAAAAAAATTCAGGAGAAATAATGCTTCTTGCTGATATTCAGCCTAGTTACGAGTATAAGAGCGAACTCAAAAATTAGAGGGTTGCCGCAATTTTAGATTGTATCTCTGCAACTGTTACATTCATTGCATCAGGACAAGAAACGATGATGCGGAGGAATTCAATTGGCTTATATTTATGCACTCAGTGATATACATGGTCATTTAGATATATTTCGAGAAACTTTGAAGAATGTTGACTTAGAATCAAAGAACAACAAATTGATATTGTTGGGAGATTACATTGATAGAGGGGATAAAAGTTGTGAAACACTTTATTTTATTAAGCAGCTCTGCGAAAAGTACCCTGGAAAAGTTATTCCTTTATTAGGCAACCACGAAGTTATGTTTTTAGAAGATTTAAATAGTCTTTATCCAGATGGTGAATTTTCTGAAATCATAAAATATATCTCGGAAGACGAATATAATGCTATTTCAAAAAAATGCGAGAATGTTTCGAATGAACTCACAAAAATGTGCATGATATATAAATATGTAACAGATTTAATAAAATCGAAGCATAAGACTCTTATTGCTTGGCTTAGAAAACTTCCCCTTTATTACGAGACAGAAGATCAAATTTTCGTACATGCTGGTATAGACGAAGAAGCTGAGGAATACTGGAAAGTCGGTACATCAGAAGAATACTTCACATGGAAGTATCCGCCTGTATTCGGCACTTTTTATAAAGACATAATTGCTGGACATACTCATACATCAGATATAGCAAATGACAAAGATTTTCATTCGGTATACTGGGATAGGCAAAGTCACTTTTATATTGATGGTGCAACGGTAATAAGCAAATTCATACCACTCTTAAAGTACGACATCATCGCAAAAGAGTATTCAAGTTTTGAAAAAGTTACACAAGATGATGGTAGCTTTGTGTGGCGGGAATACGCAATAAAATAAGGTTAAATTGAGATTGGTTGCAAAATGGTTGCTGATAGACAAGAACAGAGCGTGAAAGCCTTATAAATAAAGACCTTCACGCTCTTGCTATCTATTCCCACTCGATCGTCGCCGGCGGCTTAGACGTAATGTCGTACACGACCCGGTTGACGTTATCGACTTCATTTACGATCCGTACCGAAATTTTCTCCAGCACGTCCCACGGGATGCGGGCCCAGTCGGCGGTCATGCCGTCGATGGACGTTACCGCGCGAATCCCTACGGTGTAGGAGTAAGTCCGGGCGTCGCCCATAACCCCTACGCTTTTCATGTTAGGCAGGGCGGTAAAATACTGCCAAATCTCGCGATCCAGTCCCGCTTTGGCGATTTCCTCGCGCAAAATGTAGTCGGAATCGCGGACGATTTTCAGCTTGTCCTCCGTGACTTCGCCGAGGACACGAATCGCCAGGCCCGGGCCCGGGAACGGCTGTCTCCACACGATCTCCTTCGGCAAGCCGCACTCTTCGCCGACTTTGCGGACCTCGTCCTTGAACAGCGTCTTTAGCGGTTCAACGAGCTCGAATTTCATGTCCTCCGGCAAACCGCCCACATTGTGATGGGATTTGATCGTCTGCGCCGTGGCGGTGCCGCTTTCTACGATATCCGTATACAACGTGCCCTGCGCCAAAAATTTAAAATCGTCAAACCGGCGCGACTCTTCTTCAAACACGTAAATAAACTCGTTGCCGATGATTTTCCGCTTTTGTTCCGGATCGTCGACACCGGCCAGCTTGGACAAAAACCGCTCGCGCGCGTCAATCTTGACGACCTTCATGTCGAACTTGCCGACAAACGTCTCCATTACGCTTTCGGCTTCGCCTTTGCGCAGCAGGCCGTGGTCGATGAACATACAGGTCAGCTGATCGCCGACCGCTTTGTGGATCAGCATCGCCACGACCGAAGAATCGACACCGCCGCTTAACGCGCACAGCACCTTGCTGTCGCCGACCTGGGCGCGGATGTCGCGAACCGCGTCCTCGATCCATGTCTCCATGCTCCATTTGCCTTCGCAGCCGCAGATTTCGTACAAGAAATTGCGGATCATTTCATTGCCGTGGATCGAATGCCGGACCTCCGGATGGAACTGCACGCCGTACATTTTGCGCTCGGCATTGGCAAAGCCGGCGATCGGCGCATGCTCCGTGGAGGCTTCCACCACGAAACCTTCGGGAAGTTTCGTCACATGATCCCCATGGCTCATCCACACCGTTTGCTTGGCCTGAAGCCCGCGGGTCAGCACCGAATTTTCGGCAAAATCGACATCCGCTTTCCCGTATTCTCTTTTTGCCGCACGTTCCACTTTCCCGCCAAGCTGATGCGCCATCAGCTGCATGCCGTAGCAGATGCCCAGGATCGGCACGCCCACATCGTACACGGCCGGATCGATATGCGGCGCGTTTTCGGCATAAACGCTCGACGGTCCGCCGGAAAACACGATCCCTTTCGGCGCCAGCTCCCGAAGGCGCTCCACCGGCGTATTAAATGGCAGTAGTTCGCTGTAAACGCCCAAGTCGCGGATCCGTCTGGCAATCAGCTGGTTGTATTGCCCTCCGAAATCCAGGACGACAATCATTTCATTTGGCTTATTCATGACCGAGCCTCCCTCAAATTATGACACCTATTATACGAAACGACGAAAGAGGTCGTCAAGGAAGCCAGGGCCGGGAATCAGCGGCGCCGAAAGGCCAAATTCCGGCAATGCTTCAGAAACTTCATGCTTTCCCTGCGCTCAGGCTGCCGCCCTCCGTAATAGAGGTTCTCCCAAATCGCCACAAACTCTTCTGCCGCGCCGGTTAAGCCCGGTCTGCCCTGTAGAGCGGACCGCAAATATTCCCTGGCCGTCATCGCCGGCGGTTTGGGCCCGTAACACTGGCCAAGCTCCCGCCACACCCGGTCGGCGGCCGTCAGCAATTCGCTTCGTCCCGGGAAGCTGCGGCGCGGCCGGCGCAGGTACAGCCACAGCTGCAGCCGATTTCCGCGCCAAGCGATCTCCCGGGCGATTAAAACCGCAAAGCCGGCGCCTAGCAGCGAGGCCGTCCAAACGAATAGATTCGGCACAGGCTGCAGCTTTTCCCGCCAGCCGGCGGCGATTTCGGCAGCGGCCGCTGTCCATTCGGCGGCCAGCTTTTGCACGCTGGCCGCCGCCTGGTTCAGCCATTCGAGGAGCCTCGTGCCGGTGTTCCCGCCGGCCGCGCCGCCGGGGCTGCCTGCGCCTGCCGCAAGCGCCTCGCCGAATCCGGGCGTCGGATCAAAAGGCACCCAGCCGGCCTGCGGAAAATAAACCTCGACCCAGGCATGGGCGTCCGCGTAAGTCACGGTAATCCGCCGCATCGTCTCGTCCTGGCCAGCGCGGCCTGCCGCTTCGGGTTCGCCCGGCGCAAAGCCCTTCACCCATCTCGCCGGAACGCCGCCGCTGCGGAGCAGCACCACCATTGCGCTGGAAAAATGGTCGCAGTAGCCGATTTTGTCCTCGAACAAGAAACGGTCGACAAAGTCGGCGTCCGCCGGCGGGCGCCGGGTATCCAGGTTGTAGGCATAGTTCTTCTTCAAATAGCTCTGCACGGCCAAAGCCGCATCATAGCGGCTGCTTGTTCCGGCTGCGAGCTCTTTTCCCAAATTCCGCACCCGTTCCGGTAAGGAATCGGGAAGCTGCAGATAACGGTCGGCGATGCCCTCTTCGTCGGGGCCGTGATCGTCTCGCAAGGCGGAGCCCGGGTGCGTTTGCAGCAGCGCGGTCACTTCGTAGCCGTAGATTTGCTCGGCCGCGGCAGCGTAATCGATCACCAGTGCATCGGCGAGCCGGTCGAAACGGGGCTCCACCTGAACCCGGGGAGTTTGTTCGCCGCCAAAAACAAATCCGGAACGTACGGGAATGCCGCCGGAAAGAAGCGCTACCCGCCCGGTCAGCGGTTCTTTAAACATCACCGTCTGGCGGATTTCTTCCGCGACCGGGGCGGTGCCGGGATTGGCAGGCCCGAAGGCCGGCGCTGCGGAGGCCGCGGCGTTCTTCGTTTCCCGCGTCTCCGCACTTTTCGCGCCATCCCCCGCAGCAGGCTGAATCCAGCCCCGTCCCGTGTAGACGCTTTTGCTTTCCCCGCGCCAATACGTATTCCGCGGCGACAGCGCCGTGAAATACACATCGTGCCGAAGCTGCAAAGGAGCCCCCAGCTCGGCGTCGCTGCGGCTGTACCCGGAAACGCTAAAGACCGCCGCCGTTTCCTGCGCTGCAGTCAGCTCGGCGCCGCTCCACTCGGACAAACTCCGGGCAATCTGCTGCCAGGATACCGGGCGGATCGGCTGCACCGGAAGCTGCGAGCTCAACAGCGCGGCACCGGCTACGCAAACCAAGACAATCCCCGAGCCGAGCAGGCCTCCCCGGCCGAAGGCGCAACCCGGCCCCCGCTTGCCGAACACCAATGCCTGCAAAATCAGGCCGAGCACCGCGGTTCGAATCAGTCCCAAGTACAGTTCGACGCCCCCGGCTGTCTCCAGTACGATCAAGTAAAGCAGCGTCACCGCCAGGAACAGCAGAATGTTTTGTCTGCCGAGCGTCAGCATTTGCACGGACACGACCAGCAGCGTCCAGCCGATCAGCAGCAGCAATGTGCGGAATTCCATGCTGACGCCGCTCAGCCGTCCGGCTTGCATAAATTCGGCCAAATCGGCGCCAAACTGTTTTCCCAAGTCGATAAACCAGATCCATCCATCCGCCTGCCCATGGAGATAAAATAAAGAACAGACGACCAGAAGCGAAGGGATCATGGCATATAAAAAAGACGGCAAACGCAAACATCCGGCGCATAACAGCAGTCCCGTCAGCACGAAAAAAAGCGTAACCGTGTCCGCTTGGTCATTGGCGACAAAAGCGTACAGCGGATACAGCCATTCCCCAAACAGTCCGAACAAAAACGCCGATAAAACGAGCCGCAGTCCGAAGGCCGGGGCATCGTCTTTGGGGACGGCTCCGAAAGATGCCTCCGGACGCGAAATCCCTCCCTCCGCAGGGGCGACGGCCAAGGCTGCCGCTTCTTCCTTTGAACTAGGCGCTGGCATGTTCCGCTCCCTCCTTTCGCGGGAGTCCAAGATGCCGGGGCGTCAGGCCAAAAACGGCTACGCCATGTTGCCGCAGGCGGGAGGCGAGCGCGCCATCAAGCTCCGCCCCGGCCGGCGGGCACGCGCACCACAGCTCGGCGGAGACCCCCGCTTCCGCTAGCCGCAAAGCTGCTTCCGTCAAACCGGGTCTGAGCTGTCCGGTAATGACCGTGACAGACCGTCCCTGCGCGGACAACTCCGGCCAGTCCCGCTCAAGCACCGCCTCCGCGGACATCCCTTTGCCGAGATCAACCCCGGCCAGCAGTTCCATACCGTGGGCTAGTCCTTCATACCCGGATAACGCGGCGATACCATCCATGCCGCCATGGCTAAGCAGCAGTTCCCCCGGTTTCCCGTACCGGGCTTCCCGCTGCAGCCAGGACGCGGCGGCGGATACCGCCAGCTCAAAACGATCAGCCTCCGCGGCCCAGGCCGCCGGTGCAGCAGCGGACCGTTCCTTGCCGGCGGAGCGCCGCTGACCGTCAACCTGGTCTCGCGGCACGGCGTAATCCGCTTCATCCGTTCCCAGCAGCAAATAACGCGGCACGTTCCCCTGCTCCTCCGGAATACGAGTCAGCAGCGTTCCCGTCTTCGCTGAATGTTTCCAGTGAATGCGGCGCAGCGGATCCCCGGTCATGTACGGCCTCAGGCGGCCGGGCGCGGACGGCGCTGCCGCCTGCTGGCGGTACGGGCCGCCGCCGCTTTCATGATCGCCGTACGCCTCGGGCGTTTGCGAAGGATAGGAACTTAACGGCCGCGGGGGGACGATCAAAATGTCTTCCGTTTCCACCCGCAAGCTGCGCTTAAACCAGCCGAGCGCATCGCCCCACGTCAGCCTTACTGCAATGTTTTCGTAAATCCCCCGGTTGATTTCTTCCATATGATAAGTCCCGCTGTAAACCCTGCTAAACCCGGAGAAATACAATTTGCCTGCTCTGCCGCTGTTACGTACCAGCGAAACTTCTGCTGCCAGCTCATCTTCCACATGCAGCCACAGCGGCGGCAATCCGCTTAGACAAGTCACGGTCAATTTCATGGCGAGCCCATCCCCGTCCGCCGGACGGTCCGGCTCCCAGGACCGCACCACTTTCATCCGCTTCGGACCGCACCATAATGCCAACGCGCCTTGCAGCATTACGAACCAAGGCAGCAGCGCCAAAAAGAAAGAAGACGCGCCTCCGCGCCATAAATACCATGCCGTGAGCAGCCCCGTTGCCGTCAGGGCCGCCGCCCATCTCCAAATCCCGCTTCTCATGACGGCACACCTGAGACCCTTGCAAAAATCGGCACGTCCACTTTGGCGAGCAATTCCCTAAGCACCCTTTCGCCGCTGATTCCGGCGATTTTGGCTTCGGTTTTCAACACGATCCGGTGAACCAGCACCGCTTCCGCAACCGCTTTGACATCATCGGGCGTAACAAACGAGCGGCCCTTGAAATAAGCCATCGCCTGCGAAGCCCACATCCAGGCCAGCGTGCCGCGCGGGCTGATGCCGAGGGAAACTTGCGGGTGACGGCGCGACGCGTCCGCCAGGCTGACCATATAACGTTTGACGACATCATCCACCAATACGCCCCGCACCTGCCGCTGCATCGCGGCGATTTCGTCGGGCAGCAGCACCGGCTTCAGCTCGGCGAGGGGATGCTGCTCCTGCAGCCGGCCAAGCATCTCAAGCTCCTGCTCCGGATTCGGGTACCCCAAAGTCAGCCGCATCAAAAAGCGGTCCAGCTGTGCCTCAGGCAGGCGGTAGGTCCCCTCGTATTCCAGCGGATTTTGCGTGGCCAGCAGCAAAAAAGGTTTCGGCAAAGCCCGGGTGACTCCGTCCACGGTCACCTTCCGCTCCTCCATCGCCTCCAGCAAAGCCGACTGCGTTCTTGGAGCCGCACGGTTGATTTCGTCGGCCAGCACGATATGGGAAAATACCGGGCCGGGCCGAAATTCAAACTGTCCGCTTTGCGCATGATAAACCGTGACTCCGGTAACATCGGAAGGCATCAAATCGGACGTGAACTGGATGCGGCCAAACGACCCGCCGAGGCAAGCCGCCAGCGTCCGCACCAGCATCGTTTTGCCGACGCCGGGAACATCCTCCAGCAAAATATGGCCTCCGTACAGCATGGCGACAACCGCCAGCTCGATTTCCCTTTTTTTTCCGACAATGACACGATCCACCCGGCTGACCAGCCGCTGCAGCAGATCATGTACCTGTTCCTGATTCATCGTATCTCCTCCGTTTCTAGGCAGGCGGAAAACTTCCAGCCAATCTATCTACCAGTTTCCCCAGAAACTAGCGGAAATAGACGTGAATGAGAGATACGGGCAAAACAGTCCTGTCCCGGTCAAGCCGTGCCGGTTACAGTGCGGTCACCCGGCGTTCATCCTCGCGCAACGTGAGCGAAGCGATCGGATGACCCGCCGCTTCCATAAGAATCCGCAGCGGCACCCATAACGATTCGTTTTTGCGTTCGAAAATCAGGTCATATTTGACCTGGAGTTTTCCTGTAAGCTCCGAGGTCGCCGTTCCGGTGTTCGGATCGAAGGTCGCTTTCGCATTCCCCCATACGACGACGGCGCGTTGGTTGTCCCCGTCCCAATGGACTTTGGCCCCAAGCCGTTCCATCGTTGTCCGCAGCGGGACAATATATTGCCCATCCTGCAGCCGGTACTCCCCGCTGTCCAGCCGGGTTTGCACGCCTCCCGCTTCTACCGTTAACGGCAAATCCGGACCGAACAAAGCGGCGTTGGGCACAACATTGGCTTTCACCCAGGCATCGGACGGGATGGTTCTATGTTTCTTTTTCATGGAAGGATCAAGATGAAATTGCACAGGCGGCTGATCGGGGGAAATCGCACGAAACTCGTACCCCTGCTTCTTATAATATTGAATGATTTTCGGCAGCGCCTTGACGGATTCCCCATGTCCCGCGCCATCGTGCATGAGCACAATGACCTCGTTTTGCCGGTTCGCCGATACGACGTTGTCTATGATTTCAGAAGCCGGAACTCCCTTCCTTTTGGAATCCCCGCTGTCCACGTTCCAGTCGAATACCTTATAGCCCCCGAGCTCAAGGAGGTTGAAATACGTTTCGTCAAAATGGCCGTACGTCCCGCCCGGAGCGCGCACCAGCGGCGTGCGTTTACCGGTGATTCCGCGCAGCACCTCTTCGGTGGCTTTGACCTGCTTCCAAAAATGGCCGAAGCTGTCGTAAAGCTCCTTGTATTCATGGTTATAGGTATGGTTGCCGAGCTTATGCCCGGCATCCTCGATCCGCCGGATCATCTCGGGGTAGCGTTTCGCCTGCTCGCCAAGCACAAAGAAAGTTCCCGGAACGTCCTCTTTTTTCAAAATAGCCAGCACTTCATCCGTAAGCGAACTAGGCCCGTCGTCAAAGGTAAGATACACCACTTTGCCGTCGGTATTATCGTTGGCCTTATTGGCGGCTTTATCAGCGGCTTTAACAGTCGCTTTACCGTCCGCCGGTTTGGCCTTGGCCGTCTCATTTGCTGCAGCCTGCGCCGGCGTTTCCGATGCCGCTGCGGCTGCCGTTCCCCCCGCCGCCATGACAGTCCACGCAGCAGTTGCTGCCCCTCCCTCCAGCCGTTCGGGAGCCGCCTCGTTCGCCGCGACTTGTTCGGCCGCCGCCGCAAGCGGCACAGCATTCGCTCCCAGCGCCCCCGTCTCTTTTTCCCCGGTATGTTCCCCCGCTTTTGCCGTGCCCTTATTTGTTGCCGACGCATCTGCCGGCGGCTGGGCCAGCGCATGCGCCGCGATTTCCGGCCACCCCTGCGGCTCGGCGCCAAGCGGGACACTAACGACCCAAACCAGCGCCGTTAAAAGCAATACCGTACGAATGACCATTAGACCGGATTTCCATTTTTTGTTCATCGTTTTTTCTACCTCCGCCGCTATAAGTAAAATGAAATTATATGAATCGTTTGGCTTTCTGGTAGATTGTATGAAGCTAGAAACGGAAATAGACTTGCAACGGACCGTAATGAACCGTAATGACCTTTTTTGCTCCTTTCCCGCCCACTAGCGTTGCATTAAATCCGACCTACAATTTCTCGCCACCACATTCTAACGGTTGCCACAGCCGCTATTTGCTCCAATATCGCCGTTTTCAAATTCTAACGGTTGCCATAGCGCTTATTTAGCTAAAACCCGGCGATTTTGGCTCAGATTTGAGCAGATAACCGCGCTCACAACCGTTAAAATTTAGAAAGGGTCTTTTTTGGCAAAATAGCCACTAATACAACCGTTAGATTTTTGGCGTGATCTCAAATGGAATTGCGGGCAAGGTGTACCAGAGATTTTGTGTGGGCGTTAATGCAACGCCAGTGGATTTCCCGAGTATTTCCCATTCTAAAGGACGCAGATGCCGCTATTCGGCTCCACAAGGCAAGTTTTTAAAGAATTACTGTAAATAAAGGCTTCTGAGTCCGTTACAAAAAGAAAAAACCGCCGGGGAAATGGCGGTTTTTTGATGGTCCCCCATCGGGAAGGTGACCTGAGCCTTAGGCGGGGCGGCAGTTTTGATTGGAAAAATCCAATCAAGCGGCGTTTTTCCCATTCAAGAAGTTTATCATCATCCCCGCCCACCGGCCGCCTCTTTAACGGCCTCCAGCACCTCGTCGGCATGGCCTTTGACCCTGATGCCGCGCCAAGCCTTCAGCAGCTTCCCTTCTTCATCGATCAAAAAAGTGGAACGGACGATACCTTCGAATTCGCGGCCGTACATTTTTTTGAGCTGCCAAACGCCGTACTGCCGGCAAACTTCATGATCCTCGTCCGCGAGCAGCGGAAAGGTGATTCCCTGCTTTTGGCTAAAGCGGTCGTGCGACTTAACCGAATCCCCGCTGATCCCCAGCACGGCCGTACCGTATTCGGCAAACAACGCGCCGAGATCGCGAAAATCGCAGGCTTCCTGGGTGCAGGCCGGCGTGGAATCTTTTGGATAAAAATAAAGGACGACCTTGCGTCCGCGAAACTGCTTCAGCGATACCTCTTCTCCCCCGCTCGCGGGAAGCCGGAAATCCGGAACGGGCTTGCCCGCCTCCAGTTGATGCTCCGTCATATGCGTATCCTCCTTAAAGCTCCTAAACCTAAAATTGATTGTATTTGTAAAAAAAATTATAATGTAATGATATTAGGATATCTATATATGAAATTCGAACTTATCGTTTTTTCTGAAAGGAACGAACATAATGACGAAACGCACAAAACGCGCGATCCTCTGGTCGGTGATCGGAGTCGTGGTCGCAATCGCCGCATTCGTGGCCTATTATTTTATCGCGATATATAATCAGGTGGACAATTTTAAGAAAGAAGGAGAAGACTCCCCTTTCTATAATGTTCAGCCTACCGAAACCAAAGCCGAGGAGCCTCCGAAATGGGAAGGAACGGAACGGGTCAATATTCTGCTGATGGGCGTGGATGCCCGCGGCCTGAAAAAAGGGGAGATCCCCCGCTCCGACACGATGCTGGTCGCTTCCCTGGATCCTGTCACCAAAAAGGCCTATCTCTTCTCTATTTTGCGCGATACCTATACGAATATTCCGGACTACGGCAAGGAACGGATTAATACGGCGATCACCCACGGCCCCAATACGGCGATGAAGGCGGTGTCCGATTTGCTCGGCATCCCGATCCAGTATTATGTTTACACCGATTTCCAAGGCTTTATCGAGCTGGTGGACGCGGTCGGCGGCGTCGATTTTTACGTGGAAAAAGACATGCGTTACACCAGTAAAGCGGATAACCATGAATACGACATCGATCTGAAAAAAGGCCAACAGCATCTGGACGGCAAAACGGCGCTGCAATACGTGCGCTTCCGCCATGACGCCATGTCCGACTATACCCGGACGGAGCGGCAGCGCAACTTCCTGAAAGC
This sequence comes from Paenibacillus sp. FSL P4-0127, assembly GCF_038007325.1. NCBI lineage: Bacteria > Bacillati > Bacillota > Bacilli > Caryophanales > Paenibacillaceae > Paenibacillus > Paenibacillus sp. FSL P4-0127. The sequence continues at coordinate 319,077 of NZ_JBBOWY010000002.1, read as the reverse complement.
CGTCGCGGATAAGCTGAAGTCGACGACTTCGATCATGATGCTGCCTTCGATTTTGGAGAAAGTGAATCCTTATATCGACACGAACCTGTCAGTGCAGGATATGTGGAAGCTGGCCACCGTCGGCTACGACAGCCAGCTGGCAGCAAGCGAACAGATTCCCCCGATGGAGTTATTGAAGGAAGAAACCGTCGGCGGATCGGACGTACTGGGCATTCGCAGCGAAGACGAACTGAAGCAGTACGTTCAGGATGTGTTCAACAAGGCGGAAGAATCCAAACCGGAGGACGGCAGTCAAAATTTCACGGAGGACAGCGGCGGCTCCGATAGCGGCAGCGATAAAAGCAGCGCCGGAAATAGCGGCAATACAAGCGCCGGAAACAGAACGGGGAGCAGCGCTGACGGCGGCGGAACGGCGGCGGTAAAGCCGGCGTCTTAGGCTTAAGCTTAAACTTAAGCCGAGGATCACGCGCCGAAACACATCCGGCGGGAGCCAGAGGATCAAGGCTCCGCCGGATGCGATCCTCCCGGAACCCCCGGATTCTGCGAAACTGAGTTGTTTCAGGGACGCGGCTCCGGGGTTTTTCAAATTTTTTTGAACAAAATTAGGCTCAACCTAATAATCAGCGCTTTACAGGGAAGGCCGGTGGGTTGGGCGGCAGATCAACATCCGCTGTCCGGACGCTTTGCACGATTATCCCGTTTGATCCGGAAGCTCAGAGGAAGATAAATTTAGAGAAGAAAATAGGTTTGGGAGAAGTAGACATGTTTGAGATCGTTAGTTCGAGATCGTTAGTTCGAGATCGTCAGACAGGTTTGTGAGAAGGAGGTTTAGGGAGAAGTGAAGCAGACCTGACAGGAGGAATGGGGCAAAACACCGAAAAAAATGAAAGTGCCGAGAACAGCCCCCACCCTCTACCCCCTGAACAAGAGGGATAATTGTGCAAAGCAGCATGCAGGGATACCAAGGCACGAAAAGCTATAGACAGCCACCTCAGAGCCAAAAATTATCTTTGAAAGGAAGTTTTGCTTTATGAACCGATCGCAATCCGAACATCTATATGAGGAAGCGCTCAAACATATCGTCGGCGGCGTCAACAGCCCCTCCCGGTCTTTTAAAGCGGTGGGCGGCGGGGCGCCCGTTTTTATGAAAAAAGCCGAAGGCGCGTATTTTTGGGACGTGGACGGCAACCGCTACGTCGATTATTTGGCCGCCTACGGGCCGATCATTACCGGACACGCCCATCCGCATGTGACGCGGGCCATTCAGGAGGCGGCGGCGAACGGGACGCTTTACGGCACGCCTACCGAGCTGGAAATCCGGCTTGCCAAAATGCTGAAAGAAGCGATCCCTTCGATGGACAAGGTCCGCTTCGTCAACTCCGGCACGGAAGCCGTCATGACGACGATCCGCGTCGCCCGCGCCTATACGAAGCGCAACAAAATCATCAAATTCGCCGGCTGCTACCACGGCCATTCCGATCTCGTGCTGGTCGCGGCAGGCTCCGGCCCGTCCACGCTCGGCATTCCCGACAGCGCCGGCATTCCGACGAGCATCGCGCACGAGGTGATCACCGTGCCGTTTAACGATGCGGCGGCGCTGAAGGATGCGCTGGACCGGTGGGGCGACGACGTTGCCGCGGTCATGGTCGAGCCGATCGTCGGCAATTTCGGCATGGTGATGCCGAAGCCCGGCTTCCTGGAAGACCTCTGCCGGCTAGCGCGGCAGTACGGCGCCCTCGTCATTTACGACGAGGTCATTACGGCCTTCCGCTTCCATTACGGCTCGGCGCAAACTTACGCCGGGCTTGAGAACCACGAGGCGATCCGGCCGGACCTGACCGCGCTCGGCAAAATCATCGGCGGCGGCCTGCCGATCGGCGCGTACGGCGGCAGCAAGGAGATCATGGAGCAGGTGGCGCCGCTCGGTCCGGCCTATCAGGCCGGGACGATGGCCGGCAACCCGGCCTCCATCTCCGCGGGCATCGCCTGCCTGGAGGTGCTGCAGGGGGCCGGCGTCTACGCAGAGATGGACCGCCTCGCCGCGAAGCTGACGGACGGCCTGGCCGGCTCGGCCCGCCGGCACGGGGTGCCGCTGACGATCAACCGCATCCGCGGATCGTTTTCGACGCACTTCTGCGATCACCCCGTCACCAATTATGACGAGGCCCAGGACACCGACAGCGAAGCGTTCGCCGCTTTTTTCCGGGCGATGCTAAACCGCGGCGTCAATCTCGCGCCGTCGAAATTCGAAGCCTGGTTCCTGACGACCGCGCATACGGAAAGCGACATCGATTTTACGCTCGAAGCCGCCGAAGCGGCGTTTAAGGAAATCGCCGGCAAGTAAAAGAATCGCGCTTTCGGCGTAAAAACCGCGCCTTTTTGTGGCTCAAAACCAAAAAAGGCGCTTGGCAGCGCAATCAGGCATAAAAATCAGGTTATCCAAGAAACTCCGGGGAAAATATAGAGGCAAAAAATGTCCCTATTCCAGCGCTATCCGTTCATTCGAGAGAAATAGAGGCGATTTATGTCGCTATTTTCCCCGGTCGCAAGGAAATGCCGGCGTTCTGGACCGTTCACAGGAAAATAAGTACATAAAATGCCGCTAAAGGGGATGAACAAGTTAGGTTTCGGATAATAGGTACCTAAAGTGCCGCTATTTTGACGGTTCCGTTGACGACGTGACGACGACGGTTGGCCGATCCAATAGCCGGCTGTCAAACACCGATTTCTAGGTTGAGCGCCCTTTTGTTTCCTTTTTTCGGTTTGGTTTTCACCGGGCGGTCACAAATGGCGGGCGCTGTCCCATTTACGATTCTCTCAGGGCGGGTCTATACTAGAAGAAGCAGAAGTATAAAGGATGTTGCTGGAAATGCTGCAAACCGTAAACCGACAACTGAACCGGATGATGCCTTTGATTACCCCGACCAGTATCTTGATCGGGGTGTTGTGCGGCGGCAGCTTGGCCGCTTATACGTACTTGTCCCCGTGGCTGTTCGCTTTTATGACCTTTGCCGGGAGCATCAGCCTGAGCTTCAGGGACTTTTTGAATGTGCTCAAAAAGCCCCTCCCCTTGATCCTCTGCCTGTTCATCCTCCATTTGGCGATGCCTTTGATCGCCATGGGCTTGGGGCATCTCGCGTTCCCCGGGGATTTTTACACGATTACCGGATTTATTCTCGCCGCCGCCATTCCGACCGGAGTCAGCAGCTTCGTATGGGTCGGCATCTACAAGGGCAACATCGCCCTTACCTTGTCGATTATCCTGATCGACACGATTCTGGCGCCTTTCGTCGTTCCCGGCATCCTGTCGCTGCTGGTCGGCACGAACGTCCATCTCGACGCCGCCGCGATGATGGGCAGCCTGTTCTGGATGATCGTCGTCCCCTCGCTGCTCGGCATGCTGCTGAACCAGTGGAGCAAAGGGGCGGTCATCGCGGCTTGGAGCCCGTGGCTGAACCCGTTTTCCAAGCTGGCCATGGCTATCGTCGTGGCGATCAACGGCGCGGTCGTCGCCCCTTATTTGATGAATTTCAGCTTGCGGCTGTTGGGTCTTGCGGCCATTATCGTTTTGCTGGCCACGATCGGCTACCTGCTGGGCTTTGGCTTTTCGGGGGCGATGCGCTTGAACGAAGCCGACAAGGTTGCGCTCGTCTTCAACGGCGGCATGCGCAACATCAGCGCCGGCGCGGTGTTGGCCGTCACCTATTTCCCGGCCCCGGTTGCCGTTCCGGTCGTGCTTGGCATGGTGTTCCAGCAGATGATGGCCTCTCTGGTCGGCTATGTGCTCGGCCGTCAATCCCGTACGCAGGAGCGGACCGACACAGCCTCCGCTGCCTGACGCTGGGCCTTCCGCAATCTGTACAACTGCAGAATCCGCCTAAACTCTGCTGCATAAGAAGTTCACGCCGGCCCTGCGTTTTTTTGCTAATCCGTTTTTCGTCCCACAGCTTTTCCTTCTCACGGAATGTCAGACTTCCGGTTTATCGGCCCTCCAGTGTTTCTGCCCTTCCCGTTTCCCGGCTCTCATTCCGTCCCCTTCCGTCTCATTCCGTTCTCTTCCGAACCTTGCCACACTAGCGTTGCATTTAAATCTGGCAAAATACATTTTCTGGACACATCAGTATTCTAACGGTTGCCATGGAGCTTATTTCATTGAAACCGGTAATTTTTGCTCGGATCCAGGCTAATAACGGCGTTCGCAACCGTTAGAATTTAGAAAAGGCCTTTTTTCGGCAAATAACCACTGCTGCAACCGTTAGATTTCCGGCGAGCGGACAGTATCGATTCGAAAGCCAACGCTTATAAAGAAACCTTGAGCAAAAGTTAATGCAACGCCAGCGACCTTGCCAGTTACTTTCTTCTGCTTTGCTGCTGTTCTTCATCAGCGCTTTTCCGTATAATAGAATACAAACTATATAAGTTGATGCATTCACCCGCCCTCTCAATAGTTCAACAAGAAACTAATAAAGGGCACTGTACACGGCCTTCGGGCAAAAAAACAGCGAAATCTTAGATAAAGGATGGGAGTACTTTGAATCAATCCGCAGCAAAATCCCTTAAACGCAGCATTCCTCCGTTTCGGGCCGATCAGGTCGGCAGCCTGCTTCGGACCACAGCGATCAAAACAGCCCGCGAGCAGCGCGCAGCCGGCAGCATTTCGGCCGAGCAGCTGCGGGAAATCGAAAACGAAGAGATCCGGCGCATCGTGGACAAGCAGAAGGAAATCGGCCTGCAGGCCGTCACCGACGGCGAATTCCGCCGGGCGTGGTGGCATTTTGATTTTCTCGAAAATCTCGACGGCGTGGAAGGTTATGAACCGGAAAACGGCATTCAGTTCCACGGGGTGCAAACGAAAGCGCACAGCATCAAAGTGACGGGCAAAGTCGATTTCAGCAACCACCCGATGCTGGAAGACTACAAATTCCTGCACGGCCTGGCCGGTTCGCATACGGCGAAAATGACCATTCCGAGCCCTAACATGCTCTATTACCGGGGTAAAATCGAAACGCCGCTTTACGAGGATAAAGAAGTCTTTTTCCATGATCTGGCCGAGGCCTACAAAAAAGCGATCCGCGCTTTCTACGACGCGGGCTGCCGTTACCTGCAACTGGACGATACCTCTTGGGCCGCCTTCTTCACCGAGGAGTCCCGGGACAAGCTGCGCGCGGAAGGCAAAGATCCGGAAGCAATGCTGGAGCTGTCGGCCAAAATGGTCAACGAAGCGATCGCAGGCCGCCCGGCGGACATGGCGATCACCATGCACATCTGCCGCGGCAATTTCCGCTCCACCTGGACGTCCTCCGGCGGTTACGACGCGGCGGCGGAAACGATTTTCGGCGGCCTGAACCTGGACGGATTGTTCCTGGAATTCGACGACGAACGCTCCGGCGGATTCGAACCGCTGCGTTATGTCAATAGACCGGATTTACAGGTTGTGCTGGGCCTGATCACCTCCAAATTCGGCGAGCTCGAAAATCCGGACACGATCAAGCGCCGCATTGACGAAGCCTCCCGCTACGCGGGCCTCGAACAGTTGTGCCTCAGCCCGCAGTGCGGCTTTGCTTCCACCGAGGAAGGCAACCTGGTCGCCGAGGAACAGCAGTGGGCCAAGCTGCGCCACGTCGTGGAAATCGCCGCCGACGTGTGGAAGTAACATCATCATCCGCACCGTCTTTTGGCGGGCCATCTAAATTAAAAAAGCCGTCCCCGGTCTTTCAGGACCGCCCCTGTCTTCACAGACAAGGGCCAGTCCCTTCAAGCTAAGACCGATGGGACGGCTTTTTATTACAAGGTCAATCCCGCCCGCTTACTGCTGCGGAGCTTTGTCGAAGAAATTCTCCTGCACGTATTTGGCCGCGATATCAAGCTGCTGTTTGGAGTCGGTGTCCTTCTTCGAGAACGATTCCTGCACAACGTTGGACATGGTTGCATAGTAGTCCTGCGTGCCGAATTGCGCTTCCGGCTTGCCTTCCAGCAGGCTGAACAGCTGCGGATCGTATTTGTACACGTTGTCGTATTTGTCGTAGATAGCTTTGACTTTTGCGGCGTATTCCGAATCGTCGCTGAAATATTCGAGCGGCGTCGGGATGTAGTATTTGCCTTCGTCCTTGCGGGCTTTGATCGTATCCTCCACCGATTTCAACGCATCGTCCGTGAAATAATCAAACGTAATATAGCGGAAGGCCATTTCCTGCTCGTCTTTCGTCGCGTTCGGGTTGATGACGAGGTAGTTGCCGCCCAAAATTCCGTAATGCTTGCCGCCCTTCTCCGCCGCCGGCATCGGATAAGCGATCACATCCTCCGGCTTCATGCCGCCTTCGTTCAGCGCCGCCTGGATCACGTCAAACGCCCCGGCGATCACCATCCCCGTCCGTCCTTGCTTAAACGAACTGATCGCATCGCCCCAGCCAAGCGCCCAGTCCTGCGGAATCGCGTTTGCTTCCCAGCGCAGTTTTTTGTAGAAGTCCAGCGCTTTGACCCCGGCTTCGGAGTTGAACACCGCCGTCAGCTTCCCGCCTTCGCTCGTTTGGATGTCGCCGCCGGCTTCAAACAAGAAATTCGTCCAGTTCCAGCCCGCTTCGTTGCCTTTCCCCATCGGGGCGATGCCGGAGATGCCTTTTTTCGGATCGGCCACGCCTTTGGCCGTGTTGTACATGTCATCCCACGTCCAGTCGAGCGCCGGTATCGCCACGCCTTTTTCATCGAGCAGCTTTTTGTTGATGACCGTCGAGGTCACGTAGCCATTTTGCGTGATGCCGTACACCTTGCCGTCGACGATAAACTGGTTCTGCAGCACGGGATTGATCTCGTCTTTGTACTCCCAGTTGTTCCAAAGCTCCGTGATATCGGCTACCCAGCCGCGTTCCACGAGCAGCTGCGCTTCGGTCGCCCAGGTATTGTAAAACGTCGGCGCTTCGTTAGAGGCCATTTTTGCGCCAATTTCGTTTACATTATACGCCCAATCGTCCTTGATGATCGTCACGTTGGGATATTTCGCCTGAAAGCGGGCGATTTTATCGTCCTCCTGCTTGCGCAGCGTCGTTTCGTCCGGCAGTGGATAGTGGATTTTCAGCGTGACCTTGCGCTGCGTAATATCGCCCGCTTCCCCCGCGGTCCCGGCATCGCTGCCGCTATTGCCGCTTGGGCCGGCGGCTTCGCCATTTCCGGCGCCCTCCGCATTTTTATTGCCTCCGCCTCCGCCGCAGGCCGCCAGCAACGAGCCAAACAGCACGAGACACATCAAAACTGCTGAAAACTTTCGCATTGAAACTCCCCTTTTCGCAAAATTGTTTGTAGAGGTTGTTCACTTGCATTTGAATGACATCTTCATCTTAAAAGAGAACTCTTGAGCAATCGATGTGCAATCGTATTCCTTTCGTGTGCAGGCCTACGATCATTGAAAACGCTATCCTTTCACCGCGGACAAGCTGACGCTGCGCATGATGAATTTTTGGAAGAACAGGAAGATGAAGATCGGCGGAATCATCGCCATGAACAGGATCGTAAATTTGACGTTGGTGTCCAGGCTGCGCGCGCCTACTACATACTTGTATATGGCTGTCGCCAGCGTGTATTTATCTTCGGTCTGCATGACGAGCGACGGCCAAAACCAGTCGTTCCAGGCGGTGGAGAAAATAAAGATCGCCAGCGTGGCGAAAATCGGCACCGACAGCGGCACGGCGATCCGGATGAAGCCGGTCCATTCCGAAGCCCCGTCGATGCGGGCCGCCTCGAAAATTTCCGGGTGGATACCGTCGAAGAAGTTTTTGATCAGCAGAAAATAGTAGGCGCTCGCTCCCGCCGGAAGCCAGAAAGCCCAGTAAGAGTTCAGCAATCCAAGCTCCTTCAGGTTGACGAAGTTCGGAATCATGTAGCTCGAAGCCGGGATGAACAACGTCATCAGAATGAAAAAATAAATTCCCCGGCCAAAAGGCACGCCGATCCGCGAAATACTGAACGCAGCCAACCCCAGCACCAAAACGGTCATAAGCAGATTCCCGGCGAAAATCAGCAGCGTGTTCTTTAGGTAAGTCGGCAAATCGATAAACGTCCAGCCTCTGGCGTAATTTTCCCAATGCCACTCCTGCGGGAAAAACCGCGGCGGAAACGAATTGACCTCCGGGTTGCTTTTGAGCCCGTTAAACAGCGTCATGGCGATCGGATACAGCATCGTAACGACCATCACGGCGATGCATAACACCATCAATCCATAGACGGCTTTGTTCAACGGCTTCCGCAGATCGGACGGCGACAAAATCCCTCTTTCTTTCATGCTAGTACTCCTCCCTGTTCAGCTTGAATTGCGCGATCCCCAGCACGGCCAACACCAGGAACATCAACACGCCGAGCGCCGTCCCCGCCCCGTAATCCAATTGGGTGAACGCGTATTTCACCGTCAAGAGAGCATAGGTGAGCGTCGCTTTGTTGGGCCCGCCGTCCAGCATGGCCAGTTGCGACTGGTAGGCCTGGGAGGTTCCGATCAGCTGCAGGATCAGCATCAGCACGATCAAATTCCGCAGCGAAGGCAGCGTAATGTATCTGATCCGGCTCCAGACGCCGGCGCCGTCGATTTCCGCCGCTTCGTACCAGTCCCGCGGGATGCTCAGCACCCCGGCCAAATAGATCAGCATGGCCGAGCCGAATTGCTGCCATGTTTCCATGAACACCAGCGAAACCATCGACCACTTCGGGTCGGAGACAAACGCGATCGGATCGGCACCGAAAACACCGAGCAGCGCGTTGATCGGCCCCACCGGGTCGTACATCCAGCGCCACAGCCCGTACAACACGACGCCGGGCACGACATAAGGCAGATAGGCCGCAATCCGCGCGAATCCCTGGAAAAATTTCAGCTCCGAAATGGCGATGGAAGCCGCAATCGGCACCCAGAACCCGATCACCAAACAGAGCAGCATGTAGTAGAGCGTATTCCGGATCGAAAGAAGCACATCGGGATTGTTCAGCACCTTGATATAGTTGTCCAAACCTACGAACGTATTCCCGTTGACAAAATCGATATGGTAAAAGCTATAAATCATCCCTTTAACGATCGGAACCCATAAAAACACAATAAAAATGGCGATCGCCGGTACGAGGAACAAATACCCCATCATGTATTTTTTCCAATTCGAACCCCGCCGCGGAGCGGTTTGCACCCCCGGTGCCGGCGCAGGCTTCACGTTCCGCCGCTCTCCGCTTTCCGGCGAATAAGCCGTTTCCCCCATCGGTCTCCCTCTTTTCTTCGCAATGTCTAATCCTTATTGTAGAAAAGAGGGCCATCCGCGAACATGTCTAAAACTATGTGAACTATAACCGATCTTACTTCTTCAGTTCACTGGGGCTGACGCCAAAATATTTTTTGAAAATTTTACTAAAATGCTCCGGGGACTCGTATCCCACCCGCTCGGCGATCTCGTACCGGCGCAAATCGGTGTTCAGAATCAGCGCTTTGCTTTCTTCCATCCGCAGCTTGATGACGTACTCCCACAGGTTGTACCCGGTGTTTTTCTTAAACAGGTAGCTTAAATAGTTGGGACTGACGTGGTTTTTCTTGGCCACCTCGTGAATCGTCAGCCCTTTTTGGCTGTAGTTTTGCTCGATATACTCCTTGGCGCTTTCGACGATCCGGTTGTTTTGCGTGTTGAGCTCCTCCCGGGAAGGGTCCCGGGCATAATTGTGCCAGTTGAAATCGCCATAATAAAACACATGGTAGTCGCCGTGCTCTCCGCTCCACAGCATCGCCTTGTCCGCCTGACGGCTTAACAGGCCAAGAAAACCGGCGCCTTGCATAATTTGGCTGATCCCGACGGTGCACAAAACGCCGAGATATTTATGGACGTGATGATGCAGGCTGCGGCCGATCATTTCGAGCTGGTTGATTTTGTTGACGCTGGGCTCGGCATATTCCACTTCACTCCACTGTACGATGACCGCAATCTCCAGGTCCCGCGTATAAAACGTCAGGGCATTCCATTCCCCGTGCAGCAGCTCCTTGACGATGTTCAGCGCGGCATATTGAAACAGCCGGACGTCCCGCTCATTCTGGTTCTTTTCTCCGGGAAGCGCCAGCTTCATTTTGATCACGGAAAAATAAGGCCCGCTAAGCCCCAACTTCCGCAGGTCTTCCGTTTCCTCGTCCGGGTTTGCGGCGGCAGGTTCGTTCGCTTCCGTCAATAGGCGGTTCAGCTTTTCGGTTTTCCCGGGTCCCAGCTCCTCCATCCGGAAATGCTCCCGCTCGCGTGACAGCCATTCCTCCATCTGCGGCGCCGGCTTATCCATTTTCAGCAGCGCATTGCGCACGGAATCGAGAAACTGCTCGCTGTTCAGCGGCTTGACCAGATAATCCTTGGCCCCGAGCCGGATGGCCATCTGGGCGTACTGAAACGTCTCGTGGGCCGAAATGATGATCGTCTGCACCCACGGCTTGAGAATTTTCGCCTGATGCATCAGCTCGATCCCGTCCATCTCGCCCATCCGGATGTCCGTCACGATCAGGTCGATATCCTCCATCCGGACGTAATCCAACGCCTCATGACCGCCCTGGGCGGTGATGATTTGGCCGATCGCCAGACCCGAAGACGTCAATAGCCCGGCCAATCCTTTGCAAATGAGCGGTTCATCGTCTACGACCAAGATGTTGTACATGCCTGAATTCCCCCTTTTCGTTATTCACCGGAAATTTCCGCGATGGGCAGCGTGATCGTCACAACGGTCCCGCCATCCGGACGGGCCGCATAGCTCAGGCCGTAATCGGCCCCGAAATGCAGCCGGATCCGCTGATGGATGTTGCGGATGCCGTAGCCGACGGACGGGCTGGGATTCTCCCCGTTCAGCAACCGGTCGATGGCCGCGAAATCCACCGCTTTGTAGCCGTTGTCCGCGATGGTAATGTGCACCCGGTTACCGTTTTGGCTGGCCCGGACGATGATCTCGCCGTCTTCTCCCATATTTTTCACGCCGTGAATGATAGCGTTCTCAATCAGCGGCTGGAGCGTGATTTTCGGAATCGCGCACCCATTTAGCGACGCGGGAATGTCCCAGGTCACCCGAAAGCCGTACTCGTACCGGTGCTCCTGCAGCTTGATGTAGGCGGAAGCGTGCTGCAGCTCCTCCTCCAGCGTAATCAGCTCCCGGCCGCGGCTTAAGCTGATTTTCATCAGCTTGGACAGCTCCTTGATCATTTCCGCGGACGACGTGCCTCCCTCCATCGTACTTTTCCAATAAATGCTTTCCAGCGTGTTGTACAGCAAATGCGGGTTGATCTGCTGGTATAAAATTTGCAGTTGCGCCTCTTTTTGCTTGATATCCATCTGATATTTGTAATGCACCAGCCCGTTCAAACGGCGCGCCATCCCGTAAATGCTGGAGACGAGCACGCTGATTTCGTCGTTCCTCCGCCATTTCGGCGTTTCCGGCACCGATTTGCCCGGTTCATATCGGCGCACAAAATAAACCAGCTTCTGCAGCGGGGTCATCAGCCCTCGCCAAAAGTACAGAATCATGATCAGCCCCACCGCAAAATAGGCCATCGAGATCAGCAAAATAATCCGCTTGATTTCGTTTTGCTGCTGAAGCAGGGCTTTCAGCGGAACTTTGTAGACCAGCTTCTGCTGAAGCACGGCGTTATAATGGATGACATAAATAAAATCACGAGTGATGACATCCTTGGCCCCGATCATCGCGTTCTCCACCGCCGCTTCCGGCGGCAGATCAAGCACCCGGCCCGCCTCGGGCGGCAAAGGCGGCAAGGCGAGTCCTCCGGCTGACCCCGGCAGCGCCGCCGTCAAAATCCGATCGCTCCAATCGGTGAAGTAGAGCTCGCCTTCCGGAATCGATACGGTTTGCAGCGATTCCCCGATCCGTCCCTCCACGTTCGAGACGACCAGCACGCCGATCGTTCCGCCCTTGTCGATGTTGTTGATCGCCCGGACGTAGGCAAGGGTCCGCTGATTTTTTTGCCCTTGGGCCGGGGGCGATAAATGCTCAATTAAGCGCAAATAGCCGTTCCCTTTCTTGGCGACGGCTTCATCAAACCATTCCGGCTTCTCCCGTTCAAGAAAAAAATAAACCCCGGCTTTCTTGGACTCCGGATAATATGGCGCAAAAGAATACGAGTTCGACGGGTCGTACACGAACAGCGAATAATAAAGCGGCTCATGCTGGCCGGTCTCATCGGAATAACTGTTCAGCAGATTTTCCAGCTTCTCGTAGTTTTTCACCCGCTCCGGCACCGCAATGTTCTCGGCCGGATTTAACTGCTGAACCAGCGGATGCTGAAACACCGTCGACGCCACCTTGTTGATCGATTCGATATCCCGGCTGATCAGCCGGAAATTCTGATTGTTCAGCTCGATGTAGGCGTTGGTGACATTCCGTTTCAAAATTTGATCCGCCCGATAATTTCCGTACGAATTCAAAATAAACAGAGGGACGACCAGTACCAGAAAGACCAGGATTAACTGCTGCTTCAAACCGATCTGCGTCAACGGATTCTTGAATCCCGAATTCATCTGTCATGCACCTCCGGTCACTTTAAGTACGAGTTCCAAAAAGCCGGCTTTTTGAACGACCCATTTAACTATAGCAAGCTTGAAAACCCGCAAGGTATGCGCATTTCTACGGATATCGTGGCATTTCCCAAGATTCGCGGATGCGCGCGGGTCTCCAACGCGTTCATTCTCTTCCGAACATGCGGTAGATTCAAACAGGGGATTTCTCAAAGAGAGATACGGGGCCAATGTCGACCTTTTTTCAGAGCTCGCGCTGATTCAGCGGCAACTATGGCTTGTCTACTGCCACTGCTCATAGTTTAGAGCATTTTCCGCGTTTTGCCAGCTACAAATTTGGACTCTCGTTGAAATTATCCAAGAGAATCGGAAAGTCTCTTCCAATGTCGCCGGATTGATTGGATTTTTCCAATAGATTCAGTCGAAAACCAGATATACAGCCTGATCGAAGCAAATCTATTGGATATTTCCAATGAACAAGCGGAATTGCCGTTACTCAGACCGATCTATTGGATATTTCCAATCAGAGATGATGTGAAATCCGACACCCTAAAGCCGGATTCATCAATAAGCGAATTTCTCCAGCAGACGACAACTTGTTAAGCGGTAGGAGCGATTTGGGCGGATGGTAATTTGCTATGGCGGTAAGAGCTGCTTCGGTGATTCGTAACTTGTTATTCCGGTTAAGTCCAAGCTGTGTATTGATAAAGGGCGATTGAAGGCGGCCAATTCAGGGCAACACCAGAACATTACCTAAAATGTTATATATAATAACAAAGTAACTATATAAATTTCTTTTTTTTAGAAAAATATATTAAATATAGATTCTTGCGAAATAATATATGACATAAATATTGCTCTATTTCATTTTATACTATACTATTGTGTTAATTTATATAACATAACGATAGGGAGGCAGCTATGAAAATTAAAAGGTGGTTTACGTTGTGTTTGCTTGTCGGGGTGTTGTTCTTTACGAGCGTTCCAAGCACATTTTCAGAGTCGGCATCCGGCTCCGCCGAGAGTTCCGTGCCGAACGTAACGATTGTCGCAATGGGAGGCACGATTACCAGCACGGCGGTCGGGCGGGAAATGTTTCAATCTTACGGCTCCGAAAAAGTTTCAATCCAAAATATTCTCGACCGTCTTAAGCCCGAAATTTCCAAGGTTGCGAACGTCAGCATCAAAGAGCTTGAAAACATCGGGTCCGCCCAAACGACAACGGAACACCTTTACAATCTAAGCTTGGCTATTGACGAGGTACTGGCCGACCAAAAGACCGATGCGGTTGTCGTGACCGCGGGCACCAACATTATGGAGGAGCTGGCTTACTTCGCGGATCTGACCGTACGCAGTCCCAAGCCCGTTGTGTTTACCGGCTCCATGAGGCAATCCAACACCTTCTCGTTTGACGGGGAGGCGAACCTGTTCAACGCAATCCGTTTGGCGGCCAGCCAAGAGACGACTTGTTACGGTACGGTTCTAATGATGAACGATGAGTTTTTCGCCGCCCGTGAAGTCACGAAAACGGACGCCGTCCGTATGGATACATTCGATGGAGGACGTTACGGAGCACTGGGTACCGTTGATGAGGGCCGCATTCGCTCCGTTAGAGCACCAGCAAGAGTGATGGAATGCGGACAGAGCGGCTGGAAAACACCGTTTGATCTATCCACCATCAAGCCAGAGGATTTAGCCAAGGTAGAAATCGTATACAGCTATACCGAAGCCAGCGGTTTACCGATAAAAGCATTGGTAGACGCAGGTGTGGACGGAACCGTCACCGCCGGGCACGGGGCAGGAGGAATTTCGACGGAGCAGCAGGCGGCTCGTGCGGAAGGCGTTGAGAAAGGCGTTGTTTTTGTTACCACTACCCGGACCGGCTCGGGAGCCGTCTATGACGCGAAAACGCCCGGAATTATCGGCGGAGCCGACCTCTTGCCGCAAAAAGCGCGCATTCTGCTGCAGCTCGGACTCACTTTCTCCGACGATCCCGAGCAGGTTCGCCAATGGTTTACCTCCATTGGATTACCCGAGTTCAACATGTCCCACTAGCATAATTAATTGCCGGGGCGTCTCCTATTTAGTTTTCGGACTAAAATAGAAGACGCCTTGCTTGGCCATAAGGCGATGTATCTGGGCGGTTGTCTGTTAAACCATCAGTTCATGCAATCCGCTGACGACTAGATCGGCGGCGGCGAGGATCGCCGGGCTGCCGATGCCGACAACGCCGCAGCCGGCGGCTTTGCCCGCCTGCACGCCCGCCGCCGCGTCCTCGAACACGACGCATTCGGACGGCGGGAATCCCAAGGCTGCGCTGGCTGCCAGGAACACCTCCGGGTCCGGCTTCGCCTTGGACACTTTGGTACCGTCGATCACCGCATCGAACAAATCCGCGATACCGAGCCGGGACAAAATAAGCCCAGCGTTTTTACTGGCCGAACCCAAAGCGATTTTCACGCCTTGGCTGCGCAGCTGCCGCAAATACGCGTCCGCTCCCGGCAATATTTCCGACGGCTCCAGCCTGGAAATGTAGTCGACATACTCCCGGTTTTTGCTCGCCGCCATTTCCTCGCGTTCTTCTTCCGTGGCCTCTACGCCGCCAATCTCAAGCAGAATGCGCAGCGACTCCATCCGGCTGACGCCTTTCAGCCGCTCATTATCCGCTTCGGTGAACTCGAAACCAAGCCGGCGCGCCAGCGACCGCCAGGCCAGATAATGGTACTTGGCCGTATCGACGATCACGCCGTCGAGGTCGAAAATCGCGCCTTTCATCGTTTCCAGCATGTTGTGTATTCTCCTTTGGTCAATGATGTGTTCTAGTTCAACTTTGCTCAGAAGCGCCCGGGATTCCCGCCAGCCCCATACGTAACGCGAATCTCCTGTCCCGGAGCGACGCCAAACTCCTGCCCGCCGATAACAAACAGCAGAGGCTGCGGATTTCCCGCTTCCGCCGAAATCACGATCGCTTCCCGCTCGACGCGGATCTGATACGATCCTTGGCGGAGGCGGATCGGGAACTCCACGGCCTGCCAGGAGGAAGGCAGGGCCGGCGCCAGCGTCACCTTGCCGTCATCGTAACGCAGCCCCGCAAAGCCCAGCACCGCGGCCATCCAGGCCCCGCCGTTAGCCGCCGGATGCGTGCCGCCGATGTAAAGGTCGCCGACGTATTGTTTGGAATCCCCGGTCAAGTCGATCGTGGCCGTCCGCATAAAGTATGGGTACGCCCAGTCCGGCGAGCCGATATCCGCCGCCACCAGCGCGTAGATGCAGGAGCTTAAGCTTGAACCGTGCTCGGTCCGCGGCTCGTAGTACTCCCAGTTGGCTTGTTTGACGTTCTGATCAAAACGCTCTCTGAACAGATGCAACAGCAGCACGACGTCGGCCTGCTTCAAAATTTGCGTCGTCGTCGCCAGGCCGTTCCCCCCGCCCAGGTACTCGTGGGGATTCAGCATCCTCGCCTTCAACTCCGCCAGCGGGACGTTCTCCAACGCGTAATACCGGTCAAACTGCTCGATCAGCCCGCTCGCCGCATCCGGCTCCGGTACATACAGGCGGTCGCGCATGTCGCGGATGTGCTCCGGACGGATGGCGCTGCCCGCAAGCAACTTCTCATACCGCCGAGGGTCGCGGCTCCGCAGCACCTCTAGCGCTTCCAGGGCAATGCCGAGGCACTCTTTTACCATCATATTGGTGAAGGCGTTATTGTTCACCCGCTCATGGTATTCATCAGGCCCGGTGACATCGAGAATCTCATACCGCTGCTTGCCCGGGTTGAAATAACCGTACGAGTAAAAAAAACGCGCGCACTCCCAAACGGCCTCGGCCCCGCCGTCCAGCAAAATGCTTTCATCGCCGGTAAACATGTAGTACTGCCAGATGCCGTACGCCACGTCCGCGCTGATATGCACCTGCTTGTCGCGGAAATAGGTGCGCATCGGGCGGCCGGTAAACACGTCGTTCACATTGAACAGCGTGCAGGCGTCATCCCCCGTCTCCTGGCTTTCCCAAGCGTAAAACGCACCTTCATAGCCGTATTCCGCCGCTTTGCGCCGGGCTCCGTCCAGCGTATGCACGCGGTACATCATCAGATTCCGGGCCACCTCCGGCTGGGTGTACAGGAAAAACGGCAGCATAAACATTTCCGTGTCCCAGAACACCGCTCCTTTATAGACCTGCCCGGATAACCCGCGGGCCGGGATTGACACTTTCTCCGAACGGTCCGGCGCAATGATGTGCAGTTGATACATGCTGTACCGCAGCGCAAGCTGGGCTTCTTCATCGCCTTCGATGACGATGTCCGTTTCGTCCCATTTGCGCTCCCATCGCTTGGCATGTTCGCCCAGCAGCCGCTCATAGCCAAGCTCCCGCGCTTCCCGGCTCGACCGGGCCGCCGCCAAATCGATGTCCAAGGCCTCATCCAACCCGGTAAATACGGAGACGTATTTTACCAAGGTATAGGCCGCTCCGGCCTTGCAAATCAACCGGATTTTCCGGCGGATCGAGGTTTCCCCGCGCAGCAGCTCCTGCTCCCCAAACCCGCATTCCACCGCCTCCGCCACGGATACCGGGACGTTCAATTCATGCGTCCAGCCAGTGAGCGTCAGCACCTCGCCGGCCTCGTCCACGCCGCTGGCCAACCGCTCCAAATGCGGGCCGTTGATGTCCCAGACATCCCCGTCAATGCCCGTCAAGATCTCCAGTTCACCTTCCCGGCTGCTCTCCACCGTAAACCGGCCCACGATCAGATGCGGCCGCGCCGCGCTGCAAAACCGTTCGGACGTAACCGTCACTTGCGCTCCGTCCGCCGTGCGGAATACCGAACGGCGGCGATGGACCGCGTGGCGGAGGTCCAGCGCCTGCTCGTGCTCGAGCAGCTCAGCGCCGGCGGCAGCCCCGGAGCTCGCCGCAAGCGAATGCTCGCGGCTTTCCCCGCCGCGTTCCCGTCCGCCGCCAGCCTGCGGCGCTTTTTGCTCCCCGCCTCCGCCGTGTCCGCCGTCCGCTAGGTGCGCCTGCCCGTCGCCCCTGAGGTGCATCTGCCCGCCGCCGCGACCGGCGGCAGCCCCGGACCCCGCTTCCAGCACGCTGAGCGGCGCCCCGTCAAAATACACCGCCGTCGCCAACCCGTTCGGCGCGTTCACCGGCTCGCGCCACTTGTCCCCGACCTTGTCGTACAGTCCGGCGACGATCGTGGCCGTCAGCTCGCTTTTTCCAAACTCCTCCAGCGTTCCCCGGTACCCCAAAACTCCGTTGCCGATCATAAACTTGTTGCCGTTTACCGTGATCCTTCCCGGGTCAAACCCGCTTTCCCGCACGATCCAGCTCATTGAGCTACCGCCTTTCGCAGCGGCACCCGGATGCCCGCTTCGCCCACGCGGCAGGTCTCCCCGTACACCGTGATTTCCGCTTCTCCGCCGGACACCGCCCGGATCGACACCTGCTCCCGGTCAACCTCCACGAGCAGCTTCGTGCCGCGATAGGAGACCGGAAAGCGGTAGCTGTTCCAGCGCTGCGGCAAGCTGGGCTGAAACACAAGCGTGTCTCCGTCCGAGCGCATCCCGCCGAACCCGTACACGATATTCATCCAGGCCGCGGCGATCGACGTCGTATGCAGGCCTTCCCGCGTATTGCGGTTGTAGTTGTCCAAATCGAGCCGGGTGGCGAATTCGAAAAACTTGTACGCCTCCGCTTCCCGCCCGATTTCCGCGGCCAAAATCGAGTGGATCGACGGCGACAGCGATGACTCGTGGATGCAGCGCGGCTCGTAGTAATCGTAGTTCGCCCGCTTCTCCTCCGGCGTGAACTCGCCGCTGTACAGGAACATGAACATCAGCACGTCCGGCTGCTTGATCATATCGTACCGGTACAGGCGATCGTACGACCAATGCGAATACAGCGGAAATTCGCTGACTGGAATCGCATGGATATCGAGATGCGGCAGATCGAAAAAGCCGTCATGCTCCTCGTACACGCCCGTTCGCGCATCCCGCGGGATTTTCATATGCTCCGATTTGTTCCGCCAGTCGGCCTGCTCCGCCTCCGTCAGAGCAAGCCGTCCCGCCAGGACGTCATAAGCCGCAGGAGCTTCGCTTTGCATGTCGGCGAGCACCTCCAGCGTGTATTCGAACAGCTTTTTGGCCATAAAATTGATATAGGAGTTGTTATTGACCATCAATTGGAACTCGTCCGGCCCCATCACGCCGAAATATCCGTATAATCCCGACTGCTGTCCCCACTGCCCCCGGGTTGCGTAGAAACGGCTGATCTGAATCAGCATTTCCGCCCCTTTTTCAAACAAAAACGCCTTATCCCCAGTGATGCTCACATAATGCCGCAGCCCGTAGGCCACCGCCGTGCCGACATGCAGCTGCAGGTTGGAATGCTGCCACAGGTCGCAGCTTTCCGTGCCGTCGATCGTGGCGATTGGATAAAACGCCCCTTCACAGTCCAGCTCCCGCGCCCGCTTCAGCGCCTCGGGGAGCGATTTGTAGCGGAATTCGAGCAAGCTTTTGGCCGCCTTCGGGTTGTTGAAAATGTAGAACGGCAAACAATACGACTCCGTATCCCAAAAAGCCAGCCCCCGGTACGCCTCGCCGGTCAGCCCCTTCGCGCCGATGTTGAAGCCGGGATTGTCCCCGTGATAGGTCTGGTACAGCTGAAAAATACAGAAGCGGATGCCCTGCTGGTTCTCCGGGTCCCCTTCGATGGCGATATCCGAATCCGCCCAAACCTGCGACCAGTAGGCCCGCTGCCCTGCGGCCGCCTCTTCGTAGCCCGCCGGCGTGTGCCGCGCCGCCAACTCCATTCCCCGTTGCCAAACCGTTTCGTCTTGCAGTGAGCGGTCTTTTTCCGCGTAATTGACGACCTGTTTGTCCAGCACCGTCCGCCCCCCTTGCTCCAGCTTCAGCACCAGGTCCCGGCCGATAAACCGGTCGCCCTCCACGAGCTTGTTCTCCAGCGCCTCCTGCGCCTCGATGCGGAAAGCGGAAAACAGCCGGTTGCCCGTGTTCTCCGTTTGCCCCAGGATGCCCGCGATCCCGCCGCTCGCTTCCCCTTGCTTGAGCGCCTGCCAGTAGCGGCGTTGCTGATCCTCGTGGATGATGGAAAAATCCAGCCCCGTCCGCACGTTCACCGTACCCGAAAAATTAAGCGGCTCAAACGTAATCCGCTGGCAGCCGAGATTAGGCACCTTCATGCTGACCAGACGCTCGAAGGTGAGCTTCATGTCTTTTCCGCCGGATAGGTGCCACACCAGTTCCCGGGTATAGATACCAGTCCTAAAATCCAGCTCCCTGCGAAAACCGCTAAACCGGCTGACCGCCAAATCCAGCGTTTCCCCGTCCAGCGTAATCCGCGTATACAGCCAATCCACCGCGTTCACCATAAAGCGCAGCGATTTGATGATGCCTTTGTAATGGGCCGTCACCGGGCTTTCCTCGAACAGTCCGTTGAAATAGCTACCCAGCAGCGAGTCCCCGCCGTATCCTTCCTCCGGGTAACCCCTCACCCCCATATATTCATTGCCCAGCGAAAAAATAGACTCGGACACCCGGTTCCGCCCCGGGTCAAATCCTTCCTCCACAACCTTCCAAGGATCGACCTGCAAATA
The DNA here is from genome assembly GCF_038007325.1 of Paenibacillus sp. FSL P4-0127. Classification (NCBI taxonomy): domain Bacteria; kingdom Bacillati; phylum Bacillota; class Bacilli; order Caryophanales; family Paenibacillaceae; genus Paenibacillus; species Paenibacillus sp. FSL P4-0127. Next base: position 298,962 of record NZ_JBBOWY010000002.1, on the reverse strand, counting down.
TCTGTCCGCGATTTTCGGCATGATCCGCCCTCTCCTTCTGTATCATCGCTTGTTTTCGGCCGCTTTGCCGCCGGCAACCCGTGCCGCATGGCTGCTTCGGCCATTCTCCTCCAGCTTAGCGAAACAACCGCCGCGGCCAAATGCCCATGTCTAATGAGCTTATGTGCGATTATACGGAGTTGGGCCGGTAGTGGTGATTTAAGTCCGGAATGCCGAGATGCGGTGGGGCGGCCTGGCTTTGGTTTGGAGCAGCATAAGGCAATGTGGTCACTGCGGTGTGATATACTTTAGTGCTTTAGGGGATGTGACTGGCGGCGATGTGGTTTACTTTGGTGCGACAGGTGGTGGAGTGACTTGTGATGGTGTGACTGGTGGTGGCGCGGCTTGTGATGGTGAGACTGGCGGTAGCGTGACTTGTGGTGGCGCGGCTGGCGGTGGTGTGACTGGCGGTGGTGCGGCTGGCGGTGGTGCGACTGGCGGTGGTGTGACTGGTGGTGGCGCGGCTGGCGGTGGTGTGACTGGTGGTGGCGCGGCTGGCGGTGGTGTGACTTCAAGTACTTGGGAGGCGAAATTTCACCAAATGCAAAAGTGCATGCGATATTCGTCGAAATTCCTCGAAACGGGTGGTTCAAATGCAAATGTGCAGTTCATTTCCAGTCATAAGCTACTTTTTTATCCAATAGCCCCAAATGAGATGCACTTTTGCATTTCAATCGCTCTAAAGCAGAAATTTGCGGAAAATCAAATGCACTTTTGCAGTTCATTCAAATGCGAAAAACGCCGAAGCTCCTTTGCCCCGGCGTTCCGTCTTTCCAGCTGCTAACACCCTTTATTTATTCGTTCACAAACACCGTTTTCATTTTCGCGCTATACTGTACGTCCAACCCTAAGCCTTGCGCCAGTAAGGTGAGTGGCACATAGGTCTTGTGCTCCCCGCCGATGGTTTGCAAAAAAGCAGGCGACGCCGTCGACGCCGAAGTTCCGTTTACCGTAATTTGCCCTGAGCCGATGGGGATGACAGCCGTTCTGCTTCCGTAGACGACGCTGGCGGTTTGCGTCCGGGAATCCCATTTGCTCTCCGCACCAATCGCCTCGGTAATGTCCTTGATCGCCACAAAAGTCTGACCATTTTTAAGCACCGGCGGATACGGCGTTTTCAGCTCCTGCCCTTTAACGACGATAGAAATTGGCGCCGCGCCGCTTCTCGCCGCCGTTTCCCGGTAGATTCCCCAAACGGCCTGCGCGAACACTTTAGCGATCTCCTCATATCCCGCCTGATTCGGGTGGATGTCGGACTCCGCAAAAATATGGGTCAACGACAGCTCGCGGCCTTGGAACGCCGCGGCCACGTGCGCGGCTTGAACCGACTTCGCATCGGCGGCAAACCCGGCGGCGATCCCGTCAACGATCGCGGTGAACTTCCCCGCCATGGCCGTAAGCTCGCCGTAAACGGCGGAGCCGGCCAATTCCGGAACGGGATGATATTGATCGGCGAGTACGATTTGCGCCGGTGGATTAAGCTCCGTCAGCATGCCGATCACCACGCGGACATTTTCTGCATAGGCGTTCAGTATCTCGTCCGCCCCGGAGCGCAGCTCGTCCAGCGAAATATGCTGAACGTCCGGCAGCAGCCTAAGCAGATCGTTACCGCCGATCGTAATCGTGATCAGATCCGCCTGCTGCAACTGGCGTTTGGCCTCGGCCGTCCCCGCTGCCAACGCCGCCATCCGCGGGTCCGCCAGCTTCGGCTGAATCGCGTCGGCCGTGACCGGCGCGCCCGCCCGGACCGCCGCCACGTAGTTTTTGAGGCCTTCGCTGGTCAAACCGAGAATGCCGTAATTGACCGCCCGTGTCCGGCCATGGAACAGCCCTTGCTCCTTGAGCCGTTCCACGAAACCGTACGGAATACCGCTTGCATCCATCCCCGGCTCGTACCCGGCGGTAATGGAGTCTCCGAGCGCGACGATCAGGTAATCATCAGCCTGCGCTTTCACCTGTGTCTGACCATTTACTTGTACATGCGTCGGCTCCTGTACTTGTGGATGTGCCGGCTGCTGTACTTGCACCAGCTTCTGCTCCTGCGCTTGCGTCTGCTGCTGTGCTTGCACCGGCTTCTGCTCCTGCGTTTGCGTCTGCTCCTGTGCTTGCATCGGCTTCTGCTCCTGCGTTTGCGTCTGCTCCTGTGCTTGCATCGGCTTCTGCTCCTGCGTTTGCGTCTGCTCCTGTGCTTGCATCGGCTTCTGCACTTGTACCACCGGCTTCCCCTCCGCACGATCCTGCATACGCCCCTGTTCCGCCCCGGCCACCGCGGAGCCGCCGCTGGACAGCAGTAAAATAAGCGCCGCAACTCCCGCCGGCAACAATCTTCTCCAAAGGACTCCCGCGAGTCTTTTCCCAATTCGGATTTGCACCAATCCCACTCCTTCCCTTGTCCTGACGTTCTGAAAAAACGCCCGCCAGCTTGTCCAACTGGTGTACTCCGGCCAACGAATATGCCAGGCAAAGCCCTTGTTCGAAGCCGGCCGTGTCCGAAAATTCAACGGACGGTAATGACGTTATTCGCTCATTTCCCGGGTATTTCCCAACGTAACGGATAGAGCAGACGCTATCGTGCTATAAATGCAGTCGATTGGGCTGGTATGAGCAAAATAAGGGCGGCCCAGTCCGTTACAATTTTTTTCTCCTCTATTTTGGACAAATAACGCTCCTCAGGTCCCTTAGAATCTCCGAACCCCCAACTTGCGAATTCTCTTGCGCAGCTTGAGCTTGCCTTATCCCGGGGGCGATAATTCAAAAAGCCCGGGACGTTTGCCGCCCCAGGCTAAAGATGCTCTTGCGCCGACCGTTTTGTCGCTTTCCGGCAGTTTGATGAGCCGGCAACCCGTCTTCTCCGGGACACCTTGGCAGTGCCTTGTACGACATCTTGCACAACGCCTTCACCGACATCTTGCACAACGCCTTCCGGACACCTTGCACGACGCCGACATCATGTACAATGCTTACCAGACGCCTTGCACAGCCGCCCTTCCCGCAGCCGGGCCGATCCGCCGGGGTTATTCCTTCTTCCCGTCGGCACGCTTGGCTTTTTTCAAGTAGTCGTCGTACCTTCCGTCGAGCTCCTTGGCCATTTTCCGGTAAGCAAGCGTCTCCTCTACGATCGGATCCAGCGTCGTCTGGACCCGGATTTCGTATCTTGGAGACAACCGTCTCCGCTCCTCCTTCCGGCGCTCCTCCTCGCTGCCGTATTCCCCTTCCGTCAGCATCTCGCTGAGCTCACGTTCCAACTCTTTATGATCGCTCATTCCTGGACACTCCTTCCGGTTAAATTGGCTGTATCGGTTAACCTCTTGCAGCTATGGGGATGACGAGCCACCGTATCCACCGTACCCACCGTGCCGCTGCCCACCGGCGCTATGACTCGCCAGCCCCCGGCAAATCGGCCTTATGAGCCGGTAAGCTCTACATCCCCGTGGCGTCCGCGTTCTTCAAAACCCCCAGCAGTTCGTTGTGGATTTTGCCGTTGCTGGCCGCCAGGTGCCGTACGCCGATGTGATAAGGGTTGCCTACGGTATCGGTGACTATTCCTCCCGATTCCGCGACGATCAGCGCGCCCGCAGCAACATCCCAGGCATTCAGCCCTACTTCATAATATCCGCTCAGCCGGCCGGCCGCGACATAGGCCAGGTGCAGGGCGGCCGAGCCGGCGGCGCGCAGGCTGCGAACCTCCCCGGACAAGGCGTTCAGGCCGCGCATATTCGCCGGCAGCGCAAACTCCCGATCGGGGTTGAAGCCGACCGCCACCACGCTGTCCGCAAGCATCGGCTCCGCCGAGACCTTGCATCTTTGACCGTGCATATAAGCGCCCTTTCCTTTTTCCGCCAAAAACAACTCGTCGCGCATCGGGTCATAAATGACGCCGACGGTAACTTCCCCGCGGTAAGCGAGCGCGATCGATACGCAAAAAAACGGAAAGCCGTGCACAAAATTGGTCGTGCCGTCGATCGGATCGACGATCCACAAATATTCCGCTTCGCTGGCCGCGGCGAGCGCGGCCTCCGAAGCCGCCGCCCCGGGAGCGACTCCCTCTTCGCCAAGAATGCTGTGATCCGGGAAGTGCGTCAAAATCAGCTTGCGGATCATCGCTTCGGCGCCTTTGTCCACATCCGTCACCAAATCGCGCGAAGAAAGCTTCGTGCCGAGCTCGCCGTAACCGCCGAGCTTGCTCTTGATCCATTCCCCCGCCTTGGATGCGCAGTTGATCGCCACGGCCGTCGGGCTTTTACTGCCCACCACATATGGTACTTTCGGATTTGATTCCAATGGTTTCACTCTACCTTCATCTTAAACTTGTAATGCTTCACCCGTAAATCTATACGTCCCGCAAAGGGCAAAGTTGCGTCCTTTTTCCCTTTTTCGCACCGTTTACGCATCAGGCGTGCAGGGCACGCCCGGGCCGCCCATATGCAAAAAGTTCGCATCCGGAGCGGGCCTCTTCAAGGCCCCGCCGGAAACGAACTTCTTCTTCATGAAATGCGGCGGTTTAAGCGCCGACGATATTGTAGCCGCCATCCACGAAAATAACTTCCCCGGTAATGCCCCGGGAGAGATGGCTGAGCAGGAACATCGCCGTATCGCCTACTTCCGCGGTTTCGGTCGTTTTGCGCAGCGGCGCCTTTTCCTCCACCTGCTTCAGGATGGAGTTGAAGTCGCTGATGCCCTTCGCCGCCAAAGTGCGGATCGGACCGGCGGAAATCGCGTTGACGCGGATGTTTTTCGGGCCGAGATCGTTCGCCAAATAGCGCACCGATGCCTCCAGCCCCGCTTTGGCCACGCCCATCACGTTGTAGTTGCGCATCACGCGCTCCGAACCCATGTACGTCATCGTCATGATGCTGCCGCCTTCGGTCATCAGCGGCGCAAGCCGCTGCGACACGGCCACGAGCGAGTACACGCTGATATCGTTGGCCAGGGCAAAGCCTTCGCGGGAGGTGTCCACAAAATCGCCGGCCAAATCTTCGGCTTTGGCAAACGCGATGCTGTGCACGAGCCCGTGCAGCACGCCGAACTCGCTGCGCAGCGCTTCCGCCAGCGTGTCGATCTCCGCGTCCACCGTTACGTTGCACGGCAGAATCAGCGAATTCGGAATCGTTTCGGCCAGCTTGCGCACGCGGCCTTCCACGCGTTCGCTTTCGTATGTAAACGCCAGGCGCGCGCCCTGCTCCGCAAGGCTTTGGGCGATCGCCCAAGCGATGCTGCGCTCGTTGGCAACCCCCATCACGATAATATTTTTACCTGCCAATAAATCACCCATCATGATCCTCCTCAATAAAGACACTTCATTTTGTACAACTTACCTTATTTGCCGGCTTTTTTCAAGGGATGCGCCGCCGGAGCTTGTCCCATCTTTAAGGCCGAATCCGCACGGTAGCCCCGTCCAGCACCTCCACGCCTTCTCCGCTGTAATCTTTAAGCTCCTCCATCAGCGCGAACAAGGCGCCGTCCTTCAGTTTTGCTTCCAGCATGACGTCCACCCGCTCGGAGTAAGGCGCGATGCTGCGCAGAAAATCGAGCAGCGGCCCGGCGGCGACATGGTCGGCATGCCCGCGCGGGTCGCCGGCGCTTTTCGGGCTGGACGCGTGAATCTTCGGCGGCAGCGGGTCGTCCGCCGGAGAATCCGCCTGGGCGTACGGCGCAGACCACGTCGCCATTACCCGCGGCCACAGCTCGGCCAGGGTCTCGCCGGCGTTGTTCACCCATTGGTGATGGATATCAAGCACCATCGGGACCCCAAGCGCTTCGCACAGCTCCAGCGTCTCGGGGGCATTAAACGTCTTGTCGTCGTTTTCCAACGTCAGCCGCCGCTTGATGCGGTCCGGCAGCGCCGCGACATTGGCCTGGAAGCGTTCGGCCGCCGCCGGCTTGTCCCCGTAAGCTCCGCCCACGTGGATGTTGTTTTTGGCCCGCGCGTTCAGCCCCATCGCTTCAAACATAGCGACATGGTATTCCAGATCGCGGATGGAGGATTCAAGCACTTCGGGCCGCGGCGTGCTGAACACCGTAAAATGATCGGGATGAAAAGACACCCGAAGCCCCTGTTCCTTTACGTAGTTCCCCACGGCGGCAAACGGTTCCCGCAGCGCTTCGTAAGGATTCCAGTCCGACAGCGCTTCATGCGTTGCCAGCGGAATCAGCTTCGAGGAGAAGCGGTAGACCCGGATGTCGCTCGCTACGTTATGCCGCAGAAGCCGCAGCGTATTGTGCAGATTTTCCGCGGCGATCCGCTCGAGGCGCCGGATGGCGGCGTCCCGGTCGGCCAGGCTTTGGAACGTTTTGAACGTCATCGTTTTCGACGGCGAAGCGTCCTTGATGACGGTCGACATGGCCACATAGCCAAAGCGCACGATCATGAAGCGGACGTTTCTCCGAAAAACATCTCGTAAGCCAGAGCCGTCTGTACCTTGGACTCTTCTTCCGTCAGCTGGCGCACCAGCTCCAGCTCCACCGATGTAACTTCCTCTCCATTGAAATTGATTTCGGCGACGCAGGCGGTGATTTTGACGATGGCCACCGCCTTGTTGCCGGGCGTATAGGCGATCACCTTTTGCCCGGTCGGAAACACCCGCAGCCCCTGCTTCAGCATTTTGCCGCGGCCATATTCCAGCAGTTCATACAGTTCCTGCTCATTTTTGAATTTGCAGACGGAGTTGAATTCCGTTTGAAAACCCATCGGCTCACTTCCTTCCTTAGATTGGTTAAGGTTAAAGCGGTTGTTCAAAAAGTCATCTTTCCATGACGAAGCCGTTCATGAAGAGGGTTCGGCGTCGAATCTTGAATTCAGCCGGGCCTTCCGTTGCTCACGTAGGCTCACCTACGCTCCGCTACTCAGTCCCTAGCTTCATCCGACCTACAGTGTTTTGAAAAAACGCACATCGTAAGCATACGCTTCGGTCCTGAAAACCCGACTTTTTGAACTCGAACTTAAAGCACGCCGCTCTCGAACTCCAGGTTTTGCCGGGCTTCGTAGCGCTCAAGCGCCAGCCCGATCAAGCGGTCCAGCAGCGTTTCATAGGACACCCCCGTCTCACGCCACAGCAGCGGGTACATGCTGAACGGGGTAAAACCCGGCATCGTGTTGACTTCGTTGATCCATATCGCCTGATCCGCTTTCCGCACAAAAAAATCGGCGCGGCAAAGCCCGCTCCCCGAAATCGCTTTGAACGCCTTGACGGCCAGGTCCCGGATCCGTTCGGCCAATTCCGGGTCCAGCGGTGCCGGGATAAGCATTTGCGATTTGCCGTCCAAATATTTGGCCTGGTAATCGTAGTATTCACCGGAAGAGACGATTTCCCCCGGGACGGACGGCAAAGGTTCGTCATTGCCGAGCACCCCGACCTCCACCTCGCGGGCGTCGACGAACTCCTCGACGATCACCTTCACGTCATAACGAAGCGCGATCGCGATCGAATTCATCAACTCGTCCCGCGTTCTCGCTTTGGAAATGCCCACACTGGAGCCGAGATTGGCGGGCTTCACGAAGCATGGGTAGCCAAGCTTATCCTCGATGCCCTGGACCAGCGTATGGCTTGCCCGCTCCCATTCCGAAGCGGTGAAGTAGCAATACTTGCACTGCGCAAGGCCAGCTTCGGCGAACAGCTTTTTCATGATGACCTTATCCATCCCCGCGGCCGAAGCGAGCACGCCGGCCCCCACATAAGGCAGGTCGGCCATTTCGAACAGCCCCTGAATCGTCCCGTCCTCGCCGTTCGTCCCGTGCAGCAGCGGAAACGCTACGTCGATGGCCGACTCGCCGGTCGAGAGCTTTCCGAACAGCAGGCTCATCGCCGCCGCCGTATCGCCCGCGCCGCTTTCCAGCTTCAGCTCCTCGAGCGCCGAGAACGGAGCCGACAGCTTGCCGCCCACGCTCCATTTTCCCTGTTTGTCGATATAAAAAGGAAGCAACTCGTATTTATCGTAATTAAACGCCTGCGAAACGGCGAAGGCCGTCTGCAGCGATACTTCATGTTCTCCCGATTTGCCCCCGTAGATAAGCCCTACGGTCAATTTGTCCTGTCCCATGGGTAAACCTCTTTTCTTTTGTTATGCAACCTTCTTGGTGCTGAAAAGCCGACTTTTTAAACCCTCACTTTCAAAACCGGTCCGCGATATGAAAAAAACGATACACCGTATTTTCGCCCCAGGCGTAGGAATCCCGGTAGTCCCAATAGCGGTGTTTGCTTGGCGTCGTATGGGCGTTGACCAGCGGCATCCCGCCGGCGTCGAAGGCGGTGACGATCGTACTGTGCTGGAACCTGCCGTTGCCGTCCCAGTCGTAGATGATCACATCCCCCAGCTCCAGCTGCTCCGGACGTTCGCGGATTTCGGCGCGCAGCCCGGCGTCGCTGCGGGCGAGATGGCCGTGCAGCGCATGCGCCACGGACCAGCTGTAACTCCAGGCTTCCCGTCCGCCGACGTAACCTTTGTACCACCAGCCCGATTCTCTTTTTCCAGTATAGTTTATTGGGGCTCCGCCTGCAAAGAGGCATTGCGAGATATAATTGGTGCAGTCGACTTCAAAAGCGGCGAATTCCGGGTTGAACCCGTCCCACCACCGGTCGGCGTACAGCACCGCATCTTCGCGCCGGTAAGCAATCCCCCTTGGCGGGCTCCCCCCAAGCAGCTCGCGGTTTAAGAACGGGCGCGGCGCCGCCGGCCTGCGGCCTTCCCCGGCTTCGTCCGGCGCCGGAAAAGGCAGCGACGGATGGCGCTCCGGCACCGGCAGCTCCACGCGCGAGACGACCCAGCCCGCCCCGTCGCGCTGCAGCGTCAGCCGCTGCTTTTCGATCCGCTCCTCCTGGTGCCGCGCCCCGCCTTTTTCGTAATATATTTTTTTCAACAGCTGCAGATCGACTTCGATCTCGTCTTCCCGTTTTTCGATTTCCCGCACCAGCTTGGCCCGCGTTTCACAGCGCAGCGGCGCCGCTCCCCGGCTGCGATACCACATGTCCAGCTTCCGTTTGCGCTCTCCGCGCCGCAGCAGGTAATCCAGGTCGGTTACGACCGTTCCTGCGCTCGGCGTCCGGTAATCCACTTCATCCTGGTTCTGTTCGTTCACATATATGGACAACGTCTTTCTCCATTCTTCCGCCACTGTTCACGCCTCCTTTTCCATTAGTTCCAAGTATATGAACGCCCGTACGGGAGTATGTTCCCCGAAGGCGGCCATGAAAGCCCATTCAACCGCGTCAATTCGGCAAAATCAGGCGGGGGCGGCCGCAAAAAGTTCTTTACTCTCCAGGTCAGGGACGGTATACTAAATGAAGCGGTTATTTTTGAAATTATGTTTCACCTAATGAAACAAGGAGGTACATTTATGTCAGCGAACGATTTTAACTCCGCAGCCCGTACGCTTGAAGTCGGCGGCAAAAGCTACCGTTACTTCAACCTGCAGTCCTTGGAAGAACAGGGACTCGGCAAAATTTCCAAACTGCCGTTTTCCATTAAAGTGTTGCTTGAAGCGGCTGTCCGCCAGTTTGACGGCAGAGCCATTACCCAGGAGCATGTGAAGCAAATCGCCGGCTGGAGCGAGGGCCGCGATGACAACAAAGAGATCCCTTTTATCCCCGCTCGCATCGTGTTGCAGGACTTTACCGGCGTTCCGGTCGTCGTCGACCTGGCCGCCATGCGCGACACCGTAAAGAAAGCCGGCGGCGATCCGAAACGGATCAACCCGCTCGTGCCGGTCGATCTCGTTATCGACCACTCCGTCATGGTCGACGCCTTCGGTTCCCCGGAAGCGCTCGAATACAACATGAAGGTTGAATTCGAACGCAACGAGGAGCGCTACCGCTTCCTGCGCTGGGCGCAGACGGCGTTCGACAACTTCCGCGCCGTGCCGCCGGCCACGGGGATCGTGCACCAGGTCAACCTGGAGTACCTGGCATCCGTAGCGGCGACCAAAACGGTGAACGGCGAAACGTTCGTCTTCCCGGATTCCCTCGTCGGCACGGACTCCCATACGACGATGATCAACGGCCTTGGCGTCGTCGGCTGGGGCGTTGGCGGGATCGAAGCGGAAGCCGGCATGCTCGGCCAGCCGCTGTATTTCGTGGCTCCGGAAGTCATCGGCTTTAAACTGACCGGCAGTCTGGCCGAAGGCGCAACGGCGACCGACCTTGCGCTGACGGTTACGCAGATGCTGCGCAAAAAAGGCGTCGTCGGCAAATTCGTCGAGTTCTACGGCCCGGGCCTGTCGAACATCAGCCTGGCCGACCGCGCTACCGTAGCGAATATGGCTCCGGAATACGGTGCGACGATCGGCTACTTCCCGGTAGACCAGGAAACGCTGTCCTACCTGCGCAGCACCGGACGCTCCGAGGAGCAAATCGCGCTCGTTGAAGATTATTACAAAGCGCAAGGCATGTTCCGCACGGACGACACGGAAGATCCGGTGTTCACCGACCTGATCGAGCTCGACCTCAGCACGGTCGTACCAAGCTTGGCCGGACCGAAACGCCCGCAGGACCGCATCGAATTGACGGCGATGAAGGAGAGCTTTAACAGCATCATCCGCACGCCGATCGATAAAGGCGGATACGGCCTCAGCGAGGACAAAATCGGGCAATCGGTGGCGGTCAAACATCCGGACGGTTCCACCAGCGAGCTGAAAACCGGCGCGGTCGTGATCGCGGCGATTACGAGCTGCACGAACACGTCAAACCCGAGCGTTATGGTGGGCGCCGGCCTGCTGGCGAAAAAAGCGGTCGAACGCGGCCTGAAAAAGCCGGGCTACGTGAAGAGCAGCTTGACGCCGGGCTCCCTCGTCGTAACCGAGTACCTGCAAAAAGCCGGCCTGATCGAGCCGCTCGAAGCGCTGGGCTTCCACGTCGCCGGTTACGGCTGCGCGACCTGCATCGGGAACTCCGGTCCGCTGCCGGAGGAAGTCAGCGCGGCGATCGCCGATAACGACATGACCGTGGCCGCGGTGCTGTCCGGCAACCGGAACTTCGAAGGCCGCGTGCACGCTCAGGTGAAAGCCAACTACCTGGCTTCCCCGCCGCTCGTCGTCGCTTACGCTTTGGCCGGCACGGTCAATATCGACCTGCAAAACGATCCGATCGGCTACGACGGGAACAACCAGCCGGTATATCTGAAGGATATCTGGCCGTCTTCGGCGGAAATCAAGGAAGCGATCGCCGCATCCTTAAGCCCGGATATGTTCCGCCGCAAATACGAGCATGTGTTTACGCAAAACGAGCGCTGGAACGCGATTCCGGTACCGCAAGGCGAACTGTACGAGTGGGATGAAAAATCGACGTACATCCAGAACCCGCCGTTCTTCGAGAAGATCGGCGAAGGCCTGTCCGATATCGCCGACATTCGCGGTGCGAGCGTACTGGCCCTGCTCGGCGATTCCGTGACGACCGACCATATTTCCCCGGCCGGCAACATTTCGCCAAGCAGCCCGGCGGGCAGCTATTTGAGCGAGCGCGGCGTCGAGCGCAAGGATTTCAACTCCTACGGCTCCCGCCGCGGCAACCACGAGGTGATGATGCGCGGCACGTTCGCCAACATCCGCATCCGCAACCAGGTAGCGTCGGGCACGGAAGGCGGCGTAACGAAATATTTTCCGGAGGGTGAAGTGATGTCGATCTACGACGCCTCGATGAAATACCAGGCGAACGGCCAGAACCTCGTCGTCATCGCCGGCAAAGAGTACGGCACCGGCAGCTCCCGCGACTGGGCGGCCAAAGGCACGTACCTGCTGGGCGTCAAAGCCGTCATTGCCGAAAGCTTCGAGCGGATTCACCGCAGCAACCTGGTCGGCATGGGCGTTCTGCCGCTGCAGTTCCAGGAAGGCACAAGCTGGAAAACGCTGGGTATCGACGGCACGGAAACGTTCGATATCGCCGGCCTTAGCAATGACGTGAAGCCAGGTCAGGAGTTGACCGTAACGGCGACCCGCCAGGACGGCAGCACGTTCCAGTTCCCGGTCATCGCCCGCCTCGACAGTATGGTCGACGTCGATTACTACCACAACGGCGGTATTTTGCAAACCGTGCTGCGGCAGATGATCGCGGCAGGCGTGTGATTTTTGCGGAAATCTCCGAGATAAAAGTTTGAATGATAAAGCGCGAGTGCGAAGGGCTGAACGCCCCTTGCAACTCGCGCTTTTGTTTTTTAGATTATATATCGTTTAAGCTGCTTACGTAATAGTGAAACTCCGCCGTAATTGCGAATCCGGCCTTTTGATACAGGCTTAACGCGTTTTGATTTTGCGTGATCACGCTCAGACGAATGCGGGGCAGCTTTTTCCCAAGAAGCAGCCGCACGGTTTGCGAAAGAATTTCCCGCCCGAAGCCTTTTCCCTGACAGGCAGGAAGGACGCAGAAATCATGAATCACAGCCGTACCGTCCGGAATATGATTAACCCGGACTGGTCAAAATCTTTGCATAGCTGCTCCAGCTCTTTATTTTCTCGGGGTACTTTGTGCGTCATCTGGCGATCCCCCTCATCTACGGAAGGAACCACGCTGTTTATGGACAAGCAGGGGTTATCCTCCCCGGTAAATTTGTCCGCTGTCTGTAAGCTGCCATAGCTACCGCCTCCACTTCATGCTAATTAGGACCATCATACCTTTTACAGGACGATACGGGAATAGCAAGACCTGGCTCTTTCAATTTTTAGTTCCACGTGTTATATTATAACTATAACAGTTGTAACAAAGGAGATGCCTTACCCTTGATCATGAAATTGGATTTGCAGTCGGAGGTTCCCATTTATACGCAGCTGGTGAACCAAATCATCGAAGGGATTGCCAGCGGCAAGCTGAAATTGGGGGAACCTCTCCCCTCGGTGCGCAGCCTGGCCTCCGATATCGGCGTCAACCTGCATACGGTCAACAAGGCCTATACCCTGCTGAAGCAGGAAGGTTACATTCAAATCCACCGCCAAAAAGGCGTCGTCGTCGATCCCGTCGGCATGCCGCCGGTTACCGCGGAGTTCCTGGAGAAGCAGGAGCGGGAAGTGCGGCCGATTGTGGCGGAAGCCATTTGCCGGGGCATGAACAAGGAAGAGCTTCTGCAGATGGTGGAACGCATTCACCACGAAATTACCCAATCCGAAAGGAGCGAATAAAGATGCAATGGATGTCCGCTTTGATGCTGATCTTGATGTTTGTGCCGCTTTTGGCTTCACTCGCTTTTATGCCCTACTTGACGAGGGAAACGGTCAGCTTCGGGGTGTCCGTCAGCGAAGAGCAATATCGCAGCGAACCGTTGCGCCGGATGCGCAAGCAGTACGCCGTCCTCAGCTGCGCGATCTATACGGCCCTGCTTCTGTTTTGCATCGCCGGGATGCTAAGCGTAGAAGGGAACGGGCAAGGCGGAGTATTCGCCATATTTGTCACGGTTACGATCGTCGTTTCGATTTTGCTGAATATAAGCTTTTATTTCCGGATGAAAAAAATCCGTCCGACGCTTCCTTCCGTCCAGGCGCATAAAGCTCTGTTGGCGGTGGACACCGGATTTCACCGGCAAAAGCTGACTTTTTCCGGCAGATGGTTTCTGATTCATGTCCTGATCATAGCCGTAAGCGCCGCAATCATGCTCATGAACTACGAGGCCGTTCCCGATCCGGTCGCCATGAAGTTCGATTTCGCGGGCAATGTCGTCAGCAGCGCGGCCAAATCGTACCGCGTCGTCCTGTTTCCTAGCGTCATGCAGGCGATCATGACCCTGTTGTTCTGGTTCGTCAACTGGAGCATTCAAAAGAGCAAGCAGCAAATCCACGCCGGCAACCCCGAGCAATCGGTCCGGCAAAATGCGGCCTTTCGCCGCAGATGGTCGCTGTTTACGATTTTGTCGTCATTGGCGCTTGTATTCATGTTTTCGTTTATACAGGTTAATATGCTTCATCCGCTTGACACAAACATCGTCACGCTCGTCAGCCTGATTGTTCCGGTTTTTATCGTGTTGTTTGCGATGGTGCTGTCTGTTGCAACGGGCCAAGGCGGAAGCCGGCTGGGAAGATCGGCCGAAGCTTCGGCGGCCGCGCCGCTGAACGATGACCGCTATTGGAAGCTCGGAGCGTTTTATTTCAACCCGCAGGACCCTTCCGTTTTTGTGGAAAAACGATCCGGCATCGGCTGGACGCTCAACTTCGCAAACCCGGTCGGTTGGTTTGTGCTTGCCGGCATCGCCGCCGTGATTATCGGTTCCAGCCTGTTTTTCAAGAACTGACCGGCCAAATAAATGAATTAAGAGGTAAATCCCAAGGAGGAGACGATGATGAACAAACATCCCAAAAAAGTAAAACACGCCGTTGCCGCTACCCTGGCTTTAAGCCTCGCCGTGCCCACAGCATCCGCGTTGGCCGCCGAGCAAAGCAGCGCGGCGCTTGAACCGGTAAGAGAAACCGCAACTAAGCTTGGCGCCGAGGTATCGTGGGAACAAAGCACCCGCACGATAACCGTAACAAAAGGCAGCCATGTCCTGAAGCTTGAGGCCGGCTCGGACCGGGCGGTTCTGGATGGCGAAACCGTCGCCCTTAACCAGCCGGTCCGCCTCTCCGGCGGCCGGACGCTGGCCGACGCCGGTTTGATCGCCAAAGCGCTCACCGGCGATAACGGGCAAACGGAGGATGCGGCCGATTTGTTCCTCGAAGCATTGCAGGCCGGAGACGGGGCCAAAGCCGCCGAGTACGTAAGCGAAGCATCCGCCTATGCGCTGCCGGCCGCCCTGCTGGACCGGCTGTGGAGCAACTACGAGGCCATGTTCGGCAAAACAGCGGGCGAACCAGCCAAAAGCGAAAGCTTGAACACGGTGCACCGGAATGTAACGTACTCTTTCCAAAGCACCATCGTTCCGTTTCAAGTTACGCTGCGTCTGGATCAGAACGGGAAGATCGATGATTTATACATCGCCGCGGCCTCCGCTTCCGCTTATCAAAAGCCGGCTTACGACAATCCCGCGGCTTATAGCGAACGGGAAGTTACCATCGGAAGCGGCCCGATGGCGCTCCCCGGCACCTTAACCGTGCCTGCGGGAGAAGGCCCCTTCCCGGCGGTTGTGCTCGTCCACGGCTCCGGCCCGCACGACCGCGACGCCACGATTCTGGGGGCCAAGCCGTTCCGCGATCTGGCCGCCGGTCTCGCCGCCAAGGGCATCGCTGTACTGCGGTACGACAAAGTGACCTACGAGCATTCCTTCAAGGTGGCGGCCGATCCGAAATTTACGCTCAAGCAGGAAAGCGTTGACGACGCTTTGGAAGCGGTGAAACTGCTGCAAAACACGTCCGGCATCGATGACTCCCGCATTTTCGTCGCCGGCCACAGCCAGGGCGGCTACGCCATGCCGCTGATCAGCGCCGCCGCCCCGGATGGAGGCATCGCCGGAACGATTCTTCTGTCCGCTCCAAGCGGCAAATTCGCCAACGTGCTGGCCGAGCAGCAGGCCGAGCTGGTCCGCCGCGTCAAACAGCTAGGGCTTGATTCGACGCTGTACGAGCAGCAAGCCGCGATGTATACGTCGATCGCCGATATGGTCAACGACCCTGAATATACGGTTGACCATATGCCTGAACAATTCCCGCTGCAGCCTGCCTACTGGTGGTTCGAGCAGAAAAATTACGTGCCGGCCGAACTCGCCAAAACGCAAACCGGGCCGATGCTCGTGCTGCAGGGCGAAAACGACTGGCAGGTGACGATGAAGCAATTCGAGGGCTGGGAAACGGCGCTGAAAAACCGTGGGGACGTCGAGTTCAAGTCTTACCCCAAGGTGAACCATCTGCTCGCCGAATATGACGGCCTGTCCACCGGGACCGAATACGGCAAGCCTTCCAATGTGTCCAAGGCCATCATCGACGATATTGCAAATTGGATTCATAGCGTGAAATAAAGCAAATAGGAATAGGCCGTCCCAAAACAGTCAAATTTACTGTCGGGACGGCCTTTGGGCTTTTGCCGCGTCTAGCTTATGGTCTGGCTTACCGGGCTGCGTTCTTGGCGTCGATTGAAACCTTCATTTGCAGCTCTTTCATGTATTCCTTTTTCTGCCCCTTGTCCGTTTTCTTATACACATACGGTTTCAAGGTTACCGATTTCGGCGTTGTTTGAAACGGCTAGGTTTTCGAATCAAAATAGGGTAAGCCGGAAATCTAACGGTTGCAGCAGCGGTTATTTTCCGAAAAAAGACCTCTTCAAAACTCTAACGTTTGTGATGGCCGTTATTTGCCTGATCTTATGCGCAATTAGCCGATTTTCAGTGAAATAAGCGTGATGGCAACCGTTAGAATTCGAAATCAAGGTTCTTGGAACAAATAGCGCTTGTGGCAACCGTTGCTAGAATAGTTGTGTGACTAGAAAATGTAACTTGTCGGATAAGACTTGATGCAACGCTAGTGGCGAAGTTATAGAAGGATAGCTGAATTTTCCGGAAATTTCCGGCATATCGCAACAAACGGGCGTTTCGTATGAAGATAGTTGCATTTTCTACATTTATCCGGAAGGTGGGCAGCGATAATTGCCATCTAATTGCAAACCATGCAGTTAAACAGGTCTAGCCGGAACCCCTCTCTGACTTCAGCAGCTTTAGTTGTACCTTTCGCAATTATTTTCCGCTCAACCGCAAATCCCGCCCATTTAAATGTACTTTTTGCACTTACTACTCCTATTTGCCATAGGTGCTGCCCCAACGGGCCAACGGGCCAACGGGATCAGCCCTGGATCATCATTCCCATCTCCCGGGCCGCTTCAATCAGCACCGGGCCGTATTCTTCCAGCCGTTCCGGCGTCAGGCGGCTGACCGGCCCGGACACGGACAAGGCGGCGGCGATTTTGCCGCTCCGGTCGAAGATCGGCGCGGCGACGGCGGAAACCCCCGGCTCCCGTTCCTCATAGCTGGTGGCGTATCCGCGCTCGCGGACCTGCCGCAACTGGGACACATAAGCCGCCGGGTCCAGCCCTGCCGGCCAGTCGGGGCTGTCCAGGACCGCCCGCGTCACCGGCTCGTCGGAATAGGCGACAAGCACCTTGCTGGACGCCCCGACATACAGCGGCAACCGCGCCCCGACCTGGGCCACCCGCCGGATCGCCTGATTGCTCTGCACGGCCTGGATGCGCAGCCGGTCGTTGCCGTCGCGCAAATAGAGGCTGACCGTTTCCCCCAACCGGTCGCGCAGCCGCTCCATCAGTGGCAGCAGCAGAACGGCCGGATCGTCGTTATGCGACAAATGCGCCGACAGCTCCCATATTTTCAAGCCCAAGCGGTATTTCTCCGTCGCCGGATCGCGCACGACGAATCCACGCTCTTCCAGCGTGGTCATCAGACGGTGCACCGTGCTTTTATGTAAGCCGATCTCGCCGGCAATCTCCGTTAACCCCAAATCGCTTCCTTTCGTAAAACACATCAATATATCCAGCGCCCTTTCGACGGCGCGAACCGTTAGCTTCCGGTCTTCCATCCGGCATCCACTCTCCTTAGGATGTTTCACTATATGAAACTCGGTTACATAAATTATATGAAAGACCGTGGATTCCGTCAATGAACGGTAACGGTCCTGCCCATGCCCCGGTTTTCCATTGACTTTACGGCACCCCGGACTTACGATAAATTAAAGGGTGTCGCCTTATTTCGACATTATCTACGTAATTTGCTCGTATCGGCAGTATCAATATATTGGACTTATCCGTAAACTGCGGCTTTTTTCATCATATACTCTAATAAACGCAATTTTAAAGATTTTAAAGAAACAGGAGGGAAGCCTATGAGCCACACCGGCCGCAACGACCTTCCCATGCCTTCGGCGTTCCCTAACAACGATATTCCCGCAACCGCAAGCCGGCGCATCAGCATCAAGCATATTGCCGTGGCTTTGCTGTTGTCCATTTTGTTTTTCCTGATTTTCTGCTTTGTTTCTCTGCACGGATATATCGCCTGGGTGCTGTCCAATCCGACGGTGGCCCCGCTTTATTCCAATCCGAAGCTGGCCCAAAATCTGGATTACGAGAACATCACGTTTCCTGCCGCAGACGGGAGCCGAATGATGCAAGGGTGGTATATCCCCGCTGAAGATTCCGCCAAAACGATCGTTTTTAGCCACGGTTACGGCGCCAATCGCGAGGAATCTTGGATTCCGATGTACGAGTTGGCCAGTTTTGCCCACCGGCTGAATTTTAACGTCTTAATGTTCGACTACGGCTTCGCCGCCCAGAACAGCAAAGAAGTGGCCACCGGCGGCAAAAAAGAAGCCCAGCAACTGCTTGGCGCCATTGATTACGTGAAACAGCGCGGGGCGCGGGAAATCGTTGTCTGGGGGTTCTCGATGGGCGCCGGCACGGCGCTTCAGGCGGGACTAACGAGCGGCGATATCGACGGCATGATCCTCGACAGCACGTTTCTGCTTGAGCCGGACACGATGTACCACAACATCCGCCAGCAAATCGATCTGCCGCGGCATCCGTCGCTGGAAATCATCGGCATGCTGCTGCCGGTGCTGAACGGCACGAGCCTGCGGCAAATTCCGTACACGCAGGTCAAATCGGAGGACTACCCGTTCCCGACCTTGTTCATTCATGGGACGGAAGACGAGAAGGCGCCTTATCCGATCGCCGAGAAGCTGGCCGCCAATCAGACGAATCCCGATTCGGGCGTTTGGATTGTGGAAGGCTCGCATCATGAACTGATTTTTCGCGAACATCCCAAGGAATATTTGCGGAAAGTGTCGCTTTTCCTCAGCCGGATCAAAACCGCCGCTTCCGGCAGCGGCAGCGAAAGCGCCCTTACCGGGTCCGCAATCGAATAGCATAGGCCAAACCTCCCCGCGAATAAGCTGGTAGTAATGACTAAAGCAAGGGGAGGTTAACCGGATGCTGTTCGTTTACGGGCCTTATTTGCCTGTACGCATTTTGGAAGAAATCCGCTTCTGGAAGCAGCAGGAAGCGGAGCATACGGAAGTGATCAAAGCGATCATTCCCAATTTGGAGCACCACTACGTTAAGCTGCTGGACGAGTGGAAGAAGGTGTTTACCGCCACGGAGGCGGCGGCCGACCGGCTGCTTCAGCACGGTCTGACGTCCAAGGAAGCGGCCTCGAGCCCCCAGCTGATCAAGCAAACCGAGCGACTGCTCGGCGCCGCCTTTCAGCAGTCGAAGGAATTTATCCGCCAGCTGCACCATATTCTCGACCGGAGTGAGGCGGTCAAGGCCGTTCCGCTCGCCCCCGTCGTGCTGATGCACATTATCCGCGAATCGGAGTATTTCCTGGCCGTGCTGGAAAGGCTGAACCGCCCCGGAGAGATCGCGGGCTGTGTCGCCGGCGATCCGCCGGTGTACGACCCGTATCATCAAGGCGGGGGAACGCAGGCCTATGAGTCTTATCAGCAGCCCACCGGACCCGCTCCCTATGGGCCTTACCAGCAGCCTACCGGGCCAGCTCCTTTCGGGTCTTACCAGCAGCCTGACGATCCGCCGCCTTATGGGCCTTACCAGCAACCCGGCGGACCGGCCCCTTTCGGGCCTTACCAGCAGCCTGGCGGACCCGCTCCTTTCGGGCCTTACCAGCAACCCGGCGGACCTGCTCCTTTCGAGCCTTACCAACAGCCTACCGGACCGGCCCCTTTCGGGCCTTACCAGCAGCCTGGCGGACCCGCTCCTTTCGGGCCTTACCAGCAGCCTGGCGGACCCGCTCCTTTCGGGCCTTACCAGCAGCCTGGCGGACCCGCTCCCTTCGGGCCGGCGGCAGGCGGACAGCCGCCTTATTACGGGCCAACCGGCACGAGAGCGGAGGAGGCGGCCGAAGGACGAGCAGAAGAACCCGAGGAATCCTGGCCGCAGCACTCGCCGCATCAGCAGGCGATTTCACCGGAGGAGGCGAATTCCGGCTTCGAAACACCAACTGTTTCGAACACGGGGCTTGAAGCGGAATCGGCCGCGCCAGCCGAAAATCTGCCGAATGACAATGCGGCGGAAAGTTTGGCAGAAAGAAATGCCGATGAGGCAGCCGGCAACGAAAACCTGCGGTATGAAAACGACGCGCCTTCCGGTGCCTCCCGTATCCCCGAGCGTCCCGTCCCGATCGGCGGGCACACGCTTCCGCCCCTGCCCTACCCTTACAATGCCCTCGAGCCTTACATCGATGAGGCAACGATGCGCATCCATCACGACAAGCACCATAAAACCTACGTCGATGACTTGAACAAGGCGGAAAAAAAGCTCCAGGAGGCCCGCAAAAACGGAAACTTCGAGCTGGTCAAGCATTGGGAACGGGAACTCGCTTTTAACGGCGCCGGCCATTATCTTCACACCATCTTTTGGGAGATCATGAACCCGAAGGGCGGCGGAAGACCGGAGGGCGAACTGCTCCAGCAAATCACCCGCGATTTCGGCAGCTACGACGCTTTCCATCGGCAATTCTCCGAAGCGGCCGCCAAAGTGGAAGGCGGCGGCTGGGCGATCCTCGTCTGGAGTCCGCGCAGCCACCGGCTGCAAATTTTGACCGCGGAGAAGCACCAAAACCTGTCGCAATGGGACATCGTGCCCTTGCTTCCGCTCGACGTTTGGGAGCACGCTTACTATTTGAAGCATCAAAACGTGCGGGCCGACTACATCAAGGATTGGTGGAACGTCGTGTACTGGCCGGCCGTGGCGGAGCGCTACGAAGCCGCGAAAAAACTAAAATGGCAGCCGTATTAATACGGCTGCCATAATGCGGAAGACTCCCCCGCAGGCGCGCTCGGTAAACCCTCAACCTTTGTAACCGACGGAGCGCGGCTTTCCGTTATTCCTTGATCAAGGACAAAAACTCCGCTCGCGAAGCCGCGTCCTTGCGGAAGCTGCCGCGCACCGCGGACGTGACCGTTTTGCTGCCCGGCTTCTTAACGCCGCGCGCGCACATGCAGAGATGCTCGCCTTCCACAACGACCATTACGCCCTGCGGGTTCAATACTTCTTCCATAATGTCGGCGATCTGCGAGGTGATGCGCTCCTGCACCTGCAGGCGGCGGGTTACCGCCTCCACCAGGCGGGCCAGCTTGCTGAGCCCGGCGATTCGGCCGCTCGGAATGTAGCCGATATGCACTTTGCCGAAGAAAGGCGCCATATGATGCTCGCATTGACTGTAATAGACGATGTCCTTGACAATGACGAGCTCCTCATGGTTCTCTTCAAACGTTACCCCAAGCACGTCGCGGGGATCAACCTCATAACCGGCAAAAATCTCCTCGTACATCCGGGCAACCCGGGCGGGAGTATCGAGCAGCCCTTCCCGTTCGACGTTTTCCCCGATCAGCTTTAAGATTTCACGAACATGATGTTCGATTTTCTCGTGATTTTCTCCAACCTGCTTGTTTACGTAATCTTTAAGTCCAGCCATTTAAGCGCCTCCTCCTTTCAAAAAAAGCATGGCGATGACGCACCCGGCGCCGGTTATATGCTGACGCCGCGAATTGCGAACAGGCCACACTTTTTAAGACTCTTCATTCGAGCCGATGTTTATTTTTTCTTTCGCGGCCGCGCCCCTCCGGGAACCTGGCCCTGGTTTTTCATCATTTGCTGCGCGCGCTGCATCTGCTTGCTGTTCAGATTATAACCCATCTGTTTCGCCACTTTTTGCAGCATTTCCGGATCGTTTTGCATTTTTGTCATCTGCCGCCGCAAATAAAAAACACCGATCAGAAAACCGCCGACCAATCCGACGACAAGCGTAATAATTGGAATTACGATATCCATCATTCAGCCACCCCTGCATTAATATCCGTGCAGCCCCCCGTTTGGCTAACGCACTCCAAATATAATAGCATTCACCCTGCCGCGATTCAAGCCAGAACCGTTTCGATAAACAGCGTTGTTTCCGTTGCCAGATCCACTTCCTTCACGTCCAGTTCATCCCCGGCGCCGCGCGCGATGCGGATGACCGGGCGGCCCGGCAGGCCCCGGTGCTGGCTGACGACCACGCCGGTTTCCTTCGTCGACAACCTTACCGCCGTGCCGTTCGGGTACACGGATACGATGCGGGTGAACTCCACCAGCACGTCGTGATCCAACTCATGCTCCGAACAGGCCATCAGCTGCTCGCAGGCCTCGTGCGGCAACAGGCCGCGCTGCGATCCGCCTTCACCGCCGCCGCTGATCAGATTGTCGTACATATTCGCAACGGCGATAATGCGGGGAAACAGGTGAATTTCATCCCCTGCCAGGCCGCGGGGAATCCCGGTGCCGTTAAGGCGTTCATGATGCTGAAGCGCCGCATGGGCGATGAGCAGATTAAATTCGCGTTTTTGCTTCAGCATTTCATATCCCCGCCACGTGTGATGATGCTTCGGATCGTCCTCCGCCGCGCCTTCCGGCAGAGGAACGGATTTGCCGATATCGTGCAGCAGCGCTCCGATCGCCAGATCCTTTAACTGGGAATAGCCCAGTCCCATGTTCAGGCCGATCATGGACGAGATCAGGCAAACGTTAACCGCATGCAGATAAGCCGCGTTGTCCGCCGTGCGAATATCGGTCAGCTGCAGAAGCACTTCCTTGTTGTTCAGCACGTCCGTCAGCAATGAATCCACGCTGGAGTTGATCTTTTTCGTGCTCCATTCCTTCCCCGACCGGATCGCTTCCTGCGTTTCCACCATTTCGTGAAATACCGCCTGTTTGGTCGATTCGCTGATCACATCTTCGACTTCGACATCATCGTAATCGGCATCTTTGATGTACAGCATCGTAACGCCGATCCGCTTAAGCGTATTGATCATAAATACGGTCAGCTGAATCCCCGCCGACAATAGCACGGTGCCGTTTGCGGAATAAACCGTTTTTCCCAAGTATTGCCCTGGCTCGATATCTTCAATACTGATGAAACGCATCCTTTCATCCCCCTTGACGGCAATCGCTTCCCGTCATCGTTGTCAATCCGGTTTGCTTTCCTTCACCGTCGGGCGGCTTTCTCCAGGCGACGCTCCCCCTCGCAGCTTCCGGTCCGCCGCCTGGAGACGCTCAAGCACTTCCTCGTCCTGTTCGCTCTCCAGCGCCCGGCTCACCGCCTCCGCCGCCGCTTCTCCCCCGATCCGGGCGAGCGCCCAAGCGGCCGTGCCGCGCAGCACCGGACGAGGATCATGAAACAGTATATCTATTAATTTCGGCACGGAAGCGGTATCTTTGAAGTTGCCGAGCGCAATCACCGCATTCCGCTGGATCGGCTTCTTCCCTCTCCAGGCCGCCGCGCTGTCGCCGAAGCGCTCTTTAAATTCCCGGTTGCTGATATCGAGCAGCGGCAGGAGCAGCGGCTTGACCGTCTCCGGATCGGGCTGCAGCTCCGGCCGGTGGTTCCAGGACTTGCCCCTGTTTTTCGGACAAACGATCTGGCATGTGTCGCAGCCGTAAAGCCGGTTGCCGATTTTGAGCATGAACTCTTCTTCCACAAACCCTTTCGTTTGCGTCAAAAAGGAAATGCACCGCTGCGCGTTCAGCACGCCGGGCCCGACCAGCGCCCCGGTCGGACAGGCGTCGATGCATTTCGTGCATTCGCCGCAATCCTCGGTGACCGGGGAATCCGGCGGAAAAGGAATGTTGGTAATCATCTCGCCAAGGTAAATCCACGATCCCCATTTAGGCGAGATGATCGCGCAGTTTTTCCCTTTGAAGCCGATTCCCGCCCGCTCCGCCACCGCACGGTCGACCAGCGCTCCGGTGTCCACCATGCTCTCGATCCGCGCTTCCGGAACCCGCTGGCGGATGAAATCCTCCAGCTTGGCCATCGCCTCGCGGAGCACCAGGTGGTAATCACGCCCCCAGGCCGATCTGGCCAATATCCCGCGCCGCTGCCCCGGCTCGGACTTCGGCGGGTTATCCATCTTGGACGGATACGCCACGGCGATCGAAACCAGGGAAGCCGGCTGTTCGAGAGACAGCTCGGGGTAAATGCGCTTATCGATATCCGGTTCCTCAAACCCGGATTCGTATCCTTTTTCACGCCGGTCCAGCAAAATGGCCTTCAGCGAAATAAAAGGGTCCGCGGAGGCAAAGCCGATATCGTCGATGCCGAGCGAAGCCGCGTTTTCCTTAATTTCGCGTTTCAAATCCGCCCACGCGCCGGCGTTTGCGGAAACGACGCTGCCGTCGTGTATTGTCTTTGCCACTCCCTTCCCCTCCTTGATGTGAATTTTACGGGCGACAAACGTTCCCCATCCCCCATATCGTTGTTGTTTTTCGAACGAAGCCAATCAGGAAGACAGCCGCTTGATCGCTTCCCGGGCCAACATATCGCAATGATTGTTGAGCTCATTGTCGCTGTGCCCTTTGACCTTAACGTATTCGACCTGATGGATGCCCATCAGCCGCCACAGCTCCTGCCACAGGTCTTTGTTTTCCACCGGCTGGTTTTTGCTGTTTTTCCAACCGTTTTTAAGCCATCCGCGAATCCAACCCTGTTGAAAACAGTTCACCACATAGGCGGAATCGCTGTATACTTTGGCCCGGCACGGCTCCTTCAGTTGACTGAGCGCCGAAATAACCGCTTGGATTTCCATCCGGTTGTTTGTGGTCATTTTCTCGCCGCCGGACAGATCCTTGCGATGCCCGTTAAATATTAATACAGCGCCCCATCCCCCAGGGCCCGGGTTTCCGGAACAGGCGCCGTCGGTATATATCGTTATCTCCTTCACCGTTCATCCTCCAAGATTCGCAGGCCATAAACCGCGGATTTTGCCGACAGGCCAAAACATGAATTCGGCCTACCGACGATTTGGTCAATCTATAAATAGAAAAGCATATCCCGCACCCATTTGCAACGGATGGAAGATATGCTTCAATCATTCCTCTTCTTACCTGTCTATAATTTAAAAATCAATTAGACCCCGATAAAGAACGCGCAGCAGCGATGCCAAGCTTCTGGAACGCCTCTAAAAATTTGCTTGCGCCGTAGCCCATCGCTTCGTACAGCGGCATAATCGCTTTGTTATGCTCGTCTCCGGCCACCATGATCCGGCGGACATTGCGCTGCTGAAAACGTTGTTCCATCGCGGAAACGAGGCTTCTGCCTACGCCGCGCCGGCGATAATCCGGGTGAACGGCCATCCGGTAAATACACCCGGTATGCTGATCGATCGTTCCGATCAGGACCCCCTGAATTTCTTCCTCCGCTTCCGCAACTAGAATCAGTTCGGAATCCCAGGCCAATTGTCTGGCAAAAGCTTGTTTGGTGTCCTCGTAGCAAGCCTCGGACAAGGATACCTGCAAAAGATCCATCACTTGATTCACATCACTCAACTGAAAGGAACGAATAAGCATGCTATGATCTCCTTTTTCCTTAACACTAGATAGATTCATGCTAAAGGCGCGGCCTTTATTTTTACATCAAGCAAATAATTAAAACCAGACAAAAAACGAGAAAAAAACTGCTTCTTTGTCCATTAAACCATATAAATCAACGAAATACACCAATTTTCTTCTGAAAGCGCTTAATGTTAAGCGTTTACATTTATTTTTTGTGAATTTCCCTTCACAAAACAGGTTTTCATACATATATTTTGATCATATGTAAATAATAGGTTTTGTTTCGAGTATGTAAATGCGATCGACATTTTAAGTGCGTGTTCAAAAAGTCGGGTTTTCAGCACCGAAGCGTATGCTTACGATGTGCGTTTTTTCAAAACGCTGTAGGTCGGATGAAGCTAGGGACGAAAGGAGCGGTGCGTACGTTTTGGGTGCGTGAGCATCTGAAATGTTTCCGCAGGAAACATGCTACGGAAGCATGTGCTACGGCCCGGCTGAATTCAAGATTCGACGCCCGATCCACTTTCTGACCTGCTTCGTGATCAAAAGACGACTTTTTGAACAACTCTTTAACAAAAAAATCGGGAGGTTTTCCGTTATGGCCCATGAATTGCCTGCTTTACCCTATCCGGCAAACGCGCTTGAACCTTACATCGATGAGCAGACGATGAACATTCACCATGATCGTCACCACAATACGTACGTGACCAATCTGAACGCCGCGCTGGAAAGCGCCCCGGCACTGCAGAACAAAAGCGTGGAAGAGCTCATTTCCGACCTCGGCAGCGTTCCCGAAAATATCCGCACGGCCGTGCGCAACAACGGCGGCGGCCACGCCAACCACAGCTTGTTCTGGACCGTGATCGGCCCCGGCGGCGGAGGAACTCCAAGCGGCCCGGTCGCTTCCGCCATAGACAGCGATCTTGGAGGGTTCGACAAATTCAAAGAGGAGTTTACAAAAGCGGCGGCGACCCGTTTCGGCAGCGGCTGGGCCTGGCTGGTCGTCGGCAAGGACGGCAAACTGGCCGTAACGAGCACGCCAAACCAGGACAACCCGCTCTCCGAGGGGCAGACACCCATTCTTGGCCTGGACGTCTGGGAGCACGCCTACTATTTGAAATATCAAAACAAACGCCCGGATTACATCGCGGCATTTTGGAACATCATCAACTGGGACGAAGTGAACCGTCGTTACGAAGCCGCCAAGAAATAAGGGCGATTGACGATCGCCGGAAGGAGGTTACACTATGGCCGAGCAAAAGCGTAAGCTGACCAACGATCCGGAGGAGCTGCTGAAAGCCAAGCACGCGGAAGACGAGCATAAGCAGCAGTTCACGAACTTCGCGCACAGCGTTACCGGTGGAGCCGAGGCTGCGGATCCGGGCAAAGTGGTGGGCGAAGAACACCGCGAACCGGATACGCAAAACTATATGAAAACGGTGGAAAACCGTATGCTGGAATAGTGACGATAAAAAGTGGTCTCCCTTTGGAAGGGAGGCCTCTTATTATCGGCTATGGTATGAAAACGACCGGCGCCAGCTTGAACCGGCGCACGGCTTGATTCTTACTGGGCCGCTATTCCGCCGGGGTATACTTGATCCAGTCATAGTACGCCCGAACCGGGGACCCGGGATAAATGAATTTCCCCGTCCAAGTTTTGGCAGCATCGCCCGCGCCTGCCCAGAAGTTGACCATAATGCTGCCCGGATGGCTCGGCAGTGGTCCGCGGGAACCGTCCTCGGTATGCACCAGCTTGCCGTCGACATACCATTTGATCGAGGCCGGCGACCATTCAAAAGCATAGTCATGGAAGTCCAGCGATGCATCGAAGCCAAGATCAATGACCGTGCTGTGATCCCCGTCTCCGGCCGTATAATAGTTGGTCTCCAGTTTCGTCGGATCTTTTCCCAGAATTTCAATATCAATTTCGTCATTCTCTTCCGTGTCCGGATCCGGATTGAGGTCATAATAAGTGAACAGTGAAGTGACCAGTCCCTCGCCTTTCGCCACCTTCATTCGCGCCTCCACACGCCCGTAGCCGTAGTCTTCCCCAATGGTCGCATATTCGCCGGAGGCGTACTGCTCGCCGGAGCATCGGCTTGGACACCCCGACTTGTCCAGTCGAAGGGCCATGACTCCGTTATTGAATTCGATATTGTTCGCCCGCCACCCTACTCCGAAATCCTCTCCGTTCTCCCAGCCGTCCGAAGCATAAAACATGCTCCCGTTAAAAGCGTTCAGCGGCTCCGCAAACCCGTCCGCCGCCGCCGCCGGGACCGCCAGCAGCAGGCTGCAGCCTATCAGACAGACTCCCAAACCGCCGCGGACTTTTGGCAAAAACGTAAACTTTTTCATTATATCCCTCCTCATAATTTACCGCGTCATGAATTGCCGCGTCGTAAATGCCGCAAAAAAATCGCGGGAAATAACGACGGTTTGCTCCAGCATTTCCGCTGGAAAGCTCCGCTCCCTCCTTTGCGCAATGTATCCGCCATGCCGATCCAAGCTGTCTATTATATGCATAAATGTACCATAGAAGAAAGATGTTGGGTATGAGCAGGAAGTAGCAGCATCCAGTGGAGTAGCATGATAAAGCAGTACTAGAATTTTCAGCGGCACGCGGACGTGGCACGCGGACGTGGCACGCAGCATGGGATTCTGCTATGCGGAATTCGTGGTGCGAGGTTCGTGGTGTGAGGTTTCGCGGTGCAGGGTTCTGCGGTGCAGGGGTATGGCGGTGCAGGGCTCCGCGGTGCGTGGGAAAGACCAATGGTTTGGTGAAAGTAGCTCAACTGCAAAAGTGCATCTCATTTTCCCGTAACCTACCTATTTGGGGCGTATGAAATGCAAAAATGCATCTATTTTAAAACTATTCGGTAACAAAGAGAATTTTAAACAGAAATGGACTGCACTTTTGCATTTGACGAGCCATTTTCGAGAAAGTTCGACAAATACCGCATGCACTTTTGCATCTCGCGGAACCCCATATTGCGGAAAAGAAAACCGCACCCAGGTACTACACCCACGTGCGGTTTTTGCCTATACTTGTTTAAAATACCGGTTTAATATCCGCAAAAAAACGTTCGGAAACGCCAGACTTCCCATATCTTCCTTGGTGATCCAGCGGTATTCCGCGGAGTCCGCGGCCAGATCGAAGCCCGCTTGCTTGACCCCGCCCCCGGCCGGCGATGCCGCTTCCGGCTTGGCCGCACCCGTAGACGCGCTCGCTTCGCCGGCCTGATTCGCCCCCGCCTCATAAGCCGCGGCGGTTTCGGCGGCGAATAAGCCGGCCGAACCGGCTGCCGCCTGATGCTGCGCCGCCGAATGGACGTTGCCGGCGTACGGGACGGAATTCGGAGCGGCAACGGAGGCCCCGGCATAGGGAGCCCACCCGTATGCGGCCTCGGCGGTGCCGGTCATACCGTCGGTCCCGCCCGTCACGGCCACGTCGTTTTCGGCCTCATCGTTTTCGGCCTGGCCGGCGGCATCTTCCGCGGCGAACCGGAACACGCGGAGGTTCCAGTGAATGTGGCTGAACGTATGCTCCGCGTTCATCCACGCTTCCCCCGGCCGCGCCGGCATGCCCGCGGCGGCCAGCGCCGCCGCCAGCCGGTCCATCGCCGGGCCGTCCGGCAGCCCGGCGCCTTCGCCCGGCACGGCGTCGGCCGGGATATGGGGCAGCTCCCACATCCGCGCGAGCAGCCCCGTATCCGGCCGCCGGCGCACGAGCACGCGGCCCCCAAGCGCCCCGCCGCCCTCCACGAGGGCGACAAGCCGGTATTCCGGCCGCGGCGGCTTCGCCTTGCTCTTCACCGGCAGGCGCTCCTCCGCGCCCGCAAGCCGCCCGGCGCAGCGGGCCATGACCGGGCAAATCAGGCATTGCGGCGACTTGGGCGTACAGACTAATGCCCCCAGCTCCATCAGCGCCTGATTAAAATCCGCGGCCCGGCCCTCGGGGATCAGCTCCGCCGCCAGGTCCTCCATCAGCGTGCGGGTCCCGGTTTTCATAATATCCTCTTCGATCAGGAAATACCGTGACAGCACCCGCATTACGTTCCCGTCGACGGCCGGCTCGGGCCGGTTAAAGGCGATGCTCATGATCGCCCCCGCCGTATACGGGCCGACCCCTTTCAAGGCGGACACGTCGGCCTTGTTGTCCGGCACAGCCCCGCCGTGCCGCTCGACCACCTGGCGCGCGGCCGCCTGCAGGTTGCGGGCCCGCGAATAATACCCGAGCCCCTCCCAGCATTTCAGCACCTCTTCCTCCGGGGCTTCCGCCAGGTCCTGAATCGTCGGAAACCGCTCGATGAACCGGTGGAAATACGGAATCACCGTATCCACGCGCGTCTGCTGCAGCATGATTTCCGAAACCCAAATATAATACGGATCGCGGTGCCTGCGCCAAGGCAAATCCCGCTTGGAGCGCTCATACCAATCCAGCAGCTCCGTACTGAAGAAAATCTTGTTTTCCCTGCTCTCCTGCATCGATCTATGTTCTCCTTTTATGTGCCCTGTTCAATGCGTTCCACCACGGCAAAGGCGGACGCCAAATTCCGTTCGTGCGTAATGCTCAAATGGACCGTATACCGGCCATGGCCCGTCAACCCCAGCCGCTCCCAGGCTTCCGGCGGCATAAATACGCACGGCTTGCCGCTCGCATCCGGCAAAATCTCCATGTCGGCAAACCCGAGCGTCCTGCCGATGCCGCAGCCAAACGCCTTGCTGACGGCCTCCTTGGCGGCGAACCGCCCCGCCAAAAACTCTGCCGCACGCGCGGTTTGCCCCGGCAATTGCCGTTCGGCCGCGGTCAGGATGCGCCGCGTCAGCCGCTCGCCGACCGAACCGCTTAACATCCGCCGGACGCGTTCGATTTCGACAACATCATGTCCGATTCCGTAAATCAACGTAAGCCCTTCTTCCTCATACGGTTGGGATTATAGCCTGGCTTGCCTTACAAGCCGCCAATCACATTGTAACAGGGAAGCCGCTCCGGCGCGAGTCCGGCAGGGACAAAACGGCGCCTGCCTGACACCCGCCGCCTTCCTAAGCGAGTAGCGGTGCAGGTGTAGCTTACGAAGTGCGGTGCGATTCCAAATACTCCCCCGCTTCCCTCCCCCGGACTAGCTCCTGCCATTTTACTCTTGATATACTAGTGGACAAATGAAATAGCTGCAAAATGTACAGTTACTTATCCGGAAATGCTGCCACAGCGCTCGATTAAGTGTAATACCTGCAGTTCTCAGGTATCTTTCGAAAAATGAGGCTAAAAACGTAGAAATAAATGTACGAAATGCAATTAAACGAATGATTGGATAAATGGTTATAAAGTTAGTTGTATAATTTGCAATTAACGTTCAGAGTGGGGCCGATCAAGCGCGCTTTTGCCCCGCCCCTGGTTTCCCGGAAAGCAAGAATGATCAAGAAGAAGCGGCGCCCCCCATTTATACTAAGCACATAGACCGGTCTGGAGGATGTTCATGAACGCTGTCAGCACTATCATGCAAAGCATCGACTACATTGAAGAGCGGCTCGGCGAAGAGCTGACGCTAAGCAGGATCGCCAAAGCGATGTTTTATTCCGAGTACCATTTTCACCGCACTTTTTTGTACTTTGTCGGCGACACGGTCACATCCTATGTGCGGAAACGGAGATTGTCGACGGCGGCGGAACTGCTGACCGAAACCGACTTGAAGGTGCTGGAGATCGCGCTGCGGTGCGGCTTCGGCTCCCATGAAGCCTTTACCCGGGCGTTCCGGAAAATGTACGGCATCCTGCCGACAGAGTGCCGCAAGCTGGGCCGTCCGCCGTTTCTTGTGCCGCGCGCCGCGCCTCTTCCGACCATCGATGCGCAAATAACCAGTGATTGGGGAGATCAAATCATGCAATACCGTATCGAACAACTACCCGCCATGCGGATTCTGGGCTACGCGATGCAAAGCACCATCGTGGAAGGCAAAAACCATGACGATATTCCGGCATTTTGGCAAACGTACATGCAGGAGCGGCTCGGAGAACGGATTCCCGGCAAAAAAAATCCAAACGTCGAGCTTGGCGTTTGCTCCCCTACCGACGAAGACGGAACCTTCCAATATATCATCGGCTTTGAAGTGGACGAAGCGGCCGAGGTTCAGGAGGGCATAACAGAATATCTCATTCCGGCGGCTACCTACGCCATCTTTACGACACCTCCGGCCGGCGAGGACAATTTCAGCACGTCCATCCAAACGACCTGGGACGGGATTTTTGCGAACTGGTTCCCTGTATCCGGTTACGAGCAAATCAATGCCCCCGATTTCGAATGGTACGATGAACGCTGTTGGCCAAAAGAAGGCAAGCAGATCGATATCTACATTCCCGTCCAGCCAGCGAAATCCAATCCGGAAGCTTAAGTAGCCAACAACGCAAACAAAACGACAAAGAGGCTGCCTCGTAAGCCGCTGCGGCTAACGGGACAGCCTCAATATTTTCATTCAACTCATTCCGGCAAAAAGACAAACTGCGCTTCGCCGATTTCCAGCGTCCTGTTCTGCAAGCCCGGCGCGCCGGTCTTAAAAACAAGCTGCGTTAACCGCTCCGCGTCCCCCCGCTTGAACAGAAACGACTTGTCTCCGATGCCAAGCCGGGCCGATTCGCCGCCAGGTTCCGATTCCAGCAGCGGCAAACCGAACAACGCTTGCCAGTGTGCGGCCGCGGCCGCCGGATCGGAGACCGTAAACACGGCGCTGTGAATGTCCACTTCTCCCGCGGGATGATCTTGGATAATCCCCGATGCTTTCAGCCCCGACAAGCGCTCAGCATCCGTACCGTTCCATTGCAGGATAAACGGATAATTTAGGCCCCGGTAATGCCCGTCGATCGTAAACATCCGCCATTCGATCCAGTTCCCTCGCGCATCGAGCCTCCGCCCGTCCAAAATCGGCGAGAGTTCAAGGCCTTGACCCTGTAGACGGGACGCCAGCCCATCGATATCGTCCGTGCGCAGCGCGACCCGGCTGAACGCTTCGCGGGCTGGCAACTCCACCAAGGCGTCGCGGACAACCGCGTTGGGCGTATCGATTTTTTCCGCCAGCGGCCGGTCCTCGATCCCGAGAAATTCGATATACGTTAAGCCAAAATAACTTAGCGCGTTATACGTCCCCCAGAACTTATGGGAACCGCCTTTAAAGGCCGTCAGTCCCCATTTTGCAAACGCCTCAACCGGTGTATTCAAATCGTTGACGTATTGCACGGTGTGGTCCCACTTCAGCATCATTGGGACACTTCCTTTCCAAGTTCCGTTGTCCGTCTGACCGCCGTCAGCACGCTTCGCTGCAACCCGGCGGCAAAATCGCTGCGGTTCAGCTCGTGCAAGGCGTTAATGCCCACCCCGCCGGGGGAATTGTTGATGTCGAGAAGCTGGCGCGGATGCAGCCCGGTATGCCGCAGCATCGCCACCGCGCCTTCGACGTTCTCCAAAGCGATCCGCCAGGCCTGTTCCCGCGGCAGTCCGGCGAGCACCCCCGCATCGGCAAGGGATTCGATGAAATAATAAACATAATTCGGTCCGGCCACGCCGTAACCGGTAAAAACGTCAAGCTGCGCTTCGTCCACCACCTGCACTTTGCCAAACCCGTTCAGGAATGCTTCCACTTGGGCCAGTTCCGCATGTTCGTTAAACGCCACTCCGCTGTATCCGAAGCCGGTGTCCGTAAGCGTGTTCGGAATAACCCGGACAACGGAACGCTTGGAGCCGACATAACTTTCCAGCTTGGCTATGGTCACGCCCGCTACGATTGATACGACAACGCCGTCCTTGCCGGCAAACTCGCGGATCAATCCGCCGACCCCGGCCAAGTCATCCTGCGGCCGCACAGCGATCACGATCAGCTCGGCCTCCGCCAGCGCCTGTTTCGGTTCTTCCGCGGCCTGTATACGGTAGGTTTCACTTAAATATCGTACGCGCTCCTCCCGAACATCCGCCGCGCTGATCAGATGGGCCGGCACCGTCCCACTGCCGACAAGCGCCCGGATGATCGCTTCGGCCATCTGCCCTCCGCCGATGAAATGAATACGTTGCTGCGCCATTTTACATTACCTCCTCTATTAATTGTTCTCCCATGCCGCCGGCAAAATAAATCCGTCATACTTGTCCTGGGACTTGATGTACTCCTCGAACTCCGGGGATTCATAAGCGGCTTTCAGGTCTTTTGCCCATTGCGTGTTTTCGTCGGCCTTGTTTATAGATACGATAATCCGGTGCTGCTCAGGCGTATTTTCGATTTTTAAAGCCTCGGTAATTTTCCGCTTCGCATTCGCGATATAGTTGCCGTTCACCACCCCGAAATCGACATCCTTCAGCGACACTAAAATTTGCGCCGGATCCAGCACCTGAATGTCGATAGCGTATTGCCCCGGCGACACGCTGTTCAAGTTGAAGTCGGTCGTGCCGGCATTCTCGGCCACCTTCACCCAGCCCAGCTCCTCCAATATCCGGACGGCGCGCTCCTGATTCACCGGATCGTTGGGAACGGCCACCGTGCTGCCGTCCTTCACTTCGTCCAAAGACTGATGTCTCTCGGAATACAAGCCCTGCGGCGCGCTGGGAACAAAGGCGATGCCGGTCATGTCCATATGCAGCTCGTCATTGATCCCTTCCATGTATGCGGTGCTCTGGAACACGCTGGCATCGATAGACTCTTCCTGCATCGCCGGATTCACCTGCATATTTTGGGAAAAAGTTTTGATGTTCACTTTGTACCCTTTTTTCTCAAGGATCGGCAAGATGCCCGCCCGGAATTGTTCCTCATAGGTTCCGACGCCGAAGCCGACCGTAATCTCCTTTTTGTCTTGGCCGGCGGTGCTTTGTTTGCCGCAGGCGGAAAGCACCAGCAACAGTCCGATCAATAAAACAGCCGAAAATTTCTTCATGTTTACAACCCCTCTTCCAGTGAATTGCGCAATTGGTATAAAGCAGCGTCCGTCGCATTCACCGGCACCGCACAGTTCGGCGCCAGCAGGAACGGTTGGCCCCGCATCAGCGAAAGCGCCTCGCGGGCTTGCGCGCGAATGCGTTCAAGATCGCCGCCGGCGAACAGGGCATGGTCGATCCCTCCCACCTTCGTTGCCCGGAGCGGAGCGTCCAATCCGGCGTTGCCGGCGGCGTATGTATCCCAACTGATCCCCTCGATAGGATAATCGTTAAACCGTTCAGGCTGGGAATGAGCTCCGCAAGTATGCAGAATCCGTTTGCCGAAACTTGCCGCTTCAAGCACGATGTGATCATAAGGCCTTGAGAACTCGTTAAAAGCGGATTCGTCGAACAATCCCGGATGGGCGGTTCCCGTCACCGCGTAAAAAATGCCATCGATCCCGATCCGGCCGAGCTCCTCCACATACTCCGCCAAAGTTACCGCGATGGCGTGCAAAGCGCGGTGCACTCCGGCCCGCTGCCCGCCGAATAAAGCTTCGAGCGGGACGGGCCGTTCGCTGCCGTAAACCGTATCGTTCACGTAAGCCGACTGCCCCGCCAGAAACAACAATACCGTCAGCGGCGAGAAGACGGTTTGCGTCAACGGCGTATCCGCCAGTCCGGACCGGATCAGCCGGGCCGCCTGCAGCTGCTCCGCCAGTGGGGCCGATTCCGCCGCCCGCCGCGCCTCAATCCGCCATACATCGGCCGCCTCCCGAATGGCCGCCGCGGTCTGTTTGGGAAATACCGTGCGGTAATCGCGGAAATCGTAGCTGTTTCCCCAAGTTTCCGCGTAATAGGTCGCCCGCGGATTGATTTTGACCCAATCCCAAGCGAATTTCCGCGTAAAAGCGATCGTCGCTTCCGCCAAGTCCCCGGCATTTTGTTCTTTATTCAAAAAATGATGCCAGCCGCTGACAATCGGACGATCCGCCGTTTCGCCGGACAACAGGGCCCGAAATCGGGCCGTTTTATTCCAGTCTGCCATGTCGTTGTTCTCCCTCCAGCAATTCCGAGTTATCAGGTTGGATAAGTTTAAATCATACTAGCATACCAAAAAGTTTGACGTCAATGTGATTTTTAATTGACACTCCTTCATTGATGGGGTTATATATATTTGAAAATACTATAAAGTTCATCGGAAAAGTATGCATACGAGCATCAATGAATCAGGAGGAAGCCACATGACTCTAAACTCATCGGCAGGACGGCAAATGATTGAGATCAGGGATGTTTACAAAGTTTTCGAACGCAAAGGAATTTCCAGCACCGCGCTGCAAGGGGTAAGCTTAACCGTGGAAAAAGGGGATATTTTCGGGGTAATCGGCTACAGCGGAGCGGGCAAAAGCACCTTAATCCGCTTGGTCAACCGCCTGGAAAGACCCACCGGCGGACAAGTATTTATCGAAGGGCAGCCGCTTGATTCCTTAAATGCCGAGCAGCTGCGGGCTTTGAAGAAACGGATCGGCATGATTTTTCAGCATTTCAACCTGCTGGAGTCGGGGACGGTTTATCATAACGTGGCCATACCGCTCATCCTGCAAAAAAAGCCGAAGCAAGAGATCCGGGAACGGGTCAGCGAGCTGCTGGAATTCGTCGGCCTTGGCGACAAAGCCGCAAGTTACCCGAGCGAACTGTCGGGCGGCCAAAAACAGCGGGTCGGGATCGCCCGGGCGCTGGCCTCCAATCCGTCCATTTTGCTGTGCGACGAACCTACCTCGGCGCTGGACCCGCAAACCACGCAAGCGATTTTGCAGCTGCTTAAACGCATCAACGCCGAATACCATATTACGATCATGATTATTACGCATGAAATGGCTGTCATTCAGGAAATTTGCAACCGCGTCGCCGTAATGGAGGCCGGCCGGATCGTCGAACAAGGCCCCGTGCTGGATGTGTTTGGCCGCCCGCAGCATCCGACGACGCGAAGCTTCGTGCAGACGGTCATTCACGACCGCCTGCCGCAAAGCGTTAAAATAAGCCTCGACCGGAAAGCGGAGAAAGCCCGCCTGTTTAAGCTGGGGTTTGTCGGGGCCGCCGCATCTTCCCCGATTATCAGCAGGCTGATTCGCCATTTTACCGACATGGAGGTTAATATTTTGTTTGCCTCCACCTCCGAAATTCAAGATACGACGCTCGGAAGCATGATCCTTCAGCTCCAAGGACCTTCCCGTACCATCGATGAAGCGGCCTGCTTCCTTCACGCCCAAGGCGTTCAAATTCAGGAGGTGACCGAAACCGTATGTTAAGTACAACCATTACCCTCGATCAATTTATGCAAGCCATCTATGAAACGATTTACATGGTCAGCTTCTCTTTGCTGCTTGGGGCATTGCTGGGCATACCGCTGGGTATTTTGCTCGTAGTAACGCGGCCCGGAGGTTTGCTGGAAAATAAGGCGGTGTACGCCCTGCTTAATCCGGTCATCAATATCGTCCGTTCGCTGCCGTTTATCATTTTGCTCGTCGCTATCATCCCGTTGACTCGGGCGATCGTTCAAACCTCCATCGGCACGAACGCGGCCATCGTTCCGCTGATCATTTATATTGCCCCGTATATTGCGCGGCTGGTCGAGAACTCGCTGCTGGAAGTAAATCCGGGAATATTGGAAGCGGCGGAAGCCATGGGGGCGACGCCCGCGCAGGTGATCTGGCACTTTCTGCTGCCCGAAGCGTTCGGCTCGCTTATTTTAAGCCTGACCACCGCAACGGTCGGATTGATTGGCGCAACCGCGATGGCCGGAACGGTTGGCGGGGGCGGCGTCGGAGATCTGGCTATTTCGTACGGATACCAGCGTTTCGACGATGTGGTGATGGTGGCTACGGTTATCGTGCTCGTTTTGTTCGTTCAGGGGCTGCAATCCCTCGGCAACTGGCTGGCGCGAAAAGTAAGGCGCCGCTAGTGCGCGGCGAAGCGGCCGCATAAAACAAGCTCAACCTGGAAGCCGGCACTTTAACAGCCGATTAGCGGAACGGCCGGCCGTCGGCCTGCAAAATAGCGGCACTTTATGTACTTATGATCCGGAGCCCGGCTAGTTCGTCTCCATTAGCGCCATTTTATGTACTTATTTCCCTATGAATGGTCCAGAACGCGGGCATTTCCTGGCGACGAGGGGAAATAGCGACATAATTTGCCTCTAATTCTCTCAATTGAACGGATATCGCCGGAATAACGCGCTTTTTTGTCCTTATTTTTTGCCGGATTTGCCCAAGGCAGGATGTACGTCTGATAGTTCAGCGTCCAAACGCAGTTTTGGGGTGCCGGATAAAAAGATGTTCTTATCCTCATAGCGCGGATTATATTTGCCTCCTATACTATTAAAGTAGAGACTGATATACCTGATTGATAGGAGGATGTACCGGTGAATTTTACAGCCATTGATTTTGAGACCGCCAATGCAAGCCGTTCAAGCGCCTGTTCCCTTGGGCTGGTTCAAGTTAGAAATGGAGTGGTGACGGCAGAACATGTCTGGTTGATCGATCCGCTCCAGCCGTTTGACAGGATGAATATCGCGATTCACGGAATCACTCCTTCCATGGTTGAGGGACAACCTTCCTTTGCCGAGCTTTGGCCTATTGTGGAGCCGCTGCTTCAAGGAGAAGTCGTCGTAGCCCATAACGCCGTTTTTGATATAAGCGTGCTGCGCTATTGTCTGGATGCCGCGGAATTGCGTTACCCTGATTTCCAGTACTTATGTACATACCGCATTGGAAAGGCGATGCTCCGGGAGCTTCCTTCCCATAAACTAAATATCGTCTCCAAGCATTTCGGCATCAGCTTTAAACATCATGATGCGCTTGATGACGCTAAGGCATCCGCTTATATTCTATTGAAACTAATGGAGCAGCAGCAGCAGGCCGATCCGCTCCAGCTTGCCGTCAGTCAGGGTTACAATCCCGGAACGATGTATGCGGGCGGTTATACTCCCTTTAAAGCTTTGCCCAAAAAACAGCAAAAAGTCGGCCAATGAAATGCAGGCAAAGAGTCAATTTTGGGGCATTCCGCCTGCCGTAAGACCATCGCACAAGGCAAAAAAAGCCAAGCAAAGGGACTTTAAATAAATTCATCCTCTTTAGCTTGGCTTCCTGCAAGCGCACATGCCGGCCGGCTAATGTCAGATCCCCGGGATCGGGCTGCGCTTATGCTCCGTTTTCAAATAGAACGATTCCAGGCGCTCCCGAACGGCCGGATCGACCTCTTTGCCTTCCAGATAGTCGCTGTTGTCTTCGTAGCTGATTCCCAGCTCCTTCTCGTCCGTCTGGCCTTCCCACAGCCCGGCGGTCGGCGCTTTGTCCAGCACGCTCTGCGGCACGCCAAGGCGGGCGGCGAGCTGGCGGACCTGGCGCTTGTTCAGGGAACTGAGCGGGGTAATGTCAACCGCGCCGTCCCCCCATTTCGTATAAAATCCGGTGATCGCTTCGGAGGCGTGATCGGTGCCGACCACCAGCAAATTCAATTCAAAGGCGAGCGCGTATTGCATCACCATTCTCGTCCGCGCTTTGACGTTGCCTTTGCCCGGCGCGCTGAGATGGCGCGGTTTGCCGATGTTTTTGAGGCCGTGCTCCACCTCCAGCGCGATTTCGTCCACAGCTTCCTCGATGTTCGTCTCCACGGTATGCTCGAGTCCAAACGCCTTGGCCACCTCGTAGCTGTGCTCAATGTCTTCCTGCTGCCCGTAAGGCTGGAACACGCCAAGCGTCATGTAAGGCTGGCCGGTTTCCTGCGTCAGCTCATCCGTCGCCCGTTTGCACAGGCCGGCCGTCACGGCGCTGTCGATGCCGCCGCTAATGGCGATCAGCAGACCGCTCGTCCGCGAGCTTTTCACATGCTCCTTCAAAAAATCGACGCGCTTACGGATTTCCGCATCGACGTCAATGACGGGCTTTACGCCCAAACGCTCAATAATTTCCTGCTGCAGACTCATTCCTTATCCCTCCAACTCCAATATCTTTTTTGCCATGTGCCATGAGCCCGTTTGGAACTCGCGCTACTATGTAAAAATGCCCCTGCG
This sequence comes from Paenibacillus sp. FSL P4-0127, assembly GCF_038007325.1. NCBI lineage: Bacteria > Bacillati > Bacillota > Bacilli > Caryophanales > Paenibacillaceae > Paenibacillus > Paenibacillus sp. FSL P4-0127. Next base: position 259,748 of record NZ_JBBOWY010000002.1, on the reverse strand, counting down.
GTAACGGATTTGAGCCGAACCTCGGGGCGCTTGCGGCGCTGGGCGGATAGCCCTGCCGCGGATTGCAAACATGCGGATTACCGGCAGAAGCGGTCGAACGCGCTGGTCAGATCAGCGGCGATTTCCTCGGCCGAGCGGTCTTCGATTTGATGGCGCTCGATAAAATGCACCAATTCCCCATCCTTCATCAGCGCGATGGAAGGCGAGGACGGCGGATACGGCGCGAAATATTCGCGGGCTTTGGCGGTTGCTTCCTTATCCTGTCCGGCAAACACCGTAAACAGATGGTCCGGCGTCAAATCATGCTGCAGCGCCTTCGCCACGCCCGGACGGCATTGGCCCGCCGCACAGCCGCAGACGGAGTTCACGACGACCAAAGCGGTTCCTTTCGCTCCGGGCAGCTTCTCCTCAACCTCTTCCGGCGTCCGCAGCTCCTGAATCCCCAGTACGGTTAATTCGTCTCTCATCGGTTGAACCATGTCTCTCATATATTGGTCAAATGACATAGACATTCAAATCACTCCTTGTGCATACGAAATAAGTGGCACCCGCAGCCTTGCCGTACCTATAGCTCCCGGCTTACGGATTATATCTATTATACATTCATCAAGTTGGAAAGCAAAGACAAACGGCGCAAGATTGAACCCTGCGTTGACCGGCCCGTTCCTGACGGCGCCCAACTTCTTGCGGAGCGGTTCTTCACTAGGCGCTTTACGTCTCGGCGAACGGAAAAAAGACCGTAAACGTCGTTCCTTCCCCTTCCCCGGAGCGGACGCTGATTTTGCCCCGGTGGCGTTCGATGATGCTGAGGCATAAGGCCAGTCCAATCCCCGTCCCCTTCTCTTTCGTCGTATAAAACGGTTCGAACAGCTTCGCCTGTTGACTTGGCGGTATTCCCGGACCCGTATCGGTCACGAGCAGCTCCACGCCGGAATCGGCCAACCTCGTTTCCATCGTCAGCTGCCCTTTTCCCTCCATCGCTTCCATGGCGTTGCGCGCCAAATTCAGGATCAGCTGCTTGATCTCCTTCCCGTTCAGCAGCAGCGCCGGCACCTGCTCATCCAGCTTGACCTCGATCGTCTGTCCGCGCAAATTGGCATCCGCCCACAGCAAAGGCGTCAGCTCCATGATGATGTCGTGCAGATCGCACAGCTCGTTTTCCATCGGGCGGTTTTGCGCCAGCGAGAGAAAATCGTTGATGATGCCGTTGGCCCGGTCGAGCTCGTCCAACACGATCCGGTAATAGTGGTCCAGATTGGACGGACTCTTCTCCCGCATCAGCTGCAGAAAGCCGCGAACGACGGCCATCGGGTTGCGGAGCTCATGCGTAATGCCGGCCGCCATTTGTCCGACGAGGCTCAGCCGCTCGACATGTCCCCGCTCCATGCGGAGGGTTTCCAGCTCCGTAATGTCCTGGACGATAGCCACGGCGCCGATGATTTCCCGGCTTTTTAGGATCGCCGAAGCGCTGGTAAAATAAATATGGTCATCGCTTTGCAGCAGCTCGGACGTTTTCGACTTTCCGGCAAGCGCACTTTTCACCCGGGAAGCGAGCTTGCCGATCGGCAAGCCGCCGAGGACGTCCTCCAGCTTGCGCGAGATCAGATCCGCGCGCGCCGCCGTTTCCGCCTGCTCGTTGCGGTGCATTCCATATAACTGGAGAAACGTATCGTTTACCGAGATAATAAAGCCTTGCTGATCCAGCAGAACGATGCCAAGCGGCGCGGCATCCATCATCTGCTGCAATCTCTCGGCTTCGCGGAAATATTCGCCCGAAAGCTGCGTAACCTGCTCGCGGAGTTTTTCCTTTTCCAGCGTGTTCTCCACCATATGGACAAACAAGCTGCCAACCGCCATCGCAATGCCGACATTAAGCAGAGTGGAAATTAAAGCGCTTAAATCCGAAATCAGGGATAAATCCCCCGTCAGGAACGGAGATCCGCCGCTCATCAGCCCGCCGCCCATGAAGCACAGCGAAAGAATCGCAACTTTGCCGTGCCGTTCGGTCCTTCTGAAATAACGGGAGGCTAAAAATACAAGCGGATAAAGCGGCAGCCCCGTCTCCAGTATAATTCCGGCCAAGGTGTGGTTTATTGTATACAACGGATAGATTATAATATGAAGCGCCGCAAGGATCGCTCCGCTCCGAAACCTGCCGTAAAGAATGAGCGCGAACAGCGGCAGTATTCCGAAATTAAGCGGGACCGCTTCCCACAGGCGAGAAGCGAACAAGGCGCAGAGCAGCATGCTGAACATACACGTAAACGTAAGTCCCTGGACGTAGGGCGTCCCTTTAGCAGCGGCACCATTTTGCTGTAAATGACAATTTCTTTTTTCATACGACAACGGAAACAGAAGCGCAGGCAAGCTGGCAATGAGCACCTGCAACACGATTTCTTTTACAGCCTCCACGTTCTCCCTCCTCAGGCGGAAGAATACCATTCTAGTTCGATTAAAACATAGGCGACAAAGTTTTACAATAATGCTTGGTTCAGAAAAATATAAATTATTTTAGGGCACAGGTGGATGAGCCTCGCAGTGTTGCATCGTCTCAAGAGTTTTAAAAATAAGTAAGAAAGTACAAACGGAAAGGAACGACGGCATGAAAAAATACGACGTTATCGTCATCGGAGGGGGGCCTTCCGGATTAATGGCGGCGATCGCCGCGGCCGAACAAGGCGCAAATGTGGCCCTGCTCGACAAAGGGGACAAGCTCGGACGCAAGCTCGGCATTTCCGGGGGCGGCCGCTGCAACGTAACCAACAACAAGGACATCGACGAGCTGATCGCTTATATCCCGGGGGGCGGCCGTTTCCTGTACAGCGCCTTTTCGCTGTTCGGCAACCGGGACATTATCGCTTTTTTTGAGAATTTGGGGATCGCCCTGAAGGAAGAGGACAATGGACGGATGTTTCCGGTGTCGGACAAAGCGAAGACGGTGGTCGACGCGCTGATCGGCAAAGCCCGCTCGCTCGGGGTAAAGCTGCTCGTCCATCATCCCGTCGGCGCAATCGAATACGGGGCGGACCGGGTGCGCGGGGTAAAGCTGGCCTCCGGCGAAACGCTGCCCGCCGCCTCGGTCATCGTGGCAACCGGCGGCAAATCGGTGCCGCATACCGGTTCCACCGGGGACGGATACCCTTGGGCCGCCGCCGCCGGCCATACGATTACTGAACTATATCCGACCGAGGTGCCGATCGTTTCCCGGGAGCCGTTTATTCAAAGCCGGGAGCTGCAGGGCCTGTCGCTGCGCGACGTGGAGCTGTCCGTACTGAACCCGAAAGGCAAACCGGTTGTTTCCCACCGGGGAGACATGCTGTTTACCCATTTCGGGTTGTCCGGCCCGATCGCCTTGCGCTGCAGCGGATTTATCCGGGGCGTCAAACAGAAAAACGGGGGCGCCGACGTCACGATGGCCATCGATCTGTTTCCGGGCGAAAAAGCCGGCGAATTGGAGCTCCGCCTGCGGCAGCTGGCCGCGGCGGAACCGAAAAAAGCGCTGAAAAACGTGTTTAAGGGCACCTTGCCCGAACGCCTGCTGCCGCTGTTGTTCCAACGGACCGGCCTCGCCGCCGATACGACTTACGAGCATCTGCCCAAGGAGCCCTGGCAGCAATTTGTCGCCGTGCTCAAAAACTTTACGCTTAAGGTCACGGGAACCCGCTCGTTTGAGGAAGCGTTCGTCACCGGCGGAGGCGTCAACCTTAAAGAAGTCGATCCGCGGACGATGGGCTCGAAGCTGATGCCGGGGCTGTATTTTTGCGGCGAAATCTTGGACATCCACGGCTATACCGGCGGCTATAACATCACGGCCGCCTTCGCGACCGGCTACACCGCGGGGCATCACGCCGGGCTGGCGGCGCTGGAGAGCGCAGGAAGGGATGCCTAGTAGACGATTCTGAAAATAACGTTAGCATGATGGCAAGTGAAGACTTGAGAAAACGGAAAAATGGCCTATTGAAGATCTCGGGTGACAACATCAAGGAAAAAAAGGGCGCTATTTCCGCGACATCCCCTATGTTGCGTAAGTATTGAGGAATTTTATGGCGCTATTTTCACGATTTAGTGGCAAAAGGCCGCCTTTCGACATGTTCATCGAAAAATAAGACCCAAAAGTTCCCCTATGGTGATGAATAGGCCCAAATTCGGAAAATAAGCCCCTAAAGTTCCGCTATTTCATGGGGATAATACTGTGCACAAGATGGCCCCCGTCCGCAGATAAGCCATATTATTTCCGGATCATTCTACTAGTAGAACGATCCTACAGTAAGCCAATCCTAGCTAGCCTCCTTGCAGTCAGATCGTCCGTCACCAACGTTCATGATTTCGGGAGGCAGATTTTACGCTCTGTTTTACGCTCTGCGCAAAAGCAAGATCCCGATTTTTCCATAAAAGCCGCCCAGCACGATCGCCAGCAAAACGCCGCAGAGAATCGCCCCCGGGCCTCCCCAGAGCGGCGGATACAAGGTGAGCCCAAGCCCGGCCGTAAAGCAAACCAGTCCGGGAAGCAGCAGCAGGGTCATCGCCGGAACCGCCGTGCGGTACTCCAGCATTTCCCCGGGATTCAGCATCCTCATGGCATCCCTGGCGAAAAAAGCGCGCAGATGGCCGCTTAACCAATACATCAGCAAAAAAATCAGGGCGATATACACGATGGCATTCACCGGATAAGGGGGAAGCACAACCGCGGCCAGGCCGGCCAGGACCAATTGCCCGTACAGCTTCAGCTCGCCGCCGCGAAAAAAAGCTTTGACGAGCGCTTCCGCGGTCCGCGCCTGCGGGCTGCGCGACGGCAGCAGCTTGCGCCAGCGCCGGAACAGCCAGGGCCTCGCCCCCGGCTTCGGCGCTTTCGGCGCATCGACGGCAGGAACCAGCAAAAGCGCGATCAGCTTCGTTTTTTGCCGCTCCTCTTCGCGGACTTCGGCATCAAACCGCCCTTTCAGCCGGAACCTCCACCCTGCAAGCACCGCCGCTAACAGCGCGGCGGCCAGCAGCGCAAGCAGGAAGTTTGCCGCTTCCTCTGACGCCCCCGCAGCGAAGGCCCAAACCGAAAAAACGGCGCTCAGCAAGCCGTAGGACAGCCAGCTATATATGATGCGCCGCCAGCCTGTGGTCAAGACGCCCAGCAAATTGGCCAGCAGCATCTGCACGGCTTTGAGGCCGTACGCCACGGCACACCAGGCGGCGACGGAGGGCCAGCTCATCCCGAACACCCGAACCAGCAGCGGGCTTAACACCGCAAAAACCGCGCACAATACCGCGGCCTGCCTTGCCATGGACAACATCCATCCGCGCAGCAGCAGCCCCTTGACCCAGCGGGGGCGCTGCCTGAGAAACAATACGTCGGCGGCTTCGATATAAAGGGACAGCCCGCCAATGGAGTACACCAGGAACAGCAGCAGCACCGGAACGGCCGCAAACGGCAGCGAAACGAGCCAGGCCGGGAGCTCGTCCCGCCAGAGCCCGTAGTAGGCCCGCCCCCCCAGCAGCAGCCCGGGGATGCCGATATACAGCAAGATCGTCAGATCAAAAGTGCTGCGCAGGGCGCCGAGCTGCAGCCCCAAACGATCCCTCCACCTGCGGAAGAACAACCGGTTTACGGTTATGGAAGTAATATTTTTCATGCGGCATTGTCTCCTTAAGTCAAAGCGTCGAAGCAGTCGAACAGCGACGCCCCCGGCAGCGAAGCGGCGGCGCGGATATCATCCAGCGTCCCGCCGGCTTTGGTGCGGCCGTCCGACACGAGAATAAAATCGTCGCAGATCCGCTCCGCCGTATCCAGGACGTGCGTGGACATCAGCACGCCGGCGCCGCGCCGCCGCTCTTCTTCCAGCAGGCCGAGAAAATCCTTGGTCGCCCGCGGATCCAGCCCGATAAAGGGCTCGTCGACGATATAAACGTCCGGGCGGCCGAGAAATCCGACCATCAGCATCATTTTCTGGCGCATGCCCTTGGAGAACCCGTCCGGAAGATGATCCTTCACTTTCGTCATACGGAACTTTTCCAGCAACAGCCCCGCCCCCTGTTCGAAGCTATGCTCCTCCATGCCGTAAACGGCCGCGGCCAGGCCCAGATGCTCCCATAACGTTAACGTGTCAAAATAGACGGGATGCTCCGGAATATAAGCGTACCGCTCGGACCCGCCGCGAAACCGCACCTCGGCTTCCGCGTAAGGCAGCAGGCCGAGAATGGCCTTTAATGTCGTGCTTTTCCCCGCCCCGTTGGGGCCGATCAGCCCGGTCAGCCGCCCCGGCCTCACCTGAAGCGAAACGTTCTCGATCGCGGCCTTCCCGGGCTCGTATCCGGCCTTGCGGATCGCCACGTCCAATAGTACATCTGTCACATCTTTCACCTGCCGTAAACTGTAATATTACGATTATACCTTAAACCGGCAGCGGGACACGAGGACAGGCTTCAAGCGCCCGGCGCCGCCGCTTCCCCTTGAGTGTGGTCGCGGTGCAAACGGTTCGCAAAATTGTAACTTTTTTACATTAAAAAACCGCAAATTGTGATAAATTATATTTTTTTAAAATTCCGATTGTTTTAAGATAGCAATAATTCACCCATGTAAAAATATTCACAAATATAAGATAAGGCGGGATGTATATGTTGAAAACCGAGGAAATCGGCACGGATTTGTCCATGCATTTGTACCGGGTTTTTGCCAAATCCTTCAAAAGCGTCAATGAACACGCCGTGACCGGAAGTAAGATCCAGGGCTTCAACCCGACGGCCTTTGCCGTGTTGGAGGTGTTGTATTACAAGGGCTCGCAGCCGATCCAGCAAATCGGCGCCAAGCTGCTGCTGCAAAGCGGCAACGTGACTTACGTGATCGACAAGCTGGAAACGGCGGGTCTGCTGCACCGCACCCCCTGCCCGCGCGACCGGCGCGTTATTTACGCGGAGCTTACCTCCAAAGGGCAAGCGCTGATGGACCAGCTGTATCCCGAATTTGCCAACCGGATCGATTATGCCTTAAGCGGCCTGAACGATGAAGAGAAACACATTATGATCGATCTGCTGAAAAAGATGGGACGCGAAGCGGAAAAGCTGGCCCCGCTGGCGCGTAAAGGTTAAGCTGACGCAAAAAAGCCTGCGCTCTTGTGTGTGTAAACCAAGAGACGCAGGCTTTTTAATTACGGCTAATGTGTAGGGTCCATATCCTTGTTTTTATGGCGGTTCAGAGCGTCCCGGTGTCTCCGGTCATTGACCGCTTGCTGCATTTGCTGGGCCTCATGACTGTTTGCCGGATCACGCTCCAAATCGGAAACGACGTTGGTCAGGTTTTTGTCCACCCCTGCCTTGCCTTTGGCCATTCGCTTATCCTCGCTTTCTCGTCATGGGTTCGTGAGCTGCCCGAGAGCTTGGGCGCATTCGTGGATATGACGGACGTAATCCCCCGTCAGCTCCTGGATTTGCTCGGTGTGTTCGGAGATCGTCTGTCCGCCGCGTTCGACATCGACCAGTTCTACGTTAACCTCGCGCGGATCCATGTAGGAGCATGAAAAATCAAAGGAATACATTTGATGGCCCGCCGCGTCGATATGAATCCGCAATCCTTGGGGATTCGCCATGTCGGCCAGCACCTCGGCCGAATCTCCGGGGTTCAGGTATTCCGGAAGCTGTTTTTTCCACGCGTCTACGAGCGTGTTCTGGTCCACGTTCATATGTTCCTTACTCATGGTAACACCTCCCCTTTCCCGTTAAGATGCGGAGGAGAGGCCATTTTTATACCGTGCCGGGGACTTAAACCGGTCACAGGCACGCCGCCCTTCCCCGGTTTAAACTCCGGAAGCGTCCGGCGATTCGGCCGCGCCTTCCCCCTGCTCCTCGTCCGTACCCGGAGCCCGGTTTCGCAGCCCCAATACGATAAGCACGCCGATCACGGCCAACACCGCCATCACCAGAAACAACGAATGCAGGCTGGCTCCAAGCACGTGTTTTAACTCGCTCCACAGATCGCGCGGCAGCAGATGCACCTTCTCCGGGGACAGCAGCTGGTCGATGTCGTTTTGAGAAACCTCGATCCCGGAAGCGGCGAGGTCTTTGGTTTTGGCGGCGATTTGCAGATTGATCAGCGTGCCGAAGGCGGTGACGCCGATCGTTTGCCCAATCGATTTGACGAACGAGTTCAGGGCGTTGGAAGCGCCGCGCAAGCTATACCCCACCGACGACTGGGCGATGATCGTAAACACGGCGAACGAAAAGCCAAAGCCGATTCCGTACAAGGCGTTAAACAGCAGCAGCGGAAGCAGCGGCGTCCCCTCCGTCATGAACGCGAGCCCGCCAGCGCCGGCGGCGACCACCGCCATCCCGATCAAGGAGGTCAGGCGCGAGCCCCGAGTAATAATCATCCGGCTGCCCAGCACGGAGCCAAGCATCCAGCCGATGGACATCGGCGCCAGGATCAGGCCCGAGGCGGTGGCGCTTTCCCCGCGCACCCCCTGCACCCACAAGGGCAAATAGGAGGTCAGCCCGATCAGCAAGGCGCTGGCCACGAGACTGGCCAGGTTCGAGTAAGCGATGTCCCGCACCCGGAACAGCTTCAGCGGTACGAGCGGTTCGGAGGCTTTTTTCTCGACGATAAAAAAGAGGATCAGCGCACAAGCCGCAAGCGCCAGAATGAAGATCATCCACGGCGAACTCCAGGGGAGCTGCTGGCCGCCGGTCGCCAGTCCGATCAATAAAGCGCCGACGCCGATCGTTAACGTTATCGCGCCCGCAATATCGATTTTGACCTTTCTCTTCTCCACACGCTCCCGCAAATATTTGATGATAAAAAATAACGACAGCAAGCCGAACGGTATATTAAAGTAGAACACCCACCGCCAGTTGAGCGAATCGACGAAATACCCGCCAAGCAGCGGCCCGACGAGCGAGGAAATCCCCCATACGGAGCTGATCCAGCCCTGGATTTTGGCGCGTTCTTCGATGGAAAAAATATCGCCGATGATCGTAAACGTCACCGGAAGCAGCCCGCCCGCGCCGATCCCCTGCAGGGCCCGGAAGCCGATCAACTGCTCCATGTTTTGGGCGATCCCGGACAATACCGAACCGGCCAAAAACAGCAGCGAGCTGATGACGAACACCGGCCGTCTTCCGTAAAGGTCGCTGATTTTCCCGAAAATCGGCGTCGCCACGGTCATCGTCAGCAAATAAGCGGTAAACACCCAGCTCAGCAGATGCGCCCCGCCCAGATCGCCGACGATTCTCGGCCCGGCCGGCCCAATCACCGTTCCTTCGATCGCCGCCAGAAATGTCGAAAGCAGCAGCCCCAGCAAAATATAATTGCGTTGCAACCCGGTTTTCAAAGATAAAACTTCCTTTCTTCTTACAATACGTGTCATTAATCCGTAATCTTTAATTATAGTGGAACACGCTGGAAAAGAAAAGGACAGCGGTCCACAGCGATTTTCTCCGCTCCGCCGCCCGGTTTGGTGCAGGCGGACGCCCGGCTTCTAAAATCATATGGCTTGCTTTACGGCCACAGGAAGCTCGGACAGGGAGCTCGGACAGCGAGCCGGACAGCGAGCCCGTTCCCGCCCGGTTGTTTAGTCCCGGCCTCATTACCCTTATATGTCCGGATGACCATTTTACAGCTTTCTGGAAATAAGCGTTTAGCGGGATTCCCTGTCCATCCGGCTTCCTCGATAATAAAATGGAGGAATATTCCTTGAAAACCATTTTGAGAGGAGATTACTGATGTCGCTATTTTTGAAAAGACTAACTGCGATATCCTTCAGCTGCCTGCTGGCCTGGGGCGGTTGGCCCTGGAGCGGTATGGCCGCCGCGTCTGCGGAGCAGCCGGATCCGGGGACGCCGAAAGTCGAGTGGAGCTTCGATTACGGACAAGCTTTTAGAACGGCGAAAGGAAAAGCGGTTGTCTCCGCTGCGGACGGAGGATACGTTGCTGTCGGGGATGTATCCACCATTTCCAATTCTTTTGGTTACGTCATAAAAGTGGATGAACATGGCCGCACCCTATGGGAGAAAACCTTGGATGTTGAAGGAGATCCCGATATAGAAGACGTTTCGGTCTCTGAGATCATTCCTGTACGCGATGGCGGTTATTTGGTAGGCGGGTCAACGATGGACCGGACGGAAAGACCGGCAACCACCATTCCCTATTTGGCCAAGCTGGATGACCAGGGAAACGTCGAGTGGTCCCGCTACTACCACCTTTTGGACTACACTCATTTTTATGCTGGATCCGTAAGCGAGACTGCGGATGGCGGGTTCGCTGTTACGGGGTACAGCGCCAATTCCGGGTTTTTGGCTCCGGTTTACCTGCTGAAAGTGGACAGGGAAGGAAATGAGGTGTGGCATAAAACCTGGTGGATTGGTGACAACCAGTTTTTTAATGAAGTATTAAGCACTTCGGACGGAGGGGTACTGGCAGTCGGAAGAATCGACAGTACGGCAACTTCGGATTCCGACGCCTCCCTGGTCGTTAAAGTGGACGCGAACGGCAATGTGGAATGGGAAAAACAGCAAGTTTTTCCCGGCAGCGGCCGCTCCGCTTGGTCCGCACAGATGACGCCGGACGGGAACTTTATCATTTCCGGGACGATGCGTCAAGACGGAAAGCAGGTTCAGTTCGTATTCAAAATGGATAATAGCGGAGAGATCCTATGGGAAAAAACCTACCCGTTTGCGGAGGGAAGACATTTCTTTGAGCAGCTCGTTTCGACCCCGGATGGCTATGCATTGCTGGGAAGTAACACCACCGGCGACTATCCGGATCAGCAGACGCAGTATCAAGTTTTGCGGATCGACAACGACGGGGAAGTAACCGGAGATCTTCGGTTTGCAAGCCCGGGATTGGACTCGGTCGGGAAAGGTACGTACACCGCGGATGGCGGTTTTCTCATGACGGGTGAAATTAGAGAAAAGAACAGCCTTCCCTTGATGCAACTAATAAAGGTGGCGGGCGAAGGCCAGCAGCCTCCGGCAGATTTGCAGGAACTCCGGTTTGGCGAACCGGCCCTGGAGCTTGGCGTCGGCGAACGCCGGCCTAGCGTCGTTCAAGCGGTTTATGCGGATGGAACCGCGGTGGTCATTACGAACCAGGCCGTACTTACCTCGCTTAATCCAGAGATCGCCGCCGTGGATAGTGACGGATTTATTACCGGACTGTCCCCTGGGAAGGCGGAAATCGTCGCCGAATATGCAGGCTTCTCCGCAAGGCTGCCGGTGACGGTGGCTGTGACGGATAACCCTTCCGAAACGCCCGGGCGGTTTTACCTGGATTCGGAAGATTACTCACTGATGACAGGCGGTGAACTCGATATCCAAGCCCTCTTCACCGACGAGGCAGACCAAACCTCGATCGTCAACGGGGAAACCCGGTTTACGATCGCCGATCCCGACATCGCACAGGTGGACGAGCACGGCTATCTTCTCGGCCTTAAGCCAGGGTCCACTTCCGTGACAGCCGTTTACCGGGAGCATACCTTTACGGCCAGCGTGCTGGTCGTGAAGCCGTATGCACCGGTGCCAGTGCCGGAGCCCACGCCGGTGCCGATGCCAGCGCCGGCCGAACCGGCGGCTTTGGAGCCGGAAGTGAACGATGGGCCTGAGGTGGACGAAGAGCCTGCAGTGAGCAAAGAGACGGTGGTGAGTAAAGAGATGGTAGTGAGTAAAGACGGTAGTGAGTAAAGACGGTAGTGAGTAAAGACGGTAGTGAGTAAAGACGGTAGTGAGTAAAGACGGTAGTGAGTAAAGAGACGGTGGTGAGTAAAGACGGTGGTGAGTAAAGAGACGGTGGTGAGTAAAGACGGTGGTGAGTAAAGACGGTAGTGAGTAAAGAGACGGTGGTGAGTAAAGAGCTAAAGTGTGCACACTGCCTGTAGTGGATGAAGAGCCGGGGATGCCCGCCGAGTCTCCTGTAGAAGGGGCTTCGGCGACGCCCGTGGCCCCTGAAACGGCGGACGGCTTAATACGTCCAGCCTGGACAACAAGCCCGAACCAGGACAACAAGCCCAAGTCTGGTTCGGGCTTGTTCCTTTTGCTGTGGATTCACGGAAGTTGTAATTGCGCCGAGAAAACATGCACAACCAGGCTGCCTGCCCCCGAGAAATTCCAGCGAAAACATGAGCCACAGGATATTGAGCCACAGTTAACCGCGGACGGCCTATGGCACATAAGAGCAAAAATTGCACTAGCGTTGCATAAAACCTAACGCGAATAATCAAATATTAGTTAAATATGGGTAATTATGATCATTTTTCATGGAAAAAGCATAAAAAATCTCCTATTGTAAAGAGGTAGGTACGTTGTCCATAACTCTCTACAAAAGGAGACCAACCATGGATAACGTTAAAGCTAAAACGGTCATTCGTCAACTGATTTCCTTACTGCCCATCGATGTGCATCAACGTTTACTCTTCGACCATTACACCAAGAAACTTACCACGATGAAAGCGATCATGCTCTTCATCAATGCTCAGTTGAAACAATGGTCATCTTACGGTGAAATGGAAATTGCACTTCGTGCTGAGCCGAAACTTCAGCAGCTTCTACAGTTGGAGAGTATCAGCGGCTCGCAATTATCCCGAAAACTCGATCAGATCCCAACGGAGCTGTTGGAGTGGATGTTTCAGCATCTGGCATCACAAACACAGCAACGTGCTTGCCACCAGGGCCAGAGCGGGAAATTGCACATCATTGATTCTTCCAGCATTCGACTGCCGCTTCAACTTGGAAGTTGGGCCAAGATGTCAAATAAGAGTAGCGGCGTCAAGATGCATCTGCGCCTCGTTGTTACAGCTCCCGACAAGCTATTTCCTGATGCCATGATCCCCAGTTCGCTCAATGTAGGGGATCGTGCGGGGGCCGTTGAACTGGTCGTCCCCTCGGATGCGATTTATGTGATGGATCGCGGTTATGATGATTATGCCCGGATGGATCAATGGGTCCAGGACAACATCCAGTTTGTGATCCGTATGCGAGATCGCGCGCTTGCCACCGTCATTGAGGAGTATCCTGTTCCGGAAGGCTCGAACATCACGCGGGACGCCAAGGTTTGCGTGGGCAGTTCCTTCCGATCCATGGAACATTCCGTTCGTTTGGTGGAGTTTTATGACGAGCAGGAACGGACTTATCGTATTTTTACATCGGTATGGGATAAGACCGCTGAAGAAATCGCGCAGATCTACAAAAATCGCTGGCTCATCGAGTTGTATTTTAAATGGCTGAAGCAACATTTGCGATTGAAGAAGCTGCACAGTCATAAACCACAGGCTATTTGGAACCAATTATTCTTGGCTTTAATTACTGCCTTGCTCGTGGAGCACATCCGGCACAGCACCCAAACGGCAAAAACAAACTGGCAAGTGCTCCGGATTCTCCGCGAGTATTTGTACCGTTCATGGCGATCCTTTCGAACCGAACTGGATCGGAAACCCAGTCGAAGTAGTCCGGGGAGACGTCCGGGGTCAGGTCCCAAAGCGTTATCGGTGCGCACAATGGTTGGGATAATTAAGCCAAGCAAGTTCAAGGAATAATATCCATTATATACATTTAATGGGACATCGCGACCTACGCATTAGGTAACCTTGGCTTTTTGGTCTTAAGCTTAAAAAATGACTGTAAAAAAATCCATTTATAGTTTCAATAATCCAAATGTGGGTTTTGCTGAAAATTGATGTTAGTGTTCTTGCAACGCTAGTGCAAAAATTGTCCTTATTCTGCGATAACCGTCCATTTGAGAGAAATAGAGGCATTTTAGGTCGCTATTCTCTTTGGTCGCCAGGAAATGCCCCTGTTCTGGGGTATTCCCAGGAAAATAAGTACATAAAATGCCGCTAATGGAGATGAAAAAGCCAAGCTCTGGATAATAAGTACATAAAGTGCACTAGCGTTGCAAGAACACTAACATCAATTTTCAGCAAAACCCACATTTGGATTATTGAAACTATAAATGGATTTTTTTACAGTCATTTTTTAAGCTTAAGACCAAAAAGCCAAGGTTACCTAATGCGTAGGTCGCGATGTCCCATTAAATGTATATAATGGATATTATTCCTTGAACTTGCTTGGCTTAATTATCCCAACCATTGTGCGCACCGATAACGCTTTGGGACCTGACCCCGGACGTCTCCCCGGACTACTTCGACTGGGTTTCCGATCCAGTTCGGTTCGAAAGGATCGCCATGAACGGTACAAATACTCGCGGAGAATCCGGAGCACTTGCCAGTTTGTTTTTGCCGTTTGGGTGCTGTGCCGGATGTGCTCCACGAGCAAGGCAGTAATTAAAGCCAAGAATAATTGGTTCCAAATAGCCTGTGGTTTATGACTGTGCAGCTTCTTCAATCGCAAATGTTGCTTCAGCCATTTAAAATACAACTCGATGAGCCAGCGATTTTTGTAGATCTGCGCGATTTCTTCAGCGGTCTTATCCCATACCGATGTAAAAATACGATAAGTCCGTTCCTGCTCGTCATAAAACTCCACCAAACGAACGGAATGTTCCATGGATCGGAAGGAACTGCCCACGCAAACCTTGGCGTCCCGCGTGATGTTCGAGCCTTCCGGAACAGGATACTCCTCAATGACGGTGGCAAGCGCGCGATCTCGCATACGGATCACAAACTGGATGTTGTCCTGGACCCATTGATCCATCCGGGCATAATCATCATAACCGCGATCCATCACATAAATCGCATCCGAGGGGACGACCAGTTCAACGGCCCCCGCACGATCCCCTACATTGAGCGAACTGGGGATCATGGCATCAGGAAATAGCTTGTCGGGAGCTGTAACAACGAGGCGCAGATGCATCTTGACGCCGCTACTCTTATTTGACATCTTGGCCCAACTTCCAAGTTGAAGCGGCAGTCGAATGCTGGAAGAATCAATGATGTGCAATTTCCCGCTCTGGCCCTGGTGGCAAGCACGTTGCTGTGTTTGTGATGCCAGATGCTGAAACATCCACTCCAACAGCTCCGTTGGGATCTGATCGAGTTTTCGGGATAATTGCGAGCCGCTGATACTCTCCAACTGTAGAAGCTGCTGAAGTTTCGGCTCAGCACGAAGTGCAATTTCCATTTCACCGTAAGATGACCATTGTTTCAACTGAGCATTGATGAAGAGCATGATCGCTTTCATCGTGGTAAGTTTCTTGGTGTAATGGTCGAAGAGTAAACGTTGATGCACATCGATGGGCAGTAAGGAAATCAGTTGACGAATGACCGTTTTAGCTTTAACGTTATCCATGGTTGGTCTCCTTTTGTAGAGAGTTATGGACAACGTACCTACCTCTTTACAATAGGAGATTTTTTATGCTTTTTCCATGAAAAATGATCATAATTACCCATATTTAACTAATATTTGATTATTCGCGTTAGGTTTTATGCAACGCTAGTGCATAAAGTGCTATTTTGAGAGAGGACGATCGGATAGCAGGTTGGTTGTTAGGTAAGTCGCTAAGTTGGTCGTTAAGTAGTCGTTAAGTAGTCGTTAAGTGGTCGTTAAGTGGTCGTTAGGTAGTCGTTAGGTAGTTGCTAGGTGGAGGTTATGTGATCTGGTCGTTAAGTAGTCGCTAGGCTGTGCTGGGTGGTCGCTAGATGGTCGCTAGGGGGCGTTAAGTAGTCGTTAAAGTAGCCGGGGGTAAAGCATCTATTTCTGTTTTAGCCAAAACGGTGTCACAACACAAACATGGACCTTAACTGTGAGGCAAGTGCAACAGCGTAAAAGAGCACGAAAAAATCTAACGGTTGTGAGCGAAGCTATTTAGGCAAAAACGAACGGATATAAAATGTAACGGTTGCCAGCGAGCTTATTTCCCGTTTTTCCGGGAAAAATAGGGCGTTTTGCCTAAATAAGCCCGATGACAACCGTTAAAAAAGAAACCTCTGCTTTGTAGCTCGAATAAGCGCGATGGCAACCGTTAGCGCAGAAAATGTTACCGGATAGCTTGATCCTTCGAGATTAACACATTAGTCAAGTGCCGATTTTCGGATCAAGTCACAGGGTACAGTAATCCAAAAGTTGCGGTTTGTCAAAATAGCACGGTTAACTTCGAATCACACCATTTCTGCAGTTGCCTGATGCCGTTACGGTTCAATCCGCTGCCTCCAATCTACCTTCGCACATCGACCACTGATGGACCGGGTTCCCGGCGAAAAGCCCTGGCTCATGGGTGATTACGATCAGCGAAGCGCCGCCGGTCAGAGCCTGACGGCAAAGAGCGATCAGCATACGCACGCCGTTATAATCGATGCCGGCCGTTGGCTCGTCGAGGATATACAGTTTTTTGGGACTGATCATCGACGCTGCGATGCTGAGCAGACGCTTCTCCCCTCCGCTCAGCAGATACGGCGAAACGTCGGCCTTATCCCGAAGCCCGATCGTTTCGAGCAGCTCGAGCGCCCTTTGGCGCAGCTCCTCCGGCAGCGGATCGCGTTTCCTTAGGCGCAGCTGGCAGCGCGGTCCATACAGCAGCTCGTCCCACACGGTCGCGGCAACGAACTGCTGCTCCGGCTGCTGGAAGACGTAGCCGATGTCCGCCGCGAGCTTGTACAGGGACAGTCTGGCCGCATCCTTGCCCTGCCAAAAGACGGCGCCTTTGGGCGGACGGAGCAGCCCCATGAGGAGCCGGGACAAGGTCGTTTTGCCGGAGCCATTTTCGCCACAGAGCAGCCGCCATTCGCCCGGGCCTAACGTCAGGTCGATACCTGTGAGCACCGGCGCGCTTTTTGGAGCGTAGGCGAAGGTCAGGCCCCGCACCTCGAGCAGCGGGTCGGCGGGGGCGGGCGACGCGGTAGGCACGGACGGCGCAGCGGGCACGGGCGGCACGGCGGGCACGGGCGGCGCGGCGGGGGCAGTCGGCGGGGCGGGGGCAAGCGGCGGGGGCGGCAGGCCGGCCGCTTTAGATGCCGCCAGCAGCGGTACAAGGTCCGCCGCGCCCGCGCCCGGGGCTGCTGCTGCACCTGGCGGCAGCAGCCCCAAACCCTCCATCCGCGCGCGTTCGCCGCGGATGAGCTCGCCCGCCGGACCGTCCATGACGACGGTGCCGGCGTCCAACACGACGAGCCGCGCCGCCGCCGCCGCGAGCTCGTCGATCCGGCCGGACAGCGTCACGACGGTCCGGCCTTCGCGGTGCAGGCGGCGCAGCAGCGCCAGCAGCCGCGTCCTCGCGGCGGCGTCCAGGCTGGCCGCCGGCTCGTCAAACACGAGCAGCGGCGGCTCCAGCGCCAGCGCCGCTGCAATCGCGGTGCGTTGGCGCTGGCCGCCGGACAGCGCGTGCACGCGCGCCATCCGCTGCGGCGTCAGCTGCACCGCCGCCAGCGCCTCCGCGACCCGCCGCTCGATGCCGGCGGCGGGCACGCGCAGGTTTTCCGGGCCGAAGGCGACCTCGTCTTCGACCCGGCCCTGCACGAGCTGTGCGTCGGGGTCCTGAAACACGACCCCGATGCGCTGGGCTACGGCGGCGATGTCCGCCTCCGCGGGGTCAGCGCCGAAGACGAGCAGCCGGCCCGTCCGCACGCCGCCCCCGGAGCGCGGGAGATACCCGCTCAGCAACTGGGCCAGCACCGATTTGCCGCTGCCGCTTGCTCCCGCTACGGCAATCCATTCCCCGGCTTCCGCGCGGAGCGTTACCTCCTGCAGCGCCGGCTTTGCCCCCGCCTCAAAGCTGTAGCCGACCCGCTCCAAATCAAAGGCCGGGGCCGTCATGTCAGACTTTTCGCCCCTTGGCCGGCCGCAAACCGGCGCAGCAGTCCGCTGCGCGCCAACCCATCGCCGATCAGTTTCGTCAGCAGCCCGCAAAAAACAACTCCGCTCAAAGTCCGGACCACGAGCGCAATCAACAGCACCCCGGTTCCCCATTTCGTATAGCCGAACATCTGCGCGGCAAAGAAAAACCAAACCGGCACCATCGCGCCTCCGGTCACCAGCATCACCGGCCAGCCCCAATTTTTATAACGCGTCAGCGCAAAAATCCCCTCGGCAATCACAAGATAACACGCCGCGGCGGCAAAACAGGAAACGATGCCGTAGGCGGAGCCCATAAACGACTGCACCACCGCCCCGATCCCGTAGGTGATCAGCCCTGTCCCCGGCTTGCGGATAATGTAATAGGCCAGCAATCCGTAAATCATGTACAAACCGGTAATCGTCGAAGTGGCGATAGGTCCCCCCAGCCCGTTCAAAGCTTGATTAACCGGCGACAAATACACGGTCATCACCGCGTTCGCCGCCGCCAGCATAGCCATCAGCACGATATCCAGCGTGGTAAATTTGGCAAAAGCGTTTTTTTTCGTCGATTCGTTCATGTCTGCTTCGTCATCCTCTCGCAATCAATTGTTAACCATAATTTAAAATTTAGGTTAACAATCATGGCGCGTCAAGTCCTTTTTTCGGACCTAACCTAAATAAACCATAATCCGGCGCCGCAGATCACGCTGACCGCCATCAGCCACACCCCGCCCCGGGACAAAGCCGCCTCCCGCAAAAACGTCCGCTCCGGATAAGCTCCAAAGCCCTTGGCGTCCATCGCCCCGGCAGTCTGCTCGATCCGGCGGATCGCCCCGGCGAACACCGCCAGCAACCGTCCCCGAAGCTGCGCCAGACGTTCCGTGAGCCCTCTGGGCGCTCTGGCGGAACGGATTTTGCGCGCATCGGCGGCAACCCGCCCCTCCTCGGCCAGCAGCGGCAAAAACGTCAACGCCATCGACACGCCGAACACAAAGCGGTAAGGCAGCTTGAGCCGGGTCGTCATCATAACGACGAATTGTTTGGGGTCCGTCGTTTCAATGTAAATCAGCGAGGACATAAACAGGCAGAACATCCGCAAGCATACCGCCGCCGCCGCAGAGACCGAGTTTAACGGGATTGACAGGAATCCGGCGGAAATCTGCTCCCCGGAGGAAGGGGCGGCCAAGGCGGTGACGGCAAACAACGGAACGCCGAAGCCGGCGATATACCCCATTCGCCTTCCCAGCTTGCCCCAAGGCATCCCGGCCCCGAACCTGGCGGCCCCTGCCAAAAAAAGCAGCATGACGCTTAACGGCGCTGCCTTGTCCCAATGCATGCTCAGCGCCGCAACGCACAGCAGCGCGACCAGCTTGCTCAGCGGGTCCAGCCCCTGAAACGGCACGCCTGCCGAACACAGCTTTTTCACAGCTATCACCTCGTCCGTTAAATACTTTTTACGTACTCTTTTTTGAGCAACGAGTACATCAGCAGGTCGACAAACCCCTTTTCCGTCTGCTGGTATTCCCGCAGCAGCCCTTCCTCCTTAAACCCAAAAGATAGCAACAGCTTGAGCGATCCGGCGTTTTCCGGCTCCACAAGCGCTTCGATCCGGTTGAGCCCCATCGTGTCGTAGCCATAGGCCAATAGCAGCCTTAGCGCCTCCGACATATATCCGCGCCCCCAGTATTCCCGTCCGAGATCATATCCGATCTCGCCGCGATAAGCCCCGGACAGTTCCCAAGCATTATATCCGCAGCTGCCGATCAGCTTCCCTTCTTCCTTCAGCTCGATGCCAAAACGCATCGCATCCTCGCTTTCGGACAATCCGTTCAGCAAATTGATCATGTCCCAGGCTTCCTCCACGGAGGCAAACGCTGATACGTTCATGTACCGGGTCACTTCCGGATCGCTCCAATAACGGAACATCACCTCGGCGTCGCCGCGCTCCATTCTCCTTAACCTCAGCCTTTCGCTTTCCAGGACAGGGATATTCCCGCCGCATTTGTACATATGCTATTCTCCTCTCTTTACTTGAAACACAAAACCGGAGGATTCGGCAAACGCCCCCTCCCCGGTATGATTATAGCTAATCATATCGAAGCGATCCCGTCAAAGGTAAAAGGCAATTTTTGCAGACTATGATTTTCTTGCCGTCTTTTCGGTGATACTATGGTCTACAGATAGAGCATTTACGGATAGGTATCAGCTCAAAAATAAGGAGGGAACACCCGGATGATCTACACTTTCGGCATCGCCATACTGCTGCTGGCCGCGCTGATCTCCGGCGGCCTGCCGCGCTACGCCCTTCGTCAGATCACCCAAATGAAACTGCAGACGAAAGAGCGCATCTATGAATATTTGGAGAAAACGGGCGTCTATTCCATGGAACGGTTTGACCGTCTGAACAAACGCCAAGTGCAGGCCACGTCTCAGGACGGCCTGCTGCTCAGCGGGTATGTGCTGGAATTTTTTCCGGAAAGCCGCCGCTGGATGATCATCGTTCACGGTTATACGGTTTCGCTCCACGCCTCAACGCAATATATCGACATGTTTCGCGACGCGGGCTTCAACATTTTGCTGATCGATCAGCGGCGTCACGGCGGCAGCCAAGGCAAATACACGACTTACGGGTATTATGAAAAATATGACGTGCAAACCTGGGTAAATTGGATTTTGGAACATTACGGGGAACAAACCGAAATCGGTCTGCATGGCCAATCCCTTGGCGGTGGAACCGTGCTGGAATATCTAAGCATCGCGCATCCGAACGTGAAGTTCGTCATTGCCGATTGCCCTTACTCCGATTTGACGGAGTTGATGCGGCATCAATTCACGAAGCTGAACAAGCTGCCGGCGTATCCGCTGCTGCCTTTGGTGAACAGGCTTTTGCAGCGCAAAGCAGGCTTCCGGCTCGATCAGGTCAGTCCGATCAAAGCGGTGGAAAAAAGCCGCCTGCCCGTTTTATTCATTCACGGGACGGATGATAACTACGTTCCCACCTACATGAGCAAAGAAATGTTCCGGCATAAACCGGAACCGAAAAGATTGCTGTTAATCGAAGGCGCGGTCCATGCCAACGCCTACGGCGTTGATCCGAAACGCTACAAAGCGGAGGTTCATTCCTTTATTCATGAAGTTCTTGGCGCGGAAATGGTGGCGGAAGCAGTAACGGCGGCTTATTTGCCCAGCATCTGATTTTGGGCCATCACGATGTAATGATCCAGACGCTGGCTTAACTCCAATATAGCGCCGCTGCTGAAGTTGTCCTCCACCGCGGCGTTCATCAGCTCAGAGCGCAGATTTTCGATCGTCGCTTTGAGCTCGTTGCTTACTTTTTTATGTTTTGGTCGGGTTTCCCTATACATTGATGTCGCCATAAAATCACCTTTTCTACGATCTTTCCCCTATTTTACCTCATGATGCCAAAAAACATATTTTGCAAAATTGATAAAAAATAGCACACCGTGTCGGAGTTTGTAAAATGAACGCACCTACCCTTCGGACGCGAGCTGGCTTATAATAGCTTTATCGCGTAGCGCGTTTCCGGGCTTGATCCGGAAGCGAAGTCAAGGAGGGAATACCCGTATGTTTCACGCAAGCGAATACTCGGGCTCCCGGGAAGAGCGGCAAAACGCCGTATTGTCGCAGCTTCGGGGCTTGATTTATGAGGAGAGCAGCAACGTGGCGAATTTGGCCAACGCCGCCGCGCTGCTGAATTTTTATTTGGACGATATCAACTGGGTCGGGTTTTATCTGTATGATGGCCGGGAACTGGTGCTCGGACCGTTTCAAGGGCTGCCGGCCTGCATCCGTATACCGCTGGGCAAAGGAGTCTGCGGTACCAGTGCACAGCGCCGGGAAACGCTGCGGATCGAAGACGTGCACGAATTCCCCGGGCACATCGCCTGCGACGCGGCTTCCAACAGCGAAATCGTCGTGCCGATCGTCAAGGACGGGCAGCTGTTTGGCGTGCTCGACATCGACAGCCCGATCAAGCGGCGCTTCGACGAGGCCGATCGGGCTTTCCTCGAGCAGTTCGTGGCCACGCTGGCCGAGCAGCTCACCGCTCCGGCTGGGGTTAACCGGGGTTAAAAACATAATAATGCGGCAATGCGGCCTGGCACTGGCACAATGTATCTGATTGGAAATATCCAATAGAACTGGGAATCGAGCTGGAAGACAGCGGCTTGATTGGATATTTCCAATAGATTTACTCAGTAGGGGGCAAAACGGGCGGTTTGAGCGAATTCTGTTGGATATTTCCAATGAGAGCTCGAAATTGCCCGCGATGTCCTTTAATCTATTGGATTTTTCCAATCAGAGGCGGGGCGGCAATCAGGTTGGGGGGAGTTCCGGCGTATGATGCGCGATCATTCTCACGATCATTCTCACGATCATTCTTGCAATCATTCTTGCGATCATTCTAGTGGTTGGTAAGCTGCACTATATGGTTGCATGGCGCACAGCCCCCCGCCGTCCAACCGGTGATAAACTAGTTTTACTGCATCCCATTCGGGTCTGCACCCCTTCCTCCCGTTAGAGCAATAAAGGGACTCCCTGCTGAAACAGAAGAAGCATCCTCACCGCTATACGGCGGACTGGGATGCTTCTTTTTAGTTCAACCTAGTTCTCGCCCGGTCTCCGGACGATCTCCAAGCCTTCTACGTGCCGTTTGCCCATCAGCTTCCGCTTTTTGCGGTTTTCCTTGGTGTCGAACACAATATCGAAATCGTAATCGTCGGGATACAGTTCTTCTTTTTTGATGTAGGGCTTGAGCCGTTTATGGTTGACCTTGATCAGCTGCTTCTGCACGAGCACCTCGACGATGCCCCGGTTGTCCTGCGGCGCGCTGACGATACCGACCTTCCCGATCGAAGTGACTATCACCGCATCGCCCACCTCGAAGGCCTGGGGTTTCTTTTTCGCCGGCTGCTCCGGGTCAGAAGAGGCAAGTTCCGGCTGGCCCTGCAGCCCGCTCTTGTCCGGCCCGGCTTGTTCCGGTCCTGGCTCGGAGGCAGCTTGCCCGGGTGAGGCATCCCCCGGTGAGGCAGGCCCAGCTAAAGCATGCCCAACTGAGGCAGGCCCGGGTTCCGCGCCGGCCGCAGCCCCTCTAGGCCCCGCCGCTTTCACAGCATCGGCCCGCATAGGCTGCGGCGGCTCCGGTGGTGACACGGGGCGTACCGGCCTCTGCGCCAGGTCCAGCGCAAGTTCCTGCGCCGGCGTCTGCATCGACCACGTCGCCGAGCCTTGCTCCATCCCATGCGCCAGCTCCTGCTCCGGTGGCGGCACAGGCTCCGGCAAAATGTCGTCCCATAGCACCGAGCCTCCGGTCCCTTCGGCTGCCTGGCGGCTGACGATATGCTGCGACCGCTCCACGATGCCCGGGGCGATCCCCAGCCGGCTCGCGATCTCCAGCGCGTAGCTGCGGCCGGCCTGGCCGATCGTCAACCGGTACAGCGGACGCAGCGTCTCGGCGTCGAATTCCATGCGCGCGTTCTGGAAGCCTTGCGCCCGGGAGGCAAACGTCTTCAGCTCGTTAAAATGCGTCGTCACCAGCACCGTCGCCCCTTTGCGGGCGAACTCCTCAAGGATGGCGATCGACAGGGCGATGCCTTCGCCGGGGTCGGTTCCCGCCGCCAGTTCGTCGATGAGCAGCAGCGTGGACGGCCCGGCTTCGCGCAGCATTGTAACAAGCGCGCTGATTTGCGCGGAAAAGGTGCTGAGCGACTGCTCCAGGTTTTGCCCGTCGCCGATCACGGCCATAATGCCGCGGTACACCGCGAACCGGCTGCCGGGGGCCACCGGCACGAGCAGCCCGGACTGGACCATCAGGGCCAGCAGTCCGAACGTCTTCAACACGACGGTTTTGCCGCCCGTATTCGGTCCGGTGATAATCAGCGTCCGGTATGACCGGCCGATCTCCACGTCCAGCGGAACCATCGCCTGCAGCAGCTTCGGATGCTTGGCCTCGCGAATCACGGTGTAACCGTCCTCGCAGATCTCCACCGCCCTGCCGCCGATCGCCGCCGCATATTTCGCTTTGGCGAAGATGAAATCGTACGTCCCCGTAATTTCAATATTCCGGTATATCGCCTCGGCTTCCCGCTCGACCAGCTCCGCCAGGTAGCCGAGCACCTTGGCTTCCTCCCGCGCCTCTTCTCCCTGCAGCAATTCCAGCTCGCTTTGCAGCGCCGACACCTCCTGGGGCTCGATAAACACCGTTTGCCCGCTGGTGGACTGGTCCAGCATACGGCCGTTCACCTGCTTGTAGTAATCCTTCCTGACCGGGATGACGTACCTGCCGCCGCGCACGCTGACGATGTTTTCCTGCAAAATCGCGGCATGGCGGGCCATCACGGACTGAAGCTTCTTCTGAATCCGCTCTTTCACGACCGCGATCCGTTTGCGGACTTTCTCCAGCTCCCGGCTCGCTTCATTCGTGATCACCCCGTGCCGGATGCAGCGCAAAATTTCCTGCTGCAGCGCGGGCAAATCCCGCAGATCGTGCGCGTAAACACCGATTTGCCAGGCCAGCTCGCCTTTGGAGGCCATATACTTCTTCAGTTGGCCGCAGCTGTGAAGAAAGGTTTGCACCGCCGTTAAGTCCTGCTCGGTGAACAGGTAGCCGGTGCCCAGCAGCGAGGCTACCAGCTCGATTCCATCCAGCGAAGGGAGCGGAACGCTGGCCCCTTTTCCATATAGCGCAAGCGCCTCCGCCGTTTCCGCGATCGCCCGTTCGATCAGCCGTTTCTCCTCCAGCGGCGTCAGCTCCGCGATCCGGTTTCGCCCTTCGTACGATACGGCGTAGCTCATCAGCTCCTGTTTGATGCTTTCGTATTCCAGCATGTGCAGCGAAAATTTTTCCATGTCCAAAACCTCCTCATTTTCGGTTCATCCTTCTATCCGAGAGCACAAAAAAAGGCAAAGGACAGCACGAATGCCATCCTTTGCCCACACCTCTTCCGCTATATGCCTGCGTTCCCGCAAAATGCAAAAAAGCCGCGCTGAATACAGCACGGCTTTACATTCCATAAGCAGGCAGCGGCCAAAGGCGCTTGCATGATGTTCCGCGTGTGTTCTTAACTAAATTCAACAGACCGAAACAAGAGTACGTTCAAACAGACGTATGCTCCTAAGCTCAAACGGCCGCGAAGTCGCCCTGAATGCGTCCCTGAAAACCTGCTTTCGGTCCATATGAAATTGATTAGTTAAGAACATTCACCGACATTAAAATCTCTCCCGTCAGAAGGATACCTCTAATTTAGCAAAAACCGCCGTAACAAGTCAATAATGAGAACTAACGCGATGTTAACGAAGCCATGTTTGGGGTATCTTGTTAAATGAGTGAATTGAATTATTTTATTCTTTCTCCTAATTCATGTATTATATTAGGGGTGTAAAAATGTAAAGCCAGTATTAAATAGCGAACTACGTAACAAAGCGGAAAGGAAGGAAACGTCGTGTTACAATTCAATCGCATCCGGCTGGCCAACATTAAGCCGTTTGTCTTTTTCTCCGTCATCATGATATTGAAAATTTACGTCGTTTGGATCACCATCTTTGACGAAGTTCCCGCCTGGGGGCCTCTGCTGAGGGAAATTCCTTTCATTTGGGCGCTGTTTTGCCTGATCGAATGGTTTTCTTCCAAGCGTAAAATCGGCCTCTATCTGACCGTCAACTTCATCGTCACCGCCATATTTTTCGCCGCAGTTATGTATCATAAATATTACGGGGTCATTGTTAATTACCATGCCCTGGAGCAGGTCAATCAGGTTACCGCGGTCAAACACAGCGTATTTTCCTTGCTGGCGCCGTACTATCTGCTGATTTTTCTCGATATCGTCATCATCAGCTACTGGCTGCTGCGCAAAAAAAGAGCCGAGCAGCTCAAAAGCTTTTTCAATTTAAAAAAGACCAGCACCGGCGTAATCGCGGGTATTTTTGCTGCTTCGGTCCTCCTGTGTATCTTCAACGTATGGCCTAACCGCGCCAGCATGAACGAAATTAAGCAAGCGGAGAAAATGGGCATCCTGAACTACGAAGCGTACACGATTTTTTCCGGCAAAAAAGAAGATCTCGTCGACAGCAAACAGATTAACCAAACCAAAATCGACCAGCTTAAAGGGATTGCGCAGCCGGCCCACCCGAAATATTTCGGCGCGGCCAAAGGCAAAAACCTGATCATCATCCAGCTGGAATCGTTCCAAAACTTCCTGATCAACCTGAAAGTCGACGGCCAGGAAGTGACGCCGGTCATGAACCGGCTCGTGAAGGACAATACCTATTTCAAGCATTTTTATCAAATGGTCGGACAAGGCAACACCTCGGACGCCGAATTCGTCGTGAACACCTCGTTCTACATTCCCTATAATGAGGCGGCCACGCAAAACTATCCGGACAAGGAGCTGCCCAGCCTGCCGAAATTGATGAAGTCGCAGGGGTACGACACCGCTACCTTCCACACCAATGCGGTCGATTTCTGGAACCGCGGGGAACTATACGCCGCTCTAGGCTGGGACCGTTACTACGACCAGAAGTTTTTCGGCACGGAGGATACGGTTTTCTTCGGCCCTTCCGACGAAGTGCTGTACAAGAAAACCGCGGATGAGCTGGATAAAATGCAGCTGGGCGGCAAGCCATTCTACGCTCAAGTCATTTCGATGACGGCGCACCATCCGTTTACGACGCCGCATGAAAAGGACAAAATCCAGCTGCCGGAACGATATCAGGACAATATGGTCGGCGACTATTTGCGGGCGCAAAGCTACGCCGATTACGCCCTCGGCCAGTTTATCGACGATCTGAAGCAAAAAGGCATTTGGGATAACAGCGTTGTCGTCATTTACGGCGACCACCTCGGCCTGCCGATGTATTCCCTGGACAAACACGGCCTGGAGCTGATGCAGGAAATCTATGGCCGGGAATACAGCTATATCGACATGATCAACATCCCGCTGATCATTTCCGTCCCCGGCCAATCTCCGAAGGAGATGGAGAACGTCGGCGGCCAGGTTGATATTTTGCCGACGGTCGCCAACCTGTTGGGGGTTTCGCTCCACGATCACATTCATTTCGGCGAGGACATCCTGAATCAAACGGAATACAATCTGCTGCCGCAGCGTTACTACCTGCCTTCCGGTTCGTTCCTCAACAACAAGGCGTTGTTTATGCCGGGGGTTTGGTACAACGACGGGACCCAATACCCGCTGGCCAAAGACGGCGTAAGCCAAGCTTTGACGACGGAAGACGAATACAACCGGGCGCTGGAGCTGCTCCGCCTCTCCGACAGCTACGTCCAGCAGCTCCCGGACCGTGTTAAGGAAGAGAAGCAATAACTTATAAAAAGAAAGCTGCCCCATGGCGCTAGGCGAGCTGCCTCTGTTGTAAAACAGGAGACCGCCGCTCCAGGCTGGGGCAGCTTTTTTGTTTCGCCCGGGTTTGGGGCTCGGCTTGGCGCTATATCTTCGCGAAGCTGCGGATTCTAACGGACACCAGCGCCGCTTCACAATGCCGGGCTCGCCACGCCGTCCAGCGGGGCGCCTCCCGGCGGCTGCTCTTCCCGGCTCAGGTCGGCTTCCTTCATCCGCAAATATTTGCGGCCCCGCCAGCGGAAGTACGAGAGGATGCCGCGCACGTATTCATCGGTGATCATGCTAAGATAGATCGCGATGATGCCCCAGCCCATGGAAACGCCAAACCAATAGGAGCAGCCGGTGGCGATCAGCCACATGAAAATCAGGGAGATGACCATCGTATATTTCGTATCCCCGACCGCGTTCAGCGAGTTGCCGATCGCCATGTTGACCATTTTGCCCGGCTGGAGCAACAAATTCAGCCACAGCAGCGAAACGCAAAGCGCCAAAATCTCCGGATCTTTCGTAAACACGCCCATCAGCGCCGGGCCGATCAATACGAGAATAAAAGCGTTGACGATCACCAGCGGAAGTCCGAAGGCCAGCACGCGGTAGACCGCCCGGTAAGCCTCCTTTGTTTTGCCTGCGCCGTACAGGTGGGCAATCTGGATTTGCGCCGCCATCGCCAGAGAGAAGCCGAGCATGAAGCAAAACGATTCCAGCGTGTTCATATACGTCCTTGCCGCGAGCTCGGTGGAACCGAGGATAGCGAGGAACGAGAAGATCGCAAGCTGCGAAAATACCCAGCTGGCCGAATTGACGCCCAGCGGCCAACCGATGACTAAAATTTCCTTGAACAGCTTGCGGTCGAAAACCGGCAAATCTTTAAAGCCGATGCGCCGCTGAAAGGTGCCGAGGAAAATCAGCAGCAGGACTACCGTTGCAATCAGCCGGCTGATCACGGTCGAGATGGCCACCCCGGTCAATCCCCACTGCGGAAAACCGAAGGCGCCGAAAATAAAGCAATAGTTCATCGCGATATGGATGATGTTCATCCCCACCGCCGTGTACATCGGTCCTTTCGTGTTTCCGGTATTGCGGATCGCCGTTCCGAGCATGGAGATCATCGCGGTCAGGATCATGCCGCCGCCCACGATCGAAATGTACACCTCCGCCATCGGCAGCAATTCTTCCGGAAGCTGCAGCGCCCGGGCGATCGGTTTCGGCACGGCGATCAGCAACACGCTGAGGAAGATGCCGATATACGCCGTTACTTTAAAGGCGATAATCGCTACGGTCCGGGCGTCCTCTTCCCGGCCGGAGCCTATTTTTTGCGCGATCACGATGCCGGCGCCGCTGGCGATGGTGGCAAACAGCGTCGTAAGCGCGTTAAACAGCTGATTGGAGAAACCGACGACGGCAACCGCGTTGTCGGAAATCCGGCTGACCATCAGCGTATCGACGGTGCCGAGCAAAATTTGCAGAAACAGCTCGATAAAAATCGGCCAGGCGAGCAGCCAAAGGGAGAACCGGTCTCTTTCGCCGCCCTTGATTTTCTTCATTATTACAACCTCCTGTAGTACGGGGAGCGGATAATCGCGCTCACTTCTGTCTTGTTAGCATGAAACACATTATAAATGCTATATTGTAATTAATGTATCAACGAATCAACTCAAACTTTCAATATTCCAACCTCAGAGGAGCTGGCGTATTATGCCTCCGATCATCGAATTTACCGCGCCTCCCCTGCCGCATTATATCGTCAGCGGCTCTACGCTGCTGCCGGTGGGGGGCAAACATCCCAGCCGGCAAAATATCGGCGCGTTCGACCTGCTCGTCGTCGTTTCCGGCTGCCTGTACGTCGGGGAGGAGGGCAGAGATTATGAAGTCGAATCCGGCCACGCCTTGATCCTCCGTCCGGATTGCTATCATTACGCCGTGGAGGGCTGCCGGGAAGAGACGCTGCATCATTGGCTGCATTTTCAAATTCTCGGCGATTGGCGCGTCGTCGAAGAGGAGGAATACCGGCAGCAGCAGGGAAGCTATGCGGACAAGGAAACGCCGGGGCCGCCGGCTTTACGCCCTTTCTCCGTGGCGCCTTATACGGTTCCGCTCCCCCAGTTCATGAAGCTCGCTCAACCGCAAAAGCTGGCCGCCGCGATCGGCGAGTTGACGGAGATGAACCGGAGCATCCATATAAGCGGCGTCCGGCTCAGGCAGCAGGCCTTGTTTCAGGAGGTTATCGTCCAGCTTTCCGCCTCCGCCGGCGGAGACGCGCCGTCCCCGCAATCGGTTTGCGCGGATGCGGCCGCCTCCTACCTGCGCAAGCATTACCGCGAGCCCTTTTCCGCGACAAAGCTGGGCGAAAGCATCAACTTCCATCCCGTCTATATCGCCCGCTGCATGCAAAAGGTGTTCGGCTGCCCGCCGGCCGTATATTTGCTGCGCCTGCGCATCCAGCAGTCCAAGCTGCTGCTGCTGCAAACGGACCTGACCGTGGAGCGGATCGCCGAGCAGGTTGGCTTCAACACGGCCTCCTATTTCACCGCCTGCTTCACGAAAATGGAAGGCCTGTCGCCGCGAAAATACCGGCAGCGCTTCTTTTGGAACAAGCATTAGCTGACGGTTTTAAAACTCAAGCGAAAACATAAAGGGAAAAAATGTCGCTATTTCGACGGTATCACCCATTTTTAGATAAATAGAGGAGTTTAATGGCGCTGTTTTCTCAAGCCGCAGGGAGATGGCTGCTTTTTTCACTGTTCATTGGAAAATAAGGCCAAAAGATTCCGCTAAGTGCAATGAACACGCTTCATTCCGGAAAATAAGACTATAAAGTTCCGCTATTTTATGAGGGGGGCTTCTCTCTAAGACAAAAAAAGGCCGCCCAACAGCAGATTTGTCTGCTTGGACAGCCTAGACGCCGGATTTTATTTTTTGCCCGGGTCGATATCCTGCGGCCGCAGCCCTTCCCAAATATTGGGGATGTCGGCCTGTTCCGGGTGCTCGAAGACGAGAAAGGCGGTAGGGAGATACCGTTCCCCGTATTCCGAGGACGGCTTGTTGACGATTTCCCCGCCTTCTTTCACCAACACGGTGGACGACCCGCCGTCCAGATTGGCGGCGATGACCGCGCCGTGCTCCAGCATGACCTGCTGCACGTCGTACAAGCTTGCACCGATGCTGTAGCCCGGCTGGCGCCCGTCGATCACGACGAACAGTATCGCCCCGTCTTCCCTTTGCCCCATCGCCGTTCGCGGTGCGATGCCCCAGCCTTCTTTTTGATTGCGGATCTGTCCCTTGCCGTTGACGATGATCCGCGGCTGGAACGTGACGGCTTCCTGAATCCCAAGCTCTTCCAACTCTTTCAGTGTATATTTTCCGGCGATCATCTTCCCCTGCTTGTCCAGCCCCACCACCTGGGTGGACGTTTTGGAGCCGAGGCCGTTGTAATAAATCTTGCCTTGCGAAATCACGACCCCGATCGGCTTAAAGCCGTTGCCTTTCCAATTCGGGTCGGCAAATCCCCCGCCATTGACGCCGGCGACGGCTCCGGTCCGCTGCACCATGCTGGAGACCTTCTCGCCTTTGCCGCGTTTGGCCGGAACGCCAAGCCGGATTTTCGTCGGATCGTTGACGGTCAAGACGTATCCGTGATAGCCGCTGCCTGAAACCTCTTCGATTTCGACAAGCGGTTTTTCTTCTTTGGTTTCTTCCTGCTGCGGGGCTGCGATCGTATGGGTATCCTTCTCTTCGCCCATCTGCTCAAACTGGGCCTGATAGGCGGCCACCCGCTTGTCCAGCTCCGCTTGCCCGATAATGTATTTGGCCCAATGGCGGTGCTGCGTCGTAATCAAGGTATCGGCCATAAGGAACCGGACGTTATTGCCGGAAGGCGTAAAGAACAGCCATATCATGGCCGCCATTCCGATCCATAACATCACCAGAAACGTTAAAGAGGAAAAATAGATAAAGCCGCGTTTTCGTCTTTTTGGCGTTTTCTTGCGTTTTTGGCCCCGTTTCCCCCGTTTAACCGAGGTCCGGCTGGGCAAAGATGCTGTGGGCATGTCGATTTTCCCCTTACCTTGTCTATGATCGAATGATGCTAATATAACGAATTCTCCGGGATGAAAGTTTCAGTAACCTCATAATTGCCACGCTTTTGTCCCGTTCTTAGCACGATTCCATCCTAATTATAGGAGGTAGAAACGCATGTCCGCAATCCAATTCGCAAGTTAGCCTGGGCGGCCCTGCCGCACGTTGCCCGATGGCAACACTTTTTTACTTCCGGGCGGCGACCTTATCCCACTCCGTGTCCAGCTGATTCAAATAGGCAGCGGCATCCTTCTTTTGCAAGAACCCCTGAATCAGAGAGTCTAGCTTCATGGCCCCCGGAATGTAATGGTCCGCGAAGTCGGAAATTTGCCCGGCCGTGAACGCTTCCTTGAAGCCGTCCATGATCGGATCGTCCTGCGTAACCCCGGTGATCGCCGGGAACGCCTTCTGTTCGTCGATATATTGCTTCACATTATCGGGCTGCAGCAAAAATTGAACGAATTTCATCGCTTCTTCGGGATGCTTCGTATTTTTCGATACCGTCAGCAGCGTGTCCACCCCGGAAATCACTTTGTTTTGCGCCGGATCATTGGTCGCCGGGAGCGGGAACACGCCGAGTTCGATCGACGGGTTGGCCTTCTGAATTTCCGGTATCGCCCATACCCCTTGCAGATACATCGCGGATTCGCCTTTGGCGAAAGCGGTGTTGCCGTCATTGTAACCTTTGCCGAAAATATCCTTCTGCCCGTAATCGAGCAGCTTCAGCTGCTTCTCGGCCACTTCTTTTAACGTATCCGCGAACTTCACCGTACCTTCCTGGCGCTGCTTGAAAATATCGGTGCCGGCGATGCTTGGCTCAAGGGCGTTGAACGGCACCAGCGTGGTCCAGGAATCTTTATACGTGAGATAAAAAGCGTTTTTCCCTTCCGCTTTGAATTTCTCGGCCACGGCGATGAATTCGTCCCAGGTTTTCGGCACTTCGACGCCGGCTTCCTTGAAGATCGCTTTATTGTAAATCACGCCGCTGGCGTTGGCGGAGAACGGAAGCCCGTTCAGCTCCGCGGAGCCCGTCAGGTCGTTCAGCATTTTAATATAGGCCGGTTGAATCGTCTGGACGAGCGGATTGTCCGTGAAATCCTTGAACATGCCGCCGGCGGCCAGCGTCTTGAACGTGTCGGTGGCCCCGAGCCCTACGACGTCCGGAATGTCCTTTTTCGCCGCGCGGGTTTTCAGCACGGTTTCGGCGTCAGGCGGATTAACTTGGGTCACCTTGATGTCCGGATTGGCTTCGTTAAACTTGGCGATGAGCTTGTCGAACGTCGCTTTGGCTTCCGTTTTGTTCTGGAAAAATTCGATTTCGACCTTCTTGCCGGAGGAACCGCCAGAGGTTTGGCCCGCTGCCGCTCCCGTGCCGTTTCCGGAACCATTGCCGCAGGCGCCAAGCAGGGACACTGCCAGCAGGCCAGTCAATACGGGTGCTATTATTTTCTTCATCGTCTTAAATCCCCCTGATCAAATTGGAATGAGAAACGTAAACGTTTACGTAAATGGCCCCGCTTTCGGGCGTCGCTCGCCCATTTTAGCCGATTCCTGATGTCCAAAAAAACAAGACGCATTACGTAAACGCTTACCCAAAATATATAACCGCGATTTTTGTTTGTCAATGCCCTTTGGGAAAGCCCCTTCTCACCATGAAAAAAACAAAGTTGACAAAATAAAAGGCGCGTTCTAAGATTTGGGTAAGCGTTTACGTTGGATGCCGCTCGTTCCTGCGTAAGCAAAATTTTTTGCAGACGGGACTGGTAAAGAAAATGAACCCAACCATCAAGGACGTGGCCAATAAAGCCAATGTCTCTATCGCGACTGTGTCGCGGGTGCTCAACAACCTGCCCGGATACTCGGAAAAGACGAAAGATAAGGTGTTTAAAGCCATCGAAGAAATCGGGTATCAGCCCAATGCGATCGCCCGCGGTCTGATCAATAAACGGACCCATACGATCGGCGTCATGTTTCCCACCGTGTCCAGTCTCTTCTCTTCGGAAATTCTCCGCGGGGTGGAAGACTACGCCCAGGACAACGGCTACAGCGTTGTGGTGTGCAATACCGATTCCGACGGGAAGCGGACGCTCAAATATTTGCAGGTGCTGCGGGAGAAGCAGGTTGACGGCGTGATTTTTTCAAGCGAAGTGTTGAAGAAGGAGTACTATCAGGCATTAAAGAAAATGCAAATTCCGTTCGTGCTGGTCTCGACGGAGTCGAATTACAAGAACGTACCGTACGTAAAGGTCGACGATTTTAAGGCCGCTTTTGACGCCGTCCAGTATCTGATCCGGATCGGCCACCGAAAAATCGCCTTGATCGGCGGGACGAAACATGACAAAATCGCCGGGGTCACAAGAATCGAAGGTTACAAGAAGGCGTTGGAAACGCACGGCATACCTGTTGACCCCGCTTATATCGCTTACGGGGACTTCTTGTTTGAGCGAGGCTGCGAAGCGATGGAAAGCTTGTTGCGGAAGGCTCCGGATATGACCGCGGTGTTCGCGGCCAGCGACGAGATGGCCATCGCCGCCCTATCCGTGGCCGCCAAGCATGGGATCAAGGTTCCGGAGGACCTGTCGATTATAGGGTATGACGATCTCAAGCTGGCCCAAATGGTGGTTCCTCCTTTGACCACCGTCCGCCAGCCGCTGTATGACATGGGGAATCTGGCATCCCAGAAGCTGATCCGCATGATCAAAACCGGCGAAGCCGAAAGCAGCCGGATTATGGCCCATTCGATCGTGGAAAGACAGACGGTAAAACCCTATGCCTGATGTCTTTTTTTCGCACAATACGTAAACGTTTACGTTCGGTTGTCACACTTCATTCCGTTTTAAGGAGGATCATCCATGACCAAGCGCCGCACGGCCTTTTATTTGATGACTTTGCCCGCTTTGCTGCTGTTTTTCGCCTTTCACACCTATCCGGCCCTGCAGGGGATATTTTACGCCTTTACGAACTGGGACGGCTTCAGCGACGGTTATGAGTTCGTCGGGCTGAAAAATTTTATCAACGTATTCAAAGACTCCAATGTGCTCGAATCGTATATCTTCACATTCAAGTACGCGATCGCTGCGACGATTCTCATCAATGTCATCAGCCTGGTGATCGCGCTTGGGCTAAATTCGAAAATCAAAGCGAAAAACTTCTTCCGCGCCGTTTATTTCCTGCCGAACGTGCTGGGCGTTTTGATTATCGGCTA
The DNA here is from genome assembly GCF_038007325.1 of Paenibacillus sp. FSL P4-0127. Lineage (NCBI taxonomy): Bacteria > Bacillati > Bacillota > Bacilli > Caryophanales > Paenibacillaceae > Paenibacillus > Paenibacillus sp. FSL P4-0127. Next base: position 225,401 of record NZ_JBBOWY010000002.1, on the reverse strand, counting down.
CATTTTCAATTACCTGTTTTCCAACGCCTTTCCCGTTTGGGGCGAAAAGCTGGGCAGCGAATTTTTCTCGACCAACCTGCTCGGGAACGCCGACTGGGCTTGGGCCGGCATCGTCATCGTCGGCGTCTGGCAGTCCATCGCCTACAATACGATCCTCTACCTGGCCGGGCTCCAGACCATCCCAAACGATCTTTACGAAGCCTCGAGCCTGGACGGCGCGTCCAAATGGAAAGAGTTCTGGAAGATCACGTTCCCGATGCTCGCTTCGTTTTTTACCATCAACATGGTTTTGGCCATGAAGGGCGGGCTCATGGTGTTTGACCAGATCATCGCGCTGACCGGAGGCGGCCCGGGCACGTCCACGCGCTCGATCGCGCTGCTGATTTACCAAGGCGGGTTTACCGGCGGCGAATTCGCTTACCAGTCGGCCAACGCGGTCATTTATTTTATCGTCATCGTGGCGATTTCCCTGTTCCAAATCAAAGTTCTGCAAAGACGGGAGTTGGATCAACTATGAGAAAACCTACAAACTGGCCGGCTACGGTTCTCATTGCCCTGGGCTCGCTGTTTATTCTGTTCCCGCTTTATATGACGGTAAGCATCGCGCTCAAAAATCCGGAGGAAATGGCGAAGTCGATCTTCTCGCCGCCTACGGGACTGCACTTCAGCAACTTTGCGCGGGCCATCGAAGCGACCGGTTTTTTTCACGCGTTGGCCAATAGCGCCGTCATTACCGTCGTATCCGTCGTTTGCATCCTGCTAACCAATTCACTGGTTTCTTATGCGATTGCGCGGAATATGAACCGCCGTTTTTTCAAGCTGCTGTATCTGTACTTTGTCAGCGCGATGTTCATCCCGTTTCAGATCATCATGCTGCCTGTCGTCAAAGTGACGACCGATCTGGGCATGAACAACATTCCGGGCCTCATCATGCTGTACATCGTTTACGGCCTGCCGTTTAACGTGTTCGTCTACGTCGGATACATCCGGTCCGTGCCGATTGAACTGGAAGAAGCGGCCAGAGTCGACGGGACCTCGACGTGGGGAACGTTCTGGCGGATTATCTTCCCGCTGCTCGCGCCGATCAGCGCGACCGTGGTGATTTTGTCCAGCTTGTCGACATGGAACGACTTCCTGCTGCCGCTGATCCTGCTGGCCGAACCGACGCAATATACGCTGCCGCTGGTGCAGTACGTCTTCCAGGGGCAGTTCAGCACGGACTACAACCTGGCGTTCGCCTCCTATCTGCTGGCCCTGCTGCCGATGGTTGTCGTTTACCTGTTTCTGCAAAAATGGATCATCAACGGCATTACGCAAGGCGCGGTCAAAGCATAGGCTGCAGTTTAACCGGTTGCAAACTCAACTAAATATAGAGGAGAGCTAATCATGCAAAAAAAATGGTGGAAAGAAAGCGTAGTGTATCAAATTTACCCCCGCAGTTTTATGGACAGCAACGGCGACGGCATCGGGGATCTGCAAGGCATCGTGTCCAAACTCGATTACCTTATGACGCTTGGCGTCGATGTGATCTGGTTATGCCCCGTTTTCCGCTCGCCCAATGACGACAACGGCTACGACATCAGCGATTACCGGGAAATCATGGCCGAATTCGGCACGCTCGCCGATTGGCGGGAGCTGCTGGACGGCCTGCACGCGCGGGGCATGAAACTGATCATGGATTTGGTCGTAAACCATACTTCCGACGAACATGCCTGGTTTGCCGAATCCCGCAAATCGCCGGACAATCCGTACCGGGATTACTACATCTGGCGCCCGGGCAAGGACGGACGGGAACCAAACGACTGGAGTTCTTTTTTCGGCGGGCCGGCATGGGAGTATGACGAGGCGACCGATGAATATTTCCTGCACCTGTTCTCCCGCAAGCAGCCCGACCTGAACTGGGATAACGGGGTGGTCCGCCGCGAAGTCTACGAGATGATGACCTGGTGGCTGGATCAGGGGATCGACGGCTTCCGGATGGACGTGATCAACCTGATTTCCAAAGTTCCGGAACTGCCGGATGCGGGGACGGACGTACGGGACGGCAGCTATCATTTTGGCGGAAAATATTTTGTCAACGGCCCGCGGGTCCATGAATATCTGCAGGAAATGAACCGGGAAGTGCTGTCGAAATACGATGTGATGACCGTCGGCGAGGCGATCGGCGCCAGCCCCGAGGATGCGCTGCATTATGTCGGCGAGGACCGCAGCGAGCTCAATATGATTTTCCATTTTGAGCTGATGGATGTCGATTCCGGTCCCGGCGGCAAATGGGACGTCAAACCCTGGAGGCTTGCCGATATCAAAGCGAACATTACCAAATGGCAAACTTCGCTGAACGGAAAAGGCTGGAACAGCCTGTACCTGAACAATCACGACCAGCCGCGGTTGCTCTCCCGGTTCGGCGACGAAACCCGCTATCCCAAAGAATCAGGGAAAATGCTGGCCACGCTCCTTCATACGCTCCAGGGTACGCCATACATTTACCAAGGCGAAGAAATCGGCATGACCAACGTGAAATTCGCTTCGATCGGCGAATACAAGGACATCGAGACGATCAACATGTACAGGGAATATAAAGCCTTGGGGCATCCGGAAGAAAAGATCATGAACTCCATTTACGTTAAAGGACGGGACAATGCGCGCACGCCGATGCAGTGGAACGCGGAAGCGCAGGCCGGTTTTACGACGGGAACGCCCTGGATCGCCGTCAACCCGAATTACAAGGAGATCAACGTGGAGGCGGCCTTGGCGGATCCGGATTCCCTTTTCCACTATTACCGCCGTCTCATCGAATTGCGCAAACAGCACGAAATCATCGTTTACGGCGATTACTCCTTGGTTGCGGAAGATGACGACCGGGTATTCGCCTACGTGCGTGCGTTCGGAAACGAGCGGCTGCTCGTCATCCTGAATTTCTTCGGCGAAGAGACCAGCTTTGCCCTCCCCGCCGAGGTTGCCGCAGCGGACGCGGAGCTGCTCATCGGCAATTATGCGCGCGAGCCGCTGCCGGATCAGGGACTATTGACGCTGCGGCCTTACGAAGCCCGGGTGTACAAGTATACAGTGTCTTAAAGATGCGATCCCCCGCTGGCGTCGATCAACTGCCCCGTGATCCAGCGGCTGTCTTCGGAAGATAGAAATGCGGCGATATCCGCGACGTCCTGCGGCTGCCCCCATCTTCCGAAGATGGAATAGTCCGCGCCAAATTGACGCGAGTCCGGATCCTGGAGCATCGGGGCGTTCATCTCCGTCTCCACGAAGCCCGGCTGGATGGCGTTGATCGTAATGCGGCGCGGGCCAAGCTGGGCGGACAAGGACAACGTCAGCGCGTTGATCGCCCCCTTTGTCATGCTGTAGGCGGCAACGCCGGGCAAAGAGATCCGCGTCACGGCCGACGACAGGTTAATGATCCGCCCCTCGTCCCGCAGCCGCGGCAAAGCTTGCTTGACCAGGAAAAACGGGACTTTCACGTTGATGTCCATAAGTTCGTCGAACACCTCTTCCGTAGTTTCCTCAATCGGCAGCGTGGAGGCGATCCCCGCATTGTTCACCAAAATATCGAACCTGGTGTCGTACGTGCGTGTTTTTAGCGCCTCGTCCAATGCCTCATAAAACGCCCCCACGCTTCCGGCATCGCTGAATTTTTGACCTATCGCAAATGCGGTTCCTCCGCTTTGCTCGATGGCGCGGACGACCTCTTCGGCCGCTTCCCGGCTTTGCCCGTAATGGACGGCTACCAAGGCCCCTTCTTGCCCCACACGGATCGCAATGGCTCTGCCGATGCCTCGGCCGGCTCCGGTAACCAGCGCGGCTTTTCCTGTCAATTTCCCCATGTTCCATAACCTCCGAAAATTTAAGTTTAAATTCAAATAGATTATGGCATAGGGCGGATTTTGTTATGTTGCTCTCTCATTCGTGCCTAACGGAATGCGCGTTAATCCAATAAAGACAATATAACCGATACGGAATTGTCGGCAAATGACCGTTCAGGACGCGATTTCAGCAGCACGGTAAGGCCGATGAGCGATACGACCAATGTCTGAGCTAGAGCTTGCGCATTCAAATCCGCTTTAAGCTCGCCGGATTGTACGCCTTGTTCAAGCTTCTCCTGGAATATTACGGCAAGATACATCTCATGTTCCCTCGTAAGAACTTCAAATTTCTTGTCATGCGGCGCCAGCTCCACCATCGTATTGATGCAAAAACACCCGCGATTCTCCCCCCCTTGGTATTCCGCCTCCACCAGACTTTCAAAGTAGGAGCGAAACGCTTCTTTGACGGTTGCGTGCTTTTGCAGTCTGGTGCGGACATAAGAAGCGTGGGACCCCATGTATTTACGCAGGGCAGCTTCGAACAGCTCCGTTTTGTCTCCAAAAGCCGCGTATAGGCTTGGCCGCTGAATCCCCATTCTCGAAGTTAAATCGGTTAAAGACGTTGCTTCAAACCCCTTCTCCCAAAACAATTCCATGGCGGCCTCTAATGCTTTCTCCTTATCAAATTCGCGAAGTCTGGCCATCGTTACCTCCATCATCCTCGTTAAGTATCGATTGGTATAAAATAATTCTATTTTTCAAAGTGTTCATTGTCAATGATCGCTGTAACCACAATGAAATTTGTTGACAAAAAAAGTTTCAAGGCAGTATAGTTTATGTTAAATTATGTACCGAACGGTATATAAAATTCATTTTTTAGCGATGGAGGGTAAAAGATGGAGAAATCCCAAGCGAAAGCAAGCGCTGGCGCCCGTACTGGCAAGGCTGCGTCTCAAGGAGCCGCCTTAACGTCCGCACCTGCTGCCTCTTCTTTTATGTCGTACAAAATAGCTCTGTTGTTCGCCATCGCCTGCGGCCTGGCGGTTTCCAACGTTTACTACGCACAGCCGCTGCTCGATTCACTGGCGGAACAATTCGATATCACCCGGTCGTCCGTTGGAAGCATCATTACCGTTACGCAAATTTGCTATGCACTAGGGCTATTTATGCTGGTGCCGCTCGGCGATCTTCTTAATCAGCGCCGGCTTATCATCGTGATGATGCTAATATCCGCAGGGGCTCTTGCCGTTGTTGGCATCGCCAATACCGTCACCGTGCTGTTTGCCGGTTTAGCGGTTGTAGGATTGCTTGCGGTCGTAACGCAGGTGTTGGTATCGTACGCATCCACTTTAGCCGCCCCGTCCGAAAGGGGAAGCATCGTCGGGTTAGTGACCAGCGGAGTCGTGATCGGAATATTGCTCGCGCGAACATTTGCCGGGATTTTAACGGATATCGCCGGATGGCGCTCGGTTTATCTGGTCTCTGCAGCTTTAATGCTGATCATGGGTGTAACTTTATACCGGGTACTCCCGCAATATCACGGCAAAAAGGAACCATTATCCTATCCGCAATTGCTGCGCTCGGTGGTTCAATTATTCGTACAAGAAAGAGTGCTGCGCATCCGCGCAGGTTTGGCTTTACTCATATTCACGGCGTTTAGCACATTATGGACATCCCTGGTGCTGCCTTTGAGCTCGCCTCCGGCATCGTTATCGCATACCGCAATCGGGGCGTTTGGCCTGGCCGGCGTTGCCGGAGCGTTGGCGGCGTCTAAAGCGGGGCAGCTTGCCGATCGCGGCCTGGGGCAGAGAACGACGGGCTTGGCGTTGGTATTGTTGCTGATATCTTGGCTGCCGATCAGTTATACCGAATACTCCTTGCCTGTCCTGGTCATCGGCATCCTCCTCCTTGACGCGGCAGTGCAAGCGGTGCATGTCACGAACCAGAGTTTGATTTTTGCCGTGCGTCCCGAAGCGCGAAGCCGGCTCACTGGGGGATACATGATCTTTTATTCCATCGGCAGCGCAACCGGAGCTATCGCTTCAACCCATATCTACGCTTATTCCGGTTGGAGAGGGGTATGCCTGTTCGGCGCCGCCGTGAGCGCCATTGCCCTCTTGTTTTGGGCTTTGACCCTTCGGCAGATTAGACCGGCAGACTAGACCAGGCCGGCGTCCACATCGGGAAAGCGGACAGTCTTCCTGCCGACCGGCAAACCCCTCATAAAAATGGCCAGCCCCGGCCAGCGCCGTCTACCGGGTCGAAAACGGGAAAATCGCCGAGGCGGGAATGGCGGCCGCTTCAGCCCGCGTGGCCGTGCGCAGCGAGAGACGGATGCCGAAATAACCGAAGGAATTAGCCCTTCAGAAACTTTTCATCCCCCTATTACGTAAAAGTTGATATATGACGATGTTTGTTGATGTTTGGAGGTGGGGGAATTGATAAGAAACCGGAACCGGTCCCTGCTCTTGCTTATTCTTGTCCCGCTCGCCGGCGGACTGCTCTTTGGGGGCGGAAAACCGGCCGAGGCGGGCTATTGGAACGATTTTTGGAGCGGGGTCAATGAACTGTCGCAACTCCCCTCCGAGGTGAGTGAATTAAAGGCGGATTACCAGAACACTTTGGACAAGCTCGATGCGACGCAGGAAACGCTGGAAAGCTTCCGCCGGCAAAACGAGGAGCTAATGGCGCGCAACAGGGAGCTCGCCGCTACCGTATCGGCTTTGACGGAGGCGCAACAGATCCGTGACGCCAATGCCCGAAAAATCCGGGTGATGGCGTTTGCCGGCCTCGTGCTGTTTGCGGGCTATTTTGTCGTGCTGCGGCTCGTCCGGTTGGCGCTCCGCCGCTGATTTGCCGCTACGGAGAGGAGGAGTCCATGATGGATATTCTAAAGCACAACGACGGCCTGGCGGGGTTGGGCGGGCATACGGTCACCTTCGACTTGCGCGAAGCCGACAAGCTGCATCTGCTGCACCCCGGGCAAGTCATCGCTTACCGCGGCCCGGCCCATCACCGGACCGACAGACTGATGAATATGAAAGGCATCTACCGGAAACGCAAGCTGCTGCGGGCCGATTTCACGGGGCCCTGCCGGGTAACCGCCTCCCTCCCTCCCGCCATCGGTTTGAAAGTGCTCGAGTTTGCCGGGGAGAGCGACTTGCTGTACGACTTCCGGCATCTCTTTTTTTATACCGAAGGCATCCGTATGGAGAACCGCATTCTCAGCATGAAAAACATGATGATCACCCGTGACGCGGTAAAAGTCAAATTTTCCGGCCTAGGGCAAATCGGGATTCTGACCCAAGGACAGGTGATCGAGCTGCCGCTGCATCCCGAAGAGCCGCTTTACGTGGAAGCCGGACGGGTGCTCGCTTATCCCGAGCGCGCCAAGCTGGAGCTCTCCGTTTACGGCAATCACTTGGCCAGCCAACATATGCGCTACCAATGGAAAATGACCGGACAAGGCTCGGTGCTGGTCCAATCCGGCGGCCCCGGAAGCGGTGAACTGGTACGGGATCTGCAGGCGGAGGACGGCATCGTCAAACGTTTCCTGCGCGAGGTGATCCCTTTTGGCGGCGTGTTTATTAAGTGATCGGCCTCCAAAAATAGGGCTCAAAACAACAAGCGTCGCTTGATTGCGGGACAAGTGCAATAGCGTGGATAAGCGCATTAGTGTGAATAAGCCCATTAGTGTGGATAAGCGCATTAGTGTGGATAAGCGCGGGTGGCAGCCGTTAGTGTAGAAAATGTACCGTACAGCTTGATCATTCGAGATAACACGTTAATCAAGCGCCGATTTCTGGGTCGAGCCCAAAAATTTCTGGGTTGAGCCCAAAATAACGGCACTTTATGTCCTTATTATTCGGAGCCAGGCATGTTTGTCCCCATTAGCGGCATTTTGCCCTTATTTTCCTATGAAGGGTCCAGAACGCGGGCATTTCTTGATGATTCGAGAAAATAGCGGCATAAAATGCCTCTATGTCTCTCAAATGGACGGATACTGCCGGAATAACGCCATTTTTTGCCCTTATGTTTTCGAAGCAGTTTTTCGAAGCAGTTTTTCAAAGCAATTTATCAAAGCAGATTCTAAGAGCAATCTGTTTGGCAGGTTGCCCCGGCACAATACAAAAGAGCACCGCCGCTTTATCGGCGGGCTCCTCTTTGATGTTCAGCGGCGTCCCGCTCGCCTGTGGCCCTTCGGTCCAAGCGGCCAAGTGCCATGGCACTGAAAGGCTGACCGGGTTAGGATGCAGAGGTGCGCCTGATGGTTTGGTCAAGCGCCGTTGCTGGTTTTGGACCTCTTTGCTCGTTTCATTTTTTTATATCTACAGATATGGTCTTATTGTAGGTTTTAATATAATCGAACCCGTCCACCATGAGGAGCTCCGGTTTGTCCGTGGTGTTAAAAGAATACGTATTCTCCCACAGAATGTTGCCATTTTTCAAATCCCAAGGGCGGGATGCGGAAATCGATGATACGGGAACTACGTTACCGCCGGCTTGTATGGATAAATGGTCCGTTTCCAAGTGTACAAATTGTTTTCTGGCGATCACGATATCATAGCCTGTGTCGGTTTTGGTTACGCTGCGAATCCATATCTTTTCATTTCCTATTTTGATGGATCGGTCTGATGGTGCGGCAAGGGAGACGGGTTCTTTTACTTTCTGATATCCTGGGAAACTTTCCAGTACAAGTTCAATGGTCTTAATCTTGTCTGTTGGAAGCACATCAAATTCAATTTCAAATCCCGAACCAACCGCCCCCCTATATCCCCAATTTTTCACTTCTGTTCCATTAACATAAAGCTTAGTATTGGCTGGATATCTTGGGGGTTCCTTTAATTCATAATGCGCCTTCACGATGGTTGAAGATGGCGAAGCGGTAATGGAGTCATAGTGGACAGCGCCCTGATCAACAGGAACGGATTTGGAAATATTCTCTTTAATGATACTCTTCATCGCTTGAGTAGGGTCAAACTTGAAGGAAATAGGATACAATGCCTGTTCCCCATTACCCAGCCGCTCACTGAATGTAGCTGTCAATGTTCTGGAGAATGGACTAACCGGCTCGAATTTATACACTCCTTCGAACCGGGTTTCATCTTTGCTGTAATTGCCGTTTCCTTGAGTCGGATTGGAATTAGTCAAGAACCCGTGCAATTGGTCTACACCGTAACGAACGAAACCATTGTCATCCAATACGGAGCCTGCGGGCCGATTAATGGTGTAATACATTAAAAATGCGTTATCGTCGGCAATAACACCGTTAATGGTAATGACAGTACCGTCATCAAGCGTTTTGCTTTGGTTTACCTGCTGTCCGTATCCTTGCTCGGCCACTTCGGAAAAACTCAGGGAGGTCAACTCGCTTTGATTAAGCAGCTTGCCTCCGTAATAAGCGAAGGCAGGATATTCATACATTCCAACAATCAGAAGGAGCGCCGCGGCAGTTGATATACCCCATGTCAAAGCTGGATTCTTCTTTCTTTTCTTAGCGGGAACATTCTGAAGCGCATTGCGAAGTCTGCCTTCAAGTTCCGGCGGAGCCTGCACCCTATTCAAAAACTGCTTATGCTCCTGTAATTTCTCTTCGATCGTGTTCATAACGATCACCTCCGATCATGACTTTTAGTTTTTGGATGCCTTGCGAGATTCTTGATTTGATGGTTCCAAGCGGCGCACCGGTTATGTCCGCAATCGTCTGATACGGGAGATCATGAACATATCGAAGTTCGATCGCTTCCCGCTGTTGTGCGTTCAAATGAGATAGCAGCACCTGCATGTCCATCTCGGACTCCGAATAGCGATATGGATGATCGTCAGCCAATGCGGCAAGTGATGGTCCTCGCTCGTCTTCCAGCGGAAGAAACCGCGCCTTTTTGCGGAGTAATGTTTTGCACCGATTGACGAGAATGGTTTTGCTCCAGCTGTAGAAGGCTTCGCCCTTTCGCAATTGATCAATCTTTTCATACAGCGTAACAATCATGTCTTCCATCGCATCCATCGCGTCGTGCTCGTTTCCCATGTATGCATAGGCAAGACGATAATAAGCGTCCTGATCGGCTATGACTAGCTGCAGTAAGGCTTCCTTGTTGCCTTTTTGGGCTTGTTTGACCAGATGGCTTACTTTCATGTCCTCCCCCCTTTTCATAAGTAAGAGACAGCAGAGGTTATAAAAGTTCATTTTGCACAAAAAAAGCTCCACACCCGGGTCTCAGGGAAGTTGCTGCATCCCTAAGAGGTTGTAGAGGGGATAGATTTAATGGAAACTATAGTTGAGGGACTTCATCAAGTTCAAACCAATCATCAAATTCACCTACAAACTCTTGATTTAATATTTCGACAGTATCACTGTTATTCGGTCAGATGAGACATCTTTCTTTCAGGGCTCTCTCTTCTATTGATGTGATTACCCTTACGATGCAAATATAGCGATAATTCATATAGTGATATTTTACCAAATACCGAATAAATTATTTCAGCTGCCGCTTTGCTGGAGGAATTCACTCGAGACGATGGCCTCCGGCTGATATCAAGGTTAACTCTTTGGTAGGAGATGTTTCTTGAGCAAAATTAAAAGCCGCTCATTTGAGCGACTGCAGGATGTTGATAAAGCTCTGTTTTTTGAGTTTGTTTGAATAAGTTAGATGAATTTTTGAAGAGGTCCTACCCAATCTGATTGCTCTTCAACCAGCCAATCATTTTATCGCACCATTCACTGCAGCTCTTCTCAAAACTTATCCCCATTTCGATAATGGCAATGGACGAGAAAAGCGGATGGTCGCTGGTTAATTCCTGATTCTGCTCGCGAATCGAAGCGATCTTGTCCGTATACAACTCCACCCGCTGCTCATGCTCAGCCCTTTTCTTTTTCAAGTGAGGAATCAAAACTTCCGGGGCAATCAACCATGAGTTGTACTGCTTGAGGAGGAATTCATCCCAATTCCCCGGCTCGCTTGGCTCCATGACCCATTCCTTTAAATGTTCAATCCCTTGGTCCGTTATTTTATAAACTTTCCGTGCCGGTCTGTACGATTCCCGTTCATGCGATTGCAGCTGCACCAGCCCTTCCGTTTCCAGTTTGGAAAGCAACGGATAGAGCTGGTTATTGTTGATTTTGTAGAAAAAATTAATTCTATCTTTCATCTGCTGCTTGATGTCATACCCGCTTAAAGGTTCCCGAGCCAATAAACTAAGCAATACAAATTTAATGGAACTCACTTGGATATTATCCTCCTTCAAAATATACATAAGTTAATTTTAACATAAGTTATTATTGACATATAAACTTTCTTGATATAAGTTAATATTAACCTATAAAGCACACAACTACAATCCAAGAAAATGAGGAGCGATTACCATGCGTCTTGTCTTTAATGATCAAACTTTTTCCTTTGAGCTGCTTAGAACGCTCAGCTATGCCCCTTATGGAGGAGCCGATATTGGCGAATGTCTGTCAACCGCCTACCGGATCAAAGAAGGGGATTTTGAAAGCTGGTACACCGAATGGTATAAAACCGCCGAAAGAATTCAAGCTTTGGCTGACGACAGCCTGAAGCGGGGCAATCGAATCAGTGCGAAGGAGTTTTATATGAGAGCCTCCAATTACTACCGCACAGCGGAATTTTTCCTGCATGGCGCGCCGGGTGATCCACGTATCCTGGAGACTTGGGATAAAAGCCGGTCCGCATTCCGCCAAGCCATTCAATTCATGGATTTCGTGGAGCAAGTGGAAATTCCGTATGAGGGGACCCGTTTACCGGGATATTTTTACCGCGTAGATGACGAGCGGCGGCCTACCTTGATTGTTCACGGGGGCTATGATTCTACAGGGGAAGAGCTTTATTGGGAAGTGGCGGCGGCGGCACTGCAGCGTGGGTACAACTGCCTTACCTTCGAGGGTCCGGGGCAAGGCGCGGTTATTCGGGAGCAGCACCTGCCGTTTCGCAACGATTGGGAAAACGTTGTCTCGCCTGTGGTCGATTTTTTGTGGAATCGGGCTGAGGTCGATCCCCAACGGATCGCCCTTATGGGGATCAGTTTCGGCGGTCATTTAGCGCCTCGTGCAGCCGCTTTCGAACATCGCCTTGCCGCTTGTATCGCAAACGATGGTTTATTCTCCTTTCAATTTGGCGAGATGGGCCGGAAACTTCAGCAAGGGTTTCATGGCGATTTGGATGACCCTATTAATATGGAAAAATTCATACGTATATTAATGGAGAAGAACGTCAATATCCGCTGGGCGATCGAAAACGGCATGTTCACGTACAGAGCTAAAAGCATTAGTGAACTCGTCGCGAAAACAGCTGCCTACACCTTGGAAGGCGTGGCCGATAAAATCCAGTGTCCCACGCTCGTGTGCGAAGCTGAACATGATCACTTTTTCGCAGGCCAGCCCCAGATGTTATATGACGCGCTCGCTTGTCCTAAAACCTATATGAAATTCACCGCCGAAGAATGCGCTGAGGAACATTGTCAATTTGGAGCATTGCTGCTGTTCAATCACCGGCTCTTCGAATGGTTGGATCAAACGCTGCAAGTAGGCAAGTAACTGCATTGGACGAATAATTACGGATACCAACGAGGGTTAAAAAAAGATGACTCCTGTACAATACAGGAATCATCTTTTTAAGTACAAGTTTGGCCCGCAATTGGTTCAAATTTTGTACGCCTTCATCGCCTTGCGCAGCTCTTTCAGCGTCGGCCGCTTGCCGTAGAGCAGTACGCCCGTACGGTAAATTTTCGCCGACAGCCAGCCGAACAGGAAAATTGCGGCGGCGAGGATAAGCAGCGAAAGCGCGATCTCCCACACCGGCGTTGTTCCGACGCCGATCCGGACGATCATCGATACGGGCGAAACGAACGGGATATAGGAGCTTATTTTAAGCAGCATCGAATCGGGGCTGCTCAAGCTGAAAATCCCGATGTAAAAAGCGACCAGCGACAGCATCGTAATCGGCATCACCGCCTGGCCGAGCTCCTCCGTCCGGCTCACCAGCGAGCCGATGGCGGCAAACAGCGTCGCATACAGAAAGTAGCCGAGGATATAGAAGACTAGCCCAAGCACCAGCACCTCGACGCGGATCTGCGATAAATCGAGGTTGAAATCGGCCAGCACCGGCTGGTTGTACGGCAGCGTTACGTTGACCGCAATGACCGCGGCGAACACGAAAATCTGCAGCAAGCCGATAAAAAACATGCCGATGATTTTGCCGAACATCTGCGCCAGCGGCGATACGCTCGTAATGAGAATTTCCATGATGCGCGAGCTTTTTTCCGCCGTCACCTCGGAGGCGATCATATTCCCGGTCATCGTGATCGTCATGAAGAACAAAATGATCAGCGCGTATACGACGACATAGTTGATCGCGCCGGGCTCCGCCCCGCCGTTGCCGCCCGGCCCTTCCTTGGCTCCGTCTTCCGCGGCGGACTTTACCGCCTCGATCTGAACCGGCGCGTTGAGCGCGGCGATTTGAGCTTCACTAAGCATGCCCTTCGTAATGTACTGCACCTTGACGTGCTGAAGCGCCGCTTGCAGGGCGGTTTGCAGATCCGCCTTCATCTGGCCGGACTCGGACGTATACGTCACCGCCGGAAAACCGCGATCCGCCCCGGATGCAAACCGCAGATAACCGTCGATTTTGCCCGCTTCGAGCTCTTGACCCAGCGCGGCCTCATCCGCGTTTTCGTAGGGGATCAGCGTAAAACTAGCTGCCGGCTGCTTTTCCGCATAGGCCGTTAAGGCTTTCGCCAACTCCGGCTGGCCGGCATAGACGACGCCGATCTTCGACGGCTGATCGTTGCCCCCGGCAAATTTATCGATAAAATAAGGCACATGGAGGCCGACAGAAACGAGCAACGCCAACACGACCGTCGTGATGATAAAGGCTTTCGTCCGCACCTTGTTCATAAACGTAAAGCCGATCACCGTACGCATTTTATTCATTCGACTCGCCTACCTCCCGAATAAAGATTTGGTTGAGCGTCGGTTCCTTAATCTCAAAATGCTCCACTTCGGCAGATTCCATCGCGGTTTTCAGAATCGCCTGCGCAGCGGACGCATCCTTGATCCGGAGCAAATAACCGTTATCCGTCCGCTCCACCGCTTTAACGCCGTCTAACCTCTCCAGGCCGTTCACTTCCCCCGCCGTTTTCAGCAGCACCTCTTCGCGGGGATAACGTTTCTTAATTTCCTGCAAATTGCCCTGCAGTACCGTGTTGGAGCGGTGCAAAATCGTAATGTTGTGGCACAGCTCCTCCACATGCTCCATCCGGTGCGTGGAAAATAAAATGCTGGTGCCCTGGTCGCGCAGCTCCTTCACCGTGGCCTTGAGCAGCTCGACGTTAACCGGATCCAGACCGCTGAACGCCTCGTCCATGATGACGATTTTCGGCTTGTGGACGACGGCGGCGATAAAGCCCATTTTTTGCTGGTTCCCTTTGGACAGCTCCTCGATTTTTTTGTCGTAATATTCCGGCACTTCAAAACGGTCGAGCCAATATTTCAGGCTTTTGTCGGCCTCCGCCGCCGACATCCCCCTCAGGCGGGCCAAATAAATGATCTGGTCGCTGACCTTCACCTTGGGGTACATACCCCTTTCTTCCGGCAAATACCCCATCTCGTGTTGGAGCTCCCGGCCGTACGGCTTGCCATGGTACAAAATGCGTCCGCTGTCCGGATAGATCAGCCCCAGCACCATCCGCATCGTCGTCGTTTTGCCGGCCCCGTTTGCGCCAAGCAGACCGTAAATTTCCCCTTCCTCCACCCGAAGCGAAATATGATTAACGGCCGTTTTTTCCCCGAACTGCTTTACCACGTTTTCCAAAACCAACGGATATGCCATCATTTCTCCCCTTCTTTCGTAAAAAAATCGCCCGGAGGATAACCCTGCATCCATAACTTCAAAATTTCCTCCAGCTCCATACTCCGGCTTTGAATCACCTGCAGTCCATGGTCCCCGCACCACTGCGTAAAATCGCCATTGTTCCTAACGGCCAGCTTGCTGATGCCGGGGCCATTCTCCCGGAAAATTACGGTGCCGGGGAAATCACCCGGCGTCAAGTTTTCCCCTTTGAGCCAAAATTCTTTCCAGCTTCCAAGCAGCAGGTCTTTTTCGGCCATGCCGAGCACCTTGCCTTCATGAACGAGGGCGATGTAATCGGCCAGCCGCTTCACTTCTTCAACCATGTGCGTACTGAGCACGATCGACACCGCTTCGCCACCCTCATCCATAAAATCTTTCAGTTCCTCGATCATCGTACCCCAAGCGAACGGGTCAAGCCCAGACGAAGGCTCGTCAAGCAGCAGCAGCTTCGGTTTGGCCGCCAGCGCGGCGGCGATTTCGAATTTGCGCCGTTCGCCTTTGGACATCCGGTTTAAACGTTCGCGCCGCGGCACATCAAAACGGTCCATTAACCGCTCAAACCGCTTCGCGTCCCAATCCGGGTACCAATGGGAGCGGAATTTCGCCGCTTCTTCCGGGGTCACAAAGTTCTCGTCCACCGCCGGGTTTTCCGGAACGTACCCGATTTGCCGGCGAATTTCAAGCGGCAGTTCGCCGGCCGGAACGTGGCCGTACCATTTGATTTCTCCCTCATCCGGTGCAATGATCTGCAAAATCATCTGCATGATCGTGCTTTTTCCCGCTCCATTGGGTCCGACCAAAGCGACGATATAGCCTGCGGGAATTTGCAAATTCAGCGGGCCGATCGTTTTCCTGCGCCCCCGCTTTACGGCCCCAATCAGCTCTATAGCCAGCTCGAATTCCATCAGCTCTCCTCCCCCTTTTTGCCCTCAGATCCGTATTTCATCCGCAAAACTTGCAAAAACAGCTGTTTCAGCTCTTCCTCTCCGAAATTCATCGATTTCCCGGTATCTACCGCCGCGGCGATGGCCTGCTGCACGACCGTTTTGCGGTATTCACCGCGTTCCTGGGCCCCCACCTTCGCCACAAAGGTCCCGGTTCCTTGCTTCGTCCGCAGCAGCCCCTCGTTCTCCAGATCCTGATAAACGCGGCGAACGGTGATTACGCTGCAGTTCAGGCTTCCGGCGAATTCCCGGATTGAAGGCAGCAATGTTCCTTCTTCGATTTGCCCGCTGACAATCAGCGATTTGAGTTGCGTTTCGATCTGATGATACAACGGCGCTCCGCTCTCCTCATTCAGTTGAATGGGAATCCACATCGCTTTCGTCACCTCCGCCTTCCAGCGCTTTTCCCAAGGTTCCCATTATGCCAGATCCCGCACGGCCAGCTTGCGCTTCGTGACGGCGGCAAACAGGTTTAAGCCCAGTGCTCCGCAGACCAAGGCCCCCCACATCAGCGGCGACAGGAGCGCATATCGCCCGGAGTAATCTACCGTCAGCTTGATCAGATTCCCCCCGAAGCCGTTGACGACAAAAGCGAGCAAAGCAACCAGCACCATCGAGGCCATCGACATCCAAAGATATGTGCTGCCTTTTTTTAAAAATTCAAAGTAAATATACGCGCCGTTAAGCAGCAATCCGTAGCCGCACCAGGTTAAGGCAAAAGCAATGTATCCCGCCGGACTCAGCTCGCTTCGCAGGGTTGCCGAAAGCAGATAAAGCGCCGCAAAATAAAGCACGCCATTAAAAAAGATCGCCGTAACCAACTGTATAATCCGGCCTAGCATCACCGCGTCCGCCGGGATGGGAAGCGTGCGGTAAAACCGCAGCATCTGCGTATATGAATCTTCTTTAAGGTAGTTAAAAGAGCGCCGCGAAAAATAAAAGCCGGTAAACGGAATCAACAGCAGCATGAGAAAATCCGCCAGCGGTTTAAGAAAAGAAGCTTCCCGTTCACCGGGTTCGAACATAAAGCTCATCATCAGCGCCATATACAGCATAAACAAAACGTTCCAGATCAGATACAACCGGTCCCCGTGCAGATCCCTTTTGAAGATGACCCAAGCGTCTTTCCACCTGTTCAATACGCTCAACCTTTCTTTTTCGAAATGTAAACTGGCTCAAAACCGAAATCAGTGGTCGACAAAATAAATTGTCTTGATATCCCTGCATGCTGCTTTGCACGATTATTCCTTTTGTTCAGGGGGGAGAGGGTAGGGGCTAATCACGGTCCTTTCATTTTTCCCGGTGTCTTGCCCCATTCCTCCCGTCGGGTCTGCCTTCACTTCTCCTAAACCTCCTTCTCAACAAACCTGTCTAACGTTCTCGAACATGTCTGCTTCTCCCAAACCTATTTTCTTCTCCTGAATTTACTCTCTGCTTCCGGATCAAACGGGATAATCGTGCAAAGCGTCCGGACAGCGGGGATATTGATCTCCCGATATTTCTTGCCACGATCGGTTTCCGGCCTCCCTGTCAAGCGCCGATTATTAGGTTGAGCCGTAAAACTTCTACTCAATTTGGGCCGGATACGGTTTAAAGCAAACTCCGAACCGTGCGCTGAATTTTGCGTCAAACTGAACTGTATCTACTGTGTATATATTTATATACAGTATAATGACTAGGGGGGGATTCGTCAAACCTCCCTGCTCAACACGCCTTCTGCAAGCAAAAAAATAACGCCCCGAGTTTATAACTCAGGACGTTACCATATGCGGGACAAGGGATTCGGTTAGCGCTTTGGGTAATGCTTGATTAGCGCTGGGTTAGTGCTGGGTTAGTGCCGGCTAGCGCTGGGTTAGCACTCGGCTAGCGCGGGTTAGCACTCGGCTAGCGCGGGTTAGCGCTCAGCTAGCTCGGGTTAGCACTCGGTTAGCGCGGGTTAGCGCTCAGCTAGCTCGGGTTAGCGCTCAGCTAGCTCGTTCCCCGCATCGTCAGACGCCGAGAATCACTTCCCATACCGGCTTGGTATGGCCGCCCGGGTACATCAAGTACAGCAGCACGTAGACGGCCACGCCGGTAATCGCCGTAAAAAACCAAATCACCGAGGTCGTTCTGCCCCATTTGCGGTGTTTCGCGTACTTTTCCCGGAATCCAAGCACCAGCGTCGTGAGGCCGAAGACGGCCGCCACCGTCGCCAGAACGATGTGGAAAATGAGGAAAGTCTGATAATATCCTTTCAGGCTGTCCGGACCGCCCCAGGACGTATTCCCGATAAACACCGTACGGGACATATAAATCACAAAAAACAGCAGCGCCGCGACCGCGGCGGCGATCATCGTCTTCTTGTGGGCTTCCCGTTTGCCCTTAATGATCAATCGCCACCCGATGGCAACCAGCACCGCACTAATGACGATAAACGACGTGCTGATCGTCGGGAACAACGTGTACAGATCCAATTTCGAACCTCCTAAAAGTTTTGTGAGGACTGTATCCTTGAATTTGTTACGAACAAAACTGGCTTCGTACCCAGCAAACTGATCGTTCCCCCACCTCACGTTGGAAAAATCCAATAGATTGCCGGACATCGAACGCTATTTTGGACTCAACTCGCTTATTTCGGCCCAAAACCTAAACCGGTGCGTGACCGGGGAACAGGTGCGATTGCGTTAAAGTGTGTGTAAATGATCGAATAAAGAAGCTCGAAAAATCTAACGGTTGTGAGCGACGCTATTTGGGTAAAAACGGGGGTTTACAAGATGTAACGGTTGCCAGCGTGCTTATTTCCCTTTTTTTCGCAGGAAAAGGGGCTGTTTCGCCCAAATAAGCGCGAATACAACCGTTAGAAATGCAACCTTCGTTTTTTCGGCCGAATAAGCGCTATGACAACCGTTAGCATAAAATTGTGCCGAATAGTTGTACCTGATAGATGTGCCGGTTAGATCGATCATTCGAGGCAACCCCATTGGTCAAGCGCGATTATTCCGTCATACAGCATGATCCCGCCCCGCGGCGCCTTTATTCCGCAACTTTCCCCGGCGGTATAATCGCCGCATCCAAACGGAGATCGGAAAGTTCCCGCACCTCGGAAAGTTCACGCGCCTCAGAATGCTCACGAACCCCAGAAGACTCACGAACCCCAGAAAGCTCGCGCGCCTCAGAATGACCGCGCGTCCCGGCAAGCTGAACCGCCAGTTCTTCATCGTCGCCTCCGCGATTTTCTTGCTTGTACCACTGGTAAAAGACATATGCCAGCATCGAGGCGAAGATAAACTCCTGGATGAACTTCATCAAAATGCCGCCCACCTGCTGATCGATGCCGGGTTCCAAGAACCCGAAAAACTGCGGACCGCCGAATTGGCTTAACAGCATCGCGGGATTTCCCGAAACGCAGTACCCCATCGCTCTCGCCCACACGTTCGGATCGCTGTAGGTCGCGTAAAGCGGCTCCTTCGTAAAGATAATCAAGCCGCAGGCCGGCGTAAGCAGCACCATGTTCAGAAAAATAAACCCCATTTTCTTCAGCCCCTGCGCCCCCGGGCGTTCAGGCAGCGGGTTCACCAAAGTCCACCACATCAGCCCCGAAGCGATAAACAGGACGATGTAATAAAGCCGGTGCACGCCGAAATGCAGCATCACGTAATCGTGAACCGCCGGGATATGGTAAAACGAAAACAGTCCGTTAAACACCACGGCCGCCGCCACCGGCTTCACCAAAAACCGCAACTGGCGCAGCGGGCTTCCGGCCAGAAACACGGCGACTTTCCGCCATACCCAAGGCGGGATACCCAACATCAGCAGCGGCGGAGCAACCAGATAAGACAATGCCATGCTTATCATATGGAAGCTGAACATCATATGCCCCAGCAGTTCGACCGGACCGCCCTGAGCCAGGTACAGCAGCGCCATCCCGGCCGCGAACAGCAGTTTCCGCCCCGCCGGCACGCGTTCCTCCGCGGCCCATTTCCCGCCGCCCGGACCGATCAGCACGAAATATCCCGCCGTAATCAGCAGCATAAAGGCCAGAAATACCGGACTCCAAACATCCGCAAATTTAAAATATTCTAATCCAAGCATCGTAAAACCTCCCTCCGCCGCCGGATTTTCTGTCTAAATTGTGAAAAAAAGAGGGGGGCCATGATCTCCGGATCAGACCCGCCTCTTTTTCATCTTACCACCACATCCAGTATAAAGCGGCAATGACCGCGGTAAAAGCGACAAAGAATCCCCCGAACATAAACAGGATCGGGATCATGTGGCCCTTATCCTTCATGTGCATCCAGTATCCCAGTTGCACAAGCACCTGCAGCACCGCCATCACCAGCAGCAGAATGACGGTAAACGCCGCGTTCACTCCGCCGGCGGCGACCGCCGCGAAAGCGATCAAGGTCAAAACGATGGAGAACACGAAAGCGATGATATGCTTCTGCGGGCCCTCATGCCGCTGATGGCGTTTGACCGCTTGCGTGCCGTTTGTTTCCTGGCTCACCATCTGTTATACCACCTTTCCGAGCAGGTAGACGACCGTGAAAATGAACACCCATACAACGTCGATAAAGTGCCAGTAAATGGCCGATACGTACACCTTCGGCGCCGTTACGACGGTGAGGCCTTTTTTGAACAGCTGACCGATCAACAGCGAGATCCAAAGAATACCGAACAAAACGTGAGCCCCGTGGAACCCGACCAGCGTATAAAAGGCCGAGCTGAACGCGCTCGTCGTCATGCCGTATTCATCGCGATGTACGTATTCGTAAAACTCGTAAATTTCCAGGACGAGGAACGCCAAGCCGAGCACGACCGTGACGGCCAGCCAGGTCGCCAGCTTCTTTTGATCGCCGCGGTGCATCGCCTGGATGGCAAATACGCTCGTCAAGCTGCTCACCAGCAGGATAAACGTCGCGGCCGCCGTCATCGGCAGGCTGAACAATTCGGCCGCCGACGGTCCGTCGGCGACTTGGTTCCGCAAAGTCAGGAAGGTGGCGAACAGCGTGCCGAACAGGACCGCCTCGCCGCCGAGAAACAACCAGAAGGCCAGGATTTTATTGCGTCCTTCCAGCGTCGCCTTCTCCGGCTCATGAGGCAAAGCGCCCGCAGCCTGATGCGCATGTGGTGTCGTCATGCCGTAACCTCCTTCTCATTCGGCTCTTCCGGTTCGATATGCCAGCCATGATCGTCATACAGCGAACGAAGCAGCATGCATCCAAACGTAATCGCCAAACCGATGATGACTACAATGTACTTATTAAAGAGCAAATTCAGGAAGCTGTTGCCGAAATCGTCATTGGTGAACATAAAACCCAAACCGGCGATAAACAAGCCCACCGACATCACAAACGGAAGGATCGTCGGCGAAGGCATGTGAATTGGTCCCACCGGTTCCGCCGGCGTCATCTCCTTGTTGCCGGCCATTTTCTCTTTCCAGAAAGCGTCGAGCCCGCGCACCAGCGGAATTTGCTTGAAGTTGTATTCCGGCGGCGGCGAAGGAATCGCCCATTCCAGCGTACGTCCGTCTTCCCAAGGATCGTTTGCCGCACCTTTCGGTTGTTTTGCCGTAATTCCGACGTTGATCAGGAACACGATGACGCCCACGCCCATCAAAAACGCGCCGACCGTACTGATCAGGTTCAGCAGGTCAAAGCCCTGGTTCGGCAAATACGTAAACACGCGGCGCTGCATCCCCATCAAACCGAGGAAATGCTGCACAAAGAAGGTCATATGGAAACCGATGATAAACGTCCAAAACTCGACTTTTCCCAATCTCTCGCTTAACATGCGTCCAAACATCTTCGGCCACCAATAGTGCAGACCGGCAAACAAGCCGAGCACCAGGCCGCCGACGATTACGTAGTGGAAATGCGCCACGACAAAATACGTGTCATGATACTGATAGTCCGCAGGGGCCGAAGCCAGCATAACGCCGGTAACCCCGCCCATGACGAACGTCGGGATAAAGCCGGAGGCGAACAGGTTCGCCGCCGTAAAGCGGATTTGCCCGCCCCACATCGTAAACAGCCAGTTGAAGATTTTGATCCCTGTCGGGACGGCGATCAGCATCGTCGAAATGGAGAACAGGGCGTTTGCGACCGGCCCCATCCCCGTCGTAAACATATGGTGAGCCCAAACCATGAAGCCGAGGAAGGCGATCAAAATCGTCGCGAACACCATCGAGCTGTAACCGAACAGCCGCTTGCGCGCAAACGTCGGAATAACTTCGGAAATCACGCCGAAAGCCGGCAAAATCAAAATGTACACTTCCGGGTGGCCGAAAATCCAGAAAATATGCTGCCAAAGCACCGGGTTCCCGCCGCTTTCCACATTGAAGAAATTGGCGCCCAAAATCCGGTCAAAGGTCAGCAGCACCAGGCCGACCGTAATCGCCGGGAACGCGAACAAAATGATGGCCGAAGTGATAAACGTCGTCCACGAGAACATCGGCATCCGCATAAAGGACATGCCCGGCGCGCGCATCGTAATGATCGTCGCCAGGAAGTTCAGACCGCCGATCAACGTCCCCAAACCGGCGATCTGCAGGCCGATCGTGTAGAAGTCCACGCCGTGCGTCAAACTGTAAGTGTTTGAAGACAGCGGCGTATAAGACGTCCATCCGGCATCTGGAGCCCCGCCCATCAGCCAGCTGAGGTTCAGCAGCAGACCGCCGAACAAAAACGTCCAGAATCCCAGCGCGTTCAAAAACGGAAACGCCACGTCCCGAGCCCCGATCTGCAGCGGGATAACCGCGTTCATCAGGGCGAAAATGACCGGCATGACGCCGAGGAAAATCATCGTCGTGCCGTGCATCGTAATCAATTCGTTAAACTGCTGCGCCGACACGAAATCGTTCATCGGCTTTGCAAGCTGCACGCGGATCAGCAGCGCCTCAATCCCGCCGATCCCGAAGAAAAATCCGCCCGCCACCAAATACAATATGGCGATTTTTTTGTGATCGACCGTCGTTAACCAGTCCATCAACCCCTTGTGCCGCTTGACACTGTGAGCATGAGCCAAGGTTTGTACCCCCTTTAAATTGCTATCCATCCATCAGTAGGATAATTTGCTGTTTGCCAAATAGTCGGCGATGGCGTCGATTTGGTCATCCGTCAGCCCCAGGTCTTCCTTCGGGTTCGGCATTTTGTTGCCGGGTTTTACCTTTTGCGGATCCGTCAGCCATTCCACCAAATTATCCTTGATCGGTTTTCCGTCCACCGGCTTGCCCGACGCTTCCGAATTATGTAAGATGCTGGCAACGGTTTCTCTGCTTCCGATTCCCGTCAGATTCGGTCCGACCGGGCCGCCTTGATCACCGACAGCGTGACAGCTCAAGCATTGCGTCTTGAACACTTCCGCGACTTCCGGATCGGCGATCGTCTGAACCGGGGCTTTCATGGAGTCCACCCAATTGTTGAAGGAATCCTCGCTCACCGCTTTAACCCGGAATTCCATGAACGCGTGGGATTTCCCGCAGAGCTCGGCGCATTTCCCCAAGAAAACGCCTTCGCGGGAAGCTTCAAGCCAGGCTTTATTGATCGTCCCGTCCGTATTCGTGTCGATTTTCCCCGCTAGGGAAGGTACCCAGAAGGAGTGCAGCACGTCGGCCGTTTTCAGCTCAAGCGCGATTTTCTTGCCGGTTGGAATAATCATGTCCTGGGCCGTCGTAATGCCGTAATCGGGATAAGTGAATTCCCACCAGAACTGGTGCGACGTTACTTTGATTTTGACGGCATTTTTATCCTTCGAGTAGTCTTCGCCGATCGCGAACACCTTTTGCACCGTAGCCACGGCCAGGATAAGTACCAGAACTAACGGGATGGCCGTCCAAATAATCTCCAATTTAAAGTTGCCTTCGACTTGCTTCGGCACTTCGGTTTGTCCCGGTTTGCGCCGGTACTTCACCAAGACGTAAGCGGCGATGCCAAACACGATCAACATGACGACGATCATGATCGAAATCGACAGCTTGATAAGTCCGAGTTGCCCTTCGGCCACCGGTCCCTGCGGTCTGAGCACGGACAGGTCCTCGCGGCCGCATGCGGACAAGAGGAGCGAAAGTCCGGCAAACAAAGGCAACAGCCGCTTTACAGCCTTCCACGGTTTCATCATTCATCTACCCCACTTCTTCCGTTTTCTTCCGATCTGGCATACAGTTTCCAGAGAGCGAGCGCTCAAAAATTCCACAAGCCTATCACGGAAACTACATTTCTGTCAATTACAACAATCACCTATTAAATATATGATCGAACCCCTGTTTTGTCAATGATTGAAGGGGAGTTCACAAATTGTTCAAAAACCCGAAAAGGCCCGTCACCAAAGGATTTGTTAGCGTTTTCTAGGTTTCGACATAGGTCGAAAGAGCTGCCAAATTTTGCGTAATCCCCGCCGTGCGAGAGCGTTTTCCGGCTCTGCTTCATTTTTGACATTTCTTTAAACATTATTTCATTTTAGCAAAAAAAAGAGAGCCATCGCTCTCCCTTATTTTGTCAGCACCAGCGGGCCGTCCTCCGTAATGGCCAGCGTATGCTCATAATGGGCCCCCAGGCTGCCGTCCGCCGAGCGGATCGTCCAGCCGTCATCCTCCCACAGCACGGCCCCCGTATCCCCGCCGGTAAAGATCGGCTCAATGGTGATGACCATGCCCGGCCGCAGCGTCACCCCGCTCTTCGGCCGCCCGAAATTCGGAACATCCGGCGGTTCGTGCATCGATCTCCCGATCCCGTGTCCGATCAGCGCCCTGACGATGCCGACGTTCGCCGCCGTTGCCACGCGCTGCACGGCGTAGCCGATGTCGCCGATTTTGCTGCCCGGGTAAGCCTGGGCAATCCCGGCGTCAAGCGCCTTCTCGGTCGTCTGGAGCAGCTTCTCTGCGTCCGGCCCGACCTTTCCGACGCGGTAGGACCAGGCCGAATCCGCCAGCCAGCCGTTTTTATTGACCACAATGTCGATCGTCACGATATCCCCCGCCTGCAGCTTGCGGTCGTTCGGGAACCCGTGGCAAACGACGTCGTTGACGGAAGCGCAGGTCGCAAACGGAAAACCGCGGTATCCTTTTTGTTCCGGCGTGGCGCCGCGCTCCGCCAGAAACGACTCGACAAAGCGGTCGATTTCCAGCGTCGTGATCCCCGGACCGATCAGCCGGGCAATCCCTTGGTGGCACTCCGCCAGAATGCGGCCGGCTTCCCGCATCCGCAATATTTCCTCTTTCGTCTTTAATTGTATTTTCACGCTTATCAGATTCTCCCCTCATGATGAACGAAAATTTGACGATGACAATTCCATTTATTATATGTAGATAGAGAAGAAAAAAAACGTCCCGGACGCGGGTCCCGCGCCGGAACGAACACAGACTAATCTCAAATGGCTAGGATACGGATGAATCAAGCTTGCCCAGCTCAAGCTCAACAAGGTGGGTCAATTCCTCTTCGTAGCCGCCCATGATGCGATACTTGCGAACATATTCTTTCACGAATTTTTTCGGATCTTTCGGTTTGAAGATTCGGGTCATTTCCCGTAAACTTTCTTTAACTTCATCGTGACCTTTCGTTGCCATATGAATTCCCTCCCAGAACGTTTAAAGGTAAATGCTCCGATGCCAGAGAACGCGAAATGTCTTGATCCATGTTTTTATGCAGTCGCTGCGGGCTAGTTTTGGATGACCTCCTATTTTTTCATTGTAGCATATTCGGCATCAGGTTTCAGCTTCTTCCAAACATACATTTTTTGCCCTGCGCCCACATTAATTATATTTATATGTCTGGCCGTAGGTTAAAATAAGGCTTAACCGCAAAAAAGTCAGCTCGACTTAAACAGGAGTGATATTATCTTCATGACTTATCAAACGCCTAAAATCATGATCTTGTACGCCAGCTACGGGGATGGCCACTATCAAGCGTCCAAAGCCCTCGAAGCCAGCTTCCGCAGCAAAGGCATTGCGGATATCGTCCTGCTGGATTTAATGGCCGAAGCCCATCCGCTGCTGAATGAGCTGACCAAATTCGTGTACATGCAAAGCTTCCGCACGCTGCCGCTTATCTATGGTTGGGTGTACAACGCGACCAAAGAAATGCAGTTTGAGACCTCGCCGCTCGGCGTCATCAATTCGTTTGGCATGGGAAAACTTCAGCAGACCATCGACCAACTGCAGCCCGATATCATCATCCACACCTTCCCCCAACTGGCGATGCCCAAGCTGAACAAAAGGACCGGCAAATCGCTGCCCCTGGTCAATATCGTCACCGATTTTGACCTGCACGGGCGCTGGATTCACCCGAGCGTCGACCGCTATTACGTCGCAACCGACGATTTGAAGCTGGAGATGACGTCGCGGGGCATTCCCGCGGGAAACGTCGTTGTCAGCGGCATTCCGCTGAAGCCCGATTTCTTCAAGGAGCCGTCTCCGGGCGGCGAAATCGCGAACCGGCTTGATCCGCGAAAGAAAACGGTTCTGCTCATGGCCGGCGCTTACGGGGTGATGACGGGCATCCGCGATATTTGCAACCGGCTCGTGTCCTCCGGGCGCCATCAGGTCGTTGTCGTCTGCGGCCGCAACCGGAATTTGCACCGCGGTCTGAGCAAGCAATTGGGCGAGCATCCGGACGTGCATGTCTACGGCTACGTCAGCGAGGTGGCCGCGCTGATGCAAGCCTGCGACTGCATCATCACCAAGCCGGGCGGAATCACATTGTCGGAAGCGCTGGCCTGCCGGCTGCCGATTTTCTTGTATCGCCCGGTCCCCGGGCAAGAGCTCAACAACGCCCTGTATCTGCAGAAAAAAGGCGTGGCTATGGTCGCCGAGGATCCCGGAACGCTGACGGGGCAAATCGAAGCTCTCCTAAGCGATGAGGAGCGCCAGGCCGCCGTCGCCCGGAAAATCGAAAACCTCCGCAAGCCGGAGGCCGCGGAGGCGATCGTGAACGATATTATGCGGCAATGGTTTACGCCGCCGGAAGGAGAGCTGGTTCTTACCGCCGAGGGCTCGTCATACATTGGGTAGTAAGAATCCAGCTTTGTGAAAGAAGGTGCTGCCGTGTCTCCCTTCAAATCTTCCACCGGCCTGTACGAGAACGTCGCCGGATTTCTTTGCTATTTGTTCGCCTTTGTGGGCGGCGTCGCATTTTTGGCCCTCGAACGAAGAAGCCGGTTTGTGCTGTTTCACGCCCTGCAATCGGTCATGCTGTTCGGCGGGCTGATGCTGGCCCACGCGCTTTCCGGCTTCCTGCCGGTGATCGGCGTGGTCGTCAACCTGCTGCTGACCGTTCTGGGCGTCACGCTTTGGGCCGTGCTGATGCTGGCCGCGCTGCAGGGCAAATGGCTGAAGCTCCCCTGGCTCGGCGAACTGGCGGAGAAGCAGCTGCAGCGGATGTAACCAGGGCTAGGGCTAGGGTTAGAACAAGGCCCAGGGCTTGTCCCCGGCTGCAGACCAAACGCGGGCCAGGACCAGGCCATAGGCCTGAATGCAAGCCAATTAGCCCTGCTCCGCTTCCTTGGCCCCGGCCTCGGCCTTGCGGCGTCCTCCCAGCCCGTTGAACAGCAGGTTCATGACGATCGCCGTGACGCTGCCCGCCACGATGCCGTTATCCGCCAAAATGCGCAAGTAGGCCGGCAGCCGGTCAAAAATATCCGGCTGCACCGTTACGCCCAGCCCCATGCCGACGGAGCAGGCGATGATCAGCAGGTTTTCGTGCCGGTTCAGATCGACCTGATCTCCCAGCATCCGGATACCCGAGGAGAGCACGAGCCCGAACAGCGCGATCATCGCCCCGCCGAGCACCGAGGTCGGCACAAGCTGCGTCAGCGCGGCGATTTTGGGTACGAAGCCGATCAGGATCAGCAGCCCGCCGGCGACCACGATCACGTCGCGGGTTTTGACCCGGCTCATTTGGACAAGGCCGACGTTTTGCGAATACGTGGTGTACGGGAACGAGTTGAAGATCCCGCCCAGGATGATCGCCAGCCCTTCGGCCCGGTAGCCGCGCGTCAGATCCTTTGATGTGATGTCTTTGTCCACGATTTTGCCGAGCGCCATAAACACCCCGGTCGATTCGGCCACGCTGACGATCGCCACCAGAATCATCGTCAAAATCGCCGATGCGTGGAAGGTCGGTTTGCCGAAATAAAAAGGCTGGATCGCATGGAACCAACCCGCTTCCTTCAGCGGCGTCAGGTCCACTTTGCCGGCCAGCGCGGCCACGAGCGTCCCGATGATCAAGCCCAGCAGGACGGAAATGGAACGCGGAAACCCTTTGGCGAAACGGTTCATCAGGATGACGAACAGCATCACCCCGAAGCCGAGCACTAGATTAAGCGGGCTGCCGAAGTCCGGGTTTTCGCCCGGGCTGCCGCCGCCCAGATCGGAAATGGCCACCGGAATCAAGGTGACCCCGATGATCGTTACAACCGAGCCGGTCACCACCGGCGGAAACAGGGCGATAAGCTTGCCGAACAAACCGGCAAACAGGAAAACGAACACACCCGAGGCAATGATTGCTCCGTAAATGGCGGAAACCCCCATCCCGTCCTGCAAGCCGATGGCGATCATCGGCGAAACCGCCTGAAAAGCGCAGCCCAGCATCACCGGGAGCCCGATGCCGAAGAAGCGGTTGCCCCATACCTGCAGCAGCGTCGCCACGCCGCAGGCGAGCAAATCGATCGCGATCAGATACGTAAGCTGCGCTTGCGTGAAGTTGAGCGCGCCGCCGACGATCAGCGGCACGATGACCGCGCCGGCATACATCGCCAGCACATGCTGGATGCCCAGCGAAAATGTTTTAAGCGGATGCCTGTGATGCTGAAAAATACGTTCTCGTTCCATATTGAACCGTTCCCCCCGAAATTCATTCATGCCATAAATAATTGCAGCTGCGTTTTGTTTCCCCTATTAATTAGGCTCTTCAACAAAGGTAACCACGCCGTCTTCCAGCGCAGCGACCCGGACCAGCGAATCGACGCGGTATCCCGCTTCCTCCAGGAGGCGGGCCCCCGGCTGAAACGATTTTTCGATGACGATGCCGATGCCGGCGACGGACGCCCCAACCTGCTCAACGATGCGGGCAAGGCCGAAGGCGGCTTCGCCGTTGGCCAGGAAGTCGTCGATGATCAGCACCCTGTCGCTCGGGGACAGAAATTTTTTGGACACCGTAATTTCATTCGTCTCCCGCTTCGTAAACGAGTACACTTTCTCCACGAGAATGTCGTCCTTCAGCGTCAGCGATTTATGCTTTCTCGCAAAGATCATCGGAACCTTCAGCTCCAGCGCCGTCATGATCGCCGGGGCGATGCCCGAGGATTCGATCGTCAGCACCTTGGTGATCTTTTCTCCGGCAAAACGCCGGGCGAACTCTCCCCCAATCTCCCGCATCAGCTCCGGGTCCATTTGGTGGTTCAGGAAGGAATCGACTTTGAGCACCTGATTGCTCAGCACGATGCCTTCGGTCATAACCTTCTCCTTAAGCAGTTTCATTGCAAACCTTCCCCCTTAATTTTTCGTTGCCGCAAAAAACAAAAAGCCCATTTTCCACAATCGGAAAATGGACTACGCGCAGGTAAGCCGCTCTAAATTTCAACTTAACGCCGCAAGCCTTCGGATCTGCTTGAACAGTCGCTTGGCCTGCTTAACCCCTGGGACGCGTAAAGACGCGAAAAATAGAGCTCCTCCCGTAGTCCGATCATTTCCGGTGATCAGGTAGAAACATGCAGGCCAATCCCCGCACTTATACGAGAAAAACATCGAACCTCTTTTAAGCAATGTCAGAAGTATAACGCAAATCGCCCAGGGAAATAAAGAGGGATTTCGTCCCTTTATTGAATATTTTGTAGAAATTCAGACCCGGCCCCTTGCCAGGACCGAAAAAAACGGCTTATAACAGCTTAGATCGGCCGGAATTCGCGCGGCATGAGGTTGGTCAGCAGCGATCTTAATTCGCCGTCCTCCTTGTAGCTTTTCTCTCCCGTATCGAGGCGGCGCACCCGGATTCTGCTGTAATCCGCGCTAGAGTCGGTCGGTTCAAAGACCAAGTTTTCCCGATCCGTCAGCCGCAGCTTATACCCCATTTCCTCGAACATTTGCAAAAAATCCGCTTCCGTCGGCAGCTTGCCTTCGTCCAAAAAGATAAGCCCCCTTAATTCCTTCGGTCCCTCGCTATGCATGACTTCAAAATGGACGATGCATTCCATGCAAATTCACGCTCCCTAATCTCTTACGGTTGATGCGTATAGCATCCCCCGCGTTTTCAGCGGGCATCCGCGCCAAGCGGGGAGTTGCCCCGCGGTTTCCGTGACTGAAAACGGCGCCGCCGCCTAATTATTACTACGTACCATCTCTCAGGTCGGCAGGAAGCGTTTGTGACATTCCGGTGAAATTATCCAGTGCCCCTGAATCACCTGCGCCAAATTTCCCGCGCACCCGCAAGCCCGCGCACCCGCGAACCTAAACCTGCTCCGAACCGCAATGCGGGCACCACTTGGTGCCTTTGACGAGCATAGACCCGCAGATTTGGCATTTGACGGTTGCGATCGTGATGCCCGGCGAAGGCTTCTCTTGCGAAGGCTTCTCTTCATCAGGCTGCTCCGCTTTTTGCGTCCATGAGCGGATTCGCCGGTCAAGCTCCTCCTGCCGTTTGCGTTCCCGTTCCAGATTGCGGAGCAGCCGCTCCTCCTCTTCGGGATCGGCCGGTTCGCGGACCGCCTCGCTGTCCCTCTTCTCCGCGGATTCGATCAAATTGGCCGAAAACAGCAGCTGTTCCAGGTCGATGGTTCTCTTCGTTTCCTTCCCCGGCGGTTCCGGGCTGGCGGCAATTCGGGTATCCTCCGCCGTCGGCGCCGCCGCCCTTACCGGCTCGATCAAATCCTCCGGAATGACCGCTTTTTTCCGTTTGACCAGCTTATGTCCGCAATACTGGCAAAAAACAGCGTCCTCGGACACCGTCCGCCCGCACGCTCCGCACAAACGCTCGTTTTTTAGCTCGGCGACTTTCGCCCGGATCTCGTCCCGCTCCTCGGCCAGCAAGTCGCAGGTTTTGGCCAGATCAAGCATCTCCTTCTCGGCGTAGGACATATCTTTTTTGCGGTAGCCTTCGTAAAAAATTTCTCCCATCTTTTGGTAATACAAACCGAGTTCCCGTTCGATATTTGAAATTTGCGTGTTAAGTTTTCCGATTTCAACGACGTTTTGCGCGCGATCGGTCACCTTTCCCGCACCATCTTTTAATCGCTGTAAAAAATTCATGATGATTCCTCCCCGCGAAATATTCATTATCATACCAGATTTTTCACCCCGGTGAAAACTGTCCCCAGGCTTATGACGCGGTATTTGACCGTTTTGTTGCTCCGGTGAATGCGCTTTCTTTTTGATTCGGGAGGGCGTTCACGGTACAATTAAAGGGAAAACCTGAACTTGATTAGGAGTAGATAGCCTTGAGCGTATTAGATACGAATTCCGATGACAGCGTGCTGAAGCAACTGGATTTAAGGGAGCTGTACCAGTGGGAGATCGGCGAGGATGAGCTGCGCAAGCTGGAGGAATGGAAGAAGCTGCCCTTCCTGTACGAGCTTGCCCTGGATGAGCTGGGGAACAAAATCAAGCTGATCCAAACGGAGTGGAAAATCCACAACGGGTACAGCCCGATCGAGCATATCAAATCCCGAATCAAAGAGCCGAAAAGCATTCTTCAAAAGCTTGAACGTAAAGGCCTGGAATTGACCGTCGACAATATGGTGAACCAAATCCACGACATCGCCGGGATGCGGATCGTTTTTTCCTTCGCGCGCGACATTTACAGCCTGCTGGACCACCTGAAGCACCGGGAAGACATCACCGTCCTGGAGGTCAAGGATTACATTGAAAATCCCAAGCCCAACGGCTACCAGAGCCTGCACGTCATCGTCGCCGTACCGCTGACCTTGTTCGAAGGCCAACGGTGGATGAAGGTCGAAATCCAGATGCGCACCCTGGCGATGGATTTCTGGGCGAGCATGGAGCATATTTTGTACTACAAATACGACAAACAAGTACCGCCGCACGTCGTGCGCGAGCTTTCCGAAGCGGCCAAGGCCGCCGACGCCCTGGACAAAAAAATGCACGGCCTGCGCAAAGAAATCATGGGCGTATCCGAAGCCGCTTTGCCCGAGTAGGCACGCCGCGGGGCAGGCGGATGCGCCGGGGGCGGCGAGTGCGCCGGGGGCAGGCGAATGCGGCGGAGGCAGGCGAGTGCGGTAGGTGCAGGTGAGTGCGGCGGGGGCGGGCGAGTGCGGTAGGTGCAGGCGGGTGCGGCGGGGGCGGGCGAGTGCGGTAGGTGCAGGCGGGTGCGCCGGATGCAGGCGAGTGCGCCGGGTGCGGACGTGGCGAGCCGGTGGCGCAGCTCTGTGCGGAGCGGAGGATAACCGCAAAAAGTACAACTATTTTCGATGATCTGCCCGCTCTCTCCAAAATAATTGCAAAAAGCGCAAGTATTTACTCCAAAAACTTTACCCTCTTTCCAGACAACGATTAATAACTGCACTTTTTACGTCTATTAAGCATTCTCCAACCTTTACCGGCCAAAGTAACTGTAATTTTGAGTCAATTTCATAATTCAAAACGCTTGATATAACTGGATTTTTTGGGCATAGAAAAAGGAGTACCTCCCCAAATCTCGAAGTAATAGTGACCAAACCAAACTCGAGAAAGAGAAACGGAGGTAATCCCTATCTATTCAATTCGCCAAACGGAGTTGTTTTCCTTCGAGGAATTAATGGAAATGCGCCCCGAAGATAAGTACAGCCAAATCTTCGAGCATTTGGATCTTGCCCCAGTCATGCAGGCACTCAGCAAACCAAAACGTCGCGGGCGTAAGGAAGAATTAAATTATCCAGCCATGGTATATTCGCTGCTCATCGCAAAGATGGAGGGTATAGAATTCGTCTCTTCCATCATAAAACGTCTGGAAAGCAGCGAGGAGTTTCGCATCCAATGCCGGTTCACCGGCTCGGACCGTATACCAAGCGAATCGACCTACTCTCGGCTGAATCTGGCGCTGCAGCAAAAGGGTCTGCTCGAACAGGTGCTGGACCGTTTGGTGAGAGCCGCTCATGCCGAGGGTTTCTTAACGGGAGCTCATATCGCCGTCGATTCCTCGGCGGTTGAAGCGTGGGACTGCCAATATGGAGAATCTGCTGCCAAACGCCGAGCCGCAAGGAAACAGAAGCAAAAGAAGGAATCTTCGGTGCAACAGCTCGAAATGGAGCCCGTTCTCCCCGTGTCTGAGACCGAACCCACGAAGCCGACAAAGCCGGTTTACGGGCGTGGAAATTGCTCGGCCGAAGAAAAGGAGCGCCGCCGTAAAGAACGGGAAGCATACGAGGCGAGCCTGCCCCCTTTCGAAAAGAAAATAGAAAACATGTTGCCCTTCACCTACGACGAGCTGTTTGAAGCGATGCCCAGGTCTGCTTCGCGTTGCACCAAGAAAAATTCGAAAGGCAAGCTCACCACCTGGTATGGCTATAAAGCCAACATCGTAGTGGATACCGATAGTCAGTATGTGCTCAGCGGGGTACTGAGCTCGGCTCATTTGAACGACCAACGCATGGCTGTACTGTTGCTCAAAGGTCTTCCACTTAAGTTTCCCATGCTGAAGGTGAAATATGGGTTGGGGGACAAAGGCTACGACAGCACGCCCATTTACGAGTTGATTCGTTCGCTCCAAGCTTACCCGATCATTGATATCATCCACCATACGGCTCCGCCGGAAGGGATGAATCTTGATTATGGTCCGGTTTGCAAAGAAGGCCACGCCTATCGGTACGACAGCTTTGATCCCAAGTATGAGACACTTCGGTATACCCGTCCAAGCGAGTGCAAGGAATGTCCGTTTGCGGAATCCGGCTGCCAAAAGGTGTTTAAAATTCGGATCGAAACGGACGTGCGTAAGCACACCTATCCGGCAAGAGGCAGCAAAGGGTTTAAAGAACTGTACAAAAAGCGAACGGCTGTCGAGCGTGTCTTTGCCTATCTCAAGGGTTACTATGGATTGAAACGAACACGTCACCGCGGTGTCCGAGCCAACGTCGACTTCCAACTCAGTATACTTGCGTACAACCTAACCAAGTTTGCACTCGATAAGTTGAATAAACGCCTGCCTCAAGCAGCATAACCGTATTTTTTTAAACAAGCAGCATTTTATTTTCGGTAATTATAGCTCTATATTCGAATTGAATTATGAAATTGACTCATTTTTGCAGCTATTTCGGCCGGTTTGTCATTTTGCCGCGTCTTTTTTCTAAATAAATGTATACCCGCTTCTGTTGCATCCGGCGTTTTCGGCAATCCTGCCGTTCGTGCCCGGACGGCATCAGAACGCTTTATTTTGCCGTGCTTAGCTTTTCAATCGCTTGCTGTTCGGACGGCATAAAAAAGAGATCGTTTCCGCTGTTGGATTCATAGATGAAATCGCGCAGGCTTTGACTGGCATACCTCGAAAAATCCCCCGCGATGGCAAACTTCACTTGATAATTAACAAACTTCTGGACAATTTCGCCAGCCAAGCGGGTTTTTAGGTCAAAAAAGCTTTCATTTATCAGGGATTGATCCATCACAATCCGGTCGCAGCCAGTTACATATCGTACGGTGGCCATAAGGTCCAGTGCCGACTGAACGTCATGTATAACCACTTCGTTGCTGCTTACGACAGCGATATCGCGTCCGTTAGCTTCCACCTTTTTGATTTGCACAGCGATCCTCCTCCTTTTCGGACTTTCTTATTTTTCAGCGATAAACCTTTGAATATAATCATGACAAATTAAGCGATTATCTTCACCGTTCGGAGTCGGAATTTCAGTGACCCTAAAAAGGCTTAGACCTACAACCATGGCAAGCAGCCCATAAGCAGCGCCGACCGCATCCAGGGCTAGGGCTGAAAGATGCCCCGATTCATGACCGCGTTCAAAAATCCAGGCAATTCCCCGCAGGTCAGCCGTTTAGCTTTTCGACAAAATTTCCTGCAGTCGGTGATCCATCGCCGCTTTCGAAAAAAACTGCACAAACAGCCTGGCTTGATCGTCATAGGGGATATGCATCTGACCGACCCCGTCAATCGCCGAAACCTTGATTTTCCTTTGCCCCTCATCAAGAGGCTGCAGCGGCGGCAAAATGTTTTTTTATGTAATGTTCAACATTTCATGGGCGTTCATGGAGCTGTCGATTTCCGCTTGGATTTTGACGCCATAGTAGGCCAGAAACGCCTTAAACGCTTCGATCGTCAGATGATCCTTGTTTTTATAGTAGTATGTGACACCTCTTCGAGCAGTTTGCGTACTCTGCAACCTTATCCAGCGTAAGTCCATCCATTCCGTGCTTGCTGATGCGGGTCAGCGTGGCATTGATGACATCCGCGCGGCGCTTTGGCTCCATTCCTAATTTGGGCATCTTTTCACCTGTTTCTTTTTATACTGACTAGTCGGAATAAATAAAAGATGAATTAGTTTACCCCCCGCTGTCAAGTTCTCATGGTGATGCCCCCCGCCGAAGAAGCACTCCTGTTTAGAACATTATCAAGTTAATAAAAAACCGACCCATTCGGATCGGTTCGCCTGTTGAAGGTTCTTCAGCGGACGGAGGGCGCCTGCGGGCTGTGGACGCCTGCGGGCCGGGGACGCCAGTAGGCGCCGTTTTCTAGTGCGCGTGTAAAAGCAGCCAAACCACCTATGCGCATGCCCTTCCGTTTTAAGCCCAGTCGCAAAAATAGCACCATAAATGGGCTCAACCTGGAAATTGGCGCTTGACTGCCGGCTGCTGGAATTGCCGACTGTCGACTGCTAGTACTGCCAACCGTCGGCCTGCAAAATAACGGCACTTTATGTACTTATTATCCGCAGCCAGGCATGTTCATCTTAATTAGCAACATTTTTGGTCCTTATTTTCCTAGGAATGGTCAAGAAATCAGTAATTTCCTGGGAATTCGAGAAAATAGCGCCATAAATCGCCTCTATTTCTCTCAAATAGACGAATATTGCTGGAATAAGGACATTTTTGTCCTTAACTGGGGGGACTGAACAGCCGCAGCTTCATCGCGGTTAGCGATGCACTTTACCGCGGCGGTACCGGCTACTTTTCACTGGCTGGGCGCGGGTGGCACGTCAGTGCTCGCTGCGGGCGGGCCCGTCAGTGTAGGCCGGGCGGCGCATCAGCGCGGCCTGCCGCGCAGCGGTGCGGCGAGCCGCTCGGCCCGCTGCCGCACCTGGGCGGCGACGAGCGCCAGCCCCTGGGCCGCGCCGGGCACGCCGGGCAGCAGCGCCGCCCACGGCGCCAGGTCCGGGCCACCTGGCGGCTCGCCGGCCGCGTCCGGGCGGCCCAGTTCCACGCCGATGTCGTGGAACTCCGGCCCCGGCTCGTGCAGCCGGCCCTGCTCCGCCGCTTCGGCGAGCCACTCGGCCAGGGCCGCGCCGCCGCCCGGCCCGGACGCCCGGCGCTCGCCTTCGCGCGGCCCGGCGGCCCGGCGCAGCGCCGCCTCGGGGTCCGGCAGCGGCGCGGCGGCCGCCCAGGCGTCCCACACGGCGGCGGCCAGCGTCTCGGTCGTCCAGCCGAGCGCCTTCAGGCGCAGCACGGCGTTGCGCGCCCAGGCCGCCTCGGCGGCGGCGACGGCCTCGGCCGCCCGAGCGCAGCCGGGCACGCCGCAGGCGCAGCGCACGCCGCTGCTGCCATCGCCTCCGCCGCTGTTGCTGCTGCCATCGCCTCCGCCGCTGTTGCTGCTGCCATCGCTACTGCCTCCGCCTTTGCCGCTGCTGCTGCCTCCGCTGCCACCATCGCTACCGCTTTCGTTGCTGCCATCGCTACCGCTTTCACCGCTGTTACCGCCACTATAGCCGCCATCACCGCTACTGCTGCTATCACTGCCGTCGCTGCCTCCGCTACTTCCGCCGTCGCTGTCGCCATAGCTGCCACCGCCGCCATCCCGCCCCGCGGCTTCGCGCCAGGGCGGGCGCTCCGGCAGCAGCGCCGCGATTCCGGCGGCCCCGCGCTCCAGCAGCGCGGCAAGCTCGCGCGGCCGCTCCTGCAGCCGCCGCAGCAGGGCGCGGCCCGCCCGCTCCCGCTCCGCCGCCGGAGCCAAGGGCAGCGTCACCGCATGCTTCCCATCGATTTGGCAGACCAGCCCGTCTGCCGTAAGGCTCAGGGAGCATCCCCTCCCCTCCGCTAAAGATCCCGCGCGGCTCATCCGATCCCTCCTTCCAGGATGCCGTCCGTCTGCAGCGCAATCAGGCTGCGCAGCTCGTCGTCGCTCATTTCCGTCAGCCACTGCTCGCCGGAGCCGACGACCTGCTCCGACAGCGCTTTTTTCCGCTCGATCAACTCATCGATCCGTTCCTCCAGCGTCCCCTGGCAAATCAGCTTATGCACTTCGACGTTTTTCTCCTGCCCGATCCGGAACACCCGGTCCGTGGCCTGGTTCTCCACCGCCGGATTCCACCAGCGGTCATAGTGGACGACATGGTTCGCCCGCGTCAGATTCAGCCCCACGCCGCCGGCTTTCAGCGACAGCACGAACAGCGGCGAGCCGCCGCCCTCCTGAAACAGGCGCACCATCCGGTCCCGATCCGCTTTCGCCACGCCGCCGTGCAGGAAAAACGGCCGTTCCCCGTAACGGTCGGCCAAAATCTCCTGCAGCAGCTCGCCCATCCGCACATATTGGGTAAAAATCAGCGCCGCTTCCCCGCTGTCCGTAATGATGTCCAGCAGGTCGCCGAGCCGCTCCAATTTGCCGGACCGCAGGGCCGGGTTGCCGGCGCGGGCTCTTTCCGCAACCAGGTCGGGATGATCGCAAATTTGCTTCAGCCGGGTCAGCGACGACAGCACCAGCCCCTTTCGGGCGATACCGTCCCGCCTGCCGATGTTCGCCATCAGTTCCTCCGTGACCGAGCGATATAAACGGACTTGCTCCGCCGAAAGCGGGCAATAAGATTTCAGCTCGATTTTTTCCGGCAGATCCTTGCGGATATCCGGATCGCTTTTCAGGCGGCGCAGCATAAACGGCGCGACCAATCGGCGCAGCTTCTGCAGCTCGCCGGTCTGTTCGCCGGCGCCGGCCTGGTAACGCGCGCGAAAAGACGCATGGGAACCCAAATAACCGGGATTGAGGAAATGAAAGATCGACCACAATTCGCTGAGCCGGTTTTCCACCGGTGTTCCGGTCATGGCGATCCGATGGACGGCGCTCAGCTTCATTACGCTTTGGGCCTGCTTGGTGCCGAAATTTTTGATGTACTGGGCTTCATCCAGCACCACCGTGCCCCACTCCAGCGCCCGCAGCTCCCCGGCGTCCCGGCCGGCAAGCTGATAGGTGGTCAGGATCACGTCGCAGCCGCGGCACGCCGCGACGAACCGCTCCCCGTGGCAGCGGCCGCTGCCGTGGTGGACGTACAATCTGAGCTTTGGGGCGAACCGGCTTAATTCGCGCTGCCAGTTCCCGAGCAGGGACGTCGGGCAAACGATCAGCGATTGACCGCCCCCTCGGCTGGCATTGTCCAGCAATACGCTGATAACCTGCACGGTTTTGCCGAGCCCCATATCGTCGGCAAGCAGGGCGCCGAACCCCAGCTCCCGCATCGCGGCGAGCCACTGGTAGCCCCGCTCCTGATACGGCCGCAGCGTGCCGTTAAGCCCGGGGGGGACCGGCCGGAGGTGTCCGGCGCTGCGGGCCAAGCCCCCTTCGATGAGCATGGACAGCATTCCCGCCGTCTCGATGCCTTCGACTTCCACACCCTCAAACAGCGCTTCCCCGGCTCCGCTCGCAAGGTGCATCAATTCGCGGAACGTCAGCGCGCCGTTTTCATGGCGTTTCATAAATTTCAGAACCTGGCGGATTTCCTTGTTATCGATCTCGATCCATTCACCCCGAAAAAAAACGAGCGGCGTTTTCGCCGCAGCCAGCTCGGCCAGCTCTTCCCGCGAAATTTCCCGGCCGTCCAGGACCGCCGCCGCCTCAAACGCGACCAGCTGCTCAACGCCCATCCGGGGCTTTTCCTGCGCGCCGTCCCCCGGCATACCCGCCCAGCCCCGGGCTTCGAGGCGGACGCCGGAAGTACGGCGGCCTTCCCGGGTCCAGCGCGAGGGCATCTGCACCGTGACCCCGGTTTTACGAAGGGTTGACACCGATTTGCTAAGGAATGAAAACACCTGCTCCGGCGCCAGCAGCAAGCCTTCCGGGCGCGGCCCCTCAAGCGCGGCGGCGATCTCCGGGGACGCCTCCGCCGCTTTGGCCAGCCGCAGCAGCACATGCTCCTGAACATTCCGGTAGAGCCGGCCGCGAATCTCCATATCCCGCTGCGGATAACTCCAAATGAGCCGCAGCGGCAGAAGAACTTCGGCATCCTCGGCCCCTTCGGCCCAAAACGTCAGCCGCCACTGCGGATGGTCCGGCTCCCCGTCTTCCGTCCCTTGCCCGTATTCCCCCGCCGGTTCGATGCGCAGGCACAAGCGGAAGCTCCCCGTCTCCGGCGCGCCGGCTTCCCGCTCGGGGGACTTTGGCCGGCCGCCTCCGGCCTCGGCGATCTCCTCCGTCAACTGCTCCAGCTCCGCCGCGCTTCCCTGAACGTCCGCAGGTTGTCCGCCGCTGAGCAGCCCGTTCCACCACAGCTCGGCCAGCGGCGAATAGCCCCTGCGGTAATCCGCGCGGCTCGGATTCAGTTTCCGGCCAAGCTCCCCGGCCGCGGCCCTGGTCTCATGATCGATCATCGCCATCAGAAAAGAATGCAGCACCGACATTTGCCGGTCGAGGAGCGGACCGTCTTCTTCGGCGGCGCCGGTTTGCACCGCGGCCAGGCAGACGGGAGGCATGGAACCGGCCAGCTGGCGGAACCGCTTCGCATCCCGCTCCGCCGTCAGCAGCGGCCCCCAGGCCGGACGCAGCTGGGCCTGGGCGCCGCGGCGCCGGCCGGCGGCCGGCACCGGCCTGCTTCCGGGCGCGATCCGTCCCCGCCATAGCAGTTCCAGCGCAAACTGCGCCACCTTGCTCCAATAACCCATCTCCGCCCCGGGCTTGATCCCCTGCCCTTCCCAGTCGGTCTTCTCCCAGCCCAGCAGAAGCCTCCAGGCCTCCGGGACGGGCAGCGCCAGACCTTCAAGCGTGCGGCCGATCAGGCTTTTACGATCTCCGGACTTAAACGATTTGCGGACGGAGGAAACCGGAAAGCGGACCTCCGCCAGGCGCAGCGCGGCATGCCCGAACGGGCGGACGCCCGGCTCTGGCTCCACGCGCCTCATCACCGAGGTCCATGCATCCACCTTAGCTTCAGATATTTCACCGGAGAAGCAGAACAGAACGTCCCCCAGCCATATTCCATATAGACGTTGATTCATGATGGTCTCCCGTCGATTTCCTGTTTCCAGCCAATTTTTTCTACTACCATCTTATACGAAAACCGGGTTATATAAAACCTGAAGCCGCCATAAGGAGATTCGCTTCTCCTCCGGCGGCTTCAGGCAAGGCGGATACGAACCCGCATATGCCCGGGCTCCCTCGGCTTGCTGTTTTATTTTACGGCGATGACTTCGATTTCGACGAGACCGTCCTTGGGCAAGCGGGCCACCTCGACGGCGCTGCGCGCCGGATACGGTTCGGCGAAAAACGATCCGTATACCTCGTTTACTTGGGCAAAATCGTTCATATCTTTCAGGAACACGGTCGTTTTCACGACTTTGTCCAGCCCGCTGCCGGCCGCTTCCAGCACAGCTTTGACGTTGCGCAGCGCCTGCGCGGTCTGCGCCTGGACGCCTTCCGCGAATTGTCCGGTTTCCGGCACAAGGCCCAGCTGGCCCGAAGTAAAGACCAGATCGCCCAGCCCGACCCCTTGCGAATACGGCCCGATCGCCCCAGGGGCAGAAGTTGTTGAAATCGCTTGTTTGTCCATTTATATCCATCCCTTTCTCAAGTTGAATTACCCGTTTGCATCTATCCGCACAATCAATAATTCAACTTCTATACTTTCATCTATTGTAGCGATGTTCATCTGCCTTGGGCAAGACTTGTCTCCATTCTTTGTGTCTCCGCCGGCTGCAGGGGCAGATAAAGGGCGAACACGCTGCCTTCCCCTTCGGCGCTCTTCATGCGCAGAAATCCTCCGAGCAGGCGGGCCAGGTTGCTGCTGATCGGCAGGCCGAGCCCCGTACCGCCGTATCTGCGGCTGATCGATCCGTCCGCCTGCCGGAACGATTCGAACACGGCCGATTGCTTATCCTTCGGAACGCCGATCCCGGTATCGGCTACGGCAAACACGAGCCATTCCCCTTGCGGGACTTCGCCCAGCGCGGCCCGCCGGATGTTGAGCGTCACTTTTCCTTGATGCGTAAACTTAAAAGCGTTGGAGAGCAGGTTCCGCAAAATTTGCGCGATCCGGTGAGGATCGGAAACGATCGTTTCCGGCAGCCCTTCTTCCACCCGCACCTCATACTCCAGCTTTTTCTGCGAGGCAATAAGTTCAAAATGAACCCGCATCCAGTCCGCCACTTCCGTCAGCACCACTTCCTCGTCCATGATTTCGAGCCGTCCTGCCTCCACTTTGGACAAGTCGAGGATGTCGTTGATAATTTGCAGCAGGTCATGGCCCGATTTGTAGATGATTCGTCCATACTCCGGCAGTTCGTCCCCGACGTCCTCGCTTTCGGCGATGATTTGCGCCAGATTGATAATGCTGTTCAGCGGCGTCCGCAGCTCATGCGACATCGTCGCTAAAAATTCAGATTTATAGCCGTTGGCGAGCGTCAGCTGCTTGGCCCGGTCCTCCAGCCCGATTTTCGCTTTATGCAGTTCGTCCGTCTGCTTTCGCAGCAGCTCGTTGGCGTGCTTCAACTCCAAATTTTGCCGATGTCCCATCTGAAAATCGCGGAGAATCAAGGCAAATACAAAACTAAAGAGCACGGCGAGCGGGAGCATGATCGGCATAATTTTAAACAGATAGGTATGTATAGGGGTAACCCCGAAAAGAATAGTGTTCAAACAATTTATGCCGTTAACGGCCAGGATCGTGACAATCCCCATAAAGGCAAAGCTTTGCTTGGCGCGGTTAAACCAAACTCGCAGGCCGGCGCAAACCGCTCCGAGCGCCGTCAAGTTCACAAACCCGAAGAGCGCGGCGTCGCTTACGCCAAACGATAAGCGCACCAAGCCGATCCCGAGCCCGATCGTCAGCAGGGTAAGCGGGTGCGGATAAACCAGCGTCGCAATGATCAACGGAACGATCCTGAGGTCGAAAATGATCCGGTCATCCAGCGAGAATCCGAATTTGATGCAAATCCAGCCCGCCAAAATCATCACCAGAACGGACAGAATGTACTTGAAGCGCGGCGAAAGATTCCTGAATACATATTTGTGCATCACATTGGTCACATAAGCGACTGCAATCAGCATTCCCAAATTGATCAGAAGCGTGTTCCCCAGGCTCACAGGCTTCCCACCCCCGTCGGTTCAATGTATGTATAAGCGATTACCCGGGATTGACCTTCTCCATTCCTCTCCGGCAAGCATTTACAAACAGCTCGGCATAATGCGGATCCCACTGGCTTCCCCGGCCCTGCTCGAGGATCTCGAGCGCCTGGTTGGGCTCCAAACCTTTGCGGTAAGGGCGGTCCGAGGTCATCGCATCAAAAGCGTCCGCCACCGCGATAATCCGCCCAAACAGCGGGATATCTTCCCCGGCAAGCCCGTCCGGATAGCCCTTGCCGTCATACCGCTCGTGATGCGATCTTACCCCAGGCAAAAAAGGAGCCATGGCATCCGCCGGCTCGATCTGCTTCAGAATGGCTTCGCCAAGCACCGGGTGCTGTTTGATCTGCTCCCATTCTTCATCCGTCAGCCGGCCCTCCTTCAGCAGCACGGCGTCGCGGATGCCGATTTTGCCGATGTCGTGCAGAAGCGCCGCCTTGCGCAGCTCGTCGATGCGCTCCTCCGGCAATTCGGCCAGCCGGCCGATTTTCACCGCGTATTCGGCCACCCGCAAGGAGTGCCCGGCCGTATACGGATCGCGGGCGTCCAAAGCGGCGGCCAAGGTGGCAAAATAGCTGTCGACCAGCTGGCTGTTGCGCGCCGCCTCGGACCTAAGCCCCCGCAGCATATGATTAAACCCGGACACGAGCCGGGAAAACTCATCGGAATACAAATCCGCGGCCTCCGAGCGGAGATCCCCCGTTTTTACTTCGGCCATGCGCTCATACAGATGCTGGATCGGCAGCATGATTTCCCGGGCCATCAGCCTGGAGCCAATGAAGGCGAAGCCAAGGCCGACCGCCAGGATATATCCCGCCCACTGCCAGTATGCGTAAGCGCCGTACCCCCAGTCCTGAAGCCGGAACTGGACGGAGAGATTGTACAGCAGCAGCGGGGAGGCGCCGATCAGAAAAAAGCTCCATTTTAACTTTCGCGATACGGGAACAAATACCCTTCCGCCCAGCGTCAATTCCCTGCCGAACAATTTGCGGCTCCAGGCGCTAAGCTCCTTCAAAACCGGGCGCACCGCATAGGAGGTCAAATAAAACTCGATCAATGCGTGCATGCCGCAGACGAGAACGCAGCCCAGGGAGGCGAGCAGCACATAATAGGAAGGAATCGTGATCCGGCCGGCGGCCGCAAGCTCCAGC
This sequence comes from Paenibacillus sp. FSL P4-0127, assembly GCF_038007325.1. Classification (NCBI taxonomy): domain Bacteria; kingdom Bacillati; phylum Bacillota; class Bacilli; order Caryophanales; family Paenibacillaceae; genus Paenibacillus; species Paenibacillus sp. FSL P4-0127. The sequence goes on along the minus strand of NZ_JBBOWY010000002.1, from coordinate 182,191 downwards.
GACAACACAGCCCCGGGCACGACCAGGCCGAGCAGATGCGGCCCGAGAATGCGTTTTACGGCCAGGGAAGGCATCCGGTGCACTCTGATATATACGTTTTGCAGAACCTGAAAGCTTCCGATCTCCTCGAGAAAGGCGCTTCTGACCGGTTTAAGCTGCAGATAAAAGACGGCGCCTTCCAGCAGGAGCATGACGCAGACCGATACGCAAAGCACTCCTGCAAGCCAGATGTACTCTTCCCGGGAAACATCCAGCGGCGCAGCGAAAATCAAGCTCGCAATCGCAATGCCCGCCAGAAAGGAGCCGGCCGCATAATTAAGCATGAGACGACGAATAAAAGTTCTGTATACCGTCACGGCGTGTTCCGCCTTCCATTCGCAAATTGTCGGGTAACGCCCGCTTCCTGTATTATCGGCATGAACCGGACCGCATTTCAGATATTATCTGGAACTTTTTGTTTAAAACTCCTTTCTTTTTGTATCTGTATATTCTAGGACCCCAAACGCACGAACGGATCAAACGTCACTTTGGCAATTTAAAAATAAATATTTCAAATTATTGAAAATTGCTCTTAAACCTGCGAAGCCTTGCATGATGGCACATACGCCATTTTGCAAGGTTATTTTATGTCACAATGTACGTGATTTTTTTCACATTAACCTATTTTTTTATATGCTAAAATGCCTTCGAACAAAGGTTATAAGACTCCTTTAGGCCTAGTCCGATCGGCTATCCGGCGGGCTTCCAACCCTATTCGTTATTAAAATGTCTTCACATTTTAATATATAACATCTTTTAAATGGAGGGTTCTATCATGAAAAAAGCATCACTCTTACTCAGCAGCGCTCTTGTACTAGGGCTGTTGGCAGGCTGCGGCTCCGGCGCCCCGGCGGGGAACGGCAGTGCGAAACCTGCGGACACCGCCCCGGCAACGGCGGAAAACGGCGCAAACGGCAACGGCTCCGCGGCTTCGTCCGAACAAGGCCAACATCAGGATGGCGTCTATTACGCGATCGGCGAGGTCGATCCGGACTCCGGCTGGCAATCGTACGTGACTTTGACCGTGTCCGGCGGCAAAATCACCGACGCGAAATGGAACGCGATCAGCGAAAAGGCTCCGGTCGACAAAGCGACTTATTCCAAAGAAGGCAAATACGGCATGAAAGCCGGCGGCGCTTCCTCCGAATGGCATGAACAAGCCGAAAAGGCGGAGCAATTCCTGCTCGAAAAACAGGATCCCAAAGCGGCCGCTTTGAACGATGAAGGCAAAACCGACGCGATTTCCGGCGTTTCCATTCATGTGAGCGACTTCTTTAACCTCGCGGATAAAGCGCTCGCCGCCGGACCGGTGGAACCGGGCATCTACAAAGACGGCACCTACCACGCCGAAGGCGACGCGTTCGATCCGCATTCCGGCTGGAAGGAAACCGCGGACGTCGTGGTGGCCGCAGGCAAAATCATTAAAGTCAACTTCAGCGGCGTCAACGACAAAGGCGAAGACAAGAAACAAAACTCGATCGACGGCAAATACGGCATGAAAGCCGGCGGCGCCCAAGCGGAATGGCACGAAGAAGCCGCCAAAGCGGAAGCGTATCTCGTGGAAAAACAGGACCCGGCTTCCCTTACTTTTAATGAAGAAGGCAAAACCGACGCGATTTCCGGCGTATCGATCAGCTTGAAATCCTATTTCGATCTGGTTGCCAAGGCACTTGAACAAGCGAAATAACTACAACCAACCTATACGAGAAGGTGAACCTCTTGAAAAAGATAGTCGTTTTGGGCGGCGGTTACGGCGGTGTCGTCACTTCCAAGCATCTGGCCAAACTGTTCAAGAAAGACAAGGACGTGCAAATCCAGCTCATCGACCGAAACCCCTATCACACGCTGCTGACCGAATTGCATGAGGTCGCGGCCAACCGGGCTCCGGAGGACTCGGTCAAAATCGAGCTCAAGAAGATTTTTGCCGGGCAAAAGGTGGACGTGGTGCTCGATTCCATCGACAACATCGATTTTGGCGCCAAGAAGCTGCGTTCGGCGAAAAATACGTACAGCTACGATTACCTCGTGATCGGCACCGGCTGTAAACCGACGTTTTTCGGAATTCCGGGCGCCGAGGAGCATGCCTTGACCTTGTGGTCCTACGAGGATGCCGTGCGGCTTAAAGAGCAAGTTCGCCGCATGTTCAGCGAAGCGGCCAAAGTGACCGATCCGGTCAAACGGCGGAAGATGCTTACCTTCGTCGTTGTCGGGGCCGGGTTTACCGGGGTCGAGCTGGTCGGCGAACTGGCGGAATTCCGCGACGAGCTGTGCAAGGAATTTTACATCGACGCGGGCGAAGTCCGGCTTGTCGTGGCGGATATGGCGCCGAAGATTTTGCCGATCCTGCCCGACAAGCTCATTCAGAAAGCGGCCAAACGCCTTCATAAAATGAACGTGGAGATCATCACGAGCGCGAAAATCACCGGCGTAACGCCAGCCAGCGTACAGCTCGGAGACCGCGGCGAGCTGGAAGCCGACACAATCGTGTGGACGGCCGGCGTCGAAGGCTCCGAACTCGTCGGCAAGCTCGACGTGAAGCAGGAAGGCCGCAAGCGGATCGTCACCAATGACAAGCTGCAAAGCATCGATCACGAAGATGTGTACGTCGTCGGCGACAACATTTTTTACATTCCGGAGGGAGAAACCCGTCCGGTGCCGCAAATGGTGGAAAACGCCGAGCAGGCCGGCCCGCTGATTGCGCATAACATTTACGCGGACGTCCACGGCAAACCGAAGAAGTCCTATAAGCCGGGATTCCACGGGACGATGGTGTGCATCGGCAGCCGCTACGGTGTGGCGAATGTCGGCCTGCCGAATAAAATGTTTATGTTAAGCGGCTTTATGGCCATGCTCAGCAAGCACATGATCAATATGTATTATCTGTTCACCGTGGCCGGCTTTGCGAAAGTCTGGACTTATATGATGCATGAATTTTTCCATGTGAACAACCGCAGAAGTTTCGTCGGCGGCCATTTCGCCAAACGTTCGCCGAACTTCTGGCTGCTGCCGCTGCGCCTTTTCGTCGGCTACAAATGGCTGGAAGAAGGTCTCGACAAGCTGCCGAAAATTATGAAGGAACCTTCGAAAATCTTCCTGATTCCGGCTCCACCGCAGGCCAGCGACGTCGTATCCGCGGCCAGCGAAGCCGCCGGCAAAGTTACGGAAACGGTTGACGCCCAAGCTGCGGCATCGGCCGTAGAGAGCGCTTCGACCGCGGTCACGGCGCTGCCTGTGCCGGGATTTATCAAATCCATCGTCAGCTGGTTTATGGACGTGTTCTTCTATACTTCCGACGGCGGATATACGGCGCTGGCCACCGTGTTCCAGTTCTTCATGGTATTCATGGAAATCGCGCTTGGCGTCATGATTATCGTAGGCCTCTTCACCGCGATCGCTTCGGCGGCCACCGTCGCCCTCGGCGTCATGATCTGGTCCTCCAGCATGGCTTCCGCGGAAATGCTGTGGTACATGACGGCCGGCGTCGCCCTAATCGGCGGTTCGGGCAGCGCGTTTGGCCTGGATTACTACGTTCTGCCTTGGCTCAAGAAACAGTGGAAGAAAATCCCGCTGGTACGAAGATGGTATTTGTACACCGAATAGCAACCATAGCAAGTGACAACCAGCAATTCACCCCCTTGACGAATAATCCGGAGTAATGGGCGCATAAGCCGCGCATTACTCCCCTTTTTCTATTATTGCCGAGTCAGTGGCCCTTGTTCCCTGCAAGCTTACCGCATACCAAGGAGTGTGTCCTTATGAAACCTATACTCTTCCAAGACGCTTGTCGTTTATTGCAAGGCGAATTATCGCCCGAGGCCGGCATTCATCCCGATATAACGGCAGAAGAAGTCGAACCGTTGGCGAACCTCCTGGAACAATACGATATACCTAGGGTGCGCCAGCGCCGTTTGTTGACCATTTACATCGCAATCAAGCTCGCCCTTCAGCGCCACAGCCGGTGCGATCATGCGGCTGCGGGCGAAGAGTTGACCCGTTTGGTGCTGGACGGCGACTATCTATACAGTTTTTACGTAGGTTTATGCCTCAAGTGGGAGGAATACGATCTCCTGTCCCATCTGGCCCCCATTATCAAACAAATTCAAATCAAACGCGCGGAAGGACGCGCCGAAGACGAACGGCTGCTTAAGGGCTGGGAACTGTTCCTGCAGCTGGATTTGAACCGGACCACGACCGGCCGGGCGATTTAGATTGACATTGCGGTTTAGCCTTGAGAATACGAGTTCACGGGAAACGACAACAAGGAGGGGCTTTCCATGAAACTTCATGAGGCGCTTGACATTTCTTTAAAAGCGGTAGACCGGGAAATCGAAAATATGGTCAAATTTGACCGGGACGTTCCCCGCGCCTCGCAGCTTGCCAAAAGCATCATCGAACTTATCCGCTCCGGCGGCAAGCGTGTCCGCCCGCTGATGGTCATCGTCGGCAGCCGCTTCGGCCCCGCCCCGGATGAGCAAAAAATTTGGCGTTTGGCCGCGGCCGCCGAGTTTATCCACGCCGCCTCCCTGATTCACGACGACATCATCGACGATTCCCCGGTCCGCCGCGGGCAGAAGGCGATGCATATAAAGCTGGGCGTGAGCGGCGCGCTGCATGTGGGCAACTACATGTCGGCCAGGGTAATCGAGCTGATCTCCGTTTACTCGGCGGACCGGGACAAATACGCGTACAATTTGTCTTCCCTGGTTACGACGCAGTTATGCCTGGGCGAATATCAGCAGTTGGCTCATCTTTACGATTACAGCGTGACGATCGAGCAGTATTTGGAAAAGTCGAAAAACAAAACCGCGCAGCTAATGGCCACCTGCTTGCAGACCGGTGCCCAGGCATCCGGGGCGGACGCGGAAACGGCCGAGCTGCTGTACGCCTTTGGGGAGAAGCTCGGCATGTCGTTTCAAATCCGCGACGATGTGCTCGATTTCACCCAATCGGCGGAGCAGCTCGGCAAGCCGGCCGGCAGCGACCTGCGCAGCGGCCAGATCACCTTGCCCGTGCTGTTTGCGCTGCAGGACGAACGGCTCGCCCCCCGCATCCGGGCGATCACGGCGGCAAGCCCAGCCGCCGAAGTCGAAGCTGTCGTCGCGGCCATCCAGGCGAGCGGCGCGCTGGAGCAAACCGAACGCCTAAGCAGCCGCTACTTAGACGAGGCGCAGGAAATCATCGGCCGCCTGGCCCGCTACCCGGCGCATCGCGATCTTCAGGCCTTGCTCGACTATTTTGGCGGCCGGGATCAATAGGTGCGAGGCGGCTGGTTAAGAAAACCGCCTGACAGCCCCTTTTAATGACTCTAACTTCGACTTTGGATCGACTTGAGGGAATGTTGTATGGGGGGCACCCTCCGTTAAAGTCGTGTCCTTATCTATTCCCTCTTCGGTTCTACTCCGAGAACCCTTCCCCTTTTTTCAGAGTCGAAGCACTGAGTACTTCGGCTCTAGCGTCAACGATGTAGAGGCGCCACGATCCGGCGGGGTCAGTGTATCTACCTTTTGCACCGTAGCCGTTTCGAGCCGTGTCACAAATCGACACCAGGTGAGGGGTTGTCTAAAGAGACTGTTTAAAGGGTTCGTGTCTTGATGTTCCTGCCTGTTGCCTGTTGCCTGCTGCCTGCCTTTGCACGATTATTCCTTTCGTTCAGGGAACAAAGGGTGGGGCTAAAGCAAATCATGGGTTCCAAAAAAAGAGAAGAAAAAACAAAAAAAGATTAGGAAAAAATGAGGCGGTTCAGGTGAGATTTTCGGCTTGATAAGGGAACGCATGTTTGGTATAATGAAATAAACGGAACTTATGTTCGTATATTCTTAATTCGGGGGCGAGTAAACATGGAGATCAATGCGGGAACGGAACTTCAGCCATTCAGCAGCCGTTTTAACAGCGAGCAGGACTGTATGGAGGCGCTGATCGCGATGAAGTGGCCAAGCGGCTTTGTCTGCCCGCGCTGCGCTCACACCCGGTGCAGCCGTCTGACTTCCCGGCATATCCCCTTATTCGAGTGCGGAAAGTGCAAGCATCAAACGTCGCCTTTGGTCGGCACGATTTTTGAAGGAACGCATTTGCCCTTGCTCAAGTGGTTCGAGGCCCTGGATTTATTCCTGCTTGAGGGAGGCATCTCGGCGCTGCGGCTGAGTAAGGTGGTCCGGGTCACCTACAAGACCGCTTGGTCAATGCTGCACAAAATACGCCATGCCGTGGGGGAGTTCGATGCCCGGGAGCTGCTTTCCGGAGACGTGAAGGTGAACAGCGATCAGTATGGGCGTAATCCGTCCAGGTGTCAGCTTTCGCATCCGTATGCCTCGGCGGTCGTAGCCGGCTGCACGGTCACGGAGTCGGGCGAGCCGGAACAGGTCAAAATCCGCCTGGTGCCGCATAAGCGGGGAGGCGAAAAAAGGGCAGACCGTCACGATCTAACCGCGTTCATCAATGGGCATGTGGATGTCCGTACATCGGCGGTGCAGTCGTTCCCTCAGGCCTTTCGGCTGTATGCGCCCTTGCGGAGAGTGGTGAGAGAGGCGTGGGAATCGCTGAAGAGTACGTATGGAGCCTTGGGACTGAAGCATCTGCAGGCGTATCTGAACGAGTACACCGTACGCCGCCGGCTGCGCCTGCCCAAAGCGGAAGAAACGATGCGGCAGAAGTTGCTGCGCATGTGTGTGGCGATTCCGGCGATCCCTTACCGCCGGCTGATCGCGCGCCAACCGAACCAGCCCCTTGCGGTTGCGGCCTGATCGTGACGCTGGAACGGTAGGGGTTACTTGTTGTAGATCAATTTAATGGGTGGGATTAGCATGAACAGTACGGGCGTTGCTGCAGACGGAAGGGTTTAGGCTACAGCAAAATCACGGTCTTTTCGTTTCCTTCGCGTCTTATCCTTGATCTCCTGTCTTGCTCTATTGTCTAGGCTGTTTCACCTTCCCTAAACCTGATTCCTTCCCCTAAGCCCGTCTAAATTATTTCGAACCTATCTGCTTCTCCACCAAATATTTTTTCTCCCGAGCTTGTCTTTCTCTCTGCTACCTGATCAAACGGGATAATCGTGCAAAGTCTCCGGACAGCGAGTGTTGATCTGCCGCCCCCCCACTTCCCTAACCTCAAGCTTTCAAAGTTGAGTTATAAATTCCAGAATCTCAAAAAAACCGTCCCGAGACTTTCGATGCAGTCTTGAGACGGTTTTTGATCGACGATACAGGTCAAGATAAAGACAGCTCTCATTGGAAATATCCAATAGAATACGCTGCAAGTCGCCTGTTATGCTCCACACCAATTACACGCCACTTGCAACCCATTTACACGCCACCTGCCGGCAGCGCCCGGTCCTTACTCCAGCCGCTCTCCATTCGAGGCGATTACCTGCTTATACCAGTGGAAACTTTGCTTGCGGGAGCGGGCCAGCGTGCCCCGGCCTTCGTTGTCTTTATCGACGTAGATAAAGCCGTAGCGCTTCTTCATCTCGCCGGTTCCGGCGCTGACCAGGTCGATGCAGCCCCAGGGGGTATAGCCGATGAGGTCCACCCCGTCGGCGATCGCTTCCTTCATCGCCTTGATGTGCTCGCGCAGGTATTCGATCCGGTAATCGTCGTGAATCGAGCCGTCTTCCGCCACTGTATCGGCCGCGCCAAGACCATTTTCCACCACCATCAGCGGAATTTCGTAACGGTTGTAGATGTTGTTCAACGACCAGCGCAAGCCGGTCGGGTCAATTTGCCAATCCCAGGCGCTGGCTTGCAGGTAGGGATTTTTGAGCCCCAGCGATAAATTTCCGCCCACCTGTTCATGCTCCGGGTCGGCGCTAACGCAAACCGAGGAGTAGTAGCTGAAAGTGTAGAAATCGACGCAGCCCGCTTTTAAAATCTCCTCGTCCCCATCCTCCATCACGATCTCGATGTTGTTTTCCCGGAAATACCGCTTGGCGAACCCGGGGTAGGCTCCCCGCACCTGCACGTCCGAGCACAGGAAGTTGCTGAGGTTATCCTTTTGCTGGGCCAGCAGGATATCGTCGGGGTGGCATGTCCGCGGATAGGAGCACATATAGGCGATCATGCAGCCGACCTTGAAATCCTTATTGATGTCATGGGCCAGCTTCACGGCTTTAGCGCTGGCGACAAACTGATGGTGCAGCGCCTGATACAAGAGCCGCTGATCCGTTTTGGCCCCTTGCCCCAGCTCGGCCCCCTCCTCCGGCATGATGGCGCCGGCGATAAAGGAGCCGAACGGCATGGTCAGGATATTGATTTCATTAAAGGTCAGCCAATACTTGACTACGTTTTTATACCGGTTAAAAATCACTTCGCAATACTTCACGTAAAAATCAATCAGTTTGCGGTTCGTCCATCCGTTGTATTGCTGGGCCAGATGCAGCGGGGCCTCGTAATGGGATATCGTCACCAAAGGCTCGATCCTGTGTTTCTTCAGCTCCGCGAACACCCGGTCATAAAACCGCAGGCCCTCTTCGTTGGGCTCGGCGTCGTCGCCGTGCGGGAAAATCCGCGACCAGGCGATCGACATGCGGAACACCTTAAAGCCCATTTCGGCGAACAACTTGATATCATCCTCATAACGGTGATAAAAATCGATCGCTTCGTGGCTGGGATAATAGGCGTCCGGCTCCAGTACCGGCGTAATCCGCCGCGGCGTCGTATGGGTGCCGGCGGTGATTACGTCAGCCGTGCTCAGCCCCTTGCCCCCTTCGTTGTATCCGCCTTCGATCTGGTTGGCCGCCGTAGCGCCTCCCCACAGAAAACCTTCCGGAAAAGCTATAGCCGTATTAGCCGTATATGCCATTCGTACGTTCCTCCCCAATTATTGAATTTCCCAATTTCCTTAAGGCCGCCGCCTCAAATGACCACCGTCAGCAAATCGTCCTGATAATCGACCGCTTTCCGTTCCGTTTCGATGACATCCAAATAATCGCCCGTATTGGAAATGATCACAGGCGTGGTTATATCATATCCTTCCGCTTTGATCGCTTCGGCGTCAAACTCCATCAGCACCTGGCCTTTGCGGACCCGATCTCCTTGTTTGACTTTGGGAGCAAAATATTTGCCTTTCAGCTTTACGGTGTCCTTGCCCACATGGATCAGGATATCCACGCCGTGGTCGCTGGTGATTCCGATCGCGTGTCCCGACGAAAACAGCGAGGTCAGCACCCCGTCGGCCGGAGCGACGACTTTGCCTTCGGCCGGTTCAATGGCGATCCCTTTGCCCATGGCCCCCGAAGAAAACGCCTCGTCCGCGATTTCCGACAGCGGTTTTACCGTTCCCTTGAGCGGACTGCCGATCGTCTCCTGCTTCACCAGCGTTTCGGTATTGCAGGCCTCTTTTGGCTTGGCATCATCCTCTTCATCCTTGTAACCGCCGAAGAACATCAGCAGGAAGCCCAAAACGAAGCTGACGGCCATAGCGATGATGGCCCCATAAAATGCGGCATCCATGCCTTGCGGACCAATAAAGCTGGGAAGCATGAATATACCCAGACCGCCCATGATATAGATTTGGCTGCCCATGGCGCCAAGAATAGCGCCGCCTGCCGCCGCCGCAATACAGCTTAAAATGAACGGCTTCTTCCGCGGCAAAGTAACCCCGTAAATCGCCGGTTCCGTAACTCCGAAAATCCCTGAGATAAAAGCCGGGATCGTCAGCGATCTTAATTTCGCGCTTTTCGTTTTCAGCATAATGGCCAATACCACGCCGATCTGGGCAAACGAAGCGCCAAACGTGCCGGCGAGAATCGGATCATGCTTGAGCACCGCCAGATTGTTGATGGCAATCGGCACAACTCCCCAATGCAGCCCGAAAATAACTAATATTTGCCAGAACGCACCCATCAACAAGCCTTCGATCACCGGGCTTAAGTTGTAAAGGAACAATGTGCCTTGCCCGAGCAGTTGGCCGGCCCAGGTCGAAAGCGGACCGATGATGATGAGCGACAGCGGAACAACTACCAGCAAGGTGAAGAAAGGAACCAGAAACGTTCTGACGACACTGGGGATAATCTTTCTAAACAGTTTTTCCAGCTTCGCTCCGACATACGTGGAGACGATGATCGGAATAACGGTTGACGAATAGGACATCAGGATAACCGGAATGCCCAGGAAAGTAATGTACACCGGCGACTCGAAGATCGTGCCGCTAAACAAGGTATACAGCGGCTCGCCCGACCCCATAATGCTGCTGAGCGTCGGATACACGAGTGAAGCCCCTATAGCCATGCCGATAAAAATGTTGGCGTTGAATTTTTTCGCCGCCGTATACCCGAGGAAAATCGGGAAGAAATAGAACAGACAATCGCCTATAGCGTTTAGAATCTGGTATGTTCCCGAAGCGGCCGTGAGCCAGCCCAGAGCCAAGAACAAGGCGTTGAACCCTTTGATCATCCCGGTGGCGGCCAAGACGCCCAGCGTCGGCTGAAACACTCCCGAGATGATGTCGATGAATCTGTTGAACAAGCTCATTTTTTCCCCGGACGGCTCCGCCGCCGCTTCCTGAAAGCCGCCGATTGCGGCCACATCCGCATATACTTCGGGTACGTGATTACCGATAACGACCTGGTATTGCCCGCCACTTTGGATGACTGTGACAATACCGTCCATCGCTTTTAACACTTCCGTGTTGGCCTTGCTCTCATCCTTCAACTTAAAACGCAACCGGGTTATACAGTGGGTCAGGCTGGCTACGTTTTCTTTGCCGCCTACGTTTTCGATAATGGCTTTCGCCAATGCTTCATATTTCATCGCTGCTCCTCCTTAATTATTTGCTAGTATTTATAAAAAAGGCGAAACCATACGGGCAGCTTCGCCGCCCCGTTTGGTTTCGCCTGCATGACCAGTAACGATCCGTTCCGGTTATTCGGTTTCTCTTTGCGTTACGCGATGCGTGTGAATCGTCAGGTACAGTTTTTCCTCGTCGGAAAGCGGCATGCCCAAATATTTCTCGATCTTCAGCACGCAATCGTAAGCTTGCTTATACTTGGCTTTAACCTGCTTCAGCAAAAAATGATCCAGCGTCTCGACCTTTTCCCGTTTGTTTAAACGTTGGAAAAAATAGCGCAAATGCGTAATAAACCTTTCGTAGCTCACCGACTGCTCGTCAAGTTCGATATTGTACGAATATTTGATGATATTCAAAATATCGCGGATCTTCTGGGTATGACCGGCCGCATCGGCTACTTGGCGTTTCCCGTCGTTCATTTGGGCGTTGATCAGATGGAGCGCGATATTTCCCGCCTCATCTTCGGGCAAGCGCTTTCCCGTCACCTCCTCGATGAACTCCAGCGCTTTTTGCCCGACCTTATATTCCTTCGGGTAATACTTCCGGATCTCCCAGATTAGCGGGTTGGCGTTGGCCAGCCCCCGGTCGTGCAGCCGGAACGCGTTGTAGATATGGTCCGTCAGGGCAACGTAGATAAAATCGCTTAGTTTGGTTTGCAGCATGTTTTTTCCGTACTCGATGATGTCGTAGCATAGCGATACGTATTCGGTGGGGATGTCGTCCATCAGCAGCTTGAATTTTTCGGAAGCTTCCGTCTGCTTAAGGATAAACACCTTCTCGATCAGCCCCTTATCCACTTCGTCTCCCGCGCTTTTCTTGAAAGCGATGCCCCGCCCCATCACGACGAATTCCTCGCGCTCCTCATCTCTGGCAATGATGGCGTTATTGTTGAATATTTTTTCGATGATCATCGAAAAATTGCCCCCTCCCCTTTTAAGCAAATGAGTTAAGCAACCAGTTAAACGCTGGGCGGAAAGCCTGTGCCGGGTGTAGCGGGAAACGGCGCATCAAATGTAAACGAATACATTTCGAAATTCGTACATGCCGGGCAACAGTGGCCTGCCCCCAAGAAACGCAGCGATTGTCACTTGCTTAGCCGACTAAAACCAAAAAAAGGCGACCCAAAAACATGACAAATCATGTCCCGGGTTTCGCCTTTTCAGTAACAATCCCAAATCCAGAATACCATCGAACATATTATTTGGCAAGCAAAAATGTTTACGCTTTCACACTAAACATCATTCCAATTTTTCCGATAATATACAGCTTTGCAGGATGCCAAAAACGATCCCAACGCCAGCCAGGAGAAGCTTCAGGAGCTGGAAGGACGCGTGCGGATCGTGAAGGATAAATTCAGGAGAACCTCAGCCTGATCACGGATTTTTACGGCAAATTTTACATGGTCCAGAGCCGTATGCGCCAAGACGCGCCGCTGCTGCCTTCGGAATACGGCAACCTCAGCGCTTCCGGGCTGGGATTTGATGGCCTCGCCGATAAAAGCACCTCCGAGATTGCGGATTTGTATCATCGCACGATGGACACGCTTGCGAAGTATAAAGTGCGGTTGGAGGAAAAATCCGGTATAACCCCTGGGGAAGCGGGCGGCAAGCCGGCGTTTGATCCGAACTCCGAGGCGGGGAAAGCGGAACTCGAGCTTCTGGACCAATCGCTCCGGCCGATCGCTAAAGTGTTTGAATCGTTCGAAGTCGATTACTCGCAAAAAATCGATATCCGTTTATAATCCGGAGAGCATTCTCACCGCGAGAAGCTTGCAGCGAATCTTACAGCAGGAACACAGCAAGAACCTCACAACAAGAAATAGTCTCCAAGCGTGCAGAACAATATAACCATGCTGATTACTTGGTTCAGATTGTACGAGGCCACGTTCATCCGTTTGCGGTTCGATGGTTTGATGATCTTATGCTCCGTCAGCAGCAAAATCACCGCAAGGATAATCCCCGCCGTGTACATCCAACCGAGATGCCGGATCGGGATCAGGGCGATCAGCAGCAGCACCATAATCAAATGCAGGCCGGCCGCAATTCTCAGGCCGTTTTTGAGGCCAAAAGCGCTGGGGATCGACCACAGCCCATGGCTCCGGTCAAAATCGATATCCTGCGAGCCGTAAATGATGTCGAAACCGGCAATCCATAACATCACGATCGTGCCGAGAATAAACGGCGTGAAAGCGAACTTCCCGGTCACGGCAAACCACGCGCCGATCGGGGCGGAAGCGATCGTGAAGCCAAGGTACAAATGGCTTAGATAAGTGAACCGTTTCGTATAGGAATAGGACGAGATCAGGAAAATCGCCACCGGCGACAGCACGAAACAAAGCGGATTCAGCATGGCCGCCGCGAAAATAAAGATCGCATAATTGACTATGACAAAAACGAGCACCTCCCTCGCCTCCAACAACCGCCGCGGTAAATGGCGATGGGCAGTGCGCGGGTTTTGCGCGTCAAAGGTGCGGTCGACGACACGATTGAAGGCGTTCGCCCCGTTCCGGGCGGCGACCAAGGCGATCAGCCCCCACAGTATGACCCGCCACGACGGGAATCCTTCCGCCGCCCACACCATCGATATGATCGCAAACGGCAGCGAAAACAGTGTGTGCGAAAACATCACCAATTCGCTGTACAACCTGATTTTGGAGCCGATTTTTCTAGCTACTTCCATGACATAGTCACTCTCCTTCGTTGCGTTAGGCATAGGGCCGGGGTGGCTTGGACGGGCAAGGTGGCTTTGAACGGGCAGGGTGAGTTGGGCGTAAGGCATGCGGCCATCCACTGCCGTCGCCTGGCTGTCCCCGAATAGCCGGGCAGCAGGTATGCCGAGGATCCGTTCAATACCCGGGGTCTCAAGGGCTGGACGAAAAAAACGCCGCCGTCCTTACCGGCCGCAGAAACTGCCGCAGCCACGAATTCCCTGTTCCCGCTGCCTATCACTTTCCAGCGCCCGCCCCAGGATAAAATAAACACCGACGCTATGGGCCGACGTCTTGGGCCGACGCTATGGGCCGACGCTAGTACCGAGGTTTGTAATAGCGGCAAAAAATGCCGCTATTCGCCGTTCTTTGGCCGTATTATGGCAAATAGCGACATTTTATGTCTCTATTTCCGAGGAACCCCCACCAAATTGCCGTTTTTTCCATCTCCGCCCGAAAATAGCACCCTTTTGTGCCGTTATCTTTCCGCAGGGTGGCCCGCGCCGCGAAATAAGGGCATAATTTGCCGCTATTTCTCCGCTCCGGCGACGTATAGGTCAAGAGCCGCCGGGAACGGGAACGGGGACGGCCGGGGATCAGCCACGGGCCGGGGCACTCCGCCCGGGGCGCCGGCGGGGATCAGCCATAGGCCGGGCCGCTCTGCACGGGGCGCCGGCGGGGATCAGCCATGGGCTGGGCCGCTCTGCACGGGGCGCCAGTGTGGACCAGCCATGGGCTGGGCCACTCTGCACGGGACGCTGGCGGGGGTCAGTCACGGGCCGAGACGCTCCGCCCGGGGCGCCGGCGGGGATCAGCCATAGGCCGGGCCGCTCTGCACGGGGCGCCGGCGGGGATCAGCCACGGGCCGGGCCGCTCTGTCCGGGACGCTGGCGGAGGTCAGCCACGGCCCGAGCCGCTGCCGGGGGCGGCGGGCCCGGTGCGCCGGTACCTGCGGGCCGGCTGACCGAGTGACCGGGCGAGCCCGGCTGGCCGGGCTGACGGTGCTGGCCGGCGGTTAGGCCAAGCCGGCCAGCACCGCTTCCAGCGCGGACAACATGCCGTCGATGTCGGCTTCGGCGATGACGAGCGGCGGTTGGAAGGCAAGAACGTTGCGATTGACGCCGTTTTTGCCGATAAGATAGCCGCGGTCCTTCATCGCCTCGAGCACGTCATCGACGAGCCCGGCCCCGCGCTGCGGCTCATCGGCGCACAGCTCCGCGCCGAGCATCAGCCCCGCGCCGCGCACGTCTAGCGCGAGCTGAGGGAACCGCACGGCGAGGCGCTCAAGCCCGCCGCGCAGCTGGGCCCCGAGGCGCTCCGCCCGTTCGGGCAGGCGATGCGCCTCGATGTAGTCCAAGACCGCAAGCGCGGTCACGGACGAAACCGGGTTGCCGCCGAACGTGGAGGCGGATGGCCGCGTGAAGCTGGCGGCGATTTCGTCGGTGGCGGCGAAGCCCGCCACCGGGATGCCGCCTCCAAGCGCTTTGGCCATCGTCACGATGTCCGGCGCAACGCCGTAGCGGTCCATGGCGAACATCCGGCCCGTACGCCCAAACCCGGTCTGAATTTCATCGGCGATCAGCAGCACCCCGTGCTGCTCCAGCAGCCGCTTCACTTCAGCGAAATACCAGTCCGGCGGCGCGATGATGCCGCCGTTGCCCTGGATCGGCTCGGCGATCATCGCGGCGATCTCGCCGCCTTTCGCCGCCAGCGCCGCCCGCAGCGCCGCGATGGAGCGCCGGCCCGCTTCATCGGCGCTCATCCCCCGCTCGTAGGGGCGGGGGATAAACGTCACATCCGCAGCCTCCGCCAGCTGCGAGTCGGTGCGCCACATCTGCAGGCCGGTGACGCTCATCGTCAGATACGTCCGGCCGTGCAGAGACTGCTCCAGCGCCAGAAAGCCGCGGCGTCCCGTATGCAAACGGGCGAGCAGCAGCGCCCCTTCATTCGCCTCCGACCCGCTGTTTACAAAAAACGTCCGGCGAAGCCGCCCGGGCAATACCCCGGCCAGCCTCTCGGCAAGCTCCACATTGGGCTGCGTCAGATAAATCGTGCACGTATGCTGCAGCGTACGCAGCTGCTCCGCCGTCCGCTCGGCGATTTCCGGATTGCAATGTCCGGTGGCCACGACGGAAACGCCGGCGAAAAAGTCGGTGTACCGCGTCCCGTCATGCCCGTACAAATACTGCATTTCCCCTTTGACCAGCTGCGGCGGATTGCGATAAAAATGGCTCGTGCATGGATAAAAATACCGCTGCCGCTTTTGCAGCACACCCTCCGGTCCGATATACGTTTGCATAATTTTCCGCTTCCCTTCTGTTGAGTAAGTCTTGTAAAGGAGCAAGTATAGCGAGCCGCCCAACCTGCCCCGCAAAACACCGCTCGCTTACCGCAGCTGCGGGTGCCGTTTGTGTAATGGCTGCCTTGCTTGAGTAGCGACCGCTTAATTGGGGCCCGCAACCTCTTTGGTTCTCGTCTCCTAATGTGTACCTGCCTCCACTGTTGCTCCTACGGCCTTACTTGCAGCTGCCGATTCATTTGGTGCCAATTCATTTGAAGCTGCCTCATTTTGGGCCCGCGGCTTCTATTGCAGCCTTCGCCTCATTCGTGCCCGCAGCTTCATTTACTACCGCGGCCCCTTTTGCAGCTGCCGCCTCCGCCTTCGCCGCACTGGCGCTGCCTCCGTCGAACTGCAGCGCGCCAAGCGTATAGCCGGCATAAACCGGGGGCAGCTTGGCAAACTCCGCTTCAGCCGTATCCGGCGCCGCCGCCGCGTTTTTATATGCCCGTACGATACGTTCCAGGTCCTCCGCGCGGTAGGTCGCCCCTTCAATCCGCAGCACGGACGCCCCTGCGGCGGCCAATTCTTTGACGGCCGGCAGCAGGCACAGCTCCTTGGCGAGCATCAGATGGTTACGGCCGTATACGTCCCGGTAAACCGGGTTTTCGCCCTTGTCGGTTTTCAATACGAGGATGTGGTTGCCGACGTAATGGTTGTCTTCTTCGGCAATCGGTTCGAACACCTCCGTATTTTCATACAGGTCATGCTCCATGTACATGATCGCCGGGGAACCGTGGACAATGACCTCCAGCGCTGCGGGCGCCTCGGCCAGCAGCGCCGCCAGATCGTTTAACGGCATCTCCATGGACGCCGTCATCCGGGTCAAGCCCAGCCCCCGGTAAAAATCGGCGGACAATCTGTTGTACACGTTCAGATTAAAGTCGCCGATCAACGGATATCCCTTGCCGGCAAATTTGCGGATCGCGCCCAGATTCGTCACCATCAAGCCATCGATCGGCAGGCGTTCCCCGGACAGCAGGGCGTCGTAAATTTCAAACTGCAGCTCGTTCATCATTCGCGGCAGGCACAGGTACAGCTTCGCCTTGCCTTTGAGCGCAGCGAGCTCCTTGACGTCGGCCTTCGTAAACGGGCGGTCCGGTTCAAACACGTCGCCGGACAAATACACATGGTCGGCCCCGGCCTTCAGCGCGGCTTTGGCCTGCTCCGTGTTGTTTACGTGTACGGAGACCTCCGCAGAGCCGGCATCCGATACGGTAGCGCTCCCTGAGCGGCGGCAAGCGCCTTCCCCCGGCTCCCCATGCCGCGCTTTATCCAGCCCTTCCCGAATCGCCGCAATCCGCACCGCGCTAAGCTCCCGCTCCTGCGTCGGTGTACTGAACACTTTGCCGGTGCTGTAAAACTTGCCGGTCCCTTCGTAGCGGCGGTTGATGTTCGCTAACCCCGGCCGGCCAAACGCGTAAGCGGTGGAGAAATCGCGTTTGCGGTTTTGGTACAGCAGCTCCGTGTCGCGGTTGCGTTCAAAGCCGACCGGATCGGCGATGTAGCGGTCGATGGCGTCGCCGTAGGCGCCCACCAGCATGAGAACGAAATCGGCGTCGCGCATGCGGCCTTCGATTTTAAAGGAGGTGATGCCGCCGTGGATCAGCTCCGGGATATGCTCGTACATGAACATGTCTTTCACGGCCAAAGGGTATTCCGCGGGATACACGTAGCCGTCTTTTTTAACGCGGTAATCCCAGCGGCACGGCTTCATGCATTTGCCCCGGTTGCTGCTCATGCCGAATACCATCGAGCTGAAGTAGCAGTTCGCGCCATGCACCGAGCACATGTCCCCATGCACGAAATATTCCAGCTCCATTCCGGTCGCCTGCTGCAAATAACGGGTGGCCGCAAGATCCATTTCGCGGGACGTGACGACCCGGGTTACCCCCATTTCCTGCAAAGCCCGAACCATCTCCACATTGTGCACGTTCATCATGACCGAAGAATGGACATCGATTCCAAGCCCCATCTCCTTAATCAGCGCTAGGACGGCAAAATCCTGTACGATAATGGCATCGGGACCCGCGTTCTCCAGAAAACGCAAGTACGCCCGCGCCTCGTCCAGCTCGCTTTCGTTCAGCAGATTGTTGACCGTGACGTACACTTTTTTGCCGCGTTCATGAGCCATCCGCACCGCTTCGGTAATTTCCTCCAGGCTGAAATTGTAGCCTTTGCGCATCAGACGCATATTGAGGCTGGGGCCCCCAAAATAAACCGCGTCGCAACCTGCGTCGATCACCTTTTTGAAAATTTCGAACGTTCCCGCCGGTGCCAACAATTCGACTTCTCTTCCGTTAAAATAACGCGCCACCGCGTCCTCCCCCTCATCCCTGTATAAGTTAAAACTACTCCCGCCCTTTCTTAAGTCCAACTAGAGTAATTTTTCGGCTATCCAATACACTGCATGGTTAACTCTAATGGATATGTCATTTACAAAAAGTGGCAGCCAATAACAACAGCGGCCAAAAGCATGTAGGATACCACGAACCACGTATCCAGGCTCTTCCACGTCAGCAGGTGGTATTCCGTGCGCGGCGCGCCAACGGCGAACCCCCGGGCCTCCATCGACAGCACCAGCTCCTCCGCCCGGCGAAACGCGCTGACCGTGACCGGCACGAGCAGCGACACGAGCAGCCGCCCTTTCTCTTTCCAGGGCAGCTCTTTCAGGTCCGCGCCGCGGGCCGCCTGCGCCTTAAGAATTTTGTGCGTTTCATCGAGAATCGTCGGGATGAACCGCAGCGCGATGCTCATCATCAGCGTGAGCCGCTCGGATCTTATGCCAATGTGCCCAAGCGGCTTCAGCACGCCGCTTAGGCCTTGGTTCAGCAGGCCCGGCGTCGTGGTAAACGTCAACAGCGCGGTAAAAGAAACCAGCAGCCCCATCCGGGCGGCCGCCAACAACCCGCTGCTTACCCCGCCCGCATATAGCGTCCAGGAGCCGGCGCGCCACAACTCCGCTCCTTCATGCACCGTCAAACATTGAACGACAAAGATGAACGCCATCAGCGTCCAAAGCGGCTTCGCCGCCTTGACGTAATATTTGAGCGGTATTTTTGTCGCCAGCATGTATGCGGCGGAAAACGCCGCCGCCGCGCCAAGCGCCGCCCACGAGCCGACGGCCACGATAGCGACGAGGTACAACAGCATCCCGGTCAGCTTGGCCCGGGGATCAACGCCGTGCACCCACGAGCCGGTGTCGATGCAGCGTCCGAACAGCAATTTGTTCCGCATGTCATCCGCCCCCCTCTCTCGCCGCGCCGCGGACTGCAAAAGCCAGCTTTTCCGGGCCCGGCCGCCCAACCGCGTTTGGCTGAACCGCCTTTTCTTCCTGGAGCGGCTTGGCTTTGACGGCTTCCGGCTCCAGCCCTAGGACAGCCGCGTCCGGAACCGGACGCTGGCTCTCTGTATCCGGCACAGCGGTCGGCGCTGCGCCATTGCCCGCCACGGCGGAAGGCGACGCGCCCTTCCCCGGCTCCACCGGGGACGCTGCGGCATTGCCCGCCACGGCGGAAGGCGACGCGCCCAACTCCGGCTCCACCAGAGACGCTGCGGCATTGCTTCCCACAGCGGAAGACGCCGCGCCCAACTCCGGCATCACCGGAGACGCTCCGGCGTTCTCCGGCGCGGCTCCCGCCGCATCCATCACCGCGCCCCCCGCCAGCTCTGTTCGCGGCAGCGGCAGCGGCAGCAGCCGCGCCAGCCGCTCGGCCAGCGCTTCCGCCGTCAGGCAGGGCTCCTCCGCCTCCAGCCCAAACCGGGCGCTCACCGCCCTCCAACAGTGGATGCTGTCGGGCAGCTTCAGCCCTTCCGCCTCCAGTCTCGCGGCTTCCCGCACCAATTCGCCCGGCGTGCCTTGAAACGAAATCCGCCCCTCCTTCATGACGATCCACCGCTCCGCGTACGGAAGCATTTCCTCCATACGATGGGTGACGACGATCACCGTCTTGCCTTGCTCCCGATGCAGCCGGGCCAACATCCCGGCCAGTTCGGCCCGGCTTTGCGGATCAAGCGTCGCCGTCGGCTCATCGAGCGCAATGACGTCCGGTTCCATCGCCAGCACCGCGGCGATCGCCACTTTGCGCATCTGCCCGCCGCTCAGATGAAACGGGTTGCGCGCCAGGAACGAATCGTCCAGCCCGACCAGTTTCAGCGCCCGGCTGGCCCGTTCCCTGGCTTCAGCTGCCGGGCAGCCGAAATTTAGCGGTCCGAAGCACAGATCCTTCTCCACCGTATCTTCAAACAGCTGCTGCTCCGGGAATTGGAACACCAGCCCTGCCCTGCGCCGCAGTTCCCGCAGCCCGGACGCCTTTCCCCCGGCTTGCAGCGTAACGTCCAGCACCCGGGCTTTTCCTCCCGTCGGTTTCAGCAGCCCGTTGAAAAGCTGCATCAGCGTCGACTTCCCCGAACCGGAAGCGCCGGCGATCGCCGCGAAGGCCCCGCGTGCCACACACAGGGTTACATCCTCAAGCGCGCTGTGCCGCCACAGGCTGCGATCGTCGTACGCAAAGCTTACTTGCTCGAAATCAATGGCCATAACCAGGATGCCTCCTCTTTGCCGCCCCGCGCCAAGTCTTCCGAGACGAAAATCCCCCGCCGCTCCAGCTCCCGCCTCAGCTTCATCCGGAAAGGGGGGATCAGGCGGCAGGAGCCGAGCAGCGCCTCGTCCCGGAACAAATCCTCCGGCGGGAGATCGGCGGCGACCGCCCCTCCGCCAAGCACGATCGCCCGGTCGGAGGCCAAAATTTCTTCGGCATCATGAGTGATCGATACCATCGTATACTGTCCGCTCTCCCGCATTTCCCGCAGGATGCCGAGCAGTTCCCCCCTTGCCTTCTCATCGAGCATGGACGAGGCCTCGTCAAAAATAACGATGTCCGGCTCCATCGCCAGAATCGCAGCGACGGCCACCCGCTGTTTCTGCCCTCCGGACAATTCCGCAGGGTGTTTGCTCAGCAGATGGCCGATCCGCAGCTTTTCCGCATATGACCGGACGCGGCGCCGCATTTCCTCTCGGGGCAGGCACCGCCCTTCCAAACCGAAGGCGATGTCCTCCTCCACGGTCGCGCCGATAAACTGATTGTCCGGGTTCTGAAAAACCATGCCAATGCGCGGCCGCAGGACATGCGCCGTCTCCCGGTTCAGCGGCACGCCTCCTATTAGGATGACGCCGGCGTTTGCGGCCAGCAAACCGCCGAGCAGTTTGGCCAGCGTCGATTTGCCGCAGCCGTTGGCGCCAACCAGGGATACCCAGCCGCCCCAAGGGATGTTTAAGCTTACATCGTCAAGCACCGGACTTGCCGGATCATAAGCGAAAGAGACTTGACGCACCTCATAAGCGAATCCGTTTTTCTCCAATTTCTCTCCGCTCCCTTCTCCTTTGATCCGGCACGCAGACCGGCAGACTTAGGGCAGGCCAAACGTTATTCCGGCACAAAACCGCTGAACAGCTCCAGCTTCGACAGGGACGGAATCAGATACTTGACCGCGATCCCGACGGCTATGCCGGTGAGCACGCCCATAAGCAGCAGCATCGGTAAATAATAGTAGATGTTCGTCGTGTGAAAATAGAGGGAGGCCGCAGTCAGTTGCCCGATATTGTGGGCGATCCCTCCGACCGTGCTGATGCCGATCAGGCTAAGCCGCTTCCGTCCGATAAGGAGCAGAAACCACATCGCCGCAAAGCTGAACAAAGCCCCCATGATGCTGAACAAAAAGCTGGAAAACGAACCGAAAATAAACGCCGTGAGCAGCGTTTTAAGCAGCACCATCATGAACGCGTCCCGGGTTCTGAGGAAATACAGGCACGTCAGCACCATAATGTTGGCGAGGCCCAGCTTGGCGCCCGGAACGCCCATATTGACGGGAATGATGGATTCCACCAGGCTGAGCACGACCGCCACCGCGGCAAAAATCGCCACGATCACCGTTCTTTTTAAGATCAGATTGGATGTTTCATTTAACGACGGCATCCAGATCGCCCCCTTCCCCGGCGTTCACAACTTCGACCATCAGCTTGTGCGGCAGGCAGACGATCGTCCCGCCGTTGCGGTCGATGAACCCGAAAGTCAGGCACAATTTGTCCGGACAGTCGGCGTCGATCATTTCAATGCCGTAATCGTGGATTTTCAGCAGGTTGTAGCCGTGTTCGGTTTTGATTTCTACGGTTTGTTCTTCCTTAGTCAATTCCACGGTTTTATACAGCTTCCCGTCAACCGTAATGTTGGCCACGCGCTCGCCATTTTTGTGAACTTTTTCACTTGAATCCCCGCCAAGCCACCTTGGCACGAGAAAAGCCAGTGCGATGACGACAACCAATCCGATCAACAGGATATCTCCGCGCTTCATGGCAAACTCCCCAAACTTCCTTATTTTTTGATTATATAAATCTTAGATGAACCCATTATACATGCTGCCCTCCGTCTTCAAATGTGACAAATGTCTCTTCCCTGCCCTTGCCTCCCGCATTTCACAAAATCATCACTTGGTCATACATTTTATGGAATTTGCCGGTTGAATTAGTGTGAAAAAGATCAGCAACATTGTGAAAAATATCACTTTTGCAGCATGTCGGTATTTGCTACACTCAAGGCGACATAACCACCGGACCGAAAGAAGGCTGCGACCATGAAAAAGAACAAGACGCCCATTCTGCTATTCACCCTCGTTTTGCTGGCCGCGCTGCTCGGCGGCTGCGGTGGCGCCGGCAGCGCGGCCGGAGGCGCGGCTGACGGAGCAGGCCGCACTGCCGGCGGCTCTGCAGGCGCGGAACCGGCGCAAAAAGCCAGCGCAGTCCAGCCGAAATCGCAGACGTATTTTATATTCGACACGGTAGTGACCGTACGGATCTACGACGAGCGGGCCGCCGAGCAAAACTTCAAAGACCTGGATGTCCTGCTCAAAGAAATCGACAGCCGTATCAGCCGTACGGACAGCAGCAGCGAAATCTATAAAGTGAACGCAAACTCCGGCATCGCCCCGGTCAAGGTGTCACCCGAGACGTTTAACCTTGTGGCGAAAGCGCTCGATTACGCCAAGCGGACGGACGGCAAGTTTGACCCCGCGATCGGCAACCTGGTTAGCTTGTGGAACATCGGCCATGAAGGCGCCCATGTCCCGCCGGAGGAAGAAATCGCCGAGGCGAGACGCTTGACCGATTACCGCAAAATTGAGCTGAACGAGGCGGCGCAGGAAATTTATCTTCAAGAAAAAGGCATGTCCGTCGACCTTGGTTCGATCGGCAAAGGGTACGCGGCTGACCGGATCTACGACTATTTGGCGGATCAAGGCTTTCACAGCGCGATCATCGATCTTGGCGGCAACGTCTACGCGATGGGCGCAAAGCCGAACGGCGACGAATGGAACATCGGCATCCAAGATCCGGGCAAAGAGCGCGGGAACTCGATCGGCACCATTCGGGTGAAAGACAAAACGATTGTAACCTCCGGCATTTATGAGCGGTTTTTTATCGAAAACGGCAAGCTGTACCAGCATATTCTTGACCCTACAACCGGTTATCCGGTAGACAACGGGATCAGCAGCGTGACGATTGTGACCGATAAATCCGCGGACGCCGACGCCCTCTCCACGACCCTGTTCGTGCTGGGGATCGACAAGGGCCTGGAATTCATCGAAAACACGCCGAATACGGAGGCCCTGTTCATAACAAAAGATAAAAAGCTGTATGCGACCTCCGGCTTCAAACAACTGCTTCATAAAACGAACGACAGCTACACGTTTGCCAATTAAGGGGAGGGGCTCCGTCCCCTCTTCTCCTTCTCTCTACCCGCGTTTCGTCCTTTATCCGCGTCCGCATTTCTTCCTCTATCCGCCGGAAATATAAAAAGCCCCCGGCTCTAATGAAAAAAGGGGGCCTTATCGGTTTTATTGCATTTTCTTCAAGCTTGAGTTATAATTATTAATCAGATTGTTACTACCCGTATCGCAGTTCCTCAAAAGATTATAACTCTCCTTATACCTTTCGGTATGAAATTCCTATTTTAATGACCCAATAAAGTAAGAATTTAGTGTTTTTCTGATTCACACTGGCGCGGTCATCGGAGCCGCAAGGACAAATGAGAGGTAGGGCATTTGTTGTTTTGGAAACCGTTGTTGGTTGTAGTCGAAGAAGGAACGCCCGCTTAAGTCTTCAAGTGTACATGGAGACAGGGGTAAACAATAACCATAAACCGGCGTCGGCTGTTGCCGACGCCGGTTTTTTAATACGGAATACGCGAGATGCAGCGGGAAAATGCCAGATTCAACAGCTGCTGATCGTAAACCCGATATTTCCGGTTCTGCTCCAGCACCCAGCGGGCAAAACCGAACGCCCGGGCATATTGATGCTGGTCGTCGGCATTGATCTGAAAATACATGAGCTCCTGCATAATCCGGTCTTCCTCATGGGACAGCTGCAAGCCCAACTGCGAAAATTGCCGCTGCCGGACTCTCCGCGCGGAATCGTCCTGGATGGCTTTATGCACATGGGATACTTGTCCGGTATGCATACGGTAATACAGCAGGTTCATCGGGATATTCGCCATTTTTATGTGCGGGGCCAACCGGTTCCAAAGCTCGTAGTCTTCGGCATGGGGATAGTTGCTGTCGTATTGGACGCCCAACCGGTGTATCATGCTGTTGCGCATCACTACCGTCGGATGGCAAATGCAGCAATGGAACAGCAGCCAGGTCCGGATTTCTTCGTGCTCCACCGGGTTCACCTTCGGTCTCATGCCAATGGAATAAGTAAACGCGGAGGCGCACAATTCGATGGACGGATGCTCATCCATAAACGTCACCTGAACGCCCAGCCGGTCCGGCGTAGACAGGTCGTCGCTGTCCATCCGGGCGACATATTCCCCGGTTGCCAGACTTAAACCCTCATTTAGCGAAGCGACCAGACCGTAGTTTTGGGGATGAAAGATTTTGCGGACTCTGGGGTCCTCGACCAGCGAAATCAGATGAGCGGATCCGTCCGTAGACCCGTCATCGATAATAATAAATTCGAAATCGGTATAGGTTTGATTCAGTATGCTGCTGATAGCTTCCTGAACATAAGGGGCGTTATTGTATACCGGCATAATGACCGAAACTTTGGGCATATGAAATATCCCTCCATCATAAAGTCTCTAAACTAAAAGTAGTTTATAGACTAACATATGATAGTAGAGTCCCGGTGGACTAGACCAATTGCGGGATTTGAAAAAAAAGGCGATCCCCCGAATCTTCGAGGACCGCTCGCCAAGGTTTCTGTCCGGCTTTGTTCTTCGGGCATCGGCGTATTTCACTAGTCTTCCGGCCTAATCATCTGTCAAAACCAAATCGTGTTGAAAGATTCCGGCTCCAGCTCGAAGCCGTACGTTTCCGTGCCGTCCGAGATCCGCACCGTTCTCGTCTCCTTGAACGGGTTGGCGATCACTATAACGCGGCCGCCGTCCGGCCTTTCGCAGCTGACCGCATTGCCGTACCAATGCCCGCGCTGGCCGATACGCTTTGATCCCGGCGCGACAAAATGCGAGAAATGCTTCATTACGTAATACTCGGGGTTAAAGATCGCTTCCTTCCGCTCCGGATCGGCCGTAATCAGCGAATTTTGTTCCCAGCCCCAGGTGCTGCGGCCCTTCGGCTCCAGCACCATGTTCCAGTAAATATAAGCGTTGACCCGGTTCGTGAAATAGTGCTGATACAAATTGAATACGTATTGGGCGTACTCCCAAGTGTTCGTGCCGTCGCCGCATTCGTTTTCCGTCTGCATATAGCGGAGCTCCGGGTAGCTCAAGGCCGTGCGCTGGATCGCCCATTTGCCGGCCCACTGGTACCCGACGCCTTTGACATACTTGTAGGCCTCCGGGTCGCTTAACACCGTATGCGCATACGCGTCGTGGTCGGCGGCTTTTTTCTTCAGCCACTCGTCCCACGGTTCCGGTGCATTGATCGTGCCGAGCCAGATTTCCGTATCGAGCCCGTGTTTGTCGAAGGCCGGGCCAAGATAATCGCGGATAAATTCGCGAAGCTGCTCGCCGGTCCAAACGCAGGACGGAAATTTTTGATCGGCCACGACCTCGTTTTGGACATGGACCTGGTGGATCGTGATGCCTTCTTCCCGGTACGCCTGAACGAACTTCACGAAGTATAGGGCGTACGCCTCCAGGTTTTCTTTTTCCCAACGCAGCGTTCCATAGTTATAAGCCTTCGGAGACTTCATCCACGCCGGCGGACTCCAAGGCGAAGCGAACAGCTTTAACTCGGGGTTTAGGGCCAACGCCTCCTTGATGTAAGGAATCAGATACTTGCGGTCCCGTTCGATTGAAAAATGCTCCATCGCATAGTCGCCGTCGGTTTCGTTATGGCTGTACCATTCCAGAGCATAGTCGCTCGCCCCGATCGGAAGCCGGCAGATGCTGAACTTCTGCTCCCCGTCGGGGTGGAACAAATGATACAATACCCGCTTTCGTTCCTCTTCCGGGAGCCCGTTTAACGCCACGTATCCCAGCTCGTTAAAGCACCCGCCAAAGCCTTCCACGTTTTGAAAAACTTCCTCCGTCAGCGTCAGGTCCGCTGCCCTTTCACCCGCGATCGCGGTTGGCGCGTTTTTTTCCACCCATTGCCGCTCCCTTGAGCTTGATATCCATCGTTTCGGTTGTCCCATAGGAACCTCCTTATTCTTTAAATTGAGAAAAATCTCCAGCAAAAAACATAAGGGCAAAAAATGTCGTTATTCCGGCGATATCCGTCCATTTGAGAGTAATAGAGGAAATTTATGCCGCTATTTTCTCGCATCGCAAGGAAATGCCCGCGTTCTGGAGCATTCATAGGAAAATAAGGACATAAAATTCCGCTAATGGGGTGAACATGGCCAGGGCTCCGGATAATAGGTACATAAAGCTCCGCTATTTTTAAGGCCGACGCTTGGTTCGCTCTAGGCACTAGGCAGCAGCCGGGCCAGCCGGCGATCAAGCACCGCTTTCAGGCTGAGCCAAATATAAGCATATGTTTCGCTCAGCCCTTCACGGCTCCCTCCGCGATGCCTTCCATGATGAATCGCTGGAAGAAGCCGTAAATGACCACCACCGGGATCGCCGTCAGCACGAGCGAAGCCAGAATCAGCGACCATTCCTTGTTGTACTCCCCGAACAGCATGTTGGTGGACAGGATCAAGGTGTAATTGTCCACGTCCGTCAGCATCATCAGCGGAAGCAGGAAGTCGTTCCATATCCACAAAAAGTCGAGAATGGCGATGGTGACGGTAATGGGCAGAAGCAGCGGCAAAATGATCCGGAAAAACGTCTGGAATTCGTTGCAGCCGTCGATTTGCCCGGACTCCTCCAGCTCCCGCGGTATCGATTTGACGAAACCGTGGTACAGAAAAATCGCCATGTTGACGCCAAGGCCGATATAGATGAGCGCCAACCCGTAGGTGCTGCCCTGCACTTGCATCGTTTTGGCCATCCGAGTGAGCGGAATCATAATGGAATGAAACGGCACCAGCATCGAGGCGACAAACAGCAGAAAAATGAAATTGCTTAATTTGCCCCGGGTACGGGATAACTTATAGCCGGCCAAAGCCGAGCAGAAGACGATCCCGCCGATCCCAAGCACGGATACGATCACCGAGTTCATGGAGCTGTTTAACAGGTGGATTTTTTCAAAGGCCTGGGTATAGTTTTCGAAATGCAGCTTGGTCGGAAGCGCTACGAACGAAGCGAACATCTCTCCCTGGGTCTTAAACGAGTTGACGACCGCCATATAGATCGGGAAACAGGTGAACAGAGCGCCAACGGACAAAATCAGCCCAATCAGCAGGGAATTGATTTTTTTCATGCTCATGCTTCCACCTCTTTTTTCTTCATGACGTTCATCTGAATCAAGGTGACGACCAGCACGATGGCGAACAAAATCAGCGATTTGGCGCTGGCATACCCGTACCGGAAGTTGTTGGAGAACGCCTCCTCGTAAATGTTCATCGTGATGACCTGCGTGCTGCGCCCCGGGCCGCCCCCGGTTAAGCCGTACACGACGTCAAACACCTTGAAAGCGCCGTTCAGCGTCAGAAAAAAGCAGATCGTCACCGCGTGCGTAATCATCGGCAGGGTTACGCTTTTTAGCGTTTGGAACGAATTTGCGCCGTCGATAATGGCCGCTTCCTTCAAGCTTTGCGGCACACCCTGCAGGGCGGCCAGATAGATGATCATCATGTACCCGACCCCGTTCCACAGCGAAACGATCAGGATCGAGTAGAACGAGTATTTCGGATCGCCCAGCCAGGCATGGTCCAGGAAGGTGAAGGCCGCTTTTTCGGCGAGCTGCGGGATCACCTGCGAAAACACGAAGGTCCACATAAAGGAGCTGATGATTAAGCTGATCATGTTCGGCATGAAGAAGATCGTCCGGAAAAACCCTTTGCTGCGGGTCCGCGTTTCGATCAGCACCGCCAGCAGCAAGGCGATTACGTTTTGCAAAATAACCATAAACACGACGTACTTGAGCGTAAACAGCAGCGCATTGATGAAATCCGGATCCTCCGTGAGCGCTTCCACGATATTTGCGATTCCGACAAAGCTGTAGTCCTGATTCAAGCCGTTCCAGTCGGTAAACGTATAATACATTCCGCCGAACGTCGGGATAAGCAGAAAGATGGTGTATATAATGAGGGCCGGGGCCGTAAAAGCCAATAGGGAAAAATACTTCTTATAGATCTTGGACGGCATGTTCTTCTCCCCTCCTGTCATTGTCTATGGATGCGGCGGCTCGCCGAAGGTTGAACTGATGCTTGTAACGAAAAAAGGCAGCCGGGTGAAATGTTCTTACGATTATATAGAAGGAAGGAACAACATGTCCCTTCCTATCGTTCAGCCGCCGCGTTACTTATTGACTTTGTTATAGGACTTCCAAGCTTTGTCCAGAGCGGTGATGACGTCGTCCGGCGAGATTTGTCCGGCGATATAGGATTGCAGGGCTTTGCCGGATTCGTCTTTAACCGCCTGCGGAATCCGCGGGTCTTGATACGATTTGCCCGCTTTCACATAAACCATAGCGTCGTCCACCCATGGATAGCTGCTGTAGTCGTGCACGGTGGCGACCGGGTTAAACTTCAACGCCTGGTAGAACGCGCTGGAATCCTTGTCGTCCAGGATGTAGTTGATGAAATCGAGGGCCACTTCTTTGTTTTTGCTCGTTTTGGACACGGCCAGGGAGGTGGACGTGCTCAAGTTGATCATCGTAGCGTCCGGATTGTCGTTGATCGGCAAAGCCGCCACGCCAAAATCGATATCGGGATTGGATTTCAAAATCGTCTCGGCATACCACGGGCCTTGCACCCACATCGCCGCTTTTCCGGTGGCGAACATCGCCGCTCCGTCGTCGCCGCCGACTTCAAGACCGTTTTTGGTGCCGTTGGCGTAGACCAAATCGATGATGTTGAACATCTCCTTAAGTTCCGAGAAGGAGCCTTCGTCTTTGCTCATCCGGTCGATGAAATCCGGGGTTTCCGTATTGACCATCGCTCCTACGGTCAGCGGCAGGAACAGCTGGGGGATCCACGACTCTTTGTCGGACAGAACAAACGGCGTGATGTTGCTTTGTTTGAGCTTTTCGACGACCGCCTTCATTTCCGTTAATGTGGTCGGGGGAGTGAGGCCTTGTTCTTTAAAAATCGTCTTGTTGTACAAATACCCCCAGGATAACGTTTCGAGCGGCACCGCGACGACTTTGCCGTCCTCCGTCGTGACCGAAGGCTTCACGCTGTCCAGCAGCTTGCCCACGAACGGCTGATCGGACAAGTCCTCCAGATAACCGGCTTTATAGAAGGGCGGAATTTCATTAACCGCGTGAATGGCGAACACGTCGGGAGCGTCGTTCGAAGCCAGTCTCGTTTTCAGGATTTGCGGAGCGGTATCGGCCGGCGGCATCTCCAGTTGAACCGTAACGTCGATGTTCTTATCCGCCTTTTCCTTGGCCACGAAGGCATCGATATACTTATCGTAATGTTCCTTCAAACGAGGCTGGGCGATAAACATTTTTAAACTGACGCTTTTGCCGCTGGCGCTTCCGCCGCCTGCCCCCGGCGTTTCGCTACTTGCCGCGCCGCTTCCGCCGCCCGATCCGCATCCGGCGAGCAACGTTGCGATTAAAGCCGTTCCGACGATCCCCTTCCACATCTTCATCATTTATGACCTCCTGAACGATTAAGTTTGTTCACGCTTTCATTTTAATCGAAACATGTAAGCGCTTCATTGGACGGGATTAGACTCCTTCATTGGATATTTTTAAACCTTGTGAAGCTTTTCTCGCTTCTCCCGGCGAAAGCCCGAAATGCTTTTTAAACACCCGGTGAAAATAGGACACATCCTCGTACCCCACCATCTCGGCCACGCTCTTGATCGCGACCTCTTCGTCCGCCCCCAGCCACTCCATCGCCTTCTCCATTCTTAATTGCAGCAAATAGTCCGTAACCGTAATGCCGTACTCCTGCTTAAACGCTTTGCTCAAATACTCTTTGCTGACAAAAAACAGCTTGGCCAACTGCTCCAAGCCGATCTGCTCGGCATAATGATGCTCAAGATAGGATTTCACCTCGCCCAAATGCAGCTTGTTTTTAAATTTCCGCTGTTTGATCAATTCATCCAATGCAGCCATATAGCAGCCTTCCATCAAGCCGGCCGCTTTGTGAAAAGAGTCCGGCACCTCCGTATGCTCCACCAAACGTTCGGGCTCGGAGGCCAGCGCGTTGGCCGCGCAAAGTTCCTTTAAATACAGCAGGATTTCATGCACAAAATAGCGGATCGCCTCCGGCTTCAGGGCCGCGGCAAGCTGCGTATCCGACCGCAGTTCGCCGAACACTTTGCGGATTCCCTCGCCGTTCAATTCATTAAAGCAGGACCCCAGCCGCTTCTTGTAAGCGGCCAGCTTCGCGGACAGCTCCAGGTCGATCCCCTGACGGCCGCCGCGCTGCCGCAAGGCTTCCCCGCATTTGGCCAACACCGCGTTTAATTCCTGGGGATCGATCGGCTTCAGCAAATAGTCGGCCGCATTGTAGCGAATCGCCTGTCTGGCGTAATGGAAATCGTCGTACCCGCTGACCACGATCACCTGCTTGCCGGGAAAACGGTCATGGATGCTGCGCATCAGCTCTTCGCCGTCCGAACCGGGCATGCGCATGTCGGTAATGATGAGCTCCGGACCAAGCTGCTCGATCAGCCGCAGCGCCTCCAGTCCGTCCTCGGCCTCCCCCGCGACCACCATGCCCAATTCATCCCACCGGCCCAGGTTTTTGATAATGTCCCGGTTCCACTCCTCGTCGTCGACGATCAACACTTTGAACATGTTTCATCCCTCCTTCTGATCGGGAAAATGCAGCGTTACGCAAGTTCCTTGGCCCGCTTGGCTGTTCATGTCCACTTTGTATTCCGCTCCAAAATACATTTGAATCCGCGAAGCCACATTGATGAGCCCGATACTCGTCCCCTGCGTCCACACTTGCTCCAGATCTTGATCCAGCTGCGACCGCAGCCGGTTCAGCTGTTCGGGCGCCATGCCGGTTCCGTTGTCCCGGATCATGATGAGCACTCCCGCGGCAGGTTCGCGGCGGATCGCCACCTCAAGGCGCCACTCCCCCGCCTTATGATCCAGGCCATGGACAAACGCATTTTCGACCAAAGGCTGCAAAGTCAGTTTGGGAATCCGGCAGTCCAGCACGTCATCGGAAACGCCCAGCTCGTAATGAAGCCTTTTGCCAAACCGCCGCTGCTGGATATTCATGTAATGATGCAGATGTTCAAGCTCCGCTCTGACGGTTGCCAGCGTATTCGGATCGCGCACGATATAACGGAACATTTCGCTTAAAGAGCGGATGATTTCGTAGCTTTCCGCCGGTTTTTGCGAGAAGATCATCCCGCCGATCAACTGCAGCGTATTTTGCAAAAAATGCGGGTTGATTTGCGATTGCAGCGCCTTGAGCTCGGCCGTTTTCTTTTCCAGGCGGATTCTGTATTCCGTATTAATATGCTCCCTGATCCGCTCCCCCATCGTGGCGAAATTGGCTTCAAGCAGCCCGATTTCGTCCTTTCGCCTGCTCCGGGGAAACGCCTGCCCCTTGGTCAGATCCAGCTTGCGCATCGCCCTAGCCAGGCCGATGATCGGTTTGGTCGTTTTCCAGGCAAAATAAAAGGCGAACAGCGCGGAGACGGCCACGGAAATCATCCCGACGATCAACCCGTAATTCATCGTTGCCCGGGCGCTTTCGTTTATGACGGCGATCGGGACGACTTTCACCAATCGGAGTCCGGCCGGGTCCACCGTATTGTAGAAGACGAACTCTCCGTCCGTTTTGAAATAGCCCGGCCCGGTTTCCTTGGACTTGGACAGCGCCGCGGCCGCATTCACGGGCAGGACGCCGCCTTTGCCGTAAAGAACGCGGCCGTTCAAATCCGTGACGAACACGGACTGCTCTTTTCCTTCGCCGAGCAAATTCATCGTTTGATCGAAATAAGACCAAAGCACATCCAAGGAGATATACCCGAGCTTCTCCTGGTTTTCAAAACGGTTAATGCTGCGGATCAAGCGTAATTTGTCGGGGGCGGACGGGGGCGTCTCGACGATAAAATCTTTGTTCTGCACAAGCAAATCCCGATACGCGCGCGGCATGCCGCTGACCGTTTCCACGTCGTTTCGCATCGAATTGATCGTAAACAGCGTGCCTGTGTCATGCAGGTACAGGATGACGCCGACGAGATGATTTCCGCCGCTGTAATACACGCTGTTCAGCGTATTAAAAACGTTCTGCTGCGCCGTAAAATGACTGGCCGGGGTTTCCCCTTCGGGCCGGTTCAAATAATCGGTCAGCCCCGGGCTGATCTGGATGGAGTAAATCAGATTGTTCAGCCTGGCGAACTGCTCGCCCAGATAAATCCCCGTCCATTTCATGTTG
Source organism: Paenibacillus sp. FSL P4-0127 (assembly GCF_038007325.1). Lineage (NCBI taxonomy): Bacteria > Bacillati > Bacillota > Bacilli > Caryophanales > Paenibacillaceae > Paenibacillus > Paenibacillus sp. FSL P4-0127. Next base: position 149,401 of record NZ_JBBOWY010000002.1, on the reverse strand, counting down.
GACAGATTGGTGCTTATCACTTGCTCCTCCATCGAGGTTCTGCTGTTCTCCGCCGCCAGCGCGGCAACGACCACGACGGGGACGACCGCGATCAACATCATCGTCAAAATCAACTTGTTGCGGATACTCGTTTTAAACGGATCGATGACCCGCTGCCGCAGTCTGCCAAACATGCGATCCCCCCGCTGCCGGAAAATATAGTAGAAAACGCCTCGCAGATGCGGGAGGCGTCTGAAACAATCTATTGCTCTTCAATAATCTTGAATCCCCAGGGCTCCAGGGTCAGGGTCTCACCGGGACTTACCGGCGCGCCCGAGAGAAGTTCAGTCCCCTCCCGGTGAGGGTAATTTAGCGATGCCGGCAAATCGGAATAGTTAAAATAGTAGCGGACGGTTTTGCCCATCCCGTTAATCCCGTGTTTGGCAATGAGCGGGAAACGGATGTCTTGATCGGCCCCCCATAAACCGGCCTGCTTCACGGCATGCTCCAGGATCTTGCCCATGATGGCTTCGCTGGTCATGCAGCCGATATAAACGGCCTGCCCTTGGCCGTACCGGTTTTGCGTCACCGCGGCGTATTTCCCCCAATGCGGATGGTCGTAATAGGCGAGCACCTCCGCCTCCGCCGGCGTGAGCAGTTCCATCCACGTATGCACCTGGTTGTGCTCCGCCCCGACCCGGAACGGATCGTCTTTCAGCGATACGTTTCGGGGTTCAACGAACATGCTGTACGAAACGCCGCAAGCCTTCCCGATCACCCCCGGCTGGCGTTCGGTGCGGACTTTGACATTTTCGTCCGTAAATCCGCTCTTAAAAGTATAAACGATGTGCCCGCCGTCATACACGAACCGGTTAAGGCGTTCCAGCAGTTCGTCGGAAGCCGAGTACAGCGCCGGCACCACAAGCAGGTCATACCGCTCAAAGCTTGGGGTGGCGGGCGACACGAAGTCGCAGCCGACATTCATCCGGTACAGCTCATCATACATCATCCGGACGACATCGTTGTAGTTTTTGGCGCTGGTAAAATTAAACTTAAACCATTCCAACGCCGTCAACGACTCGTTGCTGACGAGGATGGCGACTTTGTTCTCCTTCTTCAGGTTCGTCAAATGCGGCGATAACCGGGCAAAATCGCGGCCGATCGTTTTGGCTTCCTCATAGACCGGATTAGGTTCGAAATCGTGGCTGAGCAGGCCTTTCCAGTACGTTTCGATGGAATTGTGGATCGAATGCCAATGCCAATAGGCGACCATATTGGCCCCGGAGGCCAGGTGGCTGAACGCCTGCAATCTCAGCTGCCCGGGATACGGCGTCCAATGGGTGAAAGCTTGCGCCTGCGTCTCGATCACCAAATAATTCGTTCCTTTGGTAGAGCGGGCCACATCTCCGCCGAAGGAAATTTCGCTGCCGGTAAGATCGTCCTGGGAAGGATGATAGATGTCCACCCCGGTGATGTCGAACGGGCGGGCGGCCGCAAAATGGTCGACGTCCGGCTGGATGCCGTAGGAATGCCCGCGCCACTCAAAATCGAAGTTTTGCGTGACGAACTGATCCGGCCGCTTGTATTCGTTTACGATCGACACCTGCCAATTCAGAAAATCGGTAACCAGCTTCCGCTGGAACTTGGCGAACTCCGCGCCCAGGCTGCCGTTGATCGTCCCGACGACCGAGGGGAAGTCCTCCCAGCTGTTGATCCGGTTGCTCCAATAATCCAGGCCAAACGCCCGGTTCAGCCGGTCCAGCGTTTTGAATTTCTCTCTGATGTATTTGACGAACAGCAACTGGACGTTGGCGCCCGCCGTGTGGTAATGCTTCGTTTCGTTGTCGGTCTGGTAACCGATGACCGCGGGGTGGCCGCTGACCCGGGAAATCAGTTTGCGGATGATCCGCTCCGCATAAAACAGGTAAGCAGGATGGGTGATGTCCATAATTTGCCGGGCGCCGTATTTGCCGGGGCCTTTGGCCGTTGTCGCCAGTACGTCCGGATGCTCCTTGACCATCCAGGTCGGCACGGCATACGTAGGCGTACCGACGATGACATGAATCCCCGCCCGATGCATCGCGTCCAGCACCCGATCCACCGAGGTGAAGTCGAACACCCCGTTTTGGGGCTCGTGCGTGCTCCATGTCGATTCGGCGATCCGCACCACGTTGATCCCCGCCTCTTTCATCATCCGGATATCTTCGTCCAGACGTTCGCAAGGCATATATTCGTCATAGTAAGCGACACCGTAAAGCAGCTTTTCCATAAGTTACCTCCCGAAAGTGATCACAAAATGATTACGCTTTCATCGTATTAAAAAAAGCTCCCCCCTTCATTGGACGAAATTAAGCCTTTGGGGTGGACGATTTTAAACCGGCAGCCCGGGATGCCGCAAAAACTCTGTTCAACGCCGCGAAGTTTTGGTATGCTTAACCTCATATCCATCCTCCCGCAGGATGCAAAACCGCTAGAAACAACATAGAGGAATCGCTTAAATATGAACAGCAAAAAGCGCACATACCCCAAAATCCGCCTGGCCGTCCTCTTTTCGCTGATCGTCGGGCTCGCCGTAATTATAACTACGTTTATTTCCGCGGCTTCATCCTATAAAGCCGAAAGAAGCATTTTATACAACCGGACGCTGGAAATGAACTATTCCACTTCGCTGCAGATGAGCCGCACCTTGGGCACTTTATTCAAATCGATGCGGCTGGGGCTGCATACCGTATCCATTCATCTTTTCGACGCGGACGAGGCCTCGCAATCCGCCGACATTCAAGCCAAACTGGATTTCTTCAAGAACAGCAACGACTATTTCAATTCGGTGTTTTGGGCGGACGCCAAAGGCGTCGTTCGCAGCATCGCTTCGCCGAACTATAATTTGGCCGGAACCAAGCTGGTGTCAACGCCGGCGCTGGAAGCCCTGGCAACCCGGAAATCAACGTTGTCGAAGCCTTATACCGGCACAAGCGGACGCCTCATCATCCTGATGACGGAACCCGTGTTCGATAGAAACGGCGTCTATCATGGGTTCATAGGCGGGACGATTTACCTGGAGGAAAACAACATCCTCGACAGTATTTTCAGCGAAAACCTGGCGGATAAGACGGGCTCTTATTATTATATCGTGGATTCCAGCGGCCAGCTGATCTTTCACCCCGACACCAGCCGGCGCGGCGAAAACGTTAGTGAAAACGCTGTAGTCCAAGCTGTAAAAAACGGCGAAAGCGGCCGAAAACCCGTGATCAACACGAAAAAGGTATCTTTTTTGGCCGGGTACGCCACGGTCCCTGAGGTCGGTTGGGGCATTATCATGCAAACGCCGATCAGCATGGTGGAAAAACAACAAGAAGAGCAGATTTGCAAAATGCTGCTGATCATGGCCCTTCCTTTCATCCTGATCATGGCGGCTACGATCTATATGGCGCATAAGGTCACCGAGCCGATCGTATGGCTTGCCCAGTTTGCGAGAAGTTCGGTCCGCAATGCCAGGAAACTGCCGCCGATCCGGACAAGCCATTGGATTTGGGAGGCCGATTTGTTGACGAAGACCGTGCTGAACTCCCTGAAGACGATGCAGGATCAAAATGAACGGCTTACCGACAGCACCCGCAAAGATCCGCTGACCGGCCTGCAAAACCGCAGGGCGCTGAATGAGGTATTGGCTTTATTCGATTTCGCCAAGCATTCTTTTTCGATGCTCATATTGGATATCGACCGGTTTAAGCAGATCAATGACACGTACGGTCATCAAACCGGGGATGAAGTGCTGAAATTTGTTTCGGATCTTGTTCAATCGGCCGTGCGGCAGAAAGATTTCTGCTTCCGCTTCGGAGGCGAAGAGTTTATCGTCATTCTTCCCGATACCCCGCTGGCCGTTGCCTTTCAAACGGCGGAACGGATTCGCGGCCAACTGGAAGGCACGGTAAGCCCGGCCGGCCGGCCGGTCACCGTTTCCATAGGAGTCGCCGAGTTTCCCGTTCAGTCGGATGATCTGGGCGAGTTGTTCCGCTTAGCCGATAAAGCGCTTTATCAAGCCAAGGGCGACGGGCGCAACCGGACGGTTGCGGCGGATGAGAGCTGGACGGAAGAATGTGTCTCGATCAAGGACCGGTAGCCCCGGTTCTTTTTTTTGCGGATTTGTCACATCCGCGGGCCAGTGATACGTTGTATTAGGGGAAAGGGTGTGAGAATGTGGACGATGTCGATCTGTCGCAAACGATAACCGACATTCTGGAGGGTGACACCGAAAAGTTCGCGGAAATCATGCAAGTCTATCAAAAATCGATTTTCCTGTATTGCTACCATATGTTAGGCAACTATGCCGAAGCCGAGGACAGCGGTCAGGAAGTGTTTTTAAAAGCCTACCGTTCATTGGGAAAATATAAACGCGAAGTTCCGTTTGGGGCCTGGCTGTACAAAATCGCCTACAATCATTGCATCGATATGATCCGCAAGCGCAAGCTGGCCAAGTACCTCCCCTTCTTCTACCGGGATGACAAAGAGAACAAACCGGTGGATTTGCGGATCGAAGCCCATTATTTTGATGAATTCGTGCATCGGGCCCTGTCGAAGTTATCGGCGGAGGAACGGAACTTGCTGATTTTGCGGTGCGTTGATGAGAAGAGCTATGAGGAGATCAGCCAGATTCTCGGCCGCAGCAACGCCGCTCTCCGCAAGAAATACGGGCGGACGGCGGCGAAATTCCGCCAGTATTACGCTCAGGCGAAAGGAGTGTGTGCTTATGATATCGGACAAGGATCAGGATCTGAAACAACTTTTTCGTGAAGTTCAGCTTCCCGAGGTGGACCTGACCCCCAAAGTGATGAGCAAGCTGCGCGCCGAAAAAAAAACAAAGGCGCAATTGATCGGGAAACGTAAAGTAGGTTTGCTGGTCATGGCCGGAATGCTGCTGGCGGCCTCCACCGCTTTTGCGGCGTCTAACTACTACTATGCCTTGAAAAGTAAGCACGGCGACATTGTTTGGGAAGAAAAGATATTGGATAAGAGCAGTCCCGAGTATAAAAAGCCTTCCATGGATGAGCAACTGCGTTCGCTGAACAGCACCGGTTTATCCAACGATCTGCTGAAGGATGGGGAGGCCGCGATTTTTTACGTGCTTGAGAACAATCCGGATCATGAAATCGACATCGAATGGAAGCGGGTTCCCTTCCACGATTTGACCGAGCTTCGTTCCCGCATGGCGGGGCAGCCGGTAAAGCTGTTTGACCGTTTCGAGGGTGATTATAAGTTTGCTCATGCCACGGTCTCCTTCTACCCGGCCCTTTATGAGAATCCGCTAACCGATAAAGAAGAGGCGGAGATCGCCGACAAACTGCGGAAGCAGGCGGAGGAATCGGGCAAGGGCTACGCGATGATGCCGATTGAGCTCTCGAAAAATTACTGGATTATTATGAGCTCTTACCAAAGAAACGGCAAAACAGGCATTCTCGTAACGATTTCCAAAACCCCCGGAAAGCAGACGGTTATGCTGCCCGAAGAAGACAAGGACAATCCGCGCGAGACCCTTGAGGTTAAGGGTATAAAGATGCTGTATACCGAATTTGCAACCGGCCGGAATATTCAATGGGTCTATGATATTCCGGGCAGCAAGGAGGCCGTTCATTACATGATCGAAACCGGCTTGCAAATGAACAAAGACCAGTTGATTGAACTGGCCGAGTCTTATTTGGATTAAGCGATATAGCTCCGCCCTGCCTGCCTGTTTGCGGAATCCCAGGCAGGGCGGGGCAGATTGTTTCAGAGAAAAAAATAAGGACATAAAAAGGCGTTATCCCGTCAACATCCGTCGATTTGAGCGAAATAGAGGAATTTTATGTCGCTATTCTTCTTCGTCGCAAGGAAATGACTTCGTTCCCGACCATTCTTAGGAAAATAAGTACATAAAATGGCGCTAATGGGGATAAACCTGCTAGGTTTCCGATAATAAGCACATAAAGTACCGCTATGTTGAAGGCCGACGGTTCGACGGTTGATCAGCAGGTAAGTCAGTTGATTGGTCGTTCCAGCAGCCGGCTGTGTTAATCAGCGATTTATAAGGTTGAGCCCATGAATACCCTCTATATCCCGCGCTTTTCTCTTTTAAACTCCACCCTTCGCGGCGGCCCCGTCCGGGACATCGATTCGTTGTTACCCGGTTCGAGACATGGATTCGTCCGGATGGCTCACAAAGTCCCGTCCGTACACTTCCTCCTGAATTTGTTCAAGCGTCTTGCCGCGGGTTTCCGGGGCCATGACCACGCCGATCACCGCGGCGATGACCAGGAAACCGATCATCACCATACCGGAAGCGGCAAAACCCATGGAAGTAAGCATGGACGGCACCACCAGCGAGATCAGGCCCACCGCTACCCGGGCGGTGCTGAACAGAAAGCCCTGGGCTTTGGCGCGGTATTTGGTGTGAAACAGCTCGCCCGCCCACAAGCCGTAGAAGGCTTGCGCTCCGAAGCCGGCGGCGACGCCCCACAGCACAACGAAGGCCAGCAGCTCGGCCATGCCCATGCCGCCGAAGGACAGGATCGCCCAGGCAGCAATCCCCATGAATGCGCCGATCCCGTACAGCACTTTCCGGTTGGCTTTATCGCCGAACTTGATGAAGACGAAATACGTCGAGGCTACGGTCAGAATCCAGAGGAAGGCCTGCAGCAAATTGGCCTGGGCGGAGGTAAGGCCGCCGACCCGCTGGTAAATGTAAGGCATAAAGTAGCCCATCACGCCCGCCACCAGGTTCCAGAAGCAGTAAATGCCCAAGAGCAGAACGATCGAGCGCAGATTGGCCCGGCTCTTGAACAGCTCGGCAACCGAACTTTTCGCCGCCTGGCCGCCCGCCAGCGCCTTGGCTTCCCTGGCTTTTTCCTCCTCCCAGATCTTGCTCTCGTTGATCTGCTGCTGCATGATCCAGGTGATCAGGGCGATGACGAACAACTGCCCGAAGATCAACCGGCTGCCCAGCAGGCCAAGCGGAGCCAGCGCCACGGACAGCAGCAGCGATATCGCCGGGCCGATGGACCAGGCGAGCTGCCCCCAGCCTACCCGGGCGGCCCGTTCGCCCGCCGGCGCTTCCTCCGAGATATACGTCCAGGCGGCCGGGATCGCCGCGCCCACCGCGATGCCGGTAATCACATAACCCGCCAGCAGCATCGGAAAATTAAACGAAAGGGCGACGAGCAAAACCCCCAGCATGTACACGAGCAGATCGTATTTGTAAATCAGCTTGCGGCCGTATTTGTCGACCAGAAATCCGCCGATGAGCGCGCCGATCGCCGACCCGAATCCGTTGGCGCTGAGCGCGCCGAGCAGGCCCAGCTTCACGTCGTCCAGCTTCAGGTATTCGACCCACAAGGTAAGGCCTCCGGCGCCGGCGACGATGGAACCGGCCTCCAGGTAATTCGACATGGCGACGGTGATGGTTGACTTGAGGCCGTTCTTCTTCGTTGCTTGAGCGGCAGCCATCACACCCGCCCCTTTCCGGATTCCGGCTCCAGGTGGAACACTTCCGTCAACTCGCGGGATTCCGGACTGTTGTCGGGATTGGTCCGCATAATGTCCTTCATGTAATCCCACCATTTGCGGCAGATCTCCGTATCCGCGCTTTTGGCCCAGAGCGCTTCATCCTCGATTTCCAGGTAAGCAAACAAGGTATGGGTCGTTTCATCCAAAAAAATCGAATACGTGCGAACCCCGTGGCTTAGCAGCATCTCCTTCATCTCCGGCCACAGTTCGTCATGACGTCTTTGGTATTCCTCATGGCAGCCTGCAAAAACTTGCATGATCGAGGCTTTCCGTATCATGTTACAGCTCCTTCCCGATCCTCAAAATTTTCACGCCTTGTATGTTGGCGCTTACACCTTTCACTATATAAGCGGGGCGTTTTCGCCTGTAGGAGAGATTCTTCGGATCGGGTAGACATTCTTCTGAACATGACGGGAAACCGCGTGACGCCTTTAGCCGGTTCCTGCAGTCCCCCGGTACTCGGACGGGAGCTGGCCGAAATGCTGCCTGAACAGCCGGCTGAAATAGCGGACGTCCTGATATCCGACGGCCCGGCTGACGTCCCGCAGCTTTGCCGCAGGGTCGGCGAGCAGCCTTCGCGCCTGCTCCAGACGGGCGCGGGTCACGTATTCGAGCACCGTTTCCCCGGTTTGCAGCTTAAAATACTGGCAGAAATACGTAGGGTTCATATGGACCTGCTCGGCGATTTTTTTCACCGTAATCGGGCTTCCCAGGTTCCGGCCGATCCAGTCCTTGGCCGCTTCAACCGGCTTGGCCGCGGACCCGGACCGCGCCTGCTCCAGCGCCGTCACGGCCCGCCTGATCATCCGCAGCGCCAACAGCTTCAGCTCCTGCAGGTTCACCGCTTCCCGCGCCTCCCGCAGCGCCGCTTCGGCCCCCGCGGACCCGGCCGTTTCCCCGCACGTTTCAAACAGGGTGGACTGTATCAGAAGCAGCACATTTTCCGCAACTTTGCGGATTCGCGCCGGGGAGGAATACCCGCCGATATGCTCGAACAGCTGCCTGCACACCGCCTCCGCCTCGGCGGCATCGGCCTGTCCGACCGCCCGCTTCATCCGCTGCAGCAGCGAAGGGAGAAGGCCGCCCGGCTGTTCCCCGCCAGTCTCGCCGCCGCTGTGGTGGATGCGTCCGTACGGAAACACCCGGTTTCCCCCTTCCAGCAGGCGGTGCTGCATGGCGGAAAGCGCTTGCCGCTTCGCGTAAGGCAGCAAATACAAATCGCCGATCGGCTCCGCGAATGAGACCGATACGGTAAACGGCGTGTACGTTCTTACCGCTTCGCGGATTCGTCCGGCCGTCTCCAGGGCGGCTTCTTCCCATTCGCCGCCGTCGCTTGCCGCGTCCGGCCCCGGCCGGCACAGCAGCGCCCAGAAATCCGCGCCCGTACCCCGCCACCACCAGCCGCTCATCCGGTGTTTTTCCGCCGCCGCGCCGACGATTTCACCGGTCATATTTTCCAATGCGAAAAAATATGCCTGCCAATCTTGAGCGGTAAAGCTTCTCGCTTTGACCGGCAACGTGTCCATAGAGACATACAGCAGGATGTACTCTCCTTTCGGAAAAGAATCCACCCAGAACCCCAAGCGGGCCAGATCGCTTTCGTCCGCCGTGATCCGGGCGAGCGCCTGCGTCTGCTGCGTGAATTTGAGCATCGCCTCCTTTTGGCGCAGCGCGCTCCAATGGTAATTTTGCAGCCGCCGCTCCTCCACTTTTTGCTTGATCTCCGCGAGCACCGCCATTAGCTGCTCCCGGTCGAGCGGCTTTAGTAAATAATCGGCCGCGCCTTCCTTCAGCGCCGTGCGGACGTATTCGAAATCGTTATAACCGGTCAGCACGACGGCCAGAAACGAACGGACTTTGCCCGCTTCCCGGATCAGGGCGAGCCCGTCCATTTCCGGCATGCGGATGTCGGTGATCAGCAGATCGATTTCGGCGTCCCGCGTTTGCAGGAAGTCCAGCGCCTCCCTGCCGTCCCCCAAAGCGGCCAGCACTTCCCACTCCTCGCCGCAGGAGGCGACCAGCCGCTTAAGCCCCCGGCAAATTCGCGGTTCATCGTCCACGATCAATACTTTGATAGGCCTCATACCTGTCCCTCCTTTGACGATTCCTTCAGATCTTCCGCACCCGCCCGATCGATCGCCGGAATGCGAATGATAACGGTGGCGCCCTCGCCTGCCATGCTTTCCATTTGCAGACCGTACCTGCTTCCCAGTGTATAATGAATGCGCGCGTTTACATTTTTCAGGCCAAAACCGGAATCCTTCCGCTCCATGGACACGTTTTGCAGCTCACGGTTCAGCTCCTCAAGCCGCTCGCTGCCGATTCCCGGGCCGTTGTCCCGGATGCGGAAGACGACTTGCCGCTCACCCGGGAGCGTGCCTGGTTCTTCAGCGATATGCAGTCCGATCTTTAGACTCCGGCGGCTCTCCATTCCGTACTTCACGGCATTTTCCACGATCGGCTGCAAAATAAACTTGGGCGTGTACCAAGCGGTGTTCACCTCTTCCGTAATCGAAAAAGCCAGCCGTTCTTCAAAGCGGAAGGCCTGGATCGTCAAATAATCGCGGACGTGCTGCACTTCCTCGGCAATCGTAACCCATCTCGATTTGTTGGACACCGAGAACCGCAGCATGCGCCCGAGCAGGGTCACCATTTTCACAACCGCTTCCTGCTCCCCTTCTTCCGCAGCCATGCTGATGCTTTCCAGCGTGTTGTACATAAAATGAGGGTTGATCTGCGACTGCAGCGCGTAGAGCTCCGCTTCCTTCTGGCTTAACTCGGTCTGCACGTTTTTGGCGATCAGCTCCCGGATCATCGACACCATGAAGGTAAAGCTCCGCGCCAGCATCCCCACCTCATCCCGGGATTGAATCCCCGGATCGACGTCAAACCGGCCTTTGCCGACCTCCTTCATCAGGCGGGCCAATTTCATGAGCGGCCTCGTCACCCGGTAGGAGAAAACGGTGTAGAGGATCAAGGTCACAAGCGCGAACCCGGCAAACAGCAAACCGACGATATTCCGGGTGATGTCGGCCTGCTTCGTCAGTTCTTTCAGCGGGATGCTGTACATCAGCCTCCAGCCGTATCCGGCGGAACGCGAGCTGCTCATAATCCAGGTTTTCCCGCCCGCCTGCTTGCGGAAGCTGCCGTTTTGCACCGGATATTCGCGGATTTCGGCGTCGTAGCCGCCGATCCGCGCGCGGTCGGTATGGTAGAAAATTTCGCCCTGCCCGTTCAGCAGCCAAAATTCCGCCTGCTCGTTCCGCTCAAAATTTTGCAAAATCCGATCGATAAACGACATTTGCACCGCGATAAACATCGTGCCGAGGCTGGTGCGGTTGTCCACGTCGTCAATTTGCTTCGTGATCATGAGGTAAGGCTCGCCGCTGCTGAATTTTAGCCCGAAATCGCTGGACAGCAGCAGCTTCGCTCCGCCCCTTAGCTCCAAGTCCTGCCCGTAGGGAATCAGCAAGCCCTTGCTGTCCAGGCCCGTAAAATCGAGGCGGGAAGCGGAGAACAGCCGGTTTTTGGATAAAATGAACACCCCGAGAATTTCCGAATTGCTGCCTTCGAGAAACGTCTTGGACAGATAATTGTTCATTACATAGGTATCCGTATTGAGATCGGAATTGCTCTGGTAGGAATCTTTGCGCAAAATGCGCACAACGTCGGTTGAGCTGAACAACTGCTCGGGAAGCACGGCCAGCTTGCCGATATGCTGATCGATCGAGCCGTTGGCCTGATCAAGGAACTTCGGCATGTACTCGCCGATTTGCTGTACAATCGATTTTTCGTATTGCCGGTAAGAAATGACGCCGAGCAGCGAGATGGGAAGTACGGTGAGCGCCACATAGACGATCAACAGCTTGGAGCTGAGCCGAAAATCCCGGAACCGCCGCCTTCCTCGCCTAAAAAACATACTCATCCACATTATCCTTGGTAAAATCGAGCGGCTCCCCCATAATCACTGAATCCCCCTTCACCCGAATCTCCCCGACATTGCGGACAACCTGGCCGTTGACGGGAGATTGGCCGTCAAGCAGGTTCACCGCCAGCACGATCGTTAAATACCCCAGCCGTTTCGGACTCCAGAGGGTGGCGTTTTTGACGGTCCCGTTCTTTAGATATTCCCGCATCAGATTCGGCGTGGACAATCCGACCGCGTGGATGCTTCCGGCCTGCCGCTTGTCTTCAAGCGCCTTGGCCGCCGCCGGCAGCGCGACGGAGGAGGTGCCGATGATTCCCGCCAAATCGGGATACTTCTCCATCAGCCTGATCGCCTCCGTGTAGGCGAGCTGCGGATCGTCATTGGCCGCGGCGGTCTCGACTAGCTTCATGTCCGGATAGTATTGCGCATTCTGAACCTTAATCCATTTCATCCACTCGTTCATGTTGGAGGCGGTGGAAGCCCCGGCCAAAACGGCGTATTGCCCCGTTTCATCCATTTGCATTGCAAGCGCATCCAACAAATGGCGCCCGAGCGTCTCCGGATCGACCATATTGACGAACAGCTCCCGCCCTTCCGGCTCGGTATCCGAGTCCCAGGTGATCACCCTAATGCCGCTCTGCTTCGCTTCCCGCAGTACGGGCAGCAGCTTGGCCGAATCGTTGGCCGACACCGCGATCAGATCGACCTTGCGCGAAATCAGGCTTCGGATGACCCGGATTTGCTGCCCGGTGTCCGCCACCGGCGATCCTTCATACAGCAGGTTCGCCCCCAGATCTTCGGCCGCCTCGCGCGCCCCGTCCTCCACCAGATTGAAATAAGAATTCTCCGTGGCTTTCGGTACCATGCCGATCGTGTAAGTTTCCTGGGCAACCGGGGCCGCTTGGCTATGGGTCTCCTTCTCGTTGGAATATATGACGTCGTATTTGATGGCCGCATCCCCGTTTCGGCAGCCGCCGATGACGACGGCAAGCAGTAGCAGCGCTGCAAACTGCAGCCCGGCGGACCTCGCCCTTGCAAACCGTTGTCCTGTAAATCGCAGCCCGGCAAACCGCAGCATTGCAAACCTCGGTCCTGCAAACCTCAGTTCTGTAAACCTCAGTTCTGCAAACCGTTGTACTTTAAGTCGTTTTCCTGCAGGCCATTGTCCTATCATCCGCTTTCCTATAATACACATTCTTATCATCCACATTTCTATAAGCCGCATATTTATAAGCCGCATTTCTGTACCCCAGCGGGGCAAGGTTCCTCCCCCTTCCTAATTGCACAATTTGATTTAGCGATTCAATCGTATCCCCATGCTTTTTTGTTGTCAACGCAATATCGGACTTTTAAATGTTGTTTTGTGTTGTTTCTTGTTGATTCCATTGTCCGCTTCGAAAAGGCAAAGGTATAATATGGTTTGAATGTAGATTTGAAGTTTGGTGAGAGGGGACAGATGATGGGCTTAGTTGACGGTACCTGGTTTACCGTAGAAACGATTGACAACCGAACCTACGCCATTAGTGAATACGGCCATTGGGAGAAGGCCCACTCTTTTTTGCTGATCGGTGAAGACAAAGCCGCCCTTATAGATACAGGGCTAGGCATAGACAATATTAAAAGAATTGCGGATAAGCTGACCCGCTTGCCGATCATTGTCATCACGACGCATGTCCATTGGGATCATATCGGGAGCCATGGCGAATTCGATAGCATTTTGGTACACGAAGCCGAACGCGACTGGCTGGTTCATGGGCATTCCCGGGGTTGCCGATCGAGGTCATCCGTAAAGATGTGAGGCGCGATATCAGCCGCCCTGCTCCAAGGCGCTTCTAACCCCCAACCCGTTCAGCTTTCTTGTACGGGTGGTCCTTGAACGAAGGGCCCCAGGCGAGCGAAACGCTGCTGAGCATCAAAGCAGGAGTCCGCCGATAAGTCGCGGGGATTTTTTCATTCGCCGATAAAACTAACAGAAACTAGACTGCCTGAGAAACTTCAGCGAATAACATAAGGACCTAAAGTGTCGTTATTTCGGCGATCCCCGCCCATTTGAGAGGGATAGCGGCATTTTATGTCTCTATTTTCCCTCGTCGCAAGGAAATACCCGCGTACTGAACCGTTCAGAGGAAAATAAGTACATAAAATGCCGCTAATGGGGATAAACAGGCTAGGTTTCGGATATTAAGCGCCTAAAGTGCCGCTATTTTGAAGGGCGACGATGATAGGTCAGCAGATAGATCAGTAGGTAGTCAGTAGGTAGTCAGCTGGTTGGTCGTTCCAGCAGCCGGCTGTCAAGCGCCGATTTCTAGGTTGAGCCCGGTTTTAGGGGCAACAACTCCCCCAAACGTTTGTCCTCCCCCCCTCATTGGAAAAATCCAATAGATTGGTGGATAGCGAACGTCATTTTGAGCTCAGAACATTGTGCCAGGCCGCAGCAACCTGACTCCCGGCTATATTAGAGCTGGAATATCGGCTTAAAACCCGCTTAGATTTTGCTCAACTCCTCCAAAAAGGCCGGTCTTCCACTATACAATGTCATTAGTTCATCGACCATTTGTAGTTGATGAGCCTTACCCGCTATCTTTTTGTATCTCGTAAGAATGCCGCATACGTTCCGGTAATGTTTTCGTGTGGACGAAGCTTTCGCCGCCAAGCGAATATGCTCCTGATACAACGTTAGCACCTCGTCCTTAAACCGCTCTGACAGCCTGTCGGCATAGGTTTCAATTTCGTCCGGATGCTGCCTTACATACTCCACGAGTCCGTCCAGATCGTTTTCCGCTTCAACCAGCTTAAGGTACAGCCTTTCGCCGCGCCAGCCCTTTTGTTCCATCAACTCTTGCTTTAATTGACGATAAAATACTTTCTTATCTCCGCCAATCGATTGCTTCAGCAGGCTGTAATATTCAATATGTCCATCCAGCAGCAGCTCTTTGGCCAGTTTGACCTGTTCTTCCTTAAGCGATAGTTGTTGATAGGCGTCATACCTTATTTTTTTCCATTGGAAAACGAGGCCCCGGGAGGCTTCATCTTGAGCTTCACCTTCCAAAGCCAAGTCCACGACTTTATGAAAGTCCCCCGCCTCCATAAACTTGCCCATATACCATTCCCGAAAAAAAGGGAACCGGAGATTTTCCGTGATAAAATGTTCGTTTTCTTCAGGTGTGCCGTATTCCTGTATGATCCCAAACAATATGCGTAACATACTTTCATTACTGTATTTCTTGTACTCGTTGTCGGCATTTTGGCGGATCAAGTGTTCGATCTGCGCTCTCAGCTTGCTCCTGAACGCTTCAACGTCGGCAAAACCGGCGCATATTTCAAGCAGTCCGTTTTGGTAATCATCCCATCTCCCGCAGAGCCCGCCTTCGATCCGGTCCATCAACTTATTAAAAACCTGCTCTCGCCCATCCGCATCCAGATCGTGGCTTTCCCCGGCGATCTCCCCGATCAGTTCCAGCGCTTCATCGGCCAAAACGCCGATGTCCCCGTCCGAATCGTCGGCATACTCAAAAGCTTCCATAGTTTCTTCCAGTAACAAAAGGGCGATATCCAAAGCCAGCGGGAGGTTATCCGTCCCCCTTGCCTTCTCTAATATTTCACTCATCTCTTGCGTAAAATCATAGGTTTCCCCATACGGAATGAAGCCGTCCCGGCCCGTATATTTTCTGGCGATAGCTTGGATCAGCTTCCGGCAATTCTCCAGTTCCTGTTTGTCGTCCCCCTTGGCATATTTGACCAAAAGGGAATTTCTTAGCATCGCATCCCCCCGGGCAACTTCCATGATAATCCCGACCAACTCTTCCTTGGGAAGCTGATCGAGCACCTCTTTCAACACCGGCTGCCTTTCCGTCCCCGGTTGCTCCGTTTCGTTACGCTCCTCTTCCTCACTGCTTAACATATCCGACAGTTCATAGTAAGCCGCCACTTTGTGCTTGCAAATAGGACCGTAAGAATAAGGGCAATCACAATGGGAATAGAGAATGTCCCCGTTCTCGCCAAGCTTGACGACGACCTCGTAATCGTCGCTGCCTTCCACTTGGATAATATATTCACGATCCCCTTGGTGATAGACGTCAACAACACGGTCATCTATGTAGTAGTCGTATCCCTTAGTTAAAACCGCTTCGGCTATATCGTTCTCGAAATGGTTGATATTCATGGCTATTCCCTCGTTTTCCCTAATATTGATAGTTTATTTCTAATATAGCACACGAATTCTCACGATAGAGTCATGGAAGGAAAAAAGTATCTTTTGTCGAAATTTATAGGAGATAGCTCGAAAATGCTCGAAATGAAGGGGGGTGCAATCATGGAAAAAACGATCGTACATAAGCTTGTTGACGAAGTGATGGACGAAGTGCTCTCGAGCAACCGTGAAGCCCTGGATAGCGCAGGAGTTTCCAAGGCCAGTGTGGAATTGGCCGTCCGGTTGTCGGCGATGACGACCGTGAAAATCCTCGAAAAGCTCGAACTGATCGAAAAAGATTAAAGAGTTTTTTGACGCTGATCCGGGTCACTCAATCCAAGTGAATGAAATGTTCCGAAGACGAAAAAACCCGAACGTTGTAGAATAGACATCGTTCGGGTTTTTGGCTCAATCCACTTCAATCCCTAATCCATATTCATCCGACAAGGTTATATAAGGTCCGTCGCAGGTGAAGCCGCCCCGGATTTTTTCGTTTTCTTTAAAATACATAAAACTGTCTAAGTCTCCATAGATGAAGTTCGGTCTGGATGCCACCAAAGCCGCGCCGGCCGCGATCCCGATCCGGCTCTCCATCATACAGCCGAGCATGCATTTTATTCCGCTTGCTTCCGCGATGGCGTTGATCTGCAATGCTCGATAAAGGCCGCCGCATTTCATCAATTTAATATTGATGAGGTCCACCGCCTCTTTCTTCACCAGCTTGATTGCATCCTGCGGAGAAAAACAGCTTTCATCGGCCATGATTTTCAGAGGCGATTTCGCGCGGACGTAGCTAAGCCCGTCGATGTCCCAATGAGGGACCGGCTGTTCCACCGCCTCTACACCGTATTCGGCGTAGCTGTGAATGACGCGGATCGCATCGCCGGCGGACCAGCCTTGATTGGCGTCCACTTTTAACCGGATGGCCCCGCCGACCGCTTCCCTGATCCGCCGGATCGCTTCAATATCGTCATCCGGATTCAGGCCTGCCTTGACCTTGATCTGGCGGAATCCTTGTTCCGCCAACCGGACCGCTTCCTTGGCCATGTCTTCCGGAGCGCCGATGCCGATCGTCCTGTCCGTCTCCATTTGCTTGGCCATTCCGCCGAGCAGGCGATACAACGGCAGCTTCGCATATTGGCCCATAATATCGTAAAGGGCGATATCGATGGCCGCCTTGGCGGCGGCATTATGAACCAGCGTTTTGTCCATCAAGTAGTGAATAGAATCAATGCTGAACGGGTCCAGTCCGATTAATGCCTGCTTCAAAAGGAGGATCGCATTTACGATCGTGTCGGCCGATTCGCCGGTCACAAACGTGGCCCCGGTTCCTTCTCCGTAACCGGCAAGACCTTCATCCGTTTCAATCCTGACGATGACGGTTTCGCTATAATCAATGGTGCCCAGGGCAATGACGACCGGCTGCCGCAATTCCAGCCTTAGCTTTTTCGCCGTAATCTCTTTGATTTTCATCGAGTTATGCGCCCTCCTCCCTGTTCATTTTTTTGCCAATGGGGATGCATGTTTCCGAGCACGACAAAAACCTTGGCCTCTTTTGTACCGGGGTTATACACCAGATGGGGCACATTTTTCTTCATATAAAGGCTGTCCCCTTCTTCCAGGCGATAGGTCCGTTTATCCGTCCGGTATTCGATGCACCCTTCGAGCACATAACAAAATTCCACAAAATCATGAGTCACCATTTCATCATAGTCCGTCTTCCCCGCTTCAATCCTCACCAGCATAAACGACATATCCGGCTTCTCGCCATTTTTCAACCGGATCGGCGACAGCAGCCGATATTTGGCATGCGCCTGCGGAAAGGTCAACTCTGCCGCCCCTTCCCCGGCCGCGATAAAAACATCCGCCGGCACTTCATATTCCAATAGAAACAGCAGCTCAACATTCAGCGTTCTGGCGAGTTTTCTAAGGACGGACAGGGAGGGTTCCGCCAAATTGCGTTCAATTTGCGAAATGTAAGCGGGCGTGACGCCGGCCAAATCGGCTAAAGCCATGGACGACAGCCCCTGCTCCCGCCTTAAGTCCCTGATTTTTTCACCCTTCAGCTTAAAAGAAACTTCCTTATTGCTAATGGCGCTAACCTCCTATCGTGGATTTGACAATCCATAGAATGGTCGCCGGCTCTTCGTTCGGATTAAAAAGATAATGTCCTGTTTTCCTGGGAATAAAAATGCTGCCGCCTGTTTCGATCCGCACGCTGTCATTTCCGTATCGATACTCAAGCTGCCCTTCCAGGACATAGATGCCTTCGTCCGTATCCATCGATAAATCCTCGGTGGAGATCCGTTCATGGGGAGGAATCTCCAAACGGAGCACCTCGATTTCCGGAGGTTGGGCGCTTCTCCAGGCCATCGGCGTCAACACCACGCACTCCCCGGGCAGGTTCAGGAATTTGATCGTTGCCCGCTCGATTTTGCGAAGCACGATCACCTCTTCATCGGGCTCTTCGGCAAACATCAGAGTGGCCGGGATGTCCAGCTCCTCGGAAAGCTCTCTCAGTACCGGCAGCGAGGGCTCTTGACGGTTATTTTCCAGGTTGGACAGATAACCCGTGGTGACTCCAATCCGCTTCGCCAATTCCGCTAGGGTGAGATTTTTCTGTTTTCTCGCTTCTCGCAGTATATCTCCCAACATACTAATGAGTCCTTTTTGTTTTATTTTCTTGTGAACAGGATCGATTCCACTGTAAGTTCAAACGGGATGCTTAACGAGGTGATCCGGCCGTCCACGCCCGTAGCGAATGAAACGGGATGCGGGCCGCCGAGCAGTTCGAACGTAAAAATATCGTAATGCAGGTGTTTCACATCCATGGAATTGTTATGGAATTGCATATGCAGCGCGTCATCCTTCACCGTGATGCATATATCGCCGTAGCCGGGGTTCGTATACTCTCCCGCGTATTCTTCCAAGTCGTGGCTGTAGGGTTTGCCTTCGATTTTCGTACCGTAAATTGCGCGAAGTTGTCCCTTCATTGCGGCCAACAAGGTATCCATGCCGTCTTGATATGCCGTGAACCAGTCCTTCTCGCCTGCGTGTCCAAGATACCGGTCATATATTTCCATGGATAACGCCGTCGTAAACAAATTACTGTTCGCATTGGTGAGGACAGCGCAGCCGATATGGTCATCCGGCATAAAGGAAATTAAGGCGGAGCCCCCGTTTACATTTCCCCCGTGATCCACCACTTTGCGCCCCCGGAACAAATCGACCGTCCACCCCAGCGCATAACCGATCGTGACGCGCTCCGGAAATTCAAAAGGCAGGATCTGATACGGGATGTTCGGTTTATGAAGTTCTTTAAACAGAGCCGTATCGATTAATGGCTGCTCTCCCGCTTTGCCGCCGTTCAGGTTAAAAACAACCCATTTCGCCAAATCATCGATTGTCGTATTGATCGAGCCGGCCGGCCCCATCGCGTCGATCACTAATGGGACGTTTTCCTTGTTGACGCCATTTTCGTCCGGCGTATACAATCTGGCGTACTTGCCGCTCTGATCCGGATACGGAATACGGAAGCTGTATTCTTGGATACCCAGAGGCGAGAAAATTCGCTCCTCTACGAATTTCTCCCAGGTCATGCCGCTGATTTTTTCGATCAAGTATCCTACGGCCGCATACATATGATTTTGGTACTGAAAGCCGCTTCTGAACGGGATATTGTTCTTCAAATGACGGATACGGTTAACCGCCAAGTCTTGACGGTTTAAATCATCCCAATTGAACCACATGAGTTCGTGTCTCGGGACTCCGGTTCTGTGACACAGCAGATCCCGCGTAGTGGCCTGTATGGAGCCTAATGGATCGGACAGTTTGAATTCCGGCATATACGTCCGTATCGGCGCATCCAGTTTCAGCTTCCCTTCATGGGCCAGAATCGCGGCGGCTGCCGCCGTAAACGACTTGCTGGAGGAGCCGATCGGCAACAAGTGTTCCTTGGTCATCGGAATGTTCTCGTCCAGGTTTGCGTACCCGAACGCCTCGGAATAAATGACCTCTCCATCCTTGATGATGGCCACCTGAGCACCGGGAACGTTCAGGTCGGACATCGCCTTTTCGATGGTCTCATGAAGACCGTTCAAGATTTGATCGCTCATGTGATCCCTCCTATCGATTAAGTAAATTCAGTGGGTTACCGCAGTTAACGCCTCATTTTCGTTTCCCCTCTAGTCGTGCTTAGAAGTTATGACTATTATTTTAAATGAATTGTTTTAATTGTAAATATAAATGTGCGTCTTTTTATTTTTATATTTATAATTTGGCTTTGCTGAACGTGAACCAGGGGGAGTAGTACCGAAGAACTGGCGGGTGGAGGGCGGGCGTAACGAGGAACAGGTGAGCGGGCGTACCGGGGCGGCCATCCAGGGGGACTAGGTGCGAAAGCGTAGAAGAGCGCTAGCGCGATTCTAACGGTTGTGAGCGACGCTATTTGAGCTAAAACGGGGGTTTGCAAAATGTAACGGTTGCCAGCGAGCTTATTCCCCAATTTTCGGCGGTAAAAGGGCTGTTTTCGTCCAAATAAGCACATATACAACACTAGCGTTGCATAAAACCTAACGCGAATAATCAAATATTA
Organism: Paenibacillus sp. FSL P4-0127; assembly: GCF_038007325.1. Classification (NCBI taxonomy): domain Bacteria; kingdom Bacillati; phylum Bacillota; class Bacilli; order Caryophanales; family Paenibacillaceae; genus Paenibacillus; species Paenibacillus sp. FSL P4-0127. Next base: position 129,175 of record NZ_JBBOWY010000002.1, on the reverse strand, counting down.
GTTAAATATGGGTAATTATGATCATTTTTCATGGAAAAAGCATAAAAAATCTCCTATTGTAAAGAGGTAGGTACGTTGTCCATAACTCTCTACAAAAGGAGACCATCCATGGATAACGTTAAAGCTAAAACGGTCATTCGTCAACTGATTTCCTTACTGCCCATCGATGTGCATCAACGTTTACTCTTCGACCATTACACCAAGAAACTTACCACGATGAAAGCGATCATGCTCTTCATCAATGCTCAGTTGAAACAATGGTCATCTTACGGTGAAATGGAAATTGCACTTCGTGCTGAGCCGAAACTTCAGCAGCTTCTACAGTTGGAGAGTATCAGCGGCTCGCAATTATCCCGAAAACTCGATCAGATCCCAACGGAGCTGTTGGAGTGGATGTTTCAGCATCTGGCATCACAAACACAGCAACGTGCTTGCCACCAGGGCCAGAGCGGGAAATTGCACATCATTGATTCTTCCAGCATTCGACTGCCGCTTCAACTTGGAAGTTGGGCCAAGATGTCAAATAAGAGTAGCGGCGTCAAGATGCATCTGCGCCTCGTTGTTACAGCTCCCGACAAGCTATTTCCTGATGCCATGATCCCCAGTTCGCTCAATGTAGGGGATCGTGCGGGGGCCGTTGAACTGGTCGTCCCCTCGGATGCGATTTATGTGATGGATCGCGGTTATGATGATTATGCCCGGATGGATCAATGGGTCCAGGACAACATCCAGTTTGTGATCCGTATGCGAGATCGCGCGCTTGCCACCGTCATTGAGGAGTATCCTGTTCCGGAAGGCTCGAACATCACGCGGGACGCCAAGGTTTGCGTGGGCAGTTCCTTCCGATCCATGGAACATTCCGTTCGTTTGGTGGAGTTTTATGACGAGCAGGAACGGACTTATCGTATTTTTACATCGGTATGGGATAAGACCGCTGAAGAAATCGCGCAGATCTACAAAAATCGCTGGCTCATCGAGTTGTATTTTAAATGGCTGAAGCAACATTTGCGATTGAAGAAGCTGCACAGTCATAAACCACAGGCTATTTGGAACCAGTTATTCTTGGCTTTAATTACTGCCTTGCTCGTGGAGCACATCCGGCACAGCACCCAAACGGCAAAAACAAACTGGCAAGTGCTCCGGATTCTCCGCGAGTATTTGTACCGTTCATGGCGATCCTTTCGAACCGAACTGGATCGGAAACCCAGTCGAAGTAGTCCGGGGAGACGTCCGGGGTCAGGTCCCAAAGCGTTATCGGTGCGCACAATGGTTGGGATAATTAAGCCAAGCAAGTTCAAGGAATAATATCCATTATATACATTTAATGGGACATCGCGACCTACGCATTAGGTAACCTTGGCTTTTTGGTCTTAAGCTTAAAAAATGACTGTAAAAAAATCCATTTATAGTTTCAATAATCCAAATGTGGGTTTTGCTGAAAATTGATGTTAGTGTTCTTGCAACGCTAGTGCATATACAACCCTTAGAAAAGAAACCCCCCGATTTTCGGCCGAATAGGCGCGCTGACAACCGTTAGCGTAGAAAATATTTCGGATGGATCGATCATTCGAGGCTAACCCGTCAGTCAAGCATCGATTTTTAGGCAGACTCGTAGTTCTTCTTTTTAAATTTATACGAAAATGCAATTCCTTATTTTTATGTAAAAGGGCTCACTGTCCAGAAATTCTCTTCAGAATTTTTGGACAGTAGGTGAGCTGGTTCTCCTTCATGTGTACAAAATTAACCTATGGGCTCGTTCTTACGTACCCAGTTAGCGAGTCTTTTTTCTTTCTTGGGAAAGTAAATCCCATTCTAGCCCCTCGTAGGGAGCGACACAAAATGGAAGAAATGAGCAGCGTAAAATTCTTTCAATCTACGCTCCCGTATAGGGAGCGACGAATTATCGTTTGAAATTTCTTGTGCTCCGGATAAACTTTCAATCCACGCTCCCGTAGAGGGAGCGACACAATACGGTTTTGGAGTTTTAAAGAATTGATCGAACTTTCAATCCACGCTCCCGTATAGGGAGCGACGGGACTACATCGTCAGCAATAAACCCGAACACTTTCCTTTCAATCCACGCTCCCGCATAGGGAGCGACATGACATCCGAAAGCAACTGGGCCACGCTAAGGACCTTTCAATCCACGCTCCCGCATAGGGAGCGACCGCGATCATTTCAACCCCGCATCCAGCAAGGGTTTGAAAACGCTTTAGTGCGAATCCCCTTTTTTATGGTTAATAAATGGGGTAAGTATTGACGTAAAATCCCGAAATCCCGCGCTGGGCGAGAGGTGCGAATGTCCCGGGATTTTTATGTGAGCTTGGGGTTCGCACCGCCACTATATTCCGTTTTGCTAGAGAACGATTACTTCCCGGTTCATGCTCCAAGGCTACTCCTTCGTATACCGCTCGTTAAACATATCTACATAGGCTTTATGTGGGAATAACATCGGGTTATTAATCAGCATCAAAAGCTGATTTAGTTGAAACGTTAGAGAAAGCAGCGAGATTTCTTCTTTTTCCCCGCTCTTGCTGTCCAGGTTAACGCACACCCGATAATTCTGCAAATCGTACTGCTTCTTTATGTCCTCAATTTCCGTTGCTGCCGTCTGTTCTACGTTTATTTTTTCGGAATTCTTTGGCTTCGGCCAGTTAAATGCTTTACGATAAGCCTCTTGCTCTTTATCGTTATGATTTAATTCATTATACCAATATTCCAGATTCTGCTGAGCGGATGTCAATGCAACAGTCAAGCGCTTCCCCTTAGGGTGGATAATCATATCGAAACCGTCCGGTATCTTCAGTTCCGATTCGCTGGTATGACACAATATCCGAAGCGGGCGCGTAGAAGTCTGTGTATGTTTCTTTTCTTGCAGGTCATCGCCAAAAAAAACGTAAGGATTCATTCTGGCAACGGCTCTTTGAGACGTTTTAAGCCCCCTGATTCCATTCAGCCAATTCTCCAACGCTCCAAAATCCGGACTTTTACTCTTACATTCCACCACGACAGCAACCGCCTCGATCGGAATATATTTTAAGGTTCCATGCCGAAAAATATAGGGAGTGTATTGTTCGTCGTAAATAGCCAGATCGACTTCATTGGATACCCGCCCGGCGGAATCGATGATAAACACGGAACGGGCGATGGAAAACTTCTTCGGAATCAGCTGCTCGAACATGGCCTTCCAGATTTCTTCCCGGAAACCGCCTGATGTTCCCGGATGCTGGCTCTGAAAACTAAGTTGGCTGACGATCGATGCCTCCAGTTCGGCGTAGTTGTTCACGATATGGCGAATCGCTTTCTGCCTGTTTTCATCCGCAGTTTCATTACTGTTGCTTTCTTTGCTCATCTTTTAACCTCGCCTGTTTCAAAGTCATTCTTCCATATCCGGCGTTCGTCTTCCCTCCGATACCTTCCAGTTTCAAGGCCCGAAGCACAAGCTGCTCCGCAATCTCCAACCACGCATCGGCTTCCTCACTGTCCGACTCACAGAACAACATAATTCGGAAATCAGCCACCACCGAGAGGAATGGAACGGGAATCGGCGAATCATCGTCACGAGGAGCATTCGCTCCGCTTTCTACCGGCGCATACTCCGCTTCCGGCCGAAGCCGTTTCGAGGCATCACTCGACAGACTGTTGTAGCTTTGATGATGCGGCGTCATCACATCCGGCAAAAGAGCCGTACGGACCGTTTCGGGCGTTGGAAGCGCATCGAAAAAGCGGATATATCCCGCTTCCTGTTGCGTACCGAACAGTACCTTGTAGCTGTCGCCGTCCATCCGAAAAGACGGGTGCTCCGCCCCAAGATACCGGTGGCAGTAGTGAGCAGCCAGCCCTTTGAGCGCTGTTCCCGGAATGTACGGCACGCCATAAGTCTTGTGCAGCGCCATGCCTGTTTCCAATACCGTTTGCTGGCCTTGGCCGATAATGCAAGGCGACTCGCTAGAGACAAAGAAAGGTCTATGCCGCCCGGCCATTTTCTGATAGTGTCGCTGATACAGTTTCCTATACCAATCGATTGACTCGGTCCAATAAGTTTCGTACTCTTTCACAACCCGATCGTAAAAAACACCTTTGGTCTCCCCATTTTTGTCCACGATCATTCCGAGGTCGGAATCCTCCTGAAAACCCCGGTATTTGTTCAACATCTGATGCAGATTCACGGCTTCCCCTCCTTTCCTTGATTCATGGGTCAGGATTCCGGCTGGCGGAGCAGCGTTTCGCTGTAACGCTTGAACCAGGTTGCGGCATGCAGAGCACGGCGGGATAAATATCGATAAGGCCCGCTGTCCTTAGGAAGGCTCTTACTTGTTAGTTCCCCCCGATTGAGCGCTTCCGCCATATGACACAAATAGTCTGCATAAGCTTTTCTTACGATCGATTCGGAATCTTCCCCAGAGACGGACTTTGCTTCGTAAAACGCCACAGTCAGCCGCAAGCCGTTCTGAAGCAACAGTGACGGGAATTCGCGGCTTCGCCGGAAGTATTCGGCCGCATCCGAGGAATCCGGATCCATGCTGCTGATGTGACGAAAAGCCACTTCGGCATATCGGTGTTCATACGAGTTCATGCGCGTTCCCCTCCGGAAAAACGACATTGCACTCGTCCTTTGCCTACCGTCAGATTGCCGCCGATTTGCAGCATTTTTGTACCGGACAGTCTGCTCAGCAAGCTTTGCTCCGTCAGTCCTTCGATCCTGGTGTACAGACGGTCGCACCAGACAATGCCGTACAGGATGGACTCCGTCGGCAAATATTCCTCAGACCACAACATCCCGTTCTGTACGGTCTTCGTATCGGGCGAAATGCGAATCCGCGGCGTCACTTCACAGCACATGGTTACAAAGTACTGAAAACTCTCATCGGAAACGAGCACTAAACGTTCTTTAAACATACGACGAGACACGTCGTCTGCGAAAATCCGCTCACCTGCCCATGTGGCCAAAAGATCAAGTTTATCCGACTTCAAGGCCCTGCATTCAAATTCATCGAGGAAAAGAGGAAGCGTGTTTTCATCCTTCCAGTCAGCCGCCGAATGAACCGACGGAGCTTTACCATCCCCGGATGCCGAGTTGGTCAATGCGCTCCCGGTCGTAATCCAGGCGCGGGAATCGGTTAGTTCTTGCTCCAGCTCCCCGATATCCGGACAGGCAACCATACCTGCGGCCGCCAGATCGCGGGCCAGCCGCCGGACGGCAAGCGGGCAAGTGACATACGCAAAAGTTCCATAAAAGCTGGCTACCGGGAACGCAAACAACCGGCTGTCCGAAAAGACGAGCGCACCCGCATTTCCCTCAATTCCCTTGCCCCCGGAATCTCTTTGATCCGCCTTTCCAAAAGCGGCATTCAGCCACTCCTCTTTCTTCAACGGAACCGAAGCGGCGTTGCCTTCCCTCTTCTCCAGTTCCGCCGCCAGCGATTCACGCTGCACTCCTTTTATGCTGCTGCCCGGGATATAGGGCCATTCAGTTATTCTTTCTCTCATCATCGGCATATCGATCGCGCCTACACCCTGACCGGTCCCGATATGGACCGGGGACAGACAATGAATCCAATACATCTTGCTGCCAGCAATCATCGAGATTCCACCTCCTGATTTCGTTCATCTCCGCTGTACGCTTTTTCATCCCACACGCCCCATAAAGCCAGTCCAAACCCGTCGTTTCTGTCAAGCATGGCCGTTCGCCGGTTGCGGTCGGATACGGATTGCAGCCACAGCTTTTCCGCGAGCAGCCGCGGGTTCCCCCGCTCGACTTTGAAGAAGTAGACGCTCCCGGCTGGAACCATACGCCGGATGGCCTTTTCCTCCCGCTTACCATAGCTCCAACCGGAAATGGGCTGCCAGCGAGGGACACAAGCCCATTTGAGTTCCAAAACGATATCTTCCTCACCCATTGCTTCCGGTTTTCCTCTTAAGTCGCTATCAAGCCATCCCGGTAGCCAGCCTTTCGTAAAATACGCCGGGGTTGCCAGCACCATTCGAATATAGCAGGCCCCGTCCAAAGCCTGGAGAATCGAGTCGGGACAGGACCAGACCTCGCCAGCTTCGGTTTCACTGAAATGCGCTAGACGCCGTTTGCCGCCAAACGAGTGGATCGCCGACAAGCCTTTCGGCCAAGCGATGTTCGACTCAGACAAATCCGCTTCTGCCAGCAGATACGCATCCTCAGGAAACACCAGCGCCTCGGTGTCGAACAAAATCCCCTCCATCGCTGTGTGCGATGCCTTGTCAATGGCTACATGCGTGCGGACATCCCGGGGGAACGCCCGCAGGAACGGTTCAGATGCGGCTTCCTTGACGTAAGTCAAACCACCCTGGACGTTTTCCGGCAAGCGTGTCTCATCCGCATACCAGTTATCCAGCGGTTTCATCCAATCTTCCGTTAGCGCATGTGTTCCGAGCCAATCGATCATCCATTCGGCGGACAGATATTGCGGCGCTGCGGCCGCGCCCTTGCCTGAGGCACCCGCAGCGGGCCAAAGCCGGTCTCCATGCCAACCGCTTCTGCCTGTACCGAGGAACCCTTCCCCTTCTCCCGGCTTGCGGGGGACGATCCTGTCCACTTCCAACCGGTTCCCGGCCTGCCGAAAATGCAGATCCCGAGGAACCGGGAAATAAGGTTGCTCCTTATAATGCAAAAGAGGACCGCGTACGGCCAGCTTGGCTACCTCGAGCTTTTCTTTCTCGCCGAACGCGGTTGTATGACCGTGTTCCTCCGCCAGCTTCTTCCCCAGCAGCGTACGGAGCGTGCCGGCGACAACACTGGGCGGCACTTCGCTCATGCTGTGCGCCTTGGCGCCGGGATTCGCCTCGAACGGACGGCCATCCCGCAGCATCACCGGTTCAAGAGGGCGAATTTTCAGCCATCGTTTCATAGATCGCACCCGCTTTCTCTAGATTGACGGCAATGATAAACTGCTCGGCCAACATACGCAACCGCTCCAGCAGCGCGCCCTTCCCGCCCAGCATATCGAGCATGGGCGCGAGCAGTTCGCGCTGCACCGCTTCCGCTGTTAAATGCTCGGGCTTTTTACGAACGGCCAGCCGCTCCAGTTCCTTTTCAATCAATCTGCGCGTCCGCTCTTGATCGGAAAGCCAGAGCGAACCTTGGCTCAACCGGCTGTACTCCTCATACAAGCCACGCAATTCATATGCAAACGAGAACGAAAATAACTTATCCCGATACCATTGCTGTATCCGCTGCAGACGTTCCACCGGCTGCTCGTCAAAAGACAGGCGTATCCGCATCTGATCGCCGCCGTTGCGTTTGCGGTAAACAATAGCCAGGCTGTTCCGCTCCTGTTTGGCCAAACGCTCGGCTTCCGCCGCCAGTTGCCGAACGTCTCCAAGCATTTCCATCATATGTACGACCGCAATTCCGATGGACAGCGTAGGCCGTCTTCCGTCTTCAGGCATCGCTTCCTTCATAACGCAGGCAAAAGATTGCTGCAAGCTTGCCGCCGCTTCCAGACACTTGTCGATCGGCAAATAGGCCATGACGTCATCGCCGCCGCTGTAAACCAGCCGACCTTCGCAGGCGTTGATGATGTTTTCCGCACTGTCGGCGAACCGCGACAGGCGTTCCGTGAACAGGCCATGCTGCTCAAATGTGGACAGCTCGTTTAGAGCTTCGCCCATTCGGTCCCCATCGCAGAGCAGAAACGCATAATACGGTGTCGGGCGAATGCCGATTTTCCGATACAGCGCCTCGAGCTCCGCTGCAGCCTGGGACACGAGCTTCCGCTTTTTTTCATCCTGTATAGGCGGATTGGCATGTTCGTCCACAAAATCCTCGATCCGGCTCTCGTAAAACAGCCTGAATAATTGGCCTTCACCGTTCGGATTCAACTTGCCGAACACCGGGTCAATCTCCCGCAGCCTAGAAAAGTAGCCTTCCACTTGATGGCGCAGGTTCTCATCCTTCCGCAGCCGCCGCTGGAAGTTGTTGAACGCCACATCGCAGACGGACAAAAAACGGCTTCCGGCACGCGTGTACAAAGAGAGCCGCTTTACCGCCGAAATGGCATCCAGCGTTTCATGCGATTTGATGCCGAAACGGGCCAAGTCGTTCTGCTTGTCCATCAGCAGCACCGACTCGCGGCCGCCATCAAGGCTCGATTTCTTTTCGCCGAACATTTTTGCCGGTTCGTTCTGTTTGAAATCACGCAAGGTTTTACGGGCGGTCAGCAATTGCTCGGCGCGTCTCAGCGCTGTTCCGTAATCGTTCAAGTCAGGAAGCAGAACCCAGACCGCATAGAACTCGATAAAGTCCTTGATTTGCCGATCCCACAGATTTTCATTAACATACGGCCGCAACCGCTCCAATGCCTCATCTGAAATTTGCTTCCAGGCCCTGGCCACTTCAATACGAATATCTAGTGCAAGTTGCTCTGGGCAATCGGATTCCACATAGCCGAGCAGCTTGTTCGTCACTTTAGCCCGATCCGGCGGGGCCTCCCAATCGATATGCGGATATACGATCTTGCCGTTCTTTCTTCGAAAAGCCTCTGCCGCCGCACGGCTAAGCCTGGAGAGAAGAAAAGAACCGAACCACAGATCTCCCGTCCGCCTTGCCTGGGCGATGAAATCCTGCACAGGCCCGATTGAGAACAGCATCAGTTTTCGTTCAGCCACTGCCATTCCCTCACCTTCCCCGAATTTAAAAAAGCAGTAACCGCCGAGGCGGTCACATCCTGCCGGCTGGTAGGTTGACCATTGCTGTGAATCCTCATCGGGTTTTTCGCCCGGTGTTCCGGAAGATACTCCGGGGCTATGTAAACGGCGCTGGGGTGGATATCTTTCCCGTTGAATCGCTTGCTCGCTTCGTACTGCTTGCGTTCTATATATTTCTTAAACTCTTTCTTTTGTATCAACTGCAGACGTAAATGACCAAGTCTAGGCTGGTTTAACACAACCACCGCACTAATCGCTTTAAAACCGTTTTCGACGGCAACGGCCTTCACAATTACCGGCGAAGCCAGGCGATCACGGTCTTTGGGCACAAGCTCAATATCCGACGGCTCGTATCCCTGATCTTTAGGCGGATGCTTTTGGGTGTCGTTCTGAAAATGAAAAATAATCGGCAACCCTAGTTGAGCACGCGGAAAAGCGACATAGTCCGGGCCTTCCTTGATCGTAGTCGACTTCAGATGATCTTTAACGCCAATTTTCGTAATGCGGCGGATTGAGTCAGCTTCCGGCCAAAATGACCTTGAAAAGCGCTTGGTGCCTCCTTCCTTGTACTCATTTCGAGCATTGCGAAACTTCTGCAGCTCCCTGACGGCCATACTCCACGCTTTGACAGGCTCTGTTTCGCCACCACCAAATTTGATCGTGGTGCTTAAAGTTGGCCATTCGCGGTGCGTTTGCTGAAAATTCGCTTCATGCGAAACCAGATTTAATTTGTATTGCTCCACTTTTTCCTGAAAACATGCTCGTAGTTCATCCGCCCTTGCTGTTTTAGGGGAGAACTTACTGCAATACAGACTCCCACAACCTCTTCGGGTTCGTGAACCAATACCGCCGAAATTGATCCAGGCCCATAAAGCGCATTCCACATCGAGCTTGAGTTCTTCCAAGTCCCGGGCCCACGTCTTTACATCGGATTCGGACAGGTTATACTCAACATGCAAGGTGAAATAGAAGTTATTCAAATATTGCGGGTCTTCCTGCTTCATTCCCAGGAATGAGAAGAGTGCGTACTGACCTTCCCACGGCTCTCTGACCATTTTTTTCTTACTTTCATCAAACATTGGAGTAGATTTAATTCTCGACGAATCGGTTTCAACCCATATTTTCACCGCACTCGGTCTTTCTGTACTACCGAAAATCTCTACCTCCCGGCTTCTTAATTCCGCTACGTTTTGATAAGTGGCCCCGCGAGTAGCCCGCCACCAAAAACGAAGCTGACCGCGGATCGCGCTACTTCTTACCGGACGCAGCTTGTCAATCCACTGCGGCTTCACCCCTCCGCCGACCATCGGCGTCACCACTCGGATAGTGAAGCAGTCGCGAACCATTTTCTTATTTGCGTCATCCAGTAGCGATTGAACCTCTGGCGGCCTCAATTCGGGAGCTTTTAACGTCCGCACTTGGCTTCCACCCCTCTTCTAATTCGACTGATTACGACCCAGGAAAAAAGAACCATTCGCCTTGTTCCACCTATTTCGACCCCTATCGACCAAAACCCTTTTTCCCCACAAATTTCCCAATATGTTATAGGCTTAAAGCAAGAGTGAGAAACGAATCTGAGGGTTGTGATTGCCTTTGTGGGCGGATTTCTACAGTGATTTCCAAGTTAAGCAAAAAACTCCCCCCGCGAGGGAGGAGCTCAATAATTTGTCTAATCGTGGATTGGGCTCAATTCATCTAAAAGGCCGGTTTGCCGTTTATAAATCCGTTAATTCCATAACCTCCCTTAACTTTATCTATCTCCTCTCTCTAAGCGAAGGAGTAATCATCTAGGCAATTGATAAGGAGGGGGCTTCACTCTAAAATCACTCCACATTAAACACGCGAACATTTCCACATTCCTTGAGTGTACAAAAAAAGCCTTTAACCAAAGGCAATTTTCATTAAGATACTCCTATGTGGGAAGTGGCTATTGATCCTGGTAATCGCAAAGAATCAGACCTTCTTTCATTCCACCCTCTCGTGCAGAGAGGAACGCTGAGGCTTGAGAGTGGCGTTATCTTAAGGGGCAACTTGGTATTGATTTTACATCTTTCAAGCCACGCTCCCACATAGGGAGCGACGACGATTTCAGAAACAAAACGGGCGAATTTGCGGAACTTTCAATCCACGCTCCCACATAGGGAGCGACTCCGTCCACCTAACCCCCGCATCCAGCAAAGGTTTGGAAACGCTTTAGTGCGAATCCCCTTTTTATGGTTTAAAAACAAGTTAAACAAAGCCGCAATATCCCGCAATCCCACGCCAGACAAGAGGTGCGAATGTCCCGGGGATTTTATGTGAGCTTGGGGTTCGCACCGCTGTTCTTTCCCGCTTTTACCAACCAATTGATTACTCTTCATTACTTCAAGGCTACATCGTCGTATCTTTCTCGTTAAAGGTACATAGCCTTACGCACCTATTTCGATCCCAATCGCCCAAAAACCTTTTTCCCCCACAAATTTCCTAATATCCATCCATGAATAATCGGTCAATTTGGCCGTATAGCCAAGCGGCGACGACTTCTAAATTGAACAAAAAACTCCCCAAGGGAGGATCTCATTAATTTAACCCGTCATGGATTTGGCTCAACTCGTCCAAAAAGGCCGGTTTGCCGCTATATAAATCCATTAATTCCTCGATCATTTGGCGTTGATGGGCGCTGCCGGCTATTTTTTTGATATCTTCTAATGATGCCGCATACGCGTTGGTATTCTTTGCGTTTGGAAGCGGCGCTGGCCTCCAAGCGAATCCGCTGCTGATACAAAGCGATCACTTCGATCTCAAACCGCTTCGCCAGCCGGTCGGCATATCTTTCAATTTCGCCCGGATACTCCTTCACGTACGCCAGGAGCTCGTCCAGGTCGTCTTCCGCTTCAATCAGCCTTAGATACAACCCTTTGCTTTGCCAATCCTTTTTCGCTTGCAGCTCTTGTTTTAGGTGATGATAAAGGGCTGCCGTATCACCGCCGGCCAATTGTTTCAGTTCTTCATAATATCCAAAATCTCCGTCCAGCAACAGCTCCTCAGCCAAGGTTTTCTGCTCTTCCTTAAGCGATAACCGTTTATAAGCCTCATATCGCAACTTTTTCCATTGGATTACCAGTCCCCGGAGAGCTTGATCTTGAGCTTGGGCTTCCCCTTCCAAAGCCAGATCCACGACCTTCTGAAAATTCCCCTTCTGCATGAACTTCTTGATATACCATTCCCGAAAAAAAGAAAACCGGAGATTCTCCACAGCAAATTGTTCGACTTCTTCCGGCGTGCCGTATTTCTGGATCATTTCAAACCAGATGCTCAGCATCCCTTCATTGCTATAATCTTTATGCTCGTTGCCGGCGTTTTGGCTAATCAATTGTTCGATTTTCATTCTTAACTTGTTCCTCAAAGCTTCAACATCGGCAAAGCCGGCACAGATTCGCAGCAATCCAATGCGGAATTCATCCCAGCCCTCAAAAATCTCGCCATCGCTCCGCTCCATCAACTTCTCGAATACCCGCTGTCTTTGCTCCACATCCAGGTCGCGGCTTTCCTCGGCGATTTCCCCGACTAGTTCCAGCGCTTCTTCTGCCATAACGCCAATATCTCCGTCAGAGTCGTCGGCATACCCGAATGCTTCTATGGCTTCCTCCATAAGCAAAAGGGCGATATCCACGGCCAGCAAGGGGTTGTCCCCGTATTTCCAACCTTCTCAAATACTTCACCCATCTCACGCGTAAAATCAGCGGTTGACCCGTACGGGATAAACCCATCCCGGCCCGCATATTTTCGGACAATGGATTGAATGAGCCTGCGGCAATTTTCCAGTTCCTGCTGCTCATCAACCTTGGCATATTTGAGCAAAAGAGAATTTCTTAAGAATGCATCCTTCCGTGCAACATCCATGATAATTACGATCAATTCCTCTTTGGGGAGTTGCTGCAACACTTCTTTCAGCTCCGGCGGCTTCATTTAAATAATAGTCATACCCTTTATCTAAAATCGCATCAGTTAGGTCATCCTCGAAATGGTAAATGTTCATAGGCGGGCACCTCATTTTCCCTTCTATAAAAGAGATTCTAGTTCATAATACAGCACATGAATTTTAAGAGTGAAGGTAAAAGAATCTCCCATCCTTTTATTTTTATTCCTAACAAAATGTGACCGATTGCCGTCCATAACTGTGTTATTGGTAAAAGGAGGACAGTGCTACCATGCAGCGATCCATGACCCGGCCGGGAAATCATGTGATGAAGAGCTTACGCCAACATGCTGTTCCGGATTGCCATGGTTTATCTGGGCAGCCGTGAGGATGCGGAGGAAGCCACTCAAGATGCCTTCATCAAACTAATGGAAAAAGCACCCGAGTTCAAGGATGCCGAGCATCAAAAGGCCTGGTTGATCCGGGTGATCACCAATCATTGCAAAACGCTGCTTCGCAGAGGCTGGCGCAAGCGGGAGATTAAGCTGGAGGGCGCCGAGCCGGTTACGGCCGGTGCTGCCGAAGATTCGGCGCTGCTCCATCTTGTAATGGCGCTGCCCGTGAAGTATAAAGCGGTCATTCATTTGTACTATTACGAGGACTACCGAGTCCAGGAGATCAGCAAGATTTTGCGGATCAGCGAGTCTGCGGTGAAAATGAGGCTCCAGCGGGGACGACAGCTGTTAAAACTCAAGCTGGAAGGAGAAGAACAGCCATGAATGAAGAACAATTCCGGATGAAATATAAGAAAGCGGTGGATACGATGACAACGAATGAAGCGATGAAAAAACGGATGGAAGACAAACTGCAGGAGCTGCAGCAAGAACGGAAACGTCCGCGCAAAATGGCCTATATCGCCGCCAGCATCGTACTCGCTGCCGGTATCGGTGTGACTGCGTCCGGCTTTTGGAAGCAAGCAAACGAACCGACATCCCCAAGCACCGAGGTAGCCCGGGTGAATCCAGACACGCCTCCCCCAAGCTCATCCGATAGTGTTGTGATTCCCAAGATGGAGCTGCCGAATATGAACTCCGGTGTCAAAGCGAAGATGATCCCTCTGGTCGTCTATAAAGGCAATGTATTTACTCAGGCGGCAACCCGCATCGACGCCGTCGACGCGACTGCGCTGCGCGGCGATAAGCTCGGCCGGACGACGGGCGGCATCGATGAATGGAGCGGCAAGGACGAGTATATCGAGCTAGCCTCCAACATCGGTGAAACGGACATCTACGCCGTGAAGGGGTATGATACCGATTTCCGCATTATGTCTTACACCGAGATCGACGGCCAAGTATATGCCGAGCTGTTCGAGCATACCAACGGCATCACCGTAAGCAGCGGAGCTGATCTGCTCGGTAAACTGAATCTGGAAGGCCGGATCGCCTCAGCCGAATGGGAGAGCTTCGACAGCTGGAACAACGGCCTGCAGCAGTATACGCCACTGGAAAACGACGAAACGCTAGGCAGCTTCCTAGCGGCCCTTCAGGACGCCAAACCGCTGGCAGCAGAACCGCTGATAAATCAGGGCATCTACGATGACGTGAACCGTATATCCCTCTACCTGACGCTGGAGGACCATACCCGCGTGGAACTGACGCTATTCGGCCGGGGACTGGTACGCTACGGCAATGCGCCGGTCTTTTTCGAGGTCGAATCCGGTGCGTTTCAAGCGTTGTGGGAGCATATGACACCATAACAAGGCCGGCAATAAAGCAGCGGCTTGTTTCTTCGGAAGCAAGCCGCTGTTTTTATCTGCTCCATATCATCGTGGACATCGGCCATCGTCATAGCTTTAGATTCAACTTATATCGTTTTCTCCAATTACTGGGTGATGCTCCAAACTTAACGGCTCTGCAAACTTCACATTGTGAAAGTACCGATTGTTCTGCGCTGCGTGCTTAGCACGGTCTTCAGACTTAGATACGTCAAGTTCAACGAATTTACCATACGAATCCTGCAAAGTGATCTTTAAGCTGTCGGCGCCAACGTTTAGAGTCAACACCGAGCTCGGCTCAACATCAACTTTTACGATTTCGAATGGGGATATGTCGATCATGGCCTGCAGTGCGATATGCTTAAAAACGTAGCGGTATGCCCGGTTAACTGCATCTTTCTTGTAGCTTGCCTCTATAACGCCTTTGCCTGCCTTCACCAAGTAATTCAGCGACTGTAATTCACCAGGAATTCTAGGCGCGATCGTCAAGGTATGATGAATCAAATCAGGACGCATGCCTAAGAAATACTGATACCATACGCGAAGATGCTCGGCATTCGACCAGGCCTGCAAATAGGCACCTGTCAGCTTGGCCCAGCTCTGGCCTTCATGCGGGTAGGCGTTCATATTTTCACACAATCCCCCGACTACCCCGAGATTCAAGGCCTGCCAGTTCATGTTCTTGAACAGCTTGTACGCCGTCTCTTCCTGTCCAAGTTCAATCATGCGCTGCATGGCTATGCCGTTCAACCAGAGCCACACGGCACCATTATGGTAAGCCGCGTCTTTATGGTAATGAGGCGTCAAATGAAAGGGATGGAACAACGGATGATGCCGTTCCAGAGAAGAAACGCCCCATGGGTAGACGAGTTCTTCCCAAGCCGTGCGGATTGCCTGGCATTTGAACTCATGGTCTTCAAACAGTTCGAAGGCGAACAATTGGTTCGGCCTTAATGAGAATTCCGCCTGATCATGCGCGTCTAAACGATCCGCCAAAAATGGATGCGCCTGATCCCGGAAGTCGATGCCGAAATGATGCTGCAATTTCTCGGCGATGCCATTCCATTTGACGGCATTCTCCGTGTCGTTCATAAATTCGGCGAAATAAACGCCTGCACGCAATTGATTGTACCAAAGCGCTTGAATGTCATTAGCGCGGGTATCACGCGGTGAATACGAGTTCAAGTCGGCATCCCTCGCATCCATCCAAGTTTCATTAGCGGCGTGCATCAGGTAGCCCTTTTCATCCACCCAATATTTAATGGAGCCCTCGATGCTATTACATACGGCAGGGTATAGTTCCTTGATAACATCCGTATCCCCGGAGTATTTCACATAATCCTGCAACTGGATAATAAATCGCGGTGTACCATCCGTCGTATGGTAATCGATATTTTGAGGAGCCAGGATGTTTGGCACTCTACCGAAAAAGACCGAATTCTTATCCGTATTCTGGAACTCGGCAAAGGACAGCAATATATTTCTGGCCTTCTCGAACTGTCCGGTAACGAGACAGGCCCCGGTCAGAGATATAAACTGGTCTCTTCCCCAATATTCATTGAACCAGGGCAGACCGGCATATATGCCGTCGCCCTGCTGTCTGGTAACCAACTGATCCATCGTCATATGAATCCAGTCCAGCGCCAGAGCGAGGTCCTTATCATCGCTCTCCAGATGAACATTGTGCCGCAGAAAATCCTCCATCCGTTTCATACGTGCAGTTTTCCATTGGAGGCTATCGTCTCTGGTACCATGAATCAAGGCTACCGCTTCATCTGCCGTCTTCCCCGCCGCGATATAGAATCCGCCGGCATTTGCCCCGGTAGTTAAAATGTCCTGCTTAAGTTGAACGGCTTGCCCGTCCTTGGAGCTTACGGCAATGATCCAATCCCCCTCCATCGACTGGAAGAAGACATTTGTCTCTTGCTGGCTCAGCAGCTTAAGCTTCTCCCCCGTGAAATGAATTCCGATCGTACGCTCGGCTCCGGCAACTTGAATCTCCAGTATGTTCTTGTAGTCGAACATCCACAGTTCTTCCTTGAGGCCTCCTTCGTGAATCCGTTCCATTTTGTAAGGATAAACCCAAACCTCGGACTTTCGGTTGTCCAGTGCTTTATGATCCGCAGTCAGGGCATAGCCGCCAAAAATCCGGTTCTTGGCGATGTTCATCCCCGCAAAGAAAGAGTGCTCCGCATGATTCGTATCATGAGACTGCGTAAAATAATATGCCGCCTCTTTATTCGTAAAAGAAACAGCCCGATTCGCTTCTGCGGGTACGAATATTCTCATTGCATCCAGAATGTTGCTGTTCGGTTGATGACTGCTCATAATTAACCTCCTGAATTCGCCTTAATCGCTTAAATACAAGGCCGCCATGAAAGATCACAGCGGCCCCTGGTAAACAGTCCCATTCTTTTACTTCAAGTCTATTCTTTTACAGAACCCACTACAATCCCTGAAACGAAATATTTCTGCATGAACGGATAAATCATGAGCAGCGGCAAAGTAGAAACTACGATTTTGGCTGCGTTCAAGGTCCGGTCGGAGATCTTCGCAAGCTCCATTAGTTTCTCCGGATCGGTAATGTTCTGAACCTCTACGCTCAGCTGCTGAATATAGGTCTGCAGCGGATAGTTTGAAGTTTTGTTGATATAGACCAGTGCGCCGAAATAATCGTTCCAATGGCCAACAATCGTAAACAGCATGACCGTCGCCAACGTAGGCAACACAACGGGAAGAAAAATGCGCATCAGGATTCTCCATTGCGAAGCCCCGTCAATCGTGGCCGCTTCTTCAAGCGACTTCGGCACCCCGCGAAATGCGTTCATTAGCAGGATGACGTTGCCGATCGGAACGGCCCCTGGCAAAATCAGGGACCAAATGGAATCGAGCAAATGAAGCTGTTTGACCACCATAAATGTAGGGATCAGACCGCCAGAGAACAGCATGGCGAAAATAACGATGTTCATGTACACCTTCTGGCCGCCGAACTGCCTCGGGCTCTTCGATAACGGGTAAGCGGTAAGAATCATTAGCGTCATATTGACGAGCAGACCTAAGGCTACCCGTTCGACCGAGATCATGAACGAACGCCAAAACTGGGAATCCGATAGCAATTTCTCATAGGAACTTAACGTCGGATTGACCGGAAAAATACTGACCAGATTCGCGGAAGCTGCCGCGTTATCACTGAAAGATATAGCTACCAGGTTAAGCAAAGGAACTAGACAGGATAAGGTAAACGCCAGCAATAATATCCAAATAATAATATCTGCAATGCGGCTTTTTACGATTTGAGCGGTAATGGGAGCCACCCCCTTCTTCTAGAAAATGCGATAATCAGTAAGTTTTTGAGCTATCTTATTCGCGGAAAGAATCAAGATAATACCGACTACCGACCGTAAAAGGCCTACTGCCGTTCCCAAGCTATATTGTCTTTCCACGAGACCTACCCGGTATACGTAGGTATCAATAATATCCGCAGTCTCATAAACCAGCGGATTGTACAGGTTAAAGATCTGGTCAAACCCGGCATTCAGTACATTAGGCAGGTTCAGGGTCGTAACGAGAATAATCGTAGGCATCATGCCCGGAAGCGTAATATGCCACAGCTGCTTCCAGCGATTTGCTCCGTCAATGGAGGCTGCCTCATACTGGCCCGGATCAATCGACGTCAATGAGGCCAGGTAGATGATCGATCCATATCCGAATCCCTTCCATACATCCGTTAGAACCAGCATCGGTCTGAACCAGTCGTTGCTGGCCATGAACAGGATCGGGTCAATGCCGAACCAGCCGAGGAACGTATTGATCGGGCCCTCATAAGAGAAAATATTCATCACTACGGTAGCCAGAATCGCCCAGGACAGAAAGTTCGGCAAGTAAACAACCGTTTGCATAAAACGTTTGGCAAAACGTACGCGCATTTCATTCAGCAAGAGAGCAAAAATGATGGATACCAACGTTCCCGCAACAATTTTCCACACAGCAATGATAATGGTATTGGCAAAGATCAGTTTGCTGTCGGGAATTTGCAGCATAAACTTGAAGTTATCCAGGCCTACCCAGGCTGAGCCGCCGATCCCTTTGGCAGGAATATAGTTCTGAAATGCCATTACAATTCCAAACATCGGAATAAACGAGAATATAATCAGAAAGATCATGCCAGGCAGCATCATGAAGTGGAAGGCTGCTTGATCTTTTTTATTCTTCATTAAGGATCATCTCTTTCAACTTCAATTGGAAGCGAGCGCTTCATTAACTTCCTTGGTAATGATATCGCCACCGGTCTTCTTCCAGCTGTCGACAAAATTATCGAAGGCATCGGGAGTCTGATCGCCGGTAATAATTCTCAAATACATTTCAAGTTCCATTTTGGATAAGGTCGGCCATTTCAACGACATGGAAGGCGTCGTTCCAAAGAACACCGGATTGACCTCCTTGATATTCGCCTCCTTCACCATGCTCGCTGTACTAATGCTGGATGCATAACCTGCCCATGCTACCGAATCCGGAGCCTCGCCTTTCTTCACGCTGTCAAGATATCTCTTGTAAGAATTATACGCGTTGATATCATTGTTGCTGATCAATTTGCTGGCATCGCCTGTTTCCAGGGCTTCCTTCATAATGTCAACGTTGCGGTAGAAAGCGTCATAGTAGTCGATATTAACCATAATCGGAGATCCACCCACGTTAAGATTGCTATAATCCTCGAACTCTTTCAGAGTCGCTTCGTCCTTCTCTTGATAGCGCTGATAATCAAATTGGAGACTGACCATTTTTACGGCTGCCTCAGGATGTTCGAAGCCTTTGCGCACAACCAGGTAGCTACTGGAAGGATTTCCGGTGAACATCGTAAGCGAACCATCCTCGGACTGCGGAGCTACATAAGATACCCACTCTGCATCCGGATTAAGCTTAAGCGTATCCGCTACTGTCCAGCTTCCCCACCAGTTATCCAGGAAGGAACCGCTCTTGCCGCCAGTAAGCAGCGCTTTACGGTCATCCCCTGTACGAACCGCGAGCTGGCGGTCGATCAGGCCTTTCTTGTACATGTCGGCGATTTTAGTAAGCGCAGGCTTCATTTCGGGCTGGATCGAACCATATACCGCATTTCCGCTGCCGTCGTCAATCCACTGTTTCGGGTACGCTCCGTATAAGGAGAAGATGTTGTTCAACGAATATTGGCCGCCGGAAATACCGGCAACGTTCTCATTGTCAACGACGAGTCCAACCGTTTTTCCCGGTCCGTTACCGCCCGGATCTTTTTCAATGAACTGCGTAATAATGTTCTCCACATCTTCCAACGTCTTAGGCTCTTTAAGTCCTAATTTGTCCATCCAATCCTTCCGCAGCCAGAGGACCCCCGGACCGTGAGAAATTTCCGTAGTTGGAATCGCCATCAATTTACCGTCGAATTTGGCATTCTCCAGTACACGTCCGCCGTAGGAATCATAGATCTCTTTAATCCGGTCGCTTGCCGTATTGTTATATGCTTCTGTAAGATCAGCGATCAAATCGTTCTCATACAACTGCTGTAATGTTGAATAATCAGGAACGACCATAATATCCGGAATTTCGCCGCTGACGATCGCCATCGATACTTTCTGGTTGTAGTCTGTTCCGTCATTGGCTTCGAACTTTGCAATGTTCTGTACGTTAAGCTTCTCCTTGAAGTATCTTGTCCAGACATTGTCCGTAGCGTTATCCTTCTCATAAGGAGTTCCATCCAGCATCGAATAGTTCGATGCCGTTTGACCCACTGTATAAGTTACGGTCTCGGGATATTTCCCAAAAGGAGTAGTCATCGCTTCTTCCCAAGCAGGAGCATTCGCAGTAGCTGCTGCAGAACTGTTATTTCCCTTGTCGGAGTTTTGGCAACCGGCGAGGGACGCTGCCACCAGTAGCGCTGCCAACACAAGTGAACTTGCACGCTTTGTTTTTGATAACATCGATAGACCTCCCTATTTTTATCTTATTAAATTTAATAGCGTTTAACTCACACGATTTTAAAACGGTTTCAAAGCGCCGGCTTGCTAAAAAACCTGAATTCCATAAGTACAAATTTATTCTATGATTGACATGAATAAACGTAAACGAAAAAAAATTACGTTTTATATCAAAAAATACTCGCATTCTCCAGGTCAAATTGCCCGTTCGATAACCGGTAAAGTAAAATCATGCTGTAAAGCAAAATCATGCTGTACATGAAGCAGGAGGATATAATGTTAACGATTCTGGTGGTAGACGATCATAAAGAAGAACGCGAAGGGATCGCCTTCCTTATTAAAGAGTTGGGTCTCCCTCTTCAGCTGGAGACGGCAGACAATGGCCCCAAAGCACTCGATTACTTGAAGCGGCAATCCGTCGACATCTTGTTTACCGATGTAAGGATGCCGCAGATGGACGGTCTGCAGCTAACGAGACAGGCTCTGGAGCTTCACCCCGGGCTCAAGGTCATTCTGTTCAGCGGCTTCGCTGAATTCGAATATGCCAAGACGGCTTTAGCTTTGGGAGTCTCCGATTATCTGCTCAAGCCGATCAATGTCGAAGCTTTCCAAACGACGATAAAAAAAGTGATAGACGAATTGACTGACCGGCAGCAGCAGGACGAAGCCTCGCAGATGAAACAGGCTTATGTAAAGAAACATATTCTCTTTACCTTGGTTAACGGCATCGGGGAACCGCCGTCCATGCAAGGATTGTGGCATGACTTCCCTACCTACTATGAAGGAATGCTCCTGCTGGAATTCGAGAAAAATTTCTTTGAGAACGCTGATCCGGAATTCGAGGAATTTCTGCTCTCCCTGCTCGATACCCCAGCCGACTATTTAAACATGAACGGCTGCCAGAGTCTGCTGCTGTTCCCTGAGCAAAGCGGTGTTCATTCAAGTATTTCCTATCAAAAGCTGGCAACGCGTATTCATGATCATATTTTGATGAAATATAGAGCAACCTGTTACATTGGCATTAAAAAAGGGTTAACCGCCATACAGGACCTGTCCGAGATTCTGCCGGAATTGGAGCAATTGATGGAATACCGCTTCTTCCTGCCGGATACCTTCGTGTTTGACACGAAGAATGAACTTCTGTTCTCCGAGCAGCTATTTCCCGACCTGTCCGACACCCAGATTATTGAACAAATCCGCAGCAATATAAAGGACAGAAATATTTTTAGCTTGAAAGCCAACATAGAGTTGCTCTATCAGAAATACTTAAGACAGATTCAGTTTTCGCAATTGTATGTCAAGCATACCTTTTCAACGGTATATCAAAGTATGATGTCTTCCATAAAAGCATCGGAGCGGGAAATCCATCTGGGGATTGATAAAATATATAAAGCTGACGATTTGAGAGATATCAAGAGCATTGTTTGGGAAGGAGTCGTCCACCTTGAACACAGCTTCGGGAATGCGGAGCCTGCCCAGAATAAGGATATCATGTCTATAAGACAGTATATTGAGGATCATTTCGCCGAGGATCTGAGTCTGGAGCTTCTTGCCTCGAGAGTATATTTGTCCCCCCATTATTTAAGCTCGATGTTCAAGAAAACGACCGGCTGCGGGATCAACAAGTACATTAAAAACGTACGCATGCAGAAGGCAAAGGAACTGCTGACAAACACCCATTTGAAGATATCCGATGTATGTAGCGCTGTGGGTTACCGCAACATCTCTTACTTCTGTCAGAATTTCCGGGATTTCTATGGCCATACCCCCGAGAAATTCAGACAGTATAACCAAGGTGACCTTGAATCCGTGGAGGACTAACATGCAAATCTGGCGATCTCTCAAGAAGTATATCCATGACTTGAACTTTCAGACGAAAATCAAACTCGCCTTTTTGCTAATCAGCATGATTCCGGTCATCGTACTGGGGAGCTTCTGTTTCTCGGAGACAAGATCGCTGCTCATCAATCAGTCGAAATCCGATTTGAACGCCGCCCTGAATCAAAGCGCTTTAACCCTTAA
Source organism: Paenibacillus sp. FSL P4-0127 (assembly GCF_038007325.1). Taxonomy (NCBI): domain Bacteria; kingdom Bacillati; phylum Bacillota; class Bacilli; order Caryophanales; family Paenibacillaceae; genus Paenibacillus; species Paenibacillus sp. FSL P4-0127. The sequence continues at coordinate 106,854 of NZ_JBBOWY010000002.1, read as the reverse complement.
CAGTCAACTGGAAGCGTACAATAAAATCGTAAACTTTCTGAGATTCAATCAGGAAATCGTAAATGCCGCCAATCATACGTATACCAGTACTTTTGAAATGTACGACACTTTCGTCAACGTGATCGATCAGAATTTCTATACCGCACGCAATTTGAACACAAGCATCGAACAGCTTACGCTATATACGGGAAGCAATCTCCATCAGCATGGGCAAACGGTACACCCTATTGATGAAATCAAGAATACTGACTGGTATCCGCAGGTCATGAACTCCACCAATGTATTGTGGTTTTCTGACAACGATAAAATTTTTAGCGTCACCCGGATTCTTAATACGAAAGAGAGAAACCCGAAAGATAATATTTTGTATGCTTGCATCAACTATGAGAGTCTTATGCAGCCTTTTGAAACGTTGGAGGCTCAGGGAGCGAAGCTCCTTGTATTGGATGGTGATGGGCAAGCTGTCTATTCCTCGGAACAAGAGTACCCTGCTTCTCTTTTCACGGAACCGTCCGTAGAGGAATTGGATTGGAATGGAGAGAAAAATACCGTACTGCATTCAAGCATTTCTACCTCAGGGTGGACGGTATTCCTGTACAAACCTACAGATCTGATTACCAATTCAGCCTGGCGGATCGTCTCGACCGTTCTGCTCATGATTATAGCCTGCATAGCCGCTGTAGCTGTAGCTGGCTCCCTGTTCTCGCGCAAATTTATATCCAGGATTCAGCATCTGCGAAATAATATGAAGACGGTTGAGGAAGGATCGTTGGAAGTGACTGTATATAGTGACTCCAAGGATGAGATCGGGGATCTGATCCGGGGCTTCGGAAACATGGTCTTCAAAACGGAGGACTTGATCAATAAAGTGTACCGAGAAGAAATAGCGCGTAAGGAATACGAAATGAAAGCTCTGCAGGCCCAGATCAATCCTCATTTCCTCTACAACTCGCTCTCGCTGATCAATTGGCGTGCGCTGCGGATCCATGCAACCGACATTAGCGAAATGGCCCAACTCTTATCTACGTTTTATCGCACGACGCTCAATAAGGGCGACAATATGATACTGGTAGCGAATGAGATTTTAAATGTGCAGTCGTATATGAAGATCCAATTGATTATGCACAGCAACAGCTTCGATGTAGAGTATCAAATAGACGAAGCCATTCTCGCCTATCATATGCCTAACCTGATGCTTCAGCCGCTTGTGGAGAATGCGATAATTCATGGAATCGAAAACAGGGGCAAGGGTGGAGAGATTAAACTATCGGGCAGATTGGAGGATGGTTGTATCGTTTTTCAGGTAGAAGACAATGGAATCGGTATAGAACCGGAACGCCTTGCTCAATTGCTTGAATCCAAACCTACAGGCTATGGACTTAAAAATGTGCATGATCGTACAAAAGTGATGTACGGCCCGGAATACGGATTATCGATACAAAGTGAAGTGAATCAGGGGACCAGGGTTACGCTAAAATTTCCGGTAAACAAACACTGATAAAAGAAGACGGATCGCAGGATACGATGGGGTGACATCGCTCTCCGGAAATCCGTCTTTTTGAGAATTCCAGATGCCGGCGAAATCGCTAATACGAAGGCGCTCACTTGAGAGTTTTACTGATATTCGGCAGTTTCGTCCAGCAAGGTAATGACAAGTTGAACTCCGTCCTTCATGCCTTGCATGTACAAAAGCTCATTCTCTAAAGCCCGCCTGAAGTGATGCTTATCCTCCCAATCCATATACTCCGGCAGCTTCTTTTTATCCTCGTCGGGAAACATCGCCTCAAAAGCCGAATGTTCTTCGGCACGAAGTTTACGCATCTCAGGATCACGTGCGATCCGTGCCGACACGTCATCCAGCCTTTGCTGAATTGCGCTTTGCAGCCATGCTGGAAATTGCATTGTTTCTCCCCCTCCTCTCAAAATAACCTTAGCTCTATTATGGAGGAGTTTATAATTGAACTTAATGAGTTTTGAGGGTATTATTTTTGATAGTTTTAAGAGTATTCTCTGGAACTCCCGAAATAAGCTGTCCCCCAATCAACTTCTCTTCGGCAGTTCGGACCAAACCAACACCAATGATGAAACAGAACTGATTATCGATGCTCTAAATCAATGTAGTCTATTCTTGCTCTTCCCGAAAGTAGCTTCGCGATCTGAAGATCCATCCGCGTCCGCATCTGAGTACGGATATAAGCTTGTCTGGAGTTATCCTGTTCGCCTTTACATCGCCCAATCAAAAGTGCTATGATACAAACATGACGTTAACGTTATATTTTATTGTGAAAGGAGTGATCGATCATGGACCGTATGCGTATCGGCGAGTTGACAAAACGTGCCGGGGTAACCCAGCGCACGGTCCGTTATTACGAGAGCATCGGACTGCTTCCTTCAGGCGAGCGCGAGGGCAACGGTCATCACTATTACACGGAAGAAACGGTCGCCCGTCTGCGGAAGATCGATCAGTTGAAGAAACTGGGCTTAAGCCTTGAGGAAATTCGGGACGTAATCGAGCTCTATTTCACGGACCCTAGCGGAGTTCAGCCGAAGCGGAAGGTTCTTGGCCTGCTGCGCCAGCATCTGGCCGACACGGACGAGAAGCTCGAAGCACTGGGGCAGTTCCGCGCCGATCTGCAGTCCCATATCGAACGCTTCGAGCGGTGGCTCGAGACCAATGATCGAGCCTAAATTTTTTTGCCATAAACATGACGTTAACGTCATGTTCATAAAACTTCGAAGGAGGAATTTTATTAATGAGAGAAAACATTGGATTTATCGGACTCGGCCTGCTCGGGCTGCCCGTCGCAGCCAATCTGCTCCAAGCGGGGTATGCGTTGACCGTATACAACCGCACCGCGGACAAAGCGGAGCCGCTCGTTGCCCAGGGCGCGGTACAGGCGGCCCGTCCCGCCGACGCCGTGACGGCCGGGGGCATCGTCGTCACCTTGGTGTGGGACGATGAAGCATTGGAAAGCGTCGTCAGAAGCGAGGACTTCCTGGAGCGGCTCGGGCCGGGCGGCATTCACGTGTCGATGAGCACAGTGTCACCGGATACGGGCAGGAAGCTGGCGGACTTGCACGCGCGGCACGGCTCCGTCTATGTCGAGGCACCCGTCTTCGGGCGGCCCGAGGCGGCCGCTGCCAGGCAGCTGTGGATTCCCGTAGCGGGTCCGCAGGAAGCGAAGGAGCGGTTGCGGCCGGTGCTGGAGGCGATGGGAGCCAGAGGGATTTTTGACTTCGGCGAAGAAGCCGGTACGGCCGTGCTCGTCAAGCTGATCGGTAACTTCCTCATTGTCTCCGCCGCACGCTCGCTGGAGGAAGCACTAGGAATAGCCGAGCGCAGCGGGGTCGATCCCAAAGCGGCGGTCGACATGCTTACGAGCACGCTGTTCCCCGCCCCAATCTATCAAACCTATGGCCAAATGATCGCCGAGAAGACGGCAACCATCTCCCAAAGTAAAATTCCGCAGAAGGATGTCGGCCTCTTCCTGGCGGCGGCGCAAAACGCGCAATTCCCCGCTCCGCTCGCCGGTCTGCTGCTCGATATGCTGGAAGGCGGAGATCGGAGCAGACAATAGACTGGGCCGATTCGCAAAATAAGAAGGGGCTGTCCCAAGGTCACGAAAGTGACCTGAGGGACAACCCCGTTTTTTTCGTTGTACATTCACTATAGTCTTAACAAGTCTTTTGTTTTATACAAGTTTACATTTTAGGAAGATCGATCTTAATCTTCAACCCTTCCTCCTTCAAACCGGGCAGCACAAAAGGAACCCGCATCTTTTCGATTCCCGTTTTGTCATTTACTAAGGTGTAATAAGCCAATAAAATGCCTTTAACGGTATTTTCGTGAACAGGTTCACGCACCAGCAACTCGCTAATGGTAACCTCCCTTTCGTTCTCACCAAATCCGAGGGCAATATGATAATTGAAAAAGGGAATGGAACTCTTGCTTCCGGCAAAACACACAATCGGGAACCGCCAATTGGTAAAATCATTTACCGTAGTCTCGGCCTCTTCTAAGGTAAGAGTTTTAGGCCCAACGTTCAGGTTGCTTAATCCATGACGTATCACTCGATAATATGCAAACTCCATGAGGTGATCTCTAAACTTGGGAATTAATGCCCCATGTAGATAGCAAGGGCCGATCATTCGCAAAACCTCCTAGTCTGACCGGCGAATAACCTGAAAACTGTAATTTTTGGTTCCCTAGTACTTGATGATTCTTGGGTGATGGCCACAGAATCGCCTTGTTCATCGCTATTTTCATTAGAGCTTCTTCTATCATTTCAGTTATCTACCATTAGTATCCATGGTATAATTTGGTTTGTACAACATATCAGCTAACAGGGCGGCAGCCAAATCTCCCGGAAGGGAGGTGAGGCTATGACAGTATATGAAGCATTATCCTTGATGCTCGCATTCGGCATGTTTGTGATTGCCGTGCTGTCTTTCCATAAACGAAAATGAGCCGCCCTGGCAAGGATAACGGCTCATTTCCAATGACCTGAATCTGGCTGCCCGCTCTTTTAGCGGTGGTTGTACAGGGGACCGGCGCCAACCGGTCCTTTTTCTATTTTTATGTTATCACATTGAAAATATTCAGGCAATGCATTTACTTTACAGCGCCCGTTCCGGCTAATACGTCGTCATCTTTTATAATCCAGCACCGGCATTAACACTCTTTTATGCTTGGAGATCTTTTTGTACTCCTTCCTGACCTCCATCTCAATCTCAACGGATAAAGTATCGTATATTAAATTCATTTTGCAAACCGCTCCTCTCCCGGAGAGTGCACCAGATTCATTCTAAATAATGACTGTATCGAGTACAAAAAGTCGTTATCATATCAAAGAAATTTTGACGAAAATCTGCTAAGTGATGATCACTTTTGATTTTGGTTTTTATGTATTCGAATATTCTATCCTGTTCCCTTTTATGTGTGACGACAACAAAACTGTAATCTAGCCCCATAAAACCACCTCATTGCGATATGAATTAACTATTATTGCAAAGTATACATCCATGACACGAGAGATAGACACCATGCTTATCGCATTTCGGATAACCGTATGGAATGGTGGGGCTGTCATCTCCTTCTTCAATCTCAGACCATTCCAAGTAGTTGTTTATATCGACACTTTTTTTTTCAAAAGCACTAATCATTAATTCAAATTGTTGTAAGCATCTCTGGACCATTTCTTGATTAGGTTCATAATTGAGCCGTTCCCATCCTAACCCGTCCATAGCTGATGCAATAGTTCTAAGCATAAATTCTTTCTCCGCTTCAAAAGAGTCGATTTTCCATGGCATTTCATCAATATCAAAACCCACCGTTCCAATTCCAACGCAAGCTTGATCTCTCTGGGCCAGCCAGATGACCAGTTCTTTCTCTCGGTTTGTTGTAGCTAAGATCGACCCGCTTAAAGCAAGGACCTCAATAAAAACGGAAGTCAATCCATTGGACATATGCAAATCTTCAACGGAATAAGCCGGATCTTCGGGTAATGAAATACTATTCCCCATCCCCATACCCACTTTCGGTTCTTTTAATAGGATTTGAAATCCTCGTCATAACTAAAAACTCCAAATGAAGCGGGCTTGGATTTCTTATCCTTCATTCGATTCCCTCCTTAGCCTACCCTTCCCCTAATCGGGCCAGCGCGCGCTTGGCGGCAAGTTTTCCATTATGCATTCCATGTTCTGAGAGCTCTTTTAATTTCTCTTTAGCCGGCAAATATTTGTGATAACCCAAAATGTCGCATGCCCGTTCTTGCACATACATATCCTCGTCATCCAAAAACTTCAGCAGAGTATCCAAGTGGTTATACGGCGTTAACGCCAAAACACTGTAAATATACTGGCATCTTACATCATCGTCCAAATCGGGGGTTTGCAGCATATGATTGATTTGCTCAATACTTTGAAGGTCAGCAGCGTTCGACTCGTTATTGTTATTTTGACCTTGCGGATAATCTTTTTTCAGATCGTCCCAGTCGTGATTCGGATTTTGTTCCAATGCAGCAATAAAAGAGCCGGCGCTCCTAAAAGCAGGAGAAAGATCGGTTTCTTCATGATTCAAATAACACGCTTGTAACCACAGTAGCTGATTCCCATTATATGTTAAACCCGAATTTTAAGCATTGAGGTATAGTAAAGCTTGTGCTACGATAAAAATAGTAAAGGAGCCGTGCTCGCAACACGGACTCCCTGTACACTTGCCGCCTTAAAGAGCGGTCGGCTGTGCTAAGGTGCTACGATCGAAATAGGCCGCATCCTTTGCGTGGAGGGCGGTCTATTTCTTTGTGTTTTGATTAAGCGCTACGATAATGGCCACAACCAGCGTCAACAGCGCAATGATTAGCGCGGCAAAACTGATCATGATCATCAAAGTGTCTTTAATCGCCACAGGCATCACCTCCCTTCCGGGAGATTAGCCGACCACCCTTATAAGCCAGTTTCGTGTACATGCTATATTGTAGCAGAATTTGGCAGTCAGGTAAGAGATGATTTTAACAAGGGTTGGTCATAGTCGTTCCTGCTTGCCTCCTCAATTCATTCATACGCCGACAGATTCGTTCGAAACGCAGGCAAGTTGGCGGCTTTTCCCATCTCGTTCAGCAGATTCTCCATGCTCGCTTGCTGAAAGGACGCCAGATATGCGGCCAACGGTTCATCCGTCCCCTCTAATCCGGTCAGTTCAAACACGATCAGCACATCGTCCTTTACATATATTTTCCAGGAATGAACACTTCCTGCAGCGGCAGCGGTTCATATTGATTATTGCATCTTTGGGTGATATAACCATTCCATTTGCTCGTACAGATGAAATCCGAATTTTAAGCATTGAGGTATAGTAAAGCTTGTGCTACGATAAAAATAGTAAAGGAGCCGTGCTCGCAACACGGGCTCCCTGTACACTTGCCGCTTTAAAGAGCGGTCGGCTGTAGGGTAAAATAGTAACGGAAATAGACCGCTTCCCTTACCCGGGGCGGTCTATTTCTTTATGTTTTGATTAATCGCTACGATAATGGCCACAACCAGCGTCAACAGCGCAATGATTAGCGCGCCAAAACTGATCATGATCATCAAAGTGTCTTTAATCGCCACAGGCATCACCTCCCTTCCGGGAGATTAGCCGACCGCCCTTATAAGCCAGTTTCTTGTACATGCTATATTGTAACAGAATTTGGCAGCCGGGTAAGAAATGATTTTAACAATTTTATTATTATTGCTCGTACTTTGCCAGAATCCTCCCAACGTATTGCCGAAAACCCTCCCGCACTTCGGATGGCCCCACAATTTCGCATTTATCCCCAAAAGCGAGCAGCTTGTCGTAACCAAATTCATTAGGAATGATAGGATACGCAGCCAAGCAAGTATTTTCCTCTACCTTGATTACATTTCCTTCGCCAAATCGCTCAATCACTTTGTCCATCATAGAGCGGTCAATACGGATCGTAACCGAAATCCAATCTTGATTCATCCAATCCGCTCCATCCATCGGAAGCGGTGAAAAATCCCGCGGCACAAAAGTTTCCCGAGAAACTTCCAATTTGCTCATACGAGCCAATTTGAATATCCGGTAATCCCTTTTTTCAACACAATAACCTTGCAGATACCAGCTGCTTTCTTTGAATACGACCCGGTAAGGTTCGACTTTTCGGGAACTTACATGGCCCGCCTTATCAACATAATCAAAGATCAGGCAGCGATCTTCATTCAAGGCCGTTTCCACATGGCTCAGCAGCGTGCGCAACGATTCATTTCCCTGATTCAACGATAAATCGACAACAAATTTTCCTTCCGGAATCGGTGTCCCGCCTTCATGACCAATAGCGCTCAATTTCTCCAGGACATGGACAATTTCCTTATGATTAAACAGCTGCTTATAGCTTTTTAAACTGGTTACCAGTGTTTGAACGTCTGCACGCGTGAATAATTTTTTGTCCACTTTATACGATTTCATCAGGCCAACGCCGCCCGTTGCTCCTTGATGGGTGAAGATGGGCAGCCCGGCAAACGTCAATGTATCGATATCGCGGTAGATGGTTCGTCTGCTAACCTCAAGTTTCTCGGCCAGTTCCCGCGCACTGATAACCTCGTGTTCCAACAATATGACGATTATCGCAATTAAACGGTCTATTTTCATGCCGCACCTCCTCCTCAAGTATGCCATACTGCTGTCATATTTGACATGCTACGCTATATGCGTATTCAAAATAAACCTTAGGGAGGCAAGTTAAAAATGAGCAACTTCAAAATTGAAAAAAAGGCATCTTTCCGTATGATCGGATTTAAAACCGCATTGACAGGCGCAGCAAGCGTCCACTCGCCGTATTTTTCCAACCAGAAGACTTCGTTTTTCAAAAGCACCGTAGACAACGGGAAAATGGCGGCATTGCGTCCATTGGCAGAAAGCCTCTACGGTTACGCTGCCGTGGCCATGAATCACGACACTGCGTTTTATTATGCCGGCGTCCAATCTTCCCGGCCCTTGCCGGACGGGGCAGAAGAAGTATGGTTCCCGGAAAGCGAATATTTGGTTCTATCGGGCGGCGGCGGTTTGTCGCGCCTGGCTTTTGATAAACTGGAGGATCAGGCTTTTGGGACCATCTTAACGGATACTTATGAGTGGGAATATTCCGGCGCTCCAGTCGCAGAAATTTTGCTTAACGGAAATCCGGCAGACGCAGAAGTGGAAGTATGGGTGCCTGTAAAGAGACGTAATGAGCAGTAGACTTATATAGACCGCATCCTTTGTCTGGAGGGCAGTCTATTTCTTTGTGCTTTGATGGATCGCTACAGTTCTTTTAACTTCACAGCCTTTTCTCCCAGTCGTCCCGCCCTAACTGGCGCTCTCCAATCCGCCAAAATTAAGGACAAAGCGGGATTCCCTCCCGGTTCCCTCTTCCGGGATAATAAAAGAAAGAAATATCCCTTAAAAAAACAAAATTGGGAGGGAATGTTGATGTTGCACCGTTTAAAAGGATTAGCCCTATTATCGCTGAGCTGCGTATTGGCCTGGACCGGATGGACCGGCACCAGCCAGGCCGCCGCTTCTCTATCGGAGAAGGCTCTCGAAGCTGAGGTGGAGTGGAGCGGAGAGTACGGCGAAAGCTACGCTTCTCCCCAGGGACGTTCGGTGGTCCCTACTGCCGATGGAGGTTATGCCGCCAGTTGGCTCTGCCGAATACAATGGCGATGTGGCTGGGTATGTGGTCAAGGTGGACGAGGAAGGTGCCGCGGAGTGGGAGCAACGGCTGCAGATCACCGGAGACTACACCAAGGATAGCGTTGAGGCCAGACAAATCATTCAGACGCAGGATGGAGGATATCTCGTAACCGGTGCGATCACCGACCGAACCGGTAGACCGATCACCCTCCCCTATTTGGCTAAGCTTGACGGCCAAGGACAAATCGAATGGGCCCGCTATTATAAAGACCTATATATCGGAACGCATTTATATGCGGGATCCGTGGCGGAAACCCCGGACGGAGGTTTTGCCGTTACCGGGTACAGCGTCAATTCGTATTGGGAAGCCCCCGCCTACCTGCTTAAGGTCGACAATGAAGGAAACCAGCTTTGGTTTAAAACGTACCGCTTTGGGGAAGGGAATAACCAGGTTTTTAACGAGGTTATCAACACGCCCGACGGAGGGTTATTGGCGGTAGGCTATATCGACAGCGTGATCAACTCGGACGCGGACGCCTCCGTGATCGTGAAGGTGGACGCCCAAGGTGAAGTCGAATGGGAGCAGAAGCAACCCGCTCCGCAGACCGGCCGCTCCGCCTATTCGGCTCAATTGTCGGCGGACGGAGGTTATATCGTATACGGGTTGATGCATCCAAACGATGAACGAACCGCTTTTCTCCTGAAAGCGGATGCAGATGGCAATATCGTTTGGGAGAAAAACTATTCTCCCCGCGACGACAACGGCTCTTACAGACAATTAGTGACCACAAAGGACGGATACGCTCTTTTAGGCAGTTCGACCCGTAAGGAAGATTCGAAGTATCAATACCAGATCTCCTTCATCAACCAGGATGGCGAGCTGACCGGCAAACTGCAATATGCGGCTCCGGGACTTGCCGCCGTAGGAAAAGGATCCCCCACTCCGGACGGAGGCTTCATCCTGTCGGGCCAAGTGAAGGAAGAGGGAAAATACCGCATGCAGTTGGTTAAGCTCTCGGGAACTGGCCAAGAGCCTGGAGATCTGGAATTGGCGGACCTTCGCTTCGCCGATCCGGCCGTGAAGCTGGAGATCGGCGAGCGTAAGCCGAGCGTCCTCGAAGCCGTTTATACGGACGGAAGCGTTACCGATGTGACGTATTTTGCCGGCTTCAGTTCTCTGAATCCGGAGATCGCCGACGTGGATAAGGCAGGCGTGCTCACGGGCATATCCTCCGGAACCGCCGATATTGTCGGCGAATACGGCGGACTTAGAGCCGTTCTATCGGTTACGGTTAATGACGGCTCAGGTGAACCCCAGCCCGGCCCCGGACAATTCTGCCTGGACTCGGAAGACTACTCAGTAACTGTCGGCAGTGAGTTGGATATCGAGGCGTTGTTCACCGACGAGGACGGAAACACGTTGAACGTCACCCGCGAAACCCAGTTTACGACGGCTAACCCGAAGATCGCCCAAATTGACGAAAGCGGCTATATCACCGGCATTAGCCCCGGACTCACCTCCGTGACCGCCGTCTACCAAGGCCATGCTTATACGTCCACCCTCCTCGTCGTCAGACCGTATACACCGCCCGGTGTGATGGGCGACTTTGACGACTTTAGAGTGATTGAGGATGTGGACCAGTATGGCCACGCTGCCGCTTACCGCAAAAGCCCGTCCATTTTTAAATGGACGGGCTTTTTGCCGTTTGGACTTCTAATTGCACCGTTGCTTTCGAACCGTCATCGGTGTCAAACCTCATCTCCCAGTTCCCTTCCTGATCCGGTCCAAAAATGTGCTCATATGTCGTGTTCTCTCCGGCACCAAGCTTAGCTTGAATCCAAGTTAGGTCCGTTGGAGAAATTAGTTTATAGTTGACGGGCTTTTTATTTGAATTTTTAATATGGACCCGAACCTTTTCACTGTCTCCGCTACTCTTGAAATTAAAGCCGGAGGATCCTTGTCCATTAAAAGATATCGTTTGATCCGTTAAAACCGAGGAAATACCTGTTTCGTCTTCGGGCTCAGTTATGATTTGAACATTTGGAACCTCCACTGCCGATTCGCTTGTTTGCTTTGTGTGGAGCGTTATCAGATCGTCGGAATTGGTAAATGCTGAGCATGCAGAGGTAACCGCAATCAAAAGAAGTGCTGCTGCCAGAGCATATAACCTCTTTTTCATATCTACAACTCCATATTCATAATATATTTTCCTTTTTAAGTTAACTCAAATGCTGTATTGTGTAAATACTTGCTCAAAATTGGATTAGACGGAGGAAACATTTGCGACATGTTCAAAATCAAATTATCCCTGGCACCGATTGTACTAATTATATGCACTCTGGGGTTCGGAGCGATTTCCCTGTTCGTACAAGACAACGAAATACGCCATTTCGATCAGGTTATCGTCTCGTGGATTCAGCATTGGGAGACCCCGGCTTTGACGGTGGTTATGAAGTTTTTTACGACGATCGGCGGGGGTCTGCCGCTGATTCTTGTGATTATCACGGCCATGGCAGTTTTATATACCGTCTTGGGGCACCGGAGAGAACTTGTCTTCTTGGCCGGTGTTATGCTTGGTTCAACCGTACTGAACTGGGCACTAAAAACGCTGTTTCACCGCGCGCGCCCCGTCATTCACCGGATTATTGAAGCTGAAGGCTACAGCTTCCCGAGCGGACACTCCATGGCCGCGTTCAGTTTTTACGGCGCCCTTGCTTTTCTGATTTGGAGACATGTACCCAATTCATTGGGCCGCTCGCTGATGATCGTTCTGAGCACCCTGTTTATCATGGCCATCGGAATCAGCCGGATTTATTTAGGGGTGCATTACCCGAGCGATGTCCTCGGAGGATATTTCGTTAGCGGGTGCTGGTTGACTGCGAGCATTTTGTGGTATAAGAAAAACGTACTCGATCGTACTCCCTAAGAAGCCAGACCGCATTAAGCGGCAGTTTTAAACCGCGATAGAATGCGGGGCATGAAGCCGCCTAGCAAGAAGGGGAGTCCCAGGAAATGCAAAAGTGCAGGCGGTTTTTGTCGAAACTCCTCTCAACCGGTGGCTCAAATGCAAAAGTGCAGTTCGTCTCCGGTCAAAAGCTGCTTTTTTATCGGATAGGCTCAAATGAGATGCACTTTTGCACTTCAATCGCTCTAAAATCGTTATTGGCGAAAAATAGGATGCACTTTTGCAGTTGACCACATCGCCCCCATCAGGTCGTCCTTCTTCCTGTGAAAAACGATGAACTCGGCTTTCAGCGTTCAACTCCACCGCTCCCCAGCATCTCATTAGCTATGGTCAGAAAATCTTCCCGGCTGATTTCGAATTGTCCGAAGCGAAAGGAGTATCCCCAGTTGCGTTTCCCCTTAGTGAACGTAAGCTTGTCCAACAGAGCGGCAATTTTAACGGTGCGGCAGGGGAAATAATGCATATTCCGGCGATATGGAATAAAGTCATCGCTCATTTTAAATGGATATACGATATCGTCTGCCACCTGGCCAATCGCCGTAAACGCCTGCAGAACTTCCCCGCCCTTCATCTCTGTCCGCGGCGAGTAATAAATGAGCCAATCGCCTGGCCGCATTCTTCCGAGAGGGCGGGCTTTGCCATGGCAAGTCTGGGCGATCCCTTCCCTAACCCCGCGGCTGACATGCGATGCGGAGACTACGCCAATCCAATAGCGGCTCCCTTTAGTTATATCGTTCCCGGCAAACCCCAAATCAGGTGACTTGTCGATCATTTTATTGCGGCCTCCTTTTGATTTGTATAACGAAAGTATACAAAAACGCTGCTGACAACAGCATGTCAGTAGCGTTTCACGGATTTGCAGTGCATATTAGTTATATGGTTTTATTGCTTTGATAACCGCCGATTGAATATAGTCTTCCAAATGGCCGCCAGGCTCCCAATCCTTAATAAACTCATGGGATTGATCTTTCGGTTCAACGGCAATTTCCTGAAATCCGCTGTTCCGGAGCATTTCCTTAACTTCTTCGACGGTTGACGCCCCGGATATACAACCCGCCAATATATCAAAATATTTTGATTAATTAGATAACTTAAAACCCAGCGGATTTCATGAACAGCATCCGCCAGGTTGTTTGTCTGCCTTTCGAAAAACACAGCATAGCTCCGGAGACAGCAGCCGGTTGACTTCGGCATGGTTTAATTCATAATAGCTCCATGTGCCCTTTGTCTCTCTGGTGATTAATCCGGCTTCAAACAGAATCTTTAAATGATACGAAAGTTTCGATTGCGGCATATCCACGATATCCATTAAATCGCAAACGCACCGATATAAGTGATTGATAATATAATTGATTGATTATATAATTTGTCTTGCTAAGTTTGCCAATTTTAGTGAAAGGAGTTAACAGATGACCTCACCCGAAACCTCCATCGCTGAAATGGCGGAAACGCTGAAGTTGCTTTCGGATAAGACGCGTTTAATGATCGTCGCCCTCTTGAAAGAACAAGAGATGTGCGTATGCGATATCGTGGATATTCTTGAAACGACGCAGCCTAATATCAGTCAACACTTAAAGAAATTAAAAACGGGCGGAATTGTGAACGAAACCCGCCGCAGCCAATGGATTTATTACGCATTGAACGTCGGCGACAAACCTTATTTGAACGATATCTTAAATCAACTCCCTTCCATGAAGGAGAAAATGAAAGCCCATCATCCTAATCGTTGTTGTTAACCCGGGAGGTCTCCTATGCTTATTATCGCCACAATGGTCTTTCTTGTTACCTTGATTTTCGTTATCTGGCAGCCAAAAGGGTTAAACATCGGGTGGTCCGCATGCGGAGGCGCCATTGCCGCCTTAATCTGCGGCGTTGTAAATCTGCAGGATGTGTGGGACGTAAGCCGAATCGTTTGGAACGCCACATTGGCGTTTGTTGCAATTATTCTGATTTCCCTTATTTTGGACGAAATCGGCTTCTTCGAATGGGCCGCGCTGCATATGGCTCGTTTTGCGCGCGGGAACGGCATACTTATGTTCATCTACGTGATCCTGCTCGGAGCCGTTGTTGCTTTTTTCTTCGCCAACGATGGGGCCGCCCTTATTCTTACACCGATTGTCCTGGCCATGGTCAGGGCGCTCCATATGGATGAGCGCATGATCATCCCCTTCATCATGGCCAGCGGCTTCATCTCTGACACGGCATCGCTGCCGCTCGTTGTCAGTAACCTTGTGAACATCGTTTCGTCCGATTTTTTCGGGATTGGTTTCTTGGAGTACGCAAGCCGCATGATCATCCCGACCCTCTTCTCGGTTGCCGCGAGCCTGCTGGTTCTATACTTGTTTTACCGGAGGAGCATTCCGAAGAAATACGACGTATCGCAGCTCCTGAGAAATCCGGTTGAAGCGATCAAAGACGTTCGTTTGTTCAAGATTTCCTGGGTTATTTTGGCGGTCCTCTTTATCGCCTATCTCGCCAGCGAATTTATTCAGATCCCCATCTCCATCATTGTCGGCGCGACAGCTTTGGTTTTACTGCTGTTCGTAAAACAAAGCCCGGGATTTCATCCCTGGAAGCTCGTCAAAAGCGCTCCTTGGTCTGTGGTGGTTTTTTCCATCGGGATGTACGTGGTTGTCTATGGGCTCCGAAACGTAGGTTTAACGGATCAACTTGCGGAGATGTTCGAATGGATCGGGGCTCAAGGCCTGTTCGCCGCAACGATCGGGGCTGGATTTATTGCGGCAATCCTGTCGTCCGTCATGAACAACATGCCTACGGTCATGATCAACGCCCTGGCCATTGACGGAACAAGCGCAACCGGCCTAATAAGGGAAGCATTCATCTATGCGAATGTCATTGGTTCCGATTTGGGGCCCAAACTTACGCCAATCGGTTCGCTGTCCACCCTGCTTTGGCTCCATGTCCTATCAAACAAAGGCGTTAAAATCACGTGGGGCGCGTATTTAAAGACAGGTATCGTCTTGACGGTTCCCGTATTATTTTTAACGCTCTGCGGTTTGTTCATTGGGCTAAAAATAATAGGTTAGTTCAAAAAAATAATGAATGTAAAGGGGAATTTGAAAATGAGTACAAAACCGCTTGTTTACTTCTTGTGTACGGGAAATTCTTGCCGCAGTCAAATCGCCGACGGATTTCTGAGCGCTCTTGGCGGAGACAAATACGAAGTAAAAAGCGCCGGCCTTGAGGCACATGGGCTTAATCCCCGCGCCGTTCAAGTGATGCGGGAAGCCGGGATCGATATCAGCGGAAACAGTTCCGATGTCATCGATCAGGACATCTTAAACCGCGCCACTTACGTTATTACGTTATGCGGACATGCGGACGAGCACTGTCCTGCGATTTCAAATCCAAAGATGATCAAATGGCATTGGGGTTCCGACGACCCGGCCAAAGCAACCGGCACCGAAGAAGAAATCATGGCGCAGTTCCGAACTGTTCGGGACGCTATTAAGGCCAGAATCGAATCGTTCGTTCGGGACGGCCGGTAAAGAGGTTCTGCCCGCGGGATTCCACGTCAGGAGGCCTGCTATACGGAGGAGTCCAAAGAGTTTCCGGTACTCCTCCGACTGCGGCAGGCAAATGTGGTAGACTGCATACATCCTTAGCAAGAAACTAAGATTTCACAAAAACTTTACGATCATTTAATTCTTGGATGTCGCGATGATTGTGGTCGTAGTATTTATAAAATTCATTCAGTTGCTCCTGGGAAAGTTCAACAGGCTCCGTTAGAATATACCATTCCACATTTTCGGTTAATGGAGGTGTCGTCAAGGACCCCAAATAATGATAATAGCCCAAATGAGCAGGGAGCAATTGGCCGATATCCAGGTTGTCGATCATTATTCCCTTCTCCCCTTTTGCATTCGCTTCTGCCGCGTCCAAAATTTGCCCGAAGGCTTTATTTTCTTCTCCTGCAGCAAACATAACCCCGATCACGGCGATCCGGCCGTCTTGAGCTTGGTGCACAAAGTGCCCTTCAAGCGGAAAGTGCTTGCCATCGATCGTATGCTCGCTTTCGGCATGAAAATGAACTTGGGACAGCGTAAACGTCCGATCATTTATTTCTGCGGTACCGCGTAAACCCACCTGTATGCTATGCCCGTTATCCTCAATGGAAGTGCCCACCTGATCATAGCTTAATGCCAAATCAGTTCCCTCATAATCAATAAGCTTGGATGTAACAATGTCTATTGGAGATTGCATTTTCCCCGATACAAATCCCCACTCCTCTTGATGGTCATACGTGAAGTGGCTTACTTCTTTAACTGTTGGATTTTCTTTCTGAGAATTGGTAGTTAAATTGGTTGCCGCATGGCTTGCCGAACAACCCGCCAACAATATAAAAGCCGTAAATCCGAGTACAATGAAATTTTTCTTCATATCCATGCCCTCTTTGCATTTATTTTTGGTCCGGCCGCGGACATCCTCGATCGATCTTTGTAAAATACAGGAATATCCCGTTGATCATTATACTCCTTACCCATTTTGATGTAATGCATCTTACCAACCAAATTCAAACGGACACTATAGTTCTACGGGTACAACAAATTATTCAAAACTTCGACATATATGTAAATATTATTACCTAATATATATTATAATCTCATTGACAATTATGGGGTCATAATATAGTATGTAGTAAATAAATCCAATATATGGATTATCTATCATTAAGGGATCAATTTCCATAAGAATGGACAGGCTTCTTTGGAATTGATTCATAAAAAGTTCATTGAAGGGAGGGATCTGCAGACTCCGATCACCTGCGTCTCAAGCCAATGAAAGCGTTGTCAAAGTGACTTGTAAGTTCGCAGAAAATTCTATTAAAAAATGCAAGGAGGAGTAGAATGATGACAGCCCGGACTATTGTGAATCGTCATAAGTTATTTATGAAATGGTTTGTCGTTTCGGCAGGTACCCTGTTCCTGATGCTGGCGGGTTCGTTGGTGTTTGCGGACAGCGCTTCCGCGCACGGATATTTGACGGACAGCCGCGCCCATCTATGTTCCACAGGCCAAAACAGCGATTGCGGGCCGGTGAAATGGGAGCCTTTCAGTGTGGAGGGCCGCGGAGATTTCCCTGAATTCGGCGTCCCGGACGGCCAGATCGCCAGCGGCGGGAAATTTTTTGAACTCGACGAGCAAACGGCCGATCGCTGGACCAAGGTAGATATGGTAGGCGGAGAGCATACGTTCCATTGGAAGCTTACAGCCAATCACAGCACGAATACATGGGATTATTATATTACGAAAAAAGACTGGGACCCCGATTCCCCTTTAAAACGGGCGGATCTTGAGTTGTTCTGCCGCTATATCGATGACGGCGCGATTCCGCCAATCGACGTTTATAACGATTGCTTTGTGCCGAACGACCGGGAAGGCTACCACGTCATCGTGGCCGTTTGGGATATCGCCGATACCCCAAATGCCTTCTATCAGGTGATGGATGTGAACCTCAGCATCAATTCGTCGGCGCCCACCACGCCCGAGCCCGGTTTCCCGGGAGACCCGAACCGTTTCGGAAAGTACCTCATCTGGAATCCGATCAGGGTCTATAACGAAGGTGAAATCGTTGTGCATAACGGGCAATTCTGGCAAGCCCTGTGGTGGACACGAGGACAGGAACCGGGAACAACCGGAGAATGGGGTCCGTGGAAGCTGATCGGCGACGTGCCGCCCGACGAGGAAAGCAGCGCGGGATCGGACAGCGTGTAAGAGCGCATCCTGCAAGAGCCAGAGGGGAACTCCCTCTGGCTCTTTGATTCGGTTATTTTTTCAAATGATACGGAACCGTGGCGACGATGACATCTCTCCGGTAAAGCAGATGCGCGCGAATCAACAGGCTCGATTGGTTGTGCAGGATATTGTGCCATCCTTTTTTCGGAATAAATTGCGGGATGACCACAGTCACCTGATAATTTGCTTCGTGCGCCTTTTTTTGCACCGTATCCACGAACTTAATCAACGGGTGAATTATGCTTCGATACGGAGAGTACAATGTCACCAATCTAACGTCCGGCTGCCATTTTTTCCACTTCTCTTCAAACACCGCTTCGTCCGCCTTCTCAAAAGGGACGTGCACCGCAATGATTTGATACGGGGACAGGGACTTGGCATAGTTCAGCGAATTCTCCACCACGCGCGTGATTCCTGCAACGGGTACGATCACCACGTTTCCTTCGATCGGTATAGCCCGCTCGCAAGTTGAAATTCTCAACTGCTCCGCAATCGCTTCGTAGTGCTTATGAATCCGATAAAAGGAGTAAATAATTAAAGGTAAAAAGATAAGGACCGGCCAGACATTATGGAACTTGGTGATGAAAAACACCACGCTGACCAACAGACTGATCAAGGCCCCGATGGTATTGGCCAAAAATTTCTTGATCCAACCTGGAGGTTTTTCCCGTAACCACTTTACCATCATGCCTGACTGGGACAGTGTAAAAGGAATAAACACGCCGATCGCATAAAGCGGAATTAAAAGTTCGGTTTTCCCTTCAAAAACGATAATCAGCAAAATCGAAAACAGCCCCAGGAAAATAATGCCATTTGAATATCCCAGCCGGTCTCCGCGAACCGTAAACGCTCTTGGGATGAACTTGTCTTTGGCCAAATTAACGGCAAGCAACGGAAAGGCGGAATATCCGGTGTTGGCAGCCAGAATAAGAATCAAAGCCGTCGTTCCCTGAATGAAGAAATACATGATATTTCTTCCGAAAGTGTGTTCCGCGATTTGGGAAAGCACGGTAACCTCCGCGAGAGGGCCTATGCCATAATAATAAGCCAGAAACACAATTCCCGTGAACAATACAGCCAATATGCCCCCCATGGCCAGCAAGGTTTTTGCCGCATTGCGCGGAGCCGGCTCTTTAAAGTTGGGGATGGCGTTTGAGATCGCTTCTACCCCTGTCAAAGCGGAACATCCGGAAGCAAAGGCACGAAGCAGCAAGAATAAACTAATTC
This sequence comes from Paenibacillus sp. FSL P4-0127, assembly GCF_038007325.1. Taxonomy (NCBI): domain Bacteria; kingdom Bacillati; phylum Bacillota; class Bacilli; order Caryophanales; family Paenibacillaceae; genus Paenibacillus; species Paenibacillus sp. FSL P4-0127. Next base: position 87,733 of record NZ_JBBOWY010000002.1, on the reverse strand, counting down.
CAGCCACTGGAGAACCAAGCGGAGCGTGTAACTCCGGCAAAATTTGGCCGGTCATAATTTTATAAAGGCCGGAACAAATCAAAATCACCAGGGCCAGAACAAATAAATAAACGGGAAAGGCAAAAATCGTAGCCGATTCGGTGACACCACGCAAATTGAGAATGGTAATTAACAATACAAAACCTACGGCTATGGGCACCGTGTATGGATGAAGGCCCGGAAAAGCCGAAGTAATAGCGTCCGTACCGGCCGAAACGCTTACCGCAACGGTCAAGATATAGTCAACAAGTAATGAACCGCCGGCAATCAGTCCGGGAATTACACCCAGGTTTTGCTTGGAAACCACATAAGCCCCACCGCCATGAGGATAAGCAAAAATAATTTGCCGGTAAGACAAAATAAGCGCCACCAGCAAAACCAAAACACCGGCAGCAATGGGAATCGAATACCAATAGGCTACCGCTCCCACGACCATTAAAACAAGCAGGATCTGTTCCGGCCCGTAAGCCACCGATGACAAGGCATCGGAAGAAAGGATGGCCAGCGCTTTGGTCTTGCTTAGTTTCTGTTCGCCCAGTTCCGTTGATTTTAACGGCCGTCCAATAAGAAATCGCTTTATATAAGAAAGCACAGGGGGTCACCGCCTAAATTACGTTGTTTTTTTATATTGCTCGGCAGAAATAAGTATTATTTCAAATACAAACTGAAGATTAAGGGCAAATAGGCCAATTTGAGGCAATAAAAAAACACAGGGGCCCCTGTGCTAAACTTCACAAGTCATACAACCCACTCCTGACTACGCTTACGAGGTTAGCTGTCGGATTCGGGCGGCAAGAGTCGCCCTACCTGGCGGATCGCTGGATCAACTGCCAAGATTCACCCCAAAAGAGAAACTCACCTGAAAGGCAGGTAAGTTTTTAACGGGTCCCCCGTTTTCCTTAAGGAAATTCAGCGATAATGAATTGATTTATTCTTAGTGGAAACAAAATAAATCATACGTTCAGTGTAAAAGTTTGTAAAGCAGGAGTAAGGAAGGTGAACTGCCGGAATCATACAAAAGATCATATGTTAATCGCTTACAATTCAAAAATGCTCTCCAAATCAACGTTTATTAATGACTGACGCTATTTTTTTAAACATTTTAAAAAACAAATTGAACCAACAGCATATAGACCAGGGTACCCGTTAGGATCGATAACAGCATATTCCTTTTCCAAAAATGCAAGAAAGCAACAATGGCCATCGAAATCAATTCTGGCGCTCCATGGTTGCCGGATATAAAATTCACGTCTTTGATACTGTAGACAACCAATAATCCTAAAGCCGCCGCGGGCAGCACTTTCCCGAGATATTGCACATAACGCGGAGCGGGCCGGCCCGGAGGGAAAATCATAAAGGGAATAAATCTGGTCAGCATGGTTCCCAAAACGACTATTCCAATAGTAATCACTTGTTCCAATAAAGTCATTGTCATGTAGTTTCACCCGTTTTCTTTTCCAGTGGCCTCCGCATCAAAGTAAGCACGCAGAGGATCAAAATCATGGAAGGTATGATAAAGTTGTCCCCGTTAAAAATAAAGAGGCATAACACAGATAGCCCCAACCCCAGTAACGCGCTGTGATGTGTTGTTTCTTTCAGCCATTGTTCGATGAAGATGACCACAAATAAAGCCGTCATCACAAACTCAAGTCCTTCCATGTTTATTTGAACTAGTGACCCAAACAGTCCCCCAATGGTAGCGCCAAGCACCCAATAGATGTGATTAAGCAAGGTAACGAAGAACATGTACCACCCTTTATTCACCCCTTGCGGTATTTGGGCGGTGTAATTAATGGAGAACGTTTCATCACACATGCCAAAAATCAGATAGATCTTTTTTAACCCGCTCCCTTTAAATTTTTCAAGCATAGATATCCCGTAAAAAAGATGGCGCGCGTTAACCATTAAAGCGAGGAAAAAAGCGCCTAATGGGTTAAAAGCGCCCAGCAGCAGATGGACAGCGACAAATTCCATCGACCCGGCAAAAATAAGCAGGCTCATCAGGAAAGCATACCCTGCCCCAAATCCCGATATGTTCATAAAGATGCCGTAGGCAATCCCCAAGAATAAAAAGCCTGCCAAAATGGGGATCGTAGCAGGAAAGGCGGCACGAAACGCCAATTGAAGTTCGCTTCTGTTAGTCATGATTTACTTGCATCTCCTCGTACGATTACTTATCCATGCCATTTTAGCAGTGCAAATCCATACAATCAACGATATAATTGTATGGATTACAATTTTGTGAGGTGTGCAAATATGCCGATCAATTCCTTCACCGATTACCCCATGTCATGGAAACCCGATAGAGACGCTTTGAAACGTCCACTCTATCGTTCGCTCGCCCTACTGCTGGAACATGACATCACAAACGGATTTTTAGCCCCGGGTACAAAACTGCCACCGCAAAGGGAGTTGGCCGATTTTTTGGACATAAATTTTACGACCATAACACGTGCCTACAAACTATGCGAACTCAAAGGCCTAATATATGCGGTAACAGGCAGCGGCACATTCGTTTCAGCCAACGCGGCACGCTCCATTACTATTTCGAAAGACAAAATTTCAAATGAAATCATCGATCTTGGTTTTGTCGCCTCATTTGAGCAAAGCAACAATATTGTCGCTGAAGCAGCTAAGAAGGTGACGGAGAAAGGTTATTTGGAACAGCTCTTGAATTACAATGACCCTACAGGCATCCCCCATCAAAAAGCAGCGGCGCTAAACTGGATGGCGGATTTTGGGATCCATGCGGACAAAGACAATATGGCGATCGCTTCCGGGGCGCTAAATGCATTGGCGATCACGTTATTAGCTCTGTTCGAACCAGGCAACCGGATCGCGGTCGATATGTATACATTCTCTAATTTTATCGAGATTTCGAAATTGTACCGTATTAAATTGGTCCCGATTCCCGGTGACGAACATGGCATGCTGCCGGGCGAGCTTGACAATCAGTGCCTTCAAATGGATGTGCACGGCGTTTTTCTGATGCCTTCTTGTTCCAACCCCACGACGGTCATGATTCCCGACTACCGCAAACGCGAACTGGCGGCCGTCATTCGAAAGCATCGGTTGATTTTAATTGAGGACGATATACACGCCTTTCTGTCAGCCGGTATTATGGCAGATTACGGACAACCTATGTTTCAGCTTCTCCCGGAACAAACGGTGTATATTTGCAGCACGTCCAAGTCCATCTGCTCGGGCCTTCGAGTGGCTTATATCGTGTTTAGCGAGGCTTTTAAAGAGAAGATCGTGAAGGCCATTTTTAATATTAATGTGAAAACCTCTTCATTGGATGCCGAGATCATCAGCGAACTGATCTTATCCGGAAAAGCAAGTGCAATTGCAGCGAAAAAAAAACAGCTGGCGGAATCCGCAAACCGGTTGTTTACGGAGTTTTTCCCGCAGCTGCCTCGTACTGGCCATCCACTAAGCTTCTATAGATGGCTTCCCATATCGGATGATGCCGATGGAACGCACATGGAGAATTATTTTCTGAACAAAGGAATTCGCGTGTATCACTCCGATCGCTTTTTAAGCGGGGCCAGTACACGGGACAAATATTTACGAATAGCCCTTTCTTCCACCAATTCTCTGGAGGAATTACAACGAGGATTAGCGATTTTGAGTAGCCACTTTCCTAAATTGATCGGTTCGCGCAAAAATCCGGCTCCCCTTTAGGACATATTGATCGCTGCCTTTCCATGTATGCGATGTTTTATTTTTTCTTCTAATTTGCACATAGTTATACGGATCAGGCGCATATACTTTATATCCTTTAGCCCAGCATCTGCTTAAAAATGAGACGTCTTCTCCTAGCGACACATGGGGAAATCGGACGCGGTCGAACACACGTCTTTTAAATAAGATGGTCCCTCCCGCAACTACACCGACGAACTTATTCTGTTGTTTGGGAAAGCGAAGAACGAGCAATTTCTTGGCTTCGAGGTACGCCAAGTACGCTCGTTTCCCCACCACATCGGCATTTGACCGATGTAAAGCCTTCATTTGTCCGGTTAGATAATAAGGCGAGTAGAAATCGTCATCGTCAAACTTGGTGATGTACGGGTATTTCGTTTTACTGACGGCATAATTAAGGCAGCTGCCTAAGGATTCTTTTTCAGGAAGCTTGTAGACGGAGACATTTTTATACTTCCGGGCAATTTTTCGGTACTTATCTAATTCCATGCTATCTTTATTCAAGATAATAACCAGTTCTTTTACCGGGTAAAGCTGATTTCTGTAATTTTCAAGAATATTATCGAAAAAACGCGGGCGGTTCGTGCTTGTTATGATTGATATCCCTTTTAACGAGCTAGAAGTTTGGCCCAACTCCCTCTCACCTCCAAGTCAATCAATAACGGTATATGCTGAGCCGCATAGCAGCGCTTGTTCGTTTGTTCCTGTAATGGCCGGCGCCATCTCCTTCTTTTATTTCAGCAGGATTTGTGTTTGAAGCAACATGGCTCCCCATATCAGAAGGCTGCCTCCCCAGCATGTTCGCGAAATCCAGCGCTCGGCCGGCCCCCCGTTTTTAAACAACCGGAGAGCGATTTTAAGCTTCGGCAGCAGCAGGAAGTGAATCCCTTCGTCCCCAAATATATCGCCGGCGAGGTGCGCCCACCAGCCGATGACAAACCCGATCGCCGCCATATTGATAATTTCCGGTTGCTGAGCGGAAAAATTAAGCAGACCTATGGATAGTACGGCCGCAAACTCCGGGGTATGAATCACCCCGCGATGTTTAACCAGCGGAAGAATGAGAAAGGCAAAGCCGGCAAAAGCCGCGATCCAATGCAGGTCATACATCGCGTATCCCGCCAGCAGCAAAGCGCCAATGCCGATCAAAACCAAGCTGCGCAGCCTTGCCAGCAGCCAGAACAGGATGGCGGCGCCGAGCCATAACGGCCCGCTCTTCACCCATTCCTCAAGCGGTTCGGGGACGTGTCCGAACTGGCGATAAGCCACTAACCCTACACCTAGCGCTCCCAGAAATCCGGACAAGGTCCGAAAGAGACGCCGGTAGCGGAGGGGAAACTGGATACGATTGCTCACCGTGCTTGTCTTATGATCAAAATCCGGGAACACTCCGCCGACTCCCGCTGCCGCCACGAGCGCCGCTGCTATTCCTGCATCGGTTTGCACGGCCAATGACGGCATCATCAGCAGAGCGGCCGATCCCGCTGTCACCGCCAAAGCAACATGCCCTTGTTTATTCATATTCATCACCTTATTTCCGTAAAAATGAAAACAGCCTTAAAGGCGGCCTTTCTATTCTACAAGAATTTTTAAAATTTGCGAACAAAAAACAACCCTTGCCCCGTAAAACAAGACAAGGGTTGCCGGCTAGGTTCCCAGCAATAAATCCGGCTTCGCGATATTAGGGCGCTGCACGAGCAACAATTCCCGTCCCTGCCGCAAATAGGACTTGATCGTTTCCACCCGGCAGTTCAAGACGTAAGCCGTTTCCTCGGGCGTCAGCCGATGAGCGTACTTGAGAATCATCGCGATCCTGGGATAGAAAGGTACCTGGCGCAGCAGTTCTTCCGCCTCATCCCCCGGTTCGCCGACGCGCTCTGCTTCAGTACCGGCCTGCACTGAGCAGGATACGGCGAGCGAATACAGCCATACATGAAACGGCACGGAGAAATCGTAATCGCCGAGCCGCTGCCTGGCCGTCACAAATGTACGGACTACCAGGTCCTGAACCGCGGTTTTATTCCCGGCCATCCGGAAGCATAAGTCGAAAACCTGTTTATTGTACATGTCTATCAGCTTCTTGAAAGCGCGGATTTCACCGGCAAGCGAACGTTTAATCAGGCGATCGGGCTTAATCTTCATGGCCGGACACCATTGCTTTCAGCTTAACAATTTCCAGCTTGCGAATCCGATGGCGGTCTTTTTCCCGGACTGTAAACTTCAACGGGCCGTACGTCCATTCGCTTCCCTTCTTTAAACCCGGGTTTTGCGTATAGACCCATCCCCCGATCGTATCCAGTTCTTCGTCAAGCAATTCGATCCCCAGCAGCGAACAGACCGACTCCAGCGAAACTTTACCGTCCACGAGAATATGGTTTTCTCCCAGCTTTTCAATTTCGGCTTTCTCTTCCGTATCGAATTCGTCGCGGATTTCGCCGACAATCTCTTCCAAAATGTCCTCGATCGTGATCAAACCGGAGGTTCCTCCATATTCATCGACCAAAACGGCCATATGCACCGATTCCTGCTGCATGCGCAGCAACAGATCCTTTACCGGCATAGCTTCCGAGACAGACAGGATCGGCTGAACCAGCTTGCGTATTTCCACCTTCGGATCATCGCTTAATTGCATCAAAAATTGTTTGGTATTGATAATACCAAGGATATGGTCCTTGTTCCCCTCCAATACGGGAAACCGGGTGTATTGCTCGGATTTCATGATCTGCAGCGCCGCTTCTTTGCCGGCATGAACGTCGATGCACATCATATCCGTACGCGGCACCATGATTTCACGGGCCAGCCGCTCGTCGAAAGCAAAGATTTTGTTCACATACCCGTATTCCGCCTGGTTGATCATCCCGCTCTTGTAGCTTTCTGTAAGAATAATGCGCAGCTCTTCCTCGGAATGGGCCTCTTCGTGTTCTTTGGCCGGCTTAATACCGAAGATGCGCACCAGCCGGTTGGCGGAACCGTTCAAAGCCCAGATAAAGGGGTACATCGCTTTATAGAAGTAGATCAAAGGCTTAGCCGTCAGCAAAGAGACCGTTTCCGCTTTTTGAATGGCCAAGGTTTTAGGGGCCAATTCGCCCAGCACGACGTGAAGAAAGGTAATCGAAGCGAACGCGATGCCAAAGGATAAAATGCTGCTGATTTCCGCGGGCAATCCGTACCGGTCAAAGACAGGATGCAGGATTTTCTCCACGGTGGGCTCCCCCAGCCATCCAAGTCCCAACGCGGTGATCGTGATGCCGAGCTGGCAGGCGGATAAATATCCGTCCAGATTGCTCGTAACCCGCTGCACGGCCAATGCATTTTTTCGGCCTTCCAGCACCATTTGATCGACCCGGCTTGATCTCAGCCGCACGATGGCGAACTCGGCCGCCACGAAAAAGGCGGTAGCCAAGATCAGCAAAGCAACCAGAAACAAATTCAAAGCGTACATGCAAACACTCCTTGTTTGATCAATTCTTTGGAACTTTTTATTTATGAGTTCTTATGAACTTATAATATCAAAGTTCATATGTCGATATCAATATCCGACTTTGCCTGCTTTGGAGCAAATTGCTCCAAATTCGAACTTCTCCACGCCTCTTTAACCCGTAATGCCCGATTTGCTTCTTCTTTGACTTTTTCTCGCCACCGTCGTAAGATGAGTTCGTAAGAACTTATATGGAGGAATTGAACATGGAAACATTCCATCTCACCCGCAGTGAAATGTCGCAGCTCCTGCTTAGCCTGAGCGGTCAAAGCCAAAAAGCGCCCAAAAACATCCTCCAGGAAGCATGGGCGAAATCGCACAAGGAATTGATCGAAGGCGGCAACTCATTAGGCGCTTTTATCTCCACGGCTCTGCCCCCGATCTTTGAGAAGCTGATGAACATGAATCCAAACGATATAGGACTGTCGCTTAATGAAATCGTGGCCCTGGGTTCCCAGATTGAATACAACCATTTTGCGCTGACAGCGGTGCAAAATTGGGTGAAACGCGATTTGAAAGAGATTATCGGTACTCCGAGGTTAGGAAAGAAATATTCGATCGAACAGGCGGCAATTCTGTTCATTATTGAGGATTTACGGGCCGCGTTGGATCTGGAGTCCATCAGGAAGCTGCTTTTGCTGATCTTCCATAACTTTGACGATCAAGCCAAAGATCTCATCAGCCCCATCGATCTCTACGCGGGTTATTCCGGGATTTTCGAAGAGCTCGACCAGAACAACGACCAGGTGCTCGATCTGCAATCCGGCCACTTGAACAGAGACAAAAAACAGGATCATCTCATGGAAACGACCGTGAAGAAAAAAGCGGATGAATTTGCCCATGGCCTTGCCGGCTTAAATCCCCAGCAGCAGGAAGCGGTCAGCAATACGATCGTGATCGCCATGTTATCCGTTCAAACCACATATTTTCAAACTTTGGCCAAACGTTTCCTCAACGCTTCTCTCTTTTTGCACAATTTAAAGTAGGAAGACAGGTTGCAAAAAAAGTCCAAATAACCAAAAAAATATTCATTGTTGATCAACCGAAACTCGCGTAAAATGGTCCCTGTGTTGATAATCATTCTCATCGAAAGGGAGCGTCTAGCATGTATATCCCGAAGAAACGATCATTTGGGGCGCTGTTGCTGGCGGTGACGCTCACGTTGGGGCTGGCGGCCTGCGGTACGAGTAAGGAAGAGGCCGCGAACGGCACACCGGGCAGCAGCACGAATAAGGGGCAACCTCCTGCGAGTCATACGTACACCGACGCTTTAGGCCGCAAGGTCGAGATTCCGTCAGAGCCAAAGCGAATTGTGGCCCACTTCTATGCGCCGGAAATGGTGTCGTTGAACACCAAAATGGTAGGGACAAACTTTGCCAACGCCCGGTTGGTATTAGAAGAGGAACAACTGAAGGGCGTAGAGGATATTGGCGGTCAAGGTTCGGCTCCCAGTTTGGAAAAAGTCCTCGCGCTTGCCCCTGATCTGATTATCGTGCCGGATTTCCTGGATGCGGCCGCACTGGAGGGGTTGTCGAAAATTGCGCCTACCGTGACAATGCCCTACAGCGGCGATGTGTTCAGCCGAATCACGGCGCTGGGCGACATTATCGGCAAGCAAGACGAGGCCGCGGCTTGGATCAAACGTTACAAAGACAAGTCGGAACAAAAGAAAAAGGAGCTGGCTCCGCTCGTTGAAAAAGGACAAACCGCAGCGGCCTTCGTTGTTTTTCAGGACAAGCAGCTCTATATATACGGACCGCAGCGGCTCGGGCCCACGATGTACGATGCGCTCGGCTTTAAGCCTCCGGAAGCGTTGAAACGTCTGTTTGCCGAAAAAGAAAATGAAGATAAGATGTGGTTAACGATTTCTTTGGAGAAGTTGCCGGAGCTGGCCGGCGATCATATTTTTCTAGTCACGCAGGACGCCAACGAAGCTTCCCGTAAAGGTGTCGAGGAATTAATCCAAAACTCCGTCTGGAAAAGTCTGCCCGCTGTCCAAAATGGACAAGCCTATGTCGTGAGCAACCGGTGGGCTTTTAATGATTCGGTTACACTAGAGTGGCTTTTGGACGAAATGCCCAAAGTATTGAAGCCACAATCGTAAAGCAGCGCCGGCAGAGGTTCCGCATTCATCCATGCGGGGCCTCTTCTTATTATATGTGCACGGTATCCCGCTAAAATGGCCGCGTTGCTGGCGGATGGATAATTTGATAAAATCATGGATAATAAATTTGGAAACATTGGAGTTCTTCGACGATGAAGCATGAGCAATCCGATCCCTCCTCCCCATCGATCCCTATCCTATCCCTTCTTAATATCCGCCAATTTGACATTGCCGGCGGGAGCAATACGCAAAAGTATCGAAGCGAACATTATTCTATATGGTGGATCAAACAGGGTTCCGCGAACCTGGAGGTTGATGGAGCAACGCATCATCTCGGTCCTAACGGCTGCGTGCTGGTCCCTCCCCGTTCGATCGCCGGCCTGCTCCCTGCCGCCCCTGTTGCCGGAAACCTGCAGGCGTATGAGTTTGTGTTCATGTCCAATGAGGCGGCTGCGGCGCTTATCGGATATGTCACAACGGTCTTTTCCGTCAGTGGGGAATGCGTTTCCGGCTTATACGCCGTGCTGGATCAATGGGGCGCGGCCCGCGGGCTTGCGCTGCTCCGGCTTCAAGTCCGTTTTCAGGAGCTGGTGACACTGCTGCTTGAACAGCGGGACAGGAGCTCCAAATTCGGCGTAGAGCGGGAAGTGGAGGAAACGATTCATTACCTGCACCGCGAATATTCGAAGGATATCCGGATCGAAAGACTGGCGGAGCAAACGGCACTGAGCCGCTGGAAGTATAACGACATGTTCAAGAAAATGACCGGCAAAACACCGGTACAATATTTGACCGAGTTGCGAATAGACCGGGCCAAGCAGTTGCTGATCGGCTCCGATCAACGCTTGAAGGAAATCGCCGAGCAGACAGGCTTTCGGGACGAGTATTACTTCAGCAGACGATTCAAGCAAGCCGTTGGCGTGTCCCCTACCCAGTTTGTCCGTTTGCAGTCCCGGGATATCCGGATCTGTTCCTTGCATACGCTCGGCGATCTGCTGCCTCTCGGCGTCGTGCCCGTAGGTGCGAACCGTTTTTTGGCCGATCTTTATGGCGAAGAAGCACGTGATATTCAGCCGCTGGACGAGCCGCTCGATATGGAGAAGCTGCTCTCCCTGCAGCCCGACCTGATCATATGCCCCAGTTATATGCCCGAACCGCAATATGACCGTTTGGCCGCGGTTGCTCCAACCGCTCTGCTCAACTGGCATGACCACATTTACGCGCGGCTGTACAAGCTGGGCCGGCTGCTCGGCAGGGGCGATAAGGCCAAACTTTGGATCGAATCGTATCGGAACAAAGCGCGGAACATACGCCAAAAGCTGAAACCTTACGTGCAAAAAGGGGAAAGCGCCGCAGCTTTTGTATACCATCGCAACGAGCTTTACGTCTACGGCGGTCATAATTTCGGCCACACCTTATATGAAGGACTCGGTTTTGTCCCTCCGGACCGGGTCAGGATGTTAATGACGAAGTCGCTAAAGTGGAAAAAAATCGCGCTTGAGGACATTTCCCGTTACTCCGGAGACCGGGTATTCATGGCCGTCGAGAATAAGGACAGACACAGCAATGATTTCCAGGAAATGCTGCAAAGCGAAGCCTGGGGCAACCTCCCGGCCGTCGGCAATAAGTGCTCTTACATCGTAGAACATCGTTGGGGCCTTTATGATGCGTTGACATTGGAACGTCATTTGGATGAAATGCTGTTGCTGTTGACTCGCTGATTGTTACTTTTTGCGCAAAAAAGCGCGGCCCCCGAAAACCTCGGAAACCGCGCCGGCCTGACATTCCGTTTATAATCACTATTCAGTCAATTTCAATGTAAAATTTCTTTCCTGTTTACCTTCATACCGGACAATGACCGATCAAACATGTCAAGAATAAACAAGAATCTTTCTGCTTCGCGGAAAACATGATCCGCTAACAAAGGATGAATGATGCTTTTTATTCGGCACTCTTCAATTAAGTCACGTGCAGTTTTCTTAAAATCACGCAATGATTTTACTGAAATGCGATTTTCATCAACAAATTGACTCAAAAGCGGATGTGTTTGCGACTCAGGGCGCATTGAGCTTAAATCGATAGCCTGATACATCAGCATGTCGAATTCGTGGCTAAACTCTCTTGCTTGCTCTACCAGTTTTCTTTCAGACGGATCAAGCAAATGACCTATAAACTTTGCGTGGTCGGCCATAATTTTCAGAAAAAATACATTCTCATCAATAATCGCATCAGCTAACGGTTCAAGCCTTCCGTTATTAAGCTCATCTAATCGGTTACTGAAATATCTTGCTTCCCGGCTAACATGATCTACAAGCAGAGGAAAGTTGTTGCCTCCGGGAAGTTTGCACCGTAATATCAGCCCGAGTACTTTCCTCTTAAACGCCCAAATGTGTGTGGCTGCATTGTGAACTTCTGAGTTGAACTGTCTGATGGTTTGGGGATCAGTATTTTCTGGATATGCATGAGCCCTTCTTTCGATATCCTCAAAGATCGCCTGGAATTGATTGGCCTCATCAATTAATTGAGTGTCCTCGCACCTAAAACCTAAGCGAAGGAAGAAGGAATGTTCCTTCATAATGCGTGACCAAAAACGTATCTCATCTAATGAACGTATAACAAAAGGATCCGACATCAATATCACTCCATTCAGAATCCGGTTATAATACATTGGCTTAATAACAGATTTTATGGGATTGGCTTGTTCCAATATGATATCGGCATAAAAAAATGTGGACTTTTTTTCTAACAAATCAAGATTTACAAAACTTAGTTAAATAAAGAACAAGGTGATATTATCAATAGGGTAAAAAATTGGGCAGTTATAGCACTAGTTTTCTGGGGAGTATTTCAAATTTTTATTATATACCAAAAAATTAATGTTCGGACAAATCAATATACCGTCACCTTATGAAAATATTGTTCAGCCAATAGGCCTGGTCATAATTATTCTACTCTCAATCATTTTTGCAATACTTTTGGTCAAAGGAAATAATAAACAATAACAAAAAAGAGTGGGGCTATATCGATATCCAGCCCACTCTTCTTTTGTACGTTCAACTACAGATCCATTTCTCTGTTTCACTATTTTGTGTCGAAAATTGATGGGCTCCACAATCGATTACGCCCTTTTGGTTGAGGCTGCCCCGTTATGCGGCTATCCGAAAACTAAGTGCACTTTCAAACAACATAGGGACAGGGAAATGGCTTTATCCGGACTAGGAGACCCCCTGTAATCTCGGCTGGGTTCTGTCGAATTGTCAAAGCGGCTGCATAACTACTTCCCCGGCTTGACCTGTACGCGCAGTTCGTCCTCCGGCTGATTGGTCGTATACATGAAAATGTAAATGTCCTGCTCGGTTTCCTTAAAGTTTTCAAACACGTCTATATTCTCATTCCCCTCGTCTCCAAGCATGCGGATGAGAGCAGGCTTCCCGTAATTTCGCTCCCCGCCGTCGAGATAATAGGTCTGATTCACCCCGCCAAACGCCGGATCGCTGCTCCGGGATTCTACATACAAATTGCCGTCCTTCATATAATAGGTCCATGTGATCGGATACCCCGCGATGCTGGAGCTCACGGTTTGCCGCTTCGTCGAGATGCCGGTTAGCCGGACCGGCTGGTTATCGCCCTTGTGCTCGTCGACACGGTGTTTCGCAATCAGAGTTATCGGCTCATTGGCCAACGCTTCCGGAGTAAGGCCGGCCATTTCGAACCGCAGTTCGGTTTGGGCCGGTTCATTGGAAACGGGCCAGAGTCCGCCCTCGAGAAGCTTGCCCCCAACATCCAGCTGATATTCCGTATAAGGCACCCCCGCGTATTTCTCTTCATGGGTCAACACAAGCCGAACCTGGGTTGGTGTAACGATCATTTCAGCGATTTTTGTTCCTCCCGGCACCTCCTTGAGCGGAATGTTCAGCTGGTCCTTAAACGAGCTGCGTTCCAGTTGCTTCTTTGAGAGGGCGGTATGGAGACTCCAGGTTCCAGCGGCCGTTCCCAGCGTACGGTCATATTTGAGCTGGAACGAGGTTCCTTCGGCCCGTAAGTCAGCTGCCGAATATATCTGCTGGTTCGAATATTCGTCAGAGGCTTCAGGTGTTCCGAATACGGAGGGCTTAGATTCCCGGATTCGCTCGCCTTTAGCGTTGACGGCTTCAATACGAACCCAGCTGTTATTCTGAAGCCACGAGTCGGTGAAGGAAATAACGGACTTCAGCAGCACCTGCCCCTCGGCTTGCTCGAAGGATTGCAGCGTAACGGTGCCGATACCGTCCTTCTGGATGGTGAATGTCTGGGTCTCCGCACGGTCGGGACGAAAATCGATGGCTTGGCTGCCGTCTCCGACGAAGCGGATGTTTTCCACGAAAAACTCCACATCGGCTTGAGGCTCATTGAGCACCCAATCCGTTTCGAAATACCCTTGATATACCTTAAGCTCCTCATTCCAATGATAGCTGTTGTTCCCCTCAATCACCCGGCCGCCGCCATCGCGAAGTCCGATGTTTTCGAAGCTGATAGCCTTCCCTTTCCGGGCCGGGCCGGGATCGAGGCTGTACAGGAGGAAGGTCCGGTTCTCATCGGTAAAAGCGGTATGCAGCGTAAACGTTATGCCGTCCTGGGTGACCGACTGTTCGATCGTTTGGCCAAGGCCCTGCTCCAGGGCCGTCTGAATCCCGGCTCTATAAGATAGAAGGTTCGACCAATCATACGTAACCGCTGCATATACTGGCGTAGCTATAAGGGCAACGGACAACGAGACGGCGATGGCGGTCCGCTTCCGGCTGCGTGGACGCGGAATTGCCGCTTCCCCTCCGGCGGCCATCCGCAGCTCGTCTTGGCGGATGCTGCTCCACATCCGCTCGAAATCCGGATAAGGCACCGTGTCCGCGTGTTTCATTTGGTCTTTTAACTGGCTTTCAAAACGTTCCAATTCGTTCCTCTCCCTTCAACCATATAGGGTGGTTCTGTTCCAGTTTCTTGCGCATCATTTTCAACGCTTTATGAAGCCTTGATTTCACGGTTCCTTGCGGAATGCGCAGGGTTTCAGCGATTTCTGCCATCGACAGTTCGCCAATATAGCGGAGGGTCACGACCGCCAGCAGCTTATCGGGCAACTGCTTCAGCAGCTTCTCCCATTCGGCGGAGGCCTCCTTCTCGAGCACGACCGCGTCCACAGGTTTAACCGCTGCTGCGACGGCGTGCTCATGCAGCCGCTGCACCTCGGATTGCTTCTCCCGCTTCGTCCGGTTTTTTCGAAGCAGGTTCAGGCAATGATTCATGGTAATGCGCATAATCCAGGCCCGTACATGCTCGATCCGCTGCCAGTCCTGCCGAAACACGGTAACGAAGACGTCATGGCATACATCCTCCGCGTCCTGCGCGTTCCGGAGCATATAGTAGCAGGTTCGGTAGACGTCTTTGTTGTAGCAATCAAACAGCTCACGTTCCGTCAATTGCTGCACTCCTTTCTTTGCGTTATGTCTTATAAACAGATGACCCTTGAAAAGGGTTCATTTTTTTAAAAACTTTTCAATAAGAACGAAAAGAACATTCAACTACTCTACAATAACAAAAGAACACCCGTCCCGCTCTAAATAGTGGGGCAAGTGTTCTTCCCGGTTTGGATGAGGTGTGTTAATCGCAAATCTGGCTATTCCTGACAGGACACTCACACTCTAATGTTAACGATGATCTATTCGTTTGTACTAAGCGTGAGCAAGCGTTTTAGATTGTCATCAATAAATTGATTGTCGGCACTGTTGATTCCGCGACCGGCAAAATGCCCCCAAATCGACTTAATAGGGTTAAAAACAGCATTAGGCATAAGTTTAGCCTCATATTCGTTATCGTCCGCCGTGCAGAAGAGATCCGTGCTCCCCGGCATAACGCAGGCAAGCGCCTTAATGCTACCCAGCGCTTCATCGAAATCTCCGTTATAGGAGGGGTTTGCACTAATATCTGCATGTTGTCCTGTCCATAACATGGCCAGGACATTGTAAGGATCCATCTTCATAAAGCTATTTTCCCAGACGCCAGCTACAAAATCCGCCAATGAGTCAAATCCCAGTTCACGATAAAGTTCCTCTCTGTAAAAGGCCTGCGATAAGCCCCAGCCCGCATAGACACGGCCAACGGCGCGCATGTCTGCGGAAGTCAACTGGTTTAGCTTGCTTAAATCGAAGCGGGCGGCAGCCATGAGCGCTGCTTTCATCCCATCGAGGACCAAAAACGTATGTGGCCAAGTCTTGGCAACTCCGGCAAAAGGCGCGATTCGTTCCACCATGTCCGGATAACTTGCCCCCCATTGGAACGCTTGAATGCCTCCCATTGACCATCCAACGACGAGAGCGATCTTTTGAATGCCGAATTTTTCGGTCACCAGCCGATGCTGGAATTGAACATTGTCATAGATGGTTACCTGCGGAAAATGAGCCCGGTCGAATGGGGGCGGCGTGTTCGTAGGAGACGAAGATAATCCGTTGCCCAGCAGATTGGGGACGATAATGAAATATTCTTGCGGATCCAGGGCCATGCCGTTTCCAATCAACCATTCATTCTGAACATGCGTGTCGCCAAAAGCCGTTGGATAAACGATGACATTATCTTTCTTTTCATTTAATCTGCCATAGGTCTTATAAGCTAGAAAAGCGCCCGGCAACGTCACTCCTGATTGCAAGGTTACGTCACCCAATTCAAAAATCTCATAATCCATCGTATTGTTTGCTCCCTTCAAAATGAACCCATGCATTTAGATGTATTTCTTGTTGTTAGTATAGATCTGTGATACTCTCAATAAAAGTGAATAGAATTCAAAGCAGTATTCAATAATATTGAAAGCAAAAGAGGCAAATATGATGGAATTACGCCAATTGATTACCTTCACCACGGTTGCATCAACTTTAAATTTCACTCGGGCTGCTGAAGTGCTGGGCTATGTCCCCTCCAACGTCACGATGCAAATCAAAGCATTGGAGGATGAGCTGGGTGTTCGTCTTTTTGACCGCTTGGGCAAGCAGCTCGTTCTTACAGCTGCGGGCAAACGCTTTTTAACTCATATCCAAGGCGTTCTAAACAAATTGGACGAAGCTCGCAGCGTCGTTCATGACAATGAAGTGCTAAGCGGCACCCTAACGATAAGCGCCAATGAGGTTATTTGCGCCTATCGCCTTCCAACTGTCTTTCAACGATTTCGTTCGCAGCATCCGGGAGTTCGTTTGATCTTCCGCTCCGTTCCAAATCAAGAGCTCAAGCAAACACTCTTTGAGGGAACCGCGGATGTTGTCTTTATGTTGGACGAACCCATTCGCTCGAGCGGACTAGCCGTGGAACCGTTGGTGGAAGAAACTTTCCGCTTGTTCGCTGCTCCGGATCACCCGCTTGCAAAACGAACTGAGCTGCAGCTGGAAGATTTCCACGGAGAAGTGTTCCTGACAAATGAAAAGGGTTGTCCCTATCGAACCATGTTTGACCGGTCATTTGAGAAAGAGGGCATTGATAGTATTACGTATTTAGAGTTTCAAAGCGCTGAGGCCATTAAACAATGTGCAATTTCCGGAATCGGTATTGCCTTTCTTCCTGAAATCGTAGCGGAAGCCGAAGCTGAACGGGGCAAACTTGTTGCTCTTCCATGGCAAATTCCCGACTTGCACGTGTATACGCAGATGTCATGGCATAAAGACAAGTGGCTTTCACCCATCATGTTGTCTTTCATTGAAGCAGCAAGGGAGGTTCTCGCTATAGAGGAGGGGAACAAAACTGTTTAGCCTATTCATAAAAATATCTAGCTGGCACCGTTCTTCGCATACCTGGATACGGCCAGCTACAGGCGATGTGCCAAGGAGAATAATTAATGAAGCTTTCCACGAAGGAAGTAACGAAAATTGTAATAGATCAGTGCTTATTCATTTGCATCATCGATCAAACGCCTTCAAATGATTCATTAAGTTTTAAAATATATCCATCAAATACTAAAACATCGCACTTCCTAATATTGTTTTCTTGGGAAGTTAATTGGTCCACTAACTTATGTAAACCAAGTGTTTGTGCGAGACTAGTTAAATATGCAATAAACAACGGCTGGGATTATATAAAAGAGAAAAGAATAGTGAAAATTGAGCAAGGCGATTTTTTGCTCAATGAACTAAGATTGGATTCATAATTGATTCAACTAACGGAACACTTTTACGAATCGTTAATACGGCGGGACCAAGCTCCCGCAGCTTCCGCGAGAGTTGGGAGTTGGCCTTCGTTGCGGATTGGCGTAATTTAATCAGGGGGGCGTAAGCATCTGAGTAGTAAAGTTTCTGAGCAATTTCGTAATCTGGGAATTCATGGACGACAATCATAGCCGGTTTCCAGGTGCCCTCCAGCATTTTGGGCCGATCATCGAGGGACAAGTTGCGGAAGCCTGGAACCTCCTGCAAAATCGTATCTGCCTGAGCGGCATATTGTTTAAATACTTCCTCAATGGACTGTACGCTAATAGCAATTTTCCATAGCATTCTAAAATATAACCTGCAATAATTTAACGATTAACGTTTTAAAGCAATTAAGGGTAGAAAAATGGTGGAAGTTTCGCTTTTTACGAAAAAAAGCACGTCCCCCGAAAACCTCGGAAGCCGCGCCGTGCTTTACATTATGGAGATGCTGGTGAAGGGATTCGAACCCCCGACCTACGCATTACGAATGCGTTGCTCTACCAGCTGAGCTACACCAGCAAGTTCACTTTTAGCGAACAAAAATTATTATACCGCGTTTTAAAAAAAATGCAAGCCCTAAAGTTTGGAAATTTTACGCAAACCCGTTTTGCCCGGAATTTGTGGTGCTTCCGGCGCACATTGCGTGCCGCGCAACGGCACAACCACGTGGTCCTACCACACACGTGGTGCTGCCACAACCAAGCCGCTTGCACTACAGCTTCTCCCTCACGGATTGGAGCTTCTGCTCGGACGAACTCGCTTTGTCGCGGCGGTCGTCGATCTTGATTGAGGTCGACACCCGGCCGGCGCCCGCCTGGAACGGCGCTTCATGAATCGCCCGGATCGCCGCGAATACGTCGTCCAGCGCTCCTTCAATGATCGTGCTCATCGACGTCAGCGTGAACTTAATGCCTTCCTGCTTCTCCAATACCCGTTGCAGCTCGGCAACGTAGGAGCTGAGGCTGGTGCTGCCCGTACCAATCGGAATAACCGTTACTTCCGCAATCGCCATTTCCGTTCCCCTCACTTTACTGTATTTATTCCTATATTATTTTATCAATTCCCCGCCGGCAAATACAAACAAAAAAGGGCTCAACAACATAAGGGCAAAAAATGCACTAGCGTTGCATAAAACCTAACGCGAATAATCAAATATTAGTTAAATATGGGTAATTATGATCATTTTTCATGGAAAAAGCATAAAAAATCTCCTATTGTAAAGAGGTAGGTACGTTGTCCATAACTCTCTACAAAAGGAGACCATCCATGGATAACGTTAAAGCTAAAACGGTCATTCGTCAACTGATTTCCTTACTGCCCATCGATGTGCATCAACGTTTACTCTTCGACCATTACACCAAGAAACTTACCACGATGAAAGCGATCATGCTCTTCATCAATGCTCAGTTGAAACAATGGTCATCTTACGGTGAAATGGAAATTGCACTTCGTGCTGAGCCGAAACTTCAGCAGCTTCTACAGTTGGAGAGTATCAGCGGCTCGCAATTATCCCGAAAACTCGATCAGATCCCAACGGAGCTGTTGGAGTGGATGTTTCAGCATCTGGCATCACAAACACAGCAACGTGCTTGCCACCAGGGCCAGAGCGGGAAATTGCACATCATTGATTCTTCCAGCATTCGACTGCCGCTTCAACTTGGAAGTTGGGCCAAGATGTCAAATAAGAGTAGCGGCGTCAAGATGCATCTGCGCCTCGTTGTTACAGCTCCCGACAAGCTATTTCCTGATGCCATGATCCCCAGTTCGCTCAATGTAGGGGATCGTGCGGGGGCCGTTGAACTGGTCGTCCCCTCGGATGCGATTTATGTGATGGATCGCGGTTATGATGATTATGCCCGGATGGATCAATGGGTCCAGGACAACATCCAGTTTGTGATCCGTATGCGAGATCGCGCGCTTGCCACCGTCATTGAGGAGTATCCTGTTCCGGAAGGCTCGAACATCACGCGGGACGCCAAGGTTTGCGTGGGCAGTTCCTTCCGATCCATGGAACATTCCGTTCGTTTGGTGGAGTTTTATGACGAGCAGGAACGGACTTATCGTATTTTTACATCGGTATGGGATAAGACCGCTGAAGAAATCGCGCAGATCTACAAAAATCGCTGGCTCATCGAGTTGTATTTTAAATGGCTGAAGCAACATTTGCGATTGAAGAAGCTGCACAGTCATAAACCACAGGCTATTTGGAACCAATTATTCTTGGCTTTAATTACTGCCTTGCTCGTGGAGCACATCCGGCACAGCACCCAAACGGCAAAAACAAACTGGCAAGTGCTCCGGATTCTCCGCGAGTATTTGTACCGTTCATGGCGATCCTTTCGAACCGAACTGGATCGGAAACCCAGTCGAAGTAGTCCGGGGAGACGTCCGGGGTCAGGTCCCAAAGCGTTATCGGTGCGCACAATGGTTGGGATAATTAAGCCAAGCAAGTTCAAGAAATAATATCCATTATATACATTTAATGGGACATCGCGACCTACGCATTAGGTAACCTTGACTTTTTGGTCTTAAGCTTAAAAAATGACTGTAAAAAAATCCGTTTATAGTTTCAATAATCCAAATGTGGGTTTTGCTGAAAATTGATGTTAGTGTTCTTGCAACGCTAGTGCAAAAAATGTCGTTATTCCGCCGCTATCCCCTATTGAAAGAGAGATAAAGGCAATTTATGTCGCTATTTTCTCGGACCGTAACAAAATACCCGCAATCTGTACCGTTCATAGGGAAATAAGAACAAAAAATACCGCTAATGGGGATGAACATGCTCAGCCCCGGATAATAAGTACATAAAGTTCCGTTATTCTGAAGGCTGGCGGTCGGCCGTCCAGTAACCGATGGTTAGCCGACGAGCGGTTTGCCATCCCAGTAACCGCCGGTTTGCCAATGGTCGGTCAGTAGGTTCGCCGTTCCAATAACCGACTGTCAAGCCCCGATTTCTAGGTTGAACCACCAAAAAAATTAAAAAAATTTTTTCGTTCCCCGCTCCGCGCATCACCTGTGGGCTCCGGCGGTTTTGTCCCGGCTTCCGGCCTGTCCATGTGATGCAAGTCACACTTTAAACACAATATATTGTGCTAATCTTGTTTCAGAGAATCAAAATATAGTGTGAACCACTAAAACCTGCGAGGAACAGGCAGGATGTCCGTATGCAGCTTTTACATATGCCTTATTGGATCGACAGCCGTTGTAGTTGTAGAAGAGTCTTCATTAGGCAGCGCATTCGGGCATGTTCAACCTGGGCAGGTTGGAGATGCCTTTTTACTTAGCGTTAAATAAATTAGCTTTTGGGGAGGAGCATTTAGATTATGGCATTGCTAAACCAAACCTTCACCGGCCGGGATACCATGCTGGATGAAGTCATTCAAATGGGCGAGGAAATCATTCAAAGCCGCAACCTGGAGGTGCTGCGCGAGAACGCGAATTTGAACGGCGAAAGCTTCTCGGGGAAAATGAGCAAATTCGGCAGCGAGTACGCCAGATGGTATGCGACGCATTTCATCTTGCCCAAACGGGTGGTGCAGGCGATTCAAGACAATATCGTCTACGTGCATGATCTTGATCAATATGCGATCGGAACGACGAACTGCATTTTCATCCCGTTCGAAAAGCTGCTGCGCGAAGGCTTCAACACCGGCAACGGCAGCGTCAGACCGCCGAATTCGATCATGACCGCGATGGCGCTGGTGGCGATCATTTTCCAATCCCAGCAAAACTCCCAGTACGGCGGCGTATCGGCCAACAAGCTGGATTTCGACCTCGCTCCCTACGTGGCCAAATCGTTCGAGAAATATTTCCGCAAAGGCCTGGAATATTTCGAAGAAGGCGCCCGCGATGCCGAATTGGCCGGGAATGGGGACGTCTCGATGAGCCGCAGCGACCTGCAGGAGCGTTATCCGAAATCGTTTAAATTTGCGCTGAAGGAAACCGAAACCGAAACGCTGCAGGCGGCCGAAAGCCTGATCCACAACCTCAACACGATGTCGAGCCGGGCCGGCGGGCAAATCCCCTTCACCAGCATCAACTACGGCACCTGCACATCGCTTGAAGGGCAAATGGTGATCAACTCCCTGCTGACGGCCACGATGCGGGGGCTGGGCAGCGGGGAAACGCCGATTTTCCCGATCCAGATTTTTAAATGCAAACAAGGCGTCAACCAGAACCCGGACGAACCGAATTACGGCCTGTTCCTGAAAGCGGTGGAATGCTCGGCCAAGCGGCTGTATCCGAATTTTGCCAATCTGGACGCCCCGCTCAACCTGATGCATTACGATCCGAGCGATCCGGACACGGAATTCGCCACGATGGGCTGCCGCACCCGGGTGCTGGCCGACCGGTTCGGCCGGAACCATCTTTCCGGCAAAGGCAACCTGTCGTTCAACACGCTGAACCTGGTCAAGCTGGGCCTCGAGCACGGCATTGCGCTGGGACGGCGGACAGAGGCGGACGAGCGCGGCTTCTACCGCGAGCTGACGCATTATATGGACATCGCGCTGGAAGGGCTGCTGCACCGTTTCAAAATTCAAGCCGCTCAAAAAGCCAAAGCATCCGACTTTATGATGCGCGAAGGCGTGTGGGAAGGCGGCGAACAGCTTGGACCGGAGGACCCTGTCGGCGATTTGCTCAAGCACGGCAGCTTGTCGATCGGGTTCATCGGGCTGGCGGAATGCATGAAGGCGATGTACGGCAAGCACCACGGGGAGGATGAAGCGGTCTATCAAAAAGCGTACGAAATCATCGCCTACATGCGCGATTACTGCGACCGCCAAAGTGAAATCCACAACCTGAACATCACGTTGTTCGCCACCCCGGCGGAAGGCTTGTCCGGAAAATTCACGAAACGCGACCGCGCGGTTTACGGTCCGATTCCCGGCGTGGCGGACAGAGAGTACTACACCAATTCGTTCCACATCCCGGTGTATTACAACATCAGCGCGGCAAGAAAAATCGAGCTGGAAGCCAAGTTCCACGGGCTTTGCAACGCGGGAGCCATTTCGTACATCGAACTTAACGGCAATGCCCGGAACAATCAGGCCGCTTTTCTGAAAATCGTTCAATACGCCCTGCAGCAGCAAGTCAGCTATTTCAGCATCAACCATCCGATCGACCGCTGCTCGGCCTGCGGCTACGAAGGCATCATCGGGGCGACCTGTCCTTCCTGCGGCAGCCATGAGAACGACGTGCACATCCGCCGCCTGCGCCGGGTCACCGGGTATCTGACGGGGGATTACCAAACGCGGTTCAACGCCGCCAAACAAGCGGAAGTCCGCGACCGGGTCAAACACGACGCATGAATATTTGCGGCTACTACCCGGAATCCATCAATGAAGGCGAAGGCCTGCGGGCCGCAATCTTCATCAGCGGCTGCCGCCATTACTGCAAGGGCTGCTTCAGCCCGGAGACGTGGAATTTCAATTACGGCGAGCCGTTTACGCCAGAGCGGGAAGCGGAAATCATTCATGACATTAAAAATAATCCCCTGCTGAGCGGTCTAACGATCCTCGGCGGAGACCCCTTTTTCTCCGCCGCCGAGGTCAGCGGGTTTATCGACCGGCTTGTGGCGGAGACCGGGCCGATTTCGATTTGGATTTACAGCGGGTATACGTATGAGGAATTGACAGAGCATCCCGGTTCCCCCGAATATGAGCTGCTGCGGCGCTGCGAGGTGCTGGTGGACGGGCGTTTCGTCCAAGAGCTTCGCGACCCTGCCCTGCTCTATTGCGGCAGCTCGAACCAACGGCTGATCGATATCCGGCGAAGCCTGGACAGCGGACAAGCGGTTCTTTGGGAGCCAAGCCTCCCGTTCATGCGATAAATATAATCCTCGAAGAGCGCAGATGGCTGCGCTCTTTTTTTTCGAACGCCTCCCCAAGCGCTTGTTAATCTTCAGTTTAAAAAGTGGGATATAATAGAATAATGTCGACTTGCAATGCAATCCGTTCGGGAAGGAAGTTTGATACATGGATTTGTTGATTACGGTTATTTTACTGCTTATCTGTCTAGTCGTTTCCAACATCATCAGCCACTACATTCCGTTTATCCCCACCGCGCTCACCCAAATCGTGTTTGGCATCGCCATCGCGCTGGCGTTCAACGGGATTCATCTGGAGATCGAAACGGAATGGTTTTTGCTGTTGTTCGTAGCCCCGCTGCTGTACAACGACGGAAGGCACTTCCCCCGCGAAGAGCTGTGGAAAATGAAGGGGCCCATTTTCGGCAACGCCATCGTCCTCGTTCTGCTGACCACAATCGGCGGCGGTTATTTCATCCACGCGATCATTCCGGAAATCCCGCTCGTCGCCGCCTTCGCGCTGGCCGCGATTCTGTCGCCGACCGACCCCGTCGCCGTAAACGGGATCGCCAAGCGGATTCATATTCCGGACAAAGTGCTGAATCTTGTCCGCGGCGAGTCGCTGATCAACGACGCTTCCGGTCTGGTTGCCTTCAACTATGCGGTCGCGGCGGTCGTAACCGGCTATTTTTCGCTAAGGGAAGCCGTTTACGACTTTACATACATGTTTATCCTCGGGGCCGTTTTGGGCCTCGTGCTCAGCCTGGTCATGACCTGGCTGCGGTTTTCGCTCCGCAAACAGGGCATTCAGGACGCCACCCTGCATTCGCTGCTGCAGATTCTGACTCCGTTTCTTATTTTTATCGTCACCGAAAACCTCCTGCACGCTTCCGGCGTCATTGCGGTCGTCGTGGGCGGCATCGTCCATTCCCTGCTGCGGGAACGAACGGAAACGCTGCTCGCCGAGGAGCAGGTCTTGACGGAAAATATATGGCAAACCGTGCTGTTCATCCTGAACGGGGTCGTCTTCCTGCTGCTGGGGCTGATCATCCCCTCGTCCATGCGCGCCACGGTGGAAAATCCCAACATCGGCAATACGCAGGCGATCGGCTACGTTTTGGCCATCGGGATTGCCATATTGGCGATTCGTTTTGTCTGGTCTTATTTCTTCTCGCTGTACGATTACAAAGTCTCCAAGTCGCAGGAAACCCCCAAGCCTTCCGTTAAAAACAGCCTCCTGGTTAGTCTGACGGGCGTTCGCGGCGCCGTTACGATGGCCGGGGTGTTGTCCATTCCGTACGTGGTCGCCAGCGGACAGGCTTTTCCCGAACGGTCGCTCATCCTGTTTTTGGCCGCGGGCGTGATTTTATTCACCCTGATCGCGGCCACCCTCTTGCTGCCGCTATTCAGCAAAGGGGCGGCCGAGGGCGAAGAAACGGGCGAGTACATCGATATGGCCGAAGCCCGAAGCCGGCTGCTGCGGGTCGCGCTGCAGAAGATCAAGGCCGAAATGAACGATTACAATAAAACCGCCGCCTATCAATTAATGGACGAATACAAAATGCTGTTCCGCCCCATGTATCTTCAGCAGGACGCTCACAGGCTGGAGCGGTCGGAAGCTTTGGGGAGAATGACCGAAATCCAGCTTGGGGCGTTAAAAGCCGAGCGGAATTACATTCACGAAACGATGCAAAGCGGCGGAATGAGCAAAGAAATGTTCGAAACTTTCGAGAAGGCGCTGGACCTTCGCGAAGAAGGGCTCTGCAGAACCGCCCGCGCCCGGATTTCGTTCCTGATCGGCAGCGCCGTCCGCGACTGGCGGCGGGCCACCCGCAAATACCGGCAGTTCGCCGGGCTTCACCCCGGCCAGAAAATCCAGGTTGAGGCGCTGCAAGCGGCGCTTGAGTACTTGAAGGGCCTAACCCGGGAAAACGAACAGGACCCCGCCCTGCAAAGAGTGATTCTCCAGTACAAGCGGGTCATCGCCCAATTGACCGGTCCAGGGCCGCAATTCAGCGAACAGATGGAAGCGCAAAAAGAAGAACTGCGGATCCAGGTGATGGATGCCGAACGCGCGGAAATCCACAACATGTACGAAGCCGGCAGCATCAATTGGGAACAGGCCAGGGAGCTCAGAAGAATGGTCAACCAGGTCGAAAGCGTCACGCTGATCGAACACGCGGAATAAAAAGAATGGCAAACAAGGGGCGTTCCGGTTGGCCTTACCAACCTTTGGAGCGGCCCTTTTTTTCAGCGTAAGGAACCTTTTCTCCCGCTCGTTCGTCAAGTAAACAAGATATATTACGGAAGGAAGTGTACCTGCAAATGCCGCAATGGGCTGTAAAAATCATGCTGTCACTGTCGGTAACCGCGATGTTGGCGGGAGCTTTATTAACGGGGTGCGCCGATAAAAAAGGGGCTGCCGGCCCGGGACCCGGGCAAACCGGTACAGAGCAAAACGCGCCGGGGCAGGGACAAGCAAACAACGCTAACGGAAGCGAAAACGGCGGCGGAAATGGTGGCGGAAATGGTGGCGGAAGTGGCGCTGCGGCGGCATCCGGCTCCGAACAAAACCGCATCCTTGAACAGTTTGAGCGTCTGCAAGCCGGCCAATCCGAGGCCAAGGACTATTTGGCCTTTTTCGATGAGCATTTGGCCGCCCTGCCCCAGGACGACGCCGACCGGCTGATGCAGAAACTGCTCGCTTTTTACGGGGAAGACCTGCTCAAAACGCAGGATAAATTCGCCGAAGAAGCCGTCCTCCAGGCGCTCGGCGAACTTGGCTGGCCCATTTCGGACGAACAGCTGAAGCAGATCAAAGACGCTGCCGTCCGCCAAACCGTCCTGGGCGCCCTGGCCGGCGGCTACAAGCTGGAAACGGCCGAAGGCACGGTGTTTCCCGTGGTCGACTACGGAGCGCTTAAAAAATACAATTCGGCGCTAAGCGAAAAAATGCAGGACTTTATCGCGCTGCTCGCCCTGGATTCGGACGCCAAAATGGCCAGCGACGGCGGGCTCGTCATCACTTGGGATGAATTGGCCAAGCGGACCGCCGCCGCCGAACAATATTTTACGCAGTATGCAGGTACGCCTGAGGCCGAGCAAGCTAAAAAGCTGTTTTATACCCGCTATCTGACCACCTATCTTTACGGGCTGGACAATACGCCGATTTTCGATTTCGACACCTTCAAGTTAACCGACGAAGTCAAAGCCAGTTACGAACACACGGTCAAAACGTACCCGGGCACAAAAACGGCCGCAGCCGTGCAAGGCTTTCTGAACGTGCTGAAAAGTACGGATTGGCAGGTGTTCACCAAAGAAAAAGGCATGCAAACCGATATCCCCGCGGTAAAACAATACCGCGACCGCGTTCTCGCCGGAGATGCGGATTAAGCCTTAGATCCCGCAGGTGCCGCGTTTGCCGTTCAAAGCGGAAACCCGCAGCTTTGCCCATGGCAGCAGCTGCCCTTTCGGATGGCTTATGTGCACCGTCCGGCTTTCCCCGGGAAGCAGGTCAAAGTAGTTGTCGCTATAGCGGACGCGGCCCAGCGGCAGCTCCAGCTTCACGAACCGCGCGGCCCCCGGCCCCGCCGCGGTTACCGTCGCCGTTTGCGCCGCCTCGTCCACCCGCACGTCCAGCCGCGTTTCCGGCAGGCGCAAATCCTTCGGGTCGCGCAAGTAGTAGCGGTTCGCCGGGGCGGCAAAACCGGAGGCGGTCAGCACCGCCGCGACCTCTTCCGGAGCGGCTCCGCGCAAGGCGGCCGCTTCCTCCAGCGCGCCGATCCGCACCGTGGATTGCGGCGGAATGTCCGCCGCAAAAGCGGCCCGGGACAAGACGCCCCCGCCGCTCAAGGCGTGCACCGTCAGCTCCACCGTTCCCCGCAGCGGCTCCAGCGTGTCATTGACCACCCACACCTTCAGCGGTTCGCCCGGCTCATGCTCCAATGAAAGCAGCACGGGGTTATAAAACGTTTTGGCATAATAAAAAGAAGCCTTCGGCAGCAGTTCGTAATCGATCATCGACCAGCTCGTGCCCGGCCAACTGTCGTTCAGCTGCCAGACGAGCGCGCCGCTATTGCGGTGTCGGTTCCGCCGGAAATGCTCGATCCCGTACTTCAACCCCTCGGCCTGAGTCAGCATCGAAAAATCCATGTATTCCTCGATATCGCGGGGAATCCCGGTATAGCCTTCCATCAGCAAAATGCCTTTGCGGTGGTTCGTATCCTTGTTGCGGTAAGCCATCTCCGCGCTCCCCCAGACAAACTGGCCGGCGGGGATGTTTTTTTCCAGCGTGTAGCGGTTCGCCGCGGCATGCATGCCGAATTCGCTGCTGAACAAGGCGAAATCCTGCTTGTATTTTTTGAACGTTACGCCCTCGACGCTGTAATCGAGCCGCGGCTTCTCCCCCTGCATCCGCGGATACACCGAACCGTGCCACACCTGCCAGTTATGGCGGTCTCCGGTGTGCGGATCGTTGGCGTCGTAACCGCCGCTTGCCCCGTAAGGCGAAGAAGGCCAATACGGGCGGGCCGGGTCCAGCTCAGCCAGCACCTCCGGAATCAGCTCATGATAAATGCGCTCCCCGAAGAAGGGCCCGGTTATGTCCCCGGCGGCGCTTTTCATGTCATACAGCCAGTCGATTTCATTGTTGCCGCACCAGAGCGCGAGGGACGCGCGGTTGCGCAATCTTTTGACGTTATCGATGACTTCGTGCCGCACGTTGTCCATAAAGTCCTGGTTGAAATCGGGGAACAACGCGTTGGCGAAGGCAAAATCCTGCCACACCAGCACGCCCTGCCGGTCGCATTCGTCGTAAAAGACATCTTTTTCGTAAATGCCTCCCGCCCAGACGCGCAGCATGTTCATATTTCCTTCTACCGCTAGATCGATCAGCCCGCGGTAGGTGGACGCCGGGATCGAGCCGATCAGGTTGTCGGCCGGGATCCAGTTGGCGCCTTTGGCATAAACCTTAACCCCGTTAAGGATAAAAGCAAACGCATTGCTGCCATCGTCGTTACGTAGGGCAAGCTCCAACGTGCGGATGCCAAATGGCTGGATGTAGCGGTCGACTTCCTCGCCTTCGGCGCGCAGCACGACCTCCAGCGTGTACAAGTACGGCTCGCCCAAATCATGCGTCCACCACAGCCGGGGAGCGCGGACCCGCAGCTCGGTGTCGGCCCGGCCAAAAGCTCTGCCGGCCCCATGGATGTGGGCGGTTCCGCTGCCGGTCCCGCCGCTGTTAGCACCGGCGCTTCCCAGGCTGCTCTCGCCCCCGCTATCACCGGCGCATCTCAAGCCGCCGTCGCCGCTGCCTGCGCCGCTTGTGTTGCCTGCCCCGCCATCGCTGCCCGTGCTGCTTACGCCCCTACCGCCGTCATCACCTTCACCAACGAAACTACCTGCGCCTTCGGC
Organism: Paenibacillus sp. FSL P4-0127; assembly: GCF_038007325.1. Taxonomy (NCBI): domain Bacteria; kingdom Bacillati; phylum Bacillota; class Bacilli; order Caryophanales; family Paenibacillaceae; genus Paenibacillus; species Paenibacillus sp. FSL P4-0127. The sequence continues at coordinate 58,997 of NZ_JBBOWY010000002.1, read as the reverse complement.
AGCGCCGCCTTGTCCCGCCCGGCGGTCCCCAAGGACCGCCAGGACGGCGCATGCCGCCTCCAGCCCTTCGGCATCCAGCAAGCGGACCACGACCTCGGCCTGTGTCCCCTTCCGGAAAGCCTCAGCCTCCGCGCTAAAATGAAGCACCGCTTCCCCGGACTCCACGGACCGCGTGCGGGCGTACACGCCGGTCAGCTTGGCCAGCTTGCGGCGCGTGAGGCGCACCTTGCCCCAGATGCCCGCGGTCACGATTCTCGGTCCCCAGTCCCAGCCGAAATTCATCGCCGCCTTGCGGATCCAGGGCCGTTCTTTCGTATAGGAGGACCACTCGAGCTGCTCCTTATCCCGGTGATGCAGATGCAGCGGATCGAACCTGACGGCCAGCACGTTCCAGCCCTCGCGCACAATCCGCGTCACATCGAAAACATACTCCCGGAACATGTTAGCCGTCCTGCCGATTTCATGCCCGTTGACGTAAACCGCCGCAAACGTATCCAGCCCCTCGAACTTAAGCTCGATTCGCTCCCCTTGCCCCGGCGCGGCGTCCAATGTAAACGGTGTGCGGTACCACCATTCCTTGTGCTCGATCCAACGGCATTTGGCATCGTTATGCCCGAAATACGGAGGATCGATGATGCTCCGTTCCAGCAGCGCCGAATGCACGTCCCCCGGTACGGCGGCGCCGATCCAAAAGCGGTCGTCCAACCCCAGCGCGGCCAGTTCATGGGCAGGCTTTTCCCCTACTTCAAAATGCTGCAGTTTCCAAGGACCCGACAATTCCATGCTGCTTCCCTACTTCCCGAAAAAATTTGGTTTATGCTTCCCCATACAACAAACCTCCGTCCAGCGCCTCCTCGCGGAACTCGCTGGGCGTTTTTCCCGTGTGCTTTCTGAACAGGCGGCTGAAATACTTCACGTCCTCATACCCGGTCATCGCCGCGACTTCGCTCACTTTGGCCGGGGTCACCGCCAGCAGGTTCATCGCCCGGCGCATCCGCATCCCGGTGACGAAGTCGCCGAAGGTGCTCCCGGTTTCTTTTTTGAACAGCTCGCTGAGATGGCCGGGGTGTAGGTGCACGTACGCGGCCACGCGCTGCAGGCTGAGCGCCTCCGCCGGGCAGGACGCCATATACGCTTTGGCCCGTTGAACGTGGGACATTTGACTGCCGCCGAGCGACGTATGATACATATTCATAATGCCAAGCAGATGCCGGAACAGCTCATCCTTCAGCCTGCCGTCTTCCGGCTGTTCCTGCGGCCAAGGCTCGATGCGCACCTGCTCCTCCCGGCCGACGGCGCGGAGCGTCCGCTCCAGCCAGCGATGCCCGATGGCCGCGGCCGAATGAAGGCAGGCCCGGAACGATTCGGGCGTGCACTCCGGGTCCGCCGCAAGCGTATCGGCCAATTCCTGCGTCCACGCTCTTAACGTCATCCGGTCATGGTCCAGCAAAATCATCCCCAGGGCGGTTTCCTCCTCCTGGGTCAATACCGTTTTTCCGCCTTTCCGTCCCGCCAAATCGGCATAATCAAACATCGTCCCCGGCAGCAAATCATGGTATCTGAATGCGGCGGCTGCCGTGACGTAACTCCGATGCGCCTGCTCCTCCCCCGCCACCGTCTCTCCCGCGGCCACCCGCAGCCGGCACTTGAGCAAGCCTTCAATCCGCTCGAAGGCGCCTTTAAACCGCTGGACCCCGGAAGGCTCACCGGCGGTAAGCGGGACGGCGCAGACGATGAATTCCCGGTAGATCAGCACCGCGGCGCCAGGGATCAAATCCTCCAGCATGTTCTGCACGGCAAACCGGAGCAGTCCGCCGGCCGCTCCGTTCGTCCCCCAGCCGTCGGCGCACAGAAGCAGCACCTGCCAGCGGTCCGCTTGTTTTGCCGCCCTTCTTCCTCCTGTTTCCGCATCTCCGGCGGCAAAAACGTCCCCGGCTAACGGCTCGCCCTCAACGATCCACTTAAGCAGCAGCCGCTGCCGCTCCTCGCGGGCCAGCCGCAATGCCCGCGAATCTTCGGCGCGGCGCTCCGCGATCCGCTGCTTGGCCTGCAGCACCGTCTTGATGATCTCCTCAGGCTTGCTCGTTTTGAGCAAGTAGTCGCCGACCCCTTGGCGGATCGCCTGCTGAGTATAGGCAAAATCCCCATAACCGGACAGGATGATGACCTCCAGCGCGGGCAGCATCCGTTTCGCTTCCTCGGCCAGTTGGAGTCCGTTTTTGCCGCTCATGCGGATATCCGTCATCAGAATATCCGGCTTCTCCTCCCGGATGCGCTTCAGCGCTTCTTCGGCCGAAGCCGCCGGAGCCAGCAGCGTCAGCCCCAGCTCGTTCCAGGCGATAACGCTCGCCAGTCCGGTCCGGATAATGACCTCGTCGTCAACGATCAACAATTTCATGGCGATACCTCCATGATCGGAATAGAGAACGAAACCTCCGTCCCCTCGCCTTCCCGGCTGTCCACTTCCAGTCCCGAGTCCCGGCCGTAATGCAGCAGCAGCCTTTCGTGCACATTGCCGAGCCCGTATCCGGTGTTGGGGACGGCTTCTCCCGGAGCGTCCCGCACGGTATCGGGATCGGGATCAGGATCAGGATTAGCCTCACTCCGAGCCATCTGCCCCCCATCGTAACCAGCCTCCTCCTGAGTCTCCCGCACAGCAGGAGCAGCAGCTCCGCTACGAGTCTCCAGGCCCCCGCCGGCAGCAGCTCCTCGGACCGCAGCGCCCGCTGCTCCGTGAGCCACAGCGGCAACTGCTCCTTGGGCCACAGCGGCAGCTGCTCTTTCACGAGTCTCCCGAACCGCAGCGGGAACAGCTCCCCCCCGAGTCCGCAGCTCCAGCACCCGGCGCACCTCGGCCAGCCGCTCCGAGGTCATGCCGGGTCCGTCATCCAGGACCGCCACTTTCATCCGCCTTCCTTCCCGCTGGATCAGAACGGTGATCGTTCCGGGACCTTCGCGTTTCTGAATGCCGTGGATCAGCGCGTTTTCCACCAGAGGCTGGAGCAGCAGCTTCAGCATCCATTTGTCCAGCAGCCCTTCATCAACGATATAGTCGACGGCAAATTTGTCGGGAAAACGGATCGACTGCACCCGCGCGTAATTCCGGATATGCGCCAGTTCCTGCTCCACCGGGCAGTACTCCTTGCCTTGATTCAGGCTGATCCGCAAAAAGTCGCTAAGCCCCTCAACCATCTCGGCTATCCGCTTCTCGTCCGCCATCAGGGCGATCCAATGGATCGAGGACAAGGTGTTGTACAAAAAATGCGGGTTGATCTGCGCTTGAAGCGCCCGCAGATCGGCCTCCTTCTTGCGCGCTTCGCCGCGGATGACCTCCCGCTTAAGCCGTTCGATATGCGCGCCAAGCATATTGTAGCTTCGGCCGAGCCGGCCGATTTCATCGCCCGTGGCAACCGGAAAACGCGGCAGCGGCCGCTCCGGATCGATCCGCGACAGATGGCGGGTCAAAACGCGCAGCGGCCGCGTGATCCGGCGCACCGTCAGCCAGATCAGCGCAGCGCAGACCGCCACGGACACCCCTACGACAGCGGCCGTCAGCGTCAGAATGTAGCGGTTTTCGGCGTGGTACTGCTCATACGGCACCGTCCCAAGCAAAATCCAGCCGGTGAGCGGCTCCCGGCGGTACAGGACGGTCGACTTTCCCCCGCCTTCGCCGTATATGACGCTGCCGCTCCCGTTCTGCTGCCGGCCGGCGTCTTCCGTCAGCAGTGCGAGCAGGCCGGGCGCATAGGCGGCCAACGGCCGGCCCAGCCGCGACTTGTCGGCGGAGGAGAGAATGGTTCCCTCCGCGCTGATCAGTTCAATCCTGCCCGCCCCCTGGCCGAAATCCGGCGCATTCCAATTCCGCGATACTTCCCGCTCATCCAGGCTGATCGCCAGCCATCCGAGACGGCGGAAATCGTAGATGCTGCGGATCGACCGAAACAAGGTAATGACCTGCGTATCCCCGGCATAATCACGAATCCGGTAAACGTCCGACCACCTTTTTCCGCCGGCGGCGATAGCTTCCTTAGCGGCCGCGGGAAGCTCGCTTTCGTACCAAGTGGCCGTGGACAAACCGACGTCAAACCGCTCCGGGTAAACGGCGATATTGGCGATATAATGCTTGGAGGCGGCCAGATTCGTCATGCGCCCGACAAGCGCCGTCCGTTCGGCTTCCACATCCTCGTTTCTGCTTAGATAGGCCTGTAAATCGCGCTCCCCGATCAGGAAGATCGACAGCGTCTCGATGTCCTCCAGCATAAACCGCAGGTTGGCGTCCATCTGCTTCAGCATGTCGCTGCCGGTCAGCTTGGTTTTTTCCTCGGTGATGTTGGAGGAGATCAAAAAGGCAAACAGACCAAGCGCCAGCATCGGCACGATCATAGACCCCGCGATCACTACCGACAGCCGCCGCTGCAGCGATGAAGTCAGCCAACCTCGCATGATGCCCCTCCCCTTCTCTCTAAGGTGATATGGAAACCGTCTACTCTGACTTGCTTTGTTGGCCCCCCGCCAAGGCCCGGACTTCGGTTTTGAGCCAAAATAAGGACTTAAATTGTCGTTATCCCAGAAATATCCTTCCATTCGAGAAAAATAAAGGCATTTTATGTCGCTATTTTCTCGACTCGCAAGGAAATTCCCGAATTCTGGTCCGTTCACAGGAAAATAAGTACATAAAACGCCGTTAATGGAAGTAAACACGCTAGAGCTTGGATAATAAGTACACAAAGTGCCGCTATTCTGAAGGGCGATGGTCCTCGTTCCAGATGTTCGTCGTCCCAGATGACTGTCGTTCCAGTGACCGCCGTTCCAGACGATCGCCATTCCAGTTAATCCTCGTTCCAGTTAATCCTCGTTCCAGTTGACCGCCATTTCCGGACGATCGCTCGCCCCAGCAGCCGACTGTCAAACCAAACGCCGCTTACCATATAGCTGAACAATTGATGTTGAACTATTGATTTGAACGGATCAGGGCAGCCGCGCGAAATGCTCTTACCTGCCCCCTATCCTTTCACCGCGCCGGCGGTCATCCCCTTCATCATCTGCTCCTGGAACAGCAAATAAAGCGCGATCGTCGGCAGCACGGACAGCGTCATCGCCGCCAGCGTCAAGCCGTAATCCGTTTGGTAGCCGTCCGCAAAGTTGGCGATGGCCAGCGGCAGCGTTTTGAGCACCGTTTTGTTGATAAACACGAGGGCGAACGAGAAATCGTTCCAAGCGTGCAAAAAGCTGATGATCGTGACCGTGGCCAGCGCCGGCACCGACATCGGCAGCATGATGCGGAAAAACAGACCCCACAGCCCGGTCCCGTCGATAAACGCGGCCTCCTCCAGCTCGCGCGGCACGCTCGTCAAATACGCCGTCAGCACGAAAATCGCCGTCGGCAGCGCAAAAGCGGTATAGGGCAATATCAACGCCCAATAGGTGTTCAGCAGCGACATCTGCTTCATCAGGATAAACAGCGGCACCAGCGTGCTGTGAATCGGGATCAGCATGCCGACCACGAAAAAGGCGAGCACCCCGCCCTTCCAGCGAAACTGGAAGCGGGCCAGCACAAAGGATGTCAGCGCCGCGATAAACAGCGTAAGCGCCAAAGATCCGGCCGACACCACCAGCGAATTGCCGAAGGCCGATCCCAGCCGCGAGCTTTCCCATGCCCGCAAAAAGTTGTCCCCGCGCCACACCTCGGGCAGCCCGAAGGGACGGGCATAAAAATCCGCATTCGTTTTAAAGGCGCTGATCACCAGCCAAAAAAACGGGTACAACGTTAAAATGCCATAGATCGTCAGTCCCGTCCATAGAATTCCATTCCTTATTTTTCGCAGAACGCCATGTCCGTCTCGCGGCGGCGCTTCTGCGGATATCGGCGTAGCCGTGTGCATCCCTGAATCCTCCCTTCTTGATTACGCCGTGCTCTCACGCCGCGCTTTTCCTACGGCTCGTCAGCCATTGGCTCGTTCCGATCAGCAGCAAACTGATCACCATAATCGTCGTCGAGATCGCGCTGCCAAAGCCGTAGCGGTAGGTCGAAAACGTCGAGTTGTACATATACGTCGCCAGCAGCTCGGTGGCGTGGGCCGGTCCGCCTTTCGTCATGATGTACACGAGGTCAAACGACTTCAGGCTCCCGGAAATGCACAGGACGACCGCGACCTGAACCGTGTTTTTGATCATCGGCAGCGAGATCGCCACCAGTTTGCGCCCCCCGGACACCCCGTCGATTTTGGCCGCGTCGTGGATTTCCCCGGGGATATTTTGCAAAGCGGATATGAAAATGATCAAATACAGGCCCGCATAACTCCAGATCAGCGGCGGCAGCAGCGAATAGATGGCGATATTCCCGTCCGACAGCCACTGCAGCTTCCAGCTCTTCAGTCCAAGCGCATCCAGCAAAAAGTTAAGAATCCCGATTTGCGGATGGTAAATGTACTGCCAAATCATCCCGATCACCACCGTCGAAAGCACCATCGGCAGAAAAACGGCCGAGCGCAGGAACCGCTGCACCCCGTTCTCCTTATGCAGCAGCACCGCCAATGCCAGCGCCAGCGGAATTTGCCCGAACACCGAAGCAAGCACGAAAATAATGTTGTTTTTCAGCGCCCGCCAAAAGACAGGATCCCGCAAAATTTCCGCATAATTGCCGAGCCCGTTGTACTTCGCCTCGCCGATGCCCGACCAGTTGAAAAAACCGTAATACGCCGACCAGACGACCGGTACAAACACGAACAGCGCATAGAGAATCACGGCGGGCGCCAGGCCCGTGAAGATAAAACGCCTGCTACGCAGCGCATTCATAAGTCTCACTTCCCCTTGATTAAAATAACCCCCTCCCCTCAAGGGGAAGGGGTCTAAGTTTAGTTCGCCGCTACGGCAGCCTGCGTATCCTGGATTTTACGGGCGATTGTCTCCGGATTGCCGCCCATCAGCAGCTCCTGCAGCCCGTTGTTGACCACCTCGACCGTGGCCGAGCCAAGCTTGGAATCATAGACCGGCACAATTTTGATCCCCTGTACCAAGTCGTACAGTTCCACGAACAGCGGGTGCGCTTTGCTCTTGTCCAGCTCGATGTTGTAGCTGACCAGGGTGCTGCTGTCCAGCGTCGCCTTTTGCCCGTCCGGCCCGGCCAGCGCGTAAAACAGCTTCATCGCCGCTTCCTTTTTGCCGCCATCCAGCTTCTTGCTGACGCCAAGACCCGTTCCCACGACGCCGGAGGTCGTAGCCGGATCGCCTTTGCCGCCCGCAATCGCCGGAACGATCGTGATATGCGTGTTGTCCAGCACCTCAGGCGGCGCGTTGTTAACCAGGTTGGCCAGCGCCCAACCGCCGTTGACGACCATCGCCGCGTTGCCCTGGAAGTACAGCTGCATCATTTGCGTTTCGTCCAGGCTGTTGAAGCCTTCCTGGAACGCGTTGATTTCCCCAAGCTTTTGGAAAGTCTTAAGCGCCTCGATAAATTCAGGGTCGGTAAACTTGGCCCCATTCTGCTCCACCGCTTTCAGAAACCAGTCCGTCCCCGTAATCCGATCCGCCACCGTGCTGAAAAACGTCGACTGCGCCACCCAGTTCGCTTTGTTGCCCAGCGCGATCGGAATCACGCCGTTGTCGTTAAACGTTTGGATCGCCGCCTCCAGCTCCTCCCACGTTTCCGGCACCTTGACGTTGTATTTTTTGAACAGTGTATCATTGTAAAAAATAAAAGAGCTCGGCGCCAGGTTCATCGGTACGGAGTAGATTTTGCCGTCCACGGTGTAACCGTCCAAGGCGTTCGGGATGAAGCCGTTTTTCCAGTCCGGGTTGGCGTTCAGTTCGTCATCGATCGGCTGCAGCAGATCGCCTTTGACGAACTCCTTCGTCATGGCGTCCGGCCACATCACGAACAAGTCGGGCATTTCGTCGGCCGCCGCCACCGTGCGCAGCCGGGTTTTCAGCCCGTCGGTCGGCAGCCCTTCGTCGACCACCTCGATGTCCGGGTTTTGCGCCCGGAAATCTTCAATGATTTTCCGCATCGCTACCGCCTTGGCGTCCTGCCCGGTCCAGTTATGCCAGATCGAGATGCTCACCTTCTCCCCGCCATTCCCGCTGCCGCTCCCGGCGGTTTCGCCTCCTCCGCCGCACCCGGCCAGCAAAAGCGCCAGCATGGCGGCGCTGCATATCATAGCGATCCATTTTTGGGTCAGTCTCTTTTTCATATCCGGTAGTTCCCCCCTCGTTTTATGCTTAACCCCATTGTAATGTTAGCGCTATCAATTTTGTAAGGTGACGATTCGCGGCATGAGGGGTGAAAAATTTCGGATGGGGCCCCGCGCGATTGGAGCGATTGATATGCGGTTTCTACCCGCGAGTAGAGTCAGGTTCTTATCGATCAACCCAAGCAACTGTTGTAAGGCAACCAGCCAATCGAATGTGCCGACTTCGTCGCACAGCAAATAAAACACGCCGCTGAAGGAGCGTGCGTTGTACTTTACCTAGTTTGTGCCTTGGTGCCCCTGCATGCTGCCTGCCTTTGCACGATTATCCCTTTCGTTCATGGAGCAGGGGATGGAGGCTAGAGCAAGGGTTCCAAAAAAAGAGAGAAGAAAAGGAGAGGGGAAAAATGAGGCGGTTCAGGTGACATTTTCGGCTTGATTAGAGAACGTATGTTTGGTATAATGAAATAAACGGAACTTATGTTCGTGTATTCTTGATTCGGGAGGTAAGCGGATATGGAAGCCAATGCGGGAACGGAACTTCAACCATTCAGCAGCCGTTTTAACAGCGAGCAGGACTGCATGGAGGCGCTGATCGCGATGAAGTGGCCAAACGGCTTCGTCTGCCCGCGCTGCGCTCAAACCCGGTGCAGCTATCTGACCTCCCGGCATATCCCTTTGTTCGAGTGCGGAAAGTGCAAGCATCAAACATCGCCTTTGGTCGGCACGGTTTTTGAAGGAACGCCTCTCCCCCTGCTCAAGTGGTTCGAGGCCCTGGATTTATTCCTGCTGGAGGGCGGCATCTCGGCGCTGCGGCTGAGCAAGGTGATCCGGGTCGCCTACAAGACCGCCTGGTCGATGCTGCACAAAATACGTCATGCCGTGGGGGAGTTCGATGCCCGGGAGCTGCTCTCTGGAGACGTGAAAGTGAACAGTGATCAGTATGGGCGTAATCCGTCCCGGTGTCAGCTTTCGCATCCGTACGCCTCGGCGGTCGTAGCCGGCTGCACGGTCACGGAGTCGGGCGAGCCGGAGCAGGTCAAAATCCGCCTGGTGCCGTATAAGCGGGGAGACGGGAAAATGGCAAACCGTCACGATCTAACCGCTTTTATTAGCGGGCATGTGGATGTCCGTACATCGGCGGTACAGTTGTTTCCTCAGGCCTTTCGGCTGTATGCTCCCTTGCGGAAAGTGGTGAGGGAGGCGTGGAAATCGCTGAAGAGTACGTATGGAGCCTTGGGACTGAAGCATCTGCAGGCGTACCTGAACGAGTACACCGTACGCCGCCGGCTGCGCCTGCAAGGAGGACGGCCCGGAGCGGAAGAAACGATGCGGCAGCAGTTGCTGCAGATGTGTGTGGCGATTCCGGCGATCCCTTACCGCCGGCTGATCGCGCGCCAACCGAACCAGCCCCTTGCGGCTGCGGCCTGATCGAGACGCTGGAAACGATGGGGGAGTTTGATGCAGATCAACTTAATGGGTCCTTGATCTCCTGTCTTGATTTTTGTCTTGATTTCCTGTCTGATCTGATTCACCTCCCCTAAACCTGATTCCTTCTCCTAAGCCCGTCTAAATTATCTCGAACCTATCTGCTTCTCCACAAATTTTTTTTCTCCCGAGTTTGTCTTTCTCTCTGCTACCTGATCAAACGGGATAATCGTGCAAAGTCTCCGGACAGCGAGTGTTGATCTGCCGCCCCCCCACTTCCCTGTCCTCAAGCTTTCAACACCCTTCCGCGTTTCTTGCCACGATCGGCTTTCGACTTGACTGGCAAGCAAGGATTATAAGGTTGAGCCAGACACCTCTTCCGTCCGCCTATCTTAATTCTTTGAACACCTTCAGCTCAGGGACTCAAGCTGATTTTTGTTCTCAGAAAGTTGAGTTATAAATTCTAAGGTGAAAAAACAAGGCCGCCCCAACGCAGTTCAACACTGCTCCGGACAGCCACGCCTTCGAATAAAGGTTGCTGAGTTCTTCCCCTAAGGGTTGCCAAGATATTCCCCATTAGAAGCGATGACTTTTTTGTACCAATAAAAGCTTTTTTTGCGGACCCGCTCCAGAGTTCCGTTCCCCTCGTCATCCTGATCCACGTAAATGAATCCGTATCTTTTTCGCATCTCGGAGGTGGAGGCGGAGACCTGGTCGATGCAGCCCCAGGTTGGTGTAGCCCCAAAGCTCCACCCCATCCTTGATCGCTTCGCCCATCTGCTCGATATGGCGGGCAAAATATTCGATCCGGTAATCATCCCGGATGCTGCCGTCCGCTTCGATCCGGTCGACCGCGCCAAGCCCGTTTTCCACGACGAACAGCGGAATCCGGTAACGGTCGTACATCTCCTTCAAAACGATGCGTAAGCCAACCGGGTCGATCTGCCAGCCCCACTCCGAGGATTCCAGATAAGGGTTGGCCAGCCCGGACGACAGATTGCCCGCCGCCTGTCCCGCCCCGCCGCGCACCGCGCCTTCGGGATTGGCGCTGGTCGTGACCGACATGTAATAGCTGAACGCTAGATAATCGACGAGATTGTCTCGCAAAATCGCTTTGTCCCCAGGTTGCATCTCGACCGCCACGCCGGTTCCTCCCAGTACCGCTTGATGAACGACGGGTAAACGCCCGCGCACCTGCACGTCCGTGCAAGCCTGAAAAGCCAACTGCTTCGGATTAACTTCACCTTCAACAAGTACGCCGGCTCCCAAAAAAGGCGCCTTCAAAGTACAATTAATCTCGTTAAAAGTCAGCCAATATTTAACCTTGCCTTTGTAGTGCATAAACAAAGTTTCCGCATAGCGGACGAACAGTCCGATCAGTTCCCGGGAAGCCCAGCCGTTGTAGCGCCGCACCAGCTCAACCGGCATCTCGTAATGAGAGATCGTCACCAAAGGCTCGATCCCGTGCTTCAACAGCTCGTCAAACACCCGGTCGTAAAACGCCAGCCCCGCTTCGTTGGGCGCCTCATCGTCCCCGTTCGGAAAAATCCGCGGCCAGGAGATCGACAAGCCGAACACTTTAAAGCCCATCTCCGCCAACAGCGCGATATCTTCCTTATACCGGTGATAAAAATCGATCCCCCGCCGTTTGGGGTAGTTGCCTTCCGTATCCGCGATCGCCTCCTCCAGCCGGGCGCGGGTCATGCCAAGCAGTTCCTCCAGGCTCCCGCGCTCCTCCGGCGGAACATAACGGACGACATCAGCGGTCGACAGCCCTTTTCCGGCTACGTTATAAGCACCTTCGACCTGGTTGGCCGCAACCGCCCCGCCCCACAAAAAATGTTTCGGAAAAACACTCGCCATAAACGAACCTCACCGCCTTATCATCTAAAAGTTCTAAGCCTGCACCGCCGCCTGCTCCCGCTCCTTCGCCTCGGCCGCTTGCTCATCGGCCAGCGCCTCGGCATCGGCCTTTTTAAAGAACGGATAGTACATCGCCACGCTGATCGCGATCAGCACGATTTGGAACAAGCCGACGCGCCAGCCGCCGGTCATCCAGCCGTTGAAAATGATAGGAATGCCCAGCGGAACCTGTACCCCGTTGAGGACGGACAAGATACCCAAAGCGGTCAGCAGGATGGCCAGTCCGCTCGTAATGATCGGCGTCACGATATGACTGCTTGATGTGGATGACCGGTTTTTTCGTAATCTCGTCCTACAGCGGGATCGTGGTCAGAATCAAGTCCAGCGGCTGGTCCTGCAGCTTGTCCAGCTCCGTGATGGAAGCCGTAATCACCGAAGCTTTGGGAAAAATCGACTCCAATTTCAGCCGGATCAAGTGCGCGCTGCCCCCGCCCGAAGAGCACACGACGGCGATCCGCCGGAACTGTTCGAGCCGCTGCTGCTTCATCCGCTCCAGATGGGTCGCAAAATGAAGGGCCACATAACCCGCCTCGTCCCGGGACATTTTGAAGCCGTATTTGTTCCCGCGAACCGGAACGAAATGACGAAGACGTTGGCGTATTCGCTGTACACATCCTCCACCAGCGGAAACATATGCATCAGCAGCGCCTCCCGCAGCTCCTCATCCCGGTTGAAACCGGTCAAAAACTCCTCGTCCAGCCTTTGTAAAATACGGCTCATCCCGCTGCGGAGCTCCGCTTTTTCCTCGTCCCCGATATGCTGGACGATCGTTTTGCCGGACAAATGCAGCGCCAAATACTCGACCTCGTCCTGCGGCAGCGAAATGGCATATTCGCCGGCGATCCAGTCGGCCACTTCCCTGGCCCTTGTTGTTCAGATCGACGTTGTTTTCACGTTGTTTTTTCATTTGCAGCCGGTAGGCCTTAAAGCTCGTTTCGTCCGTAATCTCCAGACGGTAACCTTGACCGCGGATCATCCGGATGCGAAAGCCGTTTTTCTCGCCGTCTTTGTTCAGGCCTCGGATCAGCTCTCTGACCGTCCGTTCCGCCAGTCCGAGCTGATGTGTCAGCTCGTTCATTTTTACCGGGACCTGACTGCCGGTCAGAAGGTCGACAATCTTGCGTTCCCTCATGATGCAATCCCTCATGTGCGATACTAGTATCTGATGAAGCAACTCAGTTGGTTATAGCTCTAAAGTAGGAGATGCCCGCGCATATGAACAGTTTGGATTCTGCAATTGGGAGCGGCAAAAATCACAGGATAGCGTTGGCCAGCCCCGAAATAGCGTACTTTTTGGGCGTTATTCTGGCATTGTTCCCCTTTGCGCGCAAAATAACGGCAAAAAATGTCTTTATTCCCCCCGCTGCCCTCCGGAAGTACCGCCTTTTTACCGCCCACGACTAAAATAACGACATAAAAGGGCCCTATTTTGCGAAAGGACCGACATATCGCGTAAATAACGCCCTTTTGTTCCGCTATTTCCCCCGCCTGGTCTAGCCAGGAAAACTAGTTTAACAAAAAAGGACCCGCCCCAGGGGCAGGTCCAGGTCCAGCAGTTCCAAATGAGTTCATGTACAGCTAATCACACATCACGTATCCATGCTAATGTCGTCCCACGCTTCATTCCGGTGGCCGATCATCCAGAATAGGCCGCGGCGGCGTTCCATCACGACGCTTTCGATCAGGCCGCCCGCCGGCTCCCGGCCTTGAATCCGGTCGTTAACGCAGGCCCAATGCAGCCGGTAGATTCGGTCGGCCTCGTCCAAAATCTCTTCCGGCCGGCGCAGCGACGTCCGCTCCAGAAACTCCGCAAAGCCGCCGCAGCTTGAAACCGCCTTAATCGCAAAATCGCAGTCGCACGTATGGTCCGGAAAATCGAGCGAATCCACCACCCCAAGCGCCCATAGCAGCGCCCAATAGGCTTCGTACTGCCAGGTCAGGTTGATGGCGTCCTGACGGGCAGGCTCCGCTTGCTCCAACAGCTCTCTCTCCGCTTCGGTCAGTTCATCCGCCACCCCGAATTGATCCAGCAGGCCGGTCACAAAAGCTTTTGACTCCGCCAGATCGCTCTCCTGGGCGACATCGCACGCATATTGGATGACGATCAGCAGAGCCGCCGCCCGGCGGGCGATCTCCTCCCTGGATTTGACCTTAAGCTCGCTTAACGGCGGGAGCTCAGGCAGATGCTCCAAATACGGAATTTGCTTTTCTTTGAGATAAGCCAAATTACTTTGCTTTCTTTCCGCTCCCTCCGGGGTGGAGCGATCTTCGCCCCGAATTTTTCGCGTGCAGGCTCGCGGACTGAAGTCCGCGGCATCGGACCGGCCGTCCGGATACACGATCACCCGGCCGTCCCGGTCCAGCAGCGTACCGTCGGGGATAAACCCGATCCCGTCGACCTTCGCGGCAAGCTTAATGAAGCGTTCCAGGGAGTCCTGGCCGTACTCTTTTTCCGTTTCGATCGCCAGCATCGTGTTGATCACGGAGATTTGGAGCAGCACGCGGCGCTTCAACTCCTCGTCTTCAAACGGAATGCTGTCGTAAAATCCCATCATCCCCGGAATGTTGTTATCGAAATAATCCGGATCGGTATCCTCCGAGGCCACGCGAATCGTGATTTTGTTGCTTTTGAACCAGCCTTTCGGCAGGAGCGAAAACTCCGTTTCGCCCGGACCTCCACCGGTTATTTTAAAACCGTCCCCAAACGCCTCGTGGATCAGCCCGCCGATATCGCGGATATCGTTCCGGGAGGCAAAAATCGTAAAATAAGGCAAAAAGCTTCCTCTCCTTTTACAAAAGCGGCGGTATCGTTCATCATATAAACGGTTTACGCGCTAAAATAAAAAAGCGATGCTCCCGGCTCGTGACGTGCCCGTCCCGTTCAACAGCCTCGTGCAGTTCAAGCAGCCGTTCAAAGCAGCGGTCCACGGAAAAGCCGGCAAATTCCCATTCAATGATTTTGGCGAAAAAAACAAACGCGCCGACATCCTTAAAGCGCAGCTCCGGGAAGTATTCCCGGCGCTCCAGCACCTCAAACCCGGCCGCCTTCAGTTCGCCTGCGGTTTGGGATAAATTATAGTCCGCCGGCGGCGACAGCGACAGCAGAAACTCTCCGCCGCCCGTGCCCATATCCAGCATGACCGTATCTCCGCTCATTCGCGCCTGTACGTTTGCTTTATAATCCCAAGGAAGCTCTTCTTCCTCCATCCGGCCGGCCAGATAGGAGAAATCCCAACCTTGAAAGCCTTTCGTTTCTTCCGCTTGCCACAGTTTTCTTAATTCGTCTCGGTTCATTGCGTTCATCGAACAATTGCCCCTCTCTTTTTTTGAATATTTTAAAAAAACAGAGCGGTGCATTTGCCTGATAACCCATCAATTAAGCCCGGTGAAACCGGTTACCAGTTTGTCAACTGCACCGGGCAATTACCGCAGAGCTTACATCTCATCGTCAAATCACCTCGCTTGTCCTCTCAGAAAGTATTCCCAAGGCCTTGAACCTTGCGCCCAGACCACTTGTTGCGGCCCGATGGGCTATCCCCTTTGCCCCGGACGCTTACTTCAACCATATCATGGGGTCCCACCGGCAACGCCTTCCATATGTACCGTTTTAATCATACCATGCCCGCGATGGGGAGCAACAGTCATCGAGCGCTTTGGTACGGCCTTGGTACGGGTTTGGTACGGGTTTGGCACGGCCTTAACACAGCGCTCTGGCACGACCTTAACGCAGCGCTTTGGCGAAGATCCATTCCAGCCACTTCCACGGCAGCAGCGCTTTGCTCCAAATCAGCAGGCGAGAGCCCTGCCCCAGCGCATACCGCAGGCGCGGAGCGCGCATGCCGGCGATTCGCCCGATCAGATCGGCCACCTCCTGCGGATCGGGCGCCGTCTCAGCCGCCTTGCGCGAATACCGCAGCACCGCCTCAAGCTGCGCTCGGTAGGGTGATCCGGGATCAATGCGAATCTCGCCGATTCCTTTGTTCCAGATCGGGGTACGGTAAGCCCCCGGCTCCACCAGCACGACCCGGACGCCAAACGGCCGTATTTCATGACGCAGGCTTTCCGAGAAGCCCTCAATGGCGAATTTGGAAGCGGCGTAAGGCGCATAACCGGGAAAACCGGCTAATCCGCTGACGCTGGAGACGTTGACCACCAGCCCCCGCCGCTGCGCGCGCATCACCGGCAGCACCGCCCGCGTCACCGCAATGACTCCGAACAGATTCGTCTCCATCTGGCGCCGCCAGTCTTCCATCGGCACCTCTTCGACGAAGCCCCCGACGGCCATGCCCGCGTTGTTCACCAGCATGTCCAACCGCCCGTACCGGCGGACGATCTCGTCCACGGCCGGTCCAATCGACGCGTGCTCCGTCACATCGAGACGGACGCAGCGGATCCGCTCCGCCGTCCCCTCGCGGGCCGCCCGCTGCTCAAGCTCATGCCTGCGCTCCAAGTCGCGCATCGCGGCCACGACCCGGTACCCTCTACGGGCAAGCGTCAGAACTGTGAGCAGGCCAAATCCGCTGGACGTCCCCGTAACGAGAGCGACCGGCAGGCCGCCGCTTACCAGGACGGCACCGTCACCCCGCTCAGCTAGTTGCTCCGCCATAAATCTTCCCCCTGTCTTGGTCTATCCACCCATTGCTACGAACCGCTAACATAACACGTTCCGGAAATAAATGATTATAGCCCGATACCTTCGAGCTTTCCCGCAAAAGCGCAGGCTTTGGAACCGATACGATCGCATGCCGGAAATTTAACGGATGTGTCAGCCGCTATTTTGCATAAAATGACCTTTTCTAATTTCTAACGGTTGTGAGCACCGTTAATAGCCTCAATCTGGGTAAAAGTAGCCGGGTTTCAGTAAAATAAGCGCGATGGCAACCCTTAGAGTTTGAAATCGGCGTTTTTGGAGCAAATAGTGGTTGTGGCAACCGTTAGAAATAACAATGTTGGTCAGAAACATTCGATGCAATGCATCGCTGTTGCTCTATTCTCTCCAAATGCCTATTCAGCAGCCTTTCGTTCCACCCTACGCAGCTTGGTCACCCCCGGAACGAAGCGGTACGGGCTAAAGCGGACCTCGGGCAAGTCGCTTTCCAGCCTGCGGCTCAGTTCCTGAAGCTGCCTGCTTACTTCGGCCTCAACGTCCGCGCGAGAACTGTCCGCCGCAAGCTGCAGCGAGATATCGAGCTCCCCGCCGGCGAGCTGGACAACCCGGTAATGCTCGATCGCAGCCGAGACGGCAATCACCGCCCGCGCCACAAAATCCGGAAACACCGCGACCGGTTCCCCCGTACGGCTATGAGGAAAATACAGGATATCGTCACAGCGCCCTTCGATCCGCACGATGGCGGTGAAGGGGCAGCCGCAGGGGCAGGGCTCCGCCGCTTCGGTCAGCACATCGTTCAGGCGGTAGCGCACGATCGGCTGGGTGGTGCGGGAGAAGTCGGTCACGATCGGCACGAAGCGCCGGGTGGCCGGGTCGAGGTATTCTTTTTCAATGTGGACGACATCCTCGTTCAAGTGCAGCGTCCCCCGCTCGCACGTCGCCCCCAAAAAACCTTCGGTGCACTGGTAGGCCTGGTGGACGGTTTGCCCAAACGTTCTCTCGATAACGTTCCGGTCCAGCGGATCCAGCACTTCGGCGACCGAGATCAGCTTGGACGGCCGCGCCGTCAGTCTGCCCGCCGTGAATTCGTCCGCCAGCATTCTCAGCATGGAGGGCGGGGCGACCCACACCGTTGGCCGGTACGCCTCCATGCGCTCCACCAGTCTGCCGACCGGGTCCAGCAGGTCAAAATACCGGAATTCCAGCTTGCCGCGCCGCACCGATTCGTACAGATTGCTGTTCGCCCGCAAGAAAAAGGCGATCTTCGCCGGCTTCCGCAGCCCTCCGGGCAGCAGCTTTGCCAGCACCGTGCCGGTCCAGGCATTCTGCTCCCGCCCGCTCACCAGAAACAGTCCGCGATTGCCCGACGTTCCGGACGACAGCCCGACCGTGATGCCTTTGATCACAGGGCTGAAATTGCGGGTAGCCTCCCCCGCGGCGGCCAACGCCAGCGCTTCCTCTTTCAGGATGCCGGCCGTATTGATCCGGTCGAAATGCTCCATCATCAGCGCCTTGTCCATCAGGGGAAAGCTTCGCCACGCCGAATCCTCAAGACCGTTCCACCATTCGCGGTAAAAAGCAGAGTTAGCCCGAACCCACCGGATGTGGCGAATCACCCGGCGTTCCTGCCAACACTCAAGACGGACCCGGCTGCTCCATTTTCGTCTCCGGCGCGTAAGCCAGTAATGATATACGATCCGCAGCGTACCCAAGATGCTCAACGTTCCATCGCCTCCGATCCCCACAACCTAAGCGCCTCGGTACAGTGGCTGGGCACGATCCGGATGTCCGGATACTTCCGGTGCAGCTCCGTCAACCGGTCGAAGCTGCGTCCGTATTCCCGCCTGTCCGACATGATGATCCCCGCCGCCGGATGCGGCCTGCGCCCTTCGCGGAACGCCCGGCTGGACCAGACCGCATCCGCGCAGAGAAAATAGTCGGCCTCCTCCGTACTCGCGAACAGTCCGATCATCCCCTCCGCATGGCCGGATACTTCCACGGCGATCACGCTGCCGTCCCCGAAGACGTCGAATCCTTCGGCAAAAGGAAACTCCGGCCCCAAGCGGAATCGCTGCGCACCCGTGTCAATGGGCTCCGATCTTGCGGCGAACCGCTCGGGGTCCGGCAGCAGGCCGGGCAGGAACCCGGCTCTAACGGCGGCCAGGGGACGCAGCGAGCGTACGGCCTCGTAGGCTTGGGGCAAATAAATCAGTTTGGCCTGCGGAAAATCTTTGACGCCCGCGATATGATCGGCATGAAAATGCGTCAAAATCACGTATTTGATCTGTTCCGGCTCCATGCCGAACCTCTCCCGCAGCCAGTTTGCGGCGCTGTCGCGCTCCTCGTACACCACCGGCGTAATATACCGGTACAGCGCATTCGGCAGCCGGGAGGTCTCCTCAAAAAAGCGGAAGCTGTACCCCGTATCCACCATCACCGGCCCGTGCCGCGGATGGACGATGCAGGCAAATCCCGCCGGGAACCGGACCGGGCGCAGCCGTCCGCCGCGCAGGGTCAAAAATTCCGGATGAACGCAGTACCCGGCCGCACCCAAATACAATTGCACCCTGACCTTTGCGGGGAAGCTTGACTGAGCCTTTGACGCTTCTGGCGGAAGGCTTGCTTTAGCCTTGGACGCCTCAGGCGGAGGGCTTGTTTGAGCCTTAGGCGCCCCAGGCGGGAGGCTTGTCAGGACCCCGGCCGCCTTAGCCGGAGCGGTCGTTTGGATGCTCTTCAACATGACCGTCCCCTCCACCATTCCGCAAAACGCCGCAGCCCTTCGTCCAGGCTGACGCGCGGAGCATAACCGAGCAGCGCGCGCGCAGCCGTAATATCAAGCGTCTGGCTGAGGGCGAGCGTCCCGGCGGTATAACGCGTTAGCAGCGGCTCGCCCAGCGCCGGGATCAGCCGGTGCAGCCCTTCCAGCACCGCAGCCGCTCCGTAGGCTTTCCGGTAGGAAATGACGCGGGTTTTCAGCGGCAGGTCCAGCATGCGGAACAGTGTCTCCACCAGCGCGGCGAATTCCCGCGGCTCGCCGTTCGTAATGTTATAGGCCCGGCCCGCCGCATCTTCGGGGGCGTTCCAGGCGTTCAGCAGCGCGTCCACGGCGTTGTCCACGTAGGTCGCGTCGATCAGCGCCTTCCCCCCGCCGATCAGCGGTACGCCGGATTTGCCGCTCGCGGCGACGATGCGCGGGAACAGCGCCTGGTCATTGGGGCCGAATACCGCTCTCGGCCGGATAATGACCGACGGCAGCCCCATGGCGTGATACCGCTCCACAACCTGCTCCGCCAGGCGTTTTGTGACGGCATAATGATTCGCTCCTTTCACCGGCAGCGGCTCGGACTCGCGGATGTCCAGGCGGGGGGCGTAATCGAAATATACGCTTGGAGTCGATACATGAATGAAGCGGCGCACTCCCTCTCGCAGGCTGGCCTCGGCGAGTATCCGGGCTACCTCCACATTGCAGCCGTAGAAGTCGCGGTATTTGCCCCATGGCGAGGATAACGCCGCGCAGTGAAAGACCGCATCCTGCCCAGTGCAAGCGGCGGCAGTGCCGCTCTCGTCACGCAAATCCTGATTGCGGAACCTGATGCCTTCAGCCTCGAGCCGCCGGCCCTGTTCGGGATTGCGTCCGATGCCGGTTACGTCCCAGCCCTCCCGGAGCAGCCGCCTGGCCAGATGTCCTCCCAAAAACCCCGTCGCCCCAGTTACCAATGCTTTCATAACGGTTCACCGTTCCATTCTATGTCGTAAGTTAACGCTTCTGTCAGCGTAATCCCCAGTCTGCGGGCACTGCGGAAGGCATCGTATACGACCAGCGCCTGCTCCAGCCATGGCCTAAAGTCATCCGTCCGGAAGACGGCGTCCCGGCTCCCCCGGGCCGCCGCCAGCCAGGAGCGAGGGTCTCCGCGCAGCAGCTCCCGCCATCCGCAGCCAAGCATCGGCAGAGCCAGCATCGCCTTGCTCCCCGGGCGCGGCCGGATGACGGCGCCTTCGGCCGCCAGCTCCCCGGGGCTGAGCAGCGCCCGTTCCAGGCCGATGCCAGGCTCGAACAGATGAATGCCGCTGGTCGCCCGGGGATTGCATTCGATCCCGTAAAGTTTGCCGCCGTTTTGCTCGATCAAGTCGAAACCGATCTGCCCGCTGAATCCTGTTCCGTTCAAAAAGCGGCGAACCCATTCCTGGGCCCCTTCATGCTCCATATATTCAAAATGGACGCTCGCCCCCGTTTTCCCGGTCCGGTAACGACTGCCGTAGGCGGCATGGGCCACGATGCGTCCGTCGTGCACAACGCTGTAGGTGCACACCGCCCGGCCGGCAATATAATCCTGCGCCACCCAGGGCGCCGCCTCCGACAGCTCGCTTCCTCCCGGAGGCGGCGGCTGTATGCTCCTATGCGGCATAGCCAGGTCGCCCCTTGGGGGCATTGCCCTGCCGCTCCTTAGCGGTATACTCCCGCCGCTCCGTGATGGTATAGCCCTGCCGCTCTCTAGCGGCGTTGTCCCGCCAGGACCGCCTGGCCCGCCACGGCCGTCTGACCCGTCACATTCGCGAAGACCGCGAGGGCGCTCCCCAGGCGGCTCCGCCGCCGCTGGGCTCTTCCACGGCCCCGCTCCCGCAGCCGCCGGCAGGATCACGCGGGAGGCGAAGCGCGAATAGGCCGGCTTCAGCACCACGCTCCTGCCTTCCGCAGCAGCAAGGCTCATCGTCGCCTGCCATGCCTCGCGGCTGTTCAACAGCGTCGTACGCGGGACGGGCAACCTCAGGGAAGCGGCGCGCTGAATAAAGCGGTATTTATGGTGCCATTCGTGCAGCAGCTCCAGCGGCGATACCAGCACACGGCAGCGGATCTTCAGCCGCTCTGCCCCGCCGGCGATAACGAAAGTCTCTTCGCACAGCGGAATCAACAGGTCGATGTCCCACTGCCCGATCACCGTCTCCAGCACGGCCAGGTAATCCTGCGGCTGCTGCCGCGGAGGAGGAACGTGAAAGCTCCGCTCCACCGCCGCGGATCGCCGGCACAGGTGATGACGCGCGCTCTCGGCCGCGAATACCCGGTGCCCGGCGCGATGCAGCAGGCGAGCAAGCTCCAGCGCAATCGGGGCCCGGCCTCCCGTAAGCAAAATCCGCAGCGGCCTAGTAGTCAAGCAGCAGCCCTCCCAGTGACAGGCCTGCCGCCGTCCCCAGCATCAGCACCCGGTCGCCGCGACGGATGCGCCGCTGCGCGATCGCTTCATGCAGCCCCATCGGAATGGAAGCGGCGATCGTGTTCCCATGGTTCCGAGTATTATCGAAGAAGCGGTCCTCCGCAATGCCTAGCTTCTTGCGCAGCAGGCGCATCGCCATCGCGCTGCCCTGATGCGGAATTACGAGCCGGATATCCTCCAAGCGTGTCCCCGACGGAGCCAGCAAACCGTCCAGAAATTCCGGAAGCAGCTTGGAGGCCATGCGAAAAATCGCCTGCCCGTTCATGCTGAACAGGAACGGCTCGGGGCGATCCGCCGAATATTGCGACGCATGGCGGCGCGTCCCGCCGCCAGCGATCTCCGAGTACCGGGCGCCGCGGCTGTATGTTTTCATGGAGGCGTATACGATCCGCGAGGCCTCCCCGGGTTCGGCCTGGCCGATCACCACGGCGGCCGCCCCGTCGCCGAACAGCGCCGCACTTTCCTTATCGGCCCAATTCAGCCCGGCCGAAGCAATCTCCGTCGCCACCAGCAGCACCCGCCGGTACCGGCCCGAATCGACCAGGTACGACATAACGTCAAGCCCGTTCAGGAAGCTTAGACAGGTGGCGTCCATATCAAAGGCCGGTACCCCCGAGTCCTCCTCGCCCATGGCTTGCTGGATGAAAACGGCCGTGCTGGGCAGCGGCTGCTCCTTCGTGCCGCTCGTGCACACCAGGCAGTCGATGTCGGCGAAGTTAAGCCCGGCGCTTTCCAGCGCCATTTCCGCCGCCCTCGCTCCCATATAGGATGACGTCTCCCCTTCGGCCGCATAGCGGCGCTCGCCAACCCCCGTGATTTTGCCGGTCCATCCGGCCGGAACGCCAAGCAGACGGTCCAGCTCCTCATCCGTGACGCGCCGCGAAGGCATGTATTTTCCCGTGCCGAGTATTTTTACTTTTCTAAGCTGCAATTTCCCCATCCCCACTTCTTGTTGTCCATAACTTTATTGGATTCACTCTCGATTCCCGGATGATCCTCCCCCTCGTTCTCCACCCTCTCGTTGGAAAAATCCAATAGATATTACAAAATCCGCAAAGCGAAAAAAGCCCATCCGTGAAACCGCCGGGGCCAGCAACAGCCAGCTCTGCCGGTGCAGCCAGTGCAGCCGGTGCAGCCAGCTCAGCCAGCTCTGCCGGCCGCAGCTGTCCGCTAACGCGACAAGATCTCCTTCAATGCCGCGTCCAGCGTATCGTACTTAAACGTGTATCCTGCCTGCAGCAGCCGTTCCGGCAGGACCCAGCGGCTCTTCAGCACCAGTTCGGTCTCCGTGCGGATAAGCCGCGCCCCGAGCTCCAGCATCCAGCGCGGCGCCGGCAGCCCGATGGGGATGCCCATCGCCCGGCGCAAGCCGGCCATCAACTCCCGATTGGTGACCGGATGCGGCGCTGAAGCGTTAAAGACACCATCCAGCTTGGGATGCTGCTGCAGAAACATCACGATCCGGAACAAGTCTTCCATATGAATCCAGCTGAACTGCTGCCGCCCGGAACCTTGCGGCCCGCCGAGCCCGAAGCGGACCAGATTGCGCATCGGCCCCATCACCCCGCCGTCATCCAGCACGATGGCAATGCGGAGCGCAATCTGCCGCGTGGCCGGAAGGTCAAAAGCGAAGAAAGCCTGCTCCCACGCCTTGGCCACATCAACCGAAAATCCCGCGCCGATTTCGCCGCCTTCCTCGGTCATGGGACGATCTTCCGCATGCCGGTAGATCGTTGCCGTACTTGAATTGATCCACAGCGCCGGAGGACGGCGGCACGCCAAAACGCACTCCCCGAGCAAGCGCGTGGTCTCCGTTCTCGACTCCAGGATCAGCCGGCGGTTTTCCAGAGTATAACGGCAGTTTACCGATCTGCCAGCAAGATTGACCAGCAAATCGGCCCCTTCCAGCGCCTGCGTCATTCCCGTCCGGTCATCCCAGGAAATGTGGGAAGCCTGCCTGGAAATCATGCCGATCTCATACCCCATTTCCCTAAACCGGCGCTCGAAAGCGCGGCCGACAAACCCCGTGCCTCCGGCCAGCACCACTTTGGGCATCGTAATCCACTCCTGTCGCGATAAAATGGAAAAGTCCGTGCTATATTGTCGTCATTATACCATGGTTTCGGAGCTGAATTTGCCCAAAGCCGCCAACCGCGCAAAATGGTCCGCCAGACCCATCGGTTCTGCTTTGCCAAACATTGCTAATCATTAAATTTTAAGCGATAATTTAAGCTGTCCGGATTACAGCCACAACGATAACGGAGGGATTTGCTATGAGCAAATACGGAATGTACGCCAGGTTTACCGCCAAACCCGGGGAGCGCGACAAACTGGCCGACATCTTGTTGGAAGCCGCCGCCGGGGCCGAGCCGGTCCAGGAATGCGAATTATATATCGTCAACATCTCCGATACGGAACCGGATACCGTGTGGGTGACGGAAGTCTGGAGCAATAAGGAGGCGCATGACGCCTCACTCCAACAAGAAGCGGCGAAAGCGTCCATCCAGCGGGCCATGCCGCTGATCGCCGGCGTGGAATCCATCCAAATCCGCCCTATCGGCGGCAAGGGCATATAACTCCGAAAAAAGGGGCGACACGCGAATGGATATTCAATATGATCCGTATATTCGCAGCGATCGGGAGCGTGGGCGCTTGCTCAGGCTGGAGGCGCTCGCGGCGCGGTTTGCGGACCGGGCTGCGGAGCATGACCGGCTGGGTACATTTCCGCACGAGAACATCGACGATTTGCGCGATTTTGGCTATATGAAGCTGACCGTACCTGAGGCGTTTGGCGGCGACGGCATTTCTTTATATGAAATGGTACAACTGCAGGAACGGCTGGCGATGGGGGACGGCTCCACGGCGCTGGCTGTCGGCTGGCATGCCGGCAAGGTGCTGAACTTGCGGGAAAGCCGCAGTTGGCCTGAACCGCTATGGGCGGAGCTATGCCGGGATATTGTGAAAAAAGGCGTCATGATCAACGCGTTCGCCAGCGAGCCGGCGACCGGAAGCCCGAGCCGCGGCGGCCGGCCCTCGACGACGGCTATAGCGGCGGAGGGCGGCTGGGTGCTGAGCGGCCGGAAAAATTTCAGCACACTGTCACCCGCGCTCGACCGCTGCATCGTCACCGCTTATTGTGAAACGACCGGTAAAACCGAAGAGTTCCTCGTCATGATGCAGGACGTAACGATTGAGGAAACCTGGGACACCCTCGGCATGCGGGCTACGGGCAGCCATGACGTCATCCTCGACCATGTTTTTGTACCGGAAAACCATTTGCTGAAACCCAGCGGCGCTGCAATCGACGACGGCGGCGGATGGCTGCTGCACATTCCGGCCTGCTATATGGGCATCGCTCTGGCCGCGCGTGAATTCGCCCTGCGCTTTGCCGCCTCCTGCCGCCCGAACAGCATCAAAGGCCCGATCGCCGAACTGCCGAACATTCGCCAGCTCATCGGCCAGATGGAACTGGAGCAGCGGACGGCCCGGCAGATGCTGTACGCCGCGGCGAACCGTTGGGACCGCCATCCTGAGCTAAGGCCAAAGCTGCGATCCGACCTCGGGCTCGCCAAACTGGCCGCCACCAACGGCGCGATCCGGATCGTTGATCTGGCGATGCGTATCGTCGGCGGAACGAGCTTGTCGAAAAGCCATCCGCTCGAGCGCTACTACCGCGACGTCCGCGCCGGCCTGCACAATCCGCCGATGGACGATGCGGTTATGGCATTGCTGGCGGGCGAGGCGCTGGAGGGAAAGCTGGAACAGAAGGGGCGCTAAAAAATGATTCAACCATGCGTTGTCCGCGGAAAAAAATTGCATGTCGAGATTTTCGGCAAAACAGGCTCGCCCGCAGTACTTTTTTTGCACGGCGGGCCCGGCGAGAGCAGTTACGAATTTGTGTATCACCAAGCGGAGAAGCTTGTGGCAGAACTTTTTGTCATTGCCATCGATCAACGGGGAGTCTGCCGTTCCGACAAGATTTTGGAAGACGAGCCTTTTGGCCTTAAGGATCTCATTGACGATTGCGAAAATCTCAGGCGGCAACTCGGCATCAAGCAATGGTCGGTGATCGGCCACTCGTTCGGCGGTTATTTGGCTTTGATCTATGCAGCGGACCATCCGGACTCTGTTGCGAACGTTATTTTTGAATGTCCCACGTTCGATTTTAAATGGACTGCGCTAAGCCTGTTGACGAAAGCAGCTTCTATTTTCAAAACTCTGGGCGATGCGGAGCGTTCCGAACAATGTTTGCGATTGACGGCGAGTAACCTTTCCGCGAGGGAGCTTTTTGACCGGTACATTCAGTTTGGAGAAGAACTGGGCGAAAAGAAAGAGCTCATTTACTCCCCATATGAGACGCTGACGGATGATTCTTTGTACACAGAAGAAGAATGGGACGAATTCGGAGAAAGAACGGATATTCACCTCAGCCGGCTAAGGGAAGAAGGGAAAATATTTGAATCTGCAGTTCCGCTTCTGTCCCGGTTGTCGGTTCCATCCCTCCTTATTCTGGGGGAGCACGATCCCGTCACATGCGAGCGTCATATTCGGGCGTATAAGGAAGCCGCGCAAGGCGAGATCATTATGATGAAGGGCTGCGGGCATACGCCGCATAAGGAACAGCCTGCACTATACAGAGATACGGTCAGCAAATTCATTCTTGCAAAGTCGAAAACCGATCGAGGCAAGAACCACGGAAGGGCGCCCGAAAGCTTGAGGATAGGGAAATGGGGTGGGTGTTAGATCAACGCTCGCTGTCCGGGCGCTTTGCACGATTATCCCGCTTGATCAGGTAGCAGAGAGAAAGACAAGCTCAGGAGAAAAAATATTTGTGGAGAAGCAGATAGGTTGAGATAATTTAGATGGGCTTAGGAAAGAAAATCAGGTTTAGAGGGTGAAACAGACCGGACAAGAGGTCAAGACAGGAGATTAAGGACCCATTAAGTTGATCCGCATCAAGTAACCCCTACCGTTCCAGCGTCTCGATCAGGCCGCAACCGCAAGGGGCTGGTTCGGTTGGCGCGCGATCAGCCGGCGGTAAGGAATCGCCGGAATCGCCACACACATCTGCAGCAACTGCTGCCGCATCGTTTCTTCCGCTCCGGGCCGTCCTCCTTGCAGGCGCAGCCGGCGGCGTACGGTGTACTCGTTCAGGTACGCCTGCAGATGCTTCAGTCCCAAGGCTCCATACGTACTCTTCAGCGATTTCCACGCCTCCCTCACCACTTTCCGCAAGGGAGCATACAGCCGAAAGGCCTGAGGAAACAACTGTACCGCCGATGTACGGACATCCACATGCCCGCTAATAAAAGCGGTTAGATCGTGACGGTTTGCCATTTTCCCGTCTCCCCGCTTATACGGCACCAGGCGGATTTTGACCTGCTCCGGCTCGCCCGACTCCGTGACCGTGCAGCCGGCTACGACCGCCGAGGCGTACGGATGCGAAAGCTGACACCGGGACGGATTACGCCCATACTGATCACTGTTCACCTTCACGTCTCCGGAGAGCAGCTCCCGGGCATCGAACTCCCCCACGGCATGGCGTATTTTGTGCAGCATCGACCAGGCGGTCTTGTAGGCGACCCGGATCACCTGGCGCAGCCGCATCGCCGAGATGCCGCCCTCCAGCAGGAATAAATCCAGGGCCTCGAACCACTTGAGCAAGGGCAGATGCGTTCCTTCAAAAATCGTGCCGACCAAAGGCGATGTTTGATGCTTGCACTTTCCGCACTCGAACAAGGGGATATGCCGGGAGGTCAGACGGCTGCACCGGGTGTGAGCGCAGCGCGGACAGACAAAGCCGTTTGGCCACTTCATCGCGATTAGCGCTTCCATGCAGTCCTGCTCGCTGTTAAAACGGCTGCTGAATGGCTGAAGTTCCGTTCCCGCATTGATCTCCATGTTTACTCGCCCCCGAATCAAGAATATACGAACATAAGTTCCGTTTATTTCATTATACCAAACATACGTTCTCTAATCAAGCCGAAAATCTCACCTGAACCGCCTCATTTTTTCCGCAGCTTTTTTTGTGTTTTTTCTTCTCTTTTTTTGGAACCCTTGACTTGCTCTAACCCCACTCCCTGCTCCTTAACGAAGGGGATAATCGTGCAAAGGCAGGCAGCAGGCAGGGACACCACGATACAACCTCTTTAGACAGTCCCCCTCACCTGGCGTCGATTTGTGACACAGCTCGAAACGTCTACGTGCAGAAGGTAGATACGCTGATCGCGCCGGGTCGTGACGCCTCTACATCCACCTCTGATTCAGCGTCAACTCCGGCAATGGATTGCTCTGCTTTATCCGGTTACATCCAGGCTTGCCTGCCGATTTTTTGCTGCGAAAGTTGAGTTACTTAGACCTTTAAGCGGTCACCCCCGAGACGACGCTTAGCCCTTGGCCTTAAGATCCGGCCCCCTAATCCTTAAGCAGCTCCCGCAGCATCCCTTCCCGGTTGTTTAAAAATTCCTTCATAATGATGTAATGATCGGTGTCTTCAAGCTTGACCGTGCGGATGCCGTCCGCCGTCAACTGGTAGATCGCGCTGTCGGGATAAGCCATTAGAACCGGCGAGTGGGTGGAAATGATAAACTGGGAATGCGCACGGACCAAATCGTGGATGCGCGACAGCATCGCCATTTGCCGGTACGGCGACAGCGCCGCTTCCGGCTCGTCCATGATGTAAAGGCCCCGGCCCCCGAAACGGTTCATAAACGCCGCGAAAAAAGACTCCCCATGCGACATCATATGTAGCGACCTCCCGCCGTAAGACGCGATCACAGAGCCCCCGCCCGGTTCACGGTCGAGTTTGTCGATTTCCGTGGCCAGGTTGTAATAGCTCTCCGCGCGAAAAAAGAACCCGTCCCGCGGCCGGAACGCCCCGCGCACCGTGCGGATGTAGCGGTGGAGCTCGGAGTGCGTCTCCGCCGTCGCGAAGTTGAAGTTCAGCGTTCCGCCCTCCGGATTGAAGCCGAGCGCGACCGCCACCGCTTCCAGCAGCGTCGATTTTCCCATCCCGTTTTCACCGACAATGTATGTGACCTTGGGATGGAACTCCATCTGATCCAGCGAAGCCACCGCGGGAAGGTGAAACGGATACCGCTCAAACGAGGGCACTTCCTCCCGCCGCAAGGCGATTTTTCGCAAATAAGCGTTCATATCCAAACCATTCTCCCCCTCCGTCCGAATGCGTCAGACTCATCCATTTTTCACATTTAATCAGCATGCCTGCAACACTATGCCGTTCCATTATAAAACAGATCCGACGGCTATTGTAATCGCCCCATTACCGGTTCAAGTGTAATCCACAACTAAAAACGCCTGTCCCAAAAACGGCCAAAGGCCGCCGGACAGGCGTTGCTGCTATTAGTATGTTATATGAGTTCCCTAGGGTTTTACGGACTCTAAACCTCGACGCCGACGCCCTGCACGAATTGGAATACGGTTTCGAGCTTCTCTTCCGTCAGGTCGCCGCTGTTGTCAAAGACATAAATCGATGAGGACGGGATATCCCAGTTGATTTCCGGCAAGAATTGGACGCGGTGTTTGAAGTCGTCCCAGTGCTCCAGCTTCCACGTATCGCGCTCGGTTTGCCGCTCGATGATCCTTTCTTTTTGCGTCTCCATATCCTTTAAAGTGACGACAACGACCTTGACGTCCACCTCGCGTTTGCTTAACCCCGCCGCCTGAAGCACCTCTTCAATCCAAGCTTTGTTTTTAAGCTCCGCCGTAAACGGGGAGATCATAAACACATTTTGGCCCGCAGCCAAATTTTCGATGCAAATGTCCTTGGTCGTGTCATACTCCAAATCGCGAAGATGATGTTTGTAAAAATCGGAGTCCCGGTCGTTAACGTCCAGCCCGTTCATCTCCAGTATCTTTTCGACGAAACGTCCGCCGACCGTATCGCGGTCCAAAAAAGCCGCCGGCATGCGAAACGCCAGCTTGCGGGCCACCGTCGTTTTCCCCGTTCCGGCGACGCCCACAAAAAAAACCAACTTCTGCATGATGTAGCGATCCTCCTTAAGTGTCTGCCTATTGCCTAATCCCATTGTACTATACAATTTTGAATCGGCACACCTGCAGTTGGACGGGACATGACGGGCGACATGCAACGGTCTGCCCGCAAGGCAAGGCATCCGAGTGAAACGCCAGCGGGCAAGACAAACGGACAAGACCAGCGGGCAAGGCCAACGCAACAGCGAGGAGAGCCTTACTTCTTGTTGCCGGAGCAAGCGCCCGGCCTGTTCTCGGAAATTTTACCGGGGCCTTTCCCACAGCCTATTCCCGAATTCACTGGGGCGATCCTCCTCGACCTATTCCGGATTTACCTGGGCGATATCCCTCGGCTTTTTCCCGGATTTACCAAGGCTATCCCTTAGCTTTTTCCCGGAAAAACCTTGCCGGGCTCCCTTTACGCTTCAGCGTCGTTGCCGACGATCCGTAGCAGTTCGTCCCCTTCGCTAATCTCTCCCTGCCGAAGCGGGAGCACCTCGGAATAATCGAACGTATTGGTGACGATTACCGGGGTAACCGTATGGTAGCCGGCCTCGCGGATCTTGTCCAGGTCGAATTCCAGCAGCAGTTGGCCGGCCGCTACACGATCGCCTTCTTTGATATACGAAGTGAAGTATTGACCATCCAGCTTGACCGTATCGATCCCGACATGGACCAGAATTTCCGCTCCGTTATCCGAGACGACCGCCAAGGCGTGCTTCTTCTTGAACGCCACGGTGACGGTTCCGTCGAACGGAGCGACGACCCGGCCCGCGGCTGGCTCGATGGCCACGCCCTTGCCCATCGCCTCCGCGGCGAAGGCCGGATCGGGCACCTCCGACAAAGGAACCACCGTACCGCCTAACGGGCTGAGCGCCATGTCGCTGGGTTTATCGGAAGCTGGGCCTTGTTCCTGATCCCGGGCCGGTTCGGCCGAAGCGCCGGCTTTGCCTTTGTCTTCTTCTTCAACCGGGTCTTTGAAGCCCAGCACATAAGCCAATACTGCGGACAGCAGGAACGAAGTCGTAATCCCGATGATCAACCCCGGGAAGCCTTGGCCGCCCGGTCCGTAGAAAATCGGCAGCGTCAGCAGGCCGGGAGCCCCGGAAGCGAAAGCTTGCGTACCCGCCTGGCCAATGATCGCTCCCCCGACGGCGCCGCCAATCAGCCCCGCGATAAACGGACGCTTCAGCGGCAGGGTTACCCCGTACACCGCCGGTTCGGTAATGCCGAACAGCGCGGACAGCGTAGCGGAACCGGCCAGCGCCTTCAGCTTTTTGTTTTTCGTTCTCAGCATAACGCCGAGCGCCGCGCCCGTCTGAGCGAAGACCGAAGCGGTAGCCGCCGGCTTGATGCCATCTTTGCCATAAACCGCGATGTTGTTAATGAATACCGGGACCAAGCCCCAGTGAACGCCGAAAATAACGAGCAGTTGCCAGGACGCGCCCAGAATGGCGCCGGCGATCAGCGGGCTGAACGAGAAGGCGGCCAACAGTCCGTCGGCGATGGCGTTGCCGACATACACGCCAAACGGCCCGAACACGATCAAGGTCAGCGGAACCATAACGACGAGTGAAATCAGCGGCGTCACGAAGTTTTTGACGCTTTCATGAATCACGCGGTTGCAGAACTTCTCCAGCTTGCTCATCACGATAACCGACAAAATAATCGGAATGACGGTCGACGAATAGCTCATCATGATCACCGGGATGCCGAAGAAGTGCGTCTCCGTTCCTTCCGTTTTCAACTGGATGATCTGGGGATAGAGCAGCGCTCCGGCAATCGTCAGCGCCGTAAACATATTGCCGCCGAACTTTCTGGCCGTTGTAACCGCGAGCAGCGCCGGCAGGAAATAGAACAGGCTGTCCGCCGCCGCGTACAGGATGATGTAGGTCGTATCCGTCGTTTGCAGCCAGCCGAAATTGCTGGCGATCAGCAGCAGCCCTTTGAGGATACCGGCTCCCGCCATGACCCCAAGCAGCGGAGCGAAGATGCTGGAAATGACGTCGATCACGGCTCCAAAGCCTTTTTTGCCGCCCTTCGTTGTCTCCTCGGGCTTGGCGTCGCTCAAAATCTTGGAAACCCGGCCGATAGCGTTGTAAACCTCGGGCACCCGGTTTCCGATGACCACCTGGAACTGCCCTCCGCTTTCCTTGACCGTGATGATCCCGTCGGTCTTCTCCAGCTTGGCTTTGTCCGCCTTCGATGTGTCCTTCAGGGTAAAACGCAGTCTCGTCGCACAGTGGACGAGCGAAACGACATTTTTTTCGCCGCCTACGCCCTGAACAATTTCTTTAGCTAAATTCTCGTAATTCATGCTGTGCACCCCCACTATTTTGAATAAAAGCAATAATTTGGTGATTTTTGGCAAATAAAAAACCTAAGCCTTGAAAAATAGTAGACCGCAATGTCTCGCTATTTTTCACGACTTAGGTTTTGCCTGCATCACCAGTAACAATCCCATTAAGATGCTGATATATGGTTTTGATGGCTCTATAATATACCGCTTTCTTCTCTTTGTCAACGCTTTATTAACGGTTTACGACCCGTTCGATATGCACCGTCAAATAAAGCATTTCCTCGTTGGTTAATTTGTGGTTGTACTCTTTTTCCACGAACTTTTTGATTTTCTCGGCGCAGAACGCGGCTTCCCTATGCTTCTCCTTGATCAAATCGAAAAGATTGTCATAGTCTTCCCTATAGTGCGTTCCCTTGAGCACCCGCTGGGCAAAAAACTTCAGATGCGTAATAAAACGCAAATAGCTCAGCGAATCCTCTTCAAATTCCGTCCCGAAATGATATTTGACGATATTGATAATCTGCTGGATGAACTTGGTGATGTCCATCGTGGTGCCGACTTCTTCGTTCATCTCCGCATTGACGATATGAATGGCGATAAAGGCCGCTTCGTCCTCCGGAAGGTCGATGCCCAGTTTAAGCTTGATCCGCTCCAGCGTCTTCAGGCCGATGCTGAATTCTTCCTTGTACAGCTGCTTGATCTCCCACAGCAGGGCGTTTTTGATCTCTAGCCCCTGCTGATGCCGTTCCACCGCAAAGTTGATGTGGTCGGTCAAGGACACGTAGATATTTTCGTTCAGCTTCTTGGGGAGGTTCTTCTTGGCATAATCGATAATTTCCTCGACGATGACGATCAGTTCGATGGGCACCTCGCGCAGCAGCATTTTGAAATTATCGGAGGTCTGCTTGTTTTTGAGCGCAAACACCTTCTCGATCCGGCTCTCGTCGACCTTATCGCCGGGCTTCTTTTTAAAGGCGATCCCCCTGCCCATGACCACCAGCTCCGCCCCGTCCTCCTGAAGCACGCTGATGACGTTGTTGTTAATGACCTTGGCTATTTTCATATGACCCCCCGTCCTTTATAGCCGGCCGACAGCCGGCTCATGCCCTCTTCGTTATATCATTTTCTCCGGTAAAAACAGAAAAAACCCCGGCACGTCAAAACGAATCAAGATCGCTTCGATCTTGACCTTTGGCGGCTTAGGTTTTGCCTGCGGCGCAGTAACAATCCTAAAAGATCTTTATTCGGCTTGGATTCAACTCAAGTGTAGCTGGCGAACCTTGAATTGTCAACGCTTTCAGCGTAAAAAGGGAAGCCCCGGGCACCCGGGACCTCCGATTTTCCATTTTCATCAAACCGGCGCGTTACTCGCCGAGATTTTCGCCGTTCGATTGGATGACGTTTTTGTACCAGCCGAAGCTTTTCTTTTTGATCCGTTTCAGCGTGCCTTTGCCCTCATTGTCCCGGTCCACGTAGATGTAGCCGTAGCGTTTTCTCATTTCCCCGGAGGAGGCGCTGACGATGTCGATCGGCCCCCAGCTCGTATAGCCGAGGATCTCGCATCCGTCCTGGATCGCTTCGCCCAGCTCGGCCAGGTGGCGCTTCAGATAGTCGATCCGGTAGTCGTCGTTCACTTCTCCTTCCGGAGTGACCTCGTCGTGCGCGCCGAGCCCGTTCTCCACTACAAACAGCGGCTTCTGGTAACGGTCGTGGAGCTGGTTGGCCGTAATGCGCAGGCCGAGCGGATCGATGGTCCATCCCCACTCGGATTTGTCCAGATAAGGGTTGGCGACGGAACCGAATACATTGCCGCTGGTCATTTTTTTGTTCACTTCGGGATCCGTGCTCGTCGTGCGGCTCGAATAGTAGCTGAAGCCGATATAGTCGACGGTATGTTTTTTCAGAAGCTCCGCGTCGCCCGGCTCCATCTCGATAGTCAGGCCGTGATCGCGGAAAAAGCGTTTGGCGTACCCCGGGTATTCACCGCGCGATTGCACATCGATGAAGAAATAGGATTCGCGGTCTTTTTCCATGCCCTGGTACACGTCCTCCGGGTTGCACGTATACGGATAAAAGCTGCCGGCCGCGAGCATGCAGCCGATTTTAGCGTCCGGAATCAGCTCATGGCAGGCTTTGACCGCCAGCGCGCTGGCAACGAGCTGATGGTGCGCCGCCTGATATTGAATTTGCTTGACGTTGTCGCCTTCCTCAAATACGAGGCCCGCGCCCAAAAACGGCAGGTGCAGCAGCATATTGATCTCGTTAAAGGTCATCCAATATTTCACTTTGTCCTTATAGCGTTCCAGCACCGTCTTGGAATATCTTTCGAACAGCTCGACCATTTTGCGGTTTCTCCAGCTGCCGTATTTCTCGATCAAAGCCACCGGCACATCAAAATGGGCCAGGGTGACAACGGGCTGAATGCCGTTTCTCAGCAGTTCGTCGAACAGGTCGTCGTAAAATTTCAAGCCGGCCTCGTTCGGCACGGCGTCTTCCCCGGTAGGGAAAATACGCGCCCAGGCAATCGAGACGCGCAGCGCCTTAAAGCCCATCTCCGCGAAGAGAGCAATGTCTTCCTTGTAACGATGGTAAAAATCGATCGCTTCGTGGGACGGATAAAATTCGCCGTCCAGCGGCTTAAACGACGGAACGCTGCCTTTCATGATGCTTCTTCTCTGCTCCCCCGTCGGCAGCAAATCCACCAGGGTAAGGCCCTTGCCGCCCTCCAGATAAGCGCCTTCAGCCTGGTTTGCGGCAATTGCCCCGCCCCATAAAAAGTTGTCCGGGAATCTAAAACCGGTCATGTTCATGCTCCTTTCTTCTTGCTGGCATTGCAGGGACGGACCTGTCGTAACAAAAAAACCCGAACAACCCCGGCCGCACGATCGGTGCGTACTGGAGCGTTCAGGTTATGCCCGAGTGGTAACATCCCCGTGTCATTTTTGATTATGCTTCAACTTTAACAATCATTCGGGGAGGATGTCAACCAAAGAAAGCCGGGTACGCGGCTTCGGCCCGTGAACCGGAAGGCTAAGACGACTGCTGGCGCAGCTTCGTTTCCCGCACCAGTTCCTTCACGTTCTCCTCCAGTCTTAGCTTTAACTCCTCGGCGATTTCGTATCCGCCCTCTTCCTTGCGGACCACTTGCGAGTCGACCGTATACACCCCGCCCAGGATGTAGCGGGCGCCCAGCACGGACAATACCGGCTTTAAAGCGTAATCGATCGTCAGCAGGTGAGCCAGGCTGCCTCCGATGAACAGCGGCAGTACAACCTTGCCGGCCAGCCCCTTTTGCGGGATCAGATCGAGAAAAGTTTTGAGCACGCCCGTATAAGAGGCCTGGTATACCGGGCTGGCCACAACCACCGCGTCCGCCTCGGCCACCATCGCATTCGCCTTGACGATCGCCCCGCTTTCGAATTTGGTATGAATCAAATCTTCCGGCGGCAGCTCGCCGACATTCAAATGCCGGACCTCGAACCCTTCCTTACCCAGCAGCTCCTCCGTCAGGGAAAGGACAGCCGTCAGCCGGGAGCCCGGCGTGGGACTGCCGTTAATGATCGTAACTTTTGCCATATGGATTCTCTCCTTTATGCAACAGATGGTTTATTTTCAAAATCGGTATACGGACCGCCGTCAGGCCAAACGGCCTGCCGCATCAAGTGTAATGTGCACTAGGTGTACTGCGTAATAACGTACTGCGTGCTAGGGGTACTGTGCACTAAGTGTACTCGGATTAAGTATACTGTGGACTATGTGTACTGCCGCCGCACTATGTGTACTCGCGCTATGCGTACTCGCGCTAAGTATACTGCACACTAGGTTTACTGCCGCCATGTGTACTGTCGCAATAAGTGTCCTACCGCACCAGGCGGTCCGTCACACCAAGCCTTCTGTCAAATTCCGATGAACCTGCTAGGTTTAAAAAAATGCTATCAATATTTTAAGAAAAAGTCAATGAAGCGCTTCGTGGCTGCTGCCGTCTGGGCACATCCCCATGGGCGGTTGCATACGATGAAGCAAAATTACCGTTTTTAGGAAGGGGCTTGTTAGTAATCATGAATCCCGCGTATCCGTATATCGGCAAAAAAACGGTCTGCAAGGAGCAGCCGATCGCTTTTCCGCCGCAGCATCAGGCAAAACAGCCCGGTCTGGAAAGCTTAATGCGTCCGCGGCCGATTTTCGAAAATCCCGAATACCGCGGCAGCGGCAAATTGCGGGGGAAAGTAGCCGTCGTGACCGGCGGCGACAGCGGCATCGGGCGCGCCGTGGCGGTGGCGTTCGCCAAGGAAGGGGCAGACCTCGTCATCCCTTATTTATGGGAAACCTCCGACGCGGAGGAAACGAAAAGGAGAATTGAAGCGCTGGGGCGGAGCTGCCAGCTCATCGAAATCGATTTGCGCCGCAAAGCCAACTGTGAGCGGGTGATCCATGAAACGATGCGCCACTTCGGGCGGCTCGATGTCCTGGTGAACAACCACGGTGTTCAGTACCCGCAGCTCAGCATCGCCGACATCTCCGAAGAGCAGTTGTACCATACGTTTCAAACAAACATTTTTCCGTACTTTTTCCTCGTGCAAGCCGCCCTGCCCCATCTCCGGCGCGGCAGCTCGATCATCAATACCGCTTCCATCGTCGCTTACAGAGGGCACAAAACACTGATCGATTATTCCGCTACCAAAGGTGCTGTCGTTTCGTTCACCCGTTCCCTGGCCCTTTCCCTGATCGATTTCGGCATCCGCGTCAACGCTGTCGCCCCCGGCCCCATTTGGACGCCGCTCATCGTCTCCAGCTTCTCCGCCGAGGAAGTTGCCACGTTCGGAACGGATACCCCGATCCGCCGCGCCGGGCAGCCGTATGAGCTGGCTCCCGCCTACGTGTACCTGGCCAGCGGCGACTCCTCCTACGTCACCGGCGAAACCGTGCACGTCAACGGCGGCGATATGGTAACGGCCTAGATAGAAGGACGCCAAGGGGAGGCGCCGAGAGAGGGCGCAAGGGGGGCGCCGGGGGAGAACGCCGAGAAGAGGGCGCCGAGGGGCGCACCAGGGGAGAACGCCGAGGGAGAACGCCCAGGGGCGTGCCGGGGGAGAACGCCGAGGGAGAACGCCCAGGGGCGTGCCGGGGGAGAACGCCGAGAAGAGGGCGCCGAGGGGACAGCTCGACCAAAATAGCGGCATTTTATGCCGTTATTTTCAAAAATTTAATTATCCGGTCCCCCATAACGGCAATTTATGTACTTATTTCTCTCCATTCCTGGTAAAAATGGGCTCCCCACGCCTGCATCGGATAAATAACGACCAATATGTCCCTTATCTTGCGCCAATACCGTAAAAAGTCAGAAATAACGGCGTTTTTTGCACTAGCGTTGCAAGAACACTAACATCAATTTTCAGCAAAACCCACATTTGGATTATTGAAACTATAAATGGATTTTTTTACAGTCATTTTTTAAGCTTAAGACCAAAAAGCCAAGGTTACCTAATGCGTAGGTCGCGATGTCCCATTAAATGTATATAATGGATATTATTCCTTGAACTTGCTTGGCTTAATTATCCCAACCATTGTGCGCACCGATAACGCTTTGGGACCTGACCCCGGACGTCTCCCCGGACTACTTCGACTGGGTTTCCGATCCAGTTCGGTTCGAAAGGATCGCCATGAACGGTACAAATACTCGCGGAGAATCCGGAGCACTTGCCAGTTTGTTTTTGCCGTTTGGGTGCTGTGCCGGATGTGCTCCACGAGCAAGGCAGTAATTAAAGCCAAGAATAACTGGTTCCAAATAGCCTGTGGTTTATGACTGTGCAGCTTCTTCAATCGCAAATGTTGCTTCAGCCATTTAAAATACAACTCGATGAGCCAGCGATTTTTGTAGATCTGCGCGATTTCTTCAGCGGTCTTATCCCATACCGATGTAAAAATACGATAAGTCCGTTCCTGCTCGTCATAAAACTCCACCAAACGAACGGAATGTTCCATGGATCGGAAGGAACTGCCCACGCAAACCTTGGCGTCCCGCGTGATGTTCGAGCCTTCCGGAACAGGATACTCCTCAATGACGGTGGCAAGCGCGCGATCTCGCATACGGATCACAAACTGGATGTTGTCCTGGACCCATTGATCCATCCGGGCATAATCATCATAACCGCGATCCATCACATAAATCGCATCCGAGGGGACGACCAGTTCAACGGCCCCCGCACGATCCCCTACATTGAGCGAACTGGGGATCATGGCATCAGGAAATAGCTTGTCGGGAGCTGTAACAACGAGGCGCAGATGCATCTTGACGCCGCTACTCTTATTTGACATCTTGGCCCAACTTCCAAGTTGAAGCGGCAGTCGAATGCTGGAAGAATCAATGATGTGCAATTTCCCGCTCTGGCCCTGGTGGCAAGCACGTTGCTGTGTTTGTGATGCCAGATGCTGAAACATCCACTCCAACAGCTCCGTTGGGATCTGATCGAGTTTTCGGGATAATTGCGAGCCGCTGATACTCTCCAACTGTAGAAGCTGCTGAAGTTTCGGCTCAGCACGAAGTGCAATTTCCATTTCACCGTAAGATGACCATTGTTTCAACTGAGCATTGATGAAGAGCATGATCGCTTTCATCGTGGTAAGTTTCTTGGTGTAATGGTCGAAGAGTAAACGTTGATGCACATCGATGGGCAGTAAGGAAATCAGTTGACGAATGACCGTTTTAGCTTTAACGTTATCCATGGATGGTCTCCTTTTGTAGAGAGTTATGGACAACGTACCTACCTCTTTACAATAGGAGATTTTTTATGCTTTTTCCATGAAAAATGATCATAATTACCCATATTTAACTAATATTTGATTATTCGCGTTAGGTTTTATGCAACGCTAGTGCGTTTTTTGTCGTTATTCTGGGTAGGGCGATGACGTGACTTTCCTTTTGCAATATCCAGGTAGGTGATACCGTAACTTTCTTTTGCTATGTCCCAGGTAGGCGATGCTACGGCTATTCTACTTCAGTCTATCCCGGTTGAGCGATGCTGCGGCTTTCTATGGCTATTTCCGGGGCTACGATTCTACGAGAGCGCAACAGGCTCCCCGAGTTTTCGCGGTCCTGGGGAGCCGTTCGACTAATGACAAATGATCTTCCGGAAGGCCAAAAGAGTCAATAGATTCGGCCGCTTACAGCGCTTCGATGATGTCTCCGGCCAGCAAAGAGGCGGGATATCCAGGCCGGGCGGCAGCGGCGCGTTCGCCGGCGAGGCCGTGCAGGTGCACGCCAAGCGCCGCCGCCTGAACGGCGTCCAGGCCCTGGGCCAGCAGCCCGGCGATGATGCCCGTCAGCACGTCCCCCGATCCCCCAGTGGCCATGCCGGGGTGCCCGGTGACGCCCACGAAGACGCGGCCGTCCGGGGCCGCCACGACGGTGCGCGCTCCCTTCAGCACGAGCGTGACGCCGTGCTGAAGGGCGAAGCGGCGCGCCAGGCCGATGCGGTCCCGCTGCACTTCGGCCGTCGCCAGCCCTGCGAGCCGGGCCATTTCGCCGGGATGCGGCGTCAGAACCGTCGCCGCGTCCCGGCGCTTCCACGCCGCCAGGCCGCCGGCCGCGGCGAGAATGTTGAGAGCGTCCGCGTCCACCACCAGGGGACGCTGAGCGCCCTCCCACAAGGCGCGCAGGAAGGCGTCCTCGCCCGGGAAACGGCCCAGCCCCGGGCCGACCGCGAGCACATCGCGCGCCGCCAGCAGCCGCAGCACTTCGCCCGCTGCGGCTGCGTTCCAGGCGCCGGCGTCGCCGCTGGCGGCCGGCGCCAGCATCAGCTCGGGCACGGCCCCGAGCACATGCGGCAGCAGCGCCGCCGGCAGCGCCCACGTCGCCAGCCCGCAGCCGGCGCGGAGCGCGGCTTTGGCGGCGAGCAGGCCGGCGCCGCTCAGCGGCAGGCTGCCCGCAGCGAGCAGCACGTGCCCGTACGTGCCCTTGTGGCCGTCGGCTTCGCGCCGCAGGCCGGGGTCCACCCCGAGCTCGCCGCGCAGCGTCTCCTCGGCGAGGACAAATCCCGCTGCCTCCACGCCCTGCGGCAGCTCCCGGGGGATGCCGATATAGCGGACGATCACATCCCCTGCCATCTTGGCCGCCGGATACTGCGTCAACCCCGCCTTCAAAAAGGCGAGGCATACCGTAATCCGGGCCCGGATGCACGGGTCGTGCGCTTCGCCCGTATCGGCGTCCAGCCCGCTGGGGATGTCGGCTGCGACGATCGGCAGCCCGCTTTCGTTCGCCTCCCGGATCAGGGAGGCGTAAGCGCCGCGCGGCGCGCCTTTGGCGCCGGTGCCGAGCAGCGCGTCAACGATCCCGGTCACGCCTCGTGAGCGGGCCGACGCCACGGCACCGGGAGCGTACACCGCGCCCGCAAGCCCCAGCGCTTCCGCAATGCGCTGCTGCAGCGCCGCTTCCCCGCCGAGCTTCTCCGGCGCTTCGGCGTACACCAGGCTTACCCTTACGCCCGCATCGGCCAAATGCCGGGCGCACACCAGGCCGTCGCCGCCGTTGTTCCCTTTGCCGACCAGGATCAGCCAATGCTCCGGATACCCGTCCGTCGCGCCCAGCTCGCCAAAGCCTCCAGCGTTAGGGCAAACCGGCCCAAAAGGCGGCTCGCTGCCCCCAAACGCACTTTTTCCATGCCGTCGTACGTCTCCCCGTATGGACCCGCCCATGCGGACACCCGATTGGCCCGCCCGCGCAAGCTGATGAATAGGAGCGTTACCTCCGTCTCCGTGTCTGGCCCCACTCTCGCGGGTGTCCGGTCCAAATGCCTGCAAAGGCTTGTTCACGCCAATGTCCCAGCCGTCATCGTAAATTCGTTCAGCAGCGGCCTGATCCACGCTCCACTGTCTTGACCATTTCCCGGCTTGTTGCCGGCGCTCCCGGCAAAACGCCAGCACCTCTTCGGCGATCGCCCGTCCGGCGTTTTCCATTAACGCGGCCGACGGAATTCCCATATGTACAATCGCATGCCGGTCAATCTCCCGCATTTGCTCCGCTGTCACAAATCTCATCCCTGCTCCTCCCTTCACATCCAGCCGCCAAATTCGCGATCAACGGAATCGGCCGCCTTCCCCGAATCACTGCCCATCGCCAGCGTAACTCTGGCGTAACTCTTTAGCAACATCCCGTTTATGCACAGTTTTTTCCGGTTCGTCTTCTTTCCGCCATCCATCCCGCATGCCAGTGCTCCCCAGCACTCCAATCGCATTCGATTTCCATACCGCGCTTAAAACTTTAATCGCATTCCAATTTCCATGCAGCGCTTAAAGCTTTAATCGCATTCCGATTTCCGTCGCACCTAAAGCTTTAACTAGTTCCTCTCTTAATAAGCAACGGTAAACCTTGCGCCCTGGAACTGCGGGTCTTCGACCTCGTCCAGCAGCGCCACCGCGTAATCCTCGACGGTGATCCGGCTTTGGTCCCGTTCATCCGTGATTAAACGATCCAGGCCGATCCGGAACTGCCCCGTCCGTATGCCGGGTTCAATGACCGCCGGCGGACAAATTACCGTCCAGCCCAGGTCAGAAGCTTGATACAACGCCAGCGCTTCGTTGTGGGCCCTGGCCAGCGGACGGATCTCCTCCGGAAACTCCGGCGTATCCATCAGCCGGACGCCCGGCGCAACCTCAAGGCTTCCCGCGCCTCCAACGGCGATCAGCCTGCGGGCGCCGCCGCGTCTCGTCCCTTCGATCAGGCAGCGCGTCGCCTCCTGCAGCTCATCCTCATCCCCGAAGCGCGGACCGTAAGCGCTGATGACGGCATCCTGCCCCTCCGCCGCCTTGGCGATGGAATCGGGCATCAAAATATCCCCTTCGATCACGCGCAGCGTTCCCCGTTTGCTTTTCGCCGTCCCCATTTCCGTTCCCGTTTCCTGCAGGTCCGCTTCGGCAAGCCGCGACGGATCGCGCACCACCGCCGTCACATCATGACCGCGCCGCAGCGCTTCACCCAAAATTCTTTTTCCAATCGTGCCCGTGGCCCCAAACAATGCGATATTCATCAGATATCCATTCCGTCCTCTCTACGCTTGTCGTTAACCCAATTTGGCTGCTCTTATTATAATCATCCCAAAACGGCAGTTCAAAACACCGGCTGTCCTATCGGCCTTATAGAAAGAGCCCCCGGCACTTCTGCCGGGAGCTTGACCATAAACCAGTCTATATGTTCGCGGGGCCGTTCAACCGGCCGTTCTTGCCATTCCCTTCAACCTGCTTTGCCGAGCAAAAAACTCGCGATCAAAATGACGAAAACGACCGCCGTAATCAGCACGAAGCGGTAATCTTTTTCCGCCAAAAACACAAACAGCGAAACAAACACGCGGAGCACCGGGGTCAGGATCAGCAGCAGCAGCCCCGCCTGAATGATGGCGGCCGATTTCAAAGCGATCAGCCCGCCCGCGATGTCCCCAAAGCTTGTCGGGTACGTGTCTCCCGGGTAGCCGCTGTCCCCCGTCACCAAAAACAGCAGCAGGCCGGCGATGATCACGGCGGCGGCCACGATGACGCCGATCCGCAGCATTTTGCTGACGACGATCTCCGCTTCGATGGCGCGGTTTTTTTCCGCAGGATGACCTTCGTTCATATTAACCCCTCCATCCTTGGTAGATCATTTGGCAGGCGATATAAATAATGACCGGAATAAACAGCTTGCGGATCGTTTTGCTTTTCAGCCGCTGCATGATCCGCGACCCTACGGTGGCCCCGACGAGAACGCCCAGCGCCACCGGGGCGGAAATGGTCGGAATGATGTCTCCGCGCAGCAAATAAATGCCCGCGCTGGCCGCCGCCGTAACCCCCATCATAAAGTTGCTGGTGGCCGTGGACACCTTCAGCGGCATTTTCATAAACACGTCCATCGCCATCACCTTGAAGCTGCCGCTGCCGATCCCGAGCAAGCCGGAAACGACGCCCGCCCCGTACATGACCCCGAAGCCTTCGTAGACCCGGTCGATGTTGTAGGCTACGCTTTTGCCGATCGCTTTGTCGTAATACTCTCCCTGCAGCCCCAGCTTTTTCGCGACAGGATGAAGCCGGACGCCCTCCGGCACTTCCTCCTTGCCTTTTTTGATCATGGAATAAGCCGAATAAAGCAACAACAAGGCAAAAATGAAAAATAAAACCCGCGGCGCGATCAACGCCCCGACAAAAGCCCCCGTGATTGCGCCGACCGTCGTGGCGATCTCCAGAAACATGCCGACCCGCAAGTTGGTGATCCGATCGCGCAGGTAAGCCACCGCCGAGCCGCTGGACGTGGCGATGACGGATATAATGCTCGCCCCGATCGCATGGTTGATGTCGACGCCAAACAGCAGGGTGAGCGCCGGCGTAACGATAATGCCCCCGCCAAGGCCCAGAATTGAGCCCACGATCCCCGCCAATATGGCGATTAGAAAAATTTCAATAACGATCGTTGTCAAAACTGCATCTCCTTTGCTGATCATTTTTCCGTGACGATTTGCAGAAATGCTGACCACGATGCGCAACGTTGGCGCTAACCGGCGTATGATGCGCGCGGGGAATGGCCGATAAGCAACTTCTGTGCTGAGCAGGTCTTTCTTAATATTTTACGCCCGGTTGCCGATTTGCATAAACATGCCGTGCGACTTGGGCGCCGTGTATTCAAAACCGAACTTCCGGTATAAGCGGTCCGCCGGCGGATCGGCGATCAGGCTCACATAGGCCAGCGGCGGCGCGCTTGTCTCCAAGTAACCGACGATTTCCCCCACGATTCTACTTCCCAGCCCTTGCCCCTGGGCATCCGGGTGGACGGCGATATCGACGACCTGCATAAAACAGCCTCCATCACCGATCACTCGTCCCATGCCAACCAATCCTTCCGGATCATACAGCGATACGGCGAACAGTGAGTTCCTTAACCCGATTTCCGCTCCTTCCGCGCTGCGGGGGCTTAATCCCGCTTGCTCCCTGAGCTTGACGTAATCTTGTACGCTCGGTGCGTCCCGGATGACCCGGATCTCCTGGCTTTCCTGGTTCTCCTGGTTCAATTCCATATGTACACTCCTTCCGATAACCGCCAAAAAACGCCTGCTCCTATCGTCAGCTACCAAGTATAACACTTTGCTTTTCAGACTTCACCCTCAATTTCCGGGAATTGCCGCTTTTTTGACGAAGCGCCTTGAAATTCGCCATGCTCCTGTGCAATAGTGGAAGGAGGAAAATGGAAAGGGGGATCACGGTGTCCTTTTCGGAGTGGATAGCTTGGTTTCGGCTGCA
Organism: Paenibacillus sp. FSL P4-0127; assembly: GCF_038007325.1. NCBI lineage: Bacteria > Bacillati > Bacillota > Bacilli > Caryophanales > Paenibacillaceae > Paenibacillus > Paenibacillus sp. FSL P4-0127. Next base: position 15,095 of record NZ_JBBOWY010000002.1, on the reverse strand, counting down.
TCAGGGGTCCGCTGTAACCGCCTTCCTGGCGCTCGTGATTTTTCTCTGGTTGTACGGAACCGCCCGCCGCAGAGCGGCGTTTGAAGAACATAAACGGCTCGAGCAGTTGAAGATCAGCCTGGAATTGTACGCGGCCGCGGTCGCGGCGCTGCTGCGCGCTCTGGACAAACCCGCACTCTCGGGAGCGGGAAAACGCTTATTGTTGAACAAATTGCTCTCCTTGCGCGCCGCTCCTTATGCGACGGAAAACGCACTGGCGCAAATTTCGGTCTACGCCGCCGACGGCGACGCCGCCCGGCTTGAACTGCTGCTGAAGACGCTGGAAAGGGAAAGCGAGCAGTTGATCGCCGAACGGGACAAGCTGCTGCGCCAGATGGAGCAGCCGGGGTGGGGGCAGTGGTTGTGGCGTTATTTTCGCCCTTCGCTGCCGTTTCTATTTGCGGCCGGGTTGTTTTTCACCTTCTTATGGCTGCTGCGGCTGGTGGACGAGTCCTTTCCGGCCCCGGCCGTAGAGGCTGACCGCTGGCGTCTTTGGGCGTCATGGATCCAGCTCGTTTCAACCTGGCTTGCGCTGGGAGTGTTTTATCCGGCAGTGATGAGCCTCCGCCGCCAAAACGAAAGCTCGGCGCTCGCCCGGATTCTTGCCGCGCTGATCGGCGTATTGGCCTTGTTCCATCTGGGCGGATACGTGTTCGCTCCTTATATATTAGGCCTGCAGCTGCTGCTTTTCGGCTGGGGTTATCGCCTGAACGGCCGCAAACCGCGGAAATCGCGCCCGTATGCCGGCCATCCACCGGCGGCTTCCGGCGACGGCAGCGGTGGCAGCGGCGGCAGCCACTCGAACGTCAAAAAAGACGACGAACCGCGTGACCGATAAAAGTGTATGGACAACTCCCGGCGCTCACGGCGTCGGGATGCCGTCAGAATACACCGTCAGAGCCAGGCCGCAAACAAGTTTCCGCGAAATGCAAAAGTGCAGGCGATTTTTGTCAAAACGCCCCGAAATGGACACTCGAAATGCAAAATCCGCGCATGTCACATCCGCCTATATGACCACATTTTTCCATACCAACTCCAAACAGATGCACTTTTGCATTTCATTCGCCTCCGAGAGGGAAATTACACCCTATGAACTGCACTTTTGCAGTTGGCTGCAACATAAAGAGGCGACGCGCAACAGATACGTATGAGACGTGTATAAGAAAATCATCTACCGGTGTACCCTCAAGGAAGCCAGACCGCATTTAGCGGTAGTTTTTCTTGCGATTATAGAATTGCTCAGCTCCGCCGAGAATTTATAATTCAGCTTTCGCAGTATGAAATTGGCAAGTAAGTGTTGATATAACTGGACGAAGCAGCTATCCAGACCTGGCGTTGACACTGAAAAACTATTCCCGGTTGTCGAGGCGACTTTGTAGATCAGTTCCAGCAGTTGTGGCAAAGCGATCGCTCCATCCGAGCGTACCTGCTTCGTACTCCAGCTTTCTTGGTCTATTGTTGAAAGGAATAGTTGCAAATTGTACAGTTGCTTATCCGGAAATGCTGCCACAGCGCTTGATCAAGTGTAAAACCTGCAATTACTCCGCTATATTTCGATAAAGAAGCAAAGAGACGAGGATGTAGTTGTATGAAATGCAATTAAACAAGTGATTGGGTAAAAAGATGTAAAGTTAGTTGTATGATTTGCAGTTAACGGTCAAGGTTAAGATTTTATTCGTAGTCCATCTGTACAGTTAACAGCGGTTAAGCCGATTTTCGTTCTGCGAAAGTTGAGTTATAATTCTTTAATCTTAAGAAAAACATCTATCGACGTATTCTCAAGGAAACCAGACCGAGCTTAGCGGTAGCTTTTCTTGCGGTATCAGGCAACCGATCGCACGAAGTTTATACTTAAAAACCCCGCTCCTGAAGCAGCACGGCGCGTGGCCTTCGCTGCCTGGAGCGGGGTTGTTTAACAATATCAGTTCGGCACGGATCCCGATTCGCGTAAAGACTTGACTGCGTGGCGGGACGATTTGGCAGTTCTGGCCGAACCGGCCGAGCTTCCCGAACTGCCCGAGCTTAATTCGTACCGCTTGCGTTCCGTGCGTTCGACTTGCACGATCTGCCCCTCGTGAACGACGATGTTCAGGGAGCCGAATTCCATTCCGCCCAACAGTCCGGCAATTCGTTCCAACCAGACATCATCTACCTTTAGTGGTCTTGCCATTTTTATCGCCCTCCCGTTCTTTAGCGAATCTTGGGACTCGCGCCTTGTTTTAATGGCTGCTTTTGCGGGTAAACCAGCTTTTGAGCAGCAGCGTGACGAGCGCCAGCATCAGCAGCAGGGACGCCACCGCAAACGAAGCGGAAAACTGGTATTCGTTATACAAAATTTCCACGTGCAGCGGCAGCGTGTTGGTTTCCCCACGGATATGGCCGGATACGACGGACACGGCGCCAAATTCCCCCATCGCTCTCGCATTGCACAAAATAATACCGTACAGCAGTCCCCACTTAATGTTCGGGAGCGTCACTTTCCAGAAGATCCGGAAGCCTCGCGCGCCCAGCGTTACCGCGGCTTCTTCCTCCTGCTGTCCCTGATCCTCCATAAGCGGAATCAGTTCCCTGGCGACGAAGGGGAAGGTGACGAACAAGGTCGCCAAAATGATGCCCGGCAGCGCAAAAATAATCTTTATGTCATGCTCCTGCAGCCATGGCCCAAACCAGCCGTGAACCCCGTAGACGAGCACGTAAATGAGGCCGCCGATGACGGGCGAAACGGCAAAGGGCAGGTCGATCAGCGTCACGAGCAACTGCTTGCCGCGAAATTTGAATTTAGTGATCGCCCAGGCGGCCGCCACGCCGAAAATCGTGTTCAGCGGAACGGTGATGACGGCGACGAGCAGCGTCAGCCGCAGCGCCGACAAGGCGTCGGGATCGCGGATGGCTTCCACGTAAACCCCCCAGCCTTTTTTCAGAGCTTCCGTGATTACGACGGCCAGCGGCAACACGATCAGCCAAATCAGCACCAGCGCCGCAAGGGTGATGAGCACCCATTTCACGGCGCCCGACCCTTTTCGGGTCTGGCGATCGGGCGCCGTAGGCTTATGGGCAGCTAACGGTACAGAACCCGCCATATGATTTCCTCCTCCATGACTGAAATCTCCTGTTTGACCCGTTATCTCGCGGTTTTGCGCACCCAGCGCTGCAGCGAGTTAATCAGCAGCAGCAGCACGAACGAGATGAGCAGCAGGATCAGCGCCACCGCCGTCGCACCGGCGTAGTCAAACTGTTCCAGCTTCGACATGATCAGCAGCGGGGCGATTTCCGTCTTCATCGGCATGTTGCCGGAAATGAACACGACGGAGCCGTACTCCCCGATGCCGCGGGAAAATGCCAGCGCAAACCCGGTGAGCAGCGGCGGCAGCAGCTCGGGCAGCACGACTTTGCGGAACGTGCGGAACCGGCTGGCGCCCAGCGTGGCCGCGGCCTCCTCCACTTCGGCGTCGAGGTCCTGAAGCACCGGCTGCACCGTCCGGACGACGAAAGGGATGCCGATAAACATCAGCGCCAGCGTAATCCCTATCGGCGTAAACGCAATGCGGATGCCCAGCGGCTCAAGCAAGGAGCCGATCCAGCCGTTCGACGAGTAAATCGCCGTCAGCGATACTCCCGCCACCGCGGTGGGCAGCGCAAAGGGAAGATCGATCATGGAGTCGAACAATCTTTTTCCGGGGAAATCGTATCTGACCAGCACCCAAGCCAGCAGCAGCCCCAGCACGGCATCGATCAGGCCGGCGGCCGCCGCGGTCAGGAAGCTGACCCGATAAGAGGCCAAGACCCGCGGATCCGTGGCGACATCCCAAAACTTTTCCCAGGTAAGTCCCGTAGAATTCAGCAGCAAGGCGGAGAGCGGGATCAGCACGATCAAGCTCAGATAAAGCACGCTGTATCCCATGGTCAGCCCAAATCCGGGCAGTACTCCGCGCTTTGTGGCGCTACTGTGCATGTTTACTTCATCCTTTCTCCTGTTTCAGGCCCGGGATGCGGCTCGGCGGTTTATTCGGCCCGCCTCTCCCGGGACCTATCCTCCGCTTGGTACGGTCGGTTACTTAGGTACGTAAATCTGGCTGAAAATGCCTCCATCGTTAAAATGCTTCTGCTGCGCCTGCGCCCAGCCGCCAAACTCTTCGTCAATCGTAAACAGCTTGATATCGGGGAACTGGTCGGCAAACTTGGCTTTCACGCTTTCCAGCGTCGGCCGGTAATAATTTTCCGCCGCGATCGTCTGTCCTTCCTCCGAGTACAGGTATTTCAGGTAAGCTTCGGCGACTTCCCGGGTTCCGTTATTGTCGGCGTTTTTGTCCACGATCGCCACGGGAGGTTCGGCCAGGATGCTTTCCGAAGGGTAGACGATATCGAATTTGTCCGGGCCGAGCTCTTTTACGGAGAGCCAGGCTTCGTTTTCCCAAGCGAGCAGCACATCGCCGAGTCCGCGTTCGACGAAGGTCGTCGTCGCCCCGCGGGCGCCGCTGTCCAGAACGGGAACGTGCTGGTACAGCTCCTTAACGAATTCCTGCGCTTTGGCCTCATCGTTATTATTATGGTGCAGGGCGTATCCCCATGCCGCCAGGTAGTTCCAGCGGGCGCCGCCCGAGGTTTGCGGGTTCGGCGCAATAACCTCCACCCCGTCTTTGATCAGATCGTCCCAGTCCTTGATCCCTTTCGGATTTCCCTTGCGCACCAAAAACACAATCGTCGAGGTATAAGGAGAACTGTTATGCTCAAATTTCTGCTGCCAGCCCTCGTTAATCAGTCCGCTTTGCTGAATGGCGTCGATATCGTAACCCAACGCCAGCGTAACCACATCCGCCCCCAGGCCGTCGATCACCGCCCGGCTCTGCTTGCCCGAGCCGCCGTGCGACTGCTTGATCGTAACTTTTTGACCCTTCTCTTTCTCCCAATAAGCGGCAAAGGCTGTGTTGTATTTTTCGTAAAGCTCCCGGGTCGGGTCATAGGATACGTTCAGCAGTTCCACTTCCTTAAGCTTCTCCCCGCCGCCTGCAGAACCGGCTTGCGCACTGGCCTCCTCGCCCCGCTTATTATCCGCCGAGCAGGCCGTCATCACCGTCAGCATCGCCAGCACCAAACCCACTAGAACCCCTTGTTTCCACAGTTTGATCATCGTATCACTCCCCTTGCTCTCCTGATATTTTCTTGAAACGCCGGCAAGCTTTATGCCTCCGGCACAGCCCTAAAAGGAGGACGGAGAAACGCCCCAATCCCTACGGTCAAACCGAGCCGCTACCCGTGTCTGCCAAGGCAAGTAGAGCGTTCCTCCGTCCGTACGGTTAGAACATTTTAAATTATTCCTACCTGTTTAGTATGCTATGGTGATATTTTATTATCGGGAGCCTAAAATTGTCAAACATTTTATTCAAAAAAACCAAATTATTTATAAGCTCCCCTTATATTGCGAAAAGCGAATGTACGAGCCGCAAAAATGGGGGGGGGGGTTATTCGTTGAAATGTACGAGTTTGGCGTGGGCGGACCGTCAGGTTTGCGGATGTGCGGCGTACTGCAGAATAGCTCGGATAAGTGTGGTCAGTTGTGATTGGGGTCAAATTGGGGCAAGTAGGGCAACGTCAGGAGGTTAGGTTGGGTTAGCTGGGTTAGCCGGGTTAGGTCAAGTTAGGTCGGGTTAGATGAAATCAGGCTAGGTCGGATCAAGTTATATCGGGTTAGATCAGGTTAGATCAGGTCAGGCTAGGCCAAGTTAACGGCAAAAAATGTCGCTATATCTCGCTTTGTACATTCATCCGGAAAAATAGAGGATTTTTTTGCCGCTATTGTTTGTCCGACACGTATATTTGTTTGATTTCAGCCGATCTGCGCACAAATAGAGACATTTTTTCCCCCTATCTCAACAATCCAGCGTAAACCGAAGGAAATAACGACATAAATTGCCGCTATTCTCAGACAAGGGGCATTACTATTGCATCAAACTTGACAAGACGCGTTTCTCTTTTGCATTCTAACGGTCGCCACAGCGGATATTTACTCCTGCAACGCCATTTTCAAACTCTAACGGTTGCCATGACGCTTATTTCGCTTAAACCCGGCTATTTGGGGTCAAATCAGGGCAAATAGCAGCGTTCACAACCGTTAGAATTTAGAATGGGTCTTTTTTCGCAAAATAGCGGTTGGTACAACCGTTAGATTTCCGGCGGGAGCGGATCCCTGCCTAATTACCTCCGTTAAATGCAACGCCAGTGAAAGGAGGCCGAAAGGGGCGTAAACGGGTGTACTAACATGGCGACGGGGCGCGCGAAAAGGCCTCCGAACGCAGTACGCGCCACGCTTCTGCCGGCATCCCCAGTCCCTGCTTCTACAACGCTCCCGGGTTCAGCGGCTCGATGCAAGCAACCTTGGCGATGGCCAGCTCCCGGCCCGCGGGCGACAGCTGGCCCGTTTCCGCATCCCGCCGGAATGCCGCGATATTGCCGCTGTATTGGTTCGCTACCAGCACATAGCCGTCCAGCACGGCGAAGTTCCGCGGCCAGTTCCCGCCGGTGCCGGTCCATTCCGGGTCGTTAAGCTTGCCGCTGCCCGGATCGATGCGGAAGCGGACGAGGCTGTTGTGCCCCCGGTTGGAGCCGTACAGGAAACGGCCGTCCGGAGACAGGTGAACGTCGGCCGGATAGTTTTCGCCCCGGAAATCCCCGGGCAAAGTGCCGACATGCTCCAAGGGCTCCAGGCGCCCTTGCCCCGGATCGTATGCGTATACGGTCAGCGTGTTGTTTAATTCGTTTATCCCATAGGCGTACCGCTCGGAAGGATGAATGGCAAAATGGCGCGGTCCGGAGCCGTCCGGGAGCCGCAACTCCCCGTGTTTAGCAAGCTTTCCGTCCTCCAGCCGGTATATAGCGATCCGGTCGATTCCCAAATCGGAGACGTAAATGTACTTCCCGTCCCGGCTGGGAACGGCGCTGTGGGCATGTGGCCCCTCCTGCCGTTCCGGATGAACGCCGCCGCCTTCGTGCTGAACGTTCGATCGTATCCCCGCCAGCGCTCCGTCCTCGCCCAGCGCAAAGCTATTCACATTGCCGCTGGAATAATTGGAGGCGAGCAGGCAGGCCCCGCGAGCCTTCGCCAATGCGAGATGGCAGGGATCCGCCCCGAGCGTCGGAAGCTCGTTCAGCTTGGTCAAGCCGCCATCCGCCGGGTCGATCGCAAAACTGACCGTTTTCCCTTCACTCTGTTCGCTGACCGCATAAAGCCGCCATGCCTCCATATCCGCGACCAGGAAAGACGGGTTCGCAATCCCGTCCGTTTGCCCGAGAATACGCATTGCGCCGCTGCGCAAGTCCAGTTCGCATAAATGAATCCCCGGGTCGCCCATCTCCGCGTAAGCGCCCGCAAAAAACAACCTGAAATCCGTTCGCTTAAAAATACTCACCCCATCATTCCCCCTTTGGCTTCCCGCGCTTCCAACAGACCCTCCAGACCCTTCGTATCCTTCAGACCCTGCATATCCTGCATACTCTTCATATTCTCATATTTACCCGTTTCTCATATTTCCCCGTGCAGCGCTCTCTTCCGGCCTGGCTGCCGGTTTCGTCCACCATCCGTTTGACCTCCGACAAGGAAAGCTCATCGAAATACGACTCCAGTCGCTGCTCTCCGCCGCTGAAAATCCGGTCCATGACCGTATGCATGTTGGACGATATTTGGCAGGAGGACTTATCGCTGCCGGAGCACCAGCCCGGGTGCAGCGAACCGCGGGCAAACAGGCGGTACAAATCGCCCAAGGTGACCCGCGCAAGTTCCGTGTTGAGCTGGTATCCCCCGCCGGCCCCCTCCTTCGTGGTCACCAATCCGTGCTTTCGCAGCGAACTAAGCACTTTGCGCACGCGGGCCGGATGGGTCGCGACGCTGCAGGCGATTTGCTCGCTGTTGGCCATTTGCTCTCCTTGATTGTCCAGAAACAACAGACAATGGACCGCAACCGTAAATTCGCTATTCATTTTCCTTCCCCCTTACCTTGCAGGTTTGAAACATGAGCGGCCGATTATGTTATAATGTTCTCGCGAAATACTATTAGAGGTTGTTCAAAAAGTCGTCTTTTGATCACGAAGCAGGTCAGGAAGTGGTCTCGACATCGAATCTTGGATTCAGCCGGGCCTTCCGTTGCTCACGTACCCAAAACGTACGCTCCGCTACTCAGTCCCTAGCTTCATCCAACCTTCTCGGTGCTGAAAACCCGACTTTTTGAACACGCACTATTAACAAGTATTTAGTTTTGTCAAACAATAACTTCCTTATATAGAAAGGGATCGATCTCCCATGCATGCGATTAATCCGTCTTACATGCAAATCGCCTTTACCTTCGGCGCCATGGCCATGGCGATTGCCGTGCTGTTTATCCGCCTTAAGGCAAGCCGCAGGCCCGTGACGATCAAGAAAATCATCATCCCCCCGCTCGGCATGACGACCGGGTTCATGATGTTCATCGTTCCCGAGACGCATATTCCCGTCACTTGGGGAATCATCGCCTTTGCTCTCGGCTGGCTGCTGTTCTCTTATCCGCTCATCCGGACCACGAAATTCGAGAAGGTGAACGGGCAGGTTTATGCCCAGCGCTCGCGCAGCTTTATTTTTATTCTGATCGGCCTGCTCGCTGTCCGCATGCTGCTGCACGAAGCGGTGGAGCAATATATCTCCGTGATTCAGACCGGCGCCGTCTTCTTTCTGCTGGCCTACGGAATGATTGTCCGCTGGCGGCTGTTTATGCTGAAGCAATACCGCGCCATGACGGCAAGCCTCGACAACCCTTCCGATTCCGCTTAAAGCTCCGCGGGCTGCGATTCCGTCCAGCCTTCGACCACAGACCGGTTGCGGCCGGCCTCCTTGGCCTTGTACAAGGAGCGGTCGGCGCTGCCGATCAATTCCTGCCCGTCGACCGGATCAAACGGCTGAATGCAGCAGCCCCCGATACTGATCGTGACTGAGCCGGAAACCGCGGAAACTTCGTGGGGGATGGCCAACCCGGACACCGCCCTGCGAAGCCTCTCCGCTATACTCCGGGCTTCCCCGGCGCCGCAATCCGGCAAGATCACGACAAATTCCTCCCCGCCGTAACGCGCCGCAAATCCGCCCATCGCTTGCACCCTCTTGTGGATCGCTTGGGCGATGGAACGCAGCACCTCGTCTCCGCCCTGATGTCCATAGTGGTCATTGTAGGCTTTAAAACAGTCCACATCGATAATCAGCAGCGACAAGGACGTCGATCTATCCCCCGGCGATACCATTTCCCGCGACAAAATCTCATCAAACCGGCGGCGGTTCGGAATTCCGGTCAACCCGTCCAATTGGGTCAGCCGGGTTAATTTCTCGTTGGCCTTCTCCAGTTCGATGCCGGACGCAATCAATTGCCGATGCTGTTCCGAAAGCCGGATAAAAAGCCGGTTTACTTCGTTAACCACCGAGCAGATTACGACCGTTGCCGCTACGACCGAGTTGATTTTGGCCATGTACCAGCCGAGCGAAAAGCGGGTGCCGGCCAGCAAGGTCAGCGTCACGTCCATCAGAAGCCCAATGATCGCCACCGTCAGCCATAAGTGCAGGACCGTGTGGCCTTTGTTTCGCAAGGCCATCACGAGCAGTGCCGCCAAGTTCAGCAGCCATACGGCAGGGCCGAGTCCGGTCGAATTTAACTGCCGGTAATCGCTGTATCGAATAATTTCGGGCAAGGCCCGCTCCCCAAAGATCGACAAATCAATGAGCCCAAGCGCAAGCAGCAGAGTAAACGAAATCCCCGCCACGCCCCAATTGAAAATATGCTCCTTTTTCCCGATCGGCTTCGGCCATATCGATTGCGTGAGCACGTACAATAATATACCCAAAGAAAAACCGCTATGCCAAAACACCCACAACCATCCCGCGGCCTGGCTGCGCTCGCCAAAATACCAGGCATCGGAAAACAGGCCCGGAAACGTAATGATATGTGCGGCGGTAATGATTCCGGTAAACAGATAGGTACAGGACAAGACCAGCAGCGACGGAATCCCGGACGCCCGGTATTGGCTGTAGGCGATAAAGGCGGTAAGCAGATCCCCGAAGATCAGCCAGGCGATGGCGGCGGCAAAAAAAAGCTCCAGCCCGGGCGAATTTCTCAAACCGAGCGGAATCGCCGCCATCGACACGGCCACGATCAAAATGGCCAGAAAAACCGCGAATTTTCTTTGCTTGCTTCCGGAGGGAATGTCGAAAACCTGCGATGCCACCTTGTAATTTCCATGCATAGGCGGGCAAATTCCCCCCTTCTGGTTGTTTTTCGTGTAGTACCTCCAACATAGTGGATTTTAAATGGAGATGCAATCTTTTTCTCCCGGCTGCCGCAAAACGGCAAACAGCCGCATTCGCTTTGGGGCGAACACGGCTGTTTGGGGGCAAGCAACGGTATTTATACAAAAATCGGATTAGCCTAGGAAGACGTTCTGGGATCGAAGGTGGGATTTTTCAGTTGAGGCAGCATCCTCATCCCCTTCTCCATTTCCGAAGAGCATAAAGGACATACCGGCGTGTAGTCGAACGTAAAATTGTCCCGCATCCAGCCGTTGCAATCCTCGCTGGTGCATGACCAGACCGGGGTGTTCTCCTCGGGAATTTCCTCCAACGGTTTTTTACGGTAGCTCATCATTTTCCTCCTCAAAATGGATGTTGGTCAACCAATTCGGCAAGCAGCCAAACGCCGCTTGTATGAGCTGAATAAAAACGGCTCCTGGCGCTATTGGGGCACACCAAGAGCGTTGAGCCTATCAAAAAAAATCACACATTGAAAAAAGTTCCATCCGCAAAAGCGGCACCCTTTCAATACGTGAAATATCACGTTTTCAAACCATCTATTGGTTCAATTATAACGGTTTTCCAAATAGAAAGCAAATCTCCTGATATTTCAAACCTCCTCCCTTTGCCGGGCTGGACAGACGCGCCGGAGAAAATTATAATGACTATTGAACTCTGCAGTTGAATCGTTCAGGGGTGCTGGAATCGGCCGGCTGAGATTGTATCCCTCCAAGATACTGACCCTTAAACCTGATCTGGATAATGCCAGCGTAGGGAGCCGTCATGGATGGAATGATTTTGGATGTTTTAAATTCCGCCCGCCGATCAGCGTCCCGAATCCGGGACGTTTTTTTATTGTCCGGACCTTATGGCCATAAAGCTTTCGGGCGCCTTCAGGTTACAGATGAACACAACTAGCGGAAATTTAACGAGATGAAGGAGAGAATGGCTGTGAAAAGAAAAAAACGGACTTCCCTGGCGGCGGCCCTATCCTGCCTCCTGCTGGTCCTGGCCGGCTGCGGCGGCCAAGCCGCCGGCGGCAGCGAAGGCAATCCGGCCGCGGGTGCCGCCGCGGACAATGGAGGGGCCAAGGCGCCGCGCGACGTTAAGCTCGTGCTCGACTGGAGCCCCAACACGAACCATACCGGTTTATACGTCGCCAAAGAGCTGGGATATTTCAAGGAGGAAGGCCTGAACGTGGATATCGTGCTCCCCGGCTCCGGCGGCGCGGAAGCGATGGTCGCTTCCGGCGAGGCGCCGTTTGGCGTCAGCGTGCAGGAGAACGTCACGCAGAGCCGGACGCAAGGCGTTCCGCTCGTATCGATCGCGGCCGTCATTCAGCACAACACCTCCGGCTTCGCCGCTCCGGCCGGCAAAAACATCAAATCGCCGAAGGATTTTGAAGGCAAAACGTACGGCGGTTGGGGATCTCCGGTAGAAGAGGCCGTCATGAAGTCGATCATGGACCTGGAAGGCGCCGACGTCGGCAAAGTCAAATTCCTCAACATCGGGGATGCCGACTACTTCACCGCCGTGAAGCGCGACATCGACTTCGCCTGGATTTTCTACGCCTGGACCGGCATTGAAGCGGAGCTCCGGGGCGAGCCGCTCGATATGCTGTACGTCAAGGACTACTCCGATAAGCTCGACTATTACACGCCGGTTATCGTGACGAACGAGAAAACGATCGCAAACGATCCGGAGCTGGTCAAATCGTTTATGCGCGCCGTGTCCAAAGGATACAATTACGCCGCCGATCATCCGGACGAAGCCGCGCAAATTTTGCTGAAGGCGGTGCCTGAACTGGACCATGACCTGGTCGTCGCCAGCCAGAAGTGGCTTAGCCCGAAATACCGCGATGACGCGGCCCGCTGGGGCGAGCAGAAAAAGGAAGTATGGCAGAACTACTCCGACTGGATGCACGAGCGCGGGCTGCTGGAGAAGCCGCTTGATGTCGGCGCCGCGTTTACAAACGATTTTTTGCCTGCCGAGTAAAAAGAAAAATAAACCCAAGAAAGGATGCTGAATTTTATGCCAAATGCACTGCTTAGCATTCAGATCATTCCGAAAACGCCAAACGGCGAAGACGTCATTCCGTATGTCGACCGCGCAATCGAGGTCATTCAGGCCTCCGGGGTCAAATATCAGGTGAATCCGCTGGAGACCACGATGGAGGGCGATTTGGACGAGCTGCTGGCCATCGTCAAAAAGATGAACGAAGCCGTTATCGAGTTTGGCAGCACCGGAATCATTTCGCAGATTAAAATCTCCTACAACCCGCAGGGCGTCAGCATGGATAAGCTGACCGCGAAATACCGCCCATGAATTTCCGCAGCCTGTGGAACAGCGTATGGCCGCCGCTTGCGGCGGTCATCCTGTTTTTGCTTGTTTGGCAAGGGGCTACGATCTTCTTCAATATTGATAAATGGGTTTTGCCCAGCCCGCTCGACATCGGCCGCGAAGCGGCTGCCGAGGCGGCCGGTTTAAGGGAGCATACCTTCGCTACGCTGCGCCTGATGCTGGCCGGATTCGCCATCGGCACGCTGGTCGGCCTGCTGGTCGCTTTTGCGCTGCATTATGTGCCGTTTCTGAAAGCATCGCTTTACCCGCTGATCATCTTGAGCCAAAACGTGCCCAGCATCGCGCTGGCTCCGCTGCTTATGATCTGGTTCGGCTTCGGCATGCTGCCCAAAATCATCGTCATTACGCTCGTCTGCTTTTTCCCCGTGGCCGTTGCCGCCATGGACGGACTGGACCGCACGGACCGGGTGATGCTGAACTACATGCGGATGATCGGGGCGTCCAAAGGCCAGATTTTTCGCAAACTGGAAGTCCCCCATGCCCTTCCCGCCATCCTCTCCGGCGTAAAAATCGCCGCGACCTATAGTGTGATGGGGGCCGTTATCGCCGAATGGATCGGCGCGGACAAAGGGATCGGCTACTATATGCTGCTGCAAAAATCGTCGTTTCGCACGGATAAAATTTTCGTTGCCATCGCCATCATCGTCGCCATCAGCCTGGCCATGTTCGTCTGCGTCGCCCTGCTGGAAAAATGGCTGGTCCGTTACAAGCCGGCGAACGGGAAAGATCGTTAAAGCATGCGCCGTAAAAAACAACCATCATCCGTTTGGCGGAAGAAAGGGGAGGTGCCCGCATGAATGCTCATATCGGAGAACAAACGGCTGCCCCGTTAGCGCTTGAGGTGCGCCATATTCACAAAACGTTTCGTGAACGTCGCAAGGAAGTTCCCGTCCTGCGGGATATTTCGCTGGAGGTGCGCGCCGGCGAATTCGTCTCTATCATCGGCCCGTCCGGCTGCGGCAAAAGCACCTTGTTCCACATTGTCGGCGGTTTGACCGCCCCCGGTCAAGGAGAGGTCTATTTGCAGGGCGCCAAGGTGACCGGACAGCGCGGCCACATCAGCTATGTGCCGCAGCAGCCGGCGCTGTTCCCGTGGCGCAGCATCGAGGACAACGTCGTGCTGGCGCGGGAGATCGCCGGAATGAAGCGCGCGGGCTCGCGGAGCGAAGTGCGGGAATGGCTGGAGAAAGCGGGGCTGGGCGGCTTTGAAAAAGCGTATCCCCATACGCTGTCCGGCGGCATGCAGCAGCGTGCTTCCTTCCTGCGGGGCTTGCTCGCTCCCCAGGAGGTGATGTGCCTGGACGAGCCGTTTAGCGCGCTGGACGCCTTGACGCGCAGCGACATGCAGCGCTGGCTGCTGGAAATGTGGGAGGAAAACAAACGCTCCGTCCTGCTGATCACACACAGCATAGACGAAGCGCTGATGTTGTCGGATACGATTTATCTGTTTTCGGGCCGTCCGGCCGGGGTGCTGCATACCGTCAAAGTCCCCTTTCCGCGCCCGCGCCGCGAGGATGTGGCCGAAGACCCGCTGTTCCTCGAGCTGAAGCGCGACATCGCCCAGCGCATGGCCGCGGAACAGCAGCGCCAAAATTAAAGCATCGAATAAATGTTCAGCATGTCGTCGGACAGCTTCATCAATGCGTGAACGATGTCGGGGTCGAATTGCGTCCCGCTGTGCCGCAGCAGCTCCAGCTTGGCCTCGCTCATCGTCAGCCTTTTCAGGCGGTAATGCCTGTCCGATGTCATGGAATCGAACGCGTCGACCACGGAACAGACCCGCGCGTTAAAAGGAATCTCCTCTTCTTTTAAGCCGTCGGGATACCCGCCTCCGTCCCAACGCTCATGATGCCATCGAACGACAGCGACAATATCCGGCCCAAAGGCCGGATTCACCTCCACCAACTCGGCGCCAACCACCGGATGAAGCTTGATGATATTCCACTGCCGCTGCGTCAAAGGCCCGCAATGCTCGATAATGTCGCGCGGTATCATCGTTTTTCCGATGTCGTGCATGAAGCAGCCCCGTATTAAACTGTCCTTCTCCGCCCCGCCGATGCCCAGCGGCTCCGCAATCTTCTCCGCAAGCATGGCTACCCGTACGCAGTGATGATAGGTTTCTGGATGTTTTCGCATGAGCATGTCAAACCACTTCACCGTATCGGGGTTATTATCCGTATACAAGTCATCCACGAATTCATTCGGACCAATCAACAAGTTTTGCCCCCTAAACCCTGTGTCGTCACTTGCCCGTCATATTCCTAGGTGGTTTTTCTAACATCAACGCTACAGGTCAATAAGAAAAAATCACGATTTTCCGTCAACTTTCACCGCGCATCACCTCATAATTTCAGAGCCAACGGTCAAAAAACGGTAAATGTCGTACAATAACAATTATGCGACA